>CAJUOU010000001.1:0-379786 GCA_910588545.1 uncultured Christensenellaceae bacterium
GTAAGAAATGTTGTGGATAAATTGCTTACAATGGACTTATTCTTTTGATAAAAAACATAATCAGTACAAACAAAACAAGGCCAAATTTTGACCTTGTTTTGTTATATAGAAAATATAACAAATACCCAAAATAATATGTTTTATTTTTACCTGCATGTGCATATACTTTTTTGAGGTGAAGTATGAAAATATTTGTTATAAAAGGTAATTTAAAAGGAATGGTAAAAATTGACAGCAAAATGCACTTTGTCGGAGATGGTTTTGATACAATAGATAAAGTTATCTTATTTGACGGAATTACAATCAAAGTTATTGACAAACGAGATTTTGGTGTAAGTATTGTAGGATACAATGCTAAAGATATTGTTTTGTTAGGGGATAAGGATAAAATTTTAGGAAACGGCAGTTTGCAAGGTAAAGCGAATGTGAACAAAATAATGTTAGAGTATAATAAGTTGCCTAAGCACACTAAAGTTGCAGACAGTATAGAGTGTGAGTTTGAAATTAAAAAAGCTAGTGAAGATAAGGTAATAAATGATAAAATGTTATGCAAAAAAGAGACTGAAAAGAATGTAAAAGCAATGACCGAAACAAAACATTTCACTCAAAACGATATGATTATAGAGGATTGTGATAACACAGAAAATCAACCAAAAATCGATATTAATTTGCAAAAACAAGAAACTTTGACTGCGGAAAAAGAAACGGACTATGAGTTTGTGAGCAATAACTTGGAGTATATTAATGTTAATATGACATTAGATAACGACATGGATATCGGACGAGAAAACTATGTGATAAAAAATTCTTGCGAAAATGAAAATAATATCCAAGAGATAATTTTAAGCAAAGACGATGACATAGATAGCGGAGTGGATTTTATTATGCAAAATTTAAACAAAAATGCAAACAGCGATAATTATTATTCGCAGATAAAAGAGAATTTGGATAAATTTTTAAATTCTCACCCTAAAAATGAAGAATTGGAAAATAAAGTTTGGGGGTCTAAATGGGTAAAAGTCAACGGGGATTACGATTACAGCGTAGGCGTAATATTTGAAGATAATGTACCGTCTATCATTGCTTATGCAATACCGTATGAAGATTTTAGCCAAATAGATACGGAAAATTTAAAGTTTGGCGAATGGCTTAAAATATCCGAAAAAGATAACGAAAATCGTGGTTATTTTATTTATTATCAAAATGCACAAACAGGCGAAATGCTTATCGATTCAAGCAAATAGTATGTTTCAATAAAATTATAATTTTATGTAAATACATGAATTAATTTCAAGCAACAAATAAAAATCTTTAGTATTGTAAACAAACAATGATTATAAACTAAAAACAAGGGGAGTTATCCCCTTATTTTTATAAGTCGTCCGCATCTTGGATAGGTGTGTCGCCTTTGTCTGTTTTGCCTGTATAACTGCCTGTCGGGTCAAAACCTTTGTCGGATTTCCAAGCATCGGTAACTTCTTTAACATTAATATTTTTCATAATATCCCCCTACAATATGTATTTGCAATTTTTCGCCTTTTAAACAGTGCAAAAGGTGTTTGTATAATGGTATATTTTGTGATTTGTTATATTACAAAAATTTTTATTTTTTTATGCGTTATTATTGTTATTTATATATAAATGTGTTACAATAAAAAATATAATGAGATAATAATGCGTAGTATAAAGGGATTATGAATTTTACAATAAAACTTGCAATTAGCGAACTTATTAAAAACAAAATAAAAGTTTTAATCGCAATAATTGTGACACTTATTTTATTTATGAGTGCCTTTACTTTGTGCAATATTGCAACGGCTCTTCCAAGCAATTTTTACAATTATTACGAAGAGTATATGCATGATACCATAGGTGTGCATATTTCTAATGCGGATAAAGAACTTTACGAAAACAGCAGCAAGTACTTTATTTCCTTTACTGCGGAAATGGATATCGCTTGCAAAAATTATTCCTTAATATATGGGGATAAAGAGCAAATGCCTTATGACGAACAGGAAATAATGGGTAGCGTGGTAACAAAATACTACAACAATATTTTGCTTTCCGAAAATGAGCATAACCCCGAAATATACAGTCAATTTTTTGATGGAGAAAACTGCGGAGAGGTTTGGTCTTTTGACAAAGAGGGCATTTGGCTATCGGATAAAGCGGCATTGAAATTGGGCATTGAGGTCGGTAATATTTTGAATTATAAATTCGGCTCGGAAATTATAGAACTAGAAGTGCAAGGCATTTTTAACAGCACAAAATTGAAAGACTATGTCGTATCACAAAGCGGCAGTAATTTGGTAAATGATTATTTGTGTTTTTTGACTGAGCTTTCCGCTAAAAAAATTTTGTTTGAAAGTAATACGTCGTTTAATGCGTACGGAGTTGTGGGAAAGATAGATAAACTGTATGAAGTGTACAATACTTTATACAAAGACTATTCGCTGTCCGAGGGCACGGCTTTTGCAATGATAGCACAGGTAAAAAATACTCAGGTTATTTGTATGATAGTGGGCATAATTATGATTATATGCGGTATTATTATCATGCTTAACTTTATAAATATGATAATTTCGCAAAATATAAAGCACATCAGTTTGTTGCGCATTTTGGGGACTGACACTTTCCGCATAATGGCTGCATATTTTATGATTTTTATATTGCTTATTACAATAGTTTGCGTTGTAAGCTGGATGACTTTGCCTTTATATAACTATTTTGTATCGCTATATTGTGCGTATATAGGCTATCCGTTTGCAATCGGCATAAATTATTGGGTAGTTTTGGGTGTATTCGGGATATGTTATTTGATAATTATATCTCTAATGCTGGTTAAATGGTTGATTATGGAAAAAACTGCTCCAAGCAGAAATATTTCGGAGGAGGACTAATATGCTAATTGCGTGGAAAAACATAATGGCAAGAAAATGGTCATCGGCAAAAGTTGTGTTGTCAATTTTGGCGATGGTTGTCATCATGTGCATTTTTACGGCATATTCGGTCGCACTTGGGGACGAGACGGAAAGGATAACAAAATCTTATCGCTCCGCACACAATATAATCATCGAAACAACTCTTCCGCTTAGCAATCAAAAATTGCAACAGGTAAAAAATATTGACGGAATAAGCAATGTTGCCGAGGTGGCTATTTGCAGAAATGTAAAAAACTTGCGTGGGATAAGTATTGATATAGACGGCAAAAACTGCGTATGTGACCATGACTATTATGACGGGAATTTGCAAATAGGTATTGACCCTTACGTTAATAATTTGCATTACGGCGATTTTGCCTTTGTCGGCAACAATCAAAAAATAGTTCAACCTCATCACGAGGAAGAGCTTGACTTTAGGTTTAAAGGGGATAAGTGCTTGCTTTTAGGTAAAGACAGTGTAAGCGATAACGAGATTATCGTTAGCGAGTATTTTTTGCAGGAATTTGAATTGGACGGCACTATCCTTAACAAAACTCTAAATCTAATCATAGGCGGAGACAGCTATTCTTTTACCGTTGTTGGAATAATGAATATGCATTTCTACGAACTTACAAATACCATAGACCAACATTTTATTGCAAACAATAACAGTGCACTATTTCAAGATTATTTTTTAAAAAACAACAAAGCCAATATAAAATATCAAACTAAGCTGTATTTAAAAGAGGCAAAGCTTGACGATAAAATTGTAGATAGCGTACGTGATTTGAAGATTTTTAATTTAAAGAGCATATCTTTAGGCAGTCATTACGGTTTGTCAATGGCAACTACGGTAAAAATAATAAGCAGTATTTTAAACGGAATTATGGCGACTGTAGGTTTGGGAATTATCGGTGCGTTGGTGCTTAATATTTTGTACAGTATGCAGTTTATGATGAAGAAAAAGAATAATTTTTACGCGATAATGCAAGTGTATGGTATGGATAAGCAAAAACTATTTACAACTATGTTTTGCGAAATGTTTATTTTGTCCATGTTTGCCGCCGTAATCGCATATTGCCTAAGCTACGGACTTGTATTTTTGCTTGACTATTTGCTGTCGAGTATGGTTGGTGTAGGCGTATTTTTTGGTTGGGCAAACTTTTTAATAACATTTGCAATAGCTGTTATATTTACTTTGGGTGTGGTTGCACTAGTGTGTTTAATCAACTATTCGATGCTATTTAAGCGTTCAACCATTAAAATGCTCAAAAATAGTATGGAAAATTAAAACCATTGGTTTTGTATATACATTTTTTTAAAAAAGTGATTTAAAATAATTGATTTTTTTATAATTATTAATTATTATATATGTAATAAACGAAAATAAACTAGAGATTAGCATAAGGAGATAACATAAATGAGCTTTATCAACTACGAATTATACAGGATTTTTTATATGGTTGCATCTACGGGCAGCATTACAAAAGCTGCGGGAGAGTTGTATATTTCCCAACCTGCTGTCAGCCAATCCATCAAACAGCTTGAAACACAAATAGGTGGTAGGCTGTTCAAACGTACCAGCAAGGGTATGGAACTGACTTATGAGGGCAAAATGATTTATGACTATATTAAGGAAGCAAATCAACTGATTGATAAAGCGGAGAAAAAGTTTAGTCAACTTAAGGAGTTAACTTACGGAGAAATCAAAATAGGTGCGTCTGATACAATCACAAAACACTTTTTGCTACCTTATATCAAAAACTTTATTAACAAATATCCCGATATAAGCGTTAAGGTTACAAACAGAACTACAGGTGAAACGGTTAATTTGTTAAAAAGCGGAAAAGTTGATATCGGCTTTGTAAATGTGCCTTTGGAGGATGACTTGCTTGATTTTTCAAACGTTGTGGATACCGAAGATGTTTTTGTGTGCAACAGCGATTGGATAACAAGATACAACGAGCCGTTATCTGCGGAGGAAATTGCAAACGAGCCGCTTATTATGCTTGAAAAACTTAGCAATACAAGACGAGTTATAGACGAACATTTTAACAAGTTCGGTGTGACTTTAAATCCTATGTTGGAGCTTGGCAGCCTTGACTTAATGCTAGATATGGCAAGGGTTGGGCTAGGCATAACTTGTGCACCTAAGTCTATTGTGGAGCAAGATGTATCGCAAGGTATACTTCATAAAGTTCCAATCAATTTTGAAATGCCGAAAAGGGCGTTTGCATTGGTAACTATGAAAGGTGTTCCGCTAAATTATTCTGCATTGCAGTTTGTTAACAGTTTGAAAAATTAAGAGGGCTATATGGAAAGTACTACAAAAAGGATAACCGATTATTTTGGAGAGAATGTATTTAATGACGAAGTTATGCAAGAGTATATGTCTCTTGATACATATAAGGAATTGAGGGAAGTTATCGATTCGGGCAAAAGCTTAGGGTTGGATTTGGCAAACAGAGTGGCGGAAGCTATGAAAGAGTGGGCAATGAACAATGGTGCAACTCACTACACCCATTGGTTTCAACCTTTGACGGGTGCTACTGCGGAAAAACACGACAGCTTTATAAGCATTGATAAGCATGGTAAAACTATTTTGGAGTTTACAGGCAAAAACTTGTCTAAAGGCGAGGCGGATGCCTCAAGTTTTCCGAGCGGCGGAATAAGAGCGGTGTTCGAAGCAAGAGGATATACGGTTTGGGATTGTTCCTCCCCTGCATTTATCAAAAAAATAGCAAATGACAGAGCTATACTTTATATTCCGACTGCATTTTGCAGTTATAATGGAGAGGCACTTGACAAAAAAACTCCGTTACTTAGAAGTATGGAGGCACTTAACCGCGAGGGTGTAAGGCTAATGCACTTGCTTGGCTACAATGACGTAAACAAGGTTACGGCAAATGTCGGTGGCGAGCAAGAATATTTTTTGATTGACAAAAAGCACTACGATTTGCGACCTGACTTGAAGTTTACAGGCAGGACATTGTTTGGTAGCAACGCACCTAAAGGTCAGGAACAAAACGACCAATACTATGCAAGTATAAAAACAAGAGTTGCCAATTTTATGGCGGAGTTGAATGACGAACTTTGGAAGTTGGGTATAACGGCAAAAACTCAACATAACGAGGCCGCACCATGTCAGCACGAGCTTGCACCTATATTTTGCACCTCAAACATAGCAACTGACCAAAACCAAATTATTATGGATACAATGAAAAAAGTTGCGGAAAAATTCGGTTTGGTATGCTTATTGCACGAAAAGCCTTTTGCAAACGTAAATGGCAGTGGCAAACACAATAATTGGTCGGTTTTGACGGATACGGGACTTAACCTTTTAAAACCGGGTAAAAATCCAAGCAGCAACACATTGTTTTTGTTAGCTATTACGGCGGTTATTGCGGGTGTGGACGAGTATGCGGATTTGATAAGAACAAGCGCATCTAATCCCGGCAACGAGCATAGATTAGGCGGACACGAAGCACCACCAAGCATAATCTCAGTTTATATAGGAGACGATTTGCAAAACGTGATTGACAATTTTGTTGCGGGTAACAGCAGCGATGTTGCACAAAAACAATTTATAGATACAGGTGTAAATTATCTTGCGGAGTTGAGCAAAGATACAAGTGACCGCAATAGGACAAGCCCTTTTGCTTTTACAGGCAATAAGTTTGAGTTTAGGATGGTTGGCTCGTCGGCGACACTTTCCAACCCAAACACCACAATAAATACCATTGTTGCGGAAATGTTTGCAAGGATAGCTAACGAACTTGAAAGCGTGAACGAAAGCGAAAGACAAAACAAAGTTGTTGAAATTATAAAACGTCTTTATGAAGAGCATAAAAGGGTAATATTTAACGGCAACAACTACTCAAAAGAATGGCTGAGAGAGGCTAAAAAACGCGGTTTAAACAATATAACTAACTGCATTGATGCTTACGAAAGTTTGACTACACCAAAAAGTGTTGAACTGTTTGGCAAACACAAGGTTATGAGCGAAGTAGAGTTGCAATCAAGAAGAGAAATTTACCTTGACGTATACAATAAGGTTATAAATATCGAGGCTCGAACAATGTTAATGATGGTTAAGCACGATATGATACCTGCGATTATCGAGTATAAGAACAAGCTTGCTCAAACCATAAACGCATTGAACACTGTTTCGGGCGACAAAAAACTAAGCAGTACAGAGGGCAAATTGCTTTCTACATTTGTACCGTTGCTAGACAATATTTACAGCTGCATGATGGAGCTTGAAAGGATACATTCGCAAGCAATGCGAGCCAATACAAGCAAGAAAAAAGCAATTTTGTTGCGTGACCAAGTTGTCCCTCTAATGGAAAAAGTAAGGGTAAATGTGGACATTGCGGAAAAACTATTGCCTAAAGATTTAGCACCATATCCTAACTATGCGGATATATTGTTTTACGAATAAATACATTTAAAAATAAACAAAGCTTTGTTGTTACAGCGGTTTTGTACAATAATTTATCAGTTACTTATAAAGGAGAAATAATATGAAAAAAATGACTTCGTATGAGCTTCGCGACGCTTATTTAAATTTTTTTAAAAGCAAAAATCATAGTATAATAGACAGCAGTTCGTTAATACCGGAAAATGACCCAACCGTTTTGTTTACAACTGCGGGTATGCACCCGTTAGTACCATATTTGTTGGGGCAAAAACACCCACAAGGCACAAGACTTTGCGACGTCCAAAAATGCGTAAGAACGGGAGATATCGACGAAGTGGGCGACAGCACACACTGCACTTTTTTTGAAATGTTGGGGAATTGGTCTTTGGGCGATTATTTTAAAAAGGAGAGTATCAGTTGGAGTTACGAGTTTTTGACAAAAGTGCTTGAAATTCCTGCCTCTAAAATTGCCGTTACCGTTTTTGAAGGCGACGAGGATGCACCTAGGGACGAGGTTTCCGCAAATATTTGGGCGGAGTTGGGCATAAGCAGAGATGCTATTTACTATTTGCCTAAAAAACATAATTGGTGGGGACCGGCAGGTCAAACAGGACCTTGCGGCGGCGATACCGAAATATTTATAGATACAGGCAAACCAAAATGCTCGGATAATTGTTCGCCTGCCTGCGATTGCGGCAAGTATGTAGAAATTTGGAATAACGTATTTATGGAATACAACAAAACTGCCGAGGGCAAATTTGAGCCGTTAAAACAAAAGAACGTTGATACAGGAATGGGCTTGGAAAGAACAATTTGCATGTTAAACGGCGTTGCAAGCGTGTACGAAACAGACTTTTTCAGCGATATTATAAAATTGATAGAAAGCTTATCGGGCAAAAATTATTTGCAAGATGACGAAACCACAAGGGCTATGCGTATTATTGCAGACCATATCCGTACTGCAACATTTATTTTGGGCGATGATAAAGGCATTACACCATCAAATGTTGACCAAGGTTATGTGCTTAGACGTCTTATCCGCAGAGCAGTAAGGTTTGCAAGAGTAATAAGTATGCCACAAGACGGAATTTTGAAAGTATCTAAGGCTTTTGTGGAAAAATACAAGGATATTTACAATGAACTTGGCAGAAATGCTGACAAAATTATAAGCGAACTTGAAAAGGAAATTGAAAGATTTAGTAAAACAATCGAAAACGGTTTGAAAGAAATCGAAAAAGTTATGAAATATATGCAAAACAATATGTTAAACGGCAAAACTGCGTTTAGACTTTACGATACTTTTGGTTTTCCGCTTGAAATGACAATAGAAATTTGCAAGGAAAAAGGCTTTGACGTTGACATTGACGGCTATCACAAAGCTTTTAGCGAACACCAACTTAAGTCACAAAAAGGTGCTGAACAAAAATTTAAAGGCGGTTTGGCGGATAATGGCGAGGCAACAACCAACTTGCACACTGCAACCCATATCATGAATGCTTGCCTTAAAAAAGTACTTAACGACGACAATATTCAACAAAAAGGTAGCAATATAACCGCTGAAAGATTGAGGTTTGACTTTAACTTTGAAAGACCTTTGACCGAGCAGGAAAAACAAGCAGTGGAAGATATGGTAAACAGCGTTATTGACAAAAAAATAGACATTGTTTGCACCGAGATGACTGTTGAGGAGGCAAAGCAACAGGGTGCTATCGGTGTGTTTGACTCCAAGTATTCCGAAAAAGTAAAGGTATACACTATAGGCGATGTTTCCAAGGAAATTTGCGGTGGACCTCACGCTAAAAACACAGGCGACCTTGGCAAATTTAAGATTGTAAAAGAGCAATCTTCAAGCGCAGGCGTAAGAAGAATCAAAGCTACTTTAACAAAATAAGTACATTAAAAAAGCAGATAAATTATACAGATTTATCTGCTTTTTGTATGCTGTATAATCAATGGTTATAAAATGGGAAATTTTAATAAATTTAAGTTATTTTTGATAAAATGTTGATATTGTTTGACATTTTTTTGTGATAGTGCTATCCTAAAAGTATAATAAAAAAATCGAGGTGATAGAAATGGCTACAGCTAAACAATTAGAGTCTAAGCAATCTGAACTAGATATAATTAAATGGAATGACAGCGAGAGTGGTACAGATATGTGCGGTACTTATGGTTATTGTGATAAATGCGATAAGGAAAAAGATTTTCCATGTGCAAGAGCATACTATGCAAAAAATGCAGCTGCAAAAACAACTACAGCTAAAACTGCAAGTAAAACTACAGCAAAAAAAGCTCCTGCTAAAAAGTAATTTTTAAGCTTAACAGCAATAACAACAAAAAAAGCGGCAAGAAATTGCCGTTTTTTTGGTGTTTGAATAAGTTTTAATTTTTAATTTTTAATCTTTAATATCTTGACATAAGATATAATCGGTGTCCAAGTCTAAAATTTGACATAAATTAGCAAGGGTATCTAATGCAGGCATTATATCGCCTTTTAACATATGGGATATTGAAGAAACAGAAATATTTAATTTGTTAGCTATTTCGGTTTGTGATAAACCGCTTTCTTTGATTGATTTAATCAATCTTAAACGTATTTGAGATAGCCTTATCATATTTACTCCTAAAGTTATAACATTAATAGTTTATGATTAATAATCACGAAATGCTTGACTTTTGACTATTAGTCAAGTATAATGAGCTTATAGAAAGTTATTGAAATTTTAATTTTACATAAAATTGTTAAATGTAGTATCTAAACAAAGTACGTAATTTGCATCAATATCAAGTAAATTGCATAAATTAGCAAGAGTATCTAATGCAGGCAAAATATCGCCCCTAACAAAGTGCGAAATAGATGACCGAGATATGTTTAATTTGTTTGCAATTTCTGTGTAGGTCATTCCACTTTCTTTTATCGATTTTATAATTCTATTTTGTATTTCTGCTATTGTTATCATAAATATACCTTTCTAAAAGTGTGTTTATTTACTAATATTTTATGACTAATAATCACAAAATAATTAATACGTGACTATCAATCACGCTTTAGTTTTTTATAAATATAATATAAGTATCAAAAATTTAAAATTTCTTTATAAAACTCAAGATATTTTACTATAGTTTATTTGTAAGCTATTGCTTTGTGTTAAAAGGAATAAGAATGAATAAAATAAAAAAAATATTACGTAATAATTGTGCATTGCTGAAAATGTGTATAAATTGCCAATATTTTAATCGCATTTATTTTAAGACCGGTAGGAGATATGAAAAAACATTTTATGGTGTGTGTTTTCGGTATGATAAAAAAATGTATTTAGAAAATAGTTGCGATTGTTTTGAGAATAAATATAAGTAATCTTACAATCGGTGTCTCACGGCGTTGTTTAATATTTTAGTGGGAAGATTTCAAAAGGATAAATAAGATGGAAAAAATTTTTATGGAAGAATGTAAAAATACAAATTGTTCAAAATGCGAACATTTTGCAGCTTATTATACAAAAGAGGTAGATAGGTATGTTTTGAGCAAATTTGGTTGGTGTTATAAAAAACACGAACACATATTTAAAAATAATGTTTGTACTAATTTTACTAAAAGAGCAGTTAATAATGACAAACTGAATACCGAGCAATGTTTGGATAAAATACTTGACGAACTTACCGAAATTCGAAATATACTTGTTGCTGAAAAATAGAAAACGACATAAAAAATACTTGCTTTAAATAGCAAGTATTTTTTGTTTGATTTAATATAATTAAAGTAAAAAAATTATTTAGTTTTTGCTATCTTTAATATCTTGACATAGTATATAATCGGTGCCCAAATCTAAAATTTGACATAGATTTGCCAAAGTATCTAATGCAGGTAAAATATCTCCTCTAACAAAGTGCGAAATAGATGACCGAGAAATGTTTAGCTTATTTGCTATATCAGTGTATGTCATACCACTTACTTTAATTTCTTGTATTAATCTTTCACGAATTTGTGCTAATGTAATCATATATATTCACTCCAAACATATTATTGATTACATTATATATGTATTACAAGATTTTGAATTAAAATATCGGTAACACACAACTTTTTTATTGTTTTTAGTAAATATTTTTGTTTAGTCTCGATTTTTGAGTGGTTTTTGCAAATTTATACTTAGTCTATGCTGCCGCTTAAAATTGCACCTGTATCGATATTAAATGTCAAATTGTATTCCTTTTCGTTTTCAATATATTTGATTTGTATAATATCTTGAGCGGTATATTCTGCGGAAATAACTTTCTTTTTTGCGCCGTCCAAAGTGTCCTTAAACACTGCTGTTTGAGCCTCGTTATAATCGCCTATATTATCACTCATAAACAAAAGGTTGCCAAAAATTTTGTTTAGCTTTGCAAGCAATTTACGTTGTTCAAAAGTAGTTTTTATGTTAGTATCTCTTAGCAAAAATACGTCAGGGTCATTGCAAAAAGCTCTGCCATCCAAATGACGACGGAAAATAGAGTTTGTAACTGCGTTAGGTGTAGAAACAATCTCATTATTATAAGTAGTAAAGTAGTTATTTTTAACCCAGCTTAAAGCTTGGTCGGCACCGATTCTGCAAAAGTCGAACTTGCCAAAAGCAGGGAATAACGGAACACCGCAGCCAAGCATAAGCTTAAGCCCGCAGCACTCACGCAAAAAGTCTACTGCCTCGCACATGATTTGACCTCTTGTCCTGTTGCCGTAAGGGATAATGGCAACGGAAAATAAAAAGTCAAGTTTAACCATATCGTATTTCCACTCATTTAGCACAGTGTTAAATACTTTTTTGATATACTCGCGTACCTCGGGGTTATAAAAGTCCAAAGTATAGTAACCGCCCCAATTTATACCTGCCACATAGTGATAATTTTTATCGTCATTTATTAGCCAATCTTTATGCTCGTGAGCGATTTTGGATGAACGTTGTGCATTGAAAGGTGCAAGCCAAATGCCTGCAAGCATATCCTTACTGTGTATGGACTCCGCAACTTTAGCCATGCCTTGAGGGAACTTAACACTATCCACGGATAGCCAATCGCCCACAGCTGTTTGATAGCCGTCATCCACTTGGAAAATGTCCATTTTAACAGGACCTTTTGAAAGACTTTCCAAATCGCGGTCGATAATATCTTGGTTGATTTTGTTGTAGTAGTTGTACCAACTTGTGTAGCCTACCTTTTGTTTAATACGTGGGGTAGGGATATCAAGCGTTCTAAAATACTTATCAAAAGCAGTATCGTACTCGTCCTTGCAATAAAAGATATTCATAACTTCGTAAGTTTTACCTGCTTTTAGGGTCAAGCCTTCCAAATCTTTTTCGATAATGATTTTGTTGTTTACCATATCCGCATAGATTATGGTAAAGCCTGTTTTTTCGCACAAGGAGCCAAACAAGTCAAGGGTATTGCCGTTCCTAATATATCCGTAAGAAAAGCTATGGAAAAACCCTACTTTGTTGTTATAAAGCGCAAAGCTATAGTCGCCACTGCGGCTGCCTTTGGTAAAGTACTCCACATTTTTAGCAAAGTAGTTCAAGCCTTTTTGTATATCCGCCTTGCCATATTCGCGACTGTAAGACCAAGATTGATATCCATTTGCAAAAAACTTTGCATTTTCGGCAAAATCATAGTCGAACTCCAAAGTGAATTTTAGGTGTTCCATTTTAACAGTGTTACGTAAGCAAAAGGCCACGCTATTATCCTTATCGGTAATATCGATAACGTAATGACCTGTTTTTGGGTTGCTGCTTGCGTACAATTTGTCTTCGTTCAAATAGCTGATTTTAAATTTATAACTGTTTAGCATACCATGCTCCTTAAAATGTATTTAGTTTAAAAATTTCGATTTAATACCGATTTTTGCAGGGAAATTAAAAAAATTTCCGATTAAAACGATAGTGTCAAAATCAAAATGCAAATTTGCTCAAAATTTATTAAATTTGCTTTATCAATTAATTATATACTACTTGCTACAAAATGTCAATATGTGGAATATTTTTTGTGATAAAAGTAATTTATATGTGTCTTGTTAGCATAAACTATAAGCGAGGTTGTTATGATAAAAAAAGTGATAATAAATAAAAACAATATCCTTGCTTTGGATTATTTAGTAGATAATTTTGCAGGTTGCGGGATTAAATTTAAGCTCAAGCCGTCCGAGCTTTTTAACAGCTTGTCAGTGGATGTAGATAGCGAACTTTTTGAAAGCTTTTTGACTATTTTGGCAAAAGCTATAATTTTGTCGCATAAATATCCTGCCATTATTGCTGCGTGTGACAAAATCGAATTTACTTATGCAAATGTTGCCTGTATTTCCGCACTTTTGTATTTTGATTTGCAAGGAGAGGTTGACGACGTTATCTCGGTTATAAAAGGAGAGGATAATATTTCCGTAGAGGGCACTTTTGACTTTAAACTTAACAATATGCGTGAGGATTGGGAAGAGCTTGAAAGCATAGCTCAAATACTTACTTTGGGGGAGTCGGACGAGGATATTTACAATGTAACAAACTTTATGCTTAGCAACAGGAACACCAATAAAAGTTTATTTTTGGCACAGTACCCAGACATATTGCTTGCTAATGTTACAGACGGACTTATGGTGGAGCATATCAAACTGCACGAAAACGAAGATTTTAACCTTATCAATACCATTATTGCAGAGGGTGCATCCGAGCTGATAATAGAAAAAAATCAATTAAAACAATCGCTTTTGGACTGCCTTTCTAACCTAGTAAAAGTAAAGATTTTATGATTGGCATGAGGCGAAAAATAGCAAAAACACTGCTTTGACTTTTTATAGTCAAAGCAATTTTTTTTACAATTTCGCTTTAAAATGTATACTAGCGATAAATTTGCTAAAATTATGGCTATAAAATTGATAATTTAAAACGTATTTATATTATATATATTAAAAATAAAATTTTAAAAATTTTTATAGTAAAAGCCTTGACGTAAATGGTAGGGCTTTTAATTTTATGCCAAAAATTGCCTGTTTTGCTTGATTTATTAAATTAATCGGCTAAAAATTATGGTTATAAAGAAAGTGTGGAATTATTAAAATTGTGGATAACTTTGCCCAAAAATTATGATAAAAATCGTTGAAAAGTGCAAGACAAAATTAACACTTTAGGTCTTGACCTAAAACTTGATATTAAAAATGCAAAAAATTCGCAAAAAACCAATTTGTCATTTATTTTGCAAGCAGGCTTGAAAAACAAGAGTGATGAAGAAGTTTTGCGTTTGGCAATAATTGATAAAAACAAAGAGGGAGACAATAAAAATCTTGTTGACTTAATTATTAACAGCAATGCTCTTTATGTTAACATTGGTGCGTTGAATGATACATATTATAAGTCGACAGAGTTATCTTTGCCTGCTATCGGTTTGATTAACGGCGGTAATGCTGCAAGCACAATCGACCAAGCTCAGGAAGTTGTAATGCTTGTTCTTGGTATGTTGGTTGACGAGACTAAAGGTGTAACAATCGACCCTATCAAAAACGGCAAAACTTATGACGTTGACTATAGCTTTACTATAACTTTCGAGTCATTGATTGATACTGTAGCTAGTTTGATTAGTGGTGTTGATGCTAACCTTAAAACTGTGCTAGAGCCTGTCGTTGATGGTTTGCTTGGTATGCTTGACGGTTTGTATATCGATGTAATTGCAAAAACTACAGGCAACACACAAATCAAAGTAAAAAAACCTGCTAAAGGCGAGCCTAAGTACGAATATACCGATGGTACTTTGACAGGCTGGGAAGTTAAGGCTACTAAAGGTTACAACACTTATGATGTTGCTGTTAGCGGTTTGACTTTGAAAGACACTATCCCAACTGTAGCTATCCCTGCAAACGATAAGGTATTTGACGTTTACTTCTTGAAACACGAAATAAAGGGTACTATCGATATGAAAAATAACGACGGTACAGTTGTTTCCAACTATGCTTATACTATCAACCTTGATTTATCCGCTGAAAACTTTATTCAATCGGTTATCGATTGCGTAAATGCAAACAGCGTTATGCCTTTGCTAAACAATATGTTTAAGACAAACAAGGGCAAAATGTATATCAATATAGACCACGTATGCGGCGATGACTGCGGTATTACGCACTTTAATAGCAAAAAATCAAACGGCTCTATTTTGTCAGTAGCTTTCTCTCCAGAAGACTTTGGCAATAGCAGAGTATATGTTTCAATGGATTTGCAAACTATACTACCTGACAGCTTGTTATATGCACTGTTAGGAGATATGGCAAGTATGGCTACATCTTTCATTAAAGATTATCAATATCAATTCAGCTTTGATTTCTTGCAATATATCGATTTAGTAAATGCAAGAGCAGCAAATGCTCCAGCAGGCGATTCCGGCAGTGGGTCTGAGGGAGAAACTCCTGCAGGTACTCAAGAAGATTTTTATCTACTTGCACTAAAAGGAATTAATATCCTTGTAGATGGTTTGATTTCCGTACAGGAAAATCAAGAATTCCTAATTACTCCTGCATCTCTAATCGATTTGATTGGTAGCATTAATGCTATAGATATAGATACTTTCTATACATTGGAAAAAGTAATTAACTGTTTGTTCCCTGCAGATAAATTGTGCATTAAAGCTCAATATGCCTACAACAAACCTAAAATGAGTATAATGTTACTGACAAAATCTATGCCGGCGTAACAAAAGAGTATACTCAATTTGGCGAATATGCTTTGAGCAAAGCTGCTATAGAAGAAATTGTAAATAGCGTACAACTTAATCCTAATATTACAGCAAAATTAGGCAGTAGTGAAGATGCTCTAAGCTTATTAATCAGCTTTGCTAAAAAAGGCACATATTCTATTGCTGTGAATACTGCTAATGGTTATGTTAAGGTTAATTTCACTATCAGTGAAGCTACTAAATCTTTAAGTAGCCAAAAATTAGCTACAGATATTACAATAAACTTAAAGAGTACATTTACAGATATCAACTTTAATAAAGAAGATATTTTGTCAGCTATTGAAAAATTCAATGCTGAATATGCAAGTAAGGCAACTTTGAAATTCAATGATGATGAAGAAAATCCTGCTTTAATTATCAATGCGTTAAATACTAACGGGTATACCGGCTATACAATCAATTTGGTTGGAACAAACGGAGAAATCGTCGTAGTAACCGTTAAATTTAGCAAAAAAACTGTTAATAAAACCGGAAATACAGGCGATGTGATTACAGTAACTCGTGAAGATATTGGTTTGGATTACACATTGGAAGCAGTTAAACCTTTAGTTGAAGCATGGAATAAAAATGCAACAAATGCTGGCAAAATAACTATTGCTGTAAGCGAAGATGCACAAAATCCTACTTTTACTATTACAATAGTTGATGACAGCAAGTTAGGATACTCAGGTGCAAAGTTCACTTTAACCGATATATTTGAAATTGTTATCAAAAAAGCCTAATAGGAGAGAGTAATGGACGAGAATAAACAAATAACACCTAGTGAAGAAATAACAGATACTGAAACTTTGGAGGTTGTGGCAAATGCCACAACCGAAAAAGCAACAGCTGATGTAGCAGAAAATTCTGCAAAAAAAACTATGGATATTGGGGTAACCGAAAGCAATGTGGCAGAAACCGAAAAGAAAAGTATATTCGGTTTAAAACCAAAAAAGGCAAAAGGGGATAAACAGCCTATGCCTAAAAAGAAAAAGATAATTATAATTACTGCCGCAAGCGTTATTGGTGTAATTGTATTGAGCTTGTTTATATGGCTTATGGTTATGTTTTTCGGACCAAGTGCTACGCAAGATTTAAGTAGTATCCCGTTGCAAGTTGAAATGGGCAACAAATATTATATCGGCAGTGAAAATAACACTCAAGACTACAGCAAAATTTTTCCTGACGGTAGCGATTTTAGTCTTAGCGGAAGTAAATTGACTTTCAAACAAGACGGCAAAACAGTTACAAAAGATGTAACTATTGTTGATGGTGCAGTAAATGTTTACACTTTTGAGGAACTTGCTGCAAATGTAAATATGGGTAAAAAAGTAGTTATCCAAAATGCTAACCTAAAAGCTCCTAAACTTGAAGGTAAGGCAGAAAGCGATGTGCTTAAAATGGAAGTTACAAACGATATTTACGGCAATGGTGCAACCGTTAATGTAAACGAGATTGTAGCAACCCGTGTAAAAGGTGTTACAGGTGGCAAAATAGCTGCTAAGTCAGATGGCTCTAGTTACAGTGATAAATATGCAGGCGGTTATAGTGCTTTTACTATTATGCCTACTAAAAATCAAATAACTTTTCAAGATGTTCACATCATTGGTAATGACATGAGCAACAAGGAAAACGGCGATTTATTCGGCTTGACCGATGAGCAAATCACTGCAAGAGGAGTTAAACTTTTTAGCGGTTACGGTGATTTAATGTATATCGGCGGCGACAGTGACGGCAAAGCAAATGTAAAAGTATATCACTGCGTAGTGGAAAACGGTCATAAAGTAGTTCATGTAAGAAATGCCAATTTGGATATCGAGGGTACTATTATCCGTAACGCATCCGACACAGCATTGTCCGTTGCAACTTTCGAGAGTGAAAAAAGCACAATCAACTCTAAAAACAATGTTATTTTAAATTCACTTACAGGCGCAATCTTATTCTACAGCTTTGAGCCTATTGCCAAAGCAAAGGAAAAGGAAACTTGGAACGAGCTTAATGTAGAGGGCTTCCTTGATATTTATAATTGGAAAGCACAAGACGGGTTGGCTTTCTTGCCTGAAACCGAGGGTGCCTACGAGGGAATTGCAAACAAATTGGTTGGAGGTACAATCCAAGCTAAAAAGTATGATGAGTTAAAAGCTGTTCAAGGCGGTAAAAAGTATATTCACTTTGCTATTTTAAAGATAAGAACTAATAACGGCGGAGTAGCTTACAACGGCTCTACAGTAAACTTTAAAAACGATATTAAGTATAAAACTTCTAAAGACAAAGGCTTTGAAAAAGGTTTCCCGATACCTAGTTTAGCATCGGGTATCATGTATGATATTGACGTTTGGGGATACTATGACGAGGCAAAAGGCGATGTAAAACCAACCGACGGTTTGAGCGAAAAAATGTTAGACAATTTGTATAAAGAGTTGGTTGAGGGAAGGAAGTAAAATATCGGGTATATGGTATGCCTTAAAATTGTTAAAAAGCTAAGTAATATTTGCCTACCATAATAAAAATTGTTGCTTAGCTATAAGGCTATTTGCAAGTAAGTTAACAGCGGATTGTAAAAAGTTTTTTGCAAATAGCTCATTTAACCTTGCGGGCTGTGTAGTCCGCGTAGGTTAATAAAGATTACAGGGACATTTGTTGCAGCATTATTACGCAGCCCCTCTGTAAGTAATAATGCTGTAATGAATTTCTTTTATACTTTCAAAGAGTGCACCATAGTTTTTCTATGGTGTGCTTTTTGCAGTATCTATTGCTTTAAACTTAAATATTAAAAAATATGCGAAAATCGCTACTATTTTGCTGTATAGCTTTATTTAGACTTTGGCAACAATTTATTATATTTTTTTGTATTTTATTTATTATAATTAATCTGTTTGTTTAATATAATGATATATTATTTATATATAATAAAAAAAGGCCTACTTTAGAGTTGGCCTTAATTTTTTTATCAGTTGTTGCTAGCATCACTGTCTTGATTACGTTTTTTAGCTGTAAGAAGTGCAATGATATGTTGTTTTTCCTCTTCTGTATCGGTATTATTATCCATATTTTGAAGATAGTCTTTCAAAGCTTTTTTGATTTCCTTTTCTTCCGTTCTTTTTGATTGAACTTCTATACGACCTTTCTTTCTCATATCTTCCAAGTCTTTTTGACTTTGAACTTTTATCTCCTCTATATTAGACTTGATATTTTGGATATTCTTTTTTTGTTGGGCCTTGTATTCCTTAAGTTTGGTAGGGTCGTCGATATTTCTTAAAATTTTATTTAACTCGTCCATTTCCATTTCTAAAGCTTTTATGTGGTCTTCTTGGTCACGGATAAGTTTTTCACGCTCTAGCTTAAGGCGTTTTTTCTCTTCCTTTATCTTTTTTCTTTCCATAGTAACTTTTGTTTCGCTGGAAAGATTTCGGATATTTTTTAACGATAGGAACAATCCTTTTAACATTTTGCCCAAGCCTTTCATCCTGTGTTTGTTACCCCACAATATAATACCCTCGGTAACTATATTGTCAAGCAAACCGGATGTAACACCCGAAAGTCCACGCATTGGCATTTCTTCCATACCTTGTTGCAACATAAGCATTGTGGTCATGTCTGCATCAGGCACTTGGCTTTTGATAACAGCAGGGGCGAACTTGCAGAATAGTTTGCCTATTATACAGCATTTCATTTCGCCGATAGTTGTATTTTTGTCAAATTCTCCACGTTTTGCAGGCACGTTAGGAGGCATTTTGTCGCCGTATACAGCTTCAAATTGTTCAACAGGAATCTCTTCCGCTTGTGCCAAGTCGTAATATACAGGTGCGGTCTCCTTATAATCCGGATGTGTAATCTCGCTGTTTGCTTTTACATTTACGTTAGCAGTAAGTTTGATATCGCGAGAAGATGCACCTACTATAATTTCAAAATCGCCACTTTCCACAGCCCAATCTTTGATTTCTACATTGTAGTAAGCAAAACTGCGTTTTTCAAGTTCTATTTCAACGCTTACTGTTTCACCTGCATGTATAAATACCTTTTTAAAGCCTTTTAGTTCTTTTTCAGGTCTAAAGATAGTGCTCTCAATGTCTTTTACGTAAATCTGTGCAATTTCTGCACCGTCAACTAAGCCCGTGTTTTTGATATCGAAAGTAACTGTCAATTTATCGTTTTCGCTAATTTTATCGCTTGATAGTTTTAGGTTAGAGTATTCAAAGGTAGTATAACTCAATCCATGTCCGAATGGGAATAGTACGTCTTTTTTAGCAGAGTCGTAATATCTATAACCTACAAACATACCCTCGCGGTGTTCTGCTGTCTTAGGACCGCCTACATAGTATTTTGAGCCGATATAATCTTCAAGCTTAACAGGATATGTTTCCGCAAGTTTACCGCTTGGGTTTACTATACCATAAATAATATCGGCAATAGCCTCGCCTGCAGCTTCGCCCGGTAAGTATGCGTTTAACAATGTATGTACTTTGTCTATCCAAGGCATTTCCACAGGAGAGCCGCCAAGCATAACAACAATTAAATTGTCGTTAACTTCGGATATTGCCTCGATAAGTTTGCTATGGCTTGTAGGAATAGTCATATCTTTGCGGTCATACCCCTCACATTCGTAAGAGTCGGTAAGGCCTACAAATAGGATAACTTTGTCATTGTTTTTGGCACTTTCGATAGCGTCCTTAAATAATACTTCGTCATAACCGTCATTGGTTAGTTTGTAGCCTTCTTTGTATTCGTAATTCAATTTATGACTGTCAAGATAATCGGTAAAGCTTACAAGGTTGTAAGGATTGATTCTTGAACTTCCTGCACCTTGGTAACGTATGGTTTTTGCTAAGCTACCGATAACCGCAATTTTGTTAGTGTGGTCTATTGGTAGAGCATTTTTATCGTTTTTCATAAGCACGATAGACTCGTTAGCCACACGCCTCGCAAGCTTGTGTCCGTCACGATAGTTGTAAAAATAGCCTTCGTCACGTGCCTCGATAACTTTAAAGCACAATGTCAAAATTCTTTCCACAACAATGTCAAGGTCAGCCTCTGCAAGTGAGCCGTCAAGTACTGCTTTTACAATCTCCTTATCTGTCCTACCGCCGCAACTTGGCATTTCCAAATCCATGCCTGCAAGTATGCCTTTTACACGGTCGTTTAACGCATTCCAATCGGAAACAACCAAGCCCTCAAAGCCCCACTCATTCCTTAAAATGTCGGTAAGAAGATACTTGTTGTCCGAGCTGAATACGCCATTTATCCTATTGTAACTGCACATTACTGTTTCGGGTTGCGCCTCTTTTACGGCAATTTCAAAAGGTGTCAAATAAATTTCACGAAAACTTCTTTCATCAACAACTTCGTTTATAGTCATACGGTTACTTTCCTGACTGTTAACCGCAAAGTGTTTTAGAGACGTACCAACTCCCGTTTTTTTTGTACCTTGTATGTATCCGCTTGCCATTTTTCCTGCAAGGAAAGGGTCCTCCGAAAAATACTCGAAGTTTCTTCCGCAAAGAGGGGAGCGTTTGATATTTGTACCTGGTCCCAAAATAACATCTATATTTTGATTTATACATTGCTCGCCAAGTGCTTGGCCGACTTCCTTAATAAGCTCGGGATTCCAAGTTGATGCCATATTTACAGCCGGCGGGAAACTTGTGGCAGGGTAACTGCTTTTTAAAGCCACATTGTCTGCATCCTCGTTATTTTCTTTCCTTAATCCGTGAGGACCGTCGGACATAAAAATTGAAGGAATACCCAATCTGTCGACAGATTTAGTCTCCCAAAATGTCTCGCCGCTGCACAAAGATGCCTTTTCGAACAAGGTCATATTTCGTATTAAATCGTGAATTTTGTTTTTCATATATCCTCCGTTTCGGAAATCCGAACATTGTTATTCAATTATTTTTATGCCGTAACACTTATAAAAGTTTTTGTAAAATAACGCGCATTTTTATAGCATTATATGCTTAGTATATCATATAATTTTACTAAAATCAATAGGCAAATGCAAAAATTTTGCTTATTTTATTACTTAAAAGTCGTTGCTTTGGGAATATTGTAAAAATTTCGAATTTTTTTTGTGTCAAGACTTATTTTATTTGACTTTTTTTTTAATATCTATTACAATTAATTAAATATATAGTTTATTTACTTAAGGAGATAGCATTTATGAGTAAAATTATTGACGAAGGTTTGACTTTTGACGACGTACTGTTGATTCCGCAATATTCCAATGTTTTGCCTAATTCGGTTAGTCTTGCAACTAAATTGACAGACGATATTAAATTGAATATCCCTTTGCTTAGCGCAAGTATGGATACCGTTACAGAGTACGAGCTTGCCATTGCGATTGCAAGAGAGGGTGGTATAGGTATGATACATAAAAACTTATCTATTGCTGAACAAGCTTTGCACGTTGACAGAGTTAAAAGAAGTGAACACGGCGTAATTACCGACCCGTTTTTCCTAAGCCCTGCCAATACTTTGGAAGATGCTAACAACCTTATGAGAAAATATAGAATCAGTGGTGTGCCTATTACCGTTGACGGTAAACTTGTAGGTATTATCACAAACCGTGATTTGAGATTCGAGACGGATTTTTCACAAAAAATCAGTGATGTTATGACAAGCGAAAATCTTATCACTGCAAAACAAGGTACTACTTTGGAAGAGGCTCAAAAAATTCTTTGCAAACACAGGATTGAAAAACTTCCTATAGTTGACGAAAAAAACAATTTGAAAGGTTTAATCACTATTAAGGATATTGAAAAAGCTATTCAATATCCTAACAGCGCAAAAGATAGCAACGGAAGATTGCTTGCAGGTGCAGCTGTAGGTGTTACAGGTGACACAATGGAAAGGGTAGAAGAATTAGTAAAAGCTAAAGTTGACCTTATTACAATCGATACTGCTCACGGTCATAACCAAGGCGTTTTGGATATGGTTAAAAAAGTTAAATCTAAGTTCCCTAATCTTAACCTATGTGCAGGTAACGTTGCTACAGCAGATGCTACTAAAGCATTAATCGAAAATGGCGCGGACGTGGTTAAAGTAGGTATCGGACCGGGCTCTATCTGTACTACAAGAATTATCGCAGGTATCGGTGTTCCTCAGATGACTGCAGTTATGCATTGTGCGGAAATGGCAGATAAATTGGGCAAACGTATTATTGCCGACGGTGGTATTAAGTTTAGTGGAGATATTGTTAAGGCTTTGGGAGCAGGTGCAAGTGCGGTTATGATTGGTAGCTTGTTTGCAGGTACTGCCGAGACTCCTGGTGAAATTGAAATGTTCCAAGGCAGGAGCTTTAAAGTATACCGCGGTATGGGCTCGCTTGGTGCTATGAATAATGGTAGTAAGGATAGATATTTCCAAACAAATGCCAAAAAGCTTGTTCCTGAAGGTGTAGAAGGACGTGTACCATTTAGAGGTAGCTTGCAAGAAGTTGTATTCCAACTTGTCGGTGGTATTCGTAGCGGCATGGGTTACTGTGGTATGCCGGATATCGATTCTCTACGTAAAAAAGCAAAGTTTGTTAAAATTACAAATGCGGCACTTGTTGAGAGCCATCCACATGATATCAGCATTACAAAGGAAGCTCCTAACTACGCAACTAAAGGTGTATAATTAAATTGATTTAATTTTAAATAATTTTATAGCACTATAATAATTGCAGCACAATTTTTGTGTTGCAATTTTTTTGTATACCTAGTTTATTAATATAATAAAAAAACATTCAAAAATCGGTATTAAATACAAAAAATATGTATAAAGAAAAAATTGCAATAATAATGTATAATATTTTTATAATTGCCTTGTATTTTGTTTGTTTTTATGGTTTAATTATATTATACAAGGTTATTAGATAGCTAGATAAGAATTTATTAATAAATTAATGGCTATCATAAGGCTGTAGTTACAAAATGGCATATAAACCTATTGTGGAGACCTTGCAAGAAAATTAGATATTATAATTGCTATTTTGTTAGAAAATTTTTGGCTTGTATTTTGCATTATAAAAAACCGATAAATATACAAAAAACACCCTTGAAACAAATGTTTAAAGGGTGTAAAATTTTATGTAAAGTTATTAATTGCTTTAAATTGCTGTTTACTACAATAAACCTGCAAAAAATCGGTATTAAACTGCAAATTATTTCAAATTGAAAGGATAAAAAAAGTACATAGAATATATATAATCTATGTACTTTTTCAGTTATATTATAAGATTAAAAGTAAAGTAATGTCAATATTAAACTAATCATTTTGTAAGAACTTTAACTAATTTATACCAAAACTTTAATTTTATTGCTTGAAAAATGCTCCTAAATGTACATAGATTATATATATTCTATGTACAAATGTTTCATTTGATATAAAGTGTACTATTAGGAGAAAATAAAAATGAAGAAAACCATAAAAAAATCGTATCTATTTATAGTAATGTTAACATTTATGATAGTACTGTTTAGTAGTATGATTGTGAGTACTTTTGTTTCTCCAAATAAGGCTTTTGCACTTTCCAATTTATCTGCCGCTATTCAAGTTGGTGGAGGTGCTGAACTTTGGGACTCAAGCACTCAAAGTTTTGATACCGATGTTGTGAAAGACTTAAAAGAAAAATTATTTGGCAATAAAAATCCTATAAAATATATTCAAAGTAGGAAAGACCCATATTTAGATACATATCTTATGTCTGCTGCCGAAATTAATAAAACGATAAAGAATGACAATGGTTTGATTGTTACATTGGATGAAAAGGAATGGATGGTTGCGGCACTTAGTCTTGCAGATATCGAAAATAAAAAAGACAATGTTATTTTAACGTTGTATCTTGCAAATAGCTTAGGCACATCTAAGTTTTATTCCTCTGCAAGCGATACCAAATGGTCAAACGCATACAGTACAAGTTTAATAAGACAGCATTTGCAAACTGATACAAATTGGAGTTTATATAACGATAAAAGTGTCAATAGCTTTGCAAGTCAATTTTTAGTTCAGCCCAAATATATAGACTATCAATTATATCAAACCAATGCAATACGTAGTCTATATAGCTATGTTTTTCCTAACGAATCATTGATTTCGCCATCAAAAGGTTGGCATGTATCCGGGATAAAATATGAAACGGACGATATTAATAATGGTGTTAGGTATGATGATTGGGGGAATGATTATATTTGGTTGCCATCAATGACGGAAGTTGGTACCAATGATTTATACGATAATGGAGCTAGTAGTATTTGGCAATTAAGCGATAATCAAAGAGCGATAAGTGGCAGCAAAGCTTTTTGGACTAGAAGCGGTCATTCTAATCACTATGGTAATGCCGTAAGTATAGCTGCTTCTGGATTGGACAACGGAGGACAGGCAAGAGAGGTTACTACTACTTATGCTGTTCGCCCTGCTATTCACTTAAATTTGAGTGAGATATTCGGAAGGGATATTCGCCTTAATAATCCTGAAGATATAGAGGTAACTTTCAATGATAAAGACCAAACCATTAAAAGTCTAGCAGCTGCCACAAAAGCAGATTGGTATAACCAAGATATCTACGAGCATGCAGATAACTACATTAATATCACATACTCAAATGGTGCGACAGGTATAAAAGACGCAGGCGAATATTGGGCTAAATTAGAGATTACCTCAACTTGGGTAAATGCAGTCAAAACACAAATTGCTAATTTGGGGGTGCAAAGAGGATGGACAGCAGAACAAATTACTGCAATGCAAGAACTACAAAAACCTAAATTTTTTGGTACACCTGACACTAGCGACGCAAATCATAAAGAGAGTGACACAGTCCGATGGATAAAAATAACCATAAATAAGGCAGATATAGATTTTAGCAAAGTCACGTGGAGTCAAAGCGAGTTTGAATATAATGGGCAAGCCCAAAGCGTAAAAATAACCTCTGGATTACCATCCTTTTTAACAGCGGTGTATGACAATAATGCTAAGTCCGCAGTGGGAGAGTATACCGCAAGTGTAATCAAATTTACAGGCAGTGACCCTAACTACAAAACATATACGAGTGCGGAACTAGCCAATATACCACAACTAAAGCATAATTGGAAGATAACCAAAAAGAAAGTAGCGGTATCATGGACAAAAAAGAATGTGACAATAGGGGATATAACGCTACCAATACCAAGATTACAAGTAGCGGAAAACTTAGCTAATGCAATAGAATACAAGTATTTTAGAAAGAGTGATTTGACTGATGAAGTAACATTAGAGCAAATATTTGCAGAAAATGATATAAGTGAAATAAAGTCATATTATATACAAGCAATATTTACGACAAATACAATAGGATTTAACAACACTAACTGTATATTTGTAGTAGATGGAAATGAGGAAAACTCAGTATCGGAAGTATTCCAAACAGGGTCGGTAATAAATAAAGTAGAGGTAAGCTTAAAGAATAATAAGTTTACATACAATGGTTTGTCACAAGCTGTAGAGCTAAATGTAGCAGGCGGAGGATTGACAGCAAGTAACTTGGTAATAAGCTACACTACAGCAGACGGTACGCCACTGAGCGGAGCACCGACAAATGTAGGAAGATATAAAGTGTTGGTAGGATTGCAAAGTGGTTTGGACGACTTTATGATAGTAGGAGAAGATACCTTTGATTATGAGATAGAAAGCTTAAAGATAAGAAAGCCAAAAGCAGACCAAGTAAACATATTTGATGCAGAAGGCTTTGGGTTAAGTGCTGTAGCCAATATGCCGACAAATTGGAAGAGCTACTTTGAAATAACAGTAGACGGCAATGTAGTAGACGAAAACTACAAGTTTACAAAAGCAGGAAAGTATAGCATACAAATAGCGTTTAAAAACGGAGTAAACACAGCAAATGGCGGAGAAGTAGACAATGTAGTGTGGGAGGATAGAGATAACACGACATATACAATAACTTTGGATATACAAACGCTGGAGTTTGAGATAAGCGGATGGCAAAACGGAACGGGAAACAAACGACCAACGCTATTATCTGACGAAAAAAGTGAGATAGAAAAGTATTTTGATTACGAAATATACCAAGTAAAAGACGGGCAGATAATAGGCAATGTAATATTGCCAACTGCAACGCTAAAGTATGATACAAATTACCAAATCTCCTTGAAAGTAAAAAATGAGTATAAGGGCAGTGTGTTTTTAAAATACAACGGAGAGCTAGTTGACGAGACGGAAACATACAGCTTTAAAACAGAGGTAAACCCTAACCCAAGCGGTGGCGACGGCGAGGACGATAGCAACGGAACTGACGGCAAACCGAATGGTGGCAACAATGGCGGTGGTTTTGGTGGATTAATAAACGGTAAAATGTCATTGTTGGATTGGATATTAATCGGCATTGTTTGCTTTATGGCATTGCTAATACTTTTAATGTTTGTATTAAATATAAAGTTAAATAAAAATATTAAAAACCTAAAGTTATTCCGTGAGCAAGTTTCTCCTGTAAATGATAAAAACAATAAAGACAATAGCGAGGAAATATCGGATAACTCACAAGCAAATGCATCCGTAATAAATCCGTATACTGTAAAAAACAGTGATTGGACATTTGTTATAAAGGAGAAAGACGTTGTCAATATCGATTTGTTAAATGCCCCTACGGATAAAATAATGTTTTACGCATTTAAAGAGGCAGATGCAAAAGGTATCAAAAAATTCCAATCGCAATTAATGGAAAATATTAAAGAAAATCAAGCTGAACAAATTGGGGATAATCATTCAAAGGATAGCAAAAAATCAAAAAGTAAAAAAGATAATAAAAAACAACCAAAATAAGTAGTATCAAATAATAAAACGACGGGTTAACCCGCCGTTTTATTGCGCTAATAAATTTACGTTTTTTATAAATAACCTATTATTATTTTTTATTGTCTCGTGCAGCAATTTCTTTTCTAATAATTTTGCCGCTTATTGTTTTAGGCAACTCATTTACATATTCTACAATTCGTGGATATTTGTAAGGAGCAGTTGCTTTTTTAACGTGATTTTGCAATTCTTTTGTTAGTTCGTCGCTTGGGCTATAGCCTTTTGCCAAAACTATTGTAGCTTTTACAACTTGACCTCGAAGTGGGTCGGGAGCACCTGTTATGGCGCACTCTAAAACCGCAGGGTGTTCATGAAGAGCAGATTCTACTTCAAAAGGTCCTATCCTATAACCGCTGGATTTAATTATGTCGTCTTTTCTTCCAACAAACCAATAGTAGCCGTCGCTGTCCTTAGTTGCAAGGTCGCCTGTATGATAAACACCGCTGCCGAAAGTATTAAATGTACGTTCTTCGTCCTTATGATATTTATATAGTAAACCTAATTGGTTATCACGCATTTTTATGCAAATCTCGCCTGTTTCGCCATCTGCTACTTCATTTTCGTTGTTGTCGGCAAGGTAAATATCGTAAATAGGGGATGGTTTGCCCATACTGCCTTGTTTGATTTGCAAAAATTTATATGTTCCTAGCAATACTGATGATTCTGTTTGACCAAAGCCTTCGTAAATCTCAAGTCCTGTAGCCTTAGTGAACTCTTTTGATACCTCTGGATTAAGTGGCTCGCCCGCAGTAGAACAGTGAGTTAAACTTGAAAAATTGTATTTGGATAAATCTTCTTTTATCAAAAACCTATATATGGTAGGCGGTGCACAAAAAGTTGTAACTTTATATTTTTCTATCATTGGCAATATGTCTGTAGGTGTAAATCTGCCAAAATAGTCATATACGAAAATAGCAGTTCCTGAAATCCACTGTCCGTAGATTCTACCCCAACTGCATTTTGCCCAACCGCTTTCTGCCATGGTTAAATGCAAGCCGTCATCAACTACATCCTGCCAAAATTTCGCAGTAATGATATGTCCTAACGGATATAAGTATTTGTGAGCAACCATTTTTGGCTCACCGGTTGTGCCGCTTGTAAAGTATACCAAAAACATATCGTCATTTTGAGTTTGCCAAGGCGGTGTAAAATCTGATGTGGTTTCCTCCAATATTTTTGTAAAGTTTAGCATACCGTCAACATTGCCGTGGGTATAAACCGCTTGCAATTTATTGCAGTTTGGTACAGCTTCCAATACATGTTTTGTAACTTCGTTTTGATTTGTAACAAAAAGCAATTTAACATCTGCGTTGTTACACCTGTATTCAATATCTTTTGCTGTAAGTAAAAAAGTTGCGGGTACAAGTACAACGCCAAGTTTGTGACAAGCGGTAGCAATTATCCAATATTCGTACCGTCTGCCAAGCATTGTCATAATAAAGTCGCCTTTTTTAAGGTTGTGGGAAAGTAGTATATTGCAAACTTTATCACTTAAAGTTTTAAGTTCGCCAAAAGTTATGATTTTTTCCTCCCCTTCGTCATTGCACCATACAAGGGCGATTTTATCTGGAGTTAATCTTGCATATTCATCGACGACATCGTAACCGAAATTAAAGTTATCTGGTATTTTGATTTCAGTATTTTTACTAAAATCGTCGTAATCCAATGCGTTTATGTTGCTACAATATCTGTCTAATAAATTCATACGATTCTCCTTTTGTATTTTTATTCATTAAATAATACCACATTTTAACACAGAAATAAAGCAATTTTGCATACTTAGTTGATTTTTTTTATAAAATGTTGTATACTTTGTATGTAATAAGTATCAAGTAATAATTTTTACATTGCTTAACAATACTGTTTATTTGTGCAATTAAATACAACAATGATTGCTTGCGGAGTGCTATAACCAAAAACCGCTTGCTTTTAATACTATAAGTTAGTTACTTATTTTTAAAGGAGTGTTTATGCTTAATTCCAATTTTGTAAAACTTGCCGAAACGCTAAACAAACTGTGCGTAAAAGGCTACAATACAATAGATAAAAGCGACATTTTTGATTGTTTGAAAAGTGATTTTTCACTTGAATGGGACAATGAAATTTTGATGCAGGAAATAAATACTTTAGTTACAAATAAATTTATTATTTTAAAATACCAAGATGAGGAAGTTGTGTGTCTTGCATTTACCGAAATGGGGGAGGAACTTATCAATCGTATCAATATTGCTAAGCAAGAGTCTCAAAAGGCTAAAAAAGTTAGCAAAAAAGAACAAGTTGAGCAGAGTGCTAAACCTTTGGCGACAAGTTATGATTTAAGCGTACCAGCAAGTCAAAATGAAATTATGTCCAGCTTAACTCCTAGTGCTATTGCAAAGTCAAAGGAAAAGAAAAGTTTAAAAACATTTTTAATCGGTTTGCTTGGTGGAATTCTTGGTGGTGGCATTAGTGGAGCAATTATTACTTTGCTAGTGTTACTATTATAATTTTGTTTTAACATAACTAAAAATATTTACATAAATTAGTTTTAGTAAATAGCTTTAGAATTTATAAAATGTTATTGGGAGATATATGGTAGTAAAAGCAGATAAAAAAGATATTATTACCTTAGCAAAATTGGCAGTATTGTTATGGAGTGATTGCAATGTTAATGACTTGATAAATGATTTTTCTAAAAATTTATCTAATAACACTTGTCAATTTTTTTTGAAATATGAAAATTGTATTCCTGTTGGGTTTGCTCAATGTGGGTTACGATATGATTATGTAGAAGGAACAGAAACATCTCCAGTCGGCTATCTTGAAGGTATTTATGTAAAAGAAAATTTTCGTAAAAAAGGTTATGGTAGACAATTATTGGAAAATTGTGAACTATGGGCTAAAAGTAATGGGTGTGTGGAATTTGCCAGTGATTGTGAATTAAGTAATATAAATAGCTGTAATTTCCATAAAGCAATGAATTTTGAAGAAGCAAACAAAATTATTTGCTTTACAAAAAAATTGTGATAATTTATAAAAATAAAATAAATTTGATAATCTTTTTTAAATATTAATATAAGTATATTGATTAATACAAAAATAATTTAGAAGGTGGATTATGCTAAATAAAAAAGAAAAAGCTGTAATGAAATCTATTTATTATAATTCCGTGGACAAAAATGGAGTATGCCTTTTGCGTCCTATTGATGTGCTTAACGATATTTCTCCTAAGATAGAAATCAAAGGAAACGACCTTAAAAAAATTATTCACGATTTGGAGCTTGACGATTACTACGAACTAGTGGAATCAAAAAGAAAAGGGGAGACTGTTTGGTGCTTTACTCTTCATCAAAAGGGACAAGCATTTTATCGTGAAATTTTGAATGAAAAAAGGTGGGTTTATTTTAAAATTTCAATGTCCGTTGCACTTGCAATAGGCGTGTTTTTCCTAAAACTAATTTTGGATGCGATTGCAGGCAGATAACATATATAACATTAATGTTTGATACATAGTAATAAACAATATTTGATTAGGTAATAAATAATATTGTGATTTATTTTATAGCAAAATAAAAATATTTCAATTAAAAATACATTTCATTTTATCGAATACGAAACGCGCGAATAACCCCGATTTTTGACGGGTTATTTAAGGATAAAACAAAATTTATGGATAAATTTCGTTTAGTAAGCAAATACAAACCTTGCGGAGACCAACCGCAAGCAATAGAGTCTTTGGCAGACGGTGTAATTGACGGATTAAAAACACAAGTGCTACTTGGTGTTACAGGCTCCGGCAAAACTTTTACAATGGCTAATGTTATTGAAAAAGTTAATAAACCGACTATTGTCATAGCTCACAACAAGACTCTCGCCGCGCAATTATGCAATGAGTTGCGTGAGTTTTTTCCCGATAACAGAGTGGAGTATTTTGTTTCTTACTACGATTACTATCAACCCGAAGCGTATATCCCACGTTCGGATACTTATATAGAAAAGGAATTGCAAATAAATGACGAAATAGATAAACTAAGGCACTCTGCAACAAGTAGCTTGTCCGAAAGGCGAGACGTAATTGTTGTATGCTCGGTTTCCTGTATTTACGGCTTGGGCGCTCCGCTAGAGTATTATAATATGGCAATATCCTTACGTCCTGGTATGGAACTTGATAGGGACGAATTTATAAGAAGACTTGTAGAGATTCAATATAAACGTTCGGATATTGATTTTACACGTTCCACATTTAGAGTTCGCGGAGACATTGTGGAAGTAATGAGGGCGGATAATAACGATAAAGGGTTAAGGATAGAGTTTTTTGGGGATGAAATCGATAAGATATCCGAATTCGACTTGGTAACTTCAAGAGCAATAAATACTTTAGAGCATGCAAATATTTTCCCTGCAAGTCACTATGTTGTTAATAGCGAAAGTATGCAAAAGGCACTTGACCAAATATCAAAAGATATGCTTATTCAGGTTAAATATTTTGAGGAAAAAGGCAAACTTATTGAAGCTCAAAGGATAAAAGAAAGGGTAAGCTACGATTTGGAAATGATGCGTGAAATGGGGTATTGTAATGGTATAGAAAACTATTCTCGCTATTTCGACGGCAGATTACCGGGGCAAATGCCTTATACTTTGTTAGACTTTTTTGGCGATGATTATTTGATGTTTGTAGATGAGTCGCACATTACTTTGCCTCAACTAAGGGCAATGTTTAACGGAGACAGGGCTAGAAAAACCAATCTTGTGGAATATGGCTTTAGGTTGCCATCTGCTTTTGACAACAGACCGCTTGCATTTGAGGAGTTTAACAGTAAAATAAGTCAAATTATTTGTGTTTCCGCAACTCCTGCGGATTATGAGCTAAATCTTGCAGATAATGTTGCAGAGCAACTTATTCGTCCGACAGGTTTGCTTGACCCTAAAGTGGAAGTTCGACCTATCGACGGACAAATAGATGATTTGTTATCCGAAATCAACACTGTTGTTGCGACGGGACATAGGGTATTGGTTACGACATTGACCAAAAAGATGAGCGAATCGCTTACCAACTATTTAAAAGAGCATAATGTGCGAGTAAATTATATGCATTCGGAAATAGATGCGTTGGAAAGAATTGAGATTATAGGCGGCTTGCGACGTGGAGAATTTGATGTGCTTGTTGGTATCAACTTGCTTAGAGAGGGATTGGATATACCGGAAGTTCAACTTGTTGCGATTTTGGATGCGGATAAGGAAGGCTTTTTACGTTCGGAAACTTCTCTTGTACAAACAATAGGAAGAGCTGCAAGAAACAGCGATGGTAGAGTTATTATGTATGCGGATACTATGACTGATAGTATGAAAGCCGCAATTAGCGAAACCAACCGCCGTAGGGAAGTGCAAAATCAATATAATATCGAACATAATATAGTGCCAAAAACCATTGTTAAAGATGTTGTTAACACGTTGGAAATTACCAAGAAAATTGACACTAAAAACGATAAAAAGCTTACGAAAATCGATATATATCGCGAAATTGACATACTTAAAAGCAGAATGGCTATTGCAAGTAGCAAGCTTGATTTCGAAGCTGCTATTCAATATCGTGAGGCAATAAGCGAGCTGAAAAAACAGCTTAGAGAAATGCAATAACAAAACAATATTAAACTAAAAAAAGAAAAAATTGTGGTGAAATATGAAAGACGAAATAATTGTCAGAGGTGCAAGAGAAAACAATTTAAAAAATATAAATGTGACAATTCCAAGGGATAAATTGGTTGTGTTTACAGGCCTTTCGGGCTCGGGTAAATCGTCACTTGCTTTCGATACTATTTTTGCGGAGGGACAAAGACGTTATATCGAAAGTTTGTCATCCTATGCAAGAATGTTTTTGGGGCAGATGGATAAACCGGATGTGGACGGTATCGAAGGTATATCTCCGGCTATTTCAATCGACCAAAAGACAACTTCACACAACCCGCGTTCCACGGTTGGTACTGTTACGGAAATCTATGACTATTTAAGATTGTTATATGCAAGAATCGGTATTCCTCACTGTCCTAAATGCGGTAAGGAAATTAAACATCAAACGGTTGACCAAATTGTAGATAAAATTATCGCTTTTGGGGATAAAACAAAAGTTATAATCGTTGCTCCCGTTGTTCGTGGCAGAAAGGGCGAATATACTAAACAGCTAGATGGTTACAGAAAAAGCGGATATTTGAGGGTGCAAATCGACGGAATCGATTATTCCCTTGATAGCGATGAAGTTATTTTGGATAAGAATGTCAAACATAATATCAATGTAGTTATCGATAGGTTGGTTATTAAAGATGGTATATCAAAAAGACTTTCCGACAGTGTGGAAAATGCCTTAAAGCTTGCAGGCGGTTTGGTAGAAGCTCAAATCGACGGAACTCGTCAGTTGTTTTCTATAAATTATGCTTGTCCAGACTGTGACATTTCCATTGAAGAACTTGCTCCAAGAATGTTTAGCTTTAATAACCCTTTTGGAGCTTGTCCTAAGTGTCACGGTTTGGGTTTTAATAATGTGATAGACATTAATAAGCTTGTAAAAGATTGGAACAAGTCTCTTAGCGACGGCGCTATTGAAGTTTCGGGGTGGAACTTGGATACAAGTAGGATATCCAGCAGTGTTTTGAGGGTTGTTGCAAAGCAAAACGGCTTTGATTTAAACACACCTCTTAAAGATTTACCTAAAAAAGCCATTGATTTGCTTATGTATGGCGACGATAAGGAATATACTGTAAATTACGCATCATCCTCCTTTAACGGGGCTTATAAAATGAAGTTTGAGGGCGTTGCAAGTAATTTGGAACGTAGGTATAACGAAACAACTTCCGATTTTGTAAAGCAAGAGATTGAAAGGTATATGACACAGGAACCTTGTGACTTGTGTCACGGAAAAAGACTTAAAAAGGAAGCTTTGTCTGTAACAGTAGGCGGAATGAACATTGCCGAACTATGCGACTTGCCTATTATCAAAGCGAAAGAATTTTTTGAAAATTTGACTTTGACAAATACCGAAATGCAAATTGCAAAACAGATTTTGACTGAAATAAATGCACGACTTAGCTTTTTGTGCAATGTCGGTTTGACATATTTGACTCTTTCACGTTCCGCAGGAACTTTATCGGGCGGCGAAGCACAAAGAATTAGGCTTGCAACTCAAATTGGTAGCGGTCTTACGGGAGTTTTGTATATTTTGGACGAGCCAAGCATAGGTTTGCACCAAAGAGATAACGAAAAACTGCTAAAAACATTGCAATCGTTGAGAGATTTGGGCAATTCGTTGATTGTAGTAGAGCACGATGAAGACACTATGCGTTTAGCCGATTATATTGTAGATATCGGTCCGAAAGCAGGTGTCCATGGTGGCGAAGTCGTTTGTTGCGGTACTCCTGAAGAAGTTATGAATTGCGAGCAGTCTATAACAGGTCAATATATGAGCGGCAAAAAGAAAATTGCGGTGCCTAAAACAAGAAGAAAAGGCAACGGATTGTATATCACAGTTAACGGCGCAAAGCAAAACAACTTGAAAAATGTTTCGGTTAAAATCCCGCTTGGAAAGTTTAATGCGGTTACGGGCGTATCAGGTAGCGGTAAGTCAAGCTTGGTAAATGGTATTATTTATCCTGTTTTGCAAGCTAAACTTAATGGTGCAAGGCAAAAATTTACTAATTGCGATAGCATTGACGGGATTGAAAATTTGGATAAAGTTATTTGCATTGACCAATCTCCGATAGGAAGAACTCCGCGCTCCAACCCTGCAACTTATACGGGTGTATTTTCTGCAATAAGGGAATTGTTTGCAAGCACTCCCGAAGCAAAGGCTCGCGGTTATAAAGCTGGTAGATTTAGTTTTAATGTGGCAGGTGGCAGGTGCGAAAACTGTTCGGGCGATGGTATTATAAAAATAGAAATGCACTTTTTATCCGATGTTTATGTGCCTTGCGAGGTGTGCGGCGGTAAACGTTACAATAGGGAGACCTTGCAAGTAACATACAAAGGAAAGTCAATTTACGATGTTTTGGAAATGACTGTAGACGAGGCATGTGTATTTTTTGAAAATTTGCCGTCTATTTATAAAAAAATAAAAACTTTGCAAGAGGTTGGACTTGGCTATATCAAATTAGGGCAATCTGCAACAACATTGTCGGGTGGCGAAGCACAAAGGGTAAAGCTTGCTACCGAGCTTGCAAAACGCAGTACAGGAAAAACTTTTTATATTTTGGATGAGCCTACAACAGGTCTTCATACACACGATGTTAAAAAGTTAATTGGCATTTTGGATAAACTTTGCGATATGGGCAATACAGTCCTTGTAATAGAGCATAATTTGGACGTTATAAAAGTAGCAGATAATATTATAGATTTAGGACCTGAGGGAGGCGATGACGGCGGTAGGATTTTAATTACAGGTACTCCGGAAGAAGTTGCCAAGTTTGAGGGAAGTTATACGGGTAAATTCCTTATAGATAAACTTGAGTATAAATAAATGTAATATAAATTATCTTTATTATAAATTACAACAAACAAAAAACAGCTTATTGTATATCGATAAGCTGTTTTGCTATGTTATGAAAATTTAATAGTTACAATTAAATAAAGTAGAATAAAATAATTTTTTGTATATTAACTAAGTATCGCGACAATATGAGAAAAAAGTGTCAGAAAAAGTATACTTTTTCTGACAAAATTGATAAAAATACTTGCGAAAATCGGTATTAATGCGAAAAAAAATAACTAATTATAAAAAGGAGAAAGAGTATGTATTGTAAAAATTGTGGGGCGGAAATGCCTGACGGTGCTGTTTTATGTGTAAAATGCGGTTATATGAAATCCGATATTGCAAATGTGACAGAATCTGGTAGTAGCACAAAGGCAAAGAAAGGTAATAAAACTTTAATTCTTAGCATTTGTATTAGCATAGTAAATATTTTAATGTGCATAACTTGTTGCATATTATTGGCTGTCAGTGTAAATAGTTATCTATCGACTAATGAAAATTATAAGTTTAGGAGCATCTTAGACGCTGTTGATGCAAATTTGCAGACTGATTATTCTAGTCAAGGAATGGTAACAAAATATAAAAACTATAACGATGTTTATGTAAAGTATCGTTATAATGACCTTAATAGAGATGTAGACAGTGTATTGGTCATATTAATTTTGAGTAATAAAGGATATAACTGTGATTATGTATATACAGTTTGTAGTGAAATTGAAATTGACAATGCGATTAAGTGTATGAAAGAGCAACTTAGGAGGTAAATTATGAATAAAAAAGCAGTCAACATAGTTTTTTATGTCACTAATATAACTTTTGTTTTTTTGTTTTTGGTGTTAATTTTATTTTTTGTTTTTGCAACAAATTTTCAATATCAAAATTATCGCAAAATAGCAATATTATGCAGGTACAGCAACAAATAAATTCGCAATATAAATTGACCTATGACAATGGTTATTCCAGATATTTGGGACATGATATTCAAGGAATATATATTTTTGAAATATCTTTGAACAGCAAAACAGAAGACAATCAATTTACACCCGGAGAAACATTTTATGTAGCCTATAATATTAAACAAAATTCTTTGATTACCAAAGAGTATACTTTGGAAAAATTGCTAAAAATGACAGGGTACATAAGTAATTATATTGAATATAAAAATACAGATTGGTAATAAATTTTTAAATAGCAAAAAATTAATCACAAACCGCATTTGTTTTGTATATAATATAGTAAGTTGAATTTTTAACAATAAGCCTAAGACAAAAGTTTAGACTATTAATATAAAATTTTTCAAAATTTTCAAAAAAATACTTGACAAAGTGTTTTATATTTATTATACTATGTGAGTACAAAACAAAATTTGCCCTAATAGCTCAGTCGGTAGAGCATGCGGCTGTTAACCGCAGTGTCACAGGTTCGAGTCCTGTTTGGGGCGCCAAGGAAATAAGACGAGCTATTATGTTAAGTTCGTCTTATTTTTTATGATTATGTTGGATTAAGACTGCTACTTATAGATAATAAGTAAAAATGGTCTTCTAGGAGTAAAAATCTTAGAGGGCTTTTTATTTTTTATTGGGATAAATATTTTTAAAACATATTGCAAAATTGGTGGTTTTGTGGTAAAATTTATTAATTAAATAATTAAGGGGTAGTTATGAAGTTATCGGAATTTGGGATAAGTAAGGATAGCAGTAATTTATCGAAAAAGATTTTTAATGTTTTTAAGGAAATTAAGGAAAAGGGTATAGATTTGCTTGAGTGGGATGTTAATGACCTTGTGTTTGACAGGGATTTTATCCGCGAGCAAATGTTTATTTCCAACACTGCAAGCGAAAAAGAACTTGCTAATTCTATGCGAAACATTGCAATCAAAGCGGAAGATATTGAAAATTTAACCATCGACGGTATGGGTAATCGCATTTTATTTAATAATAGAGCGGTGCAAATTGCCTTACTTAATTGTAAAAATATTGTATTTCAAAACTTTATGATAGATTATGTCAATCCGTCGGTTGCGGAGTTTAAAGTTGTCGGCAAAGGTTTTGGGTATGTGGATATATCTATAAATCAAGATACGCTATACACCATTAAATGTGGCAGACTGCATTTTTGCTATGATGACAAAAGCCGTTGTGTAATACAGGAATTTAATCCTACAACAGAAATAACCCGTCGTGTGGATTGGGTATCGTATACTAGCCATAATGTTTTTAACAACAAAAGATGTAAAAAACTTGATAACGATATTATAAGAGTTTATACATGGCTAAAATGTTTTGATAAAGGCAATATTTATCAGCTTAATTGGGTAAGACGTGATGGAACTTGCTTTTTTATGGATAAGTGTAAAGATATCGTAATAGATAACTGTATGTTTTTATATATGCATGGTATGGGAGTGCTTGCACAGTTAACTGAAAATGTAACTATAAAGGATACCTCCTTTATGCCAAATGGTGTCCATCGCAGAACAACAGCTTCCTTTGCCGACATTATGCACTTTGTAAATTGCAAAGGTGTTATGAAAGTAAACAAAGTAATGGTTGACGGCACACGTGATGACGTTATTAATAATCATGGAATACATTTTAAAATTGTTAAAGTGGAAGGGAATAAGGTGCAATGCAAGTTTGCACATCCGCAAGCTTATGGCTTTAATTGCTTTTTTGAGGGAGATGAAATTGAGTTTATTGATTCTTCGAGTTTGTTACCTATTGGCAGTGCAAAAGTTAAGCAAAGCAATAAGATTAGCCCAAGAATTACCGAAATCGAGCTTTGCGATATTGCGGATAATAGCGTAATTAAAGTAGGGGGCGTGATAGAAAATGCAACTTGGACATCTTCGCTTGTTGTGGACAATCTTGAAACATATAATGTGCCTACAAGAGGAATACTTGTAACTACACGCAAACCTGTTGTTATCAAAAATTGCGTTTTCCACAAATGCTATATGCCTTCGATTCATATATCCGATGATGCTCGCAGTTGGTACGAAAGCGGCTATTGCACGGATGTTTTGATTGAAAATAACGTGTTTGATAACTGCAAAGACTATGCGATAAGCATTTGGCCTGAAAATACAGGCAATAAATCTGTACATAAAAATATTAGGATATTAAACAACAAGTTTATTTCGGACAATGGTAAAATTTTGATTGCAAAATGTGCCGACGGCGTAATATTTGATAATAATGAGATTATAACTGAGCAAAAAGTGGATGTCAAATTGAATAATTTGGAAAATTCGAAAATTAATTTGTAAAAATAGTAATTATTATTATTTACAAATCAATAAAATTAGTGTATAATCATTTGTAGGATAAAGTAAAAATATTGTTTTTTGTTATAGTTATCCTAATTAATAACTAATAAATTTTACGATATAAGGAGAAAAGAGTTTTGGCTAAAGTTACAATGAATAAAGCCTTGTGCAAAAGTTGCGGACTTTGCGTTACTGCATGTCCTAAACAAATTATCAAAATAAGCACAACAGATATGAATAACAAAGGCTATTTTGTTGCCGAAGTTATTGATATGGAAAAGTGTATCGGTTGTGCATTTTGTGCGACTATGTGTCCTGATTGCGTTATAGAGGTGGAGAAATAATGGAAGATAAAGTTTTGATGAAAGGCAATGAAGCTATTGCCGAGGCAGCTATTCGCGGAGGCTGCAGAGCGTTTTTCGGTTACCCTATTACTCCGCAAAACGAAATTCCCGAGTATATGTCGGTACGTATGCCTGAAGTTGGAGGAGTATTTATCCAATCCGAAAGTGAAGTTGCGGCAATTAATATGGTTTATGGTGCAGGTGGCACAGGTGTAAGAGCTATGACAAGTAGTTCATCTCCCGGTATTTCCCTAAAGCAAGAGGGTATAAGTTACATTTGCGGTGCGGAAATCCCATGTGTAATAGTTAACATGGTAAGAAGTGGTCCGGGACTTGGGGGTATTCAACCTGCTCAATGTGACTATTTTCAAGCTGTAAAAGGCGGTGGCCACGGCGATTATAAAATGTTGGTTTACGGACCAAACAGCGTTCAAGAATGTATGGATTTGATGTACAATGCGTTTGATAAAGCTTTTGAGTATCGTATTCCCGTAATGATTTTGGGCGATGGTATGTTAGGGCAAATTATGGAGCCTGTTACTTTGCCGCCAATGAAAGATATGTCAAAAGACATTCGTCCTGATTGGGCAACAGACGGTACAAGGTTTGGAAAACAACATAGAGTTATAAATTCTTTGTATATTCAACCTGATGAGCTTGAGGCAGTTAACCACAAGTTATTTGCAAAGTATGATTTGATGGCTGAAAAGGAAACTATGTGCGAAGAATATTTGTGCGAGGATGCCGAAATCGTACTTACTGCTTACGGCACTGTAGCTCGTATAGTAAAAAGTGCTGTAGATATGTTACGTGAGCAAGGTCACAAGGTAGGTATGATTAGACCTATAACATTGTTCCCTTTCCCAACTGCAAACTACGAGAAAATTGCAAATATGTCTAATGTTAAGGAGATAATGTCTATAGAACTTTCCATGGGACAAATGATAGAAGATGTTAAATTGAGTGTAAACGGCAAAAAACCTGTTAAATTTTACGGCAGATGCGGTGGTAATGTTATGACTGCCGAAGATATTGTGGCTGAAGTTTTAAAGGAGGAAAAGTAATATGAAAAAAGTTTTTGAAAAACCTAAAATGTTGACTGATGTTCCTTTCCACTATTGCCCAGGCTGTTCACATGGTATTGTACATAGAATGGTTGCAAGCGCTATTGACAAATTGAATGCGGAAAAAGTTATCGGCGTAGCACCCGTAGGTTGTGCGGTTTTTGCTTACGATTATTTTAATTGCGATATGCAAGAGGCGGCTCACGGCAGAGCACCGGCAGTTGCTACAGGTATCAAACGTACCAATCCCGATGCTATAGTTTTTGCTTATCAAGGCGACGGAGACTTGGCAAGTATCGGTATGGCGGAAATTGTTCATGCTGCAGCAAGAAGTGAAAATATTACTGTAATATTTATTAACAATGCAATTTACGGAATGACGGGCGGACAAATGGCACCTACTACAATGATTGGTCAAAAAGCTACTACTTGTCAACAAGGCAGAAGTGTAGAGCTTAACGGTTACCCTATTCACGTATCCGAAATGTTGGCTCAATTACAAGGTCCTTGCTATATTGAAAGAGTTTCCACTCACGATGTAAAGCACGTTAAACAAGCGGAAAAAGCTATTGACAGAGCTTTTCGTAATCAAGCAGAGGGTAAAGGTTTCAGTTTGGTAGAAGTTTTGTCTTCTTGTCCTACAAATTGGGGCAAAAATCCTCTTGATGCAATGAAGTGGGTTGAAGAAGAAATGTGTAAAATTTATCCTTTGGGAGTATTTAAGGACACTGCAAAGGAGGAAAAATAATGGATAAAATTATAATTGCCGGTTTTGGCGGACAAGGTGTTTTGTCATTAGGTCAATTCATTGCGTATTCTGCAATGTATGAGGGTAAGGAAGTTTCTTGGCTTCCGTCTTATGGTCCTGAAATGCGTGGAGGTACTGCAAACTGTAGCGTTTGCGTGGACGATAGCCCTATAGCATCTCCTATTATTGCAGTTCCGGATACTTTGATTGCTATGAACAAACCAAGTTTGGACAAATTTGTAAACAGCGTAAGAGCAGGCGGTACGATTATCGTAAATAGTTCATTGATAGCTGACAAAGTAGAGAGGACGGATGTAAAAGTTATTTATGTAGATGCAAATAAAATTGCGTTGGAAGCACAAAATCCAAAGGCTGCAAACCTTGTTATTTTTGGCTCGTATGTTAAACATAGCGGCTCGCTAGATAAGGAAAATGCTGTAAATACTATTAGCAAAATATTTGCTAAAAAGCCAAAGTTTATCCCGTCTAATATAAAGGCTTTTGAATTAGGCTTTGCATTGGATTGATTGCAAGGAATTATTTTAATTGAAAATTGTAAAATAAAATAGAACAATAAATAAAAATAAGGCGATTGAAAAGTCGCCTTGTTTATTTATATATAATAGTTAGCTATTGAATTAATATAATTTTAGCAATAAAAAATTTATAAATACATAGAATTTAATCTGTTTTTGTAAAATCATAGTTTTCAATACCAAGCAAATAATCGCTTGAAACATCAAAATATATTGCCAAATTTTTTATATTGCTGGCAGTAGGCTCACTTAAATTTTTTTCCCACTTCATAACGGCAACATCGCTTACCCCAATGGCTTTTCCAAGGGTCATCAATGATATGTTATTTTCTTTACGTAATTCTTTTAATCTTTCTGCTAATTCTTTCATAATTTTATTATACTAACTTTTGTTAACAAATGTATTGACACTAATTATAGTTTGTGCTATTATATAATCACTAACTATAGTTAGCAAAAATTTTTAATTTTTTCAATCAAATGGTTAGTAAATATTAAATTTAGGAGGAGAAAATGAAAAAAAGTAAGATTTTTGCAGTGTTTATGGCGATATTTTTGATTGGCAGTTTGCTGTTTACATTTACGGCATGTGCTTTTGATTCGGATGGTAGCGATACTGATAATCCGGGGAATCCCGAAAATCCAAACCCGCCGACTACACATACTCACAGTTGGGCAACAAGTTACTCGATTGATGAGGGATATCATTGGTTTGCATGTCGTGGTTGTAGCGAAATAAAAGACAAAACCGAGCATATCTATACTGATGGTGTATGTGTTTGCGGTAAAGAGGAAAGTACCCCGATTGTGCAAGGTTTGCAATATTCTTTAAGCGAAGACGGTACTTATGCTATTTGTAATGGATATAATACAGGAGCTAAGATAGATAGAGTTGTTGAAATCGATGCCGAATACAACGGAGTTCCTGTAAAAGAAATTGTAGTCAAAGCTTTTTTCAGAGAGCAGGATATTGAAAAAGTTGTAATGCCTGACACTATTGAAGTAATCGGCGAACAAGCTTTTGAAGAATGTGAGGGATTAAATAAAGTTAATATTTCAAACAACACTATAAATTTAGGTAAACGTGCATTTTCATTTACTGCCATAAAGGAAATTACAATACCGCAAAGTGTTCAAACTATAGGTAATTTTGCTTTTTGGGAGTGCAATAATTTGACTAAAGCTACTATTAATTGTCCAAAAGCTTATGTTTATACATTTTATGATTGTCCTAATTTGACAAGTGTAATTTTTGGGGAGAAAGTAATAAGTATAGATAAAAATAGTTTTTATAATTGTGCTAATATAGATACAATATATGTAACTAATAGTGTGCAAACTATAGTTGGCGGCCTTGGGAATAAAATAAGCGGTGCAACTGTTTTTTGTGAATCACAAAGCAAACCAAGCGGTTGGAATACTTCATGGGTATCGGCATCCGCTAACTATATTATTTGGGATTGTTTAAATAATAACAAAGATGCAAAAGGTTATGAATATGCAAGAATAGATGGAATTAAATATAACTTTAAAGATGGACAAGCCGGTGTTGTAATACAATCAAAAAATACAAGTGGAAATATTGTTATTCCAAATAGTTTAACTTACAAAGATTCACAATATACGGTAAGTAGTATTGCGAAAAGCGCTTTTGAGGATTGTGGTGGTTTAACAACTATTGCATTGCCTAACGGAGTTAGTATTATCGCACAAAGTGCATTTGAAAATTGCACTATGCTTGAGAGTGTTGAATTGTCAAATAATTTAACTGCAATAGACAGCTATGCTTTTAATAATTGTACAAGTCTTAAAGCGATAACTTTGCCCGATAGTTTAACGAAAATAACAGGTACTCCATTTAAAGGATGTAGTTCACTTGTATTGAAAGCCACTCAAAAAACCAAACCGAGCGGTTGGAGTGCAAGTTGGTATAGCGGTTGCGATATATATATTTATGATTGCAACAACAGTGTTATAAAAGATGGTATAGGTTACACAATAAAAAATAATGAAGCAGTAGTTGTTGCAGCAAAAAAATCTTTGTTAAACGCTAACATTGAAAGAGAAATACAAATAAATGGAACAAATTACTTGGTTACGGAAATTGCAAGTAAAGTCGGTAATAAAAATAGTTCGATTACAAGTCTTGTAATACCTAACAGTGTAAAATCTATTGCAGAAAATGCATTTGGAGGATGTGTAACCTTAAAAAACTTAACAATATATGGTGGCACTATTGGAGAAAATGCGTTTTCACAATGTACAAGTTTGCAAACTTTGATATTAAATAACGGAATAACTAATATTGGCAATTATGCATTTTGGGAATGTGCATCATTAGATGCTGTTGTTATACCAAGTACAGTTGCTAGTATAGGTTTAAGAGCCTTTTCGGAATGTCCCGGACTTAATAGCATCACAATTCCTAAAAGTGTAGAAACTATTGGGGAAAGAGCAATACAGGGCGGAAGTGCTGTTGTGTATTGTGAAGTTTCAAGTAAACCCTCTAAATGGAGTAATGATTGGTTATATAAAGCAAATTCAACTATTATTTGGGACTACAAAAATAATAGCTTAGACGAAAATGGATACTTAATTGTTACCGTAGGGGGAGTTAAATATGGTTTAAAAAACGGAATCGCAGTAGTAAAACAACAGTCTGCTAATTTAAGTGGAGAAATTGTAATTGCAAGTGAAGTGGAATATAACTCAAAAACTTTTAAAGTAACTACGATAGGGAAAGATGCTTTTTATGATTGTGAAAAAATTACAAGTATTATTGTTCCCGAAGGTGTTAAAGAAATAGAAGATGAGGCTTTTTCTTATTGTTCTAATCTTGTACAAGTTAGTTTGCCGGACAGTGTAACAACGATTGGCATAAGGACATTTTACCATTGTAAAAGTTTAAAAAATATAAGATTGCCTGCTAATATAAAAATATTGACAAAGTATATGTTTGCTGGTTGCGATGCATTTGCGGAATTTGAGGTGCCAAGTACCGTTACTACAATAAACATTAATGCACTTGGTGTATGTGGTAATTTGATAAGTGTAACAATACCAAAATCAGTAACCACTATTTCAAAAGAAGCATTTTATAATAGCAAAAAAGTAATACTTTATTGTGAAGCGGAAAGTAAACCTAGTGGTTGGGAATCGGATTGGGATTTGCACTTTGGTTATTCAGGGGTAGAAAAGACATACTTTCCTGTTGTTTGGAATTATAAAAACAACGATTTAGCAAATGATGGCTATAGATATATAAAAGTAGATAATTTGAGATATTCATTGAAAGACGGCGTAGTAACAGTATATGAACAAAGCATATATTTGACGGGTAGTATTGTAATACCTAAAACAATAACATACAAAGGTAGTACATACAATGTAAATGGCATAGTTAGTGCAGCGTTTATATATTGCAGTCAAATAATTTCGGTAGATATTCAAGCAGAAATAGGAAATATAACTACTCTTGCTTTTTCGGGATGTACCGATTTGTTACAAGTTAAATTACCAAAAAGCGTAATTGAAATAGAAAAAAAAGCTTTTGATAAAGTTCCAAAGGGAGCTACGTTTAATTATGCGGGTACAAAGGCTGAATGGGCGACTGTAAAAAAAGGTAGCGATTGGCTTTCTTCAACCAATGTTATTTGTTCGGATGGTAAATATTAATAAGTATCATAAAATAAAAAACTATCATTGCAATCTTTATAATGATAGTTTTTTTTTATTAAATATCCTTTAAAAATCGGTACTTTTTTCATTTATTTGCTTGGAATATAATTTTCGAATATAAAATTATCCGAATAATCAAGTGCGGTTAAATAACTTTGTTTATCGATAATCGTTCTGCTAATAATATAGGCGTAAGGGTTATGAAACAAAAAGTCATCCAAGTACTTGTTTGGCAGATTATTGATATCGCAAATTATAAAATCAGGCTTTATAAGTTTAAATTTGTTTACGTTTGCAAACAGTATTACGTTGTAAATCAATTTGGATGATGACTTTTTTAAAATAACTCCGCAAGGGTAATCTTTTTTTGTCTTTTTGATATAATAATACATTGAGTAATCAGTTGCGACTATCGCTGTTTTACCTTTATAAAAAGCAAGTTGTTTGGATAACTCCGTAATAATTTTTTTATAGATTTTACCGGCAGGTATACGAAAAATTATACCAACTTTTCCGTCAACTAACTTTAGCACATCGTTAAGCAAAGGCACATTATCTTCGGTATTTAAAAGCTTTAGATTTTCATAATCGTCCGAAGATATGTGTTCGATTTTTTTATGAGAACTAAGTAGCATTGCAGATTTTTTGCTATCGCAAACCACAAGCTGTCCGTCCTTTGTCATGCTTATGTTTAAAAACAAATTATAGCCGCAATCAACCGCTTTTGTGATTGCAGGTAAAGAGTTTTCCGCAGTTTCGTTATTGTCAAAAAGTCCTTTATTGCAAATTGGACTGTTTTTTATCCAAGAATTTTTCATAATTTTAAACCAAAATACCTTAACTATATTTATAGTATAATGTTATTTTTGCTCAAAGTCAATACGATTAGTCATAAATGTAGTAAAAATAATTGATATTTTATAAAAATTATTATACAATAGATATGATAAAAAATAAATTGAAAATTCTGCTTAATATATTTATTAATTGTGGAGGACAAAATGTCAGTAAGGCAAGAACATATCCGAAATTTTTGTATTGTCGCACATATCGACCATGGTAAAAGTACTCTTGCGGACCGTATTATGGACGTAACCGAAACCGTGAGCAAACGCGACCAAAAGCAACAACTTTTGGATAGTATGGATATTGAAAGGGAGAGGGGAATAACCATAAAACTTACCCCCGTAAAAATGAAATACAACTATAAAGGGGAGGATTATTATCTTAATTTGATAGATACCCCGGGACATGTTGATTTTACTTATGAGGTATCTCGTTCGCTTGCTGCTTGCGAGGGTGCGATTTTGATTGTCGATGCATCTCAAGGTATCGAAGCTCAAACTTTGACTAACGTTTACCTTGCACTTGACAATGACTTGGAAATTTTGCCTGTTATAAACAAGATAGATTTGCCATCCGCAAGACCTGAGGAGGCAAAACAAGAGATAGAGGACGTAATAGGCTTGGATGCAAGCGAAGTACCGTTAGTTAGTGCAAAGGAAGGGATAAATATAGAGCAAGTTATCGAGCAAGTTATCGAAAAATTGCCACACCCTACGGGAGATGAGGACAAACCTTTAAAAGCACTTATTTTTGACAGTGTTTACGACAGTTATAAGGGTGCGATTTCCTTGATAAGGGTTGTAGACGGCAGAGTAAAAGCGGGCACTAAAATAAAAATGTTTGCAACGGGAAAGACTTACGAAGTAACCGAAGTAGGCATATTTAACCCTAAAATGATAGAAATCGATGAGCTTATGGCAGGGGATGTAGGATATCTTTGTGCATCTATCAAAAATGTTAGCGATACAAAAGTCGGCGATACTATTACACTTGCTACAGGCGGCATTACCCAGCCTTTGCCGGGGTATAAAAACGTTATGCCAATGGTTTACAGCGGTATTTACCCCACAGACGGTGCAAAATACGGCGACTTGAAAGATGCACTTGAAAAATTGCAATTAAATGATGCCGCGCTTTTGTACGAGCCGGAGGTTTCCGTAGCATTGGGCTTTGGTTTTAGATGCGGATTTTTAGGTCTGTTGCACATGGAAATCATACAGGAAAGGTTGGAGAGAGAGTTTGATTTGGACATAATAACTACTGCTCCGTCAGTTTCCTACCACGTAATTAAAACGGACGGCAGCATGGTAGAGGTAGAAAACCCTACAAATCTTCCTCCTCAGTCGGAAATTGATTTTATGGAAGAGCCTATCGTAAGAGCGTTTTTGTATACTCCGCCCGAATATGTCGGTACAATAATGGAATTGTGCCAAGACAAAAGAGGGGTGCATATAGATATGACCTATCTTGATACAACAAGGGTAAGGATAGAGTATGAAATACCTCTTAACGAAATTGTTTATGACTTTTTCGATTCCTTAAAATCTAGGACAAAAGGATATGCTAGCTTTGACTATGAAATTGCGGGATATAGGCAAAGCAGTCTTGTAAAACTTGACATTATGCTAAACGGAGAAATTTGCGATGCTTTGAGCCTGATAGTTCACAAAGATAAAGCTTATGCAAGGGGTAGAAGTATTGCGGAAAAGTTGAAAGAAGTTATCCCAAGACAGATGTTTGAAATTCCTATTCAGGCAAGTGTAGGCTCAAAAGTAATTGCAAGGGAAACAGTAAAAGCTATGCGTAAGGACGTACTTGCAAAATGCTATGGCGGCGATATTACAAGAAAGAAAAAGTTGCTTGAAAAGCAAAAGGAAGGTAAAAAACGTATGCGTCAGGTAGGTACAGTTCAAGTTCCGTCCGAGGCGTTTATGACTATTTTAAAGTTTGATAAATAGTAATTATATTGTTTTGAAAGGTACATTTTACGTTAAAAATCCAACGAAAATCGGCACTAACTACAAAAAGACATCAAGAGTTGCTTATGAAAAAATTATCCGTATACATCCATATACCTTTTTGCAAAAGCAAATGCGCATATTGCGACTTTGTGTCATTTAAATGTAATCTAGATATGGTAAAAAGCTACATTAAAGCTTTGTGCAATGAAATCGAAAGTTTTGATGGACGTGGGTATATTGTAGACAGCATATTTATCGGTGGCGGGACACCTACTTATCTTGATTTGCAAGATTTTAAAAGCATAATAGATTGCATTAAAAGTAATTTTACTTTGAACTTGTGCGAGTTTACCATAGAAGGTAACCCTAACAGCTACACAAAGGAAAAGGTAGAGTTTTACAAGTCTCAAGGTGTCACAAGGCTTAGCGTAGGAGTACAAAGTTTAAATGATAGTGTGCTTAAAGGTATTGGCAGGATACATACTGCTAGGCAGGCACAAGATTGCCTTAAGATGTTGGTTGATAGCGGATTGGATATAAACTGTGATATGATGGTCGGCTTGCCATATCAAAACTTGAGCATTGTTAAAGAAGATTTTGAATATATAGTAAAAAGCGGTGTAAGTTCGGCATCGTGCTATTCATTGATATTGGAGGAAGAGACTCCTTTATTTGATGCTGTGGATAGCGGTAAAGTAAGTTTGCCATCCCAAGACCAAACGGTAGATATGTATGACATCGCAAAAGAAATACTTGAAAAAGCGGGGCTAAATAGATATGAAATATCCAATTTCGGTAAACCTTGCTTACATAATATCGGTTATTGGACATTAAAGGAATATATCGGGTTTGGACTTTCGGCACATTCATTTATCGGTAATACAAGATTTTGTAACACTTCCGATTTAAAAAAATATCTAGACGGGCAAGATAAAATAACCGAGGAAGTTTTGTCCGCGGAAGATATGCGTAAAGAGTATGCTATGCTGTCATTGCGTATGGATAACGGAATAAATGTAAGCGACTATATTGATAAATTCGGTGTAGACGGCTATCAAAAATTACTCAAAGAAATCGATAACGATAAAAGCTTTTATGACATTAGCGATAAGGCTATCGCAATAAAATCGGAGTTTATTTATATCTCCAACAGTTTGATAGCAAATTTGATATAAAGTAAAATCTATTAAAATTTTTTATATAATATCTTGATAAACATATCGATTTGTAATACAATGATAATATAATTAAGGATATTTTTGTTTTATATATACAAAATATTTGTGTGGAGAAATTATGAAAAAGAAAATTTATTTTATAATAACAATATTTATATTATCTGTTATTTTATGCACGGCTTTGGTTGGCTGCGCGCCGAGCAGACCGGATAGATATATAACTCAGCTGTTGGCATCGGAAAATTGGGGAGTGTTTTTTTATAATGAAAATGGCGAAGAGACCAGCGTAATTGCAAGAAACGGAAATATGCGTATGGATATAGGTGTAAAAGGTTCGACTTGCTTGGTAATAGGTAAAACAGCTGTAGAAGTTTACAGATTTGAAGATAATGTGTGGAGTTATCAGGTTGTTGTAGATAAGGACAAAGTACAGCTATTTAAGGAACAAGTTTTAAACGGAAATGCCAATAATTTGGATGTGACTGCTCCTGACTTATTGTATATTCAAAATGACTTTGAGTCTAAATTTGAAAAAATAAACGGCAAATGGTATGAAAGAAATACAAAGCCTGCCTGCGTTTATACAAAAAATAATTGTTTAGTATACGAAAAAAATAATAAAACAACAAAATATAAAATGGGATATAAAATTGTACTTCCAAAAGAGGCAAAGCAAGCCAAAAAAGATGCTTTGGCAAGTTAATATACAAACTTGAAACAAAAAAATTCTAAAAAAAGCGGTAATTTAGCCGCTTTTTTTAATTTGTAAATGTCAAAATGTAAAATTTTAACAAATTTTTAAAAATTTTGGCATAAAGTATTGACAAATTGCTATAATAGAGTATAATAAGAATTAGCAATCAAGCAGTGAGAGTGCTAGCAGTCGAATTGTACGGTTGAAAATAGGAGGGAGAGATGAAAATCAGCGAAAGAAAACAAAAGATTTTAAAATCGCTTATCGATAATTATATTTCTTCTTGCGAGCCTATAAGCAGCAGCCATATTAAGGAGACATGTTTGCCAGAGGTAAGCTCCGCGACTATTCGCAGTGAAATGGTGGCATTGGAGGAAATGGGGTATCTTGTACAGCCTCATAAGTCAGCAGGAAGAGTACCGTCGTCAAAGGCTTACCGTTATTATGTAGATAATTTGCTTGATAAGGACGATATAGACAGGCGTATAAAAAGCTTTTCCGATTATTTTGATAGTAATTTTTGCGATGTGGAGCAAGTTATCAAAAGCACCGCAAAGGTAATAAGTGACGTTACAAATTACACTTCGATAATGGTAATGGGCGGCGTGGACAATATATTGCTTAAGGACATTAAGCTTGTGGATATCGGTAATGACAGTGCGCTTTTGGTTATTATAACGGATAACGGGCTTTTGAAAGATAAAATAATAGATATTCCGCAAAATATGCAAGGCAAATTTTTTGCACAGGCAAATGATATGTTGGTGGATATGTTTGCAGGTAAAACAGTTAAAGAGGTTACCGAAAACAAAAATATCATTGATGCCGCAATCGGGGAATATAAGGCTTTGTTTGACGAGGTGATGAATATACTTATCAACTACAAGCAAAACAGTGTAAACAAAATGTATATGGAAGGTACGGATAAAATTTTTGACTATAAGGAGTTTGAAGATGTAGGCAATGTCAAAAACTTTTTATCGGTAATAAATACAGGCGAAAAACTTCACAATCTTATAAACGAAGATGATGTGGAAATCAGCATAAAAATAGGTAAGGACGAAAATGCGGAGGACAATATGGCGGTAGTAACCGCAAAATGTGTCATAGCCGGCAGAGAAGTCGGTCACGCAATGGTTATCGGACCTGAAAGAATGGATTATCAAAAAGTATTGGGAGTACTTGGCGGCGTGACCAAGGCTATCGAAAAGATAAAGAAGGAGTAGGAAATGGAAGAAAAAGAGAATTTGCAAGAGGAAGTTTTGGAAGAGAAAGTTGAAAAAGACAAACCCGAAAGTGAGGAAAAAGCAGAGGAAAAGGCAGAAAAGCCTAAAAGAAAAAGCAAAACTCAAGCCGAAATGCAAAGATTGATTGAAGAGAATGACAGGCTTCAAAACTATGCACTTCGTATGAAAGCAGATATGGAAAATATCAAAAAGCGTAATGAAAACATTGCACGCGATATGTATAATGACGGCAGGTTTGATACAATACTTTCATTTTTGCCTGTTGTGGACAATTTGGAAAGAGCTATGGCATTGGAAATGCCTGACGGAATCAAAGACGGACTGTCTAAAGTGAAAAAACAAATTGACAGTATTTTTGAAAAATTGAACATTACCGAAATAGAAAGCTTGGGACAAGATTTCGACCCTAATTTGCACAATGCACTAATGCAAGTAGAGGATGAGACAAACAGCGGTAAATGCGTTACCGTCTATGAAAAAGGCTATAAGATAAAAGATAAAATCTTAAGACACGCAAGTGTAGTAGTAGCAAAGTAATTAATAATTGCTTGTAATAACAAAATGTTATTCAAATAAATGAAATTTAACGACAAGGAGATATAAAAATGGCTAAAATTATTGGTATTGACTTAGGAACAACTAACTCATGCGTTGCTGTTATGGAAGGCGGCGAGCCACAAGTAATTGCTAACGCAGAGGGCAACAGAACAACTCCGTCCGTAGTTGCTTTTGCAAAAGACGGCGAAAGATTGGTCGGTGCAACTGCAAAGCGTCAAGCTGTTGCAAACACTGACAGAACAATTTCTTCAATTAAAAGGCACATGGGTAGCGATTATAAGGTGTCTATCGATGGTAAAAACTTTACACCTCAAGAAATTTCAAGTATGGTACTTGGCAAATTGAAACAGGATGCAGAGGCTTTCCTTGGCGAAAAGGTAACTCAAGCAGTTATTACTGTTCCTGCTTACTTTACCGATGCTCAAAGACAAGCAACAAAAGATGCAGGTAAAATTGCAGGTTTGGATGTGCTTCGTATCATAAACGAGCCAACTGCGGCAGCTCTTGCTTATGGTGTGGATAAAGATACTACTAACGCTCAAAAAGTTTTGATTTATGACTTGGGCGGCGGTACATTCGATGTATCAGTACTTGAGCTTGATAACGGTATGTTCCAAGTACTTGCTACTTGCGGAGATAACAAACTAGGCGGCGACGACTTTGATAAGAGAGTTGCAGACTATATTTTGGAAGAATTTAAAAAAGCAGAAAAAATTGATTTGTCAAAGGACAAAATGGCTATGCAAAGAATTATCGAGGCTGCCGAAAAAGCTAAAATCGAACTTTCCAGCTTGTCAAAGACAAATATCAACTTACCATTTATCACTGTAACTGCGGACGGCCCTAAATCTATTGATATCGACCTTACTAGAGCTAAGTTCGACTCAATGACTTCCGACTTGGTGGAAAGAACTATGAAACCTCTTCGTCAAGCATTGTCGGATGCAGGACTATCTAGCAATGACATTGCAAAAGTTATTTTGGTAGGTGGCTCAACACGTATACCTGCAGTAGTTGATGCTGTTAAGAAAGCAACAGGCAAAGAGCCTTACAAGGGTATTAACCCTGACGAATGTGTTGCAATCGGTGCTGCTATTCAAGGCGGTGTTTTGACAGGCGATGTTAAGGATATGGTACTTGTAGACGTAACTCCATTATCACTTGGTATTGAGACTGCGGGCGGTGTATTTACGGTGTTAATTCCAAGAAATACTTCTATCCCAACAAGCAAGTCCCAAGTATTCTCAACTTATGCGGACAATCAACCTGCTGTTGATGTACACGTATTGCAAGGCGAGAGAAGTATGGCAAGTGATAACAAAACATTAGGTAGATTTGTATTGGATGGTATCCCTCCTGCACCACGTGGCGTACCTCAAATTGAGATTACTTTTGATATCGATGCAAATGGTATCGTAAATGTAAAAGCTTTGGACAAAGGTACAAACAAAACTCAAAGCGTAACAATCACAGCATCTTCCAACTTGAGCGATGCCGATATTGATGCAGCTGTTAAAGAGGCTGAAAAATATGCCGAGGAAGACAAAAAACGTAAAGAGGCAGTCGATGCTAAAAACGAGGCAGAGCAATTAATCTTTGCATCCGAGAAGTTTATGAAAGAAAACGGCGAAAAACTTACCGAGGACGAAAAAACAAAGATTGAAGATGCTATCAAAGTTGCAAAAGAAAATTTAGAAAAGGAAACCGAGGCAGATAACATCCGCAAAGTTATTGAAAAAATGAGCGAAGTTACAGGTCCTATCTTTACAAGAATTTATCAAGAGACCGCACAAGCAGAGGCAGCACAAAACGGCGGAGCAAAACCTGATGACGGTGTTGTAGATGCTAATCCGGAAGTATAAAAATAACTAAAACTAACCCTTTGACTTTTTTCGCCGATTTATTCAGTCGGCGAAATTAGTCGCATTATAAATAAGTTTTTAAAAGGTACAATTAATTAGCAGAATGCAAAATTTTAGCATTTAATACCGATTTTTAAAGGGTATTATTGTATAAAACTAATTTAAAAGCTTATTTAATTTAAAAAAGGATACTTATTTTATGGCAAATAAAGATTATTACGATTTGCTTGGCGTACAAAAAAATGCAAGCGAGCAAGAGATTAAAGCAGCATATCGAAAAGCTGTAATGAAATATCATCCGGATAGGTATGCGACTAAACCGGAGGCAGAGCGCAAGCAAGCGGAGGAGACTTTTAAGGAAATCAACCACGCTTACGATGTGCTTTCCGACCCGCAAAAGAAAGCTAACTACGACCAATTCGGTACGGAAGACGGCCCGCAATTTAACGGCGGCGGCTTTAGTGGCGGCGGCAGCGGTGGTTTTGGCGGTTTCGGTGGGTTTGAAGATATTTTCAGTCAATTTTTCGGTGGTGGAAGTAGGACAAACCGTGCAAATATGCCTATAGACGGCGATGACATAACCATGCGTATAGACATTACGTTTGAGGAATCTATAAAAGGTGCCGAAAAATCGGTAAAAGTTTATCGTACCGAAAAATGCCCGGACTGCAAAGGTAGCGGTGCAAGTGACCCGTCCAAGATAACTACTTGTCCGGATTGTCATGGTAGCGGTACAGTTACTGTTACGCAAAATACTATTTTTGGTAGACAAACTGTTAGGACAAAATGTTCGAGATGCGGCGGAACGGGTAAGATTGTGACCGATAAATGTAAAACTTGCAGAGGGGAAGGTACTATCAAAAAGGAAAGAGTAATTCCTGTAACTATCCCTGCGGGTGTTGATAATGGTCAAACAATCACTTATTACAATGAGGGCGAAGTAGGTATAAACGGTGGTCAAAACGGCAGATTGATAATTGTTATCAACGTTAAACCGCATCCATTGTTTGTCAGGGAAGGGTACGATTTGTACTACAAATTGCCTATTTCCATGAGCGATGCAATCAATGGTGCTAAGGTGGAAATACCTACAACCGATAAGTCAGTTACTATTACTATCCCGCCAGGTACAGCAACGGGTACTAAGTTTAGGGTAAAGGGCTATGGCGTAAAATACTTAAAGAAACAAGCTTTTGGCGACCTGTATGTAACTGTGGAAATCGATACTCCGCAAAAGCTAAGCAAAAAACAACAAGACTTATTAAAGGCTTTTGAGGAATCCTTAACCGATAAACAATACGAAAAACGAAAATCTTTCCGCACAAAATGGCTTGGAGAAAAGTAATTTTAATATCACAAAGCAAAATGCACCTAAAATTAGGTGCATTTGTGTTTTACAAGTTTTAAATAAAAAGCAGTTTTATATAATCGACATAATGTGCAAATAATATTGATAAAGCAAATTCCTTTTTGTTTTATCTATTGACTTTAGGTGTAAACTATGCTATAATACATTTACTACGCTAAGTGGGGAGCTAGCGGTGCCCTGTACCTGCAATCCGCTACAGCAGGACTGAATTACTATTCTAGGTTTAGTGTATGGAAGGTCAGACTTGGATAAGGAGTGTTGATATCAAGGTCTTGTGCAATGTTTCCCTGTGAACCATGTCAGGGCTTGACCGCAGCAGCATTAAGCAGATAGAATCATGTGCCACAAGGAAGCTTTGAAGTAGCCACCTGTTTGAGGAATCGCTTCGGTATGTTATATCGAAAATAGTTGCGTAGTATTTTTGAGGATAAAAGCCAAACTTTGAGTTTGGCTTTTTTGCTTGCTATAAAATTGTTTATATTAATAAAATTTCACATTATTAGATATAAAATTTATGAATACAAATAGTAAATATATAAATTTAAAGACGATTATATGGATATCATTCTAGTCATAAATTTTCTTAAAATTGTATAATTTTAAATACGCCATACAAATAAAATACACCCCATAACTTATTATTTTGGGGTGTTACTTTTTGTGTAAAGTTTAAAGTAGTCAAAAAGTATCGTTCACTGCAATAATCCTATCAAAAATCGGGACTATTAGGGTTAAAAATTTGCCTTTAATGTAAAGTTTGGGTACATGGAATAAGTATATCTATGTACATATTATATGTATATTATAGGGTCAAAAGTAAACTTTTGTCAACATTTAATTAAACATTTTGTAATAGCTTTACAAAAAAGCTACAAAAACTTTAAAAAACTTTTCCGAAAAACCGCGATTTTGTACATAGATATACTTATTCTATGTAAGGTAAAAAACGGAGGTTTTATTATGGCAAAATGTATAAAGCGTGCGGGAATAGTATTTTTTGCATTAGTAATATCTTGTCTACTTTTAATATGTATGGTTATGACAGTAAATGTAACTAGTACTAATGATAATATCTTAGCTTTAAATACTGAAGCTCAGATTATTGCAGATAAAAAAGTAATATTATCTGGAGATTGTAATCAGATGGCAACTCAATGGAATGCAGCAATACAGGAATCGATAGATAATAACCGCCACATAGAAGTAGTTTTGGGGAATGATTGGATAGCTTTGCCACACCCAACACAAGGTATGTCATTTGGTACAGGTATTGGCTTTGGTATAGGTTATTCAAGCTCTGAAGAAGAATATAGTCATACCGGAATGATTAATATTCCGGAAAATGCAACTATAACATTAGATTTGAATGGACATACAATTAATCGAAATTTAACTGAAGCAGTAATTGAAGGTAAATGTATGTGGTGCTTTGGAACTTTAAATTTAAAAGATAGTTCTTTTTCAGAGCTTGACTTGAATTCGGTTAATGATTTTTCGCAATTAGATAATGTGAAATGTGGAAAAATCATGGGAGGATATGAACACCCAAACTCTCCCGATAGTTATGGTGGGGGAATTAGGGTTAATGGAACATTAAATATGTATGGTGGTATTATATGCAATAACATTACGAATTATTTAGGTGGCGGTATTTTGCTTTATGGTACTGCAAAGGTAAATATTTACAATGGCATAATTGCAAATAACACTGCCGGTACTTATGGTGGTGGAATATTTTGCCATGCAACTAGTAAATGTAATATGTATGGTGGAATTGTAACAAACAATAAAGCTAAAGAGTACTCTGCCGGTGTAGGATTTAATGTAAATGACGAAAATAAAGATGTTTTTAATATTAGCTCAGGCGTTAAAATTTTTGGGAACACACTAACTACAGGAATATCAAATAATGTAGGGTTGTCTGGCACACAACAGATAGGAGTTTTAGATTCACTTTTAAATAATGGTAGCAGTGCGTATATTGGAGTATCTGTTATGGGAGGGTATTCTGCTGAAACTATTACGCGTGGATATGAATATGGCAATAAAAATACATTAGCCCCAAGTCTTTTTTTCTTTTCAGACATTACAGGTCAACAAGTTGTTGTAAAAAATAATGAAGTAACTGTTCAGGACAATTCAGTATATCCAACTGAATACATAACTTGGAAATGGCAAGGTAGTGTAAGCTCTCAACTAAATGGGGTTATTGCAGTTGTGCCTTATACGGGGCTTCCATATACAATAAGCTCAAATTTAAGTAGTATTTATAATAGTGATAATGTGGAAAAATCTCAACATCAAGTTACAAACAAAGGTAAGTATACTTTTTATAGCAAAGATAATTATTTAAATCCTACTTTTACTTTTATTATCGCTGATACAACACCATTAAAGAAACCGGATTTAGGAAGAAATGTGTTTTTATATACCGGAAAAATGTATGAATATTTGCCGGCAGATTTTAATGCAGATTGTTTTACCATAGAAAATAATCATCAAACTGATATAGGAAATTATATTGCAAAATTGACTCCACGTAAACATTATACTTGGAAAGATGGCAGTACAGATACAATAGAACTAAGTTATTCTATTATAAAACCAGGTATAATTGCAAAGGATAATATCGATTATGATTTTATTTATTTAGAAAATAATATTAGAAAGTCATATATAAATCAAAATTTATATCATAAAATTGACGATTTGACTTTTGATAAATGTGTTCTTGGAAATATCCCAACAAACACTACAATCGCAACTTTTATTGCTAATTTAAGAAACGAAAGTAAACTTATAAAAGTATATAAAAGCCAAGGTAATAAAATATTTGATGGAATAGAAAGCAATGGAATAATTGCAGACAGTGTAGCAAATACTATGTTAGGTACAGGATATAAAGTAGAACTTTATGAAAGCACTAGTGCTTCAACTCCTTGGGATATAGTATATCTATCCGTATTAGGGGACATAAATGGAGATGGTAGAATAACTGCAAGTGATGTATCCTACTTAAGACAAGTGGTAAATGACAGTACATTGCTGGAAAGTGTGCCATTGGAAAGACAGTTAGCTTGTATGATAAACAACAAAGGCGGAATAACCGAAGTAGACAGTGAGATATTGAGGAACTATATTGATAAAAAAATTGATATAAATAAATTCTTGGAAAGCGAAACAGCAAGTACAGGCTACACTTACTTAACTTTGGATAGGGATAATATGTTACGCAAAGCAAGTGAAACAAAGACCAATGTAATAGGTAATATAGCAGTAAATACAAGTGTAGAAATGTTAAAGACAAAACTAGCAGAAATGGGAATAAACATATCCGCAATGACAATCTACAACAGGAAAGGCGAGGCAGTAAATGACAATACTGCAATAGTAGGAACAGGTTGGAGGATAGAGATAGGAGGAGAGGAAACATACCTATCGGTACTAGGCGACCTAACAGGAGACGGCGGAATAACCGCGGCAGATATATCATACTTAAGAGAGATAGTTGCAAATAATATAACAAATGTACAAGACTGCATATTACTATCTGCAATACTATTAAACAAAGGTGGAATAACAACTGCCGACAGCGAGGTATTAAAACAGTCAATCAATAAAAAGACGGATATAAGCAATTATTAATTTAAAATTTTATACCGGAAATTTTATATGAAAAATCTAATTTTACAAAATTTTAATCAAAAAAACATGTCGGATAGCGGCATGTTTTTTGATTATGTAATATATATTAAAATAAGTTGTTACTAAACTGCTATATATTTAATGAGTATAAAAACTATAATCATTTAAAATGATATTATTATATTATGAATAAATGCCTTTATTATTTTCATATTATATATAGATAATAATTTTAAGGATTGAATATGATAATAAGAAAAGAGCATATAATTGTTGCAAGTGTTTTTATTATGGCTGTGATTGCCACTGTTTTGTGTGCAATCTATATTCCTGTCAGCAATGCTATGGCAAAAGGTGTTGTGGTTATCGATGCCGGACACGGCGGTATGGACGGCGGAGTATCTTTTGGAAATATGATTGAGGCAAATATAAATTTGGAACTTTCTCGTGAGCTAAAAGGTATTTTGGAAGATAGAGGATATAAAGTCGTAATGACAAGAGACAGCACAAATTCTTTAGGCGGAAAAAAGAAAGACGATATGCAAAAACGCAGGGAAATTATTTTGAAAGCTAAACCAGATTTAGTTGTCAGCTTGCACGTTAATAAATATCAAGACACCAACAGACGAGGAGTACAAGTTTTTTATGATGACACCAAAAAGAATAAGGAAATTGGAGAAAGATTTCAGTATTTGATAAATAGTAATGTCAATAAAAAATATGCGGGAAGAGACGATTTAAAAAGTCTTGGTGGAGATTATTATATATGCAAATGTTCGCCATATCCTTCGGTAATTATCGAGTGCGGATTTATTTCAAACGAAGGGGATAGAATGTTGCTTAATGACAGTAAATATAAAACACATTTGGTGTCCACAATAGCGGATGGCATTGATAGTATGATGTTAAGTAAAGTATCCGCATAAACAAAACAACCACTGTATTACGGTGGTTGTTTTTCGTTTAACATCGATTTTCGTAATGTTTTTTATTTTTCTCTTGCTTTTATTACGCCTGTTTTTAGGTCGTCACGCATTCTTTCCTTGTGGTCTAAAATCTTTTTGCGAATCCTAATCGATTGAGGAGTAATTTCCAATAGCTCGTTATTTTCGATAAATTCGATTGCCTCTTCAAGTGAAAAAATCCTTGGTCTTTGTAGTTTTAGTGCGTCATCGCTACCTGATGCACGGGTATTTGTCAAGTGTTTTTCCTTGCAGACATTTACGACCAAATCTTCGGCTTTAGGGGAATAACCTATAACCATACCGCTATAAACAGGGTCACCGGGATTTAGGAACAACACACCGCGTTCTTGAGCTGCATTTAAGCCGTAGCCTGTAGCTTTGCCTGTTTCAAACGATATCAAAGAGCCGTTGCTACGTCTTGGAATATCTCCTTTGTACGGTTCGTAACCTGCAAATAATGTATTGATAATTCCTTCGCCTTTTGTATCTGTTAAAAAGTCACTTCTATATCCTATAAGTCCGCGGGTAGGGATTGCAAATTCCAGCCTTATTCTTGATGCGACAGGAGTCATATTGACAAGTTCGGCACGCCTATTGCCAAGCTTTTCCATTACGCTACCCACATAGTCGTTAGGCACGTCGATTATAACTTTTTCGATTGGCTCAAATTTTTTGCCGTCGATTATTTTGTTCATGACTTTTGGCGTTCCGACCATAAATTCATAGCCCTCACGGCGCATATTTTCAATAAGTATGGAAAGATGAATTTCGCCTCTGCCTGCAACCATAAAGCTGTCCTTTGTCTCTCCGTCGCGAACTCTTAACGAAACATCACGAAGTAGTTCTTTGTATAACCTGTCACGTAAGTTTCTTGATGTTATAAATTTACCTTCTTTACCTGCAAAAGGGCTGTTGTTTACCAAAAACTCCATTTCCAAGGTCGGCTCGGATACATTTACAAAAGGTAGTGGCTCGGGATTGTTGATATCGCAAATTGTGTTGCCAATATTAATTCCTTCAATGCCCGATACGCAAACAATATCGCCGACAGTTGCGGTAGTGGTGGAAACTCTGTTTAAATTTTCTATTTCGTAAAGATTGCTTATTTTTGACGTGTAATTTACGAAATTAGGGTTGTTGTCGCAAATAGACACACTGCTGTTCACATTGCAAGTGCCTCTTGTTATCCTGCCAATACCTATTCTTCCAACATAATCGTTATAGTCGATAGAAGATATAAGTAGTTGAAGTGGTGCAGATTCATCGCCTTGAGGACAAGGTATAAATTCCATAATTGTTTCGAACAAAGGTACCAAATCTGTACCCGGCACGCTTGGGTCAAGTGTTGCAGTGCCGCTTCTTCCCGAGCAATAAACGATTGGGTAGTCAAGTGCCTCGTCGCCTGCACCCAAATCCAAAAGCAAGTCAAGTACTTCTTCCTCAACTTCGCCAAGTCTTGCATCCGCTTTGTCAATTTTATTTACGCAGATTATAACTTTTAAGTTCATTTCCAAAGCTTTTGACAAAACAAACCTTGTTTGCGGCATTGTACCTTCGTAAGCATCGACAAGCAATACAACGCCGTCAATCATTTTAAGTACTCGTTCTACTTCGCCACCGAAGTCTGCGTGTCCCGGAGTGTCTATAATATTGATTTTGGCATTTTTATATCTTACGGAAGTGTTTTTGGCAAGAATGGTTATGCCTCTTTCTTTTTCTATATCGTTATTGTCCATAACACGCTCGTCGACTACTTGGTTTTCCCTAAAAGCGCCGCATTGTTTTAGCATAGCATCAACCAAAGTGGTTTTGCCGTGGTCAACGTGAGCGATAATTGCTATATTTCTTAAATCTTCTCTTACCATAGATTTTGTCCTTAAAAAATTTTTTCCTAAATAAGTATACACCATTTTATATAAAAAGCATAATAATTTTATTATAATTTTTAAATTTTTTATAAATTTTATCCGTTTTAATGGTTTTGGTAGATATTTTGTGTTATAATAATTGTGTTTAAATGTATTTTGACTAAATTTTTGCAGGTAAAATGCTTGATTAAAATACCTTTAGGCACATTAATATGCAATAAAATTATAAAAACGGTGGAAAAATGTTTGATTTTTGTATAATCGGTGGCGGTGCAAGCGGAATGTATGCAAGTATATTGCTTGCAAAAAAAGGCTATTCCGTTGCATTGTTGGAAGCTAATTCCAGAGTAGGCAAAAAATTGCTTGCAACGGGAAACGGAAAATGCAACCTTGGGAATGTGGATATGAAAGGGGAGTACTACAATACTTCGCTTGTGGATAGCATTGTAAAAAATTTCGATTTGCAAAAAGAAATGAAAAACCTAGGTCTTATCACAAAAGTAAAGTCAGGCAGAATTTATCCTTTTTCTGAACAGGCAAACAATGTTTTGAATGTGTTTTTGTGCAATATGCAAAAATATAATGTTAAAGTTATAACCGACTGCAAGGCAAAGGATATTGTAGTTGGAGAGCATATCTCTGTAAATACAACCAAAGAGGAAATACAGTGTAAAAAAGTTTGTTTGGCAACGGGAAGCAATGCGTCATTTGGGGAAAATAGTTTGAGTCTGTTTGGAAATTTAGGGCATACCGTTTGTAAAACCACGCCGTCATTAGTACCATTGCTTGCAAAGAAACAAGAACAAATAAAAGGTTTAAATGGCGTAAGGCAAGAGGCAAATGTAAGACTTTATAACAATGATAAATTGGTAGCAACCGAGTTTGGAGAGGTGCAGTTTAGGAAAGACGGTATTTCGGGGATAGTAATTTTGAATATGTCCGCAAAAATGTGCCATAACAATATGTCTTGCGGAGTATGTTATCTTGATTTTATGCCTGAGTATACAAAAGAGCAGGTAAGCGTGTTGCTAGAGGATAATATAACATCTCAATATGGATTGTTAAATAAAAATATTATGCAAAATGCCATTAAATTTGGCGTGGATGGCATTAAAAACTATAGGATAGACGTTGTAAAAAGTGAGGATAATAAGCTTGCTCAAGTTATGAACGGAGGGCTTGATATAAATGAATTTGACTTAAACAATATGTCGTCAAAAATAAACAAAAACTTGTACGCAATAGGGGAAGCCTTAAATGTGGACGGCGTGTGCGGTGGATATAATTTGCATTTTGCTTTTGCATCCGCTTACAGCTTGGCAAAGGAGTTTTAAATGTTACAAAAACTGAGTAATTTAAGATTGCCGATAGATTTTGACAATAGTGTTATTGCTCGTCAAATACAAAAAAAAGTGGGTAACTATAGGTTTGTAAAAATTGATAGACTTTCGCTTGACAGTAGGCGCAAAAATGACATACATTATGTTGCAAGCGTGGTTGTGGATGGAAAGCCTAATCACAATTTGCAGCAATATAAAGAAAAACTTACACAAATAAAACAGCTTGTTGACTGCAAGGTTAATTTGTCAAGTAGACCTATTATAGTCGGCAGCGGTCCTTGCGGTATGTTTGCGGGGCTTGTACTTGCACATTACGGCTTATCTCCTATCATATTTGAGGGTGGAGATAAGGTGGAAAACCGTTCAAAAATCGTTACTAATTTTAATTTAGGTGGAGATTTGTGCGAAAATACAAACATACAGTTTGGCGAGGGCGGCGCAGGCACTTTTTCGGACGGAAAGCTGAACACAGGCATTTCGAGCGAGTATATTTCCGTTGTTTTAAACGAGTTTGTAAGGCATGGCGCAAAGGAAGATATTTTGTATTCTGCAAAGCCTCATATAGGAACAGACATTTTAAAAAATGTAGTCAAAAATATAAGAAACACTATTGTATCACTTGGCGGAGAGTACAAGTTTAATCACAAGGTTGATGAGATAGTAATAAAAGACGGCAGAGTTGCAGGCGTTAAGGCAAAAGGCGTTACTTATGAGAGCGAAAATGTCATTTTGGCTTGCGGACATTCAGCAAGAGACACTATAAAAAAACTTTATAGTCAAGGCGTAAATATGAGTGCAAAGGCGTTTGCCGTAGGTGCTCGTGTTGAACATAGTCAGCAGCTTATAGATATCGGACAGTATGGCAACACAAAAGGTTTGCCTGCCGCAGACTATAAATTGTCGCATAGACTTAGTAGCGGCAGTGGGTGTTTTACTTTTTGTATGTGCCCCGGTGGTTATGTTATGCCGTCCATGAGCGAGAAAAACACTGTAGTAACAAACGGTATGAGCGAAAATAAACGTGACAGCGGTTTTGCAAATTCCGCTGTGCTTGTGGGTATAGAACCTAAAGATTACGGGGACGGGGTGCTTGACGGATTTGACTATCAACAAAGGTTGGAAAGACTAGCATTCGATATTGGGAAAAGCTATGCTGCTCCTGCAGTAAAAGTTAGCGATTTTATTGACGGAAAAGTGACAAAAAATATAGCGGATATTAAGTCAACTTATGCTCGCGGGTTGGAATGTGCCGATTTTCAAAAGGTTTTTGATAAAAAAGTTGTGGATGGTATGCGTGAAGGACTTGTGGCGTTTGGTAAAAAAATAAATGGTTTTGATAAAAACGGAATCTTGATTGGCGTTGAAAGCCGTTCCTCCTCGCCCGTTAGGATTGACAGGGATGATAAAGGAATGTCCAACATTGTAGGGCTTTATCCAAGTGGAGAGGGGGCAGGTTTTGCGGGAGGTATTACCTCTAGTGCGGTGGATGGCATAAAAACTGCCTTAAAGCTTGTACAAAACAACAAACAATAAATTTTATTGTATTAGAACAGTAAAGTACTTAAGATATAGTGGTATAAAAATTGACATTGATTAATAATAATGTATAAAAATAAATAAAATATTTTTATTGGAGCTTTTTGCTATCTTTTATTTGCAAAGTGTGGTACAATAGTGACAATTTAAAGTTTTGGAGATATAAAATTGGTTTACACAGAGGAACAGCTTGCCGAAAAAATAGCAAAATTGCCAAAGTATACGGTAAGGGAAGAACAAGCAAACGTTATAACGCATTTTATAGGTATGATTATTGGCATAATCGGGTTGTTGATTATGTTTTCGTTTGCAATAGTAAGGACAATTAGAGATATAAATAATTTTGTGGATATAATTTCGTCATTGGTTTTTGGCGGGTCTATGGTTGCACTTTATACAATGAGCACCGTTTATCACAACGAAAAGAACTTGAAAAAAAGAGTTTTCAGACAAAAATTTGACCATTTGAGCATTAATATATTGATTGCTGGCAGTTGCTCCGCCTTTATGATTTCGGGACTAAAAAACAATATAGGCTATATTTTGATAAGCTGTGTATGGGCACTTAGTATTTTAAGTATGGTGCTTAATTGGATAAATGTAAAAAAATTCAGAGCGGTAACAATGGTAATTTATATTTTGACCGGTTGGGCGCCTATTATTGTAGTCAACTATGTAATTTCACTTTGCGGAATAGGTTGTTTTGCATTGGTGCTTGCGGGCGGATTGTGTTATACTATCGGGCTGACTTTTTACGCTATCAAAAAGGAGTTTATGCACAGTATTTGGCATATATTTGTGCTAATAGGCAGCATTTTACATATCCTTGGTGCATGCATATATGTTTATACAATTTAAAGCAATTTAATGGCTAAATATAAAAATTATTTTAAATTTTTACTATAAAGTATAGACAAAAATAAAATATTGTGCTATATTAATATAAATAAAAAGATATCTAAGGAGAAAATGTTATGGCATATATTATCAGTGATGAGTGTATTTCATGTGGTGCTTGTAGCGACCAATGTCCTGTAAACGCTATCAGCGAGGGCGACACTCAATATATTATTGATGCAGATACTTGTATTTCCTGCGGTGCTTGTAGCGACCAGTGCCCTGTAAGTGCGATTTCAGAAGAATGATTTTTGTTTTTAGGACGTGCAATTAATTGCCGTCCTAATTGCAAAATAATTTTAAAAGTTACATAAAACTTAAAATATGCACTGAAATTTTTGATAATGTCTGGTTTTTAATCAAACATTATTAATTATTTTTTTATGTTGAATAGCAAATATTTTTGCAAAAACATATTATCTAATGTTTAATTTTTTTATACTCGTTGTTAATGGAATTAAATTTTCGAGTATATGTTTAAAGATTTATTTAAGTTTAAATTTGGAGGAGTTATGGCAAATACAACTATTTTAACCAAGGAAGGTTATGATAAACTTTGGGCAGAATATCGCGAACTTGTTGACGTAAAAAGAGGCGAGGCATCAGAGAAGATTAAAGTTGCAAGGGAATACGGCGATTTAAGTGAAAATGCAGAGTACGACGCTGCAAAAGAAGAACAAGCGATGATTGAGGCACGTATTAAGGTGCTTGAAAGTCAATTATCCAATTACGAAATTATCGACAATTCTAAAATCAGCAACGATGTTGTAAGCATTGGCTCTTTTGTAAAAGTGCTTGATATGGAATTTGAGGAAGAGGAAGTTTACCAAATAGTAGGTAGTACAGAGGCAGATATTAATGTAAACAGGATTAGCAACAATTCGCCTATGGCAACTGCTTTGCTTGGTAAAAAGAAAGGGGATGTTGTGCGTGTTGCTACACCTCAAACTACTTTTGAAGTTAAAATACTATTGGTTAGCAAGGATAAAATCGATTAAGGTTTAAGGAGTTTTTATGGAAGCAAATAATCAAGTGGAATTGGATTTAAACGATATTATCAAAGCAAGACACGAAAAGCTTGCAAGACTTGTGGAAATGGACAAAAATCCTTATGAAATTGTGAAGTTCGATAAGGATACTAATGCTTTGGATATCAAAAATAATTACGATAATTTTGACGGAAAGCAAGTTACGCTTGCAGGTCGTATGATTAGCCGTAGAATAATGGGTAAAGCAAGTTTTGCTAATTTACTTGACGGCACGGGTAGTATTCAGCTTTATATCAGCAAAAACGATATAGGCGAAGATGATTATGCAGAATTTAAAAAATATGATATCGGCGATATTATCGGTGTTACAGGTAAAGTTTTTACCACTAAAACGGGCGAAATAAGCGTTCATGCTTATTCCGTAAGTTTGCTTTCCAAATCACTTTTACCGCTACCTGAAAAATATCATGGTTTGACAAATACCGATATGCGTTATCGTCAAAGATATGTTGACTTGATTGCCAATCCGGAAGTTAAAAGGACATTTATCACAAGGTCAAAAATTATTAGCAGCATAAGAGCCTTTTTGGATAACAGAGGTTTTTTGGAAGTGGAAACTCCTATTTTAAATACTATCCCGGGCGGTGCTAGTGCAAGACCATTTGTTACACATCACAATACATTGGATATTGATATGTATATGCGTATTGCTCCTGAGCTTTATTTGAAAAGACTTATTGTCGGCGGCTTTGAAAGAGTTTACGAAATAGGCAGATTGTTCAGGAACGAGGGTATGGATACAAGACATAATCCGGAGTTTACAACTGTTGAATTGTACCAAGCTTACACAGATTATAATGGTATGATGGATTTAACCGAAGATTTGTTTAATTACATTGCAGATAACGTTATTGGCAGCAAGACTATTACTTATCAAGGTGTAGAAATTAATATTGGCGATAAATGGAAACGTATTTCTATGCTTGATTTGGTAAAAGAACAAACAGGTATTGATTTTGCAAATATGCCTTTAGAGGAATGTATTTCAAAAGCAAACGCTATTGGTGTGGAATTTGCAGATAACGTAACTTGGGGCAAAGCTTTGTATGAAGTGTTTGACCAAAAAATAGAAGAAAAATTGGTACAACCTACTTTTGTAACCGATTATCCTGTGGAGGTATCTCCTCTTGCAAAACGTAAAAAATCCGACCCAAGACTTACTGAAAGATTTGAGTTCTTTATTACTAGTCGTGAAATGGGCAACGCTTTTTCCGAATTGAATGACCCAATAGACCAAAAAGGTAGATTTATTGCACAAGTTAAGGAAAGAGAAGCAGGCGACGAAGAAGCCCAAATGATGGACGAAGATTTTGTAACTGCATTGGAGTATGGTATGCCACCTACAGGCGGTTTAGGTATTGGTATTGACCGTTTGGTAATGTTGTTTACCGACGAGGCAAGTATAAGGGATGTATTGTTGTTCCCGACGATGAAACCTCTCGCTTGACACTACCTTTTATACGCCCCTTGATTTAATCAAATCAAGGGGCGTTGTTATGGTAGGTCAAGCTCGTTTCGTGCAACATGGATAAGTTGCACGATGGTAACACTCAAGCGTGTTAAAATAAGGATAATTTTTGTTTTATATTTGGCTTTTGGCTATTTGCCAAAAGCCAATTTTACTGTCGATTACGCTCGCTTCGCAAGACAAATCTATGTCTTGCGAGTGGCACGCAAGCGTGCTAATTAATAAGGATAATTTTACACTACCTTTTATACACCCCTTGATTTGGTTAAATCAAGGGGTGTTGTTATGGTAGGTCAAGCTCGTTTTGTTCAACATGGATAGGTTGCACGATAATAACACGCAAGCGTACGAAGTTGTTATATTGGACGATATTAAAAAACATACCTCTGTTTATGTTTGTTTTTTATTTGAAAATCCATTAAAGCATTAATTTTAGTATAAAATGTGAAAAAGTGTCAGAAAAAGTATACTTTTACTGACACAAAAAACTCAATTTGTTTATTTTTATAATATATAATTAAAAAAATCTATTAATATTGGAGGTAAAAATGAAAAAAAGATTATTTTTGATTATAGCTGTAATTATGATTGCAATTACATCATGTGCTATGCTTGTTGCCTGCAAAGATGATAATGGAGGAGAGGATAGTAATACTAAAACTAACATTGCGGAATCGCCAACAGCTTTTATTGAGCAATGGAATGCGCTTGAGAGCAACAAATATTTTAAAGATTATACCGATGTTGTACTAGGTGCTTCAGGAAATATCGTTATTAACGATGCAGGTAATTTTAAAATATATTTTGAAGTTCCTGAAAAAGATAAGCTAAATGTTTATACTTTAAGAAGCGGTGCTTGGACAAGAGAAAGCTATGATAATTTTGAAGATATTTACTATAAATACAAATACCAATTATCCGGTTTAACCGAACTAAAAAATGTTTCGCCATTTGTTAATACCGCTGCAGAATATGCTGAAATGTTAGGTTTGGACCAATTTGAAAAAAATTGCACAAAAGCTGACAATGTATATACAGGTAATGCGGGTACAGTATTTGAAAAAGTTAAAATAACAATTACTGAAAAAGATTTAACAGTAGTGGTACCATCAAACTTTGATTTGGAAGATTATGACCCTAATGAAGAAGATGTAAGAATGCTTGAGTTTAAGTTCGGTATCGGTTATAATGCTATTACTATACCTGAAGAAGCAAAGAATGCTCCTGATGTAACTAATAGAAGAGTAATTGAAAAGGCAGTTTTAAAATATTTAAATAGTGCAAATATATACGTAAAAGTTAGGGACAATAATTACTATTTTTATAACAATATTATTAAAATAGAAAATCAAGATATAACTGCTTACATTGAAATGCAAGATAATGAATATGTTTTATATAAATGTGAATATGTTTTATATCCAAGTCAAGATGTAATTTGGACTGCTGAATCTTTAGATAAAACTTCTTTAACAGGTAAAGTTAATGATATTATTCATGGAGGTCTTAATCCTGACAATTTTGATAATATAGAAGAACTTTTTGAAGAACTAAGTCGCAATGACCTAACTGATCGTAATGAAATTGATTTGTACTATGAATTGGTAGCCGATGGAGTTTATAAATCTAAAAATAATGATTACGAGAAAATAGAAATTAAAGAAACAAAAGTTGTATATTATAACAATGATGAAATTTATTCTGAGCTTGGTAATTGCGACGCATTTACAATCCCTCAAGCAGCTAAAGATGCATTGGCTCAATAATTATTAAAATCATTGCATTTATAAAAATATTTTGCATATAAAAAAATCCACCGAATTTTCGGTGGATTTTGGTTATTGGTTTTATTAAGCTTATAATAATAACTAAAAAAATACCCACCATAGAGGTGGGTATCGATTTTTTATGTTTAATCCGAAAATATAAATTCGAATATGTATTTGCAAATAGTAGGTAAGTGGTACCTTTTTGCAAATGACTGCACCGATTATCTCTTGCTGAATTGAGGTGCTTTTCTTGCTTTCTTAAGACCGTATTTCTTACGTTCTTTAGCTCTTGGGTCACGAGTCAAGAAACCTGCAGCTTTAAGAGCTGCTTTGTATTCCTCTGCATTTGCAACAACCATAGCTCTTGCAATACCGTGACGAATAGCACCTGCTTGACCTGTAAACCCGCCGCCTTTAACATTTACTATAATGTCAAATTGCTCGGTTGCATCCGTAAGTACAAGTGGTTGACGAACGATAAGTTTTAAAGTTTCTAAGTCGAAATACTCATCGATAGTACGCTTGTTGATAGTAATGCTACCATTGCCACCTGGGATAAGACGAACTCTAGCAATAGCTTTCTTTCTTCTGCCGGTACCCCAATATTGGACTTTCTTTTTAGCTTTAGCCATAATTTGTATTCCTCCTTATTAGAATTTTAATTCAACAGGTTGTTGAGCTTGATGATTGTGCTCTGCACCTTTGAATACTTTTAATTTAGTAATCATATCACGACCTAAAGAGTTTTTAGGTAACATACCTTTAACGGCTCTTGTAAGTGCTTTGTCTGAATCCTCAGCCATGCGCTTTTTAAATTGAATCTCTTTAAGACCACCGATGTAGCCTGTGTGATAACGATAATATTTTTGCTCTAATTTTTTACCTGTAAGAACGATTTTGTCAGTGTTGATAGCAATAACATAGTCGCCGCAATCTACGTTTGGAGTGTAGCAAGGTTTGTTTTTACCTCTTAGTACACTTGCGATTTGGCTGGCAACTCTACCAAGGACTAAACCTTCGCAGTCAACAACATACCATTTTCTTTCGATTTCTTCAGGCTTTGCCATATATGTTTTCATGGTAAAAAACCTCCGATTAATTTTATAATTTTAAAATGCTAATTCTCGGGGGGCTAATCCTTAAATCAAACATTTATTATGCTTTTTTCATACGCTTAATTATTTTAATATATAAACTATATTATGTCAAGTAAAAAAGTGACTATTTTTAATTTTTTGATAAATTTTTCCGATTTTGCTAAAATGAGTGTTTTTTAGAAAAATACGGTCTAAAGAATACGCCTTACAAGAACATTATTTAAACTATCTATAATGTATAAATAACCTATTAAAAATTAGTAATATATTGTCAATAGAAAACTTCTTCCAAAGTTAATGGCTCGGGTGGGGCAGTGTGACCGCCTAAATTCCTGTCGCCGCTCTCAAACATTTTGTCCAAGTTTGCAATATCTATTTTTCCCCTTGCAATGTCAAGGGCAGTGCCTACTATTATGCGTACCATATTGTACAAAAAACCGTTAGCGGTAATTTTTATTGTAAAGCAGTCATTTGCTGTTTTAATAAGCTCAATATCATAAATTTCCCTTTCAAAATTGGATATATCCGACCCGCTTGACATAAATGCCTTAAAGTTATGTTTGCCTTTAATTTTTAAAAGTGCAGCATTTAACAAATCCAAATCTATATTATAAGGGTATTGATAATGTTTTTTATAAAGCGGACGATTGATTTTTGTGATGCAAATTTGATAACTGTAGGTTTTTGCTTTGGCACTAAACCTTGCATGAAACTCATCATTTGCCTTTGCACAAGATATAATTGCAATATCATTGGGTAAAAAACTTTTTAAGGCAAAAGGTATTTTATCTTCCGCAATTTCCGTATAGCTGTCAAAATGTATGACTTGTCCGCGTGCGGAAACACCACTGTCCGTGCGGCCGCTTGCAGTTATTTTGGTCGCTACTCCAAACAAATCGGACAAGGCTTTTTCCGTACATTCCTGCACGGTTAATGCGTTGGGTTGAATTTGAAACCCTGCGTAATTTTCCCCGTCATATTCCATTATACATTTGTATCTTGCCATTATCCTATCCAACTTTTAAATAAATTTACAATATAATAATCTGTGCCGAAAAACAAGCTATCACTTGGAGCTTTTGTCAAATAGCAGTCTAGCATAATCAAAACTATAAGTACCGCAAGTATTAAAAAAGCTATTAAATCCCTATAACTGAACTTAAGTTTTTTCATTTTAGTTCTGTTTTTGGTTGCGTTGTAGCATCTTGCATCCAAAGCATCGGCAAGTTCGTCAGCACGCCTAAAACTGCTGACAAACAGAGGTATCAATACAGGTACTAAAGATTTGACACGCTCATGCACTTTGCCCGTATCAAAAGCAGCACCCCTTGCTTTTTGTGCGGCGATTATTTTGTCCGTTTCGTCCATTAGGGTAGGGATAAATCTTAAAGCAATGCTCATGGTTATTGCTAGGTCGTGAACAGGCACTTTAATGTACTTTAATGGTTTTAACAAACTTTCTATTGCGTCGGTAAGTTCCATTGGTGTGGTAGTAAGCGAAAGCATATTTGTGCCTATTACCAATAGTGCCAATCTCAATGCAAGTTTAATCGTGAAATCTATACCTTTATCGGTTATGGTAAATATCCACCAAGCTGCAAGCAATCGTCCCTCATCATACAAAAACAAATTTATAAGACCTGTAAAAATTAATAGAAAAAGTATAAGCTTTAAACTTTTAAGTACGATTTTCGGTGGGATTTTTGCCACAACCGTCACTATAGTCAAAAATATGAATACATATAAAAATGCAGTGTATGACTTTGCAAAAAATATAAAAATCATAAACAAAAGGCTGAATATAAGTTTTGCCCTAGGGTCAAGCCTGTGTATAGGGGAGCCCGTTGGATAATATTGACCGAATGCCACGTCTCTCATAGTTCACCCCCGTTGTTTTTATATTTTACTATTGCGGAAATTAAGTCTTGCGGAGTTATAATATCTCCCTCAAGTTTTATTCCGTTAGCTTTTAAATGGTTGTTTACTTTTACTGCAAGCGGAATGTCAAGTCCCATTGCAAGCAGTTCTTCCGAATGATTAAACAGCTCGTTTACAGGCAAATCAAAAGCGACTTTTGCATTATTAAATACAACCAATCTTGTACAATATTGCGTAATCTCGTTTATGTCGTGGGAGATAACAACTATTGTAGGAGTAATGGTATTTTTCAAACTTTTAATCAAGTTTAAAATCTGTTTTTTGCCTATAGGGTCAAGACCTGCCGTTGGCTCGTCCAAAATCAAAACCTTTGGCATCATAGCAAGTACGCCTGCTATTGCAACCCTGCGTTTTTGTCCGCCCGACAAGTCAAAAGGAGAGCGGTCTTTATAATAATCGTAGTCCAATCCTACCGCTTGCATGGCGTGTCTTACACGAGTGTTTATTTCCTCCTTAGAAAGCTTTAAATTTTTAGGACCGAATGCGATATCTTTTTCCACAGTATCCGCAAAAAGTTGATATTCCGGATATTGAAAAACCATGCCTACTTCTTGCCTTAGTTTCCTAAAATCCGGCTTAGGCTTTTTTTGAGTAAGGTTTATGTCAAATACTTTAACTTCGCCTTGCTGAGGTTTGATAAGTCCGTTTAAATGCTGAATGAAAGTACTTTTGCCACTGCCTGTATGACCGATTATGCCTAAAAAATCCCCTTCGTTTATTGTCAAAGTAACATCTTTTAAAGCAACTTTTTCGTAAGGAGTTTTTTTGCTGTATACATGTGTAAGATTTTTTATTTCAATATTTTGCATACTTCCTCCTTAAGTGCGTTTTCGGTTAAAATTTCCCCTTGCAAATCTATCCCTTGGGCTTTCAAGCTGTTTGAAATTGATAGAGGAAGAGGCAAGTCAAGCCCGCAACTTTCTATAAGCTCGGTACGTTTAAAAATATTTTGAGGTGTATCTATTGCAACTATTCTTGCATCGTTCATTATGGCGATTCTGTCACAATCGACAGCCTCGTCCATATAGTGAGTTATCCAAATTATTGTTATATTTTCCTCTTTGTTAAGTTGTTTTGCTACTTCCAAGACTTCTTTTCTTCCTTGAGGGTCAAGCATAGCGGTACTTTCGTCAAAAACGATAATACGAGGTTTGATTGCAAGAATACCTGCTATTGCAATGCGTTGTTTTTGTCCGCCCGACATTTTAAACGGAGTAGAAGTCCTGTGCTCACTCATGCCTACTTTTTCAAGTGCCCAATCGACCCTTTTTATTATTTCTTCACGAGGGATGCCCAAATTTTCGGGACCGAAAGCTATGTCGTCTTCCACAATGCTTGCAATCATTTGATTGTCGGGATTTTGGAACACCATGCCTATGTTGCTCCTTATTTCGAAAATTTTGGAAATGTCTTTTGTGTTTACTCCAAAAATTTCTACCTCTCCAAGTCTTGGTATAAGCAGTCCGTTTAATATTTTGGCAAGAGTGGATTTACCACTGCCGTTATGTCCTAGCAATGCAATAAATTCACCCTCTTCCACATCAAGGCTTACATTGTTTAGTGCACGAACGATTCCGCCCGTTTGAGTTTTATATTCAAGTGTCGCACCGCTTATATGAATTGCTTTCATTACGTCTCCGATTTATTTAATATTTCCACTAAACTATAACATATAAATAAATAAAAGTAAAGTTTATAATAGTGATAAACTTAAAATACTTTTTGCTGTCCAACCGTTTTAGATTGCTTTTTATATATTTTAAATTAAAAAAAGACATTTTTTGGCTATTGACATTAAGGGGTATTTATGGTACAATTTCAATAATAAAAAGTGATTTTGGGAAGAATAATTATGGATAAAAATTTTGACGAACAATTAATAAAACCGGTGCCTAATGAACGTCAGACGACAATCTTCGAGATGGGGTATTACAACTTTATACATTTTGGTATTAATACCTTTACTCATAAGGAATGGGGCAGTGGACATGAGCCGTTAACTAAATTTAAATTGAAAACTTTGGATACGGACAAATGGGTACAAGACCTTATGGCAACAGGCAGCAAAGGGGTTATTCTGACTGCCAAACACCATGATGGTTTTTGTTTGTTTCCAAGCAAATATACCGACTATTGCATAAAAAATACTCCATTTATGGATGGAAAAGGAGATGTGGTGGGCAGTCTTGCCGCATCTTGTAAAAAATACAACTTTAAATTCGGATTTTATTTGTCGCCTTGGGATAGGCACGAGCCTACTTATGGTAGTGAAGCTTATAACGATTATTTTTGCAATCAATTAGAAGAGTTATGCACAAATTACGGCGAAATATTTTGTGTTTGGTTTGATGGTGCTTGCGGGGAGGGCGCAAACGGCAAAAAACAGAGGTATGATTGGGAAAGATATTACCAAACCATACATAAATACCAACCTAACTGCGTAATATCCAACTGTGCTTACGATATAAGGTGGATTGGAAACGAGGGTGGCAGATGCCGTGAGGCGGAGTGGTCGGTTGTTCCTAAAAGGTTACAATGCTTTGATGAAGTTATGAGAGCGTCTCAGCAAAAAGAGGGCACTTTTGCAATGGCTAAAATAGATAATACCGATGACGATTTAGGGGAAAGACATACCATTATCGAGGGCGAGGAAATGGTTTTTTGGCCGTCGGAGATGGATATTTCCGCGACTTACGCAGGTTGGTTTTATAGGAAATGGTTTGAAATTTTCCTTGCTAGAAGTGTAAATAATTTGGTAGCTTGTTATATGCGTTCGGTAGGTAACAATGCAACTTTGCTTGTAAATGTAGCACCTAATCCAAAAGGGGAATTGCCTGCTAAATTTATACGCAGGATGAAAAAAGCGAAAGAGAAAGTGCAAATAATCTTTAAAGAACAAGTGGAGTGTAAGTTGGAAAAAATGAGTGATTTTGAATATCATATCACTTTCCCTAAAGGCAAAGTCTCTAAAGTGGTTTTGGGAGAGGATTTATCCAAAAGTCAAAGGGTGGAATCTTTCGAACTTTATGCAAATGGTAAAAAGATTTTTAAAAGCAAAACAATCGGCTTTAAGAAGTTTTGTATTTTTGGAAAAATTGATACAGATAAAATCATAGTAAAAGTGACGGATAGTAGATGCGAGCCATATTTGGGTTACGCGAAAGTTTATAGGTAAATTGTAAAATCTTTGGCAAATAAAAATTTTCTTACGATATATTTGCAAAATTATTACCTATAGTGTATAATAATTTCGTAATATAAAATTTTTTGATATTGCATATATTATCTGATAACGGAGTTTATATATATTGTATGAAGAAAAAAAACAATAAAAATTTTGAAGAAAAAAATATACTCCCAAGCAACGAAAATATCGAAGTCGGCACAGACAGCGGCTTTGATGATTTGATGTACGATAATTTGGAGAGCGATTATCAATATTTTGACGGCAACAACTTTGACGATGAAAAGGTTGAAAAGCCTGTATCCGAAGAACTTATGCTTGTCGAGACAGGAGATAACATCATTTTGCCTAAAAATGAGGATGCCGAAATTGTAGCCGTTGCGGAAGATAAACCTATAAAAGTTCGTGAAATTGCAGTACAGTCGGATAGTACAAAAGTAAATGCTTTTGACTTGTTTTTCTTAAGACTTTGGGCGGGCATGGTTTCCTTGCTTGGATATACAGCAAACGGAATAAACTTTGTTATTAATGCAATTTTTAAAAAGAAATTGCCTGTAAAATATATAAAAGCCTTTTTGGTAGTAGTTTTAATAATTTTATTTCTTGTTATTATACTTGTACCTGCCTCGGCAAATAGTCAGCCGAAAAATAGCGGTAGCGATGACCTTGTTATTTTTGTAAGCAATATGGTACCCGTTCAAGTCAGAGTTGATGATGGTAGCGGAGAGCCTGTTTACAAATGGGGTTATTTGGATAAAAACAAAGCAGCATCCGGTACGGGTAAAGATTCGCTTGCAATCCCCGCTAAATATGAGGAAGCATTGCCGTTTAACAGATTCGGAATTGCTTGGGGAAGAGTTCGTGACGATAAAGGACATTATTGGGAATTAATCAATAAAAAGGGCAAAAGAGTAGGCGAACGTACTTATGCGGTAAGTACCTCGTTGCCTGTGGGTACAAGACCTTTTGGAGATTTTACCGACAGCAAACTTGCTTGGGTAAATGAAAACGGCAAGTTCGGATATATTGATATTTACGGCAATGTTAAAATAGCATGTGACTTGGACGTTGCGGGAGATTTTATCGACGGAATTGCAAGAGTAGGCAGAGGTAACTATCAATGGTATATCAATAAAAAAGGCGGAGTTGTAGGACGTTCGTACGATTATATCGAAGTGCTTGACTTTTCTTGCGGTTTGGGTGCTGTTAACAAAGGCGGAAGATGGGGATTTGTCAACAAAAAAGGCAAGGAAGTTATCGAGTTGAAATACGATGCGGTAAGCCAATTTGTCGACGGATATGCAATGGTAAAAATGGGCAAGACATTCGGACTTATCGATACTGACGGCAATTTGGTTATAAATACTCAATGGTATTATGATATTGTTATCAACAACAGTGTTTTTGAAGAGTTTATAGAAAATCACAAATAAAAAATAAATAACTTGAATTGAATAAAATAGTCGTTGCAAAAAAGTGACGGCTATTTTGTTTGTTTAGCTTACAAAAAGCTTTAAAAGTCGTGTAAATTTATATAAAAAATAAAAAACTATTGAAATAATAATATATATATGCTAAAATATTTAATATGAGAGAAAATTATGAAGAGTATTCAAGATTATTTGTCAATAATTGATAATGTTATTGAAAAAGGAAAATTTAAAGATAATTGGGAAAGTTTGTCTGAGTTTAAAATGCCTTCTTGGTATAGAAAAGGAAGATTTGGACTTTTTGTGCATTGGGGTGTTTATTCTGTGCCTGCTTTTGGTAATGAGTGGTATCCAAGACGTATGTATTTAAAGTTTGACCCTTGCTATAAGCACAGAGTGGAAACTTATGGTAAAGATTGCGACTACCGACAAATTGTGGAAAAATTCAATCCGACCGAATTTAATGCGGAGGAGTGGGCAAAAACTTTTAAGGCCAGCGGCGCGCAATTTGTTATGCCTGTATGCGAGCATCACGACGGCGTAAAAATGTACGAAAGCGAACTTAATAAATGGAATACAAAAGAGCTTTTAGGCAAAGATTTTATGCTTGAGCTTAAGGACAGTATTGAGGGAAACGGTATGAAGTTTTTTGCGTCCAATCATAGGGCGGAACATTACTTTTTCCTAAACGGTGCGCGAGCAAATTGTCCTGAATCCGAAGTCACAAAAAATTTGTATACCGATTTGTATGGACCTGCTGCTTTGCCTGATAACGGCAATCCTTACGCAGATACCTCGCTTAAAGTTACAAAAGAGTGGTGTGAAGATTGGCTTGCCTCAAGCTGTGAAATGATAGATAGGCTTGAGCCTTATGCAGTGTACTTTGATTGGTGGATTTATATGTCCGAATTTAAGCCATATATCAAAAAGTTTTTGGCATACTACTATAATCGTGCTTTAGAGTGGAAAAAAGAAGTCGGCGTATTTTACAAATGGGGTTCTATTATGCCGGGCTGTGCCATTTACGATGTGGAAAGAGGCCAAATAGACGGCATTGCAACCGAGCTTTGGCAAAATGATACAGCTATTGCAAAAAACAGTTGGGGGTATACAGAAAACAATTCGTTTAAAAAACCGCAAGACTTAATAAGAAATTTGGTGGATGTCGTATCCAAAAACGGTTGTTTTATGTTAAATGTCGGGCCTAAAGCAAACGGCGTAATATGCGAGCAAGAACAACAAGTGTTGTTAAAAATAGGCAAATGGTTAGAGGTAAACGGCGAGGCAATTTACGATGCAATGCCATTTACAGTTTACGGCGAGGGTAAAAAGTTTAAAAACAAAGCTTTTGCGGAAAATTTGGTTTACGGCAAAAACGATTACAGGTTTACTTACAAAACAGGCTGTATTTATGTTGTGCCAATGTGTGATAAATTGCGAAAAAGCTATACAATCAAATCGCTTAAATTTGCAAATGAGGGCGGTATTCGCTTTGATATTAAAAAAGTGGAAATATTGGGCTTTGATAAGGTCAAAGTTCAATTTCAGCAAGATAAAAAATGTATGACAATAGATATTTTGGACGAAATTAATAGTGATATGCCTATTTGTTTTAAAATTACAATAGATTAAGTACTTTAAGTCAAGGGACGGGAATTATGAAATTAGCACTAACTAAAAAATGGAAAATAATAATAATAAGCGTGACCGCATGTGTGCTTGCGGTAGTGATTGTTTTAAGCTCGGTGCTTGCAAATGTGCAGTTTGCAAAAACCAATTATGCTTTATTTAGTAAAGCACGAGACATTTTGGTGCAAAATTTCGATAGTGTTGACCTTGGCTCAAAAAAAGATGCAAAACGTGTTATAGATAATACGCACCCGCTTAATTTAGTTAATTATTACGGGGATGAGGATATCTTACAGTTTTGGAATTCTATACCGGATAACCAAAAGGAATACACGGTTTTGTTGTTGATACCCGGACAAATTTTGCTTGCGGGATGTGAACAAAATTTGAATAACCTTGAAAAATGGGCAGATACTTGCGAGAACAATAAAATACCATATTGTATTCAAAGCGTAAACGGAGAAACTCATGCTGAGGCACGCCCTCCGATTAAATATTTGGAAAGCAGGTTTGCAAGTCGTCATCAATACTTTTACGGCCTTAATGCAACAGAACTTTATAATGGCGTGCAATGGCGTGGTGCTGCCGAAAGCGATAATTCGCTGTATATCATAAATATGATTAAATTGTGTGCAAAATACGGGGCTTACTTTATTTGGACGGACACAAATTTAAATTATAAAAATGGTATGATATTGGAATGGCTCGAGAATAACGAGAATTTTTATCAAACATTTAAAAATTATAGCGAGTATATTTGCATGCTTAATAAGGAAAGTGTGGCAGACCCTGCGACTTATGCTTTAATGCATGGGTTATGGCTTTGTGGGTTGATTGGTAATTGGGGTGTGTCAAGTGATTGGTGGCATTGGGAAATAGACGGATATAAATCGCTATTTAACGAAAACAACGAATATATCGGTAATGAATGGGAACAAATTTTTTGCTATCCCGAAAATATGTATGTGCAATCGATGATGTTGGTTATCAGCCGTGGCGGAACGTGTTTTTCGCAGGAGGCTCCTAACTTTTCAATAAGTTACAAAGGTAATCCGCTTGCAGGCTTTGAGTACGCAATAAGCCCGTTTTTGGATAGGATAATCGATGGAAAAATAAGTATACCTACGCAAGACGATTTATTTGGAGCAACGCCTTTTGCAATTTTAGGCAGACAAAATTATTTACTATCAAATTACAATATGAAAGAAAGTAACTTGTATCCGGCTCAAGGCAATTCGGGGATTGTACCGTTACTTCCTAAAAATTTGAGGACTGCAGAGCGTAAAGCACTTACCGAAAGAGGAGTATTATTAGTAGATTATAAGGTAAAAGGCTCGGAATTTATGCGCGTTTACGGCGAAAATGATGCAAACACTTACCTTACTAATGTAGGTCAAAATTGGTACTTTATAAATAATTTGGAGAATAAGCAAGGCAATAAATATGGCAAGTTTACACCTAATTACGCATCGGCGGAAAGCTTTTATATCCAAGCGGACGAACATACATCCGCAATAATAAAAGATAGTAAAAGCGGTTTTAACATTTATTTGAGCAATTACCGTACCGATAAGTCGGATATGATAAAACAAGATTCAACCAAGATATTTGAAACAGGCAAATGGATTGATTATGTCGGTAAATACTTGTCATTGGATAGAAATGGTAATCCTGTAGGCGCAAGCGATAAAACATTAAGAAAAACCATAATTGAAATAAAAGGAAGTTATGACGGAGGAGAGCCTTTGGTCGTATGGAACAATAGTAATGACGGCAGAGGTAAAAATAATAGGCCTTATAAAGTAAAAAGCAATTATGATACCAATACTCAAGTATTAAGGCTTGAGATAGAACATAACGGTATAGTCGATTTTGATGTTACTTTGGATGACAGCGGTAAGGAATACGATGTTTTAAGACGTGGTGCAGTGGACGATATTTACAGTGAAACAAATGCGGACATTACAAAACTACAACAGTTAACCGAACAAAAAGTAGAGGACAGCCATAATTACACTTATTTTAGCTATCTTGAATATGACAAACAATTCGAGCGAGCAAAGGTTATGATACAGGAAAATTCCTACACCCAAAAGCAAGTTGACAGTCAATCTAAGCAGCTTGAAAAAGCAAAATCTAATTTGATAAGTGTAGAAAAGGAAGTACAGTTGCTAAAAAAAGTGTTAAACGGTAATTATCAAGCGGCGGCAATGACGGCATTTGACAGCCTGCTTAGGGAAATGCTATCCTGTCAAAAATATGTTAACGGCAGAAGCAATACGCTAAAGTATTCAAGTATTTACAGAAACAAATCGATTGAATGTACATTTAGCGGCAAAAGAAAATCAATACAAAAGGCATATAACAATTTGATGTTATATTTATAAAGGTAATTATGTGCGGCAAATTAGTAAGGGACAATATTCCGAAAATTTATGAGAGCGAAGGTAAAGTTTGCGTAACCGAAAGATTGGAAATGGAGGAGTACGCAGAACGCTTGCTTGAAGTTTTGGACGGAAAAATGCAGGATTTTAAAAGCGCATTTGAAATGCAAGACGATGAGAATGCCGTAAAGGAAATTGCAGAAGTAGTAGAAGTGCTTTATGCAGTGCTTAATTTGATTGGGGTTGAAAAAGAGTCATTTGAGAAAATTCGACTTGCGAAATGCCAAAAGTTCGGTGGATATGATAACAGAGTTTTGTTAAAAGAAGTATTGGAAAAGCAAGATTAGTAAATTTACGGATAAAACAAGTAAGTTGTTTGATAGGTGTGATATGAAAGACGGTTTTGAGCCTGTTTTTGACAGCAATAGCACAATTTTGATTTTGGGGAGTTTTCCAAGTGTACTTTCATTTAAGCAAGGCTTTTATTACGGCAACCCGCGAAATAGGTTTTGGGGACTTATGCAAGAAATTTTCGGCGGACAAATTGACAGTATACCCAATAAAAAACAGTTAATATTAAATAACAAAATTGCACTTTGGGACATTGTTTTAAACGGCGAAAATATGAATAACGGCAAGGAAAGCAGTAGCGACAGCAATTTAAAATGCGAAATTGTGGCAGATATACCATGGATAATCAAAAACAGCAAAATCAAAAAGGTTATTTGTAACGGCAAAAAAGCGTATGAGTTGTATTGTAATTATTATCCCGAGCTTGTTGATATAGCAGTGTGTTTGCCGTCTACAAGTCCTGCAAACGTAAGGTTTGATAAGGATAGTTGGGTAAATGAACTATCAAAATAAACAAAAAAATATCCCTACTTTTGATAGGGATATTTTTATATTATAAATTATTTGTTAAAATCCGCATCCGACATCATATCTGCATTCGGTGCCCATTTGCCTACGCTTGCAATACCGTTTTTACACGATGCTTTGCTTGCATAACCTTCCTCCGAAATGCAAAGTATATTGCCGTTGTTTGCACGCAAGCGGTAGCGGAACTTGCCTTGTTTATCTTTGTAAATTTCAAATTTAGGATTTGTCAAAGTCTCGTATTTCGAAAGAGTTTGGTCCTCGATTTTATCTATACCGCCGAATTTGCGTACAGAATCGATTCCGCTTTTGCAACTGCTCAATGTAGTGTAAATACCTTCGCTGACTGCAATAGTCTCCTTATTAGAAGCTTTTAATCTAAAATTAAAGTTGCCCTTTGGTGTTTTGGAATAAACAAAATATCCTTTTAGTTCGTTTGCCATAAATTTCCTCCCTAGTATATTATAAAAACATATTATCGTAATTAATATAAGTTTAACATAAAAATCATAGTTTTTCAAGGGGTATAGCAAATAAATAAAAAATTTTTTAACAATGTTGAATAAAAGTTTGCAAAAGGGCAATAATGAACATTGCGGAGGCGTTGTATGAAAAAATTAATAGTTTTGGCAGTTGCATTGGTAATTGCAATAAGCACATTTTGTTTATTAAATCATAAGGAGAATGATTACTTAAGGATACATATAAGAGCAAACAGTAATAGTGAGTATGACCAACAAATCAAATATCAAGTGAAAGATGCGGTGGTTGAAGCACTTAAACCTATAGCAAACAATATAAAAAACAAAGAGCAGATGATTGAATTACTAAATGAAAACGTACATCTTTTAACTGCCGTTGTGGATAATAAGCTTAGGGAGCTTGGACAAAACTATACTTCAACAGTTAAAATTTGCGAGGAAAAATTTCCCACCCGCTCGTATGAGGAGTTGACTTTGGGTGCAGGAGTATACGATGCGATTATCATAGAGCTAGGCAGCGGGCAAGGGGATAATTGGTGGTGTGTGGCATACCCTCCTTTGTGTTTTGTGACTGCAGACGGCGACGGCGATAGCATACAATATAAATCTATTTTTTCAAAATGGTTTGGTAATCAATAAAATAATTAGTCATTTATGTTTTTGCATAGATGATTTTTTATTTGCATTACACAAAATTTTCATTTTAAGTTTAAAAGTTTTTAAAATGTGGAAAAATTAATATAAAATCTAAAAAAGGAAGAGAAGTTATGAAAAAAATGGATAAATATCAATTTGTAAGTTTTTTAAATAAAAACAAATTGTGTATTTGCATAGTTTGTGCTTTTATTGCGCTTGCTTCTTTAACTACAGCTATAGTTTATCCTTTTACTTATAGTAATGCGATTGTTGCCGACGGTACGTTGGAGGTCGCTGCAATAAGGCGTGGCGATAGCGGTAGCAAAGTAAAGGAAATTCAACGAAAACTCAATGAATACGGCTTTAGCGTAGGGGCGGTTGATGGTATTTTTGGTAGCAAAACTTTGCAAGCGGTTAAAAATTTTCAAAAATCACGCGGTTTGGTCGTTGATGGAATTGTAGGAAATGCGACAGCCAAAGCTTTGGGGATTTCTTTAAGCAATGGTAGCGGCGGTAACAGCAACTACGGTGGCGGAGATGTGTATCTACTTGCCAAAACCATACACGCAGAAGCAAGGGGAGAACCTTATATCGGTCAAGTTGCAGTAGGGGCGGTTGTCTTAAACAGGGTAAAAAGCTCTAGCTTTCCAAACACTATTTCCGGTGTGGTGTATCAACCTTGGGCTTTCACCGCTGTGCATGACGGACAAATCAATTTAGAGCCTAATGACAGTGCAATGAGAGCAGCAAAAGATGCAATGAACGGTTGGGACCCAACAAACGGGTGTTTGTATTACTTTAATCCTGCTACCGCTACAAGCAGTTGGATATGGTCAAGACAGGTTAAATTGACTATCGGTAAACACAAATTTGCAATTTAAGGAGAGATTATGGAACTGACAAATAAAAGAAAAACTATAATAATAAGCATAATAATTTTTATGCTACTTGCGGCTGTAATAACCTTAAGTGTGTTTGTGGGATTGTACGCAAAAGACAGGCATGATAAGGATAGAGATATAGAGAGCTTCTACCAATCCGCGTATTACGGCTTAGTTGGCAATTTTGTGGATATAGAGAATGACCTTGCAAAAGCAAGAGTAATTACGGATAACAAATTATTAAGACAAAACCTTATGAAAATCGATGTTAACTGCAATTTGGCTAGTCAAAACTTGCAAGTTTTTTATGCAAATAACGAGGGAATGTCAAATTTGATGAACTTTATAAATCAACTTGGCGATTATTGCGGTTATTTAATAAAGGAGTTGGAAAAAGGTAAAAGTTTAACAATTTCTCAAACAGAAAATTTAAATAAAATGTGGGGCGTTTCCAAAGAGTATGGTAAGCTTTTAAATAGTTTGCAAGACTATGCAAAGGATGGTACTACTTTGGCAAGATTGCTTGGAACAAGTAATGAGCAGTTTGAAGATATTTTGAGCAATATCGGCAATGGCAGTATTGAATATCCGTCCCTAATATATGACGGACCATTTAGTGACGGTATATTAAACAGAGAGGCAAAAGGTATCGTAGGAGAGGAAATATCCGCTGACCAAGGCAAAGTTTTGGTGGAAAAATATCTTGTCGGCTATGATATTGAAAACATTGAGTACTCTCAAGACAGCGTAAATAGGATTGACAGTTATTTGTATGCGGTAAAACTTAAAGGCGGTAGACAATGTTCGGTGCAAATTGCAAAAAAAGGCGGATTATTGTTGCTTATGGACTTATTTCACGAAGTTGTAGAGCCAAGTTTGACTATTGAACAGTGTCAAAAGGTAGCAGAACAATATTGCGATTCAATAGGGCTTAAAAATATGAAAGCTGTTTGGATAAACAATAATCAAAGCAATGTTTATATTAATATGTGTTATGAACAGGACGGCATTGTAAACTATGCAGATATGGTTAAGATAAAAATAAGTTTGGATACAGGCGAGGTTATCGGTTATGAGGGGTTGAACTATGCTTTTAACCATGTAACAAGAGTATACGATACTCCTATAGTAAGTGAAGAACAAGCCGTATTGAATGTTTCCGCTATTTTAGACAATATAGAATGTAGATTGGTCACAATCCCTTGGAATGTCACTGCCGAAAAGGTTGCTTATGAAATCGTGGGCGAGCTTGACGGCGAAAAATATTTCGTTTATATCGATGCTTATAACGGCGACGAATTAAATGTATTGAGAATGATTGATAGTAATCAAGGCGATTTGCTAATGTAAAACACTAAACAACAGCCAATATTTGACTAGATTGTGAATGCGACAACATTAAAATAATATAAAAATACACCCCGAAACATTTAGTTTTGGGGTGTTGCTTTTTGTGTAAAGTTTAAAGTAGGCAAAAAGTGCCGTTCACTGCAATAATCCTATCAAAAATCGGGACTATTGGGGGTAAAAAATTGCCGTTAATGTAAAGTTTGGGTACATGGAATAAGTATATCTATGTACATATTATATGTATATTTTAAACTAAAAAGTAAGATAATGTCAACGTTATGATAAAGGTTTTGTAAACTCTTTACTTTAAGCATACAAAAATTATATATTCAAACTCAAAAAATCCTCGATTTTGTACATAGATATACTTATTCTATGTTAGACAAAAACGGAGGTTTTATTATGGCAAAGATAATAAAAAGAGCGGGAATGATATTTTTTGTGTCAGTAATATCTTGTCTAATAGCTTTGGGCTGCGTAATAACAATGCAAGTTACGGAAAGTAGCAATAACGGCATTGTAAATGCAGACACACAAAATAACATTTATACTAGCCAAAATAATGAGGACAGTAGTTATACTGTACCAAAGGCGGAGGTGCCCGAAGTACCAAAGTCGGACTATGAGTATGAATTGGGACATAAGGCAAATTGTACAAACCAAACAACTTGTACTTGTATGCAGGATATATGGAACAGTGCGGTACAAAAATCTTTGGATACAGGCAAAAATGTAAAAGTAACTTTATTAAACGATTGGATTGCCTCTACCGATGATGCAATGCATAAATTGGGAACGGGAATTGGATTTGTCAGTCAAGATGGTACATTACATATTCCTCTAAATGCAGAGATTACTTTGGATTTGAACGGACATGATATAGACAGAAAATTCGATGCAAGCAATGCTATACCCGGAGGTTTAATTTTTAGATTTCAAGGTACTTTGAATCTTGTGGACAACAAATATAATACTGTTGAAATAGAAAATATCTACAATCAAACCAAAGGCAATAAAGATAATTTTGTGTCTGCTTTAAATAACTATAAAGCCGGTCAAATACGCGGAGGTGGCAGAAGTGAGAATTCCGGCGGAGCAATAGTTTTGGACCCGGGTGCAGTTTTAAATATGTATGGCGGTATTATAACAGAAAACTATGCATTTGTTTCAGGCGGTGCTATTTGTTCAACAAATGGTACAAAAGTTAATATTTATGACGGAGTAATAACAAATAATTATTCCAATAGAGTTGGTGGATTGTTTATTCAAGACGATATCGATATTTATGGCGGAATAATTGCATACAATCACGATTTGATTGAAGAAAATGTAGTAAATCAAGCGGGCGGAATGTATGTGATTTCTCCTACTGCGGATGTAAACATTTACGGAGGAAAAATCACTCACAATACATCTACGGGCAGAGCAGGCGGAGTTTATTTTCATAATGCAAACAAAGTAAATATTTATGATTGCGATATAAGCTATAATCAAGCAGGCAGCTACGGAGGTGGTATATATTCAAGAACTGTCAACGAGTTTAATTTTTACAATGGTAAAGTTAACTACAACACTACTGAAGCTGACGGCGGAGGAATGATTTTGTATTTGACAAAGGTTGTACGTATATACGATGGACAAATCAATAACAATACCGCAAGTTATGGCGGCGGTATAAAAATTGACTCTGTCGAAGATGCGTATTTATATGGTGGAGAGATAAGTGGTAATGTCGGTGACAATGGTGGCGGAATATATGTAAACTGTCGGTTGTATTTGAAAGGTGGAACTATAGTAAATAATATTGCCGAAAATGGTGGAGGTATTTATGTAGCCGGAAAAGTCTCCTTAGGTGCAGGAACACAAGTTTATGGCAATAAATTAAAAACAAATGCCGAATCGGATATATTGTTACATAATGGAACTAAACTCCAAATATTTGAAAAATTAGGTACTGATTCAAAAACAACCCGTGTAGGAGTTGCTTTAGCTAGTGATTACGGTAGTGGATATTTTACATCAGGCTATAAGTATTTTAACGAATCGGCAACTTCTATTTCTCCGTCGGTTTATTTCTTCTCGAATGCAAGCAACACAAGTGTAGTTTTAGACGGAGAAGATTTGAAAATGAGTACAGGAACAAAACCGACTGCGACATGCGATTGGATAATTTCCAACAAAGGTACGGAAGAAAGGTTTAATAAAGATAATGTTATAAGAAAAACTTATAATGGCTCGATATTTACTATTTCAAATTCAAAAGGTGCATTTTATATCGGGGGCAGTTATAATACATCAATAAATTCATATACGCAAGCTTTAAATGTTGGAGAATACGCTTTTTATACAAAAGAAAATGTGACAAATCCTGTATTTACGTTAATAATTGAACCAAAACAAGTGGATTTGGAGTGGCAAACAATTTTAACATATAACGGAACTGTTCAAAGTCCTATAGCAAATGTGGCAGAAAATGAAATCTTAAACTTAGACAGCTGTAATGTTTTAGTAGATGGCAGTGCAATAAATGTTGGTACCAATTACTATGCAACTGCAATAAGTTTGCAAAATATCAATTACAAAATTAATCCATTGACAAAAAGCACGACTTATAAAATATTACCTGCAGAACTCGAAATAAATATTTCAACAAACGATAAAAGTGCTGTATATAGCGGACAGGAAATTAAACTTGATAAATGGTTTAGCGTGAGTGCAACTTTACTTGGCAATGATAAATTGAAACCATTAACTAATGTATTTAATATAGACTACAGCAAAATAGTGCCACAGTTTACAAAGGATGGAATAACAACGGATAGTGTTATCAATGTAGGAGAGTATGCAATAAGCGTAAAACCGTTTGATGTCAGCAAAGTGTTTAGCGGTAATAGCAACTACAATGTAACGGTAAATTATGTAAACGGAGGAACGCTTACAGTAAGTGAGGCAAATGTCATAAGACCAACAGCAGAGTCTAAATACGATTATTTGATATTAGAGGGAGATAAGAGAGTAAGTTATAAAGACAAAGGCTTGATACACGGGGATAATGACAGTAATGTAAATGTAGTAGATGGAAAAGCAAACTACTATATGGGAAACATAAGCCCAAATACAAGTGTAAATAAATTTATAAGCAACTTGGTATACGAAAAAACACAAATACAAATCTACAACAGCAAAGGCACAATAATCTATGACAAAGGCAACGCAAGCGTAAATGAGGAGCTGTTGAATAATGGAAAAGAGTTGGAAGTAGGAACAGGTTGGTATATAGAGTACAGCAAAGACGGAGAAACAGAAAGAATAACCTTATCCGTACTAGGCGACGTAAACGGAGATGGTAGGATAAGCGCAAGCGATGTTACATACCTAAGACAAATAGCAAGTGACAACGCGTTATACGAAAGCTTAAGCGTGGAAAAGAAACTAGCAAGTATGGTAATAAACAAAGGTAATGTGACAAGTGCAGATGCGGAAATAGTAAGAAATGTTGTGGATAAATTGCTTACAATGAACTTATTTTTTTAATAAATCGAAGCAACATTAAATATTATTAAACAAGTAAAAGCAGCAAAGAGAAGTTGTTAACTCTCTTTGCTGTTTGCTATTGTTCTATTAGCTATAAAATACTTATAAACTTGGGTTTTAAAGAGGTTTTGCGATTTTTGAAATATAATAGTATAAAAATAAATTATGGAAAATATAACAAATTGAAAAATCAAAAATAACTAAAAATTTACTAAAAAAGATTGAAAAAGTACAAATAAAATGTTATCATATTATAGTAAGCTATTTGGAGTTTAATCGGATTAAATTTAATTACATATTAGTTTAATACAATAAACCAAAAGAAAGGAAAAATTTGCTAAAGAGGTTTGTTATGGAATACGGTTTTGATAATGAGAAATATGTCAAAATGCAAAAAGAAAATATCTTAAAAAGAATCAGTCAATATGACAAGTTGTACCTTGAATTCGGTGGCAAGTTATTTGACGATTGGCATGCAGCGAGGGTATTGCCCGGTTTTGATGTAAATGCTAAAGTTAAACTATTGGTTACATTAAAAGATAAAGCCGAAATCATCATTGCAATCAGTGGCGAAGATTTGGCTCGAAATAAGATTAGGGCAGATTACGGCATAGGCTACGATGCCGACGTAATGCGCTTGATTGACAATATGAGAGAGCTTGGCATTTATATAGGCAGTATTGTTATAACTAAATATGAGGGACAGCCATCTGCCGATTTGTTTAAAACAAAAATGGAACGTAGGGGAGAAAAAGTTTATATTCATACAAAAACAAAAGGTTACCCTACGGATATAAATACAATTATCAGTGACGAGGGATATGGTAAAAACCCTTATATCGAAACAACAAGACCGTTGGTTGTGGTTACTGCACCCGGTCCCGGCAGCGGAAAGCTTGCAACTTGTTTGGGACAATTATATCATGAGTATAAAAGGGGAAATCGTGCAGGATATGCTAAGTTTGAAACATTTCCTATTTGGAATTTACCTTTAAAACACCCTGTAAATGTTGCGTATGAGGCTGCAACAGCCGATTTAAAGGATGTTAATATGATTGACCACTTCCATTTGGAAAAATACGGTGTCAGCACAGTAAACTATAATCGTGATATCGAGGTATTCCCTGTAGTAAGAACTATTTTGGAGAGGATAACAGGACATTGTCCTTACTGCTCGCCGACTGAAATGGGTGTAAATATGGCAGGATTTGCAGTTAGTAATGACGAAATCGTTCAAAAGGCTGCAAAACAAGAAGTTATACGCAGATATTACAAAGCTTGTTGCGATTATTTACAAGGCAATGGGGATATTTCTACAAAGGAAAAAATAGAGCTTTTGATGGGCGATTTAGGGATTACCCCGGATGATAGAAAGGTTGCGGTAATTGCAAGAGAAAAGTCCAACGATTGCGGAGTACCTGTTGTGGCATTGGAACTGCCAAACGGTAAAATAGTAACAGGTAAAAAATCCAACTTACTTTCGGCATCTTCCGCTGTACTGCTAAATGCTATTAAAGAGCTTGCAAACATTAGTGACGATATAAATTTGATTTCCCCACTTACAATCGAACCTATTTTGAAAATGAAAAAGGAGCTTTTGAAAGAAAAATACGATTTCTTGACATTGGAGGAAATGTTAATTGCATTATCTATCGGTGCGGTAACAAATCCTACAGCTGCAAAAGCAATGTCCAAAGTTAAAGAGTTGTTTGGATGTGAAGCACACGGCAGTTGTATACTACCTGTTACGGACGAAACTGTTATCAAAAAACTTGGTATTAACATAACAACAGAAGCAGTTTTTGGAAGTAACAATCTATATAATTTGTAATAATTTTGATAAAAACTTATCAAAAATCGGTATTAAAATTTATATACTATAAAAAACATTTAATTAAACAGTAAAAAACTATTTGGTTTGCAGTTTAATTTATTAGATATTAAATATACATAAAAACAGAAAAGATAAAAAATTTAAATGAGGAGAACCTATTGATGGTAACTGAAGAAATCTTTAAGATTAGTGAAGTAAAAGATGTGGATTTGGCTGTATTGCCTACAGAAGGTGCAAAAGAACTTGCTAAAATGGTGGATAAATATTTGGTGCAATGGTATAACGAAGCTGCTGAAAAAAGCAACTTGCCAAAAAAAGATACTTTTTTGATTAACAGTAAATGCCCAAGATTTACTACCGGCGACGGAAAAGGAATTATAAATGATTCCGTAAGAGGTAAGGATTTATTTTTCATTTGCGATGTCGGTAATTACAGCATAGAATATACTATGTTCGGCACTCCTAACAGAATGTCTCCGGATGACCATTATTGCGATTTGAAAAGACTTATTTGCGCAAACGCAGGCAAAGCAAGACGTATGACGGTTATAATGCCTATTTTATATGGTGGCAGACAACACAGAAGAAACAGCCGTGAGTCTTTGGACTGTGCACAAATGCTTAAAGAGCTTGAGTCAATGGGAGTAACTGATATAATCACTTTTGATGCTCATGACCCAAGAGTACAAAATGCAGTGCCGGAAATGGGATTTGACAACTTTTTTGCTACATACCAAATTTTAAAAGCATTGCTAAAGGAATATCCTCAAGTTAACTTGGGCAAAAACCATTTTATGATAGTCAGCCCTGACGAGGGTGCAATGGGAAGAAATATCTACTATTCATCCGTGCTTGGCATCAACTTGGGTATGTTCTACAAACGTCGCGATTATTCTACTATCGTAAACGGACGTAATCCTATCGTTAGTCACGAGTATATCGGTAACGATGTTAAAGGTATGGATATTTTTGTTGCAGACGATATTATTGCAACAGGCGATAGTATGTTGCATCTTTGCAAGGAACTTAAGGAAAGAGGTTGTAAAAACATATTTATTACAGCAACTTTTGCATTGTTTACCGAAGGAGTGGAAAAGTTTAACAAAGCTTACGAAGAGGGCTTGTTTACAGCGGTATTGTCCACAAATTTGACTTATACCCCTGAAATTGTTAAAAACTGCAAATGGTTTATAAGTGCAGATATGTCAAAATTTATCGCAAATATCATTGCAACCTGCAATCAAGACAAGTCTGTTTCGACTTTGCTTGACCCACACGACAAAATCAATGATATGCTTATTAATAGCGGCATAAAATAAAAATATAGTATAAATATAAAAATATAGAGAGTTTTTGGCTGAAATATAAATTTTTAATCTTCAAAACGAAATTTTTATTTCAGCTTAAAAAACTTTACAGCTTTGATTTTAAAAGCTAATTCGTCAAAATAGGCTATAAAAATTTTGTTTCCGTAAAATAAAATTAAATTATTTTGACAAAAAATATAGCAAAACTTATTTTTTTATTATATAATATCTATAAGAATTAGAATGATATTTTAAATTAACAAACATTATTTAATAATAATATTGTATTTATTTAACAAATTTATCAAAGATTATTTAATGTAATGATTATTTAAAATAATTTTAAGGGAGATAAAAATGAACATTCAATGGCTAGGGCATTCTGCCTTCAGGCTAGTGGAATCAACAGGAACAACAATTATAACCGACCCGTATAAAGGGGAGATGGTTGGCTACGATATGCCAAAAGGTATAAATGCAGATATTGTCACTTGCTCACATGAACATGAAGACCATAACTATTTGGCAGCTGTAGATGGTAATCCTACTGTTTTAAATCAAGAGGGTGCGTTTGAAATTAACGGCGTTCATATTACAAGTATGGAGTCCTATCACGACCACCATAACGGTAGTCGCAGGGGCGGCAATCTTATTTTTAAATTCCGTATGGATGGCGTGGATATTTGCCATTTGGGCGATATAGGCGAAGCTTGCAGTATTGATATTTGTTCGCAAATCGGCTCGGTTGATATTTTGTTAATACCGGTTGGCGGAAATTATACAATAGATGCACAAACAGCAAAGGAATTTGTAGACCTTCTTATGCCGGATGTAGTTATCCCTATGCATTACAGAACACGTGATTGCGAGATGGATATTGACAAAGTTGACAGCTTCTTAAAATTATTTGAGGAAGAACAAATAATTTATGCCAATAGTGCTATCGATTTTGATAGGACGGATTTTGACGGCGAAGACACAAAAATAATTGTTTTTAATAGATAACATATATTTTAATGTTTTTTTATTATAATTTCTTTTTGTTTTTAAACTATTAAATTATTTTGAATATAACATTTAATTATTAAAAATTATAAACTTTTTCTGCATATTGATTTTATTAAAAAGTCATTATGCCAAATTTTGTATAATCATTTTATAAATTAGAATTGCTTACGTGTTTTAACTAATTAATTTATTAAAAGGAGTATTTATGGTAGATTTAACCTATTTAACACTCAGGGATATGTATAGAATGCCGATAGGAAAATTACGTGACGTTGCGGCATATTTGGGAGTTGAATCTCCTACCACTTTATCAAAAAGCGAACTTGTAGAAGTAACCTATAAGGCTAAATGTGGTGTTGATATAGATAATATTCCTGTAAGGAGAGGTCGTCCGACAAAGCCAGCCAAAGGGGAGTATTCAATCGATTGGGACAATGTTCCCGAGAAAAATTGGACTTCGGAACAAATTGGCGAAAGTTTAGGAAAATTTTCGAAATTTAATGACAATGTGGCCGGATACGATATACAGGATTCAAATGATAAACGCGCTGCAAACGACAATTCCGATTTGACTAATATTATCGAACTTGGTTATTTGGAAATTATGGATGATGGCTACGGATTCACACGTTCCACTTATGGAAAAAATAACGATGCTTATGTTTCTTCAAGGCTTATTCGTACTGTAGGATTGCGTAAAGGCGATGTTTTGACAGGAACTGCAAGAGCACAATATGAGGGTAAACCTTATGCTGTTGTAAATGTTTCGAGAATAAACGGAATGCCTGTTGCGGCGCTTACGCAAAGACCGCGTTTTGACGAGCTAACACCCATTTATCCGGACCAAATGCTAAGATTGGAGAAAGACAAATCTAAAAATAGCGATATTACTATGCGAATGATAGATTTGATTTGTCCTATCGGTAAAGGGCAAAGGGCACTTATCGTAGCACCCCCTAAAGCAGGTAAAACTACGATTATCAAAAAAATCGCATCCAATATAATGAATAACAATCCTAACATTATGTTATTTACATTGCTTATCGACGAGCGTCCGGAGGAAGTTACCGATATGCAACGTAGCGTTCCTGGAGAGGTTATTTATTCGACTTTCGACGAAACCGCAGAAAATCATATAAAAGTTGCCGAAATGCTTATCGAACGTGCAAAAAGACAGGTAGAAGTTGGTGCTGATGTAGTGATTATTATGGATAGTTTGACAAGACTTGCCCGAGCATATAACACTGTTACCGAGTCGAGCGGCAAAACTTTATCTGGTGGTATTGACCCGAAAGCATTGCATTTCCCTAAGAAATTTTTTGGTAGTGCAAGAAAAATCGAGCATGGCGGAAGTTTGACTATTATAGCAACAGCTTTGGTTGAGACGGGTAGTCGTATGGACGATGTTATTTTTGAAGAGTTTAAGGGTACAGGTAATTTAGAGTTAAGGCTTGACAGAAAATTATCCGAAAAAAGGATTTTCCCTGCTATAGATTTGGAAAAATCGTCTACAAGACGTGATGATTTGCTACTTACTCAAAAAGAGCTTGAGGCAAGTATCGCACTTCGTACACTGCTAGCAAATAACGAGCAGGAGGCAACAAAAATATTTATTAATTTATTGTTAAAAACAAAGAACAATAAAGAACTTTGCGAACAACTGCTTTTGCAATATCGTGCATCCGAGAAAAATGATTTTCAAATGTAAAATTTAAAAAGTTAATTTTATTAAATAACTTCAATGTAATATTGGAGTTATTTTTTATGATTATTTTATTTTGCACTTAATTTTTAGAATTCTTATTTAGGTTTAAAAATAAAAATCGTTCAATAAGCAGAGTAGTTTGTTGGTATATATTCATATCTGCATATCAACATACGATTATATAAAAATTTGTAATAACCGTACAAAAATCGGGATTAAAATCATTTAATCCCGATTTGTTTATATAAATATATCAAAATATAATAATATGCAGATATTTGCAAATGAACATTATTACAAAGTTAGATATAAACTAATTGTTTAAAAAATGTTTTTAGGTGCAAATTTCAAAAGTCCTAATCTGGTTTTTGCATCTTGCTCAAGTGACAAACTTATTGATAGAGCATCTTGATAATTTTCTGCATAAATTGCACCGTGAAGAGAAGCTAAATTAGTCATAAAGTCTTTTATTTCATTGTGCGGACAGGTAAATTCCAGCACATTTCGCCTTTTATTCCACCACTCGACGCTGTCTTTTGCAAGTGCCTTGGCAGTTTCGTAGTCATGAACTTCGATATGCTTTCTTATTTCTACACAGCGAACACTTATTTCGTTAAAGGAATTGTGGATGTATACTTCATTTAGTATTCCAAAGGTTAAAATAAGCACAACTACAACAATAGCTATTATAATTCTATTCATTTACTACCTCCTTAACGCTAGTGTTTATAGCAGGCTTTTTGATTGGTTGTAAAAATACATTTTCGTTATTATCTACTGATGCCATAAGCACATTTTTTTGTTTTAAGTCGTATTTTTGCAAAAGTTTATCAATAAAATCATTGCGTATGCCTGATAGCTGCATATTTTGAGATAAAATTTTTCCTTCGCAAATAAGCACATAAGGGATGCCTTTCGGGTCTGTCTTTATGCCCATATCGGCAGGAGTAAGCGGTGCGTTTTCTGCTTTAGGCACAACTGTTAAGTCTCCGTTTGTTTCTACTATTGCATACTGCACCTCGCTAGGGGAAAAGTATCCGCATCCTCTGAGCGATTCCAAAAGGTCGTTTACAGTCATATCCAATTTGCTTATTGCATCGTAGTTTATACCATTTGAATCGATTATAATAATTGGTTTACCATTTATTACACGTCTGATTTTTATAGAATGTTTAATAATTTTTGTCAATATCAAATGTATGACAAACAGCGTGAAAATCGGTATTAAACCATAAAAAATAGGCACGGTTGTATCCGACATCGGTATGCAGGCAAGTTCTGCCGCTACCAATGTCACTGCAAATTCGAACGGTTGTAATTCTCCTAATTGCTTTTTGCCCATAAGTCGCATTGCAAAAAGCAAACAAATATAAATTATTATTGCACGAGTAAATACTATTAACATATTTTTAGTATTTGAAAGATTTGCAGTTTTATACGTATACACAAAATTAAAAAAGTGCTTTTGAGTAAGAGCACTTTTTTGTTGTTCATTTTTTAATTTGATATAATTAAAGATAATTTGTTTATTTATTTTCGCTAGTTATTTTATTTTTCTTCTTGTAATACAAAAAAGTAGGCAATGCAAATGTAGCGGAAAGCAATGTGGATATTATCGAAGTAATGCTTATCCTTGCGAATATGCTTAGATTGCTGTAACTTAAGGAAATTAATTTTGACAAAAATCCTACGCCGATAGACAGCCCGAAAGTAGTAAAGCAAACAATCAAGTATTTAAGTGAAACCGCAGTACATTTTTTTAGTTTTATTGTATTGATAATCAAGCCGATAGTGTGATATACGAGAAGAGCTGCGGGATATGCGTAAATGCCGATAGGTTTTGCAAATAAAACCAGCGTTATAATCAAACCGACCGAAGATACTATGCTTGCCCAAAAAGTTGTTTTTTCATTGCCCAATGTGTTTAGCAGTGAAACAGTTAGTTGATTTATTACAAGCGGGATAATAATCATGGCTGTTATTACAAGCATTTTTCCGGCTTTTTCGTCGCGGTAAAACAAGACCGAAATATCTTCTCCCGCACCTATAAATATTGACATTAAAAATGCGGAAATTATTGCTGTAAATACCATTGAGTAACCTATTTTGCCGTTTGCTGCACTTTTACCTTGTTTTGCTACTTGGCTTGAAATTTCAGGTATCATTATAACAAGTAACGAGCCGATTATAGTATTCGGTGCAAGCGCGATTGGCAAAACCATACTGCTCATTCTGCCGTAATCGGCAGTTGCCATATCCATGGAGATTCCGCTGTGTACCAATAAGCTAGGTAACATAAGCGCGATTACCGAACTCATAAGCGAGCCGATTATTCTAGTAGTTGTTATAGGCAGTGACGAAGTTGTAATTTCGGCAGCGTAGTTAGGTCTTTTCATTTTTCCGCCAAAAGCTATAAACATTATTACTATAATAATCATGCAAAATACATCGCCTAGCACATTTGCCAATGCAAAAGCGTTGTATGGCTCGCTTACATAAAATTTAGTTAGCCAAACTATAAGCACTCCGACAAGCAAAAAGGCCTCGTCAGCAAACTCCAAAAGCGAATATGTAGTGTACTTTTTCTTTCCCCAAAACCATGCTCTGAAAGTAGCGTAAATGGCTGTGGAAATAAGTGTCGGCGATAGTATGCGAAAAACTTCACGACATTTGGGATTTGAAAACAGCAAGTTTAACGACGACGGAAATACATTGAAAAACAAACATATCAAAGTAGATATTCCCGCTGTAATAAGCAATGTTGAGGCAAGTATACTATTTGAATGGTCAAAGTCCCCAAGTGCATCGTAATGTGCTATTTTTCGTGATAGTGTAACAGGAAAACCGCTTGCCGCGAAACATGCAAACATTACAAAAACCGAACTCGCTATGGAATAAATACCAATATTCAATGCTCCGAATATTCGTGACAAATATATATGGAAAATAAAAGAAACGAGCCTTGTAATTATACTTATAGAAGTAACTTTAAAAAAAGATTTTACGAAGTTATTAGCCATATTGCTCCTTTTGTCGTTTAATTTCTTTATCCTTATATCATATTGCATAAAAACTAAAAATAGAATAGAAAGGAAAGGAGAGTGTGCTTATGTTATACATTTACAAAGTAAAAAAAGACGAGAGTTTGCAGGATGTTTGTATAAAATATTCGGTGTTTAAAGACGATTTGTTGAGTTTAAATAATATTACGGAAGAAAATGTTCGCGAAGGACTCTTATTGGTAATCGACATACCGGACGGCAAAAGATATGTAGTAAAACCTTTTGATACAATTACAAAAATTGCAAATAAATTTAACATTTCCGAAAAAGAGATATTGGATTTCAATAATATTTCTCAAATATTTTTGGGACAAATACTGTATATCCCGATATCAAAATAAAAAGTGCATTTAAATTTTGCCATTTACCTAAAAATTAGCATATTGCAAAAGGCTTGGACATAAAATTTAGCGTGGAGGTTGATATGGACAAGAAGTTGAAATTTGGAAAAGACGATTTAATAGATATAGTAAAAAGCAGCTTGATAGCGGTTGTTTGCTCTTTGGTATTGATTTTGGTATTTGCCATTATTATCAAGTTTACGGGTATTGAGGATAATATTATTTTAGTAATCAATATGATTATAAAAAGTCTGAGCATAGTTATAGGAATATTGTTCGGTATAAAAAATGCCAGATTAGGTGCAGTTAAGGGGCTTTTTAGCGGTCTGTTATTTGTGCTTGTTTCGTACATATTGTTCGCAATAATCAATTTGGATGCAAAAATCGATTTGATGATGTTGATTGACAGTTTGATAATCTTGGTTGAAAGTTTAATTGCGGGTATTATCGCCGTAAATATTAAAGATAAAAGAGTGGAAAGAAGATGAAACCGTCTTTAAAAAGATTGTTCCGCGAGCGTATGTGCGAGTGCTTGGAAAAGTTTGAAGAGCTTTGCGAAATTAGGGTAAGGAGTAATAAAAATTTAGTCGTTTACACTTTTGGCGGCAGGTATGTTACCGACTACATTGCAACGCAGGAAGATATTGACTATATTTTGAAAATTGCTACCTCCCGTTCTCTTTATGCAGTGGAAGAAAGCATAAAGTGTGGGTACATAAGTTGTGACGGTGGCATAAGAATAGGTTTAAGCGGCGAAGCGGTTTTGGATAACGGTAAACTGAGGTCAATTAAAAATATTAATAGTTTGGTTATCAGAATTGCAAAGTCAGTGCAAAACTTGCCTATGGAAGTGCTACCTATCATAAATAACTTTGATAACACTTTGATTTTATCTCCGCCTTTTTTGGGAAAGACTACCTTACTTAGGGAAATGACAAGGCGTCTTTCTGATAAAGGCAATGATATTTTGGTCATCGACGAGCGAAACGAAATTTCTGCAACTGTAGACGGCAAGCAAAATTTGGATTTGGGGGCAAATACAGATGTTATGGTAGGAGTACCTAAAATAGCATGTTATGAGGGTGCAGTAAGAACAATGGCACCGGATATTATCGTAACTGACGAAATTTTTGGCGAACGGGAAGTGGATTGTTTGGTGGACAGTGTTCGAAGCGGCGTTAAAGTTATGGCGACAGCCCATGCCTGTAATATAGACAAGTTTCTTTTAAATAAAAGTTATGCACCGCTCAAAGAAATAATGGCAAACTATCTTTTGCTTGGGGATTCGGTAGGTGCCGTCAAGGAGGTTCGTTATAATTGTTCGGTTTGATTTGCGGAGCTGTAATTTGTATTGCCGTATCATTTGTAGGACTTATAATAAAAAGAAAATATAAGACAAACGCTGATTTTATGGCAATTTATCTAGATTTTATCGGTTATGTCAAAACAGAAATTGCAAATAACAAAACGCCGATTTTTACTATTATAGATAATTACATATCACGTGATGTAAATGTATTTACCAAAGTGCTCAAAGTTATAAACGGCAACTTGAAAAAGGATGTTGTTGACACCGAAAACTATCCCAAGGAATGCGCGCTTGTAGATAAAAAACGAATACAATGGCTGATTTCGGATATCGCAAGCATTGGAAAATACGACAGCGTCACAGAGGTAAACAAGCTCAAAAGTATAGAGGAAAGGGTAAAAATCGATTGCGATTTGGCTGCGACTAAATATAAAAAGGATGGTGTTATGGCATTCAAATTATCTGTACTTATTGGCATTGCCATTATGATAATTTTATGCTGATAAAAGTATGGGGATTGATATAGTTTTTAAAATTGCGGGAGTAGGGCTAATAACTTGGATAATCAATAGTGTACTCAAAAAAGCGGACAAGGATGAAATTGCATCTTTTGTTACCATTGCGGGACTTATTATTGTGCTTTCAATCATTTTGGATATGATAGGTGGTTTGTATAGCAGTATAAAATCACTTTTGCAGTTATATTAATGGATATTTTTAAAATTATAGCAATAGGTTTGATAGGGGCAATTATAGTAGTTATGCTTAGGGCGATAAAGTCGGATTTGAGTATCATGGCGACTCTTGCTACAGGCATAGTTATTGTGATAATTACACTTACATATATAAGTGATGTCATTGTTGCTTTTAATCAAATAGTGGACAAGACCGGTTTGAACAGCAAGCTTTTTGCATCCCTTTTAAAGATTGTAGGCATAGGATATCTTACCGAATATTCAAGCGGCATGTGCGAAGATATGGGCAGTCCAAGCCTCGGCAAAAAAATTCAGTTTAGCGGTAAGATAGCGATATTTTTGATGGCTATCCCTGTGGTCACCGCGCTTATAAATACAGTAGCAAATTTGTTAAAATGAGGTAAGTATGCGTCAAAAATCGGCATTAAATCGTAAAATTTGTATTTTTTTGTTAATAGCTTCGATATTGGTTTTGACGCTTTGTATATTACCGTTAATGTCGTCAAATGTAAGTGCCACCACCAAAGCTGAGGAAGAAATCAAAGAAGAATTGGAAAAAAATGTGGACGAAAACTTAAATGACATTGACTTTTCCGAGCTTATTGATTTTGAAAAAAATTTGGGTAGCAATGTATATGAAGGTGGAGTGACACAGCTTATCAAAGACATATTGTCGGGAAAATATTCAGGTGGATTTGCCGATACCTTTAACATGCTAATAAATATGCTCGGAACTTCCGTCAAAGGATTCATACCTTTGCTTGTGACATTGATTGCAGTAAGTATAATTTTTAGTATTGTAAATGGTTTGACATCGGGTTTTATGTCCAAGTCTACAACGGAGATAATTCACTTTGTATGTTACTCTGCAATAATTGTTTTGCTTATGACAGAAGTTACTTTTTTGATAAGCGACAGTGTCAAAGCCATACAAAATATGGCAAAGTTTATGGAAATTATTTTCCCGATTATGCTAACTTTGGTAACGGCGCTTGGAGGGATTGCGACTACAGCGACCTACAGCCCTATGATGACAGTGCTATCCGTAGGTGTAACCAAAATTATAAGCAATATAGTTTTACCATGCTTTATAGCGACTATGGCTTTATCGATAGTCGGCTTCATTTCAAAAGACATAAAATTAAACAAATTGACAAAGTTTTTCAAAAGTGCGGGAGAAGTAATAATCGGTGTCGTATTTGGGTTATTTACAACATTTATCACGACAAATGGGATAAGTGGTGCGATTACGGATAATATCTCGATAAAATCTGCAAAGTTTGCAATATCAAGTTATGTTCCCGTGTTGGGCGGTTATTTGAGTGATGGGTTGGATTTGGCTGTCGCAAGTGTAATGCTTGTTAAAAATGCAGTAGGTGTCGGTGGAGTAATATTGATGCTTTCTATCATACTATCCCCGGTTATTAAAATATTGGTTTTTTCGCTAGGCTTAAAATTGGTGGCAGGTATAATAGAGCCTATCGGTAATAAGCGTATGAGTGAAATTGTTTATGCAATCAGCAAAAATTTAACTTTGCTTGTTATTGCAATGCTTGGTATGGCTTTTATGTTTTTTATAATGATGATTTTGATTTTGCTTACCTGCAATGCGGGGATATAATTAACTGTTAAATATCATATCGATAATTTTAATAAAAAATAAGTTTACAGTCATAAATGCTTTATGTTTAATAGTACAAATTATTGATTTTGACGGAGAAATAAATGAATGCTTGGTTACTTTCTATCGTAGGGGTGGTGTCCTTGGGAGTGCTGCTTGAGATATTACTTGCAGACGGCGAAACCTCCAAATACATAAAAGGTGTGTTTGCTTTGGCGGTTGTGTTGGTACTTGTTGCCCCGATACCAAAATTTTTGAATAAAAATTTTGACATAAACGAATTTTTTGGGGATGAAATAGTTGCTCAATCTACATTTTTGCAGAGTGTAAACGAAAGACGCAATATCGAAAGAGAAAATAAAGTTTTAGCTGAACTCAAAAAATCGAATATTTCAGCCGAAAAGGTGCGTGTTTATTATCTTCGCGGAGATTTAGACTATATAGATGTTGTAAAAGTTTACTTAAATGGAGATTGCGACAATGATAAAATTTTGGATATAGTATCGCAAAAGGTCGGTTGCGACAAAAATAAAATAAAAATATATTCTTCTTGATATTAATTTATTTTGTAATCATTTTAAAATATAAATAAATTGTGGGGGCATTGTATGGAAAACAATAATATAATTGATAACCGCGAAAAGAACAGCAGTAAAAGCGATAAATTGAACAAATTGATAAAAAATAAAAAATTTCAAATTATTTTTGCAGTTGTTGTTCTATTTGTTGTAATCGTTGCATACTTTAGTTATGTAAATGTGAAAGACAAGGACAAGCAAGTAACACTGAGTGACGGCACGGAATTAACTTCACAAATTCAAAAAGTATTGAGCAAAATAAAGGGGGTAGGTGATGTAAACGTTTTGATAGTGTATGACGGTGGCGAGCAACTTGAAATCGCTTCAAAAGTAGATAAAAGGACAGACAGAGTGGAAGACGACGGAAGAGTAACCGAAATAATCGAAGAAACAATAACACCTATCCTTACAAACGGCAACGAACCATTGGTTATAGGCACTAAAAGGGCTAAAATCGACGGTGTTGTGGTAGTGGCAAAAGGTGGAGATGACCCTAAGGTAAGAGTAGCTATTATGCAAGCCTTGGCGACCTTATTAAAAATTGAATATAATTGCATAAATGTATTTAGTATGGAATAAAATATATTAGAAATCGGAGGTAGTTATGAAAATTAAATTGACAGAAAACAGAAAGAAAATCCTTGTACTTAGTTGTATGGTAGTGCTATTGGTTGTAGCAGGCACATTGAGCATTGTATTGAACTTAAATGCCGGTAAAACTCCGGATAATAGTTTGGACGGAACTCAAAGCACTTTCTTCAGTGAACTTCAAAGCGACAAAGAACTTAGAAAAAATGAGCAAATTGCTTTATTGGATGCAATTATCAATAATGATAATTCTACTAAGGAAGCTATTGCAAATGCAGAGGCAGAGAAACTTGCAATCGTTACAAATATCAAAACCGAAATGGCTTTAGAGTCTATGATAAAATCTAAAGGTTTCCAAAATGTTGCAGTTATGATTGGAAATGAAAAGATTAACGTGTTTGTGGACAAAGCAGAGCTTTTGGACGAAGAGACAGCAACAATTTGCTCCTTGATTATGGAACAAACCAAGTTCACAATCGCTGATATCATTATTAATCCTACAGTTCAATCTAACTGAAATCAACAATAATAAATTAAAGCGGCACTAAGGTGCCGCTTATTTAATTTTATGGCTTTAGCCCCGATTTTTGTCGGTTTTTTGTTGTTTTACGATTTTAAGTGTGATTGTCTTAAATTTAATAAGCTTGGCTGTAAGTTAGGTAAGCGTAAGTAATAAAAACTGCGAAAAGCTTTTCAAAAATTAAAAAAATAAATATAAGTAAAAAACTCTCAAGAGGGAATTTTTTACATTAAAACAGTCAAAATAGAAGTTTTTCTTTTTTTTGTTTGAAATTGTAATAAAATTGTGCATAATTTTTGTATAAATTTATAAAATATATAAAATTATAAATTAAATCTTGATTTTATAATATTTTTATGCTAAAATATATTCGTATAATTATAAATAAATTATTATAAAAGGAGCGTTATGGATAATACACTTAATCAAAATACTTATATAAGTCTAATAGGCTCAATTATTTCCGCTGCTGCATCCAAAGCAAAAGGTGTTGCATCTATCAGTACCGAAAGTGGAATAACAAATAAATTTACATCCAAAAATGGTTTTGATGGTATGGAAATTGTTATAACTCACTCTAACTTGGTGGTAATATCATTATCTATCAATGCCTATTACGGTTATCCGTTGCCGGAAATCGTAAGTGAATTGCAAAATGCAATAAAACAAGGTGTAGAGGAGCAAACAAACTTTAAAGTAAAAGCTATCAACGTAAACGTTGTGGGCGTTGTTTTTGTTTAATAAATGAGCAAGAAGATAAAAGGAATTTAATAATGAATAGGAAAAAAGCAAGAGAATACGCTTATCAAATGATTTTTAGTTATCTTTTTAATAACGAAAAAGATGAGTATATATTGGAAAAATGCAATGCGGACAAAGATTTGTCAAATGAAGATGCCGAGTATGTAAATTTGACATTCAACAATGCAACCGCAAATTTAGACGAGATTAAAAGTTGCATACAACAGTATGCAATAGGTTATCAGTTGGATAGAATTTATAAGCCTGACCTGGCTGTGTTGATTTTGGCCATTGCAGAAATGAAGTATAATGACGAAGTGCCTGACAGCGTTGCTATCAGCGAAGCAGTTTGCATTATCAAAAAATATTCTACCGCAAAAAGCGGTCCGTTTGTAAACGGAATTTTGGCGAGTGTATATAAGGAGCTAAATAAACAATGAATATAATAAACGGAAAAGAAGTATCTAAAAAAACAAGGGAAAAAGTTGCCCTTATGGTCAAAGATTTTATTGCCGAAAAAGGTAGAATACCTTGTCTTGCAGTTATATTGGTAGGGGAAGACCCTGCATCGCAAACTTATGTTAAAAACAAAATCATAGGTTGTGAAGAAGTAGGTATGAAATCGTTATCTTATAGATTGCCTGCAAACAGCACAAATGACGAGGTTGCAAAAATTATAAAAGATTTGGCTGCAGATAGTACTGTTGACGGAATTTTGATTCAGTTGCCTTTGCCAAAAGGTTTGGATGAAAGATATTTGCTTTCGCTTATACCTGACAGTAAAGATGTGGACGGCTTTAGTCCTAACAATTTGGGTTTGCTTGCAATGAACAATCCAAGGACTGTAAGTTGCACGCCTTACGGAGTTATGGAGTTATTGGCATCTACAGGGGTTAATTTGAGCGGCAAAAATGCAGTTGTAATCGGTAGGAGCAATACTGTAGGAAAGCCTATGGCAATGTTGCTTTTAAATGCAAATTGTACGGTTACCGTTTGTCACTCAAAAACTCAAAATATGGCTGAGATTACAAAACAAGCGGATATTTTGGTTGTTGCAATCGGCAAACCTAAGTTTGTAACCGAAGATATGGTAAAAGAGGGAGCAATCGTAATAGACGTAGGCATAAACAGAGTGGACGGAAAACTTGTCGGAGATGTGGATTTTGAAAATGTAAGCAAAAAAGCATCATTTATCACACCTGTACCGGGCGGCGTAGGACCTATGACAATTTCAATGTTGTTGTACAATACATTGATGTGTGCAAAATACGAAGACTAATAGCAATACAATTTTTGATAAATATTTTTAGTTTTAATAAGTAAAAAATCAGTTTTAGTAACAAGGAAGTTTTGTGCGTTATGAGTGATTATATTTCCGTAAGTTTGCTTACAGGTTATATAAAAAATATATTGGGAGCGGAAGAATTACTTCACGATATCAAACTTGTAGGCGAAGTTTCGGGCATTAGATGTTCGGGACCGCACGCTTATTTTACTTTAAAGGACGAAAATGCACAAATCCAATGTAACTGTTTTAGTTATGCAAAAACCTATTTGCCAAAAGGCGGGGAAAGTGTTTGTCTTTACGGCAGTGTAGATTTTTATCCGCCGGGAGGCAAACTTTCCTTTAACTGTAAAAAGATTGAGCCGCTTGGACAAGGCTTGCTTGCAATAAAGTTGCAAGAGCTGAAAAACAAGCTTGAAAAAGCAGGATATTTTGACGAAAGACATAAAAAACCTATCCCGAAATACCCAAGTAAAGTTGTGGTGTTGACTGCAAAAACGGGTGCGGTAATACGCGATATAGTAACAACGATAAGGCGTAAAAATAGCATTTTGGATATAAATGTTGTAGATGTAAAAGTACAAGGTCAATTTGCAGAGGACAGTATAATAGCTGCACTTGATTTGGTTGACGGACTTGGATACGATGCGATAATCATTGCGCGCGGCGGCGGGTCTATGGAAGATTTAATGCCGTTTAACAGCGAAAGACTTGTTTACAAAATATTTGATTGCAAAACACCTGTTATCTCCGCTGTAGGGCACGAGACGGATTTTACTTTATGCGATTTTGTAGCAGATATAAGAGTACCTACCCCTACTGCGAGTGGAGAATTGGTTGGCTATGATGTTGAAGAACTGAAAAACGCTTTAAAAGAATATTTCAATATATTTAAAACGGAATTGCAAAATCGTGTTGCGAATGCGGAAAGTCAGCTTATAAATACCGTTAAGTTTATCACAAGCGGACTTAATTTGAAGATTGCCGCAAACGAGGGAAAAGTAAAACAAATCGCAAGCAGTTTGGGTAATATTTTTAAACTAAAAAGTTTGGAATGTGAAAATAATATTAAACATATTATGGCAAGGATAGATGCAAACAATCCAATGCGTATTTTAGGACAGGGGTACAGTAAAATGTATGGTAGTGATGGTTTGCCTGCGGATATAGACAGCGTTAAAGTAGGGGAAGATATTACTATTTTAACAAATGGCGGCAAGATAGACGCGGGTGTAAAAAAAGTTATAAAAATAAAGGGATAATATTATGGAATTTGAAAAAGTATTGCAAGAGTTGGAAGAAATAGCAAAAAAAATGGAAGATAAACAAACAACTTTGGACGAAAGTTTAGCACTTTTTGACAAAGGTGTAAAAAAAAGCAGTGAATGTCTAAAAGTTTTGAACGAAACAAAAGGCAAAGCTGAACTTTTGATAAAAGAACTAGACGGCATGACAAAAACAGAATTAAATTTGAATGAAAATTAACCGCTTATACTAAGTGTAATATTTATTTACATATTTGATTTAAGTTATGGTCAAATGCTAAATTTTGATTATAATGACTGCTAGTGGAGAAAAATGAAGAAGTATTTGCAAGAAAATAAGGAAATATTCGAAAAATATTTAAAAGAAAGGTTGGACAAGTTGAATTGTGGTTATGAGCCTATTGCAACCGCTGTCAAATACGCTTTGGATGGCGGTAAAAGGATACGTCCTATTCTTTGCATTTTGGGTGCGGAGTTTATGGGCAAATCCTTTGATAGTGTAAAAGATTTGGCTTTGGGAATGGAATGTATCCACAATTATTCGCTATGTCATGATGACTTGCCTTGTATGGATAATGACGATTTAAGACACGGAAAGCCAAGCACTCATAAAAAATTCGGCGAGGGTATGGGTGTGCTTACGGGCGATGCTCTTTTAAATTTGGCTTTCGAAATTATGCTTGACGGGGATAGGAGTTTTGTCCATTACAAAGCAGTTAACTATATTGCAAAAATGAGCGGTATATATGGTATGGTCGGTGGACAATGTATTGATATCGCTCAAGACGAATTTAGGCAAAAAAGTCTTGAGGAAGTAATAACACTAAATATGTTAAAGACCTCTTGTTTATTTAAAGCGGCTTTGGCAGGAAGTGCTATCAGCTTGGGTGCCAATGCACAAGAAATTGCAAGTCTGGAGTTGTATGCACAAAAAATAGGTTTGATATTTCAAATTGTCGACGATATCTTGGATGTCACATCTAACAGTGAAGTATTGGGGAAAAATATAAACAGCGATATAAAGGCAAACAAGACGACCTATTTATCTATCTGTGGTATGGAAAAGGCAAAGCAAGATATAGACAATTTGGAAATCGAGGCAATTTCCGCAGTTGCAAAATATGGGGATAGAGCAGCTAAATTGATTGAACTTGCAAAATATTTAACTAACAGAAGTAAATAAAAATACAAAAAACACGTCAAAAATCGTGGGTAATTTATAAATAGAGTAGTAAAAGAGGGGATATGTTGTTAAAAGATATAAAACAGCCGCAAGACATAAAGCATTTGGATATAGACGAACTTTACAGTCTTGCAAAGGAAATCAGACAAAAAATTTTAAATACCGTAATGGAAACAGGAGGGCATTTGGCAAGCTCGCTTGGTGCTGTTGAAATTATCTTGGCAATGCACTATTGCTTTGATTGTCCTAATGATAAATTTGTTTTTGATGTAGGTCATCAATGTTATGCCCACAAACTGCTTACGGGCAGATATGAGCAGTTTGATACCCTAAGGCAATTTGGTGGTATGGCGGGATTCCCTAAAATCAACGAATCAGTGTACGATGCGGCAAACACAGGACATTCCAGCACAAGTATATCATTGGCTTGTGGTTTGAGCAGGGCTTTATGGCAGGAAAATTCCCCTAATCTAACTGTTTCGGTAATAGGCGACGGAGCGCTTACGGGAGGACTTGCTTACGAGGCACTTAACGATTGCATTAACTTAAAGAAAAAACAAATCATTATTTTAAACGATAACTCCATGTCCATTTCGGAAAATGTAGGAAGTACTGCAAAATATTTGCTAAAGCTTCACACTTCCAATTATTACAACAGGATTAAAGCAAAAGCATTTAACATTGTAAGGGGCTTTCGCATAGACAACACCGACCCTGCAATGAGGTTTTTGTACAAGGCAAAAAACAGTGTTAAATATTTTTTGCAAGGCGGTATGCCTTTTGAACAATTTGGTATAAGGTATTTCGGACCTATTGACGGACACGATTTGGAAGACTTAATAAATGTATTGGAAGTCGCAAAAAAAGAAAATGAAAGCTGCATAATTCACGTGGTTACCAAAAAAGGCTATGGATTTAAAGAGGCGGAGGACGACCCCGCTAAATACCATGGTTACAGTCCAAGCAAACCTAACAGCAACGCAAACAGCAGTGTAAGTTTTTCGGATGGATTTGGCGAAAGTATGAAAAACCTTGCAAGCAGTAACAACAAAGTTTATGCCGTTACGGCAGCAATGCGTGAGGGGACAGGGCTTTTGAGTTATTCCGAAATGTTTCCGCAAAGGTTTTGTGATGTCGGCATTGCAGAGGGCCATGCAACAACTATGTGCGCAGGTCTTGCTTTAGGTGGATATAAGCCGTATTTTGCAGTTTATTCTTCCTTTTTGCAAAGGGCGTATGACAATTTGATTCACGATGTTTGTTTGCAAGATTTACCTGTAACTTTTTGTATTGACAGGGCAGGTATTGTTCCAAACGACGGCGAGACTCATCAGGGCATTTACGATGTCAATTTTATGAGGTTAATACCAAATATGACTATAATCGCTCCTAAAAATGTGGAGGAGTTGGACGCTGCATTAAAATGGTCGCTTGATTTTAAACATCCGCTTGCAATAAGATATCCTAAAGGCAGCGTAAAAACAGCAAGCCCTGTAATGCCTATTGAGATTGGTAAATGGGATGTCATCAAAAAATCGAATAGTCCGCTTGTATTGCTTGCGGCAGGGGCAGTTATGGTTGAACAAGCCTTGATGGCAAGTGAAATGCTTAAGGAAAAAGGCATTTTTGCCGAAGTCGTAAACTGCAGATTTATAAAACCGCTTGATAATGATTATTTGAATACTTTGGAAGGTAAATTGGTGTTTACATTGGAGGATAACCAACTTGCAGGCGGTTTTGGTAGCGGAGTTTTGGAGTATTGCAGCGATAACAATATCCCCGTAAAGATTATAAGACTTGCGATAAACGAGCAGTTTTTAACTCACGGCTCAACAAAAGAATTGTTAAAGTTGACCGAGCTTGATGCCGAAAGCATTGCAGATAAGTGCGAAAAACTGTTTAAAGAGTTTAAGGAGAGCAATTTATGAAAGTAGGCATTTATGTCAACACAAACCGAGACTTAGGTTGCGAAACAGCTAAAAAATTTATTGACATTTTTCAGCGCAAAGGTGTCGAGGTTTTTGTTGTAAAAGGTGCGGAAGATTTTATAAATTTGCCATGTTATACGCTTGAATATATTGCAAAGTTCTCGGATATTTTGATAGTTTTCGGTGGGGACGGAACAATGCTTTCCGTTGCAAGACGGGTTGTCAAAAACGACATTGCCTTGCTAGGTGTAAATAAAGGCAAACTCGGTTTTTTAACCGAGTGCGAGGACAATGACTCGGAAAAAGTAATAGACAGATTGCTAGCCGGGGACTTTTTTGTGGAAGAGCGAACAATGCTCAAAGTCAATATCGGACAAGATAGTTACCTTGCATTGAATGAGGTAAGTGTTTCAAGACTTATGTCTAAGCGTACGATTGATGTTTCTATTGAAGTTGACGGGGGACTTTGTGACATTGTAAGTGGCGACGGTGTAATAATAAGTACTCCGACAGGGTCGACTGCTTATGCAATGAGTTGTGGGGGTGCAATTTTAAGCCCGGATGTCAAGGCAATAGGCATAACTGCAATTTGTCCGCATAGCTTAAATTCCCGCCCAATGGTCGTAAGCGACCAAAGTAAAGTGCGACTTACCCCGCATAATTGCAATGTGAACGATTTGGTTGTTTGTATTGACGGGGAGTGTGTTGCACCACACGGCGAAAATCTTGTGGTAAATGTGGAAAAAAGCGAGTGTACAACAAAGTTGATAAGGCTTAACAATAAAAATTTTTACAGTAAACTAATACAAAAAATGTCTGTATGGAATAAATTAGGGGGAGATAAGATATGAAAAGGAACAAAAGACAGCTGAAATTAATCGAAATCATTAATAATCAAGATGTGGAAACTCAAGGGGAACTTATGGAACTTTTGAGTGCAGCGGGTTTTCCAACCACTCAAGCTACTATATCGCGCGATATAAATGACTTAGGGATTTTGAAAACTCTTACCCCAAGCAAAAGGTACAAATATGTTTGTCCGCCTGACGAAAAGGAGAATATGACAAACAAATATAACAATTTGTTTAAGGAAGCTGTTTTGTCAATACGTTCTGCACAAAACATAATTGTGGTAAAAACCATTATCGGCTCGGCAAACAGTGCTGCGGCATTTATAGATAATTTGAATATAACGGAGATTATCGGAACACTTGCGGGCGACGATACAATTTTGCTTGTAGTGGTTGACGAATATTCTGCTGAAATGGTAAAAAGAAAATTGAATGCCTATCTTCAATAAGTTCGCATAATGTAACTTTATATTTTGAATAGTTAGTTTTAATAAAAAACAGCCGAAAATCGGGGGTAATTTATAATTTAACCGTGTTAAGGGGGTGTCTATGTTACGTACACTTACAATTAATAATATAGCTTTGATATCTTTTGCGGAGATAGATTTTGCAAAGGGGCTTAATATTTTGACAGGCGAAACGGGTGCAGGTAAATCTATTATTATAGATTCCCTAAATTTTGTTTTGGGAGAAAGAGCGGATAAAACTTTAATACGAAACGGCGAGAGTGAGGCTTTGGTCGAGGCGGAGTTTGACGAAATAAATTTGCCTACTCAAAAGATTTTACAAGAGTATGAAATCGATTTCGAAGACGGCCTTATCTTGTCACGAAAAATGACCGAGGATGGTAAAAATGTTTGCCGCATAAACGGTATGAAAGTAACTGTAAGTGCTTTAAAAAATATAGCATCTTCTTTGGTTGATATATATGGTCAGCACGAAAACAGCGTTTTGCTAAACAGTGACAATCATATAGATATTTTGGATAATTTTATTGGAGAGAATATTCAGCTTGCAAAACAGGAATATTTGACCGCTTATAAAAATTTTAGGCAAATAAAAGCAAAATTGAGTGAATACAATAAAATGACAGATGTCGATATACGTGTTGAGATTTTACAAAAACAATTACAGGAAATCAATGATGCAAACATTGCAATCGGCGAAGAAGAAGAGTTGCAAAAAAGATGCGATATGTACGAAAATGCTGAAGATATCGTTCGTGCCTCTAACAATGCTTACACTTTGCTTAATGGAGATATGGAAAACAACGCTTGCGATAATATTTACACCGCAATAAAAGAACTTGGAAATATCGAAGAGTTCGACAGCAACATAAAGGGCTATATTTCAAGGCTTGATGAGGCAAGGATAGAAATTGCAGATATTGCTTCTAGTATTGAAAGTATAAGTAATGGCGTAAGTGTGGATGAGTACGAGGCTCAAAGGGATATTTCAAGATTACATACCATACATAATATTGAGGGGAAATATGGAGATAGTGAGGAAAAAGTCCTTGCTTACCGTGATAAAATTGCTTTAGAAGTTGACGAATTGTCTAACTATAGCTTTATGCTTGAAAAACTGACCAATGATTACAATATCGCTTTGGATATTTTGGAACAAAAAGGCATTGATTTGAGTGACGTTAGGAAAAATTATGCAAAGCAGTTTGAAAAATTGGTTATAACGGAACTTAAAGAATTAGGAATGCCAAACACAGGTTTTGAGGTGGATATTGTTACCTATAACGATATTGAAACTATTGCAAATAAAGCAGGTAGCAATGGTATTGATATTGTAGAGTTTTTGATTTCTCCAAACTTAGGCGAGCCGCTAAAACCTTTAAAGAAAGTCATAAGCGGTGGCGAAATGAGCAGATTTATGCTGGCAATCAAAAAAATTACCGCCCAAATCGACGGCGTTAATGTTATGGTATTTGATGAGATTGATACAGGCATAAGCGGTAAAATCGCACAAGTAGTGGCAAATAAATTGTACGATATTTCTAACAGCAAACAAGTGCTTGCCGTTACGCACTTGCCACAGCTTGCATCAATGGCAGATGCTCACTATCTAATAGAAAAAACAACCGATAATTTGCGCACAAATACTAATGTTAAGTTGCTTAACAGCAATCAATCCGCTTTTGAAATCGCTAAAATGATTGATGGTATAAGTGCAAGTGAATCTGCGGTTTTGCACGCAAGCAAATTGATAGAAATTGCAAATGAATATAAATCAAAATAAATGATATCGCAAAAACTAAATTTCCATTAATTTTTAATATTTAAAACGGAAAAATAGCTTTACATTTACCATTTTGTTATGCTATACTAATGATAAATTAATTATTGATTATATACATAAAAATAACAAATTTAATTGCATAGTAATTTGTATTTTCATATACTAAATAAAAACTGAATTAAAAATATATCTAATTACTACGCTTATTAATATTTATAATAAAACATTAAATAATAATTTGCTACTATGGCTCAGTCGGTAGAGCAGCTCACTCGTAATGAGCAGGTCGGCGGTTCGATTCCGCCTAGTAGCTCCATAACAAATAGAACGCAGTTAGCGTTCTATTTGTTATTAAGAGACTAAGCATAACCGCTGGCAAGCTGCTCATTAAAAATGGGGTCCCCGAAAAACGTATATTTTTGGGGTGGGAAAAGGTCGGCGGTTCGATTCCGCTAGAGTAAGCTCCATAACAAATAGAACGCAGTTAGCGTTCTATTTGTTATTAAGCATATAAGAAGACGTTGGGAACATGCTCATTAAATCGGGGATAAAAAACTGAAAGATTTTTTTGTGGGAAAAGGTCGACGGGTCGATTCCGCTAGAGTAAGCTCCACCATGATATACTTAAAATGTATACACAAACTTCGGCTATGTGTGACATTTTGTATGCAAAATCCCTATTAGAGCATTTTGTCAGTTGCTTTTTTCGTGCAACATAACGCTTGCCACTAGGGGATATGATTGCTCATTGTTTTGCTCTTCCCAATGTTGAGTATGATACAAAAAATTTTTTGCTACTCATTGCACGAAAAGGAGAGTAATCTAAATAAAAAATAAAAGCAGACGAGTGTCTGCTTTTATTTATCTGTTGTCAATTTTTTCGGGATACATATCGTGGCACGAAAGTCTGTTCCAAGCTACCTGTTCCCACTTGGTTCCCTTTTTGCCATAGTTACAATATGGGTCTATGGAAATTCCGCCACGTGGCAGAAATTTGCCCCAAACTTCGATATATGCGGGATCCATCAAATCAATTAGGTCGTTCATAATTATGTTAACGCAGTCTTCGTGGAAATCGCCACGATTTCTGAATCCAAATAAATACAGCTTTAAAGATTTGCTTTCAACCATTTTTTCGCATGGTACGTACGAAATGTATAATGTGGCAAAATCTGGTTGACCTGTAATTGGGCAAAGACTTGTGAATTCGGGGCAGTTGAACTTTACGAAATAGTCCCTTTCAGGATGTTTATTTGCAAATGTTTCCAAAACGGACGGGTCGTAAGTCTGCGGATATTTCGTGTTGCTATTACCGAGCAATGTAATGCCTTCGTTCTGTTTTTCTCTTGACATATTATTCTCCTTTTATTGCCGGGTCTTCGATTTGGTTGGCTTTAAATGCATCGGCACGGTCGCGACAGGTGGCACATACGCCGCAAGGTTTTTCGCCGCCCGAATAACAGCTCCAGGTAAATTTATATGGAACGCCGAGTTCAAGCCCTTTTTTTATTACCTGCGATTTGTTAAAGTTTACAAAAGGTGCAAGAATTTTAAGTTGTCCACCGCTACCGGTATAAATAGCTTCGTTCATAGCGGAATTGAACTTTTCACTGCAATCGGGATAAGCATTGCCAGCCGCATCGTCGCTGTGGGCACCATAATAAATTACTTCGCACCCGTGCGATAGTGCGACGCTTGCCGCTACCGAAAGAAATAGTCCGTTCCTGAAAGGGACGTAGGTTGAAACGGGTTTACCTCCTGTTACAGAAAGCTGTTCGGCATAGCTTTGTAAGGGTATATCATTGGGAGACTCCGCCAAAAGTGAACAGTCAGAACCTTCAAATATGACTGAAAGGTCAAGCCGTTTTAAAGCAACACCATAAAAGTCAGCAACTTTTTGTGCAGCATCAAGTTCTTTACTGTGTGTTTGACCATAGTAAACGGAAAGGGCAGAAACTTCTGCTACGCCGTATTTCTGAACAGCTAGTCCTAGACAAGTTGCACTGTCTACGCCGCCGCTTAATAATACAAGTGCTTTCATATTTTAACCTCCAAAAGATTTTGCAATGAAATGTCGTCTTTGAACGCACCGAAGTAAGTTTTGGTAATCGTTTTTGACGAAACGTTTTTTATCCCGCGGGAAGTCATACAACTGTGGCAGCCTTCTATTCTTACACCCACATCGGGAGATAAAGCCGCAATTGAAATTATTTCGGCAATATCCTGTCCCAGACGCTCTTGTAATTGTAGTCGCTTTGCTGCCATATCGCAGATTCGTGCGATTTTGCTTAGTCCCAAAACTCTGCCGTGAGGGACATACGCCACATCGACTTTCATATCGTACATAAGTGCCATATGATGCTCGCAATAGCTGAACACGCTTATGTCCTTTACAACCACTGCACCGCCTAAATTTTGGTTGGATGATACTTCAAAAGTTTTTCCGAACATTTCGGCGATTTCTTGATTGGTGTATTTTATACCTTCAAAAGCTTCTTCGTACATTCGTGCTACGCGGGCGGGTGTTTCTCGTAGACCTTCTCTGTCGGGGTCTTCGCCTATGGCTACCAATAACCCACGGATATGTTTTTCTATTTCTTTAATATCCATACTTTCTCCTATACCCCGCGCATGTCGGGATGCCAGATTATTTTATGTAACTGTAATTGCAATCGTACGCCATTAAGCTTACGATTTTTAATAAACTCCACGATTTCTTCGGGTTTTATTTTTCCGAACACGGGGCTGAAATAAACGTGGCACCTATTTGTAAGTCCGTACTCGTTTATAACCTCTTCCGCACGCTCTAAATCACGGAAATCACCTACCACAAACTTGACCGAGTCACGTAATGTAAGATAAGAAAAATTTTCGGTCAACATATATGTTTCCATTTCACTTGAAGGAAGTTTATAATCGGCAGTAATGACAGGACGGGGAGAAAGTAAAGCGATATCTTTCAATAGTACGCTTCCGTTGGTTTCTATTTCCACATCTGCACCTGATTTTCCAAGCAGAACTATAAGTCGTGCAATATCTGCCTGCAAAAGTGGTTCGCCGCCTGTAAGGGTAACATTTTTTACACCCGTCGATTTTACATATTCAACAAGCTCTTCCGCAGAAGCAAGCTCGTATTTTACATGGGTTGTATTTGCCCAACGTGTGTCGCAGTAGCTACAATTAAGATTGCAGCTACAAAATCGTAAAAACACGGCAAGTTCACCCGCACGTGGACCTTCACCATTTATACTTACAAACTTTTCAGCAACTTTAAAATAGTTCATATCACTCACCATACATCGCACAGTTTTCGGGAGACTCGTAAACACTTACGCAGGAAATAGGCAATCCTTTGCCGCTAAGTTCAGCGTATATATGGGCAGCAAAGTTTTCTGCGGTTGGTCGGAAATCTGTTTCAAGTAATGAAAACCCTTCTTCTTTAAGTGCGGCGATGGTTGTAGATTTAAGGGTGTTTTTTTCGTAAATAAGCGTATGGTCAAAGCTTGCTGCAAGTTCTTTTACTGCCTGCTTAAAATCGCTGAAGTCCAAAATCATACCGCGATTTTCGCCGCATTCATGTAGTTTATCACTGAGTATCTTTACCTCCACAAGCCAATGGTGGCCGTGGATATTTGCACACTTTCCATTATATCCGTGAAGAAAGTGTGCGCTGTCAAAACAAGCCGAAGTTTTTAAATAATACATATCTCTCCTAATGCAAAAAAAATACAATCGTGACAAAACGACTGCACCTAAAAATACTTTTTTATTAGATGCCCTGGTTTTGTTTAACGATAGGATGGCGCAAACGAACTATCTATTTAATTATCTATATATTACCACTTTTTAATGCGGGTGTCAACTAAATCAAAAGATTTACGAATCGAATATTCAAACGCACCGTAAAATCCGTGAATGTGCCGTGGTCAAATGTGATAGATTGCTTATTATATAACAATAATATTATTTCAATAACTATGTGTGAAAAATATAATTATATAAAACTGATTAGATATAAGCTTCTATGTATGGTTATTTTATTTTTGGGCGTTTTAATCCGATACTTAATATTAATCATTGATATGAGTAACTTAGTTCTACTCCGGTCTATTTTTTAGTGCTAAGTCGTGAATGATTGAACAATGTGGTACTCAAGGCAAAGTATTTGCTATTTCGTAGTCTTGTTCAATTAGTCCAAAAAAATGCCGACATTTATGTCGGCATTTTTAGTTTATGGTTAAAATTATTCATTCATAGCATCGGACAAAATAGCTATTACTTTATCGTAGCAACCGCCGCAACCTGTAGAGCAGTGTGTAATATCCTTAATATGTTCGAAAGCTTTTAGCAGGTTAGCTATATCGTTATGTTTATGTATTTCGTTAACAATATCCATATAACTTACTTGATTGCAGTTGCAAACGATATAATCGCCGTTTGCAAGAGTTTTTATCTCAGTAGCGCAAACGGATTGAGCTGCATTTTCGGCTTTCCATAAACCATGTAGGTTACAGTAAGCATATACAGCAATAAGTTCGTCATCTTCGCAAATGGCAAAAGTAACTTGTGGTTTTTGTCCTGCACTCAAAACTTTTCTTTGATTACCTTGTTTTGTTTTTATCGATACCCATTCTATAGAATGTTCAGCAGTCATAGGATGTTCAACATCGCCGACTGTTACTATAACTTTATTATTATCTATAATGAATTTAGGTACATGTTTTTCTTTTGCGGCATCGGTGCTGCCTGCTATAATTTCATTCATAACTTGACCGCAACACATAACAGGCACACCTGTTTCTTTAACAATAGCAACAATTTTTCCACAATGACTGCATTTATAAAATCTTTGCTCCATAATTTATCTCCGTAGTTAATTAATAATATTCAAATTATAGCACACTAATTGTAAATTGTCAATCTAGTAACTAATAAGCAACAAAATAAATTTTTTTAATTAATAATTTATTACTTTTTACTTTGTTTGGTGATATTCGATTTGTAGCTTTCTTATAATATATTATTCATTTTACTTTTTTTGATTATTTACGGCAAATTCGGTTGAACTTATCTTATAGCAACGAACATAATCAACTTCGAAATCGCCGTATTTATATTTGCAGGGTTATCTGTAACAAGCTGTTTGCCATTGGGAACAATGGCTTTATTTAAGATATAATGCAATAGCATAAAAATTTATGCTTTGCTTGTCGTAACTTGTCCGTTTTTTTTACTTTTTACTTTGATTTTGCATATTGTACCCATACTTTCAATACAATATATAGAGAAGTAGAATAGGAGTATGTAATATGCAAAATTATATTATAGAAAGGGTGGAAGAAATTGCTAATTACATTATAAGAGAGAAGTCAACTTTGCGAGATACGGCAAATATTTTTATGATATCAAAAAGTACTGCTCATACCGATATGACAGTGAGATTGCCGCAAATTGACCCCGAAAAATACGACAAAGTCCGTGAAGTATTGGACATAAATTTGGCGGAAAGACATATCCGTGGCGGACATAGTACTCAATTAAAATACTCGCAACATTAATATACATAATAGTTAAAAGAGCAATTAAGAAAAATCTTAATTGCTTTTTATTTTGCCTTTTACAATATTTACGGAAGTGTTTTGTATGCTTTTACCTTGCAGTAAAGCTTGCATAAATGTATCAAAATAAGCTAGTGTAAGTTTTGCAGGTTTAGTAAACATAAATTCTTGCCAATCATGAATATTGTCGGCAGAGCAAACCTCATAATATGGAATATTGAAATCTTTTAATGATTGTACAAATTTTTCTCCGTTTCCTTGGCAAAAAATATCGGTTGAGGAATAGGAAATAAAAGTAGGCGGGAAGTCTGCTGTCATATATTCTCCCACATTCAAGTGATTGTATAAGGGATGCTTTTGACAGCTTGCGATATCAACAAATTTTTGTCCGCATAAATATTTCCAAAGTGAATGGTTTACACCTAAAATCATACGTTTGTCAAGTGAGTCAGTAGGATAGTAAATACCGCTGAAAAGTATAAGCCCTACAATTTTAGCCTCGATTTTTGATAGGTTTATTCCGTTTGAATACTCGCTATTTAAACTCATTGTCGCACAGCAGGCGGCAAAATATGCTCCTGCGGAGTCCCCGCATAAAATTATTTTATCGCTATCCAAATGGTATTTTTCTTTGTTGTTTTCTATCCATTTAAAAAGGTCGGTAAGTTCGTTTATTATTTCCGTCAAATCTCGCTCGGGTGCTAATCCGTAATTTACATTAAGCACTTTTACATTAAATTTCAAGCAATATTGGGAAAATGATTTACGATATTTTTTATCGCCTGCAATAAAGCCACCGCCATGCATATTTATCAGTATAGGTTGTTTGTTTTGTATTTGATTTTTGTCCGCCCACAAGTCCAAAGTGCATTGTTTAGGATTTTTATCGCAATATACCGTATTTTTTAACACCTTAAAAGCATTTTTACTATGATAGGTATTTTGAGGTATATATCCAACATAGTCTATAAGTTTGAATAATAGCTTGGTAAAACTCATAATTCTCCTAAAAATTTTATTTATAAATTCAGCATAACACTTAAATTATTTTTTGTCAATAGCCTTTTGTATGTCGTTTGTTAATGGCAAAATTTAACTTTGGTATTGACTTTAGCCTAAAAATATAGTAAAATATAAACAATATTATAATATAGGGTGTAAATTTATGAATATAATTTTTTATTTTAGCGACCAACAAAGGTTTGATACAATCAACGAAAAAGTAACTCCAAATATAAACGGAATGCTCGACGAGAGTATATTTTTTGATAACTGCTATACATGTCAACCTGTATGCGGACCTGCAAGGGCGTGCATCCAAACAGGGCTTTTTGCAAGTGAAAACGATTGCTATATAAACGGCATTTCTATGGATGCAAACGACGAAAATACTTTGGCAAAGTGCCTTAATAAAAAGGATTACAATACATCCTATATAGGAAAATGGCATTTGGCATCCGACACTATGGGAAATAAACCGCATAACAATTTGCAAACAAAAGCTATACCGACGGAGCTTAGGGGCGGTTATAATGATTATTGGCTTGCCGCAGATTGTTTGGAGTTTACCTCGGATATCAATGGAGGTTATTTGTTTGATAAAGACAATAATAGAGTCGATTTTCAAGGGGTTAGGAGTGATTGCATTAATGATTTTGCAATAAACTATATTAAAAATTACAGCAGTGAAAAACCTTTCTTCCTTATGGTTTCGCAATTAGAGCCGCACCACCAAAACGGCAAAAATACTTTTCAGTGTGTTGCGGGGGACGACGAGCCATTTAAAGATTATCCATACCCTGACGATTTGGTTGGTTTGAAAGGCGACTATAAGGCGGAGTTTGCACATTATCTTGCTTGTTGTAATAGGCTTGACAAAAACTTTGCAGACTTAATAAAAACAGTAAAAGATAAAGGCCTTTGGGATGATAGTATAATCATTTACACTTCCGACCATGGTTGCCACTTTAAAACCAGAAATATGGAATATAAGCGTTCCGCACATGATGCAAGTGCACATATTCCGTTTATAATGACAGGTGGAGGACTTAATAATCTTGACAGTACAAAAAAATATATAGGAAAGCATTTTGACGGATTTGTGAGTTTGCTTGATATGACAGCAACTATTTTAGACATTGCAAATGCGGATATACCTACTCATTATCATAGTAAGAGTGTTATTGATATGTTGGAGAGCGGTGAGAGCAGAGACCATATATTTATGCAAATAAGCGAATCTCAATTAGGGCGTGCTATTATAACAGATAAATACACTTATAGTGTCAAAACGCCGTTTTCGTTTGGATTGACAAAAGCAAAAAGTACTTTTTATAAGGAAGATTTGCTTTTTGATAACACAAGCGATAAAGCACAACATAACAATTTGGTTAAAAAATTAAATTACAAACAAATTAAAAAACAATTAAAGGAAATTTTGCTTGCGGATATTGAAAGTATAGAGGGCGTTAAGCCTAAAATTTTCGGGTAATTTTTGTAAAATTTAAATACGAGGTGTTGGTTATGAAGTTTGATTTAAACGGAGAGTGGAAATTCAGGCAAGTTGACAGCAGTGATTGGTACGCTGCAAAAGTACCGGGCTGTAATTACTTGGATTTATTGGCAAATGATTTGATTAAAGACCCGTTTTACGGAACAAATGAAAAAGATTTATATTGGGTCAGCGAAAAAGATTGGGAATACACTAAAACTTTCAGTTTGAGCAAAGAGATTTTGGAGTGCGAAAAGATAAATTTGGTTTGCAAATGTTTGGATACAATTTGCGATATCTTTGTCAACGGCAATTTGGTTGGTAAAGGCGAAAACCACCATTTATGCTATAAATTTGATATTAAAGAATTTGCGGGTAAGGAAAATGAAATTAAAATTAGATTTTATTCTCCTGTACAGTATGTTTTGGATAAACAAAAAGTTGAAACAACTCCTGCAAACTGCAACGGTTTAAATGGTATTCCGCATATTCGTAAACCGCAATGCCATTTCGGTTGGGATTGGGGCCCGGTTTTAACTCCAAGCGGTATAAGTGACGATATTTACGTTGAGGGGGTTAACATTGCAACTATAGGCAGCGTGCTTATCAATCAAAATCACGAAGAGGAAAGTGTTAAATTGCAAGTTAGTGCAAACATAGATAATTTTAACAAAACAGACATAAAGTGCAATGTGAAAGTTTTTGCACCAAACGGCAAGTTGATAGAGGAGAAGACTGTTGACGGCACGGATAAAATTGCTGCCGATTTTGATATTCGAAACCCTGAGCTTTGGTGGATAAGGGATATTTCAGGAACGGAAAAACAACCGCTTTATAAAGTTGAATTGCAAATTTTGTATAAGGGCACAGTGCTTGACGAGTGCAGTAAAAAGATTGGACTTCGCACAATCAAACTTAATCAAGAGGTTGATAAGTATGGTAAAAACTTTCAATTTGTTGTAAATGGCGAGCCTGTTTTTGCAAAAGGTGCAAATTGGATTCCGTCAGATACTTTTGTAAATAGAACTAGTAAAGAAAAGCTTGAGTATTACATAAAATCCGCTGCAGACTGCAATTTTAATATGATTAGAGTATGGGGTGGCGGATATTACGAAAGTGAGGATTTTTACGATTTATGCGACGAATACGGTATAATCGTGTGGCAAGATTTTGCATTTGCTTGCCAGCCATATCCGTTCTTTATCGATAGCTTTAGGGAAAACGTTTTAAAAGAGGTGGAATATCAAGTTCAAAGGTTACGTCATCACGCAAGCTTAGGTTTGTGGTGCGGTAATAACGAAATTGAGCTTATGGCTATAGCTTGGAAACTTAGAACAAACTATGTGGCTTGGACAGAAAAATTCTTTTGGGATATCTTACCTGAAGCAGTAAGCAGATTTGATAAAGTAACTCCTTATATTGCAGGTACACCTATCGGTATATCTCACGACAATGGTTTTTCGAATGATAATGTTGGCGATACACACTTGTGGGCGGTATGGCACGGTTTAAAGCCAATGAACTATTACCGCAAGAGGATGACAAGATTTTGCAGTGAGTTCGGTTTTGAAAGCTTACCGGATATCAAGACGATTGAAACTTATGCAAAGCCGGAGGACTATTCGCTTACAAGCGAAGTGTTTACAAACCATCAAAAGTGTGCAAGCGGTAATATGAAAATGGCGTTTTATATCGCATCAAGATTCAGACTACCTCAAAAGTTTGAAGATTATATATATTTGTCTCAAATTTGCGAGCAAGAGTGCATTAGGGATGCAACTGAGCATTGGAGACGCAATAAGGGCAGATGTAACGGCTCGTTATTTTGGCAGTACAATGATTGTTGGCCCGTTTGCTCTTGGTCTAGCGTGGACTATTATGGCAATTTTAAGGCGTTGCAGTATACGTCTAAACATTTCTTTGCACCTTTGATGTTGTCTATAGAAGACAGCAAAAAGAAAATAGATTTGTACGTGATAAATGATACTCTAAATAGTTACGAGGGTATTGTAAACTACAAATTATATAACTTTGACGGCAAAATTTTGTTAGATGAGCAAGTAATTTGCAAAGTATTACCTAATTCTTCGGGATTGATTCATGGTATAAACATTGCGGATTTGAAAGGCAAGTACAATTTGAAAGAAAGTGTATTGGTTGCCGACTTGGTTATTGACGGAAAAGTAATATCACACAAAACATTTATATTCGATAAGGAAAAAAATGTGGAGTTGCCAAAGGCTACTTTGTCCTCTTCCGTTGTGGTGGAAAACGGGGTTGCAAAAATTACTGTTAAGTCGGATAAGTTTGCAAGATTGGTAAGGTTACATTCCAAAACAATAACTAAACCATTTAGTGACAATTACTTTGATATTTTGCCTGATGAGGAAAAGGTAATAACTATCGAATGTCAAGATATGACTGCCGAACAAGTAAAAGAAGATTTGGTATTGTCAAGCGTTTGTGATGTTGTGCCAAAAGGCTCTAAGTTCAGCGATAATTTGTTTAGATTAAAGGTTTTTATGATACCTATTAATTTTGCTAATTGGATTTATTATAGTTCTATTCCAAAAAGTGTAAAAGTTTAAAATATAAGTGTTTACGAGGATAAAATGGGTAAAGTAGTTTGTATCGGAGAAAGTTTAATAGATTTTATGCCGACAGGGGCGGAATTGACTTTTGTTGCAAAAGCAGGCGGTGCACCAAGCAATGTTTGCGCTTGCATTTCCAAACTTGGCGGGACAGGTTGCTATCTTGGAAAGCTAGGCGAAGATATTTTTTCAAGATTTTTGCTAAAAAATATGCAAAAATGGGGTGTCAATACCGATTATACTGTGATTGATAATAGGTATCAAACAGCGTTGGCATTTGTTTCTTTGGATGAAAACGGCGATAGAGAGTTTAACTTTTATCGCAAGCAAAGCTGTGATTTAATGCTTGATAAGTCGGAAATACCCGAAAATCTAATGAAGCAAGGAGATATATTGCATTTTTGTTCGGTGGGGCTTGTTGAGTCTCCGTCAAAATATGCGCATATTAAGGCAATAGAGTGTGCAAAAGCAAATAATTGCATAGTGTCTTTTGACGTCAATGTTCGCGAAAGGTTGTGGGACAGCGTGGATAACTGTGTAAAAACTATAAAAGAGTTTTTGACTTATGCCGATATTGTTAAGGTTACGGATGAGGAACTTGTTTTGCTTACGGGCGAAAAGCAGGAAAGCAAAGCTGTAAGTATGCTTTTGGAGATTGCAAACAATGCAAAACTTTTGGTGTTGACAAAAGGTGGTGCAGGCGCTGCAGTTTATGACAGGATAGGTAACAACTATTTTTCAAAAGCAGCGGACGTAAAAGTAGTGGATACAACAGGCGCGGGAGATTGCTTTATAGGTTGTCTTTTGTACAAAATGAATAGCGGACAGGCAACTTTGACTGTAGATGGCATTAAGGATGCTATGGATTTTGCAAGCCTTGGATGCGGTGTGGTTATAGGCAAAAAAGGTGCAATAGAATCTATGCCGACAATAGATGATATACAGAATTTAAAAATAAGTTTATCAAAATAAAATTAATATTTTATATAATTTTAGGAGTGTATTATGGATAAAAAGAAATTGGCAAGCGAGCCGTTGTTTTTTGAATTAAACAGAGTTTTTCGTATTTATTTGGGTGGCTTGCAATATGCGGAACTACGCGGCGAGAAAGCGGAAGATACGCTATTTCCCGAGGAGTGGATAGCTAGCAAAGTAAAAGCAATTAACCCTAAATATTTTGGACCTAGAGATGGTGTTTCGGTAATAAAAGGTACGGATATTTTCTTTGATGATTTTTTGGAAGAGCAAAAAGATTTGCTTTTGGGTAACCGAAAATATGACTGTTTGGTAAAATACTTGGATAGTGCAATAAGGTTGCCTGTACAAGTTCATCCTACAAAAGATTTTTCTAAAAAGCATTTTAACAGTGAGTACGGAAAAACCGAAGCATGGCTTGTCATTGCAACAAGACCAAATGCAAAAATTTATTTCGGTTTTAACGACTATATCGGTAAAGAAAAATTTTCCGCTTTAGAAGAAGAGAGTTTGGAAAACCGCGACGTAATGCGTACAATTTTAAATGGTGTAGATGCGCATGTAGGAGATATGTATTTGATACCGGGGGGGTTGATTCATGCAATAGGCGAGGGCTGTACAATAGTGGAAGTTCAAGAGCCAACCGATTTTACTATTCAACCTGAAAATTGGTGCGGAGATTATAAAATAAGCGAAGAGGAAAAATATATAGGCTTGGATAAGTCTACCGCACTTGATTGCTTTGATTATAATTTAGTTGGCGAAAAAGCACTTAACCTTGCCAAAATCGCCCCTAAAGTTGCAATCGATACAAAAACTTATGTTAAAGAGGAACTTATAACTTATAAAGATACCACTTGTTTTGCTGAAAACAGACATATTTTAAAAGGTGGCAGTTTTGTTATGGACTATGCTCCTAGTGTGTATATCTGCCTTGAGGGCGATGCTGAAATAGTAGGCGACAACTACAACAAAAAAATAGGCAAAGGGGACTACTTCTTCCTACCTTATGCTGCGGAGGGCAAGTTTAAAGTACAAGGCATGGCGGTGCTTATTGAGTGTTTGCCAAGCAAACAAGATTAATATATGATTGCGGGATGTCATTAAATTACGATAATATCCTAAGCCATAAACTTTCTAATTATAGTTTTAAAAAATATAAATCAAAAAAATTAACACCTCAAACGTTTGGTTTTGGGGTGTTATATTTTGTGTAAAATTTAAATTGGGCAAAAAGTGGCGTTCACTACAATAATCCTATCAAAAATCGATATTATCGGTGCAAACAAAACGCCTCGAATGTAAAATTCGTGTACATGGAATAAGTATATCTATGTACTTATTCTATTTTATTATAAAACAAAAAATAAAATAATGTCAATATTAAAGTAAGTATTTTGTAAAACCTTTAGTTAAATTATACTAAAAATTTATATTAGCTCCTTAAAAAACACCCTAAAAAGTACATAGATATACTTATTCCATGTACGTGCATTTTTTGTCTAAATAAGTCTTAATATGCTAAGGAGAAATTTGAAAATGAATAAAGTAAAGATAAAGTTCAGTTATTTAGCGATAGTTTTAGCAACCTCAATTTTACTATTAGTGAGTAGTATTGCATCGATTTTTATTTCTCCAAATCAAGTAATTGCTTTGTCTAGTACGGTTGCTGCAGTTACAGCCGCTAATAATGCTGAACTATGGGATTCAAATACTCAAAGCTTTAATAAACAAGTTGTAAATGACATTAAAAATAAATTGTTTGGGAGTCAAAACCCAAAAGATTATATAAATAATAATTACGATAGTCAAGAGTATAATTGGACACAAAGTAAAGTTGTAAATGCACGAACTATAAATGCGCAAGTCGGAAATGCCAATGAAGGAATGATAGTGACTTTAGGCGGTAAAAAATGGATGGTTACATCATTAACTTTTGGAGAGGGAGATAAAAAGGACGATATAATATTAACTTTGTATTTAGCAAGTAGTGAAGGCACAGCCATGTTCTATTCGAATAATAATGATGTAAAAGGAAATAACGCTTATTGCAGAAGTGAGGTAAGAAAAAATTTAATTGAAAACTCTAATTGGAGTTTATTTAATCAAGCTAGTGATTTTGCGACGCAATATCTTGTTCAACCAAAGTTTATTAAGTATCAACATACGCAAACGTCAATGGGAAGAGGCGGTGTCCATAGTCCGGTTCATGTGCCAAATGAAGCCTTAGATGAGTTTACAAGTGGTTGGCATACTAATTTAAACGGCGGATATAATTCCGTAAGCGAAATGTTTGGTGGCATACGCTATGATGCTTGGGGGGATGATTATTTATGGTTGCCAAGTATGACGGAAACAGGCTCAAATAATAACCTTGATGTAGCTTCTATATGGAAATTAACCAGCCATCAAAGAATGCCTAAGTCAGGTGGTGCACAAATACCTTCTTGGTTTAGAACAGGAGATAGTAACAATTATGGTTTTGCTAATGCAATCAAGGAAAACGGAGATAGAATGTATTACACAGTAGAAAATGCTTTGGGTATACGTCCTGCAATACATTTAAATTATACCGAAATGTTGGATAGCTTAACTAATGTTAATGACCCTAAAGATTTAGAGAGCACATATAACGAAAAAGGTCAAACAATCAAAAGCATTGCCGATGCAACTAGAGCAGCATGGTATGAAAGTGAAATTTACGAAAATACAGCTAACTATATAGATATTACCTATCCTAACAGCTTGACAACCTTGCAAGATGCGGGAGAGTATTGGGTTAAGTTGGAAATAACTCAAAGCTATATTGACGAAGTGTATCGACTAGTGGAAAAAGATGGCTTGGATTATGGTTGGACAGCTACTGAAATAGCGCAAATGAAAGAAAAACGAAAACCTAAATTCCGCGGAACTGCTAATACAGCCGACATCGACCATACGGAATCGGACACTGTGCGATGGATTAAGGTAACAATAAAAAAGGCAGAAATTGATTTTTCCAAAGCAGTATGGAGTGCGGAGAAGATTGAGTATAATGCTTTTAATCAAAGCGTGACAATATCGGGATTGCCGTCTTTCATAACACTGCAATACAATAATAATGTAAAAAAGGAAGTTGGAACATACACTGCTGAGGTAATAGATATTACAACCAGCAATAATAATTATAAAGTACCGTCTAATACCGAAATTTCAAACTATCCGACTTTAAGGCATACATGGCAAATTGTAAAGAAAAAAATAACTGCATCGTGGAATAGGCAAAGCAGCACTCAAAACGGAGTGACAATCTCCTTGCCAAAACTTAATGTTGCGGAAAATATGGCAGATGCGATTGAATATACCTACTATAAAAATTCGGGTATGACCGAGGTAATAAGTTTGGCAGATATTTTTAAGGAGTTTGATTTAACCGAAGTTAAAACTTATTGGGTTAAAGCGACGCTAAAGGCAAGTGGCGGAACATTTAACGCTACAAATTGCACTTTTACCTCTAATGGTGCCGAAACTTCTCAATTAGTAACTACTATGCAAACAGGGTCAACCAGCAATAGTGTTAGCGTGGAACTTACCAATAAAAAAGTGACCTTTAACAACAACGAACAAAAGGCGGATTTCTCTGTCAATGGTGGTTTGGTTGCAAGCGATTTGGTAATATCCTATTTTACAAGCGACGGCACGCCTTTGACTCTAGCCCCTAAAAATGCAGGAAAATATAAGGTTTCCGTAGCACTTAGGGATGATTTGACCGATTTTATCATTACAGGCATAACTGAGTTCGAATTTGAAATAGAAAGCTTAAAAATCAAAAAACCGCTTGCTAGTCAAAAGCAATATTTCCAAGCTGACGGATTTAGCTTGAGCGACATTGCAAACTTACCAAGCGGTTGGAAAACTTATTTTAATATAAAAGCTTATGACAAAGATAACAACGAGGTAATGTCTGAAAATGATAATTGGAATTTTATCAACGTAAATACATATCACATTGAAATAGCCTTTAACAACGGAATAAACACTGCAAACGGCGGTTTACACGACAATGTAATTTGGAGTGACTTAGATAAAAACGCTTTTACGGTAAACCTTGAAATTATGCCGCTTGTATTTAGTATATCGGGTTGGCAAGACGGCAATGAGAACAAAAAACCTGTGATTACGGGAGCCGATGATAAGGAGATTGCAAAGTATTTCGATTATGTAATTTACGAGCTTAAAAACGGCGTAATTATAGGTAATATGTTAGCTCAGAATGCCACTTTGAAGTACAGCACAGATTATCAAATTTCATTGCAAGTAAAGGACGAATTCGGTGGTAATGTATTTTTGGAATACAATGGCGAAAACATTGCCGAAACCGAGCCTTATAAATTTAAAACTCAAGCAAATCCAAATCCCGGTGCGGACGGCGACGGAGATAATGAAAATGACGGTAACGGCACAGGCGGTGGCAATGGAAGCAGTAGCGGTAACGGCGGCACTGACTTATGGTTTGGCGAAAATGGGAAATTACCATTGTTTGCATGGGTTTTGATTGCAAGTAATTTGTTGACTGCTTTATTATTGATAATTTTGGTTATTGCGTTGATTCGTAGCAAAAACAACAAAGATAAGTTTACTAGGGTTGCGCCTACCGTAGATACAAGCAGCAACAATACTAACGATACAAATCAAATTGTAAATGACAATCAAAATAATTCTTTTGTAAATGCGGATTTGATGAACAATAGCGATTGGACATTTATTGTAAGGGAAAAAGATGTTTTGAATATAAAAGCGTTGGGAAATCAAAACGAAAGGGTATTGATGTACGCTTGCAAGGAAAGCGAAATTAAAAAACTTAAAAAATTCCAAAATGCTATAGCCGAAGGAAGTAGTGTGCCTGAAGAGGATGCAGATAAGCAAAATAACTCTAAGCAAAAAAATAAGAAAAAGAAAAAATAAAACAAAGAACAGCGATTATTTCTAATCGCTGTTTTTGATACAAAATATTTGCCGAATATAAAAATTAATATTTTTAAAAATTGGTTTTTTGTTTTATTTAAATATTGTCAATTAAATTATTTGAAAATAATAAATTTTAAACTAAGCTAGCAAAAATGCCAATTTGGATTTGCTTTTTGCATTAAAACCGTAATAAGTTTTCAAGCAAATATTTTGTATAAACCATCTCTAAATGACTAATTAAACTTTAGTAAAAGAAGTATTAGTACATTTTGGGCATGGTGGGCATTTATCGTTTTGATTTAGGTGAATATCTGTACCGCAGTTAGTGCAAGAATAGCAACCTTTACCTGGTTTTTCACCTGTACGACAAGTACATTTAGATGCCATATTCTCCTCCCAATAAGATAGATTAGTAGCTTTGAGCTACAACTATATTATAAGCATTTTAAATTTACTTATACATTTAAAATAAAATTATTGACACATTAATTTAAATAGTGTATACTTTTAAATAACAAGCAAAATTTGCGTATAAATTTGCATAAAATAATTAATATATGCAGGCGTAAATTTAGCAAATAAAAAGCATAAGGAGTATATTTATGGACAAAATTGCAAAAAAAGTAGTTGAACTTTTAAAAGAAGATGCAAGGTATACTGCGGCACAAATTGCCACTATGGTCAATCAAGACGAAAAAACTATTGCAAAAGTAGTCGCGGAGTTGGAAGAGAGCGGCGTTATTGTCAAATATACTACCATTATTAATAATGAAAAAGCAGGCGACGATTTTGTGGACGCTTTGATAGAGGTTAAAGTAAATCCTCAAAGTCAATCGGGATATGAGGCAATAGCGACAGAAATTGCAAAGTTCGATATGGTTAAAAATCTATACCTTATGAGTGGTACTTTTGACTTGGCACTTACAATCGAGGGCAAAAGTATTAAGGATATAGCTTTGTTTGTGTCTGAGGAATTATCTGCTATTGACAGTGTAGTCAGCGTTGCTACTCACTTTATTTTAAAGGAATATAAGTCAAGCGGTGTTTCTTTTGGCGAAAGTGTGAGTGATAAAAGAGAGATGATACGATGAATTACGATAAATATATAAGTGAAATTGCAAAAAGTATAAAGCCATCCGGCATAAGGAAATTTTTTGATGTCGCAAATACAATGAAAGATGCTATTTCATTGGGTGTAGGCGAGCCGGATTTTGTAACACCATGGGCAGTCCGCGATGCTGCCATAACAAGCATTAAAAGAGGATATACACAGTATACCTCCAATGCAGGTATGCCGGAATTGCGTGAGGCAATAGGTAAATATTTACATTTAAGATACAATTTGCAGTATGACCCAAATGATGAAATTTTGGTAACGGTCGGCGCAAGTGAGGGTATTGACTTGGCTTTAAGAGCACTACTTAATACAGGAGATGAAGTTTTGATACCTGACCCGTCTTATGTATCCTATTCGCCATGCGTAACTTTGTGCGGCGGTGTTCCTGTCCCTGTAAATTGCGTGGTGGAAAATGATTTTAAGGTAACTGCAAAAGATTTAAAGGAAAAAATAACAGATAAAACAAAAGTTTTGATAATGCCTTATCCAAATAACCCAACAGGCGCTATTATGGAAAAATCGCATTTAATAGATATTGCAAAACTTTGTATCGAAAAGGACATAATAGTTATATCGGACGAGATATATTCCGAGCTTACTTATGACGAGGTACATACTTCGATTGCATCGCTACCTGATATGAGGGAAAGAACGGTGGTTATCAACGGCTTTTCAAAGGCTTTTGCAATGACAGGTTGGAGATTGGGCTATATCGCTTGTCCTAGGGAACTTTTGGTGCCAATGTACAAAATACACCAATACGGCATAATGTGTGCACCTACTGCAAGTCAGTATGCAGGACTTAAAGCTTTGAACGATGCTTTTGAGGATGATTTTGCTAGCGTACGTGAAATGCACGATGAGTATGACAAACGTCGTAGATATTTGGTGCTAGAATTAAACAAAATGGGGCTTGAGTGCTTTGAGCCAAAAGGTGCATTTTATGTATTCCCTAAAGTTTCAAGCACAGGTATGAACGGCGAGGAGTTTGCAAATGGTCTTTTGTTTTCCAAAAAGGTTGCCGTTGTACCGGGTAATGCTTTTGGCGAAAACGGCAACGATTTTGTAAGAATTAGCTATGCTTACAGTATGGAAAAATTGAAAAAAGCAATAAAACGTATAAGCGAGTACTTAGAAGAATTAAAAAAATAACAATCTTTTAAATTAGAGGAAAGTACAATAATAGGTTAAACTTTTATTTGTGTTATTACAAACAAAAATGCGCTGTTTACAGTGCATTTTTTGTAACATTATAATAAATTTTGCAGCTTTATTATTTTACATGAATTATAAACAGAATTTACAATACAATCATCGGTTTAAAAAATTATTTATTGCAAATTATGAAAAATAAAAAACCTAGGATGACCTAGGTTTTTTTCAATTAATTTTCTTCTGCCTGTTTTCTAAAGTACTCTTTAAGTATTAATTCGGATAACATATTACGAGTTTCACTATTGATTGGGTGGGCTATATCCTTATAATCTCCCTCTTGAGTTCTGCGACTTGGCATTGAGACAAAATATTCGTTATTGTTTTCAATAATCTTAATATCATGCACTGCGAAAGCATTGTCAATGATAATGGAAGCAACAGCTTTCAATCTACCATCTTTTTTTACTAATCTTATTCTGATGTCGCTAATTTGCATTAACTTAACCCCCTTTTTACATTTCTATACATACATTATACACTAATAAAATGTAATTTTCAATAGTTTATAAAAAAAATTTATATTTTTATGACAATAAACTACTTTTTTAATGTATTATTTACATTTTATATTAAAATTAAACAAATTTTGTCGATTTTATATAGTTTTTTGCATATATTGTTTTATGAACAATTTTTTTTATAGCCTAAAATGGGTACATTTTGTTGGTGTTGGCGGTGTAAGTATGAGTAAACTTTGTGCTTATACTTTAAAATTAGGTATTAAATGCACAGGCTCTGATAGCAAAAATTCTAATATAATAGATAAACTAAAAGCTGCTGGCGCGGATATAACTATTGGCGAAAACATGGCTAATAGCCGCAATGCAGATTTAGTTGTTTATTCAAGTGCTATCAAAAATAATCATCCCGAATTACTTTGTGCAAAAAAAAGTATGGAGAGGAAAGACTATCTTGCAATGGTAGCAAAAAACTTTGACAAAATTATTGCGGTAAGCGGTGCGCATGGTAAGACCACAACTACTGCAATGATTGCGTGGATATTTAAAGTTGCGGACAAAAGTTTTACCGCACATATCGGTGGCGAGTTTGCAACAACTACCGATATTGGTTTTGGTACGGGTAGTGAGTATTTTATTACCGAGGCATGCGAGTATTCCAAAAGCTTTTTAAAGTTGCATCCGGATATCGGGGTAGTGCTTAATGTGGATTATGACCATCCAGATTGTTATAAATCGTTAAAGGACACTTATTTGGCTTTTGCAATGTTTATGTCGCAGTCCAAAGCGGTTATTTACAATGACGAATTTGACTTGCTTTCAAACGATAAGGTGGATAAGACAAAAACACAATTAATTTCCTACGGAAGTAACAATGCTGATTTTAAAGCAAGTAATGTCAAAGTGCGTAGCAACTATATTACATTTGATGCACTTAAAAATAATAATTTGTACGGTACATACACCTTATATACTTTAAATCAAGTTAATATACAGTGTGCACTTGCTGCAATAAGTGTTTGCGACTTAATTGGTATTGATAATGATAAAATCAAAATGGGGCTTGCTACATTCCCGGGGCTTAAAAACAGATTTCAGTGTCTTGGTATTATGACGGGTGGTGCAAAAATGATTGTCGACTATGCACATCATCCCAAACAAATAACTTTTGCAATTAATTCCGCATACTACAATCTGCCTGACGATGGCGATTTGATTGTGCTTTTCGAACCGCATACATATTCGCGTACAAAAGCATTATTTAATGATTTTTGTAGGGTTTTGCAAGGGGATTGGACTACTTTAATTATGCCGACTTATAGTGCAAGAGAAAAAGTAGAAGATGGTTATGACTCAATGAGATTATATATGGCAATTAGCAAAACAAGCGACCACGTAGTATATGTTGACGGCTACGAAAAAGCAAAAGAATGGTTGCTTAAAAATGCAAAAGTTACCGATACAATTTTATGTTTGGGTGCAGGCTTGGACAACGAAAAGCTTGTTTATTAGATATAATTTAAGCCTATTATATTCTAATTTTTATTATATTAAAAATTAAAAATACTCCCAAAACTTTTATGCTTTGGGAGTGTTATTTTTTGTGTAAAATTTAAAGTAGGCAAAAAGTGGCGTTCAATGCAATAATCCTATCAAAAATCGGGGGTAAATTACATATAAACACTAAATCAAAAGTAAAAAAATGTACATAGAATAAATATAATCTATGTACTTTTTCAATTATATTATAAATAAAAATATAAAATAATGTCAATATTAAACTAAACATTTTGTAAAATCTTTATGTAAATTATACCAAAAGTTTATTTAAATTTTTTAAAATTGACCAAATTAGTACATAGATTATATTTATTCTATGTACAATTATTCTATTTTAACAAAAGTAAATTTTTTGGGAGAAAATATATATGTTTAAAACAAAAGTTAAATTAAAATATTTGGTAGTTATAATAACTGCATTTATTGTACTAATGACAAGTGCTATTGTAAGTATTTTTGTTTCTCCTAATGAAGTGTTGGCATTAACTAGTACTAGTTCAGCCATTCAAGTAGGTAATGGCACTGAACTATACGATAGTTCTAATCAATCTTTTAATCAAGAAAGTTTTGAAGATTTAATGTATAGGCTATTTAATGGTCAAGAACCTTTGTCTTATGTTAAATCTATGAAGGATTCAGGTACAGACAGCTATGTCGTGCCTGCTTCAACAATAAATGGTGGTAATGATAATGGCTATATAGTAAAACTTGGTGGACTAGATTGGATGATTACTTCTTTGACAGTAACTGATAGCACAACTTACAAAAAAGAGGATATTGTTGTAACACTTTATCTTGCAGATAGCATTGGTACTACTAGATATTGGTCTAGTGCTAGTGATGATAAGGGTACTAATATGTATAGCCGAAGTATCTTAAGGCATACCCTTTTGAATGATACTAGATTAAAGCAATTTGTAAGTGGTAGTTTTGCAGAACAATTTTTGGTTCAACCAACACATATAAAATATCAGCATATTGAAACAGTTCATGGACGTACATCAGTTGCAGATAGTAATTTTAATTTTTCCAATGATGCACTTGACGATTTAGACACAAATTGGTCAAGTCTTATGTCAGCTGTTCATTATAGACAATCTGACAAATTTACAGACCCAAGTGGTAATTTAGTATCATATAGTGCTTGGGGTAATGATTATATTTGGATTCCAAGTATTGCTGAATCTGGTTCAAGCAGTTTCGTTACTAATACAAGCATTTGGAAATTATCAAACAATCAGCTTATGCATAATTGTAATGATGGTGTTTGGTACAGAACAGGTGGCGTAAATACATTTAATTGGTTGGTATATTTACAAAGTAGTTCTTCCCAAAGTACTAAAATTGCAAATGATGTTAGTGGTATTCGACCAGCAATTCACTTGAATTTGAGTGAAATAATAAGAGAAACAAGTGGTCTTGATAATCCTCAAGACATGACTACTACATATAATGAAGAAGAGCAAACAATAAAAAGCATTGCAACTGAAACTAAGGCTAGTTGGTATAATAAAGACATTTATGAACATGTAGATAATTATATAAACATAGCTTATCCCGAAAATGCAAAGTGGATTATGAATGCAAAAGAATATTGGGTAGAAATTTCAATAAATGAGAGTTGGATAAAAAATATTTATGCTGAAGTTGACAAAGAAGCTGCTGAAAAAGGTTGGACTGCAGAAAAAATAAAAACAGTCAAATTGGTTCGAACGCCACATTTTTTGGATACTCCAAATACTCAAGATTCTGCTCATCTAGAAACTGAAACAGTCCGATGGATTAAAGTAACAATCAATAAGGCAGAAATAGATTTTAAAAATGTTGTATGGAGTGCAAACAGTTTAGAATATAATGCCTTAAATCAAACAGTAAATATTTTATCTGGATTGCCATCTTTTTTGACTGTAACATATAGTGGTAATATTAACAAAAATGTAAATACGGATGGAACATTTTATACGGCAAAAGTAATAGGGATAACAAGCACAGATAGTAACTACAATATTCCTACAACAACAGCAGAGTTAGATAAAATACCACAACTACAGCATAAATGGACAATAACTAAAAAGAAGTTAAATGCTAGTTGGACTACAGAAGAAAAGACAAGTGGTGGAATAACTTTGAAATTGCCAGCCTTAAGTTTAGCAGAAAGTTTAACCAATGTAGTAGAGTATAAGTACTACAAGGACTCAAATTGTACACAGCCAATAACATTGGATGAGATATTTGCAGAGTATGATTTAACACAAGTAAAATCTTATTGGGTACAAGCGACTCTAAAAGTAAGTGGAGACTATAATAGTAGTAATTGCATATTTTTACTTAATGGCACAGAAGTATCTGAAGCAACATCAATATTGCAGACAGGAGCTTCAAGCAATGGAGTTATAGTAAGCATAACAAACAGCAAAGTAACATACAATGGCGAAGCACAAAATGCAAGCTTTAGTGTAAGTGGCGGTGGATTGAATGCCGACGCGTTGGTATTAAAGTATAAGACAGAAAGTGGTGTTGAAATACCTTATGTGCCAACAAATGTAGGTAAATATAAAGTAATTGTAAGCATAAAAGAAGGCTTAGGAGACTTTGTAATAACAGGAAGTAGTGAGTTTGACTTTGAAATAGAAACTTTAAAAATAGCAAAGCCACAAGCAAGTCAAAATAAAACATTCCTAGCAGATGGATATAATTTTGCTACAATAACAAATCTGCCAAAAGATTGGGCCAAGTATTTTGAAATAAATGTTTATGATATAGATAACAATGTAATACCACAAGTAAACGGAAGTTGGACATTTTTTGGAGTAAATCAATATCGCATACAAATGCAATTTAAAAATGGAATGAATAGCAATAACGGAAGCGATATAGACAATGTTGTATGGTTAGATGGTGCAAAGGGAAACTATCAAGTAACGCTAGAAATAGAACAATTAGTATTGGTAGTGACCGGTTGGCAAGAAGGCATAGAAAATGGAAGAGCGACATTAATATCTAACAATACAGCAGAGATAGAAAAGTACTTTGACTATGTAATATATGAGTGCAGTGGTGGAGTAGCAATAGGGGAAGAGTTAACCGGAAATAGCACACTAAAGTATGAAACAGATTACCAAATATCATTAATAGTAAAAAATGAGTATAAAGGTAATGTGGTAGTAGAGTATAATGGAGAGCAAGTAGACGAAACAACCCCTTATGCATTTAAAACAAAAGCAAATCCATTTACAGATGGGGATGGAAGTGATACAAACGGCAAACCAAATGGTGGAAGTGGTAATGGTGGATTGGATAATTTTGTTGAAGATATAAAAAATATGCCATCATATTTAAAATGGGTAATACTAGGAATATTAATACTATTACTATTATTGATAATATTAATGATAATAATATTGATATTAAAACGCAACAAAAAAGAAGAAGTTCCACAACAAGCGATACCTTATGCACAATATACAGGGCAAAATGAGCAAGCGGTTGGTGATAACGGACAAACAAACAACGATATAGCTAGCAACACTAAACAAAATGAAAGTTTTAGAAACGTAAGAGGAACTATTGTAAACAACTACAAGGTTGGGTACAAGGATTGGACATTTGTAATGAAAGAAACCGATATCCTAAACTTAGAGGTATTGGAGTCCCCACAAGACGAAATAATGTTTTATGCTTTTAAGAAAAATGATTTGAGAAAAGTTAAAAAGTTACAAAGTCAAATTGACCAAGCTGAAAGCAATGTAAATGTTAATAACACAAATGCCCTTTCACAAAATGTTGCAAATGACAAAAACACTAACAAAAACCATAAAAATAAGAAGAATTAACTAAACAAAAAGCCATTCAATAGAATGGCTTTTTTGCTTGCTATAAATTATATATTTAATTAAAAATTTCACTTGTTTATCAAATAGAATATATAAATAGAAATTGAAAAGGATAGTAGTAAAATAAATTAATACTGACATTTTTTAGCCGTAAAATTTCTTAAAATTATACAATTTTAAATACGCCATACAAATAAAATACACCCCGAAACATTGTGTTTTGGGGTGTTACTTTTTGTGTAAAGTTTAAAGTTGGCAAAAAGTATCGTTCACTGCAATAATCCTATCAAAAATCGGGACTATCGGGGTTAAATATTTGCCTTTAATGTAAAGTTTGGGTACATGGAATAAGTATATCTATGTACATATTATATGTATATTTTAAACTAAAAAGTAAGATAATGTCAACGTTATGATAAAGGTTTTGTAAACTCTTTACTTTAAGCATACAAAAATTATATATTCAAACTCAAAAAAACCGCGAAATTGTACATAGATATACTTATTCTATGTAAGACAAAAACGGAGGTTTTATTATGGCAAAGATTATTAAAAGAGTTGGAATAATATTTTTTGTGCTAGTAATTTCTTGTCTTGTAATTATGGGGTGTGTATTTGCAAATATCGCTACTTCAAATGAAGAGATTATTTTGCAAGAGCAATCAAAAAATTTAGAAACTGTAGCAAATTCAATCCCTAACATTTCGTCAGCAGATACTGTAACTATAACAGGCGATGACACAAAAATGCGCAGTGATTTTTTAGCTGCTGCAAGGCGTTCTGCAAATGAAAGCAAGTTTATAAAAATAGTTTTGGGTAACGATTGGCAAATGTCCAACAATATTGAAATTAAATTTGACGAACAAATAATTTTAGAGCTGAACGGCAAAAAGATTAGTAGAAAGTTGACCGACCATATCAGCGGCGGCTCGGTATTTTATGTTAGAGGAGCTTTGTATTTGACGGATAATGTGTATATAGCTAACAAAGAGTCAATAAAAAATCAAATCGTAGATATTTACAAAAATAAAGGAGAAAAAACGCATAGTCAGCTTGTTAGTGAGTTTAATAGCATTACTTGCGGTAAAATTACAGGAGGTAATACAAATGGTGGCGGTGGTGCGATAAATATAGGCGAAACATTTGTAAATGACCAAGTAGTACGCGGTGGATTTTTTAATATGTACGGAGGATTAATTTACGATAACTACGCTAACACAGGTGGTGGAATATATGCTTATCCCGAGACAATAATGAATATTTACGATGGTGTTATTGCACAAAATATTGCTGCAACCAACGGTGGAGGTATGATTACTAGTGGAAAAACGAACATTACAGGTGGCTTAATTGCAGGTAATCAAGCTTCTACCGGCGGAGGATGTTATTTTGCAGTAAAAAGCGTGATAAACATGAACGATTGTCAAATTAGGTCAAACAGCTCAACAAGTGGCGGTGGAGGGATATACTCGATTAATAGTAATTGTGTTTTGGATAATTTGGAGATAATAGATAATCATTCTATAAACAGTTCAGGTAGTGGATTATATTTTAACGATGCGAAAGCAAGCTTAAGTAATTCCTTAGTTGATAGTAACAGTGGATATTATGGAACAGGATTGTACAGTATTAATTATAGTTTAGTGAATATCAATAATTGTACTTTTACAAATAATGTAGCGAATTTGCATGGTGGAGGTGTTTATATCACAGTTGGTTCCATTGCAAAAATTAATGACTGCATAATCGAAAATAATCAGGCATTGGGGACAAACGAGAATAACTGCCAAGAGGGCGGCGGTTTGCAAGCGGGAAGCGATGCAATAGTTTATGTAAAAAATATTACTGTGAAAAATAATTATGCAATTATAGGTGCAGGAATCAGTTTGCGTGAGCCTACAACAAGAATTTATTTGAGCGGAACTATCAACATTACCGATAATTATACCGATAGCGGTAAAAGCGATTTGCATTTAAAAAGCAATAAGCAGATAGATATTGACGGAGAGTTATCTTTGGGCGAAAGTGGTATTGGGATGTGCGTAGAGTTTGATGAAGGATATGATAAATTTGCTACTTTTACTCACGGATATTCAAATTACGGCAATTCTAATTTAGACCCGTCTACATTATTTTATTTGGAGAACAGCAGTGCAAAAGCAGTACTTAAAAACGGAGAAGTGGTTTTTGATTATTATGTAAGCAGTGAATACGACTTTATGTATTTGGAAAATAATAAACGCAAAAATTACAGCGAAAACGAAAAAATTCACGGCTACAACGATAGTGATATTCAAAGCTATATATTGGGAAAAATCTTGCCAAATACTTCGGTAAAATATTTTGTGGAAAGACTTGCACCGCTAGGTATAGATAAAAATAATATGAAGCTATATGATGGTAAAAACAAATTAATATACGAAAACGGTGCATTATCAGGCGGAATAAGTGAAAGCATATTGGATAACGGCAATGAGTTAGCAGTAGGAACAGGTTGGTATATCGAGTACAGTAAAGGTGGCACTACCGAACGAATAATCTTATCCGTATTGGGCGACGTAAACGGAGATGGCAGAATAAGTGCAAGCGATGTCTCATACTTAAGGCAAATAGCAAACGACAGTACCTTATACGAAAGTTTAAGCTTAGAAAAGAAGCTGGCAAGTATGGTAATAAATAAAGGCAGCGTGACAAGCGCAGATGCGGAAATTGTAAGAAACATAATAGATAAAATGCTTACGATAAACATATTCTTTTAATGGTAAAACAAGGTCGGGATATCGACCTTGTTTTTATAGTATAATCTACTATCAAAAAACAGCTCACTTAATCACAATGATATATTTTTAAATATAATTAATAAATTAATATCGATTTTTGAAGAGTTTATTTGAATTTTTTCAAAAATAATACAAGGTTGACTATTTATAAAAAATGTTATATAATAGTGATAATAATTTATCTTTGGAGGAATTATGGGAAAAACTAAAGATTTTATTACAACTCATAAGACTGCCGTGATAATTGCTGCAGTAACAATAGCTGTTATTATTGGTTTGGCAGTAGGTATACCTTGCGGGATATTTTTTGCACCTAAACATGGTAAAGTAAGTACTTATTCGTATGACAAAACTGCCGATTTTGATTTGGCAAAAGAAGGATATGTAATCAAAAAAAGCGAGGATAAAGACTTTAAAGTATTAAATATTGCCGATTTGCAAATGTCGGAGGTTTATACTATTTCGCAAAATAAACGTAATTACGATTTGGTTAGAAGATTGGTGGAACAAGAAAAACCTGATTTGTTGACTTTTACAGGCGATAATTTTTGGCTAAATAATGCAAAGTCCGCAACTAAAAAGTTTATTAAAAATATAGATAGTTTGGGTGTGCCGTGGGCGCCTGTATTCGGTAACCACGAGCCTGAGACGGAAGTAGATAAAAATTGGATAATCGAACAATTTTTGACTGCTCAAAATTGTATATTCAATTATGGCGAAAATGCTAATAGAGTAAAAGATTTGGCAAAAGGTCCAAATAACATTGACGGAGTTGGTAACTATGTTATTAATGTGCTTGACAGCCAAAATAAAATAATACATACAATTTTTATGATTGACTCTCACTCCAACAATGACGACCAACACCCAGAAAAAGTTGAAAATATAGCGCAAAGCAGTGGCATTGACGGACTTGACGGGTGGTATACAAAAGACAATTATCTTTTTAAACCAAACGAAAAGGATAACAGCAAGCTTGATGCGGTTGGTACAAAATACGATTATATCAAAGCAAATCAAATAGAGTGGTATGAGTGGGTTGTAAAAGGCGTTGCAAAATTGAACAATGCACAACTAAATGCAGATAATGTTGTTCCGTCTTCAGCTTATTTCCATATTCCATTGCCGGAGTTTAATATCGCTTATGCAATTTATGAAAAGGAATTGATTCAAAAGTATGGTAACATTAAAGATAAAAATGGTAATTACACTATTGACGGCAGAGAAGAAGTAAACGGCAACTTTGGTTTAAATAGAGAAAATGTATGTTCGCCTTATTACAATAGCGGTTTCTTTGCAAAAATGCAGGAGCTAAAAAGTACTAAGGATGTTATAGTCGGTCACGACCATGTTAACAACTCTTCAGTAGAGTATAAAGGTATTAGGTTGACTTATGGTTTGAAAACAGGCGACGGCTGCTATTGGGATAGCACAGGCACAGTAAGCGGCGGAACTGTTATCGCGGTAAATAACATAGGTGGTACAAAAACTGCTCATAAATATATGCCTTTTAATTAAATGAAACAAAAAAAACAAACAGTCTATTTTCTGTTTGTTTTTTGCGATTATGATACAAAATTAATTGAAAATCGGCATTAAATTGTTGGATATAAAAATTTATATCATTATTAGAGTATAAATTAATTTAAAAAAACAAATAAAAGTCGGCAAAACCGACTTTTATTTTGTTTTATATCATATTAAATTAATAAATAAAATTCAAATTAAGCGTTTTTCTCAACCGCAGCTATAATCTCTGCAGCTTTGCCGTTACAGCCTAAAACGTTAACAAGTTTGTGACGAACGATTTCCTTAATATTTGCTCTTGCATCGCCAAGATATTGACGTGGGTCAAAGTGGTCAGGATGCTCATTGAAGTGCTTACGAATTGCAGCAGTGCAAGCAAGTCTTAAGTCAGAGTCAATGTTGATTTTGCAAACTGCCATTGATGCAGCTTGACGAAGCATTTCCTCAGGAATACCGATAGCATCTGGCATTTTTCCGCCGTTTTCGTTAATAATTTTAACAAATTGTTGAGGAACTGAAGATGCACCGTGAAGAACGATTGGGAAGTTAGGAAGTCTTCTTTCAACTTCTTCCAAAATGTCAAACTTAAGTTGAGGTTTTTGACCTGGTTTGAATTTGTAAGCGCCGTGGCTTGTACCGATAGCGATAGCCAAGCTGTCAACACCTGTTTTAGTTACAAACTCTTCAACTTCTTCTGGACGAGTGTAAGATGCGTCTTCTGCACTTACGTTAACAGCGTCCTCGATACCTGCAAGTCTGCCAAGCTCTGCTTCAACAACAACGCCTCTTTCATGAGCGTAGTCAGCAACTTTTTTAGCAAGTTCGATATTTTTCTCAAATGGATGATGAGAACCGTCAATCATTACGGAAGTAAATCCGTTGTCGATACAATCTTTGCAAAGCTCGAAAGTGTCGCCGTGGTCTAAGTGCAAGCAGATTGGTAGGTTGCTGTCGATAACTGCAGCATCAACCATTTTGCGAAGATAAGTAGCATTAGCATACTTACGAGCACCAGCTGAAACCTGAAGAATAAGTGGAGCTTGTTCTTCTTTAGCGGCATCAACGATACCTTGAATAATTTCCATGTTGTTTACGTTAAAAGCACCGATTGCATATTTGCCTTCGTAAGCTTTTTTGAACATTTCTTTACTAGTAATTAATGGCATAGTAAAAAATCCTCCGATTGTTTTTTGTTTAATGTATATATGATAACACATAATTATTAATTTTTCAACAATTTTCTAATAATTTTGCTTATTTATTACGAAATTTTTTATTTGTTGCAGTGTCGTTATATTTAACAAAATAATTACAAAATAAATTTACTTTTGTTTTTGTTTATGTTATATTATATATAAGTAAGCTTTTTTGTGTAAAAAGGCGGTTTTGATTTTGCTTGCTAAACGGCAAAGCCCGTGGCAGATAATTTAACAATTCTATCACACATTTTTAAAAAAGTAATAAAATATAAGTAGTAAATTTTATACATATAAAGGATATTATGGCAAATAAGAAAAAAGATTTTGACGTAAAAGCAACAAACCGCGGTGTTAGGGTAAAAGTAGGTAAAAGCCGTGCAAAAACAATAAAATATACATCAACAGTGTTTATAGCGATTGCCGTATTTGTATTGGCAGTGGTTTTGGCTGTATTGATACTACGTTTTGTATTCCCCGAATATTGGAAAAGGTTTATTGCTATCTTTTATCCGCCTAATACGACAGAAAAAGCCGACGGAGATTTGGCGGTACATTTCCTTGATGTTGGTCAAGGCGATTGCATAATTATTCAACTGCCTGATGGTAAAAATGCAATTATCGACGCAGGTGGAGATGCAAAAAATACTACTAATGAGAGATGCGAGGACAGAATTATAAGTAACATAAACGAACTTAAAATAAAAACTTTTGATTACATGATTTTAACACATACCGATGCTGACCATGTGGACTATATGGATACCGTACTTGAAGAATACGATGTACTTAATATTTATAGACCTGCATTTAACAGCAAATCGGAAAAAGCTGTTGGGGTCAATCCTCAATACGGCACAGTGCAAACAGTCACTTATGATAACTTTGTTACTGCCGTAAAACAAGAGCAACAGGAAATCGGTGCGAAAGTAGAGTTTAATATAGGCAAAAAAGAAATAGTCGGCAAAGGTTACAGATTTGATATCTACGGTGTGGAAGAAAAATGGTATTTGAAAGATGTTGTCGGCGATGAAGAAAAGATAGACGCAAAAGAAAAAAATAAAGTTTCACCTATGGTATTGCTTACATACAATGCCGAAAAAGATGTCAGAAAAATTATGTTTACGGGCGATGCCGAAGGCAAAGGCGGAAACAATGGCGAAAGTTTGTTTTTGGAAAATTACAATGATAATATAGATATAGACTTATTAAAAGTCGGTCATCACGGCAGCAGTTCTTCTGCAAGCGACGAGTTTTTAAAAAGGCTTGACCCGGAATATGCTGTAATAAGCGTAGGGGTTGAAAACAATCACGGACATCCAAATCAAAATTGTTTGGATAGGCTTGCAAATTATGCTGACGGAAGGGGACAATACGGCGTACAAGTTTATATGACCAAAGTTTACGGCGATATAGTTGTCAGAGTCAATAAACAGGGAGATATGTCTTTTAAAACGGACATAAACACTGCCGCATGAAAACTAATCTGATAATTATAGGCGAAAACAGTCAAATTAATAAAAGCGTAGGTCAGGTTTTGGCGGAAATGCTTGAACTGAATTATCTTGATTTTGATGGCTATTGCGATTATATCAATTTGGTAAGCCGTGATAAAGTCATACAAATATATGGTAAAAGGAAATACAATGAATTGCAAAAGGAAACTTTACCGCAAATGCGAGATTTTTGCGATAGTGTTATTGCTTTTGATGAAAAAGTATCAAGGTTACCGTCCGTTTATAAGGTTGTAAATAAAACCGCATTTATCGTATGTATTGCTAACAAAGATAAGGAAAAATACGCAAAATATGCGGATATATGGATAACTTTGAACAAAAAAAGTAAAAAAGTATTAATAAACGAAATAATAAGAAAATTGGGAGATGTACAATGACAAAATTTGATATAGAACTAGTTGGAAAAGTTGGGTCAATGGCTCTGATTAATAAGGAATATAATGACATAAATTACAATGTAATCGCAAGGCTTTCAAAAGAGTTGAAACCTGGTTATATTTGGGTGACTTCGGGCGCTGCGGAGATTGGCAGACTTGATTTTATAAAAAGAAATGGTTATGAGCTTGACGGAGATAGTTCGGAAGTTAAAACGGATTACGCTGCGCAAGGACAATCAATTTTAATGAGCAATTACAGACAGTATATGGATAGCCGTTATTCCTTAAGACAAATTTTGGTTGAACATCAACATTTTAACAATGAAGTTAAAAGAGAATATTTAAAAAAGCTTTTAATTCGTTGCCCAAAACAAAATGCTATTCCTATTATCAACTATAACGACCCTCTATCTACTGAAGAAATCATAAAAATGGAATTGATACAGCTTGGAAACAGCGAAAACTATGTTCACGGTATAGATAATGACGAAACTGCAAGCCAAATCGCGTGTTTAGTTAAATCAAAAAGATTATTGATTATGACAAGTGTGGATGGAATTTACAGCGATGTTAACGACAAAGACTCTTTGGTAAAATTTATTAGCGGAGCTACAGTAAGTGAAGTTGTACAAAACATTGAAGAATATCAAAAAGCCTGCTATGGCGCAAGCAGAAAAGGTGCAGGTGGTGCTAAAGCAAAGCTTGAATATATTAAAGACCCTGTGATGAATGGTACAGAGGTTATAATTGCAAACAGCAAATATAAACTAAAAGATATTTTAAGCGGCGATGCTCCAAGTACAAAAATCGGTGTTGATTTGGGTGTGAAAAGTAAGTTTATATAAAGAGAAAGAGTTGAAAAGTTATTTTAATATAAAGCGTTTATTTTTATCTAAGCTTGGAAATAAAAATATTAGTAAATAAAAAAGGTATGTTATGAATTATGATGTCTTGATTATAGGCGGAGGTCCAAGTGGATTGACTGCCGGAATATATGCCGTACGTGCAGGTTTGAGTGTTGCGATTGTTGAAAAACAATTTGCGGGAGGACAAATTGCCAACACTGAAAGTGTTGAAAATTATCCTGCGCTTTTAAATGTAAGCGGTTTTGAACTTGCGACTAAAATGTTGGAACATGCGGAAAAGTTGGGCGTTAAAATTATTTATGACAATGTTGTAAATTGTAAGTTTGACAATAATGGTAAAGTAGTTGAACTTGAGAGCGGCAATGAGATTAATGCAAAAACCGTAATTTTATGTGCAGGTGCAACACCACGAAAATTAGGACTTCAAAATGAAGATAAGTTTGTAGGTCGTGGTATTTCTTATTGTGCAACTTGCGACGGTGCTTTTTATAAGGATAAAATCGTTGCAGTAGTAGGCGGTGGCAACACCGCAGTTAGCGATTGTTTATACCTTGCTAAGTTTGCAAAACAAGTGCATTTGATTCATAGACGTGATAAATTGAGAGCAAGTAAAGCAGATACAGAAAAATTGATAAATAGTGGCGTTAATATTATTTATAATAGTGTCGTATCGGAAATTGTCGGAGATAATAAAATATCTCATATAAAATTGCAAAATGTAGAAAATAAAGAAATAAATGAAATGCAAGTTGACGGAGTTTTTGTTGCAATAGGTCAAATACCAAGCAATATTTGCCCTCAAATTGCTCGTGATGAATATGGTTATATATTGGCTGACGAAGATATGAAAACAAATATCGACGGAGTTTTTGTAGCGGGCGATGTAAGACAAAAAAAAGTACGTCAAGTTGTGACAGCAGTAAGTGACGGGGCTATAGCCGCTGAAATGGCAAATGAATATATTTTGAACAATTACGGCAATTAATGAGTGTGAAATAACAATTTATTGTGTTAAAATTGAGGCAAAACGCAATTTACATATAATTTACATAAAAATCGTGAAAAATATTTGACAAAAAAATTTTTAGGTGTTATTATATAGTCACGATAAAGGTGCTGCGGTACCTCGTAATAAATTAGCTCATAATTTTCCCCCTTATCATTGTCGACTTGCTTGTTATAACGAGCAAGCCGACATATTTTTTGTTGAAAAGCAAACTACACATTTGTATGTTAAAATGTGTAGTTTGCTTTTTATTTATTCGTTATTGTTTAATGAAAATTTTGACGGAAAAGTTGTAGGCTTTAATTGTTTATCGGAAATTATTAGGTTAGGCGATGCGTTAGATATAAGTTGCAACAGTTTGTTTTTTATTTTTTTGTTATTTGGCACGGTATAAACACAAGGATATATTTTGTTAAGATATTTTTTATATACCAAGCTGTTTACGCTTGACTTGGCACTCGTTGGGAAATTTGCCGAAAGCATATCTCCTATATCATACCAATAATTACTGCTGTCGGATGAAATCGCTATCCAATCGCAGTTGCCTACTGCGGATAAAAATGGAACTCCACCCAAAATCAACAGTTTGTTTTCGGTTAATTTCCTAATTGTGCTAATTGCGTGGTTAATAAGCATTGCTTGAGTTTTGCCTTCAACGGGTATGCTTGCAGCCATATAAATGCAATCACAGTATACTGCATCAAATTGATATTCGTTGAAAATCACGTCAAACATATCTTTTAAATATTGAGTGCTATCGTCAAACGATATATCAAGTGAATACGCTCCACCCCAAAACGGGCAGGTAACCACAGGTTTATCGTTTTGTTTTACTGCCAAATTTTGTTGGTCGGAAAAGCTTTTTGAAAGTGGGGATATTGCAAAAGGTGTAATCCATAGCGCTGCTAAAATCTTTTTACTGTGGATATTTTCTACAATAGATTTTAAACCGTTTGGGAACTTTTTTTCGTCAATATCAAGTATGTTGCCACTATTTTGTGCATATCCGTCTCCAATGATAAACATATTATAATCATTCTGCAAATTGTGGATTTTTTCATTTACTATTTGTGCGGTTATGTTGTTTTTGTAATCACTAAAGGTATTGTATGCAATAAGTCTTGTAGTTTTTTGAGTTTTATCATTTAGGTTTAAGTTTTCTTTTAAAACATTAATGCTATTTACAAAATCCTCTTCAATTCGAAGTACTTTGATAAGCTGCATATTTTTATTTACAGCATAACCTTTAAAATCTCGCGTTATTTTTAGAACATTGCGGTCAAAATCATAATCGTACTTTGTAAAGGTATCTTTTTCGTCAAGACTTACAAACATTAAGGTGTTGTTTGTATTGTCTTCTTTAAAATAGCAGATGCCAAAGCTAGTGTTTTTACTAAAATTACTTTGATATTCCGCAATACAATCTATCCCACTGCCTTTATACATGTTTTTTTGTAAAAAAGCAGATAGTTTGTTTTGTTTGCTGTTGCAGTTGATTTTATATGATGGTAACCAAGTTTGGTAGCCGTTTGTAATCATTTGAGTAAATTTTTTATCTATTGGCAAATAAAACTCAATTTTAAAGTCTTTAAATTCTTTGCTTGTTTGTATTTTAGAGCAAAGAATATCGTCCTTTAAATCTATATCTATTTTATAATCATTATTTTTTAGTTCGGTTGAGTAAACTTGACTTTCGCCGATAATATATGAAATTTTACAATTTATTATTTGCATTTTATACCTTCTTTAATATTTTATATTATAATTTTAGACAAAATTGTATAATTGTATAATTTATTTTCATATTTTTGTTGACAACGGTTTATTTAAATGTTATACTAAATTAGTAATGATTACTAAGTTTTATCGTTTACTATTTAATTTTATGGAGTTATTATGAATAAATCTGTGCAAAGGGATATCGTATATGAAGTGCTGAAAAGCACAAAGGAACACCCGACAGCGGATACGGTTTACGAAATGGCAAGGGAACTTGCTCCTAATATTTCAAAAGGGACTGTTTACCGCAACTTAAATCAGTTAGTCGACAATGGTATGGCAATTAAAGTTCCTGCCGTGCTTGAAAAGGATAGATTTGATGCCGACATTAGCAGGCACAGTCATTTGATTTGCGAAAAATGCGGTGCTGTTATTGATTTTGACGATAGTAAATACAAAATAAATATAAAGTTAAATGAAAGTAATGGTGCTGTTCCAAAAAGCTATAGCTTGGTTTATTACGGACTTTGTCCTAAATGTAGCGGCAAAATCGATAAATAACAATTTGTCATGAGCTTTGCAAAAAGTCCATTTGAATATATAAAAAGTATTTAGGCAATAATTTTTATGTTGTTGCAAAAAATAAAATTAAAACAATTTATAAGGAGATAAATTTATGAAAAAATTTGTTTGTTCTGTATGTGGTTATGTTCACGAAGGGGATTCTGCCCCAGCTAAATGCCCTCAATGTGGTGTGCCTGCTAGCAAATTCAACGAAATGAAAGATGCTGTAATGACTTGGGCAACCGAGCACGTTGTAGGTAGTGCTAAAGATTTGGAGCAAGAAGTTATCGCCGGTCTTAAAGCTAACTTCGAGGGCGAGTGCACAGAAGTTGGTATGTATCTTGCTATGAGCCGTCAAGCAGATAGAGAGGGTTATCCTGAAATTGCTGAGGCTTATAAGAGATATGCTTTGGAAGAAGCTGAACACGCAGCAAAATTTGCAGAGCTTTTGGGTAATGTTTTGACAGATAGCACAAAACGTAATCTTGAGATGAGAGCAGAGGCAGAGAACGGTGCTTGTGCAGGTAAATTTGAACTTGCGAAACTTGCTAAACAATTAGGCTATGATGCTGTACACGATACTGTACACGAAATGGCGAAAGATGAGGCAAGACACGGTCAAGGTTTCCAAGGTCTATTGAATAGATATTTTAAATAATAGTATAGCAAATGAAAGTGGCAGATTTCTGCCACTTTTTTGTTTGCACAAACTAATTAATTGGTAATTATATTGATTACATTTTTGGTAAATCACAACATTGATTAATAACGAAATAGTTTAAAGTTTTAATATTTATTTAGATTTTGGCAAATTTGTTCATGAATTTTTGTTTTTACTTACCACATACTAATTGTATGAAATATGTAGTATCGTATATAGGCAATTTTATTTGGAGGTTATTGGGTGGAGTTTGGCTTGCTGCAATTTGGTTTTTGATTGGAGTTGCTTTGACGATAACCATTGTAGGATATCCTTTGGCGGTAAATTGTTTTAGGATAGGTTGGCTGTGTTTAAAACCTACAAACAAGCGGGTAGGTGTGTATTTTGAAAAATATTTGCTATTAAATTTGCTTTGGTCTGTTTTGGTCGGTTGGATGATAATTCCTTTTGCGGTACTTTCCATAACGCTTCATATTTTGAGCATTTTTGGTATCCCTTTAATTTTGCAGTGGGTTAAGGTAGGAAAAGTTTGTATGTTTCCTTTTGGGGCTATTATTAAATAATAGCCTTAATTTTTCAATAGGCATTGATTTTTAAACTTTTATATGATATAATATTTAAAATTATAATACATAGGGGATAATATGATTTACAATTTCAAGCAAGAAAATTTTAATAAATTCGAAGTTTTCGAAATAAATAAAATGCGACCTAGGAGCTACTACATACCTTTTGGCAGTTTGGATAAAATGTATGACAATACATATTTGACTGAGCGCTACAACAGTGATATGGTAACTATCCTTAACGGAGTTTGGAATATTTTATACTTTGACGACTGCAGAAAGTTAGAGGCGGAGTTTGACACTCAGGCTAACACTTTTAAGTTCAGCAAAATAAAAGTACCTGGCTGTATTCAATACCAAGGGATAGAGGCTCCTTGTTATGTCAACCAAAGATACGAATTTAAACCTAATTTACCAAATGTGCCAAAGGATTCTCCGGTAACATTATTCCATAAGTTGATTAATTTGGAAAAAGTTACCGATAACGAAGTTTTGACTTTTTTGGGTGTTTCTTCTTGTTTGGAACTGTATATAAACGGCGAGTTTGTAGGTTACAGCGAGGGCTCGCATAACCAAGCCGAGTTTAATGTTGCGCAATATTTGCAAAACGGCGAAAACGAAATCGTATGTCTTGTTTACAAATGGTGTAATGGTAGTTATCTTGAGTGTCAGGATATGTTTCGCAATACAGGTATTTTCCGCGATGTTTACTTGACACATTATGGTACTACTTTTGTAAGAGATTTTACTATAGAGCCACGTTATTTGTCTAAAGGCAGGTATGAGCTTTATATTTGGGCTGATGTCGTAGGTAGTTTGTACAGTTTGATTTACACTATCAAAAAAGGGGATGAAGTATTACATACTATTACTACCAACAGTGGCGAAAAAATAAGATATATTTTGGATAATGCCATTGAGTGGACTGCCGAAACCCCGGAGCTTTATACATTGGAATTACAGCTTATTGATAATAAAGGTATTGCAATGTGTCTTCGCCGTGACTTTGGTTTGAAAGACATTAAAATAAGAGGAAATGTACTTTATTTTAACGATGTTGCAATAAAAATAAGGGGAGTTAATCACCATGATAGTAATGAGAGTACAGGTTACTATATGACTACCGAAGACTATTTGCGAGATATCGAGGCTATGAAAGCGTTGAATGTAAATGCTGTACGTACTTCACATTATCCTCCTGACCCTATATTTATTTTAATGTGTGAACATTATGGCTTGTATGTCATTGATGAGGCAGATATCGAGACACACGGAGTATTGCATAAGGAATATTGGCACCCAAAAGCTATAAGCCACAATTTGAAATGGAAAGAGCATTATTGGGACAGAGTAAGAAGAATGTACGAGCGTGATAAAAACTCTGTTGCAGTGACAATGTGGTCGTTAGGTAATGAGTCGCACGGATATAAGTGTCAAGATTATTGCTATAAAAATTTAAAGAAAGTCACTAATATTCCTATTCATTACGAAGCTGTAATTCGTACAAAAAGGTTTGCTTACGACGTAATATCCGAAATGTACAGTGCTCCTGATAAATTTCAAAAATATCTTGAAGACAAATTGCCTTCTAAATTTTACAACAAGCCTTATATGCTTTGCGAGTATGCTCATAGTATGGGTGTAGGTCCTGGCGATTTGGATTATTATTGGGATAAATGGTACCAAAAAGCAAGCTTATTGGGTGGCTTGATTTGGGAATGGCGTGACCACGTGGTAAAACACTCGGAAAAAGATGCAAAATATTTATATACTTATGGTGGTGACCACGGCGAGAAAAAACATGATAGCAACTTCTGTGTAGACGGGTTAATGTATCCTGACGGCAGGCCTCATACAGGTGCATTGTGTATGAAAAATGTTTACAGCCCTGTAAGAACATATAAAGACAGCAACTGTTTTATTGTTTGCAATAGGCAAGATTTTTTAAGTACGGAAAATATTGAGATTTGTTGGAAAGTTTACGAAAGCGGAATCGAACAAAGCTCGGGTGTTGTGGAACAAATTATAAGTCCTAAGGAGAATGTTCAAATAACTCCTTATATATTAAAAGACCTTACAAAGGATGTATATATTGTCTTTACTTATACCTCGAAATCAAACGGAAATGTTTTGGGCGAAGATTGTATTTTATTAAATGAAAACATTGCGAAAATCGATATTAAATCGGGTACGGAGGTAATAAATAGCGGTGAGAATATAAGAATAAGTTTTGACGGCGGAGTGCTTGTAATCAATTTGCTTAACGGACTTATTTCGAGCTATAAGCTTGACGGAGTTCAACTTATAAATAATAAACCTCTAAGAGCTGATGGCTTATCCGGACTTGTTGGCAATGTGTTTGCTGCACCAATCGATAACTATATGTATACTACCAAAATACTTGAAAAACAAGGCATAAACAAATTGAAAGTAGTGTTTGACAGCATAAGCTATACGGAAAACCCTTGTGTGGTAAAAACAACTCATTTAATGGTATCGGGTAAAACTCCGTTAATTAAGTACAACACTACTTATACAATAGGCAAGAGGGGAGAGTTTAAAGTGGATAGCGAATTTATCTCGCTTGGCGGAAAATACGATTTGCCTAAAATTGGATATAACCTAGAGATGGCAAAAAACTTTAAAAATATAGAGTATTACGGCTACGGAAATGTGGAGAATTATTCCGACTTTATCAATCAAGCAAAACTTGGAATATTTAAAACAACTACGGGAGAAATGCTAGAGCCTTATATTAAACCTCAGGAGTCAGGTAATAGGTGTGGTGTACGTTTTGCAAAAGTTACCAATGACGACGGATTAGGACTTGAGTTTATTGCGGATGGAAAACCGTTTAACTTTAATGCTAAAACTACTACGGAAGATAATTTGATATCTGCAAATCATCTTGAAGATGTTAAAATTATGGATTTAAATAATATCTCCATTGACGGTTTTGTACGCGGTATAGGTTCGAATAGTTGCGGACCTGATACACGTGATAAATTTAAGTATATTTTATCTAAACATAATCCGTTTACCTTTTCGTTTATGGTAAGACCGATTAGAAAGGAGAATAAAAACTAATGCAATTTATTGCTTTTGATTTAGAGAGTACGGATGGTTGTTTTTCAAGTGGCAATATTTGCGAGTTTGGCTATTGCGTTGCAAACGAAAAATTCGAGATTGAAAAGCAAGATAATATATTGATTAGGCCTATAGGCAAAATGAATTTTGCCTATTATAGGGTAAAACTTGCTTATCCATTAAAAGTTTATTATAGGTCTCCGTCTTTTGCAGAAAACTATGCGAAAATCGGGGCTATTTTGCAAAAACCCGATTGCGTAGTGTTAGGACATGCCATACACAACGACATAGTAGGTATTAACAGCGCTTGCAATGTCAATACGTTAAAACCATATAATTTTGTCTTTGTCGACACTCAAATTTTATTTAGCATATACAAAGGTGCTTCGGGCGTTATAAGTCTTGACAAAATTGCGGAGGAGATTGGGGAACAGTTCAATCATCACAGAGCGGATGAGGATGCCAGACTTTCGCTTTTAACCCTCAAGTACATTTGCGAGAAAGAAAAAATGACTTTTGAGCAACTGATGGCTTATTACGAGGCTACAATAGGCGTTAACGACGATGGGGTTATCACAAATTTTGTATCTAAAAAATGTGCGGGACAAGCTCCGTCCATAACAAGCAAAAATTCCAAACGTAGGATATTGGCAATGTTTGAGCCTGTGCCTGTGGATATTGAGTATATCGATAAAAACAATCCGCTTTACAAAAAAAAGATATTCTTTAACCGTGACACAATGATTGAAGATATCGATTTGACAAGAGCTGTTTGGACAAAATTGGAGGCTTTGGGTGCCAAAGTTGTACATTTTATCAACAAGTGCGATTTTTATATCGGCAATTTGGAGGATAGCGAAAATTTCAGTTGCAAGGTTTTGAGTATGCAAGAGCTTTTGGAAATGGTTGGGGAAATCAATATTGTTTCATATAACGATAAAGCCATATTGGAGCGGTATATGGAGTTGAAAGAAGAGCAACGTAAAACCGAAAAATTGAAAAAAGTAAACGATAAAAACAAACAAAGCTTAAAAAAATGAGTGTTTGTGACTGATGGTGCAATAAAATTTGATTTTATTTGTTTTGTTGCCAAAACCGTTGCTTATTATTAATATAATTAAAAATTATTTGTCGATTGAGCATAAATTGATATTGCTTGCTTGACAAATATTTTTTTATCGTGTAAAATAGGTAAGATAATTTATTTTATAAAATATATAATAAATACAATCTTCGCAAATTTTTGTTTGCGGAGTAAAAAATAGGAGTATGCTATGTACAAGAAAGTTGATTCTAGTATGGATTTTTGTTCTCGCGAAAAGGAAATCATAGATTTTTGGAACGAGAATAAGATTTTTGAAAAAAGCGTAAATAAAAACGACGGTAAGCCGTATTTTACTTTTTTTGACGGTCCACCGACTGCAAATGGTAAACCTCATATAGGGCATATTTTGACCCGTGTTATGAAAGATATTATCCCACGTTACAAGACTATGAAAGGTTATAAAGTTTTGCGTAAAGCTGGTTGGGATACTCACGGATTGCCTGTAGAACTAGAGGTTGAAAAACTACTAGGAATCGACGGTAAAAAAGAGATTGAAAATTATGGTATAGAGCCTTTTATCAAAAAATGCAAGGAAAGCGTTTGGAAATACAAGGGCGAATGGGAAAAAATGTCCAGCCGAGTAGGTTATTGGGTGGATATGGATGACCCTTATATCACTTACAATGACAATTATATTGAGTCTATTTGGTGGGCAGTTAAACAAATTGCCGACAAAGGCTTACTTTATAAAGGACACAAAATCGTGCCTTATTGTCCTCGTTGCGGAACAGCACTTTCTTCTCATGAGGTGGCACAGGGCTATAAGGATGTAAAGGAAAAATCCATATTCGTCAAATTTGCAATCAAAGGGGAGCAAAACGCATATTTCCTTGCTTGGACGACTACTCCTTGGACATTGTTTTCAAACGTTGCACTTTGTATGAATCCTAACGAAAACTATGTGAAAATCAAGGCTAATGACGAAATTATCGTAATGGCGGAAGCTTTGGTATCCACTTTGTTTGAAGAGTATGAAGTAATCGATTGCAAAAAAGGTATCGAATATGAAGGTACGGAATATGAGCCGCTTTTTGATTTGAACACCACAAAGCAAAAGGCATATTATATCACTTGTGACGGCTATGTAACATTGACCGACGGCTCGGGTATTGTACACATTGCTCCTGCATTTGGTGAGGATGACGCCAATGTTGGCAGAAAATACAATCTTCCGTTTTTGCAAATGGTTGGCACTGATGGTAAGTTTACCGAAGAGTGCGGTGCAGATTTTGCGGGCGTATTTTGCAAGGAAGGCGACAAAGCAGTTATCGCAAACCTTAAATCAAGAGGCCTTTTGTTTAAGGAGCTAATGTACGAACACAGCTATCCATTCTGTTGGAGATGCGATACACCGCTATTGTACTATGCACGTTCAAGCTGGTTTATCAAAATGACAGCCGTACGCGACAAGTTGCTTAAAAACAATGCGAGCGTAAATTGGATGCCTCCTACAATCGGTACGGGAAGAATGGGTAATTTCTTGGAGAATGTAATCGATTGGGGTATTTCAAGAGAAAGGTATTGGGGCACACCACTACCTATTTGGGTATGCGAGGACTGCGGCGAAACTCATGTAATCGGCTCTAAGGCGGAACTTAAGGAATTGGGCGGTCTTGACAAAGATATAGAACTTCACAGACCGTACATTGACGAGGTGGTTATCAAGTGTCCAAAGTGCGGCAAGCCAATGCACAGAACACCGGAAGTTATGGACTGTTGGTTTGACTCGGGAAGTATGCCTTTTGCACAATGGCACTATCCGTTTGAAAATAAAGACATCTTTGAAAAGCAGTTTCCTGCAGACTTTATCAGCGAGGCAGTTGACCAAACAAGAGGATGGTTTTACACCTTGGAGGCAATATCAACATTATTGTTTGACAAAGCACCATTTAAAAATTGTATAGTTTTAGGGCACGTAAACGATAAAGACGGTATAAAAATGAGTAAGCATAAGGGCAATGTAGTTGACCCTTGGACAGTGCTTGACAAGCAAGGTGCGGATGCGGTAAGGTGGTATTTCTACACAGGTTCAAGCCCATGGTTGCCGTCCAGATTCAGTGCGGAAAATGTAAGCGAAGCACAAAGGAAGTTTATGGGTACTTTGTGGAATACGTACGCATTCTTTGTACTTTACGCAAATATTGATAAATATGACCCGACAAAATACAATATAAAAGATTGCAAATTGTCGCTAATGGACAAATGGATATTGTCCAAGCTACAAACTTTGATTGAGGAAGTTGATAGCGATTTAAACGAGTACAAAATCACAGAATCTGCAAGAGCGATTGGCGAGTTTACTGACGAACTTTCTAATTGGTATGTAAGAAGATGCCGTGACAGATTTTGGGGTAGCAGTATGGATGATGACAAGATTGCTGCATACACAACGCTATACACCACACTTGTAACATTATCAAAAGTTATTGCACCTTACGTTCCGTTTATTGCGGAGACAATGTACCAAAACTTAGTGGTTAACTTCTTTAAAAACGAGCCGGAAAGCGTACATTTGTGCGATTTCCCTGTGGCAGATAAAGCGTTTGAGGACAGCAACCTTGAAAAAGATATGAGCTTTGCTATTGCAAGCGTAGAGCTAGGTCGTGCTGCAAGAAACGCATCGAATATGAAAAACAGACAGCCTTTGGCAAATATCTATATCAAAGCGGATATAAAACTTAATGATATGGGTATGCTTGACATTATCGCAAAGGAATTGAATATCAAAAAGGCGCAAATCGTGCAGGACAACAGCAGTTTTGTTGGATATGAGATTAAACCTCAACTTAAGACTATTGGCCCTAAGTATGGCAAATTGCTTGGTGGAATTCGCGAGTATCTTGCAAATTGTGACGGCAACAAAGTTGTAAGCGATGTAGAAAACGGAGTACACAGCGTAGTAATCAACGGCGTAAATGTAGAGTTTGCAAAGGAAGATTTGTTGATTGGTACAACAAGCAAAGCAGGTATGTATAGCGAGAGCGACAAAGGCATAACAGTAACAATCGACACAAACTTAACTGACGAATTGATTAGAGAGGGTGTTGCAAGAGAACTTGTTTCAAAAATTCAAACAATGCGTAAAGAGGCAGGCTTTGAAGTGACAGACCATATCAATATCGGCTATGTTGCAAACGGAATGTCTGCTGAAGTTTTGGCAAGAGACAAGAGCATTTTATCGGACGTATTGGCAGACAGTATAAATAACGGAGCAATCGACGGATATTCTAAACAATGGAATATAAACGGAGATGAAGTATCATTATATATTCAAAAGGTATAATATATGGCAAAAGTGGCAAACGGATGGAAAGACTATGAAATAATAGCTACCGGCAACGGGGAAAAATTGGAGAGATGGGGCAAACTTATAATGCTACGCCCCGACCCTCAAGTTATTTGGCCGTCAAAATTCAAACTTTCGTCCTACAAAGGCATAAACGCCATATACAAACGCTCCTCAACGGGTGGTGGGGAATGGACTTTTACACAAGACATTCCGCAAAACTTTGTCATAGAGCGAAAAGGTCTTAAATTTAATTGCAAGTTGATGGGCTTTAAGCACACAGGGTTGTTCCCCGAACAAGCAGTAAATTGGGACAAAATGTCCGAGCTTATCACAAACAGCAGACGAAAAATAAAAGTGCTTAACCTGTTTGCTTATACGGGCGGTGCAACGGTGGCTTGCGCCAAAGTAGGCGCACACGTAACGCATGTGGATAGTGCAAAAGCTATGGTGGACAGGGCAAAGCAAAACTGCATATCAAGCGAAGTTGCTACGGAAAACACGCGTTTTATAGTAGATGACTGCAAAAAGTTTATCGAAAAGGAAATAAGGCGTGGCAACAAATACGATGCAATTATAATGGACCCGCCAAGCTATGGAAGAGGCCCTAACGGCGAGACTTGGAAAATAGAAGAAAATCTTTTTGATTTGGTAAAACTATGCCGTGAGGTACTTGTGGATAATCCGTTGTTTTTTTTGATAAATTCGTATACAACAGGCTTGCAACCTATAGTGATAAAAAATATACTAACAATCGCCCTAAAGGACTTTAAGGCGGAAATAGATGCCTACGAAGTAGCACTGCCAACCAATGAGGGGATAGATTTGCCTTGCGGTTGCAGCGGACTTGCAACTTTTAAAAGATAAAACCAAAGAGGTCTATCTAAAACAAAAGACACGTCTTTTTAACAGTTTGGGTTATGGTTTACACTAACTAACCCTAAACGCAAAATACAGGAGGTAAAAATGCAACCTATCGCATATAAAGATTTGGATATTGCCTACGAAGACAATCATATAATCGTGGTAATCAAACCATTTAATATCCCGTCGCAAGCAGACATAACAGGGGATATGGATATGCTTACTTTGATAAAACAGTATCTAAAGGAAAAATACAACAAACCGGGGGATGTTTTTTTAGGCTTGGTGCACAGGCTTGACAGACCTACGGGCGGTGTTATGGTATTTGCAAAAACTTCCAAAGCCGCAAGCAGACTTTCCGAAAGTATAAGGAACGGCGAGTTTGACAAAAAATACTTAGCGGTGGTTTGCGGTAGCCCTACATACAAAAGCGGAAAGCTTGAGCACTACCTTAAAAAGGATAGCAGGGATAATACCGTTGTTATCGCTCCGTTTTCGGAGGAAGGTGCAAAAAGGGCAGAGCTTGACTACAAGGTGCTAGACGAGGTGCAAGGTTTTAGCCTTGTTTCAATCAATCTTATAACAGGCAGGTCGCACCAAGCCCGCGTGCAAATGGCAAGTTTGGGCACTCCTATTTTTGGAGATATGAAGTATGGTGCGGATGTAAGGACAAAAGGCTACAATTTGGCATTGTGGGCAACCGAAATTAAGTTTTTCCACCCTACAACAAAGGAAAAAATGGTTTTTCGTGCATATCCGCCTGAAGATGCGAGCCCTTGGAAAGCTTTTGACATCTCCAAGTTTTTAAATATAAACAAAAAGCAACTTGCAGATTCGCAATAATCGAAAAAACACATTAAATTTAACAATATTGTTGTTGTAAATCAAAAAAACGATAAATAATGAAACACAAAAGGATATTATACAGCCTCAAGCAGTGGAAGAGAGTGCAGAGAACGCAGATAATTTAACAATATAAATGAGAAGGAGAATGAAAATGGATAAGAAAAGTTTAGTTTTTGATAGTATTGTTGAAGATGGGCATACAATTATTTGCAAAGTACATAAATGGAATTTGGCTGATAAAGCAAGTGAAGAAAGCAAATTTAGTGTTACGAAACGCGTTATAACAAAATTGTATAGCAAGTATGAAGACAATGAAAATATTGGTAAATTGGTTGATTTTGTACAGCAATTAGAAGACGACAGCATAGACAATGTCGAAAGTTTAATCGGACTATATGCACTTGATGAAGTAATGAGCTTATTAGAGGATATTCTTATATGAGTAATACATTTACTAATGAAGAGTTTGAAATTGTGCTTAATAAAATTTATAAAAAATTAATGCGTGATAAAACAAAGCAAGATAAGCTTAAAAATGATATAAATAATATAATAATATGTTGCACGCAAAAGTCGACAAATAACTGCAAAAAGTAGCGTGAAAATTATAAAAATCGACAAATAATTGCAAAAATATTATGACAATTCGACAAAATGCTATGATAAATCGACATTTAGCTATAAAAATAACGTGAAATAACCTAAATTACGACAAAAAGTGTCGGTAATGGCGGAAGATTGTCGAAATAAGCGTGTGCGATATAACTTAGACAAAAATTTTTTTAACATAACTATCTAAAAGGAGGTAAAGAAGATGGAAATGATTGAAAGAACATTAGGCGGCATGCTTGATGATTTGGCAGCAAACTATTCTAACTCGGTAGCTATAAAATATACTACCAGAGAGTACCAAAAAACTTGGTCGGAATTGAACGAAAGATGTAATGCGGTGGCAAAGGGTCTTCTTAGCCTCGGAATAAAAAAGGATGATAAAGTTGCAATTTGGGCTACAAACGTACCTGAGTGGTATGAAATTTTGTTTGCATCCGCAAAGATAGGTGCAATTTTGGTAACTGTAAACACCAACTACAAAGAGTTTGAGCTTGAGTATTTGTTAAAACAATCGGATACAAAAATGTTGGTAATGATAGAAGGCGTTAAAAACAACAGTTATGTAGATACAATCGACAAATTATTGCCGGAGTTTAGGAACAGCAAAAACGGCGACGTAGACAACAGCAAGTTTCCGTTTTTAAAAAAGATAGTATATTGCGGGAGCAATACACCACGCGGTTTTATGAATTTTGAGGATATTGTAACCGCAGGTGTAAATGTTACTGACGAAGAGCTTAACGAACGTATGAATAGTTTAAATTGTCACGAAGTAATTAATATGCAGTATACAAGCGGAACAACAGGTTTCCCTAAAGGCGTAATGCTTACTCACTACAACATTATCAACAACGGCAAATCGATTGGCGATGGTATGAAATTTACCGATAAAGACAAATTGCTAATAACAGTTCCAATGTTCCATTGCTTTGGATTGGTGCTTGGCTTGATGTCCTGCATAACTCACGCAACAACAATGGTGCCTGTGGAGTCGTTCAGCCCAACAAAGGTTATGAATGCCATTACGGTGGAAAAATGCACCGCAGTACACGGCGTGCCTACAATGTTTATTGCAATGCTTGAGCACCCTGACTTTGAAAAATACAACTTTAGCAGTTTAAGAACAGGTATAATGGCAGGCAGCCCTTGTCCTATCAAGGTTATGCGCCAAGTTGTTGACAAAATGAATATGACGGAAATTACAATAGTATTTGGACAGACGGAGGCGTCCCCTGGTTGCACCCAAACAACTACAGAGGACAGTTTGGAGCTAAGGGTAAACACCGTTGGCAGAGTATTTGACGGCGTAGAGGCAAAAATCGTTGACCCTGCAACAGGGGAGGAAGTTCCTACAGGCGTAGCGGGTGAGTTTTGTGCAAGGGGCTACAACATTATGAAAGGCTACTACAAAATGCCGGAGGCAACTGCAGAGGCTATTGATAAGGACGGATGGTTGCACACAGGCGACCTTTGCACTGTTGATAAGGACGGCTACTACAAGGTTGTCGGAAGAATTAAAGATATGATAATCCGCGGTGGCGAAAACATTTATCCAAAGGAAATCGAGGAGTTTTATTACACTCAACCAATCGTAAAAGACGTGCAAGTAATCGGTGTGCCATCCGAGCAATACGGTGAGGAAGTTATGGCAGTTATCATACTGAAAGAGGGGGAAATATGTACCCCTGAGGAATTAAGGGAACTTGCCAAAGCACACCTTGCAAAGCATAAAGTGCCAAAGTATATAAGGATAGTGGACAGTTTCCCTGTAACGGCAAGCGGAAAAATTCAAAAGTTTAAAATGCGTGAAGAGGCAATCGAGTTATTAAAACTTCAAAGCGCGGCAGAAATTGAAACAGCATAAGGAGGGAAGTATGAAAATAGGTTTTTCAACATTGGGCTGTCCCGATTGGACGCTCAGCGAAATTTTGGCGACGGCAAAAGATTTGGGCTATAACGGTGTGGAAATCAGAGGTATAGCAAGCGAAATGTACGCCCCTACTATGAAATGTTTTTCGGACGAACAAATCGAAAAAACAATCCAAAAACTAGGCGGATTGGAAATACCGATTTTGACATCTAACGCAACCATTGCAACCAAAACAAATATCGATACAAGCATTAAGGAGGCAATGGAGTATATAGAGCTAGCGGGCAAAATAGGCGCAAAATACGTGCGTGTAATGTGTACAAACAGGGCTATGTTGGATGACGGCGACTTCGAGCTTGCAACAGGCTATTACAAAGCTCTTGCTCAACACGGAAAGAAGTACAACGTAACCCCACTTATGGAAACAAACGGAATGTTTTGCGATTCAAGCTTGTTAAAAAAGTTTATGGATAATATAGGGGAGAGCAATATAGGTGTTTTGTGGGATATTCATCATCCATACAGGTACAATAGGGAAACTATAAGTGAAACTATTAAAAATATAGGAGAGTATATAAAATACACCCATATTAAGGACTCTGTGAGGGAGAACGGAACAACCGTATACAAAATGATTGGCAACGGAGACCTACCGTTAAAAGAGGCAATAAATGGCTTAAAATCTATCGGCTACGATGGATACGTTACTTTGGAATGGATAAAAAGGTGGCAACCTGATTTGGCAGCCCCCGGTATTGTATTTGCAAGGTACATTGATAGTATAAAAAGTTTGTTAAAGGAGTAAATATGCAAAAAATTCCACAAGATTACACTTCTAAGCTTAGTGTAAAAGAAACAGAAAAAGCAATCGAATTACTACGTGATTATTTTCAGGATAAATTTTCACAAAAAATGAATCTACATAGAGTAAGTGCTCCATTGTTTGTAAGGACGGATAGCGGTTTGAACGACGGCTTAAGCGGCACTGAAAAGGCAGTTTCTTTTGACATTACGGCAATCCCTAACAGCAACTGTGAAATTGTACATTCACTTGCAAAGTGGAAGAGGATGGCACTTGGTAAATACGGCTACAGTGTGGGCGAGGGTATTTACACAAATATGAACGCCATAAGGCGTCAGGAGGCAGTGATTGACAACTTGCACAGTGTTTACGTTGACCAATGGGATTGGGAAAAAATAATAACCGAAAAGGATAGGAACTTTGACTTTTTAAAATCGGTGGTACGCGACATTTACTCGGTAATTTACGACACCGCTTGCTATGTGGAAAAAGTTTTTCCTAAAATAACCAACAGGTTGGTAGACGATATTTACTTTATCACATCCGAAGATTTGCTAAAGGCTTACCCAAATATGACCACAAAAGAACGTGAAAATGCAATAACCAAAAAGTACGGTGCAGTGTTTATCATGCAAATAGGCGAAAACCTTTCCAACGGCGAAGTTCACGATTTGCGTGCCCCTGACTATGACGATTGGGCGTTGAACGGCGATATAATGGTTTGGTACCCCGAGCTTGACAAGGCTATTGAACTATCATCCATGGGTATACGTGTGGATAGCAAGTCGCTAAAATATCAACTTTCGGCAAAAGGACTTGAGCCAAGTACAAACTATCATAAAAACGTTATTGAAAATACATATCCGTTGACAATAGGTGGCGGCATAGGACAATCGAGGTTGTGCCAATTATTGTTGCACAAAGCACATATCGGGGAAGTTCAAAGCTCCATTTGGGATAACGAGACTATCGAGGAGTGCGAAAGCAAGGGTGTAGTATTGCTTTAAAATTTAAATAAAGTATACAAATAAAAAAATCTTGTAGTTATTGCTACAAGATTTTTATTTTACATTATTTTTTTAGGTCAAGCCCAATAAGCTCGTTAAGAGGAATACCGTATAAATCCGCAAGCTTAACACAAAAATCGATGTTGGGTAAACTTTTATTATTTTCCCATGTAGATAAACTTGTGATAGAAATACCCGTGGCATTTGCTATATCTTGTAGTGTTTTGTTTCGCACAATTCTATTATGCTTTAATGCGTCCCCGATAGTAATCATAAAATTTGTAAGTACTCTGTTTATTTTTGTCAAATAATTTTATCCAAAAAATTTTACATTAATTATAGCATATTAGGTGCAGAAAAACAATGCTAAAAGAGTAGAAAAACAAGAAAAAAAAGTTGTTAAAATAATTTGTTTTACTACTTTTAGTGTAATTTTTTATACTTGTTTTATATTTAAGTTTGAGTAAAACTTTTGATAAATTTACTTAACGTAAACATTGTAGCAAAATCTGTTGATTAAAACTTATAATTTCCAAAATTGGATATTTAAAATTTAATTGTTGTAAGATTAGTGATATAATATTTATACGATAAAGTTTTTAAGAAAAAAATTTATAAAGTAAAAATCAATAATGTAAATGACACTAGCAGTATATTAAATAAAAAAACTGTAACGCTATCGTTACAGTTTAAATGTCATTTGTTATGGAAAATCGCGTCCGATTAATTCATCAAGTGATATTTCGTAGTAGTTAGCAAGTATTACACAAAAATTAATATTTGGCAAAACTTTTCCGTTTTCCCATCTACTTAAATTAGTGCTACTTATACCTGTGTCTTTTTCAACATCTCTAAGAGACTTGTTTTTAACAATCCTGTGATATTTTAACTTTTTACCGTAATTAATCATAGTCAATCCTTATAATTTTATTTTATTACAAATTTGTAGCAAATAGTTAATTGCGACAAATTTGTTGCAAACATGTGGCAACAAGTTGCGCATGTGCAAAATACTAAAATTATAAAAAAAGGAGAAAAAATGGAAAACAAATCAAAACTTGAAAATGAAGTAAATAGGGCAGGGTAGTATATGTTTACTTTGAAAAGATTACACAAAAATCTAAACAAAAAAAACTTTATTATTTTACTGATTAATTAAATAACATTGCTTATTCCTACATTTTTTTACTTAAATTTAAAAGAAAGTTACGATATTTTATTTTTTTTACCATAGTTTTTAATATTGATATATCAAATATTTTTATATTTACCAACAAATTTGTAGTAAATACTTGACAGTTACATATTTGTAGCATACAATATAACTGTTACAAAAATGTAACAGTTATATTTAATTGTACATTTTTTGTAATCGCAGAGCAAATTAAAAGAAAAGGAGTAGGGGTGTAGTAAATAAAAAACTGTAACGAAAATGTTACAGTTTAAATGTTTATTTGTAATACGTATCACGTCCGATTAGTTCGTCAAGTGATATTTCATAGTAGTCAGCAAGTATTACACAAAAATCAATATTTGGTAAAACTTTTCCGTTTTCCCATCTACTTAAATTTGTGTCACTTATACCTGTGTCTTTTTCAACATCTCTAAGAGACTTGTTTCTAACAATTCTGTGATATTTTAACTCTTTACCGTAATTAATCATAGTCAATCCTCATAATTTTATTATATTACATATTTGTAGCAGACAGCTGTTTATTGCAAATATGTGGCGACAAGTTGAGTATGTGCAAAATACTTAAAATTATAAAAAAAGGAGAAAAAATGGAAAATAAACCAAAACTTGAAAATGAACCAAATTTAGGCAGATGCTTTAAATGTATTCACTTTAACAAGTATTACACCCGTGGAGTAAAAAAGTTTAATGAGTGCAAATTCGGTTGGTGCGGTATTTACCATGACCATAAAAAACTTATGGATAACTGCCCAAACTATCGCTTTAGGCGCAAATTGCCAATACACCAAACAAATATAATGTTTGAATTAAGCAATCTTTTGACGGAGTTGGAGCAAATAGAGCAGATACTTAAGGAAGATATAAAAGAGCGTATGGAGTTTAAAAAATGAGTAAAACTTGTAAGACTTGTCAGCACTGCAATTATTTGTACAGGCGACAACTTTTGCCATGCAAATTCCGTTTGCTTTACTGTGGCAAAAATGATTGCTTAACTACCTCACTTAGCACTTGTCCCAACTATATGTTAAGGATAAGGGAGTATGATTTGTCCGACGAAAGGATAACGCATTTAAAAGAAGAGTTAAAAAAGATTATTGCCTTTTATGAAGAGCAGGAAGGTAAGGCAGTGGAAGAAAAACTAAATAAAAAGGCACAAGGTTAAAAAAATAGTCTGTTGCTTTTTGCAACAGACTATTTTTTTGTTATGTTTGTATGTGTTTTTGTTTTTTAGCTTATTCAAAAGTGATTGTACTTTTGTAATAGTTTATTTTGCCTACGCTTGCTTTCATAATTTCCAAAATATTGATAAAAGGGGTGGTGTATTCAATCAAACCATCCGTTTTAACAACTCCGTTTGCAAGCAGGTTGATTGCACTGTGAATGTTTGCCATACCCTCGTGAATACCGATAATCTCCAAATTTTTGTTAAACAATGGTGTAATATCCGTGCGGATATTTTTACAGGTAATGTCATAGCCGTAAAGTGCAATTTTTCCGCCATTTTTTATCAAGGAAATTTGGCTTTCGATATTAGTATTAATATCTATATGGCAAATGACTTTATCAACCATTTTTCCGCTTGTGATTTCCGCAATTTTTTCAAACATTTCGCTATCGTTAACGTTTATGGTATAGTAAACGCCAAGATTTGCAGCGACCTCCAACCTTTCGTCATTTGTATCCACAATTATTGCTATTGCGTGGTAGTAAATTGCAACTTGGGCAATAAGTATATTTTGATAGCTTGCACCTTGCAAAATAACATATTCGCCTTTTTGCACATTAAGTTTGGATAATACGGATATTGCAACTGCAATATCTTCAACAAAAAGGGCATCGTCATCCTTTATCCCCTCAGGTATTGGGTAAACGCTATCCACAGGCACGTATGCATAGTCGCCAAGGTAGCCGTTTGCGTTATAGCTGCGTATTTTAAGTTCCCCTTTACTGTCAATATCGTAAGGGGATAAAAAAACTTTCCTGCCTTGCTCTAGGTCAGAGTCATACGACTCGCTAATGTATGCAACGGCAGAACGAGCAGGGACTATAGGATACTCAAAGTCGCCTTTGCCCAAAAACGCCGCAACGTCCAAGCAGGAAAGGTTTGCTTTGATAAGTTTTACTTTAACAAATGGTTTGTCGGGCAACACAGGGTCAAAGTAAATGTCCCTTTCCCCAATTTGCTCCGAATCTTTATTTGTAGTATAAAGTTTGTATTCCTTAGATTTAGTAAGTCGCCATTCTCTCATAAAAAATACCTCATAAAATTATTTTATCATATTTTCGCATTAAATTCAAGTGATTAGTATAAATATTCTAAATTACGCATTTTTATTTAAAAAATTAGTATTTTTGCGGGCATATATTTGCTTTAATAAAAATAAGTTTAAAAAGTGGCTTAATATTCTTGACTAACTGTGTAAAATTGTATATAATACTAAGGTAAAATCATTTGTGAGGTGATAAAATGAAAGAGAATATACATCCTAACTATCACGAAGTTACTGTAGAATGTGCTTGCGGCGAAAAGTTCGTAACAGGTAGTACTACTGCTAATGATGTAATCAAAGTAGATATCTGCAGCAAATGTCATCCATTCTTTACCGGTAAGCAAAAGTTGGTTGATACAGGTGGTCGTGTTAACAAGTTTAAAAAGCGTTATAATATGTAATCAACGACAAGGGGTGCGATTTATCGCACCATTTTTGTAAACTTAATATTTTTACGGTTATAATTTTACTGTACGCTTTGCGTGGCTAAATTATGCCTTTTTGGGTGGAATAATGAAAGAGAAAAAAAAGTTTCGTTCCGCAATAGGCGGTCAGGCGGTTTTAGAAGGTGTCATGATGCGCGGCGAGAGCAGTATGGCAACTGCCGTTCGTGACGAAACAGGCGAAATTCAGGTGGAAAGCTCTAGGTTTACCCCACTTAAGCAAAAAAGCAGGTGGAAAAGGTTGCCTTTTATTAGGGGCGTTATCAATTTTGTAGCATCTATGGTTATGGGTGTTCAAATTATTATGCGTTCGGGCGAGGTTTTCGGCGGGGAGGAAGAACCATCTAAGTTTGAAGAGTGGTGCTCAAAAAAGTTTAAAGTAAACGTAATGTCTGTTATGATGTGGTTTGCGGTGCTTTTGGGGCTTGCTTTGGCTATCGGATTGTTTTTTGTTATTCCGCATTTTTCTATCGAGGGTATTAGGCTGCTTGTGGAAAAAGTTGCACATACCACCATGCCTGCCTTTTGTTATAACTTGATAGAGGGCGTTATACGAATATTAATTTTTGTGGTTTATATTTTGCTAACCTCATTAATGAAAGAGATTAAAAGGGTTTATCAATACCACGGGGCGGAGCACAAGACAATTTCCTGCTATGAGCACGGGTTGGAGCTTACGGTGGAAAACGTTCAAAAACAATCTACTATACACGACAGGTGCGGTACTACATTTATGTTTTTGGTTATGATTGTAAGCGTGGCATTGTTTTCCGTAGTGGGTATTGTACCAAACAATATCGTAACTAGCAAAGTTGGGGCAATGTTTATTAAACTGCTTATAAAACTTGCCTTGCTGCCTGTTGTGGCGGGTATATCGTATGAGATACTTAAGTTCCTTGCAAAATTCGATAACTTATTTGTAAGGATAATAAAAGCCCCGGGGCTTTTGTTGCAAAAGATAACTACCTCACAGCCCGATGACAGTATGGTAGAGGTTGCCATAACAGCATTTAAAACAGTGCAATTATTGGATAGCAACAAGGATGCACCTACAAGCAAGTTTAATACTAAAATTTTGATAGATAAAGCGTTGGAACAGCTTAATAATGCGTTGAAAATCGATACTAACGGCAATGCGGATAGAGATTGGATAATGGCAGAGGTGCTTAATATCCCTCGTAGCGAAGTGGCAAATTTGAAATTTGTTTGGAGCAATGATTTTGAAAAAATGCTTGCACTTGCAAAAGAACGCAGTACAGGCAAGCCATTGCAACAAGTGTTTGGGTATACTGATTTTTATGGTATGAAGATAAATGTAAACAGCGATGTTTTGTGCCCAAGACCGGAGACAGAGTATTTGGTTGAGGAAGTCAGCAGACTTATAAAACAAGACAATTTGCAAGCTGTGCTTGATTTATGTACGGGCAGCGGTGCGATTGCATTGGTTGTAAAAAGGGATAATCCAAACGTAGCCGTTACGGCAAGCGATATTTCGGAAAAAGCTTTGATGGTTGCAAAACAAAATGCGGAGCAAAACAACTTGCATGTAGATTTTGTGGTAAGCAATCTTTTTGATAACATAAACGGGGAATTCGATTTGATTGTTTCCAACCCGCCGTATATCAAAACGGACGTGATTGGTATGCTTGACCCCGAGGTAAGATTTTTTGAGCCGACTATTGCTTTGGATGGCGGAATGGATGGTTTGGACTTTTACCGCAAAATAGTGGAAAATGCTAAAAACCATTTGAAAATCGGTGGTATTTTGGCTTTTGAGATTGGTTTTGACCAAAAGGAAAGTGTGACGGAGATTTTAACTAACTGCAAAACAGCTGTGTTTGAGGACATTAGGTGTTTGCAGGACTTGGAAAAAAACGACAGAATGATTTTTGCAAAGCTTAGCAGTAAAATTTAATTAAGCGAGCTTGTAAAAGGTATAGGTCAATAATTATCGAATAATAAAATCGGTGGAAATATATGTTTGAAAAATTGGAAAAAATGCTTGCAAGATACAAAGAGCTTGAAAGTTTAATAGGCGACAGCAGTGTTATTGCCGACCAAGAAAAATGGCAAAAGCTTGTCAAGGAACACTCTGCATTGGAAAAACCTATAACCTTGTATCTTGCCTATTTAAAAGTGCTTAAGGATATAGAGGAGTGCGAGGAGATTATCGATTTGGGCGATGATAAGGAAATGGTTTCTCTTGCAAAAGAGGAACACTCCGCCGCACTTAAGAAAAAGGAAAGTTTGACAGAGGAGCTTAAGGTCGCTCTTCTTCCCGTTGACCCTAACGACGACAAAAACGTTATTATCGAGGTTAGACCTGCCGCAGGCGGGGATGAATCCGCACTTTTCGGCGCGGAATTGGTAAGAATGTACATGAGGTTTGCCGAGCGTGAGCGTTGGAAGATAAAAGAACTTGATATGAACTACAACGAGCTTGGCGGAGTTAAGGAAGTTACCTTTATGATAAGCGGTGTCGGGGCTTACAGCAAGCTTAAGTTTGAAAGTGGTGTACACAGGGTGCAAAGGGTACCTGCTACCGAGTCGCAAGGTAGGGTGCATACCTCCACTTGCACGGTCGCTGTTTTGCCTGAACAGCCGGAAGTTAACTTTGAAATTTTGGACAAGGACATAAAGGTTGACACTTATCGCAGTAGCGGTGCAGGCGGTCAGCACGTTAACAAGACGGAAAGCGCTATAAGAATTACACATTTCCCTACAGGCATTGTTGTTACCTGTCAGGATGAAAAATCGCAAATTAAAAACAGAGAGTCGGCTATGAAAGTGCTTAAAGCAAGGCTTTACGACCACTATCAATCGGCTATTAACAAAGAGTACAGTGCAAACAGAAAGTTGCAGGTAGGCAGCGGCGACCGCTCGGAAAGGATAAGGACTTATAATTTCCCTCAAGGCAGAGTGACCGACCACAGGATTGGACTTACAATTTACGCACTAGAGGACTTTTTGGACGGAAACATTTACGATATGATTACGGCATTGCAACTTGAAAGTCAAAACGAGCTGCTTGCCGAAATGCAAAATTGATTTAATTTGACTAAAACATTAATTTATTGGAGAGGCTTATGATAAAATTTTCAAATCAAGACAACTTATTGGTAGAAAGGACTTGGAAACCACAGCTACAAGATAATATTAATCCTGAGCTGTTCAGAGATTTTTTCGATTATGAAAGCATCCCTAAAATTGCTTTCAACTTTAGACAAACTCCGCTTGATATGCCGGAAAATATTTGGATTACCGATACTACTTTCCGCGACGGTCAGCAATCGACTTCTCCGTTTACAGCAAAGCAAATTGTTGATTTGTATAAATTGATGCACAGGCTTGGCGGTAAAAAGGGTATTATTCGTCAGTCTGAATTTTTCCTTTATACCGAAAAGGACAGACAAGCCGTTCGCGACTGTATGGAGCTTGGGTACGAATTCCCCGAAATTACCAGCTGGATTAGGGCAAGCGAAAAGGACTTTGAGCTTGTTAAAGAGATGAATATCAAGGAAACAGGTATTTTGGTAAGTTGCAGTGATTATCACATTTTCAAAAAAATGAACCTTACAAGAAAGCAAGCTTTGGATAAATACTTAGGCGTTGTAAAAATGGCTTTGGATAGGGGTATTGTTCCTCGTTGCCATTTTGAGGATATCACAAGAGCGGATTTTTACGGTTTTGTAGTGCCTTTTGCTATCGAACTTATGAAACTTTCCAAACAGGCGGGTATTCCTATCAAAATTCGTGCTTGCGATACATTGGGCTATGGCGTCGGCTTCCCGGGGGTTGCTATGCCAAGGAGCGTTCAAGGTATTGTCAGTGGCTTGAAATATTATGCGGAAGTTCCGTCCGAATGGTTAGAGTGGCACGGCCACAACGACTTTTATAAGGTGGTTACAAACGCGGATACAGCTTGGTTGTACGGTTGTTCTTCCGTTAACTGCAGTTTGCTTGGTATTGGAGAAAGGACGGGTAACTGTCCGCTAGAGGCTATGGCTATCGAGTACTGCCAATTTAAGGGCACTACCGACGGTATGGATTTGTCAGTAATTACCGAAATCGCCGACTATTTTGAAAAGGAAATCGACTATGTTATCCCTCCTCGTACGCCGTTTGTGGGCAGAAGCTTTAACACAACTAGGGCGGGCGTTCATGCAGACGGACTTTTGAAAGACCAAGAAATTTACAACATTTTCGATACCGAAAAAATACTTGGTAAGCCTCCGCTTGTAAGCATTGACTCTCACTCGGGTTTGGCGGGCGTTGCTTATTGGATAAACGGTTACTACGATTTGGACGATGCGGATAAGATTGACAAAAAAGACCCTCTTTGCATTAAGATTAAGGAGATTATCGATAACTTATACGCTCAAGGTAGGACTACAGTTATGGGAGATGACGAACTTGACGGTTTGGTTGCCCAAATTGACCCAAAAAGACACAAAGCTTTACTTTTACTTGCAAAATAATGTAAAATTTTGTTAAAAGTATTGAATTTTTCATTTTTCCATAGTACAATATAATTAACAATATATATCGTGGAGGGAAATATGATTTATATTATTTACGGAGCAAAAGGTACCGGTAAAACCAAGCGCTTGATTGACAGGGCTAACACTGCGGTTATGGATGGCGAGGTTGTGTTTATCACTGACAGCGATGAATATAATTTTTCCGTTAAACACAAGGTTAGACTTATCAACGCAACTGACTATCACGTTGTCAGCGAACAAGGACTTTTAGGCTTTATTAGCGGTATCGTGGCAGGCAATAGCGATATTCAACACATCTACATAGACGGTTGCCACAGGATTTGCGGCGAAGATATTGCGGAGATGGAATATTTCTATGATAACTTAGGGGACTTTGCAGAAAAAGCAAATGTGGATATCACTCTTGCTGTCAGCGAAGCGGAAGATAAATTACCCGCTTTTATCAAAAAATATATTTAAAAACGGTTAAATGCAAAAAAGCCTAACCGTTGTTAGGCTTTTTTGGCTATAAAAAGGAGTTTTTTTATGCAATATGTAAGTACAAGGGCAAAAAATACTGTTGTTACAGGTGCACAGGCTATCGTTAAAGGTTTGTCCGAAGATGGCGGTTTGTTTGTGCCCAGCGAGTTTCCTGCTATTTCCAAACAGGAATTGACTGCAATGGAAGATATGGAGTACAGTGAGCGTGCGGCGTTTGTTATAAGCAAGTTTTTGACAGACTTTTCATTGGAAGAGCTTAACGATTATACAAAAAAAGCGTATGCAAGATTTTATGACGGCGACCCATGTCCGTTGGTTGCTATCGACGATAAAACATATATTTTGGAGTTATGGCACGGCCCTACGTGTGCTTTTAAGGATATGGCATTGACTCTTCTTCCTCATCTTATGGTTGCATCTCGCAAAAAAGTAGGGGAGACTAGCAAAACTCTTATTTTGGTTGCGACTAGCGGCGATACGGGTAAGGCGGCTTTGGAGGGCTTTAAGGATGTTGAGGGATGCGAAATTATCGTGTTTTATCCGTCCGAGGGCGTTTCGGATATGCAAAAATTGCAAATGCAAACTCAAACAGGCGATAATGTTTACGTTTGTGCAATTAAGGGTAATTTCGATGATGCTCAAAGTGCTGTTAAAGTAATTTTTAACGACGACAATGTAAAAGCTCAATTACTTGAAAACGGCTATAAACTTTCAAGCGCAAATTCTATAAATTGGGGTAGACTTGTTCCGCAAATCGCATACTATGTTTCTAGCTATGTGGATATGCTTTCAAGCGGCGAAATCGAGTTTGGCGATAAAATTAATTTCTGCGTACCATCGGGTAACTTTGGTAATATCTTAGCAGGTTACTACGCTATGAGAATGGGTGTGCCTATTAACAAATTGATTTGTGCATCAAACAAAAATAAAGTGCTTACGGATTTCTTCTCTTCCGGTAAATACGACATTAATAGAGATTTTTACAAGACAATGAGCCCGTCAATGGATATTTTGATTAGCTCCAATCTTGAAAGACTTTTGTTTGAAATTTCCGGCAGGGACGATAAGTATGTAGCTGATTTAATGAATAGTTTGAAAAATAAAGGCTACTACGAAATCGACTTTGCTAAATTGCAAGCAAATGCAGCTAACTTTGAGGGCGGTTTTTCAAATGAGGATATGACAATGTATACTATTGCCGATTTTTATGACGAAAACGATTATCTTCTTGATACTCATACTGCCGTTGCTGTCGGGGTTTATAAGGCATATCAAGAAAACAGCGGGGACGATACAAAAACAGTTATTGTTTCTACCGCAAGCCCTTACAAATTTCCTCAAGATGTTTACAACGCTTTGACAGGGGAGTTTGTACAAAACAGCATTAACGCTGCCGATATGTTGGAGGAATATACAGGTTTTGATATTCCCGAGCCTCTACAAAATTTGCAATCAAGAGTAGTAAGATTTAAGGATGTAATCGAAAAAGACCAAATCAAACAAGCTGTGTTAAATGCAATAAAAAAATAAATTGCTATCTAAATTAAAGCATTAAATAAGCACTACTATAACAAGTTTATTTTAAAAGAAGTTTAATACAAAACAAATAAAAAACATAAAAACATCCTGCGTAATTGCAGGATGTTTTTTTTGTATGAAACAAGCAAAAAGCTTGCAAAAATCGGTATTAAATTACAATTTTGACAGTATGTTAAGCAAAGTATGACAGTCTGACAAAGTGTTGTTAAAGCCAATACTTATCCTGCAAAGTCCGTCATTTATCGTGCCTAAATATTCGTGAATTTTTGGTGCACAATGCAGCCCGCTCCTAACCGCAATATTATGATTGTTTAATATTTCCGCAACCTCGCTTGAGGAGTAATCATCAACCTTAATCGATATTACAGTGGACGGAAAATCCGAAAAACAAGTGATTTTACGCATACTTTTTAAACCGTAAATTATCTCTCCCGAAAGGTACTTGTATTGTCTGTTGAGTTCGTTAAAGTTGGAATATGTCCAATCAAAAGCCTTGGATAATGATAGCACTCCGCCTGTGTTAAGAGTGCCGCACTCATAGCCTTCGGGGTAGTGGTCGGGCTGAGTTAAAAGGTCGCTGTCCGTACCTGTTCCTCCAAATTTAATGTGTTTTAATGCGATATCTTTTTTGACAATCAAAATGCCTATGCCTTGCATACCATGTATACCTTTATGTCCGCAAGAGGCAAGCATATCGATATTAAAATTTTGCATATCAATTTGTTCGTGTCCCAACGATTGGGCGGTATCCACAAGTAACCGTACATTGTGCAGTTTGGTTATTTTGCCTATTTCTCCAATATCTTGGCTTATGCCTGTAACGTTCGAAGTTTGGTTGACGATGACTAAAGTGGTATCGTTGCATATTGCATTTTCAATTTGACTTGGCATAATTTTGCCCGTTAAATCGGGCATAAGATAGGTAACTTTTACACCGAAGTTGTCCTCTAAATATTTTAGCGGTCTAAGTACGGAATTGTGCTCATATATTGTTGTAATTACGTGTGACGACGGTTTTACGTAACCTAATATTGCCATGTTGAGCGATTCTGTACAATTTTGGGTAAATACGACTTCATAGTCGTCGTTTGCGCCAAGACGGCTTTTGATATTCTCTCGTGTTAAAAGCACTTTTGTTGCTGTTTTTATGCAGTCTTTATGTCCGCTCCTGCCACTATTGCAAGAGTTTAGGACAAAACGATTGTATTCGTCTATTACACATTTTGGTTTGAATCGCGATGTTGCAGAATTGTCAAAATATATCATATTGCTCTCCTAAAAACATAGTATGCTGTAACTCTTTTTTTGTGTTAATCATTTAATGATATAGGAACTGTTTTTACATATCACACAAAGGGAGGAAATGTGATGAATATTATTATTGCATTTAAAGCCCGTAGCGATAGTTTGAAATTTAGCGAGTTATTACGTAAAGGAGGGGTTCCTTCTACAATTATCAATACCCCGCGTGAGTTATCTGTCGGGTGCGGACTTAGCGTCAGTGTAGAACAAAAATACAGAGAGTATGCGTTGAAAGCGTTAACCGCTTTTGATAAAACGACATATATCGGAACATATCAACTAATGAAAAGCGGTCCAAGAACTATAGCGGTTGCTATAAGATAAATACTTAAAGTGACGGGCGAAAGCTATCGGATAAATAAGGTGCGAGAAATCGCACCTTTTAACCGTTTGCAAATTTTGCTTTAATCTTATATATTTTATAAAATTTTTTTAGTATTATTTAAAAATATATAAAAGGACTTGAAATAACGTTAAAAGTATGTTACAATATCTTATTATAGATTATGTGCAAAAGAGGACAAATATGGATATCGATGTAATTTTGGAAAAGTTGAAAAAAATTCATAGCAATCCTGTGTGTGAGCTTGAATATGATAATCCCTTTCATTTGCTGATTGCGGTTATTTTGTCTGCACAGTGCACAGATAAACGCGTTAACAAAATAACTCCCGATTTGTTTGCAAAATGGCAAACGCCCGAGCAATATGCAAAGCTTACTGCGGAGGAATTAATACCTTACATTAAGTCATGCGGATACTATAACAGCAAGTCCAAATCGATAATCGAGGCGGCTAAAAGCATTGTCGAGGATTTCGGCGGGGAAGTACCTAAAACGGTGGAAGAGCTTATGACTCTTCGCGGTGTGGGTAAAAAAACCGCAAATGTAGTGTATGCCGTAGCTTTTGGCGGGGATGCCATTGCCGTGGATACTCACGTAAGGCGTGTTAGCAACAGGCTTGGGTTATCGGACAGCCAAGACGTACTTAAGATTGAAAAAGATTTGAACATGTTGTTTCCACAAGCAGAATGGTCTACACTTCATCATTTGTTGATACATCACGGCAGATATGTTTGCTCGGCAAGAAATCCAAAATGCAATGAATGTTTGCTTAATACCGAATGCAAGCATTTTAATGACGGTAAAAAATAATATCAAAACTCGAAAATTTTTAAAAGGGAATAACAATGAATAAGATTTTACGAAAAAGACAACTAAGTGAAAATGTAAACGAATATGTCATACAGGCAGAGGATGTTGCAAAACACGCCCGTCCGGGACAGTTTATTATTTTAAGGGTAGACGGCGAGGGGGAAAGAGTACCTTTTACCATTGCCGATATAGATACTAAGTTGGGTACAATTACCATATTAGTACAAACAATCGGTATGACTACTTATAAATTATCCCTTTTAAATGAGGGCGATTACATACACGATTTTGTAGGTCCGCTTGGAAATCCTACCGAGCTTTCAGAGTATAAAAATATTGTGCTTGTCGGTGGTGGTATAGGTAGTGCGGTTATTTATCCTCAAGCTAAGTATAGGCATAAAAATGGTTTGCAGTGTGACGTGATTATTGGTGCAAGAAACAAAGGTTTGCTTGTTTATGAGGAAGAGTTTAGACAAAATGCAGATAATTTGTACATTGTTACCGATGACGGCAGTTATTGTGAAAAAGGCTTTGTAACAACTAAGTTGGAAGCTTTGATAAAAGATGGCAAAAACTATGATTGTGTGTTTGCCGTAGGTCCTGTTATGATGATGAAAGCCGTGTGTGATTTGACCAAGAAATATGGTATTAAAACTATTGTATCAATGAACTCTACAATGGTTGATGGTACAGGTATGTGTGGCTGTTGCAGGCTTACAGTAGGCGGCGAGACAAAATACGCCTGTGTTGACGGACCTGAGTTTGATGGTCATCAAATAGATTTTATGGAATCGGTAAACAGAAGTAAATTTTATAAAGAGCATGAATGCGAATGTTATAAGAGGGAGCTTGAAAAAAATGGTAAAAACTGAAAGAAATAAAACTATAACCAGACCAAGCGAAGTCAGAGTTAAAGATTTTGAAGAAGTATCGCAAGGTTTTACCTATGAACTTATGAAAGCGGAAGCCGAAAGATGCATAAACTGCAAAAATGCACCTTGCACTTCGGGCTGTCCTGTAGGAGTTAAAATCCCAGAGTTTATACAGTGCTTGAAAAATGACGATTTGGACGGAGCTGTAAAAATAATAAAGTTGGACAACAATTTGCCGTCTATTTGCGGCAGGGTTTGTCCGCAAGAGAAACAGTGTGAAGATAAGTGTATTCGCAAATTGAAATTAGGTGGCTCTGTTGCGATTGGCAGTTTGGAAAGATTTGTCGGAGATTATGCTTTGGCGGATAGCAAACCAATACCTAAACCAAGTAAAAGGCTTGACTACAAAGTTGCGGTAATAGGTAGCGGTCCAAGCGGATTGACTTGTGCTGCCGATTGTGCAAATGCAGGGCTAGACGTGACAATTTTTGAGGCTTTCCACGAGGCAGGCGGTGTTTTGGTTTATGGTATACCGGAATTTAGATTGCCTAAAGACGAAATCGTAAAAAAGGAAATAAACAAACTTACCGAGCTTGGCGTAAAAATAAAATACAATACAGTTGTAGGCAAAACGGTAACAATGCAGGAATTGCTTGACGAGTTTGATGCTGTATTTATCGGTACAGGTGCGGGACTTCCGTCCTTTATGAATATTCCTGGAGAAAATTTGAACGGAGTATACAGTGCCAATGAGTTTTTAACACGTGTAAACTTGATGAAAGCTTTTAAAAAGGGCTCGGATACGCCTGTGTTTATAGGTAAAAATGTTGCTGTAGTCGGTGCGGGTAATGTCGCAATGGATGCTGCAAGAACCGCTAAGCGTTTAGGTGCGGATAATGTTTATATTGTTTACAGACGCTCAAAAGAGGAAATGCCTGCAAGGATAGAGGAGATTGAACACGCTATCGAGGAAGGTATTCAGTTGCAGCTTTTAACCAATCCTACAAAGATATTGGGCGAAACTAATGTAGAGGGAATGGAATGTGTTAAAATGGAACTTGGCGAGCCTGACAGCAGTGGCAGAAGAAGACCTGTGGAGATACCTAATTCCGAGTATGTCATCCCTGTGGACGAGGTAATAATGTCAATCGGCACAAGACCTAATCCATTGCTGACAAGGGAGTATGCCGATTTACAAACAACCAAACGCGGCACATTGATTGTAAATGAAGATTCGCAGGAAACTTCGGTGCAAAACATTTTTGCGGGCGGAGATGCGGTTACAGGTGCTGCAACGGTAATACTTGCTATGGGAGCAGGTAAAAATGCTGCCAAAACAATTATAGCAAGGGCAAACAGCAAAAATGTTTGACAAAAAAGTACAATATTTGTACAATAAATAACTGCAAACAGGTTATTAGATAATACATACCGCTAATACTTAATATGATTAATTTAAATTTAATTAGTCAAAAGCGTTATCGGTGCAATAAAATTAGCTTTAAAAATAGATTAGTATCGATTTTTAACGGGTAAACAGGAGATAATATGTTTTTAGATATAGCGACAATTTTTGTAAAGGCAGGTAACGGCGGCGACGGTGTTGTCAGTTTTCATACAGAAAAATATGTCGCACAAGGCGGACCTGACGGGGGCGACGGCGGTAACGGCGGCAGTATAATTTTTGAAGTGGATAAAAATGCTTCAACACTTATGGATTTTAAATATGCAAAGCATTTTAGGGCAAAGAACGGCGAAAACGGCTCGTCAAAAAGGTGTAGGGGTAAAAATGCTCCCGATTTGATAATCAAAGTTCCTAGAGGAACTGTTATTAAGGACAAGCAGTCAGGCAAAATTATTGTGGATATGTTCGGCGAGGACGACAGGTTTATTTTGGAAAAAGGTGGACTTGGCGGCAAAGGCAATGCAAGATTTGCTACCGCTTTAAGAAAAGCACCTAGATTTTGTCAAAAGGGCGAGCAAAAAGAGGAAAGAGAACTAACATTAGAGCTAAAAACCATAGCCGATGTTGGTTTGGTAGGTTTCCCTAATGTAGGTAAATCTACACTTTTATCCGTATGTTCAGGCGCTAAGCCTAAAATCGCAAATTATCATTTTACAACACTGTCTCCTAATATCGGTGTAGTGCAAAGATATGGGGATACTTTTGTAATGGCAGATATCCCGGGACTTATTGAGGGCGCAAGCGAGGGCGCAGGATTAGGTCATAACTTTTTACGTCACGTTGAAAGGGTAAGGCTTATCGTTCATATTGTGGATATATCAGGAATAGAGGGCAGAGACCCTTACGAAGATTATTTGCAAATCAACAAAGAACTTGTAAATTATGACGAAAAGCTTGGAGATGTTCCGCAAATGGTTTGCGTAAACAAACTTGATTTGTTGACGGACGAAAACGCTGTAGAAGAGTTTAGTAAAAAAATTGGACAAAAGGTTTATCCTATAAGTGCTGTAATGAGAAAAGGCGTAGACAATTTAATAAATGATATATTTGACAAATTGGAAGAGCTACCTCAAGCAGAGCCGCTTGAATATGAGGCTTTTTACTATGAAGAGGCAGATAAAAACTCTTTTCATATTTCAAGAATGGATGATGGGGCTTTTTATGTTGAGGGTGGTTTGATAGACCTGCTTGTCAGAAATGTTATTTTGTCTGAATATGAGTCTTTTAGATATTTCCAAAAGTGTTTAAAGGAAAAAGGCGTGATTTCTAGTTTAAGAAAACATGGTGCAAAAGAGGGCGATATAGTGCGTATTGCCGATATAGAATTTGAATTTGTAGAATAAATAAGTGAGGTATATATGACAAGTAAGCAAAGAGCGTATTTGAGAAGTCTTGCAATGACTATGACACCGATTGTCAATATAGGAAAAAACGGCGTGACGGATTCGGTCACCAGCGAAGTTGATAACTTGTTGGAATGTAAGGAATTGATAAAAATATCTGTACTTAAAAACAGCGACTTGGGTGCAAAAGAAGTGGCCGAGTGTTTGGCGACGGAGGTTAATGCAATCGTCGTGCAAACAGTAGGCAGTAAAATTACTTTATACAGAGTGTCCAAAAAGGATGATATAAAACATATTGAGCTACCACAATAAAGGAGAGTTATATGATTGAACAATTACCTGTTTTGCCACTTCGTGCATTGACAATATTTCCAAACACTTCTATTTCTATCGATGTGTCAAGGGAAATGTGTGTAAATGCAATTAAATTTGCGGTGGATAATAAATTGAAAATTGTTGCTTGCTGTCAAATCGACAGTGAGTGTGATAAGCCGTTTGCTGAAGATTTGTTCAGCGTCGGCACGCTTGTTGATATTAATAAAATTTTAAAAATAGACGAAAATACTTATCGTATTCTTGTAGATGGTTTGTGTGCTGTGGATATGGTGGAATTTGTTCCTCACAGCGATTTTTTGATGGCTAATGTGGAAGAAAGATTGAATACGGGAGTAATGAGTGAAATCGACTTTATCGCAAACAAGACTTTCATTTTAAAAACTTTGGACACATTGATGACCAAGTATGACAAAATGTTCCCAAAACATATACGCATCACTTTGGAAAAATGTAACGACGCCAATATTTTGGCAAATTTGGCAGTGGGATTGGTAAGTCAAAGCAATTTAAAGCAAAAATTGTTGTCCGAACAAAATATTTACAATAAGTTCGAGCTCATTTGCGATATGCTTACCGAAGAGATTGCTTATGTGGAAGCGATTCATAATATAGAGAAAAAAGTTCAGGAAAAAATATCGACTTCCAATAAGGAATTTGTGCTTAGAGAGCAGATAAAAAGCATTCAGGAAGAATTAGGCGAGGGCGAAAACGACGTTTATAGCGAATATTTGAATAAGATTGAAAGCTTAAATGCAGACGATAGTATAAAAAACAAATTGATAAAAGACTTAGACAGATATAACAGGATGAATGAATCCGCACCCGAGTCAAGCATTATCCGTAACTATTTGGATTGGGCACTAGAATTGCCTTGGAATAACTCTACTGTAGATAGCAATGATATGAAAGCGGTTATCGCTCAACTTAACAAAGACCATTACGGCATTGAAAAAGTTAAAAAAAGAATTGTAGAATACTTGGCTGTAAGGCTTATGACAAACGGAGAAAGCAGAGGTACTGTGCTTTGCCTTGTAGGACCTCCGGGTGTCGGTAAAACAAGCATTTGCAAATCTATTGCCACCGCTTTAAATAAAGAGTTCGTGCAGTTAACGCTTGGTGGCGTACATGACGAGGCGGAAATAAGAGGGCACCGCAAAACTTATATTGGCGCTATGCCCGGTAGAATATTAAGCAATCTTGCAAAATCAAACAGTAACAACCCGCTGTTTTTGCTTGACGAGGTGGATAAAATCACTCGTGATATGCGTGGCGACCCGTCTGCTGCTTTACTTGAAGTGCTTGACCCAAATCAAAACAAAACTTTCCGCGATAACTACTTGGAACTACCTTACGATTTGTCTAATGTAATGTTTGTGCTTACAGCAAACGATATTCAAGAAATGGATAAGCCGCTTTTGGATAGGCTTGAAATTATAGAAATGGAAGGGTATACTTTGCAGGAAAAAGTTGCTATTGCAACGCAGTATCTTGTTCCAAAACAAGCAAAAGAGCATGGTCTTGACATTTCCAAGCTGACAGTTTCAAAAAGTGCGATTATCGAAATAATAGAGGGTTATACGCGTGAATCGGGAGTCAGAGAGTTGGAGAGACAAATTGCAACTATATGCCGTAAAATAGCGTATAACATTGTAGTTAAATCAAACGGCGACACCTCTAAAATGGTGCACGATAAAAAAGTTATTATCACTCCTAAAAAAGTTAAAGAAATGCTTGGAGTAAGGATTTTCTCCGAAAAAGATGACAATACAGAGGGCGCAGTAGGAAAAGTTGTCGGACTTGCTTGGACAATCTTTGGTGGAGAAACTTTGAATATAGAAGTTTGCATAATGCAAGGTAAAGGGGAACTTAAACTTACGGGCAAACTTGGCGAGGTTATGAAAGAATCGGCTATGATTGCAATTTCTGTTGTAAGAAGCAGAGCAAGCAAGCTGGGCATTGACGAAAAGTTTTTTGAAGAGCACGATATTCATATCCATGTACCAAAAGGCGCAACGCCAAAAGACGGACCTAGTGCAGGCATTACAATAACTACTGCTGTTTTATCCGCTATTTTGGGCAAAAAAGTGAAAGATAGTTTGGCAATGACGGGCGAAATAAGTTTGAACGGCGATGCACTTGCAATCGGTGGCGTAAAGGAAAAATCGCTTGCAGCTCATAGGATAGGTATTAAAACAATAATTATCCCACGTCAAAATGAAAAAGACATAATGGAACTACCTGAAAGTGTACGAAAAGAAATCAATTTTATTTTGGTGGATAATATTGAGCAAGTATGGGAACACGCTTTATTTTATAAAGAGTAATAATTACAATATTTAATATAATTTATAGTTACAATAGGAGGGGCAATTTATGAAAATCAAAAACGCAAAATTTATTACATCTGTAGCAGATTACAATAAATTGCCTGCTTTAAATGCTCCCGAAATTGCAGTAGCCGGTAAATCCAATGTAGGTAAGTCGTCATTTATCAATATGCTTGCAAACATAAACAGGCTTGCAAAAACAAGTTCCACCCCTGGGCGTACGCGGTTACTTAATTATTTTGACATTAATGGTGGAGAGTTGACTTTGGTAGATTTGCCCGGATATGGCTTTGCAAAAGTTAATGACAGCGAAAAAGAAAAATGGAGCGAGCTTATTGAGGGATACTTTGCAAAAACGCCTAACTTGGTAAATGTATTTGTTTTGGTGGATATCAGACATGAGCCGACTGCTTTGGATAGGCAAATGGTAGCATATTTGCATCACTACAATATACCGTTTACATTGATTGCGACAAAAGGAGATAAGTTGAGCAAAGCGCAAATTCAAAAGCAAAAAAGTGTAATTGCAAAGACATTTGCTGTAACCGCGTCAAATATTTATGTTACTTCTGCATTAAATAAAAGCGGAGTAACCGAGGTTTTGGAAAGAATTGAAAATATTTTGTTAGCAAATAAGGAAACTGTAGAATTTTAATAATTTACAAAAAATAATTTTAGTACACCCTGTATGGGTGTATTTTTTTTGTAAAAAGCGTTTGAAAACCGTGGCTAAATTTGTATTCGACAAATTAATAAGATATTTATTTTAAATGAAACATATAATAAATTGTGAGTAGTTAAATTAGCTATTCACATAAAAAAGTTATTTATCATAATATATTATGACTATATAGGGAGGTGAAATAAATGTCTTTTTCAAATAATTGTAAACCAGAGAGAATGCCGGGTCCTATCGTAGGTAATCCTTTAAATGGTCTTACCGATAGAGCATCTATCCAAGTACAAAAAATATTTGATGCTTGTATGAAACAAGAAACTTTGACCGATGAGCAAATAGTTGTTTCTAATTTAGAGCCATCAACTTTTACAGCACCGCTAACTTTTGTAAGTGCAAAAAGTACTACAGATGTAACTGTAAATAATTTAACTGTTATCGATGTACCTGACAGCAAATGCTGCTCGAGAGTTACTGCCAGCATTGTTATTCCTTTGACAGTTGTTATGCTTGATGCAAACGGCACTCAAGTTGTGGGCACTTCGGAAATAACAATACCTAAGGATATTTTAATGTGCTTGACTCAAGGCTCTGTAACTCCAAGCAGGATAGTTGCCGAAGCTTATGTAATCTCGCCAAACGGCAGACTTATAACAACAGGCGAAGGCACTGCAACTTTTGCAATAACTGCTTGCGTGACAACTATAATGAAAGTTATAATGGATGTACAACTATTGGTACCTACATACGGATATACATATATCCCACCATGTCAAGAGTACAGTCAAGATGTTTGCGACGGCGTATTTGATTTGCCTTTATACCCACGCGAATGTGGCAAGGATAATTGCAACATGTGATTGATTCACTTGTAAATGTAAGAAAAAAGCCGAATTTGATATTGTTGTTTTTGTTTTAAAACGCAATCAAATTCGGCAAAATTCTGTCAAAAATCGTAACTATTTTTATTTCTAATGAAAAATATTGATATAAAATCAACTTGAATCGGATAAAATTGTCCCTTCATGCGGTGCACGAAGGGATTGCTGTTTTTTATTTGACTTTTACTATTTTGTTGCCGTTATCGTAAAATTTGTATTCGTGAAAATTTTGATTGGAATGCACATAAATATCATTTCTGCCATTTTTGTACCAAACATTAAAATCAAAAGTTTTGTATATTTTTGATAATTGATTTTTTATGTTTACCGCAAGCGGGTCAAATATATCCTCACATACTTCAAAATCTTTCAATTTTGGATGATTAATTATGCTTTTTAATATTTTCCACCCCAAAGTTTCGTTTGTATTAAATGGAACAAACCCAAAGTCAAGATAAACTTTTGCTGCAAGCCAAGAATTTGTTTGTGTGTGTAATAGTATTTTTTCATATCCAAAGTTTTTAGTAATATCTATGATTTTTGAAAGCAAAGGTTTTGAAAGCTTTTTTCCTTGTGCTGTATTGGATATTGCAAACCAATCAATCACACAAGAATAACCATTTTCATCTGCGGGAGATAGTGTTGCCGTTGCTATCTTATTTCCGTCAATATCCTTAATAAATATAACACGTTTAGTTAATTCGTTTTCAATGTGTTTGTAAAAATCGTAAAATGTTTTTTCACAATCAGTAATTGAGGCAAATTCTCCTGTGGATATATGAATGTTTATCCATGATTGCAAATCTTTTTCGTTTTCCCAAAATACAAATTCATATCCATTTGGCAAAGGATAGTTTTTCGTGTTTTCTAAGTTGTCCAAAACCATAATCAATTCGTGGTACGAAATAGTCGGTTCGTAAGTTTTTAGATTGTTTTCCATAAATTTGTTTTATAATTTTTTATTTTTCATTAGCTAAATTCAAATCTTTTAATTATGATTTTAAAAATCATTAAACATAATCATATTTTAAATTTACTGCAAAATATTTTGTTGGTTTGATTGCAGTTCTTCATGATAAATTATTTGTGTAGGGTAAAACTCCCCAATGTATAAGCTTGTTATATAGCCTGTAAAACTTTCAAATACGTTTTTAATTAGTCGTTTTACGATTTTAACTTGTTTTTTATCTCCGCAAAACAATGTGACATGTGGATAAAAATTGTATCCGTCCGCAAAATTATTATTAAAATTTTTTTGCAATTCTATTAAATTATCATTTTTTCTAGGTTTTACAAACAATACTTTATTATCAAAGTGCTGTATTTTTTGTAGATTGATTTCAAAACTGTTTTCAACGGATGTTATTGATTTTATTTTATTTATAAGTTCTTCTTTCATGTCAAGCGGATAACTTCCCAAAGAAATATGGAAAGGAATGTCGGTTATCATATTTCCGACAATATTATTATCCGAAATAATTTGTTTAAATTTTTTTAATCTGTATTGAGTATTGTCGTCTAAAACCACAAACACAGTTAAACATTTTTTATTATTCGATTGCATATTTATATACCTTTTTATTTAGTCTGTTAATTTATGATTTCTTAAAGTTTTATAGAATTTTTTCAAAAATCACAAATTTTTCTTTTAAAGAAATCTTTTTTACGTTATAGCCATATTCATTCAGCTGTTTTTTATACTTTAAAAAAGAATGGTCAATAGGAAAACTTAAAATTTTTTCTATTTGTTCAAAAGTCATTTTAATAGGAAAATCACTTTGATTTTTCACATAATTCCATAATGCTTGGTATTTATTCATGATTTTACTCCTAAATGGTATTATATTTATTATAGCATTTAATTGTTGTCAAAAGCAATACAAAATATTATTTTATATAACAAAAAAATACGGATAGCTAATTGCTGTCCGTATTTAGTGTTTTTAATTACAAAATGTAGTTGACTGCAGATTCAAGACCGAATATTCCTTCTGCTTTTTTAGGTGCTTCGTATTTTTGTGCTTTATCTAAGTTTTCGTTAATCGATAAAATCAAAGTGTTTTCCAAAAGAATTTTACTGTCAGTATGTTCTCCGCCTGTTGGGTTGTATCGTAATTCCGTTGCTATCGAAATGTTAGAAAGGTTACCTCCGACCATTTCCAAAGTCATATCTGCTTTATCTATTTCGTATTCACTATTGTTAAAGTAGTTGTCAATATCAATAACTCCGTCGGCATCGTTGCTATTTATCATATCGCAAATTTTATCTTTTACCGAGATAGTATTACTCTTATTTAAATAAACCGAATAAATTGCTTTGCCGTCTTTAATTTCTTTTTTAATGCAATCGATATCTTGGGCGGTAAACTTGAATGCATTTGTCATATAGTCAAATTGAGTTTGTAAGTTTTTGTCCGGTGCTACAGTTACGGTATTTGAGCCTTTGCGTGACACAAGATAGGTGTTGCTGTCTTCAACTATATTTCCCAACGTGAATTTGTATGTTTCTTTACCGTCTGTTTCGTGATGTGTTTTGTATTCATAAGAATTGTTAAATGCGGTAAATGAATCGCGTGTATTTTTGTAAAGACGTGAGATAAAACTGTCTTTTATTGCAAAATGATTCCACCCCGGGTCAAATTCGTTGGCTGCTTGCAAATCTAAACTATAAGTTTCGCTATTCATAACTTTATTGAAAGCGGAATTTATTATGTTAAGTTCTGTACTAATTTGAGTTTTATCCATTTTATAATTACTTATATTTGGCGTGCTAATTGATTGAGTGTTTTTCTTTTGTTCGTAAGAAATTTTTAATTTTGCGGTTATACCTTTAATAGGAAAGTCGATATCGAATTCAAATTTATAATCGTCTAATATATTTGAGCCATCTGTTAAATTAAAATAAAACGGAATGGCGGTTGGATTTGTAAATGCAACATCCTTTATGTTGATTTTAGAGTCCATCTTCATTAGCTTTTCAAGTAATTTGTTAATCAAGCTATTTGAAGATTTTGCATTGATTGTAGCTTGGTATTTATAGCCGCTAAGTTCACTCTTTTTTATTGCGCTGAAATTTTCGCTATTGCAAGCATTGATAATAGCTACAAAAGGTATATTTAATAAGTCTATTTCCGTATCTTCTTCAAGTACAAGTCCGACTTTTTTTATATTTCCGTTTTCGTCTTGTTTAACCTTTACTTTACTGTCGCCTTGTGAAAAAATGTAGCTAGTGCTATCATAAAACAAAAGACCGCTTGTACTTCTTTTAAACTGTAAGCTTTTAGTGGAGTTGTTGTAACGATACTGTGCTTCATAATTGCCATTAGCTGTTCCTCCGATTCCCATCATACTTAAATTTCCGCTTAAGTTTATTTTAAAGTTGTAAAATTGCTCGTTTTCATTATAAAAATTATGTAAATTTGTGGCAATTTTATCAGCGGTAGGAAGTACTTCCGGTGGCTCTGGGGTAGGAATGCTTGGTTGATTTTTGTCTTGGTCATCCGGTTGTACAATTTGATTGTCATCGGGATTGTTAGGTGTAATGTTGTCGTTATTCGCGCAAGCACATAAAACTAAACTAAAGCTTAATAGAAGAACGACGATTGCAATGATAAGTTTTGACAAATTTTTTTTCTTCATTTTCTCCTCCAAATAAAAAAAGTGCGTCAACCGAAGTGAACGCACAAAAAACGCAAACTCCGATTGTCGCCAAACAATTTTTACATAGAAAAAGATTTGTTTTAATATCCACATAAAATAGGATTTGCATTTTTATCAAAACTTAAAAATGTGGATATAAAAAACAAAAAATATTAAATTGTACCCTAAATAAATTTAGGGCGTAAAAATTGTTTGGCGATATTATTATATCATAAAACTTTTTTAATTGCAATAATAATTTACATATTTTTTTATTGTACTAAACAGATTAGTGTCATTAATACTAGATTAAAATGTTTTATTTAAATAATTGAGAGATAAATTAATCTCAACAAAATCCACCAAACGTAGAAATATGATTTTAAATAAAAAAACACAAAAACAAATCGATTAAATTAAAATTTTTTTGCGTATTTCTTTAATTTTTTAATTATCCACATATAGTAGATTATTGACAAAATTAATAATGTAAACCACAAATGTAGATAATATATTAATATTTCGACAAATGACTTGATTTTTATTTATATATATGTTATTATAATATAAATAAGAAAATCGATTTCAAATAATATTGATTGTCGGTATGATATTCAAAGTTATAAACAAATTAAATAGAATATTTCTAATCTAAGAGGTTTTATATGAAAATACAATTTTCTCCGCCTGACATAAGTGATTTGGAGATTGATGAGGTAATAGAAGCACTAAAATCCGGTTGGATAACAACAGGACCAAGGACAAAATTGTTTGAAAAGAGAATAGCCGAATATTGCGGTACGGACAAAGCTGTTTGTTTAAATTCCGCAACGGCAGGATTAGAGCTTGTACTTAAAGTTTTGGGGGTCGGACCGGGGGATGAGGTTATTACAAGTGCATACACATATACTGCAAGTGCAAGCGTTATTTCTCATGTAGGTGCAACTATAGTATTGTGTGATACAGCGCCTGATAGTTACGAAATGGATTATGATAAATTACCTAATTTGATTACTAACAAAACAAAAGTAATTATTCCTATCGATATCGCAGGTAAAATTTGCGATTATGAAAGAATATTTGAGATTGTCAAACAGGAAAAAGGTAAATTTAAACCAAACAATGATTTGCAAGCACTTTTTGATAGGATAGTAGTTTTAGGCGATTGTGCACATTCATTTGGTGCTGTAAAAAATGGCGTAAAAGCAGGAAATATTGCAGACTTCAGCTCGTTTTCTTTTCATGCTGTAAAAAATTTGACTACTGCAGAAGGCGGAGCTGTTACGTGGAAGCATATTGATGGTTTGGATAATGAATGGTTATATCACGAATTTATGCTATGGAGTTTGCACGGTCAAAGCAAAGATGCTCTTGCAAAAACGCAAATCGGTGCTTGGGAGTACGATATCAAATACTTGGGACAAAAATGCAATATGACTGATATTGTGGCAAGTATTGGCTTAAAGCAATTAGATAGATATGAAAGTTTGCTATCTCGCCGCAGTGACATTATTGCAAAATACACAAAAGCATTAGCTGGCAGTAAAGTATGTGTTTTAACCCATAGCGGGGATAATTTTTGCAGTTCGGGACATTTGTTTTTAACACGCGTAATCGGTGTAGATGAGCAAATGAGAAATGAAATTATAATCGAAATGGCTAAACGCGATATTGCAACAAATGTCCACTACAAGCCGTTGCCTATGCACACCGCTTATAAAGCTTTAGGTTTTGATATAAAAGACTATCCGAATGCTTATAACATGTATAAAAATGAAATCACTTTGCCGTTGCACACCTTGTTGACTGACGAAATGATTGAATATATTTTAAGCAGTTATTTGGAAATTGTAAGTAAATTTTAAATTTAAGCTGGAATGTTAAAAAGGAAACAATATTTTGGAAGAAAAAGAATTAATACAAAATGTTTTGGAAAATGAAAATATAGAAGAAAGTGTATCTTGCGATACTTTTGACATGAACTTACAAGAAGAACAGGCTATTATAAATAATATTTATCCTTACAAAAATGAAAATGGTAAGAGAAAAGCAAGTTTATGGACAAGGTTTGTAAAAAGGACTTTTGATTTCTGTTCGAGTTTTTACTTGTTTTTGTTTTTAAATGCAACTTTGATTTTTCCTATATTAATGATAGTAGTTGCAATTAAAATGAAAGGTAATCCGTTTTTTATACAAAAAAGACCGGGCAAAAATGGTAAAATCTTTTCTTTAATCAAGTTTCGTACAATGACAAACGAAAAAGACGAAAACGGAGATTTATTGCCTGACGACAAAAGAATGACAAAATTCGGTAAGATGCTTCGCAATACTTCTTTAGACGAATTGCCGGAGTTAATTAATATTATAAAAGGCGATATGAGTGTAGTGGGACCAAGACCACAACTTGTTCGTGATATGGTGTTTTTCAGTGATGATGCTATGTGTAGGCAATCGGTACGAGGTGGACTAACAGGTTTGGCTCAAACTAGTGGACGTAACAATCTTTTATGGGAAGAACGTTTTGACTACGATTTGGAGTATGTTGATAATTATGGCTTTTTTTATGATTTGAAATTGATTTTCAAAACAATAAAAAAAGTAGTCAAGTCGGAAGATGTAGCAACCGAAGGTATGGAGACATCCGAAGATTACGGCGATTATTTATTACGCATAGGTGCAATAGATAAAACTACATACGATGAAAAACAATTAGCAGCAAAAGAACTATTAAATAGGAGATAAAATGGATACAAAAGTAAGTATAATTGTTCCGTCATATAAAAGGAATAGGGAACTATTTTCAAGAGCTATTGAATCATTGCTTGCTCAAAGCTATGAAAATATTGAAATAGTAGTTGTTGACGATAATGCAAAACCAGAACTTTTGGAATATAGACAGGCATTGTACGATTATATACAAGAACTTAACAGTGATAAAATCAAGTATATTCAAAATCAAGAAAATTTGGGCGGTGCTTTATCAAGAAATGTAGGAATAGAAAACGCTACAGGCGAATACATAACTTTTTTAGATGATGACGACAGATATTTAAAAGATAAAGTGAAAAATCAACTTGACTTTATGTTGAAAAATGATTTGGAAATGAGTTTTACGGATTTGAGTATTTACAATGAAAATGAGAAATTGATTGATTACCGAGACCATAATGATATATCTCAATTTGATAAAGATTATTTGATGAAATATCATTTGACAAAACAAATTACTGGTACGCCGACATTTATGGTAAAAAAATCGGTTTTATTAGATATCAATGGCTTTGATAATGTTCCTATGGGGCAAGAATTTTATTTGATGATGAAAATAATTAATTCGGATGCAAAATTAGGATATGTGTCTCAAAATAATATTGTAGCGTATAGGACAAGTTTGGAAGCAATTTCTACCGGACCTAAAAAAATAAGCGGTCAGAAAGAATTATTCAAATATAAAAAAACATATTTTAAAATTTTATCTTTATCAGAAAAACAGTATATACGTTGTCGTCATTATGCAGTTATGGCAGTTGCATATAAACGTAATAAAAAATATTTTAAAATGATGGCATCTTTGATTGTTTCGGTAATGAGCAATCCGATATTAGCAATTAGAGAGGCAATAAAATTATCAAGAAAAATTAACAAAAAAATCAAAGATAAGCAATTAAATGCATTTATGTAATTTTTAATAAAATTGGGGATAAAAAAATGAATTTGTATGAAAAAATATTAAAAAAAGAAGAGAAAATCAGTTTGATAGGTTTAGGTTATGTGGGCATGCCTATAGCTGTTGCTTTTGCTGAAAAGGTGGATGTAATTGGCTTTGACTTAAATAAGGCCAAAATAGAATTATATAAAAAAGGCATAGACCCTACTTGTGAAGTTGGTAATGATGTGATTTCTAAATCAAGAGTTATGTTTACTTTCGACGAAAAAGATTTGCAGAAAGCAAAATTTCATATTGTGGCGGTTCCTACTCCTGTAAACCAAGATAAAACACCGGATTTGAGCCCTATAATTGGTGCGAGTGAAATTTTAGGTCGCAACTTAACTAAGGGAAGTATTGTGGTTTTTGAATCAACAGTTTATCCAGGTGTAACCGAAGATATTTGTGTTCCGATTTTGGAAAAAGAAAGTGGACTGAAATGCGGAATCGATTTTAAAATAGGCTATTCTCCGGAGCGTATTAATCCAGGGGATAAAGTTCATAGATTGTGTAATATTAAAAAAATAGTTAGCGGTATAGATGCTGAAAGTTTAGATATTATTGCAAATGTTTATGAGCTTGTAGTAGAAGTAGGTGTATATAGAGCGTCTTCTATAAAAGTAGCAGAGGCTGCTAAAGTTGTGGAAAACAGTCAAAGAGATATAAATATTGCTTTTATTAACGAATTAGCAATGGCATTTGATAAAATGGGAATTGATACCAACGAAGTAATTGATGCAATGAATACAAAATGGAACGCTTTAGGCTTTAGGCCAGGATTAGTTGGTGGACATTGTATTGGTGTCGATCCATATTATTTTATTTATCAAGCCGAAAAATTGGGTTATCATTCGCAAATTATTTCAGCTGGTCGTAAAGTTAATGATGGTATGGGGGAGTTTGTTGCAAATAATATCATAAAACAATTAATTAAAGCTAATAAAGTGGTACGCAAATCTAAGGTTGTGATTTTAGGTATTACTTTTAAAGAAAACTGTCCTGATACACGTAACAGCAAAGTTGTAGATATAATTAATGCTTTAAAGGATTATTGTATTGAACCTATAGTAGTTGATCCTATTGCTAGTGCGACGGATGCTGAACGTGAATATGGCGTTTGTCTTGAAAGCATAAATAATATACAAAATGCAGATTGTATCGTTTTTGCAGTAAATCATAATGAATTTAAAAATTTAACATTTGAACAAATTGATAAAATGTTTACAAATTGTCCAATGTGTGAAAAAGTTATTATAGATGTAAAAGGCATTTTGTCAAGACAAAAATTGGATGAATTAGGTTATAGTTATTGGAGATTATAATGAAGGTAACTATATTGGGCCATTTTGCAGATGGTAGCGATTTTTGTGATGGACAAACTGTTAAAACAAGAATGCTTTTTAATGGGTTTACAAAATTTACTGACTATGAGTTAACAAAAATAGATACTTATAAATGGAAAAAACATCCGTTAAAGCTTGTAAAAAATATTAAGAAATCAATAAAAAATAGCGATATTTTAATTATGCTACCTGCAAGTAACGGAGTTAAAGTGTTTGTTCCATTGGTCAATTATTTTAATAAAAAAAATAGTTGCAAGATATTCTATAGTGTTATAGGAGCATGGCTTGCTAAATTAGTTAAAAATAAACCGCGATTATCAAAAAGTTTACAAAAATTAGATGGACTTTGGGTTGAGACTAATACTTTGAAAAACGAGCTTGCTACAATAAATATTAAAAATGCCCAAATTGTTAACAATTTTAAAGATATTAACATAGCTCAAGTAGACAAACAAGCAATTTATAATTGTACGCCAAAGTCTTTTTGTACTTTTAGCAGAGTAATAAAAGAAAAAGGAATTACCATGGCGATTGAATCCATTGCAAGAATTAATAACATGTGTGATGATTTGAATTTTAATAACAGAAATGAAATTGGAATTATTGCTAAATTAGATATTTATGGACCTGTAGGCGAAGATTACAAAAAAGAATTTTTTGATTTGTTAGAAAAATATTCTAAGTTTGTTGAATATAAAGGTGTTGTAAATCCGAGCGATAGCGCAAAAATTATCAGTCAATATTATTGCTTACTATTTCCTACGTTATTTGCGACAGAAGGTATACCAGGAACTATTATCGATAGTTATTTTGCGGGTACACCAATTATTGCAAGTGAATGGAATAGTTGTTATGATATACTTAATAATGATTGTGCGTTAATTTATGATTTTCAAAGTTACGAAAAAGGCTTGCTAGAATGTATAATTGCGTTTATTAACATGGAAGAAAAAATATATTTAAGAATGACGGATAATTGCTTTATTGAATCAAAAAAATATGAAATGGAAAATGTTATTTATCAATTAATAAATGAAATGCGTATGGAAAAGGAAGTTCTATGAAATTTATATACTATATAAAAAAATGGACTAAAATGGTATTCGGAAAAAGTGTTTTGCATGTTAATCAAGACATAGGTAAAATCTTTTCTGTTTCTGAGATAAAAGGTTATTTTAATAATTTAACTGAAAAAGTTACAATGGAAAAAGAAGACTTGCTTTTGCCAACAAATACTTGGGCAGACGGTTATGAAGGTTATTTTCCAATTCAAATTTTCCAATATGGTTTGGGAGCTTATGATTTATATTTATTAAAAAATGAAAATAAATATCTTGAAAAATTTAAAAATTGTGTGCAATGGGCTGAAAATAATATTGAAGAAAATGGAAGTATTTTAAATTTTATTCATGAATATCCTGATTCTCCATATTCTGCAATGGCTCAAGGTGAATTTGCATCTTTAATGGTTAGGGCATATGCTCAATTTGGAGAAATAAAATATCTTGATTTGGCAAAAAAATCTTTAGATTTTATGCTTATTCCATTGGAAGATGGCGGGACTAGTCAATATATAGATGAAGATTTGATTTTATATGAATTTACCTGTCACCCATATGTTTTTAATGGTTGGATATTTGCAATGATGGGAATTTACGATTATTATTTATCAACTAAAGATGAAAATTATAAACAGATATTTGATAGAACATTTAAAACTTTAGAGAAAAATATAGAAAAAATGGATTTAAAATATTGGAGTCGTTATGATTCCCAAAAAATTATAGCTAGTCCATTTTATCATAATTTACACATTGCTCAATTAACTGCGTTAGTGCAAGTTTATGATAGTATCGCAATTAAAAAAATGTTGAAAAAGTTTATAAAATACAAAAATAGTTTTATAAAAAGGAACTATGCTTTTATGCGAAAAGCTTTTCAAAAAATTTTCGCTGTTATAAAGGAGTGATTATGAGAATATTGGAAGTGTTGCCTGACTTAGGTAGAGGTGGTGCTGAAAAACTTGTTTGCGATTTGATTTTGCGGTTAAAAGAAAACAATGAAGTAGCATTATTAATTTTATATGAAGAAAAAGATAATTCTTATTATGAATTATTGGTTAAAAACGGAATCAAGATTTATACTGTCAATAAAAAAAATGGACTTGATTTTAGGGCTTTTTTTAAGGTTAATAAAATTATAAAAAAATATAAACCTAACATTATTCATTCTCATAGATATGTTAATTTATATTTATCTCTATATTACTTATTAAATAAAAAACAAATTGGCTTTCATACTGTACATAATTTAGCTGAAAAAGAGCAATTTGGCATACATAGGAAATTTACAAAATGGCTTTTTTATCATAGAAAAGTGAAACCTATAGCGATTAGTAATATGGTTGAAGATAGTATTGTAAAAATTTATGGTATTCAAAAAGAAAAATTTTATAATATTTATAATGGGATAGATTTGCGTAGATTTTATTCTGATAAAAGTGTTTCAAAAACGGAAAATTTTATTGCTATAGGTAGACTGACTAAACAAAAAAATTATCCGCTTATGTTAGAAGCTTTTAAAAAAGCATTGCAAAAATATTCTCATTTAACTTTAACGATTTTAGGAGATGGGGAATTACATAGCGAAATCTCAAATATAATTGATGAATTGGATTTGGGAAAAGCTGTAAAACTTGTTGGTATTGTGGATGATGTTGAAAATTATGTTTTCAAATCGGACTGCTTGTTAATGAGTTCCAATTATGAAGGCTTTGGTTTGGTAATTGCAGAATGTATGGCTGCTGGGTTACCTGTAGTTGCAACTAAAGCAGGTGCGATTGTAGAACTTGTCGAAGATAATAGTAATGGTTTGTTAAGTGAAGTTGGCGATGTTGATGCTTTTTCAAATAATATTATAAGAATGGTTGAAATGAATAGGAATAATACATTCAATATGTCCGAGAAATCAAAAGAATTATCTAAAAAATTTGATATTGATAAGTGTGCAAAACTTTATGAGGAGATATTTAATAAAAGTTTAAATGAAAAATAAGATAAAAAGAAAATTGTATTCAATTTTAAAAAACGAATTTTTAGCAAATATGATTTGTCCATTATTTTATTTGGTTGCAATATTTATTTTTTTTATTCAAAAAGTTTTTGTTGCAAAACCTAAAATAGATTATGATGCAGAACAAAGTCGCAATATACTTGATAAAATTTATCCAAATAAAGTTAATATACCTACAGGTGAAGCATATGAGGATTGTTTTGATTATGATATTAGTGTGATTATTCCTTGTTATAATATAGAAAAATATGTTGGGGAATGTATTAATTCAGTTTTAAATCAAAAAGGTAACTTGAAGATACAAATTGTTTGTGTTAATGACGGCTCTACTGATAATACTTTAGAAGTTTTAAATTCATTTAAAGACCGTATTACTATAATAAATACAGTTAATAATGGCAGCGGCGTGGCACGTAACATTGGCATTGACAATGCTAAAGGAAAATATTTGTTTTTTCTTGATAGTGATGACTATTTATTACCTTATTGTTTAATTGATTGTATAAACACATTGGAAAAAAATAGGTTTGATTTTGTTAGTGTTGGGTATTGCGATTTTTATGATAATAAAATGATTAAAAGATATGGCAACAGTTTTTGTTGGGGGATATTATATAAAAGAGAAATGTTTTCAGTATGCAGATTTCCTAATAATAATGTTTTTGAAGATACTATCAAACCATTTGTTTTGGAAACTAGTCAATATAAATCTATACATATAGATAAAGCTTATTATATGCGTCGAATATTGAATAGTAGTATTACTGCATCAGTAAAAAAAACACTTAGAGGAATAGGTCATCTGTGGGTAGTTGAAAGTTTGGCTAAATTTAATCGCGATAATAAAATGTCTACTCCGGAAGAATTGTATAAATTAGTTTTGAAACATTTAGGTACAGTGTTATTAGATAGAATAGGTCAGTATGATATGGAAATAAAATATGCCGCATTTATGGTGGCGTCTGAAATATTAAAAAATTATTCTGTTGATAGTGTGAATAAATTAACATATCAAAACAAAAAGGTTCAAAAATATTTATTGAATAATAATTATCGAGGCTGGGAATTAGCGTGTAAATGGCTGTAATTCAGGAGTAATATTAAAAAATATGTGGCAAAGTATTTTGTTAATAGTTGGTATATTTGCAATTTATAGTTTATCTTTTATGTTTATAAAAAAAGATAGACAACTTGTTTTCTTGTCTTTATCATTTTTAATAATTTCATTGTATTTGATTTTGCAAAAGTCAATAGGTGCTGATTATTATAATTATGAAAAAATATACGATACAATAGCAGCTGCATCATGGGATAAAGTTTTTACAATACCTCTATCCGTAGAGCCTTTATATAGATTAATTTGTAAGCTTTCTGCAATTTTAGGTATGAACTATGAATTGTTTGTAAGGTTATACCTTGTAGTTGCATTAGCAATTTGCTTTTATTCGTTCAACAGGGATTGTAAAAATGGATTATTGAATGTCATTGTGTTTATTGCATTTAGTTTTTCTTGGATATTAGCGTATAGGCAATTTATGGCTTTTGCAATTACATTGTGGGCGTTTAAATTTGTTAAAAATAAAAAGTTTTTTCTATATTTGTTAAGTATTCTTATAGCTATGACTTTGCATATTACTGCGTTGGTTACTATAGTTATTTATCCTATTTACAATAATGAAAAATATATTAATATTTATCGTTGTGCTATTATATTATTAATTTTGAGTATGTTTATTTTTAATAGCCAAATAATAAACTTTTGTATCAATATATTTAGCAGAATTGACCCTAGGCATGCAAAATATTTTACAAATAAAGAATTTTCAATCAATATGACTTTGTTAATGACTTTCTTGGTATTAATTTTAGTTTTATTTTTAGATAGAAAAAATGTATTTGACAATAAAGCAATAAATATTTTGCTATTATGTTTATTTGGATATGCAACATCGGCAATAACAAATATGACAGCAAGATTTATGTTGTTTTTCAATTTTTTAATTGGTTATGGTTATGATAGATTATTTGATTTTGAACGAAAAGATTTAGTATATAGTAAAGAAACCAAGTTAAATTCGAATATTTTTATTACTACAAATAAACAAAGCATAGCATTTGTATTTAGTGTTTTTCTTTTAGGATTGATTTTGTTTTGGTGGTATACGGATTTAAGAGAATTTAATTACATATCCATTTTTTCATAAGTGTTAAAATGTATGTTCTATTTTTTAAATAATCTTAAGATAAAAATAATTAGGAGTAACAATGAATAAATTAATAAGCGTTATTGTTCCGGTTTATAATGCCGAAAAGTATTTAAAAGAGTGCGTGGAAAGTTTAATAAATCAAACTTATATAAATTTGGAAATAATTCTAATTAATGATGGCTCAACAGATAATTCTATTCAAATATGTAATGAATATGCAGATTATGACAGTAGAATAATTGTTGTTGATAAGCTTAATGAAGGGGTTTCAAAAACTAGAAATTTAGGAATAGAAATTGCAAAAGGCGATTTTATTACATTTGTAGATAGTGATGATTATATTGATTTGTCTATGTATGAAAAGCTAATGATTAAAGCTGAAACGGAAAATTCTGATATGGTTTTTTGCGGATATAACTATTTCAAAAATGGTAAAATAATTCCTGTCAATGAGCCTCAATTACAGTTAACGGTGACAGATGAAAGTTATTTGAAAAATTTTTTTGTTTTAGGCGAAAACAGGGTTATGGGTAGTAGCTGTAGACAAATGACTAAAAGTAATTTGGTAAAAGAGTGTAGATTTAATTCCGAGATTTGTTTTGCTGAAGATTTGGTTTTTATAATTTCACTATTAAAGCATGCTAAAAACATTAGTGTAATTGATGAAAAGTTGTATTTTTATAGAGTTTTAAGTGGTGTTGAACATAAGTATGCAGATGAAAAATATGTGAGAAGCCATATTTTATTAGGAGAAATTTTTTATAAACAATTAAAAGATATGGGGCAGGATAGATTGGCAGAATTTATGCTTTATCAAGAATTTATTGGAGTATGGAATTGCTATATTTTTAATAAAAAAAATGATTTAAATTTAAAAAAACGATTGAAAAACGATCGGCAAATTTTCCAAATGAAAACAAAAAAAGGTTTGCAGATTTATGTGGAAGATGAAACAAATAAAAAACATAAATTATTAGGGAAGTTAGTTTATTTCAAAATGTATGGCATTGCACGATTTTTGGTAAGAATTAATATTTTAATTAATAAATTATTAAAAAGAATTTGAATGTTTTAAATATTTTATTGACATAGTAAAGTTTGGAGGAAATAATGAAGATAATAGCGTATCATTTACCACAATTTCATGAAATACCTGAAAACAATGAGTGGTGGGGAGATGGCTTTACCGAATGGACCAACATAAATAAACCGAATAAAGTTGGAGGTGATTTGCAACCTTTACTCGGTCAATATAATATGTTAGATAAAAACACATTAATTATGCAAACTGAACTTGCTCAAAAATATGGTATTTATGGTTTTTGCTATTACCATTATTGGTTTGAAGGAAAAAAGCTGTTGGAAAAACCGGTTGAATTATTGCTTAAAGAAAAGGATATTAATCAAAAATATTGTTTTTGTTGGGCAAATCATTCTTGGTTTAGGTCTTGGCAAGGAAGCAAGGAAATGTTAATTGAGCAAACTTATGGTACAGAAAAACAATGGAGTGAACATTTTGATTATTTAAAAGATTTTTTTGTAGACGAGAGATATATTAAAATTGACAATAAACCTTTTTTGGGGATTTTTATTGGTAATTTTGAAATAGCAATTGAAATGTATCACTTTTTTGATAAAAAATGCAAGGAAATTGGTTTTGATGGAATACATTGGGTAGCATCTTGGCATTTAAATAAGAATTCAAATCCTACTAAAGAACAGTGTTCTGCAGTAATGATGAGAGAACCGACAGTATCATTTAAAGCTAGCATATGTACTAGGGCTATAAACAAGTTTAGAAGGATTTTTAGAAAATATTTACCACCTAGATTTGCAGTTGAAAAATATTCGCCTAAAGTAATTATGAATAATGCTTTAAAAAAAATGAAAGATTTTGATTGCGGAATGGATTTTTATTTAGGTGCATATTCAATGTGGGATAATACCTATCGTCACAACGAGCGTGGATACATAATTAAAAAACCATCAGCTAAATTGTTTTATAAATATATAAGCGGTTTGAATCAAATTGCTAAGGAACGGAATATTGAATATTGTTTTTTTAATGCCTGGAACGAGTGGTGTGAAGGAATGATACTAGAGCCCGATACAAAAAATGGCTATTTCTTTTTAGATATAATAAAAAAAGTTGTTGATAAAAATAAATAAATAATTTTAAAATTTACGTAGGGGAATAAATGAATAAATATAGTAGTTTTAATAATCATAATAGGATTCGAAATTCTAGTGTAAATGCTATAACTGGTTTAATAAATAACATTATATCGTTATTAATGTCATTTGTTTTTCGTACTGTATTTATAAAAATTTTAACTGAACAATATTTGGGTATAAATGGTTTGTTTGCAAACATTCTAAATTTGTTATCATTTGCAGAATTGGGTATAGGAACATGTATTACTTATAGATTATATAAACCTATTTCTCAAGATGACCCTGTCAGAGTTGCAATGTTGATGGATTTCTATAAAAAAATTTATAGAATTATTGCATTATTAGTATTGGTAATAGGTTTATGTTTAATGCCGTTAATTAAGTTTTTTATTAAAGATTTAAATGAAATTCCTGCTGATGTTAATTTGTATTTTGTTTATTTCTTGTTTTTATTGAATAATGTAACATCTTATTTCTTTAATTATCGATTAAATTTAACTATTGCTGACCAAAAATCATATAAAAATAATATTTTTAATGTTATAAAAATACTTTTGTTAAATGCAGTTAAAATGATTGTTTTAGTTTTAAGTAAAAATTTTACTTTGATTTTGATAGTTGAAATTTCTTTGCAATTAACTTTAAATTTTGTGTATAGCTTGCTAGTTAAACGTCAATATTCTTTTGTTTTTGATTTAAAACAAAAATTAGATAAAGAGACCCAAAAGGCTATTTTAAAAGATACGACAGGGATGTTGAGCTATAAAATCGGCGATGCTCTCTCTATTAGTATTGATAATTTGCTATTATCATCGTTTATAGGGATAACTATAGTGGGTATTTATTCAAATTATAGTATGATAGTAACGGCTGTATGTTTGTTATTGGGACAAATTTTAGGTGCTGGGACTGCTAGCCTCGGCAATTTGAAACAAACTTCAGATGTCAAATATTATCAAAAGATTTATGAACATTTACATTTTATAAATTTGTGGCTTGCTTCTTGTGCAATGATTTGTTTTTATGTGTTGATAAATCCTTTTATTACTGTTTGGCTTGGAGAAAAATTTTTGTTTGACAAATGGGTTGTCGCAGCTATTTCAGTTTCAACTTTTTGTAGCCAAATAAGACATATTAATTATGCGATTATTGATACTACAGGTTTATTTACAAAACAAAAGTGGAGACCTATAATTGAACAAGTGATAAATGTTATAGCATCAATTATATTAGTAAAATTTATAGGCGTAAGTGGTTTGTTTATAGGAACAATAATCAGCCGTTTAGTTTTGCAGATGTGGATGGAACCATGTTTGATTTACAAGACACAATTTAATAAAAAACCGATTAAATATTTTATAAAACTTGGATTTTTTACAATATTTACATTAGTTGTCGGTTATGGCTTGGGTGAATTAATGTCACTTATGAGAAATAGTATTGGTTTAGTAATATTAAAATTTGCTATTACTATGACGATACCATCAATTCTTCTAGCTATTTTGTTGTTTTGGACGGACGATTTTAAATATTTTTGGACACTTATATGTAGAGTATGTCGTCGTATTAAAAGAATTTTTTCTAAAAAGAAATACTGATTTGAAAATATATTTAGTTATTATTTAGTTATTATAAATTGATAATATTAATAGGAGAATGTATGAAAGGAATTATATTGGCTGGAGGAAGTGGAACAAGACTTTATCCGCTTACAAAGACAATTTCAAAGCAGTTGTTGCCTGTATATGATAAACCGATGATTTTTTATCCGTTGTCTACTTTAATGCTTGCGGGTATTAATGAAATATTGATTATTTCTACTCCAAGAGATTTGCCGAGTTTTAAAGCTCTGTTAGGTAATGGTAGCGATTATGGTATAAAGTTAGAATATGCAGAACAGCCGTCGCCAGATGGATTAGCTCAAGCATTTTTAATTGGCGAAAGGTTTATCGGAAATGATTGTTGTACAATGATTTTAGGGGATAATATTTATTACGGCAATGGCTTAAGTAAATTATTAAAAGAAGCAATACAAAACAATGTTGGGGCAACTGTTTTTGGATATTATGTAGATGACCCGGAAAGATTCGGTGTAGTTGAATTTGATGAAAGCAGTAAAGTGATTTCTATAGAAGAAAAACCTAAAAAGCCTAAATCAAATTATGCGGTTACAGGATTATATATTTATGATAACAGAGTCGCAGATATGGCAAAACAAATTAAGCCTAGTAGACGTGGTGAGTTGGAAATTACCGATTTAAATAACCTATATTTAAAAGATAAATCTTTGAATGTGAAGTTAATGGGAAGAGGCTTTGCTTGGCTAGATACAGGTACAACTGAAAGCCTTTTAGATGCTGGTAATTTTGTCGAATTATTGGAAAAACGTCAAGGCATTAAAATTTGTGTCCCTGAAGAAATAGCTTTTAATAATGGATGGATTGATAAAAATAAATTAATAAAAATTGCTAAAAGATATAAAAAATCTTCTTATAATACACATTTGCTAAAAGTCGCTAATGAATTAATTAAAAATTAAAGGAAAAACAATGATAAAATTAAACAGTACATCCAATATTTATATTTTTGCTCCTGCAAATGTTGCTACAGGTGGACCGGAAGCTTTGCATCAGTTGAATTATTATTTGAAAAATACTTTTAATGATTTAAGTAGTAAAATAAAATTGGTTTATGTTGGTATGAATGACGATATTTCGCCCATTTGTGAAAAATATAAAAAATATAATGTAGAGTATATATCGGAAGAACAAGTAATTGATGATGAAAATAATGTTTTAATTATGCCTGAAATTTGGACACAAAAATTGAACAATTATTCTCGTATTCAAAAGTGTATTTGGTGGTTATCGGTATGTTTTTATGACGGAATAAAAGTAGATTTTTGGAAAAAATATATAAGGAGTATATTTTCGGCATTAAAACATTTGAATTTTGATTCTTTTAAATATTGGAAAGATAGAAAAAACTATAAAAAAAATTGTCCTGATTTTACACAGGCATGTATTTATAATTTTGTGGGGTCAAAATTTGCTTACGATTATTTGCAAAAACACCAAGCTAAACATGTTGAATATTTAGTTGAACCTATAAGTAAAGAATTTTTAGATATTGGTATTGCAGAAAATTTGTTAAGTACGGAAAGACAAGATGTTGTATTATATAATCCTGCGAAGATGTCTAAAAGGATGGAGATTATTTTAAAAAGGAATGGTTTTGATTTTGTGCCGTTGAAAGGATTAAGTTCCAAACAATTAATAGAAAAATATAGGAGTTCTAAACTGTATGTGGATTTCGGTGCATTCCCCGGTCCAGAACGTATACCAAAAGAGACTGTTTACAATGGTATGGTAATACTTGTAACAAAAAACAATGCGTCCGTTAACGATTTTGATATTGCTATCCCAGAAAAATACAAATTATTACCTAAGCTTAGTGTAAAAAAAGTTGAGGAGCAAATGAAATATATGCTAGACAATTATGATAGCATTGTTGATGATTTTGCTGCATTTAGAGAAAAAATCGATAATTTGGAAAATAATTTTATTGCACAAATTAGAAATATTTTTAAATTTGAGGAGTGAAAATGAATTTTATAAAAACAAAATTAAGAGGTTGCTATATTGTTGAGCCTGTGGCGTTTGGAGATAATCGCGGTTGGTTTATGGAAACATATAGCAAGGGCGAGTTTGATAAAGCAGGATTGATTTATGACTTTGTGCAAGATAATCAATCTTTTAGTAAACAAAAAGGAATTTTAAGAGGATTGCATTTTCAAAAAAATCCTATGGCACAAGCAAAGCTTGTAAGGTGTACAAAAGGAAGCATTTTGGATGTTGCGGTTGATATTAGAAGAGGCAGTGATACATATTTGCAATATGTTGCGGTTGAATTATCGGAAGACAATAAAAAACAATTAATGATACCTCGTGGATTTGCTCATGGTTTTGTCACTTTGACCGAAGATGTAATGGTACAATATAAGGTGGATAATTTGTACAGCAAGGAAAATGACAGGGGAATACAGTATAATGACCCGTCTATAAATGTTGAATGGGGAATAACAGATCCGATTCTATCGGTAAAAGATACTACTAGTCCTAATTTATGCGATAGTGACGAAGATTTTACAATAAAAGTTTTAGTTACTGGTGTCAAAGGTCAACTTGGTTATGATGTCATAAAAAGATTACAAGCTGAAAATTATGAATGCGTGGGTGTTGATATTGACGATTTTGATATTACCGATGAAAAAGTAACATTTGATTATATTGTTAAATACAATCCAGATGTAGTTGTACATTGTTCTGCATGGACAGCAGTTGACAAAGCTGAAAGTGAAGTGGAAAAGTGTACAAAGGTAAATGTTTTAGGCAGTGAAAATATAGCAAAAGCATGTGCTAAAATTGATGCGAAAATGGTTTATATTTCAACTGACTATGTCTATGACGGAAAGGGTGACAAGCCATTTGAAATAGATAGTAAAATTGCGCCGTTATCTGTTTACGGAAACACTAAATATCAAGGAGAAGAGGCATGTCGTAAGTATTTGGATAAACTTTTCGTTGTAAGGACAAGCTGGGTGTTTGGTATAAATGGAAACAACTTTGTAAAAACGATGCTAACGCTTGCTGAAAATAACACACAGATAAAAGTTGTCAATGACCAAATAGGATCTCCAACATTTACTCCTGATTTGGCAGACTTTATATTTTATCTGCTTAACACCGATAAATATGGAGTTTATCACTGTAGTAATGAGGGGTATTGCAGTTGGTATGATTTTGCTAAAGAGATTTTTGCAATAAGTGGAGCTAATGTTGATTTAAAAGATATACCTACAAGTGAATATCCAACTCCTGCAATAAGACCTCATAATAGCAGATTAAGCAAAAAATGTTTGATTGATTGCGGATATGGTGTAATGCCTACATGGCAAGATGCTTTGAAAAGATATTTACAAGCAATAAATAAAATCAGATAAGCATAAGGAGTTTATATGAAAGTTTTAGTGACCGGTGGGGCAGGGTTTATCGGAGGAAATTTTGTACATTATATGTTGAAAAAATATCCCGATTATAGTATAGTTTGTTTGGATAAGCTTACTTATGCAGGCAATTTGTCTACACTTGAAAGTGTTATGAATAATCCTAATTTTACTTTTTGCAAAGGCGATATTGCAGATAATGTTTATATAGACAAATTGTTTAATGAACATAAATTTGATATTGTGGTAAATTTTGCGGCTGAAAGCCATGTAGATAGAAGTATTGAAAATCCGCAAATCTTTTTGCAAACAAATGTTATTGGTACAGGTGTACTTATGGATGCTTGCAGAAAATATGGAAACATAAGATATCATCAAGTATCAACGGACGAAGTGTATGGGGATTTGCCACTTGATAGACCAGATTTGTTTTTTACAGAAGATACCCCTATACACACTTCGAGCCCTTACAGCAGTTCAAAGGCGGGAGCAGATTTATTAGTTCTTGCATATTATAGGACATTTGGCTTGCCTGTTACTATTTCTAGATGCAGCAACAATTATGGCCCCTATCATTTTCCTGAAAAATTAATACCTTTAATGATATCAAGGGCATTAGCAAATCAATCGTTGCCTGTTTACGGAAATGGATTAAATGTGCGTGATTGGCTTTATGTAGAGGACCATTGTAGAGCTATAGATTTGATTATACATAACGGGAAAATCGGCGAGGTGTATAATGTAGGAGGTCATAACGAAAAAGCAAATATAGATATTGTAAAAACGATATTAAAAGTTTTAGGAAAAAGCGAAGACCTTGTTAAATTTGTTGCTGATAGAAAGGGACATGATATGCGTTATGCTATCGACCCTACTAAAATTTATAATGAATTAGGTTGGTTGCCTGAAACTAAATTTGAAGATGGTATAAAAAAGACTATCGATTGGTATCTTAATAACGAAAAATGGTGGAAAGATATTATAAGCGGAGAGTATAAGGACTATTATAATAAAATGTATAGTGGTAAATGATTTTTTATCTTTTAACATAAATTCTATTAAAAAATCGGGATTATTTTTAAAAAAGATATAAAATATTTCTATAATGGGTAATTATACCTTTGAAAATAATGGTAAATAGTGATAAGATATTGAATTTATTTAGTGATTATGATATTATGTAATTGTAAAAGAGTTTAACATAAGTATAAATATTATACATTAATATATTATTTGATTTTATAGTTTGATAAATAAAAGAGGGGAGAATGAGAAAAAGCAAGTTTTTTATTGTTTGTATCGCGATATTAATATGCAGTTTGGCAGTTGTTTTGTGTGCGTGCAATCCCGATAAAGATGGAGAAAATTCTTCGGGTGGTAATTCAAAAGACGATGGTACTCAGGAAATTCACGTTCATGCTTGGGAAAATGATTTTACAAGTGATGGTCAAAGTCATTGGATTGAATGCGAAAGTTGTAGCGAGAAGAAAAATATTGAAAGCCATAAGTTAGAAATACAAAATGACAGTGTTAATTGTTGGCAAGTTTGTAGTTTGTGCGATTATCAAACAGAGTTAAGCAGACATATTTATCATCAAAAAAATGATGAAAACAATCATTGGTTGGACTGCAAGAATTGTCATTACATAAAAAATCATCTTCCGCACACTATAGTTATTCATAAGGATAGCGTAAGTCATTGGGGCGAATGTAAAGACTGTTCTTATAAGACAGCTGAAATTGGACATACATTTATAACAAACAATGATGATAACAAACATTGGCAAGAGTGTAGTGAATGTGAATATAAAAAGAATAGTGAAAGACATATTTTAATATCCGATAGCGATGAACGATTTGTATGGCATGATTGCAAAAATTGTGAATTTAGCACAGAGAAAAAAGCATATACAAAAGGTCTTGAATATGAGTTTAATATTGAAACTCAAAGTTACAGTGTAACAGGAATAGGGGATGATGTTACTGATACGGAAATAATTATTCCAAGTAAAATCGATGGATATAGTGTTACTAAAATAGCTAATAATGCATTTTATTTATGTGAGAGTATAACAAGCATAGTAGTGCCTAGTAGTATAAAAACTATAGATTTTGCAGCTTTTTCCGACTGTTTGACATTAAAAAGTATAACACTAGAGAGTTCTATTACAAACATAGAATACGATATAATCTTAGGATGTACTGTGTTAGAAAGCATAAATTTTAACGGAACTATGGATGAATGGCGTGCAGTGCAAAAGGATAAAGATTGGACCGGAGATGTAGAGAGTATCGTTATAATTTGTGTTGACGGAAAATTAAACAAGGACGGCAGTGTAATTGTGGAATAACAAAAAAAGGATTTGAAAACTCAAATCCTTTTTTTTGTTAAAGACCACTGAGCTATCAGTGGTCTTGTGCTAATTAAATTGAAAAAATAGATACTAAATAATAATATTAATAATCAAATAATTGCAAAACAAATTCAAATTATAATTAAAATTTTTTTATTAAAACTCTATATCGAATATTTCATTGCATATTTCGCCGGCAAATGTCGGCTCGTGGCTTACAAGTAAAATAGCACCCTCGTATTTTACCAAAGCTTCTTTTAAAGCTTCCTTTGCAGTTACATCCAAATGGTTAGTCGGCTCGTCCATTATCAAAATATTGCTAGGTTTTTGCATAAGCGAGCATAGCTTTACTTTAACTTGTTCGCCACCACTCATATTGCAAATGGATTTTGTTGCCAAATCATTTTTTATTCCTACCTTTGCAAGCTCATTTCGTATATCCTTTTGGCTAAGTCTAGGATGTTGCTCATTCATATATTGAATAGGGGTTATGGTGTTATTCCTAAAATCCAAATCTTGTTCGATATAATTAATTTTAGTATTTACATTAAATGCAAATTTACCGCCTATTTTCCTTAATTGATTCATTAAAGTTTTGATAAGTGTGGATTTGCCAAGTCCATTAGTACCGCGTATCCAAACTTTGCTTTCAGAAGATAAATGCAGATTGATTGGCGGAAGAATAGCCTTTCCCTCATATCCTACCTCCAAGTCTTTTACCACGAGCAAATCTTTAGTGCAAACTAAAGTGTAAGGGAAGTCGAAATGAGCGGGTACGCTAGTTACGGGTTTGCTCATAACTTCGATTCTATCAAGCATTTTTTTACGGCTGTTAGCCATTCCCGCAGTTGCGGCACGAGCCTTATTTCGGTCGATATAATCCTGCATTTTTTTGATTTCGCGTTGTTGTCTTTCAAAAGCTTCTGCGTATTGTTTGGCATTTTGCTCATATTGTGCCATAAATTGTTTGTAATTGCCGCTATACCTTTTGATAGTTTGATTCTCAATATTGATAATCAAGTTGCAGGTATTGTTCAAAAATTCCGTATCGTGGCTAACAAGTAGGAAAGAACCCTTGAATGTCGTTAAAAACTTTGTTAGCCAATCTATATGCTCGATATCCAAAAAGTTAGTTGGTTCGTCAAGTAACATAACATCCAAATCGGAAAGTAGTAATTTGGAAAGCATAAGTTTGGCTCTTTGACCTCCGCTTAGCTTAGAAATAATTGTGTCGTAACCGAAGTTTCCTACCCCCAATCCGTTTGCAACTTTTTTTATGCTGCTTTCAATGTCGTAAAAACCGCTTTTGTCAAGTCGCTCTTGCATACTTGCTGATTTTGCAATCATTTTATCAAGTTCTTCCATATCCGAAGTTTCGCCCATTTGCAAATATAAACTTTCCAATTTTTCGTTCAATTCGAAAAGATGTGAAAATGCGGTTTTCAAATATTCCATAACCGTAAGGCTGCGGTCAATGTTTGCATGTTGGTCAAGATAGCCCCAACGTATTCCGTTAAGCCATTTGATTTCACCCTCGTCCTGAACAACTTTTCCGGCGATGATATTCATAAAAGTTGTTTTGCCAGCACCATTAAGTCCGACAATACCGCAATGCTCTCCGTTGTTAATGGAAAGCTCTGCCTCTCTAAACAAAGTTTTACTGTCGAATATATGTGTAAGTCCGCTAATTTGTAAAATACTCATTTTATTTTTCCTATATAATTATCTGTAAATTTCAGTCTTAAAATCTCTAAAACAAAATATTTTGAGAAATTTTTTAATTTTTTTTGTAAATTTTCGTAAACCATTTTGATTATTATATAATATATCATTATTAATGTCAAACAAAAATTGCTCTATTACATTTGACAAAAGAGGATAAAAGGAGTAAAATCTTTTAAAAGGAGATTTTACTTTATATGGACAGAATAATAATTGACACACACGCACATATTTTCCCTACGAAAATCGCTACTAAAGCGGTAAAAAGCATTGGCAATTTTTACGGAATAGAGATGGATGGCAGCGGGGAACTTGACTATTTGTTGGAACATGGAAAACAGGCGGGTGTTACACATTATATAGTGTGCAGTTCGGCGACTACAAGTGCTCAAGTACATTCGATAAACGAGTTTATTTTGAACAGTGTAAACAACAAAAGTAATGTGTTTGGATTGGGCGCTTTACATCCGGATTTATCCGATGAGGAATTGGACAAAGCGATAGACTTTATAATTGCAAACAACTTGATTGGAGTAAAATTACACCCCGATTTTCAGCGGTTTAACATTGATGATAGAAATGCATATCGCATATACGAAAGATGCGAGGGAAAACTGCCGATTTTGTTCCATACGGGGGATGAAAGGTTTGATTTTTCCGCACCTAAAAGACTAAGCGTTGTGGCAAAAGATTTCCCTAAATTAAAGTGTATCGGTGCACATTTCGGAGGGTATTCCAGGTGGAATGAGGTTGATTGCTATCTTGGTTTAGATAATGTGTTTTTTGATACATCGTCAGCGCTTTTCAAGTTGACTCCCGAGCAAGCAAAAAGTATGATTGATAAGTTTGGCGAAGATAAATTTATGTTCGGCGTTGACTTTCCTATGTGGGAACACAGTGAGGAAATGGCAAGATTTGATAAGCTAGATTTGTCAGACGCTCAACGCGAGAAAATTTTATATAAAAACGCCGTTAAATTTTACCAAATAAAAAATATATAAAAATACGTTTAAAAACTTGTCTTTTTTAATATATTGTGCTATAATCTTTATAAATAATGTAAATTAAGGGGTTGCTATGCGAAAGACTACAGCAGAAAATAATGCTAGAGCAAGAAAGAAAATGGATGCCAAATGCAATATGCTTGGCTACTTGACGTCTAGTGATGAAATGAGTAGATTCACGCCGAATCTATATGATGATATATTTATTTTCAAATCAAAGAACAAAGTTGATGCTATTTCTGAGCGTGCAAAATACAAACGTAACGATTTCTTCGAAAATGAGGACACTGCACCTGAAATTGTAGAGGCAGTTGCGGAAGAAATTCCTGCTGTTGCCGAACCTGTTGTTGCAGAGGAAGTTGTTACTGAGGAACCTATTGCAGAACCTATCGACGAAGTTCTTCCTGTTATTGCAGAACAAGTAGAAGAACCTGTCGCAGAGGAAATTGTTGTTGAGCTTGAGCCGCTACCATTTGTTATATTGGAGCCTATTGCAGTTGAACAAACTCTTATTACCGAAGCTGAGTCAATAGTGGAAACTGAGCCGGTTGTCGAAATGGAGACTATTGAAGAGGAAACTGTTGTAGAGCTTGAGCCACTTCCACTTGTAGTATTAGAGCCAATCCTTGTAGAAGAAATCGAAGAGGTTGAGGAAGTTGAAGAAACAGTAGTTCCTGAACTTGCGGAATCAATCACAGAAGTAATAGAGGAAAGCGCAGAAGAAGAGCCTGTTGTAGAAGAAGTAGTCGAAGAGGTAGTAGAGGAAGAAATTTATGTTGAGCCTGAACATGTTGAGGAAGTTTCCGAGACAGCTCCGTTTATGGCAGTATTGATTGACCCATCGACCGAAGAAGATGCAGAGCTACTTAAAGAAAGATATAAGACAGTACCGCTTGAAAAGAGATTTGAAAGAGGTAACGAAAGTGTTAGACAGTACTATACAGCATTGAAAAACGAATTGCTATCTTACGAAAGAGTTAAATCACGTATGTCTAAAAAGTTTGATACTTTTAGTATTGCAAGATTTACGGTAGCAAAAATAACTGTTAAAAACGATGTCGTAAAATTGTATTTAGCTTTGGCAAATGACTCTATTGACACTAAGTATTACACTGAAGACGTTTCAAATAGTGAAATTTATGACCAAACACCTACTTTACATAACGTAAAATCTAAACGTGGTTTGAAATATGGTATTGAGCTTATTAATGAAATTATGACCTCTATCGGATACCAAAAGGTTGAAGGTTATGAGCCGATTGATTTCGGAGCGGAGTTTGCGCCTGTACCTGTAAGTGTTAAAAAACAGTATATTGCAGATTTGATGAAACCTGTAATTTCTGTAGAAGAGTGCAATTTGATTACAAACGAATTGGCTTATGATATGTTAACAATCGTTAAGAGCGATAAATACACAATTAACAAGTTTTATCCTGTAGTTAAATACAGAATGTATACCGATGATTTAACTCATTGGTTTGAAGATGGCGAAACAGTAACTATCGAGGCATTGCAAGAAAAAGGTGTTCTTCCAAAAGTTGATAACTTGTTCTTGGAAGTTCATGGCAGAGGTATTCTTGATAGAAAATTGTTTGTAGAAGCTCACTCATACGATATGAAAGCTATTAAGATGATTTTATTGACTGACGGTGAAGCTGTACAATACAAATAATATGGCTTAGTGGTTTGATAATTTAAACGGGATATTTTAATGATTTATAAATAGCATATTGCTTGTTTGAATAAAGCCGATTATAGCAAAATTTATAAAATTTAATTGATTATCAATTTATAATGTTATAATTAAAAATAATGATTTTAGTTTTTAAAATCATTATTTTTTATGCAAATTAAAACCTTAATTTTATTAATGTAGCTTGTACAAATAAATTTTAGTTTTTAATATAGATACAATATTAGGCATTATGTTTTAGACAATGTGGGTGCGTTAGTAAAACTTTAATATGTATGGTAAAAGTTATTATGAAAAGGCAATAATTCAATAAACTTATAAAATAATAAAATGAGTAAAAAACATTGCAAAAGATTGGCTTTTATGATACAATATTAAATGAGGTGTTATATGGCATATATATCGATATACAGGAAATATAGACCTTATGATTTTGACGGAATAGTCGGTCAGGAACATATTGTCAGGATATTGCGTAATCAAATTAAAACCGATACTATTGGTCATGCTTACTTGTTTACGGGAACTAGAGGAACAGGTAAAACTTCCATTGCAAAAATATTTGCGCGTGCGGTTAATTGTACCAATAATGATAACGGGCAAGCATGCGGTAAATGCGATGTTTGCCTGTCGCTTTCAGGTGCCAATAACCTTGATATAATTGAAATCGATGCTGCATCTAACAACGGAGTTGATGAAATTAGGGAACTGAGGGAATCGGTCAAATATCCGCCTGCCGTAGGTCGGTTTAAGGTGTATATAATTGACGAGGTGCACATGCTTTCTATAGGAGCATTTAACGCCCTATTAAAGACATTGGAAGAGCCGCCTAGTCATGTTATATTTATTTTGGCAACTACAGAGGTCCATAAACTTCCGCAAACTATTTTGTCAAGGTGTTTGAGGTTTGATTTTAGATTGGTGCCTACAAATAGTATAGCTGGCAGGATAAAGTATATATTTGACGATATGGGGATAAAATGCACACAGGACGCTTGCTTAGCGATTAGTGAGGCAGGAGATGGTTCTGTGAGAGATGCACTTTCGATAGCAGATATGTGTGTGTCCTACGGAGAGGGAAATATAGATTATAATGTAGTGCTGGATGTTTTGGGACAATCTAATCCAAACATAATTTTGGATATTATCGATTGTACTTTAAACGGAGATATTTCCACTGCTTTAACTTTGATTGACAATTTGTCTAATTACGGAAAAAGCATGAGTGTATTGGCACGTGACATTACTAAAATGTTCCGTAATTTATTTATAGTTCAAAATGTAGTGACACCCGAAAAAACTTTAAGTTTACCTACAGAGTTGATTGAAAGGTTAAAAGAGCTTAGAAGTGTTAATAGTGATAGAGTTCTTCAATGTGTAGATATTATGTCAAATGTAGAGTCAAATATGCGTTATAGCAGCATGCCAAGGACATTACTTGAGTCAAGCATTGCAAAATGCGCCGACCCAAGAGCTAATATTGATTTGACAGGTGTAATTACACGTCTTAAAAGTTTGGAAGATAAAATCGCAAACGGCAATTTTAGTTTGAACAGCGATGCTAAAGAAGAGAATAAAGTAAAAAGACAGTTCTCGAAATCTGCGTGCTGTGGATTTTTGATAAAAGCTACAAGAGATTTGAAAAAATACGCTTTGTATAGTGAGCTTACAGAACTTAACAAGGATAATTTTAGTTTGGATAACGGTGTTGTTAATATAAGACCTTCAAGAAAAAATATGGCGGATATTTTGCTTATGCCGGAATATTTTGATTTACTAAAAAATTTGATTGTAAATGAATTTGAGGGAGTAAATGACATTGTGGTTATAAAAAGCGATAAAATCGTAAATATAGATGACGATATTGCTTTTGTAAAAGGACTGTTTGACAATGATATTATCAAAATGAAATAAATATAATAATTTAGTAAAATTTGGAGGATTTATTATGGCTAAATATGGTGGATTTGGTGGCGGCATGGGTAATATGCAACAACTTATGAAACAAGCACAAAAAATGCAAGAGGATATGATGGCTGCAAAAGAGCAACTTGCTGAGACCGAAGTTACAGGTACAAGCGGTGGCGGCATGGTAGAAATTACAATGACTTGCGATAAAAAAATTACTGCGGTAAGTATTAAACCGGAAGCATGCGACCCTGAAGATATTGAAATGCTTGAGGATTTGATTGTTGCAGCATTTAATGATGCTGCGGAAAAAGCAGACGAAGAAAGTCAGTCTAAACTTGGTGCTTTTGCAGGACTAGGATTATAATGCAATATATAGAACCGATTCAAAAATTAATTGCGGAATTTACAAAACTTCCCGGAGTAGGTTTGAAGACTGCTACTAGATACGCATATTCTATTATTAATATGTCGTTGGAAGATGCACAAAACTTTGCGGATGTGATAATGGATGTTAAGGAGAACGTCCATTATTGCAGCGTTTGCGGTAATTATACCGATAAAGAAGTTTGCGAGATATGCGAAAACCGCGACAAATCGATTATCTGTGTGGTAAAAGAGCCTAAGGATGTTATAGCTTTCGAAAAACTAAAAGACTATAAAGGTGTTTATCATATTTTGCACGGCACATTAAATCCGCTTATGGGGATTGGCGCAAATGATATTCGTATAAAAGAATTGCTTTCACGCCTTGAGGGTGTACAGGAAGTTATAATGGCAACCAACTCGGATGTTGAGGGAGAGGCAACTGCTATGTATATAGCCCGTCTTGTAAAACCGCTCGGCATAAAGGTTACAAGGCTTGCACATGGTATACCTATCGGGTCGGATATTGAGTACGCAGACGAAACAACTTTATCGCGTGCATTGATTGACAGACGCGAAATGTAAATTTATAAAAATTTTTATATTTAAAGTGATTTTTTGAGGGGCAATAATTACTTTTAAAATAACCTAAGTAGTTGAAAAACAGCCTGTGTCTTTTTTCGACAATAGTTAATTTAAAGGAGTTTTTATGAAAAATAAAATTGTTATTGTATTGTCCTTGATTATCGTTTTGGTAGCGGTACTTAGCGGTTGTAAGAAACCAGATGCTATGGGGACTGAACTGTATGACCCGAACGCTGTAGGTATGAAAGTCATTGAGGGCGAAGATTCCTATAACGTGATGAAGCAGGCTTATAAGTACTATCAAAACTGTTCTGACTATAAAATGGAAATTGATTTTGTATTCGAAGCAATGGCTGTCGGTATGGAATTGTACCAAAATTCATATCAAAATATTATAAGAAACGGCGGAGATTACTACGATTACTATATTGTTGCAGGTAAGGGCAGTTTTGTTCCTGCACCAAGCGGGCACGTATTTTATTACTTGAATAACGGCGAAGATTATGCAAAATATTATGGCGACCATAATAGGGATAGCTATAAAAATGCGGTAAGACTGAATGACGATAAAAAAGTAGTTGCAGATTTTTCAGCTATGCAATGGGGTAAATTTGATGCCGATGTTGAGGCAGATGGTGTAAAATCCCCTATTGACAGAGTAAATAAATTGAAAACAAATTTGCATCAATATAATTGGCTTGAAGAAAAATATTTGTCAAGCAATACCGATAGGAAAGTTTATGAGAAAAACGGCAAATACTATTGTACAATTATGATAAATACAACTGCAATGGATGACAGTATCGCTCAGCCCGAAGTTATAAAAGCAATCGAGAAAGCAACAGGCGGAAAATATAAACAGTTCAATAAGGATACTCGAATGATTGCAGAACTTGAAAAAGTAGATGGTAGTTATAGGTTTAGTCAGTTTGTGCTTATGGAAGATTATTCGGGTACTAAAGTAGTAAAACTTGAAGTGTCTCAGTATTATTGGCATAAATTTAGCTATGATTCTAAAAGTTTGGTTATTCCGTCATGGGATTGAAAAATAATTATTAATGTAAAAAATTATTATTTGATTTTTTTTGGGATAGATTTAAAAATATGTAAAACCATTCAAAAATCGATATTAAATTGTTTGTGGAGTAAAAATGAAAGATAAAATCATTAAAAAAGTTAAAGAAGACAGCGTGTTTTTTTTGCTGTCCATATTAGCGGGACTGATGATAGCAATCGGTGGTATAGCCTATCTTTACATAACCGGTTTTGATAGCAACAATATTTGGCTTAAAATAGCGGGTGGCTTTGCCTTTACTATTGGATTGACTTTTATTGTTTTGCTTGAATTTAAACTTTTTACAGGACTTAACTGTGATTTGCTAAAAACCAACTATAAAGATTGGTATAAGTTAATTGTAAGTTTTTTAGGAAATTGCGTAGGTTGTTGGTTTGGGGCTCTATTGATTTTTAAAACACCTATCGGAAACACTGTTATTACAAGAGCAATCGAACTTTATACTGTTAAGTTGGATATGGATTGGTGGGTAGTAGTACTATCGGGTATTTTGTGCGGAGTATTTATTACTATGGCAGTTTTGGGTAACAGAGCTTGCAAAGGCAATAAGACCGCGGGAATAATTTGCGTAGTATTTCCTATATTGATATTTGTAATTTTAGGGGTAGAACACTCTGTAGCAAATCAAGTTTATTTTGCACTAGCAATATTGGGAGGAAAACCATTTGTCGGACAAATTGTATTGCAGACATTTTTGGTAATGATAGGCAATATAATAGGCGGTATATTAATACCTCTGGTGCTTTGGGTAAAAGAGAAATTTATTTCAAAAGAAAATACAAAAAATGATATTGTTGAAGATAACATAAAAGAAAGTAATGTCAACATTGATATCAAAGAAAAATAATAATATATTTAAACAAATAAACAGCACCGCAAACCGCACTTCCCATAGGGAATTAAATACTAAATTTTTTAGAGTTGTACTTTCAAGCGAGGACAAAAGCTCTCGAACGATATGTTCGAGAGCTTTTTACTACAAACTATTTAGAAAGACAAATTGAAATTTATCTTATTTTATAGAATAAATTGTTTAGCCCACGCAACGGGATTTTCTCGATAAAATCCGCAATGCCCGTAGCTTTTCATTTTGTGGATATGATATTTTTTTATTCGTGTCTTACAAAGTCGGGCTATATCCTTGCTACCATAAATAAACGTAACTTTTTTTAGTTTATCTTGGGGCAATTTATAAACTTTTGTGTTGTAGCAACTTCCTATAAGGTTGTTTAAGCTATCCTGCGACACAAGGGGAGCAATATCCTTTTGATGTTCTCCCATACCGTTAAAATACTTATTTAACTCTTTTTCCACGTCGTGCTCGCCAGACTTAATTTTCTTTAAGCATTTAGAATAACTTTTCAGAAAGTGATTTTTAACTAACCCAGGGAAGTTAAAAAGTGGCGCGCTGTCGATGATTGCTTTTTCAGTCATATTTGAGTTATTACAAAAAAAGTCGTAAGCAATGTTTCCGCCCAAAGAAAATCCTGCAACCGCATAAAGGGACGAAACGTTATTTTCAGATAAAAACTCTTTTATTTGTCTAATCTCGTCATCGGTAGATATAAAAGTTGAGTTTTTGTAATGCCCCGACAACGTAGGCACGATAACATAAAAGTCATTTGCAAGCATCGGTGTTATGGGCGCAAAAAAATCTGCGTTTGTAAATAAAGTGTGAATCAGCAAAACCGCCCTATTATTTTTGTCGCCATAAGTTTGAAATCTCATTTTATAATAACTCCTATGCATATTTAATTTTGGCAAACTCCGCTAAATTGAAATTTATAAGTCAATATCAACTTTATATTCCGTATCTATCAAAATGTAGTTTAGTCCGTATTTTTTGCACATTTGCAAATTGCTTACGTTTTCTTTAATAAGATTTCTCTGTTCCAAATCGCCGCTTGTAAGCCTTTGTTCAACTATACTTTCATTTGCTAAAATGTCGGCAAAATGCTTTTCTATATAGTTTTTGCTCATAATTAAGCAATAGTATTTGATTTGCAACAAATACTCTTTATTAAAATCTTTTGCCCAATCAAATGGTATGTAACAACCTTCCACAATAAGATTTTGTCCGTTTTCTATTGCCGTTTTGATTATTTCTTTAATTATCGTCCATAAATACGGCGTTAGTTTTTTGTCATCGGTTACGCTTATTGTTGTTTTATTGCTTCTTACCAAACCCATTTTTAAGTGGTCAATAGAAAGATACGGAAATTTATACTTTTCCAACAATTTTTGTGCCAATACGGTTTTTCCCGTATGAGTTGTTCCCGCAATTAGAACTATCATAACTTTCCTCTAAATTACTGTTTATCGTACAATCATTATATCACGAAAAATGAAAGAGCGCAACTGATTGAATTTTGCTGGAAATATAAAACATATCTATATCTTACTAGGCTACGCGTAGCCTAATTCGTCCATGAAAAAAGTACTAAAAAGGCACAGCTTAACGCTATGACTAAATCTTTTTATTTGCGTTTTATTAAATTCCCTATGAGAACTACGATAAACTTCGGTGCTTTTTGTTAATACTTGCTTATTATCAAGGCGTTATTTACTTTTAAATTAGGCGTACAATCATTTAAATATTTGATTTGAAATAATTCCTTTTCACCTGTTAAATCATTGATAAAATAAGTAAAACCGTCTAATTGTTTTATATTGTTAAGAATATTACAGTTTGGGAGTACAATTATTTCAATACTATTGCCATCCTTTAAAAACCAACCGATAGGAAGTTGATTTTTATATACTATTAAAATTTCACTTCCGCTCATATCGCAATCGTCAAGTAAATCTAAAATTATATTATCGGTTATCTGTTGATATAATGAATATTCTTTTGAAATGTCGTTGTATAGGTCTAAAATCAATTTAGTATCGATTTTTGTAGCTTTTTTAGTTGTAATTTCGATATTTGGGACATGAGAAATTGGAACTAAATTGCCGCAAATTAATGGCTTGAAACCATATTTTTTGTAGTAGTCCTTGCTTACAGGCGATAATATAGCCATTTGATAATTTTTAGACGTCAAGTCGTTTAAAACTTCATTTAGCAGGTTGTTCATTATGCCTTTGTTACGCATATTTGGAGCAGTGCATACCCCTGTAATCAATGCGGTTTTAAAGCTTTTGTAATTTTGACACAAATTCAAATCTACAACGTTTACTAAGCCGACAGTTGTATTATTTAATACTTTTTCATAGGAAAATATTTTATTACGCCTTTTATCAAAATAAAAGTTTGTAAATTTATCTCCGTCTCCAAAAACCAAATTGTAAAGTTCTTTTTTGTTCATTTTTATACTCTAAAATATATTTTTCATAAATGGTAGTAGGGTTGTAGCTTAGTTTTGCTTTACGTAGTCCTTCTATGCCCATATCTTCTTCGCGGTTAATAAAAGTAGTGGTGTTTAAAAAAGTGCTTGCCGTCAGGTTGTTTATCATTGCATAAACGCCTTTATATTGCGTATCTGCTTTTTCAAAAAATACTTGTGCAATGTTATGAACGGATATTGCGGAAACACTGAAAGCAACTATTTTACCGCTCACTAAAAGTAATCCTATTTTTAGATTTAACTCCTTATAGTCTGCTAATGCACGCATTATTGCTATTTTTTCCTTTTTGTCAACCGCGTGCTCGCTATGACTCATCCAATTATCGTACAAATTAAGTATTTCTTGGTAGTAGCTCTCGTTATATTCCACAAATTCATACTTGTAGCTGTTTTTAAATGAATTTACAAAGTTCTTTTTGGAATGAAATTTTTTGCCCGAAAGCTCTATTAAGTCTTGTGTAAGGTAAATATAATCGTTTGCGTTTCTGTCATAGGAAATTGTGCAATTATCGGGGATACAAGCTATATTATTTACTATTTCCGCACTTAAGCCTGCGATATAAAAATGCTTTCCGTTTTGATAATCGGATATTAATTTATAAACTTTTTCAAAATCTTCCACCGTTGCGACAGATGGCAAATAAAAGAAAGTTTTTTTACCCCAAACACCTTTAACTATACAAAAATCGGTGCTAAATGCAATTTCCACATTGTCGGTGGTGTTCCATAAATAAAAGAAATTAAAGTCACTTATGCTATTTAATTTAATATCTTGATTTACACATTTTTCAAATGGTTGCTTATGTTTTAATGATATTTTTTCGAAATTCAACATAAAATCCTTCACTATTGTATTTATTATTCCATAATAATACCAAAAAATTAATGTTTTGTCAAATAGTTGCCTAGCTACATATAATTAGAGTATAGCTATTTTTAAAGTATTTAACAGGAGGGAATATGAATAACGAAAATAAAGGCTTTACGCGAGCTACGGGTAGCAGAGTGTATGATGACCAAAACAGCATAACCACTAATGAAAATGAGTACACAATTATGAGCGATGCCCATTTGTTTGAAAAAATGGCACATTTTAATAGGGAGAGAATCCCCGAGAGAATAGTGCATGCAAAAGGCGGCGGTGCATTTGGTGTGTTTACGCTTACACGAGATATGTCGGAGTATACGGATGCGGATATTTTTTGCGGTGTAGGTAAACAAACTGAAATGCTTGCAAGATTTTCGACAGTTGGGGGAGAGAGAGGCTCTGCGGATACAAAACGTGACCCACGCGGATTTGCCTTGAAGTTTTATACTAGGGAGGGTAATTACGATATAGTTTGTAATGACACGCCTGTATTTTTCGTGCGGGATGCGATAAAGTTCCCGGATTTTATTCATTCTCAAAAAAGAAATCCGGTAACCAACTTGCCTGATATGAATGCGTATTGGGACTTTTTATCCCTAACTCCCGAGTCAATGCACCAAGTAATGCGTTTAATGTCAGATAATGGCACTCCGGATGGTTTTAGACACATGGATGGTTTTGGAAATCATACTTTTATGTGGTATAAAAAGGATGGCAGTTATGTTTGGGTTAAATATCACTTTAAATCTTTGCAAGGCGTTAAAAATTTAACAAATAAGGAAGCAGTGCGTCTTGCTGGCGAAAATCCGGACTATGCGGTACAGGACTTATACGACCACATTAAGGCAGGGGATTATCCTGCTTGGGATATGTATGTTCAAATTTTAACGCCCGAGCAAGCACAAGAATATCGCTACGATATTTTTGAGGTTACCAAGGAAATTTACGAGGAAGACTATCCTTTAATTAAAGTAGGCAGATTTGTTTTAAATAGAATCCCTACCGACTTTTTTGCGGAAATCGAGCAAGCGGCGTTTTGCCCCGGTAATTTGGTAAACGGAATAGGTGCATCACCCGATAAAATGCTAAATGCAAGAATGGTATTCTATGCGGATAGTCAAAGGTATCGTTTGGGTGTCAATTTTGAGCAATTACCATCTAATAAGCCAAAAAATATGGTGCAAAACTATCAACGTGACGGAAAAATGGCGGTGCAAATCCCAAAAGAGCCGTTTCCTAACTATTTCCCTAATTCCTTTGGCGGAGTAAAACCTAATCCCGTTGGTACACCTCCTCCGCTTTATACTTGCGGATATGTGAAAAATTATCCTATGCCTGTTACTCCTATAGATTTTGAACAACCTCGCAGATTTTATGAAAAAATGACTAACGAGGAAAAAGCAAATACAATAAACAATATTTGCGAAAGCTTGGGGCAAGCAATAGAGCGTATTCAATATAGGCAATGTGCGTTATTTTTTATAACATCGTCTGATTTAGGCTCAAAAGTTGCGTACAAATTAGGACTTAATTTGAGTAAGGTAATATATCTTGCGGGACTTACACAGGAAGAGCGAGTAAAAAGAACAAGTCCTCAATAGTATTTTAAGCACAGGTTGCCACTTATAGATAATAAAATTTATGCTAAAATTAAATAATAAAATTTGATTTTGGGAGATTTTATGAGTAAAAGTATAAAAATCACAGTTTTTTCCGTGCTATGTATGCTTATTACGCTTATGTTTGTTATGACATCCTGCGGTGTAAAAGTTCCTGATAAATACAAAAATAATTGGACTAAAAACACAATGTTTGACGATAGTTGCTATAAAACAATAAAAATTGATAAAGACGAACTTAAAATATTGTAACTAACAGACATACATTTTGATGACCATAATAATAAAAAAGAGTGGACGCTTGAATTGATAAAAGCACTGTGCAAACCGCAAAACCCGATTTAATTGCAGTTACGGGGGATTGGGTATCCACAAACGAGCAAAAACAAAGGGATTTGGCTACCAAAATTGTTTTTGATTTGATTGATAGTTTCGGTATTCCTTGGATAGCGACTTTCGGAAATCACGATTCTGAAGGCGAGCTTACAAAATATGATTATGCAGATATTTTTGCAAGGTATAAAAACAGTCTTTTCGAGGTTGGATTTACCAATTTGAAGGGCGGTGCAGGCAATTATATTGTAGTTGCGGAAAAAGATGGAAAACCTGTGCAGGCGATTGTGGCAGTGGACTCTCACAGTGCGGTAAAAAAATATAGTACTGTATATGACTAGATAGGCACTGACCAAATCGAATAGTATAAATGGGCGATGAGCGGAGTGCAAAAGTTATATAGCGATGCAGGCGGCAAGGGGACTATTCCGTCAATTAATTTTCAACATATACCTGTGAACGGATATAAGGATAATATGGATAACCCTCAATTTTACATTATGGGGGAGAATAACGAAGATAGCTACCACGTTAAGAAAAACACAGGTTGGTTTACCGCTTTAAAGCAAACGGGAAGTTGTAAAGGAGTTTTCTTTGGACATGACCATGACAACAATAAAATTATCAAGCTTGACGGCATTTACTTGGGCTATGGCTTGCAGTCGGGTTGGTTTGAGGGATATGCGGAAAATTCCAAAAAAGGCGGACTGCTTATTACTTTGAACAATAATGGCAATGTTAATTTAGAGCAGATTGTTTATAATGATTAAAATTAAAAAGCTACTTTGCAAAAAAACGCAGAGTAGTTTTTTTTGTGACAAAAAGTCTCGATTTGGACTAAAATTGGCTATTGACTTTATTTTTTATATATGATAGTATTATATATGTAATATATTCATAGGGGAAATATTATGAGCAAATTTTTGCTTGAAAATGTATCTGACGGACTTTTTAAACTAAAAACCTATTGGAAAAAGCCACCTAGAGGTTATTATTTAAGTTACAAGGAATTTTTAAACTTATCTTTAGGTTTTGGAATAAGCTCATTTTTAAGTGTAATGATTGGAATGGCAACATTTGATGTTATATAAGAAAAAGCAATTTCCGATATTCAAAAGGTAAACAAAAGATTGGAAAAAATAAAAGTAACAATTTAATTTTAAAAAATAAAATTTTATTGTAAAATCAAAATAGTATTGATTTTTGGAGGGAATTATAACAAAAATAGCAATATTGGGATATGTCGGCAGAGGAAGAAATTATGCTTTGCTTTGTAAGAATGTGGCAAACAAAAATTATTTTGAAATTGTTGCTGTGATTGATGTTTCAAGTGACAAGCTTAATTTGGCAAAAAAGGAACTTGGGCTTGCGGATGACAAGTTGTTTAAAAGCATTGACGATTTTTGTAGCATTTTTAATTTTATTTGTTATGACGTTATGTTTGTCGGGCTGTGAATATACAACTTTCAAAGGGGATAGTTGGAAAAAGAAATACGATATTTCCAATCCCGATTTGGAGGGGGCTGGAGATAGTCAAAATGCTGCAAATAGAAGTGGTTGGTATTCTACCATGATTGAGGATTTTGACGGCAGTAGCCTCAACAATGAGTGGTATCCTGTGGAAAATGTATTGCGTAACGAAGAATATTGGTGTGACAAAATGGTCACGCTCGTAGATAGCCAAGTACAAGTGTCTGCTGTAAAATCAGACAACCATGTTTGTGAAAATTGCTCGGATAAGTCAATTTACTTTACTTCGGGTATAATCACGTGTCGATATGAAAACGGAAAGCGAATCCCTACTTTTGCACAGGCGTTTGGATATTTTGAGGCAAAGGTAAAGTTCCCTGCAAGCGACGGGATGTGGTCAGCTTTTTGGTTACAAACAACTAGCCAAGGTCAAATCGGCAACGGCGGTAAAGATGGTGCGGAAATTGATATTTACGAATCGAGTTTTTGGAACAAAAAGGATTATGTAGGACATTGTATACATTATGACGGATATGGTGCAAAACATAAAGCCGGACAGGCGACACATAGTGTAGACAAAAATTTATATGACGGCTACCATACTTTTGAGCTAAAATGGACTCCCGAAGAATATGTTTTTTATGTGGACGGGATTGCAGTATGGGCAACCGATTTCGGCGGAATTTGTGAGGTTCCCGCGTATATAATGCTTACAAATGAAATTCGTCAAAAAGCACAATATGGACCTTATGGCCAAAAGTTGGGGAAATTTACGGGCGGAACTTTTTATATCGATTATGTTAAAGTTTATCAAAATGTAAATTATTTGCCATATATTAAAAGTGCGGAAGACTTTAAATAAAAGGTTGTTATGATAGAAGAAAAAGAAGTAAAAAAGGCAATTAGTAAATATTTGAATTGCAATTTGCTTGAACTTAACCTTTTGGGGAGTGGAGCGAATGGCGAAGTTTATGGTTGTGTAATTGATAAGCAGCCTTATAAAATTGCCTTAAAAATAACTAGTTATCCCGAAATGCTACTTAAAGAAGTAAATACTATTAACTTTATAAATGACAAAGTAGATATTAAACTGCCTAAAATTTATTTTTATCATTTAATTGACAACGAAATAAGCCTAAATATTATGGGAATGTCTTATTTAGATGGTGTGGGTGCGGATAAAATAAATTGGCTATTCAAATCAAAGAAAAGAAAGCTTTTTACAAATGATGTGATTGACAATTTTTTAAATTTGCAACAAATAACCAACGATAAATACGGTGTTGTCGGTGGCGAGCAGTTTGAAATTTGGATTGATTGGTATCGTCCTTTTGCAAAAGCAAGGCTAGAGTATATCACACCGCTCGCCGAAAGCGGAAAATTTCCTAAATCGGTTGTGGAGGTTTTGAAAAAAGCTTACGACAACTTAGATATTATTTTATCCGATTGTGGTAAACCTACTTTGACACACGGTGATTATTGGGTGCCTAATTTATTGGTAGACAAAAAAACATTAAAGTTTGTCGGCTGTGTTGACCCTTTCAATTTGATGTGGGCGGAGAGTGAATATGAGATTTTTACAATGATTTTATATCCGCATTTAAAGCTTTATAAGGAATATAAAAAACGTGTAAATGTTAGCAAAATGGTAGACTTAAAGACACGAATGTACTCGTTATTTTCTGAAGTCTATTGGTTCGAACTTTTGGGAAAAGGCAATTTTGGATTTATGACATGGGTCGCTAAAAAGATAAAAAAACAATTTAAAAAACACAATTTATAATTTACATTTTAAATTTATTTTACATTTTACAAATTATTAAATTTTATAAAATCATTGACAATTTGGTAAATACATAATATAATACGATTATTAAGATTTATGGAGGTAAAAAAATATGGCAAATAAATCAAGTTCCGATAATAATCAAAACAAAAAGAAATCGTCAAGCGGCGGAAGTGTTTGGAGCCTTAATAAAGTAAGCTTTTATACCCTTTGTGTAGTTGCAATTTTATATCTTGTAGCAATGATTTTAAGTCTTTGCGGTATCAGTTTGAAAATTGTAGGTGCTTTGCAAGGTGTTGCAACAGCAGTTGTTATTTGCATCGCTGCCGTAAATGCTTGGAGATTTGTAAAGAATAAACCTGTTGTATGGAAAGTTCTTTATATAATAGTATTGCTTGTAGTACTTATCGGTATAGTTATTCCGTTGGTGGTATGATAAAAAAGAGAGTTCGCTCTCTTTTTTCTTTTATTTACGCATTTAAATTAACATATTTCGTTTTGTCTTAAATTTATTGGAAATAATAAAAATGGGGCTTGAAATAGTAAAATAAGTATGATATAATAAAAATACTAATAAATGTCAAATGACAATAAAAGGGGATAAATATGGCAAATAGATTTATTTTGAATGAAACATCTTATTTCGGTGCAGGAGCCAGGGCAGAATTAAAAAATGAAATAGCATCTCGCGGCTTTAAAAAAGCTTTTATCGTTGCAGATAAAGACTTAATCAAGTTTGGTATTGTAGATATGGTAACTTCTCAACTTACAATTCCTTATGACATTTTTTCCGATTTTAAAGCAAATCCAACGGTAAAAAACGTTAAAGCAGGACTTGCAGCTTTCAAATCATCTAAAGCAGATTTTATTATTGCAATCGGCGGAGGCTCGTCAATCGACACATCAAAGGGTGTTGCGATTGTTGCGAATAATCCTGAATTTGAGGATATTATTTCACTTGAAGGTACAGCAAATACTAAAAAGAAATGTGTTCCTATAATTGCATTGCCTACAACGGCAGGTACTGCTGCGGAAGTTACGATAAACTATGTAATAACCGACGAAGACACAGGCAGAAAAATGGTTTGTGTGGACCCTAACGATATTCCTGTGCTTTCTATCATTGATGCGGAACTTATGGCAACCATGCCAAAAGGTTTGACTGCCGCTACAGGTATGGATGCTTTAACTCATGCGATTGAGGGATACATTACAAAAGGAGCTTGGGAGCTTTCGGATATGTTCGAAATCAAAGCGATAGAGCTTATTGCAAAAAACCTAAGACAAGCAACTGCAAACGGTAAAGATATGGTTGCTCGCGAAAATATGGCACTTGCACAATATGTTGCAGGTATGGCTTTTTCTAATGTAGGTTTGGGTTGTGTACACTCTATGGCACATCCGCTTGGAGCAAGGTTTGATATTCCTCACGGTGTTGCAAACGCATTACTACTTCCAATAGTTATGGAGTATAATATGCCTGCAGCGCAAGAAAAATACTGTGAAATTGCAAAAGCAATGGGTGTGGATATCACAGGTATGTCGGTAAAAGATGGTGCAAAAGCTGCTGTCGATGCTGTTAAAAAATTATCTTTAGACCTAAATATTCCACAAACTTTGAGAGATATTAATATTCCTAAAGAGGCATTGGAGCAACTTTCCAAAGATGCGTTTACAGATGTTTGCACAGGCGGAAATCCTCGCGAAATTACTCAAGCCGATATTTTGGAACTATACAAAATCGCATATTAATATAATATAGACTTTTAATTTTTAGCAGAATATAATTATATAAATATAAAATGAAATAAGGCAATAAAACAACATAACCATAGGTTACCATTGTAGCTTATGGTTTTTGTGTTTATAAGCGAATATATTTATTCACTAAAATTATAGTTTGTTGCGATAATTGTATTTGCGTAAAACTTGTTTTTTTCGTTGTGAACTTACTTCGGTATAAATTTGGGTGGTGGATACGCTTGCGTGTCCTAGTAATTCCTGTACGGAACGTAAATCCGCACCATTTGAAAGCAGATTTGTTGCAAAAGTGTGTCTTAAGTAATGCGGGGTAGATTTTGCATTTATATTTGCCAATTTTGCATATTTTTCATAAATTTTTTCAATAGATTGTGAGGAAAGTTGCGCATTGTAGCGATTAGTAAATAGATAAATTGTTTGTTTTTGGGATTTTTGGAGTTTTAATAAAATGGAAATTCTTTGCCAAGTAATAGGGGAGGAAATGTAAATAAGGCGTTGTTTTCTGCCTTTTCCGTGAATTAAAATTGTGCGTTCTTGAGTTATTATATCATCGAATTTGATTGCCGAGGCTTCTGCGATGCGTATTCCTGTGGAAACCAACAAATCAATAAGTGCGGCATCACGTATAAATTGCAATTTTTTAAATAAAGATAAATGCGAAATGTCTGCCTCAAAACAATTTAAAAGTTTTTTTACTTCGGTTACCGATAGCGTTTTTGGGAGTTTGCTTTCCTTTTTAAACTTTATTTTCAGATTGTCAAAAGGGGAAGTCGTTATTTGCTTTTGAGTAATCAAATAATCATAAAAGTTGTTCAATGTTATAATTTTACGCCTTATTGAAGTATCTTTTAATTTAAGTTTATCTGTTAGGTATCCAAGATAAGAACAAATGTCAGGGGCTAAAATGTTAGGCTCAAACAACATAAACTGCTTTAAATCAAGATAATAAGCCGCTAATGTATTGTTAGAAAGGTTTTTTGTAACTTTGATAAATGAAATATATTCATCGATAATATTCATTATTTTTCTCCTTTGGATTGATATATGTTGCATATTATACCATAAATTTAACAAAATTTATAAAAAAACTGATAATATTGTATTAAACAGCTGTAAGTAGTTGCAAAGATAAAGTAATTATGCTATATTGGCAATAATTGATGGTTATATTATATTATGTTAGAATGGAGTGTTTTTCGTTTAAATATAAGTAAAATAGCTTTCAAAATACTAAAGATAAAACATTGGAGAAATTCATGAAAAGAAGGTTTGTTATGGTAATAGCAATCGTCATGGTTGCCATTGCCATGATTATGCTGTTGGGCGGATGCGGGGAGAAAGTAGCCAATCCGTCTGATTTTATGGGCAAGTGGTATAAGACGGATAAAAAGAGTTGTTATGACGGTAGCGGTAATGAATATTATTACAACGGAAATAGAGTATTGTTTATATATAGGGATATAGAAAACGAATACGAAACACAAATAATATATGAGGTGTTGGAAGATAGGTACAACATCTATACGGGAACAAGTGAGGGAATAGAAGAATACGAATGGACGGCAGAGAGCATAAGCTTTAAAGATTATGAGGAAATGAATGAAGAGGAGTTTGATATAAGAAAGCTGTTTGCAAGAGATTGCTGCCCGAGGGAAATAAAGGAATTGATAGAGCCGATAAGCGAAGAAATATTGTTAAGTTTGTTTGAAGAAAAAGAGGGATGGTATACAGCAGTAACGGAGATATACGACTATGTAAGTATAAAGGTAACAGAAGAAGAGTTGTATGTAAGATTAAATAACACTGCTACAGATGAGTATGACTATGAGTTTGTGCTAGATAGCAAAGAGATATTTATACCAGACGCAGCAAAAGAAACGTTGAAGGATAAGCAAGCAAATCAATGCTATATTAAAAATTAATAAAATAATACTAGTATACAATGAAAAAGGCAAAATTTTTGCCTTTTTGTTATTTATAATTTAAATTTGCTAATTAATAATTATTATGTGACTATATATATTTTTTTGCCATTGGTAAAAAACTTATGTTATAAAATTTGTTTGTGCAATTTCAAAAAAATGATATATATAGTCTAATTAATTTATTTTATATCTCTTAACAGCTTAGTTGTCTATGATTGTAAAGTAAGGGATTGTTTTGATAATTAAAATTTTTGCTGAAGAATTAATTTGATAGAGCAGTGGTAACCAAAACGAATATTACATATTTTACATTGGTTTAAGATTTTTAGTTAATCTATCAACAATCCAAGCAAAGCGTTTTTCGCGACCAACATTTGTTTTTGCATCGAGATAAGCTTTTGTATATGTCCGCTTGACAGATTGAGACATTCCTTTAAAGTTTGTGTATGCAGGCTCGTAATTAGCTAAAAGTAAGGATAAATTTTCGATTTGTTCATCGGTTATTACAGCTGCTTTAGGTGCATCCCATTGACCGTTTTGTTTAGCCTCATTTATTTTTTGTCTGCCGTAATCGGTCATAAGCTTATGTTCCTCTAGTTTAGCGGTCAAGGCCTTATTCTTTTCCGACCATTTGCTATTTGGTCGGCGTTTTGAAAAATATTTTTTATAAATTTTTTCGTCAATACTTTGCATTTGTCCGTCAATCCAACCAAAACACAATGCTTCCTCAAGGGCTTCTTCCGCTTTTAAAGTTTTTGGACCATTTGATTTCCCAAATAAAAGCCAAACGCCGTCATCTGAAAGACAATTTTTGTATAGCCAATCTCTAAATTCTTGCCTGTCGGCAAATTGTAATATTGTACTCATAATATCACTCCTTTATGCTACGATTACAAATTAATTATATAATAAAAACATAAATTATGCAATATTAAAAGCAATTTTTATATTTTTAACTAATCATAAGTTACGTAAGATTTACGAGATGACGGCTATATTATATATAAAATAAGGAAAGATTCTGAAAAAATAACAATCCCGATACATACGATGATGAGCCAATTATTAGTATAGGCAACTTAGTATTTTGCAATAGCGTGCTTACGATAGTAACAATCGGTAAAAATGTAATGACGATAGATAATAACGCATTTTCAGGATGTATTAATCTTGAAAATATAGCAATTCCAAACAATGTGAAAAATTTAGGGGTTGGAGTTTTTAGAGATTGCAAAAAACTTACAAGTGTAACTTTACCAAATAGTTTGCAAGATTAGGCATGGTCATTTTTACAGGGTGCATAAATCTTGAAACAATTAATTTTAATGACACAAAAGCAGAATGGAAAGCCTATTCCAAAGTAAATTTGTGGGAATGGCAGGTAGGAGATTTTATAGTAGTTTGCATTGACGGAAAACTTGATAAAAACGGTAATGAGACTGAATAAAATTTGAAATAAATCAATACATAAAAAGAGAATAAAGCAATCTATATACGGCAAACAAAAAACACGTCTTTGACGTGTTCTTTTACGGTTCCTTTATGGAAGGGAAAAAGTAAACCAAAACAAAAAATCTGCGTAATCAAAATTTAACTTTTCATTACTTTTTCAAATCGGAAAAAATAATCTCCACCTATCATTTCATCGGGAATACTTGTATCCTTATGATACGGATTAAAAAATTCCACAGCGTGAAATCCAAGGCAGTTGATATAAAAATGCACATTCCTTTTTTCAAAATATGGTGTATATGTTTCCCATATTTTTGTTTGTGGATACAACCTTTCGATTTCGTCCCATATCATTTTACCGATACCTTTGCTTTGTATTCCTAATTTGACATATAAAAAATCCAAATGATTATGTTGCGTAAGTTCGTCAATAACAACGATGGCTCCGCCCACGATTTTTCCGTCTACTAACGCTGTATAAGCCGCTGAGCCTTTTGTAGATAAAGATTTGTCAATATCATTTTCAGGTAGTATTTCAACATTTAAATCATTAAATTTTTGCATTGCTCCATGTTGAAACGCTTCTTGCATATCTTTTTTGAATGTATAAATATCTTCATTTTTGAGTGGCATAAGGATAAAATTCATTTTTTATTCTCTCCATTAAATTATTGCTTGTTGTACATCCATTATACCAAAAACAAATACCTTTTTCAAGCGTGTTAGATATGTGAAATCGTAATTTTGCACTATTGAGTGTTTAATAAAAGGAGAGTAGTGCTGTCGCGTTTTCATAATTAAATTTAAACTGTCTAAATCATTTTGACTTTCGTTATGCTAAAACATTAATAAAAAGAGCAGTATAACTGCATCATCTTTGATATTACTCCTCATAATGACTAGTTTGCAATCACATTTCAATTTTATACTAAAATATTAACTTTGTAAAATAAAACGAACCAATAATTTTCATTATGGTGCGTTTTATTCGCTAATGGCGGAGCGATAACAAGCTAAAATGAATTTCATTTGTTATCTATAATAAATCTTCTCATTATATGTGGTCGAATTAAGACTTTCAAGACACATCCTTTTGGAGGTGGCACACTTCCCAATACATAGCCTACAGAATGTTTTCCATCTATCGTTGTCACAACACTAAACTTTTTGAACACGATATGGTTTATAGATAAATTACCCATCTGAAAACTTCCTTCAGATTCAAAATCACAAATTTTCACTATGGTTAATTTTTTCACTGAATTTTCCGAGTTTAATCAATATCTTAATAAATATACCATACATTGCTTTTAGCAGTAACCACCAAAGGCAAATGTAAACAAACCGCAAAAAATGCCGAACAAAAAGAATAAACTTCCACCAAAAATAACTATAATTTCGGTCTTGCCGTAGACAACTATTTGATTTTTACTATTAATATGTTTTTTTGTTTGCAAACCTTCATAATAAATCAGCCGCCCATCATTATACTCCAAATTGTTATAATGTGCGTTTGCCGTAATGTATTCGCCGTTTGATTGAAATTCAAACAATACATCCATTTCTCTTTTATCATAATTGCATTCGACCGAAATTACAGTTGTGTTAATTTTTTTGCTGCTTTGAATTGTGCAAGTTTCACAAATCAGAAAATCAACATTCCAGAACCTACAATTATAAAAATACTGAAAAATATTCCGTAAAACAATTTTTTACCATTACTATTTATATTAAAATTATATCACAAATAAACACGTTTTGAAAGTGTATGAAAATGCAAAAATATAACTTTAGCAATATAGAGAGTCACCTTTAAATTGATAATTAATTAATCCTTAGTTTTTTTTTGCGATATGCTAATATAAGTACAGTAAAGTTGATAAAAAGTAATTTTTGAGTAAGCAAAGTAAAAAAATGCTTAGAATAAAAATATGATGCAAAATTCAAATAATATGTTATAAATGATGGATAATTCCAACATTGCAATGCCAATATTTAACTCTAATATTTCATTTAATTTTTACCACTTGACAATTCCAATCTTTTATGATACTATTTTTATGATAGACAAAGTATCAAAATGATAGTTAGGCTATCAATGATGAAATTGTGAGTATGAAAGATATAAAAATTAATTTTATTTTAGACAAAGCGATTGCTTTATTTTTGGAAAAACCAATTTGTGATGTTACTATTCGTGATGTTGCCCAACACGCAATTGTGGGCGAGGCTACGATTTATCGTTATTTCGCTTCCAAGGAAAAACTACTTTGTGCAGCAGCGGCAAAACTTGAAAAAAGCATTTTTGAGCAATATTTTATTTTTCCGCAAAATGTAGATGGATTTACTGCACTCTCACTTTTTTATGGTTGCTATTTAAAAATTTTCACTGAACGAAGGGAATTATTCCAATTCATTAATGGTTTTGATGCGTTTATGTTAAGCTTGGGCAGAACCGATGCTGACGACTATGCCATCGGCTTAGAACTCTTTAAATCGGCATTTGGTGATGCGTATTTTCGAGGAATTGAGGATGGCAGTGTTAAAAAATTATCTAATTGGGAAATATTCTATTATTCAACCGCACATGCTATGTTAGAACTTTGCAAAAAACTCTCTGCACCTAATATTGTAATTCAAGACGCTTCTCATCAAAAAGAAAAGGAAATTGAAACTTTAATTGAAATAATATTAAATACTTTAAAAGTATAACTTGTTTGTCTGACATAAACTTAAAAAAAGTCAAGGGGGGAATAGCGAACTTATTGGATAGTTCGATTGAAAAAGTATGAAACAGTTAAGCAAAAAACAAATGTGGATATTTTCAGTTGGTCAACTTGGCTGGTCAATGCTAAGTGGTATTATCAGTGCGTGGTTAGTAACATTTTACCTACCAACTTCTAACGATTTGGCACAAAATGGTGCTATTCAATATATAACACCAGGGCTTATAATAGGCGGTTTTTTAACAGTTTTGGGTTTAATAACATCATTGAGCCGTATATTTGACGCAGTAACTGACCCACTTATAGCCTCGATTTCGGACAGAAGTAAAAACAAACGTGGCAGACGCATACCATTTATGCAATATGCTGCCATACCTTTGGCAGTAAGTACTGTTTTACTATTCTGTGCACCAGTACCTGCTCAAAGTGGATGGAATATTGCTTGGATAGCAATATTTATTATACTTTTCTACTTGTTTATGACAATGTACTGCACTCCATACAATGCACTTATTTCTGAATTTGGTCAGACACAAGAGAACAGAATGTTTATCTCTACAGCAATCTCGTTAACCTACTTTGTTGGCACAATGCTTGCTTATACCCCTTTTGTATTAGCTGGTTTTTTGAGGGAAAGTGTTGGTTTCGCTTGGAGTTATCGTATTTGCTTTATAATTTTGGCAGTAATAGCAGCTATTTGTATGCTTATTCCTACATTCTTACTAAATGAAAAAGACTTCGTTAATGCTCAACCATCTAATGTTAATATGTTTAAGTCTCTTGCTGCTACTTTCAAAAACAGCGATTTCCGCATCTTTACACTTTCAGATATTATGTACTGGGTAGGCTTAACACTATTCCAAACCGGCTTGCCATTTTATGTAAAAGTGTCAATGAACATAAGTGAATCATTCACAATGATTTTTCTTGGCGGACTAACTGTGCTTTCAGCGATTTTCTATCCAATAGTATCTAAACTTGTTAAAAAATTTGGCAAGAAAAAGCTGACGATTGCAGGTTTCTTGGGCTTAGCACTCGCCTATATGATAGCAACGCTTATAGGTGTACTTGGCACAGCAGAAAACTCTGGACTTTTAGGAATAGGTGTTATTCCAGGCGTAGTCTTTGGTGTTTTAATTTGCATAATTGCTGCTTTTCCTATGGCATTGCTTGGTATAATACCACAATCAATTGTAGCAGATGTTGCCGAAGCAGATGGCATAACTTCTGGTGAAAAACGTGAGGGTATGTTTTTTGCAGCTCGCACATTCGCAATGAAATTCGGTCAGTCGTTTGCTATGTTGCTCTTTACCTCACTCGCAATAATAGGCTCTACACAAAATGCCAATAGTAATGATATAACAGCTTCAACACTTGGTATGACAATAGTTGGTATTGTAGCAGTTGTTTTCTGCGTATTTGGTGCAGTTATACTATTGTTTTATAATGAAAAAAAAGTAATGAAAACTATCGCAAAGGAAGAACTAGTAAAAAATGAACTTACCCTAACAGAGCCAATTGAGCAACCCGCAGTTGCTGTTGAAGAAACAACCATAATATCTGAGACAAAACACCACGAAGAGTGATGACTAAGTGCTGAATACTTTTAAAATCGTGTAATATACAATAACTAATACAAAAGCCAAGATTCCGTTAAGGTTTCTTGGCTTTTTAATTATATAATGCAAATTTTACAATAACCATATTCCAACAAAGTGTTAATAATTTAATTTTAAAATAAAATAATCAACCTTTTTAAAACTGAAAAAACAAACAAAAACATAGCATAAAAGACTATTTGGCACTGTGGCGGGTGCTTGATAAAACGAGAGCGGTGCTATCGCACCGCTTAAAGCACCCACCACAAACTAAACTAAAAGAATAAAATTAGACATTTTTAATAAAACTATTTCCCATAAAAAATATTGCTAACAAAGGCGACAACTGAAAATTGGGGTCGTGCATAAACTTGCCACGATTCCCCAATTTTTTATACAGTTGTCGCTTTTTTGTTGTAATTATTTTGCAATATTAGTACAAGTTTTACAACTTTCTATAAGTTTTTAATAAAATACTCCGTGTAAATTTAGGGTTGAACACCTTATCAACTGCAAATTAAAATGTTAAAATTTCATTCTTGCGGTTTATGCGGAGTGATAAGAGCTATTGTAGTGTAAAGCGGTATAAAAAGAGATAATTAAGGGAATTTCCCGACTTGTGCGGGGCAATTACAAACCTGCACTAAAAAAGAGCCAAGAATGCTAGATTTTAGATTGTTAATGAAATTTTAGGACAACAATTCCATAGTGCTATTGACTAAAACCTTTCTTGCGGTGCGTTAATAGGCAAATAAGGGCGAACGCAACAACCCGACTGATAGTCAGTCGGGTTTTGGTTTGCCTTTGGCAGTAACAGCCTAACACACCGCAATTCCAGTCAATAGCCTTTTGCGGCATAAAGTTGTTTAGATTAAATATATAATGCAAATTGTAATTCATATAATTTAAAAATCATTCCAGTAATTTCATCATTGTTAACTAACAATTCAATACTGCAAATAAAATCATCATTTGAAAGAGGTATAATATCTTTAATTTGTTCTACTTTATAATCATATAATTTATTTACTTTACCATACCGAGCATAGTCAAACAATTCTTTCATTTTATTATCAAATTCAAAATAAAAATTTTCATCATAATCGCTTGATTCTTCTGTGGCAACAAGCATATAATAAAGATTGATTTCTGTAAATATTTTAACTAAAAATCGACTAACAATATAATTATTCTTTAATTGATTAATATCAATACACTTCGAAAAAAACCAGTTTGGTTTAACTCCACTAATGAGCTTATAACAAGTATAAGGGTCAATTTCCATAATCATAGTATTAAGATTTTTATCATATTTTAATATAGCATTATCGCCACAAAATAAAACATCTAATGGTGGAACTTTATTTTTCCTGCTTGGCACTAAGTGATAAGAACGCAATAATTTAATAGTTTCAATTTCAAGGAATAATTTTTCAACATTTGTTGAAAAATAGTGATTGCAATTATCACAAATAATACCTTTTTGTAAAACTAAATCATCATTACCTAATGATTTAGGTACAATGTGTTCTTCACTACGAGTATTAATTTTATCCTTAAGTTCTTTATTTTCTCCTATTTCATCACTATGAATTAATTTGCTTCCACAAAATGGACATTTAGTTAATTTGTATTTGTACATAGACATTTCTCCTTAGCATAAAAATAACCTAAACCAAACGAGATGTTCGATTTAGGTTTTAGGTGGCGGAGAGTTAGGGATTCGAACCCCAGGTGGTGTTACCCATCACTAGTTTTCAAGACTAGCGCCTTAAACCGCTCGGCCAACTCTCCTTAATGCTATTGTAGTATATCAAATTAATAATGGTTTGTCAATAGATTTTTACTTATTTTTAAAATTAAATTATTTAAACTTATCGTTGGGGAAGTAGAGTGATTTTTAAAGCAATTTTTTATTAATAGATAAAATTACTTGTTTAATATATTGTTTATTCTATAATTATATTGATAGTATTGATTTTTAAATTTTTTAATGTTATAATTTTTATATAAGTACACCAAAATGTTTTTATTAAGCAGAGAGGATTAATGCAGATAGTTAGTGATAAAAACTTTAAAGATATAACAATAGACAAAGAAAATATTTTTGACATAGAATTTTTAGATTGTGTGTTTGAAAATTGCAAATTCAATGAATGTATTTTGGTTAATTGCACCTTTTCGGAATGTAATTTTATTGATTGTTCGTTTGTGGGACTAAAAACAAAAAATGTAAGCATATTGTTTGCTGAATTTATAGAATGTACAATAGTAGGGCTAAATTGGACAAATTTGGATAGTGGAAGTATTTCATTTCCTATTAGAAAACTAAAAAATTGCTATTTGAAATACAATGAGTTTGAAAAAATGAATTTCAAAAAATTTGATTTTGAAAAATCAAGTATAGTTGATAGTAACTTTGTACGCTGTAATTTAGGTGAAAGCAATTTTAATATGTGTGATTTAAAGAATACGCATTTTGCTGAATGCGATTTAAGAAAAGCAGATTTTAGGGAAGCAAAAGGGTATGGCATAAATGCTTTTGATAATATAATAAAAGGTGCTAAATTTTCAAGAGCAGAAGTTGTTTCGTTATTAAAGTATTTTGATATTATTATCGAAAATTGAAAGAAGTATCGATTTTTGAAAGGTTTATTACCATAGGGGGTAAGAAATGAGAAGTACAAAAAAGAATTATTTGCTTGCAATGGTTATTTTGTCGGTAATAATTTTGACATTATTTTTGATTGGATGTACTCCGTTTAAAGATGCTCCGCAAGGCTTGAGTGAAGATACAAGGTCATTTACGAAAATTAGAGACGAAAGAATGATAGCCGAGGCACAGGATTATAAAGGGTACATTTATAAAAGTGGTGATAACGCCTTTTGTTTTAGATTAAAGTCGCCTGAAATACATAGCGATAAACAATATCCGTTAATAGTTTTTTTGCATGGTATGGGAGATTGGGGGAGCGATAATTCTAGACACATGTACCGTTCATTGATTGACAGCGTGGAGAAATATGCTCCCGAAGATGCTTTTGTGTTTATGCCACAGGCTGTAAAAAATTGGGATTGGTCGGATACAGGTGTACTTGTGGATAAAGGTGGAATGGATAAAATGTACAATGAATGTCTTGATTTGTTATTGGATAAATATCCTATAGATAAAAAAAGAGTGTATCTGACAGGTATGTCAATGGGCGGGCATGGAACAGTTTGGCAGGCAACCAACCACGCCGAAAAGTACGCTGCCATTATGCCTGTTTGTGGATTGTTTTATTTTGAAAAGAGCGGAATTCAAGTGCAAAACTTAGACAAAATAGCGGATAAACCAATGTGGTTTTTCCATAGTCGCAATGATAAAACTGTTCCGTTTGACAACTCTATTAAACTGATAAATGAATTGGAAAGCTTAGGAGCGAAAGATATAAAAACAAGTTGGTTTGATGAGCCGTTGCATGATATTACAAAACTTTCTTATGATGACAGGGAAGTATGGGATTGGCTGTTTAGTCAAAGTTTAAAGTAATTATTGTAAAATTTAAAAGGATAAAAAATTTAGGAGTAAATACAAATGGCAAAAGAAATCAAAAACAAAAATTTAACAAATACACGCTTAGCAAACAATTATGGTGGTTGGATATACTGTGACGCATGCGGCGAAAATATAGGCAATTTGTGCTATCAAACTTATGATAAAGTAAATTTTAAATATGAGTGTAAATGTGGTGCTTGTGGCAGTATGGAGATTGACTTTTTAGATAGTGCAGATGGCTCTCAAACTGAAGAAGAAATGGTAACAATAAAAAACAGGTTATGTTGCCCAAAAGATTCCGAGCCGTTAATTACAATATTGGATAAAAAATTATCCGCTTATGACTTGGAGATTACTTGTAAAGTTTGTGGTAGTACATATAAAAAGAATAAATAATAAAGAATAAATAAAACCAAATGACTATTAAGATTATTTGGTTTTATTTATTTGTATTGCTTTGCAAATTGTTTTAATAGAAATAATTATTAATAATATCCAAATACAAAATGTAGATATGCAACTTACTATTAGCATATTGTTATCTGTTTTGGATTCAAAAGTCATAATCAATATATATTGCAAAGAGAGTATAGCTACTAAAGAATCTTTTAAATTAATATTTCTTAGCATAATAATACTTAAATTATTATTTTTTTAGCTTGTAAAGCATTTTTAGTTGCTAAAATCATTTTACAAGTAGTGTAAGCTGCAGTTGCTATAGCAGGTATTGTTGAATAATTAACTTCTTTTTGTCCTAATACCATAATTGATATTGGTGCAATTAATAATAAATCAATAGTAAATAGCATTATACATTGCTTCAAATATAATTTTTTTTGCATATCGATTTTGTACTCTGAAATATTTAATTTTGATAATTTATTTTCATTATACAGTATATATGTACGGATGATAATTAAAAAGCCATAATAAATAGCAATGCTTATGTTCCAGCCTTTATTATATATAATCCCTAGATAAATATTGTATATAGCAAATATAATTGTTATAAAAATAGAAAATAAATAAGTCTTAAATTGAAAATTTTCTTTTAGTTTTGTTCTTAAATTTTTAATTTGGTATTTAATATTCATAATTAGTATCGATTTTCAAATAGTTAAATGCTTGATTTTTTAATCAAGCATTTAACCATTAATAATTGATTAGATTTGTTCTGCTTGTAATAGGTCATTGCCTTTTTCTAGTATATTGGCAAGTTTTTCCTCATTTTCATCAATAACAGGTAAAATTTTTTTTTGTTTTTGTCTACTATTTTTTTATAAATAAAATAATTTACACAGCATAAAGCAATACCAATAATGCCCAAAATAATTCCACCTACCATAACAGGAATGTTATCCTTTATAGTCATTACCATACTCATTCCACCACCTAAAATTAGAGCAGCAATTATGCCAAAAGTATATGCAAAAATATTTGCAGTTGATGTTTTTGCAGAGTTTAATTTGTCAATGTTGTTTTGCATTTCTTCTGCTTGTCTTAACAATTTGTTAAGTTCTTGCTTATGCTTTTGTTTACGATTACGCCTAAATGAAATGTTAATGTTTCCATTAATAGCGTTAGTTGTTGAAGTTGCTTCAAATCCAAATGCTTCATACATATCTATTGCTTTTGTTTGAGCATTTGCTTTCACTTGTTTTGTCATATATTCGTATGACACAAAATCTTTTTCTTGCATTTTTTTGCCTCCAAAATATTATTTATTTAAAGTTTGTATTTCAAATTTAATATTGACAAATCCTTTAAACAAGTGTATCATATAATAAAAAGTACAAAAAATCAATAGCTTAAAGATGACACTAAACATAAATGATAAAAGTGTTTTGTCAAATGAAACAAAAAGTAGAGGATTGTATCATGGAATATGCACAAGAAGATTATACTAGGCATTACATAATAACTGCATTATTTAAGCTAATGAGTGATTATGATTATGGTGAAATTAGCGTAACAGATATAGCAAAAAAAGCAGGTGTTGGAAGAGCCACTTTTTATAGATATTTGAAAAAGAAAGAAGATATAATAATTTATTACTTTGAAAGAACATTAAGGGAGTATCAAAATAATCAACATTATTATCCACGTTGTAAAGAAGATTATATACAAATAGTATATAATATTATGGTAACTTTTAAAGAACATAAGGAACCTTTAAAATTGATAAGGAAAGCAAGACTTGAATGTATGTATTTAAAATATCTCAATAAAAATTTTGTTGATTTATTTGATAGTTCATATCCTAATTTAAATGTTTACACCCCTTACTTATATGCAGGAATGTTGTTTAATATTTCTATGCGGTGGTTGGATAATAATTGTGATGAAGATGAAAAAAAGCTTGCAGAAATAATTGTAAATGCAATCTATAAATAAAAATTTTTAATTTAGAGGTGACATTATGGAAAATATTATAGAAATTTGTGAAAAAGCAAAACAAATGTATGCAGAAAAAAAATATACCGAAGCGGTTGAATTATGGAAAGCAGCAAGTGCCGAAAATAATAGTGAAGCATTGTATATGCTTGGAATATGCTACAATTATAATTTAGGCGTAGAAGAGCAGGATGCAGAAAAAAGAGGTGTAATTGCAAGCGAGTATTTTATAAAATCTGCTGAACTTGGACATAAAGATGGTATGTGTTTTGCAGGATTATGCTTTTTACATGGCATTGGCGTTGAGCAAGATATTCAAAAAGCTATTGAATGGTTTGAAAAATCGGCAGAACAAAACAGCACTCAAGCTATGAACAATCTAGGATTATTATATAAACAAAACAAAGCTGAATTAGAAGAAAATGAAAGCTATGAAAAATCAATAGAATGGTTTACAAAATCGGCAAGTCTAAATGATTCAACCGGACAATTATATTTGGGTAAAGCTTATTATGATGGGGTAGGAGTCGAACAAGATTATAAAACTGCCGTTAATTATTATAAAATGGCAGCAGAACAAGGCTTAGCCGAAGCAATTTTTAGTTTGGGCGAATGCTATGATGATGGGGATGGAGTAGAACAAAACGATATAGAGGCTTTTAAATTGTATAAAAGTGCTGCACAAAAAAATCATCCTAAAGCACAATGTTATGTTGGGTATTGTTATGAGAATGGTATAGGAGTTGCTTATAATATTAATGAAGCGTTAAAATGGTATCAAATATCAGCGCAAAACAATTATTTTCAAGCATATTGTAATTTGGGTTGTTGCTTTGAAGAAGGCAGAGGCGTTAAACGTAATATGGCAGCTGCCATCGAAATGTATGAAAAAGCAGTTGATTTGGGAAGCGTTCATGCAATGTATAATCTCGGCAATGTTTATGCATTTGGGAAAGGTGTAAAAGTTGATAATCAATTAGCTGTTAAATATTATACAATGGCTGCGGAAAACGGACAAGCAGAGGCGCAATATAATTTAGCTCAACATTTATATCAAGGTAAAGGTGTAGATAAAAACGAAGAAGAAGCTGCTTTTTGGTTTTTTCAAGCTGCAAAACAAGGGGATTCCGATGCACAGTTTAAGATTGCAACTTTTTATATGGAGGGCATTGGTGTTGATGAAGACTTACAAAAAGCATATTATTGGTTTATGCAGTCTGCTGTTCAAGGAGATATGGATGCACAATATTCATTGGGTATGTGTTATGAGGAAGGCTTAGGGGTAGATGTTGATTTGGAAGAAGCGCGTGATTGGTATGCAAGGGCTGCTGAACAAGGTCATAAAGCAGCAAAAAAAGCTTTTAAAAAATTAAATTGATTAAATAAAATTTCAATAATAAGATTATTTTAACTTTTAGTAGAAAAGTATGGAAAATAAGTTTAATTTAGATGAAGGGATAATAAAGTATTTTTATAAACCAAAAAATAAAAGTGCAGAGAATGAAGATAGTGAAGTTGCCGAATATCAACGATTGAGTATTTCTGAACTTTTAAATCAGGCTTCTGATGCTGCAGATAATAATGATTATAAAAAAGCAAAAAAATTATGGGAAGATGCTTCCAAATATGATGATGACCATGCTTGTTATTGTTTGGGAATATGTTATTTGGAAGGAAAGGACGTTGAGATAGATTATTATAAGGCTTTTGAATATTTTAAGAAATCCGCATATAAATGTAATATGTATGCAGAATTTTATTTGGCACTTTGTTATGAGTATGGCTTAGGTATAGATATAAATTATGATTTAGCTTTTGAATGGTGTCAAAAATCTGCCGAACAAGATTATATGTTTGCTCAATACAGATTAGCTTACTACTATAAACTGAATACAAATTTGCCTTTTGCTGAAAATAAAACTTTCTTTTGGTTTAATAAAGCAGCGGAACAAAATTATATTCCGGCAATTTATATGTTGGGCGAATGTTATTTGGAAGGTATAGGTACTAATAAAAATTTTGAAAAAGCTATTGAACTTTATGAAAAGGCGTCTGAAAATCGGTACTATCCTGCTATTTGTAAACTCGGCGAATGTTATGAGAATGGCATTTGTGTACAAAAAGATTTAAATAAGGCCATTGAGTATTACAATTTAGCAGTAGAAGGAGAAAATGAAAAAGCGCAATATAACTTAGCGTTGATTTACGATAATGGTATTGGTGTGTTACAAGACTTTAATAAAGCAGTGGAATTATATAAGTTGTCAGCAGAAAATGGTTATCCGCCTGCACAAAATGCTTATGGTTGGTGTTTTGTTGTTGGAAAAGTTGTAAAACAAGATTTGTACCAAGCAGTAAGATGGTTTAGAAGTGCAGCAAAACAAGGAAATATGCGGGCACAGTATAACTTAGCAATTTGCTATGAAGAAGGAAAAGGACTTGTACAAGATACAAAAAAAGCATTTTATTGGCATTCAAAAGCTGCGGAACAAGGAGATGACCGAGCTCAATTACATTTAGGCTGGGCATATATGGTTGGTAATGGTGTTGATATTGATGGTAAAGAGGCTTTAAAATGGTTGTTCAAATCTGCTGAAAAGGGAAATTCTCAAGCAATGACTGATATAGGTTATTGTTATGTAAATGGTATAGGAACAAAAAAGAATAAACAAGAGGGTTTTAAATGGTATCTGAAATCTGCAGAAAAAAATAATAATATGGCGATTTACAATGTCGCATGTTGTTATAGACATGGAACGGGGATTAAAAAAGATAGTGCTAAATCAGTGGAATGGTATGCAAAAGGAGCTGAATTAGGAAATACCGATTGTATGTTATCTTTAGCATTTATGTATGAGCATGGTAAAGGTGTAAAAAAAGATTTGGGACAAGCTGTTGAGTGGTATACAAAAGCGACTCAATATGGTCAAGATGATGCACAAATTATGCTAGAGCGAAAAAAGATAAATAAATATTTAAATAAAAATCTTTAAAAATAAAGTGTACTATAGGTTTATAGTGCATTTTTTATTTATTGTAAAATTTTTTATAAAATACTTGACAATGCATACTATGCAATGTATAATATAGTATATAGCGGGGTGTTAGATGGATATTCAGTTGAAAAAAGGAATATTGGATGTTTGCGTACTTTATGCTCTTAGTAAAGGCGAGAGTTACGGGTACAAAATTATCAGTGATTTGGAAGGTATTATCGAAATTTCCGAAAGCACGCTATATCCTATTTTAAGACGTCTTGAAGTTGGAGGTTTTGTTGTGACGAGGACAGCTGCTTACAACGGTAGGCTCAGAAGATATTATAAAATAACAAGTTTGGGATATGAAAAGTTTTCGGCAGGAAAGGCAGATTTGTTAGAAATAAACGCAATTTATAAAAAAATATTTGGAGGACGGCTATGACTTATAATGAATGGCGGGATGAACTCAAAAAAAATCTTTTAAATGTTTCGGAAAGAGAAAAACAGCGAGTTCTTGATTATTATGCGGAAGCGTATGCTGACAGAAGAGAAGCAGGATTAAGTGAAAGGCAAGTAATCGAAGATTTTGGTGCTCCTTATGATGCGGCACAAAGAATATTGTTGAATTTTTACGACAATTCCGACGAAGAGCCTTGCAGAGACAGATTCGAAAGTGAAAGGGATTATTCGGATAGGGAAAGTAAGAAAAAACATTTTTGCCGTGCCGAAAAAGAAAGGTCGGCTCCTGTAGTGGAGGCGGAAATTGTGAGGGATGACAAAAGAAATAAAACGACAAGAGGTCAAAATAACGGTTGGATTTTTGTGTTGTTATGCGTTATATTTGCAATTCCGTTATTCGTATTGTTCGTAACTTTGGCAAGTATTTCATTTGCATTGATTATTTCTCCGTTTGCTTTGTTGGTTGCAGGAATCGGCACTATAGGTTTGGGTTGTGTAGAGTTATTTAGTAGCGTGGCATCCGGACTATTGACGATTGGCGAGGGGCTTATTGCATTTGGAATAGGTTTGGTTTTGATGCCGTTGTTGGTAAAGCTAGTAAAAATAACATGGCAACTGCTAAAAAGATTTTTTAATTGGGTTAGTAGCCTATTTAGCGGAAAGGAGTATGCAAAATGAGCGGATTGGGGAAAACGGTAATAGCCGGAGTTATAATTGCAGTAATTGGTTTACTTGTGTTATTGGTTGCATTGGGTATGAATGGCTGGTCGTTTAATAATGATTACGAGATTAAAACTTACGATTGTACGACAGATATAGATACATTAAAAATAGATTATGCCGCAGGAGTTTTAAAGACAGAGTATTATGACGGAGAAAAGATTAAAATTGAATATCCTGAAAGTAAGTCATACAAAGCAACAATAAGTGAAAGTGAAAGCGTTTTGAATTTTGAAACAGAATATAAATTTAGATTTTTCCATTTTAATTTTTGGCAACAAATGCCACCTGCCGTAATAAAAATACCTAAAAACAATATTTTGAGTATCGATTTGGTTATGAACGCAGGTACAGTTGATATCGCAAGTGGGCAATATGCTGAAATAAAAGCCAACTTGAATGCTGGAACATTGAACCTAGAAAATATAGAATGTGATAATTTTTATAATAAATTAAACGCAGGTAATGTAAAAATACAAGACTTAAAAACAGGAAATTCTACATTCGAGATGAACGCAGGAGATATAAAAATATCTAATCTTGAATGTTCGGATAGCTTTTTTAAAGTTAATGCAGGTAACATTTTGATAAAAAACTTAAACTGCAATTCAATTAAATCAACTTTAAATGCAGGTAAATTGACGGTTGAAAAGGCTTTAAGCCAAAATGTAGATTTTGATATAAATGCAGGAACTATAACTATGAAAATGGTAGGCAGAAAAGAGGAATACAACATAATCGTAATAAAAGATTCAGGTAGTTGCAATTTGCAAAATCAAACAGTTACCGACAGTAGCAAAAAAATCAATTTGGATATTGATAGCGGTAATATAAATATCGATTTTATTCAATAAAACACAAAACTGCAAGCTTAGTTTAGGCTTGCGGTTTTTATTTATAATATAATATTAATAATAGCATAAGTCGCTTGCTATTTAAAATAAAGTATGCTATCATTTGATTGAAAATAATTTTGATTAAGTGGTTTATGATAAAGATAGAAGAACAACTCGCAAATGGTAAAATTTTGCCTTTGGTTTTTAAACTTACGGTGCCGGCGGTTATAGCACAACTAATTACATTTTTATATAATATTGTGGATAGGATTTTTGTTGCAAAAATACAGGATGTAGGTATGGATGCACTTGCTGCTTTGGGTATTGTGTTGCCAATTACCTTAATAATTACTGCATTTGCACATTTGATTGGTTTGGGAGGCTCGCCGAGAGCAAGTTTTAAACTTGGGGAAGGGAATAGCTCGGATGCGAACAAAATTTTTAATACTTCGTTTGTTTTGTTGATATTAATAGGAATTGTTATAAGTTTAGTTACATATTTTTTGGCAAGGCAACTAGTTGTATTGTTCGGTTGTCCGCCTACAGCAGTTGAGTATGCAACTTCGTATTTAAAAATATATTCTTTAGGCACTGTTTTTGTATTGCTTGCCCAAGGGTTAAATCCTTTTATAACCGCTCAAGGCTATTCGTTTGTTGCAATGTTCTCTGTACTTATAGGTGCAATTTTAAATATTGCTTTAGACCCTATATTTATTTTTGTATTGAATATGGGCGTGCAGGGGGCAAGTTTGGCTACTATATTGTCGCAGTTTATTTCTTTTGTTTGGATAACGGTATTTTTCTTTACCAAAAAAAGTTTGTTTAAACTTAAATTTAAAGATATGTCCTTAAACATTAAAAGAATAATAAGCATATTGTCACTAGGCTTATCTCCGTTTATTATGGCAATTACCGAATGTGCAATACAAATAGTTTTTAATATCAATTTAAATATTTCTACAAGCGGAAACAAAGACTACACGGCAGCACTTACAATAATGCTTAGTGCATTGCAACTAATATCCTTGCCACTTAACGGTTTGGGGTACGGCATGCAACCATTTGTCAGCTATAATTATGGTAAAGGGGATGCAGAAAGACTGAAAAAAGGTATAAAATATGTTACTATAATTGCATTTATTTTTGCAGTGGTAGTGTGGTCGATTTCTCTTGCAGTCCCTGAAATTTACACGTATATATTTTCCGCAAGCGATAATGTAAGACTAATTTGCAAGCAATATACGCCGTTTTTCCTTATGGGCTCGATTATGTTTTTTGTGCAAATGACTTTGCAAAATATAAATGTTGCACTTGGGCAAACAAAATCTTCATTGATACTTGCCGTTACAAGAAAGGTTATAATTTTAATTCCGTTATGTTTTACGTTAACGCATTTTATGGGCTTTAAAGGAGTATATCTATCCGAAGGCATTGCTGATTTAGTAGCAGGTGTAATAACTTCAGTAGTTATATTTACGACATTCCCAAGGATATTTAAAAAAAGGCAAGCAGAAGTTTTAAAAGACCTTTCAGAAGATATTCAACACAACGCAACAGTTGATTGTAATTGTTGTGACTACGAGCAATAAGTATAAATTTAGCGAAAAATTTAGGCATACACATAATGTATGCCTATTTTGCCCAATATTTTAATTTGTTAAAAATGATATGGTAACCGATTTAAAATATTTTCTTGACTAAAAAAATATTTTTTGATATAATAATATAATCAAAAAAATGCATTTGAGGTGAGATAATGGCTAATGGTATTTTGTATTTCAGTGGAACGGGAAACAGCCTTTATATTGCAAAACGTATTCAAGAAGAGGTTGGTGGGGACATCAAATTTATCCCTAACTACAAAGGAAATGGTCAAGAGTATGATAAACTAATTATAGTTACTCCTATTTACTCCTTTGGTATGCCAAAGCATGTATACAAATTAATACCAAGGCTCAACACAATGACACCCTTGATTATTGTACAAAATTTTGGTGGGATGTCATGTGGTGCAGATTATCTAATGTATGAATACTGCACGAAAATCGGGGTTAATTTGCAAAGTATCTATCTTTTGCAAATGCCGGAAAATTTTACAACCACATTTACAGTTCCCAAACCTTACATTAACAGTGTATTAAAAAATGCAGAAAAAAGGATAAATAAAATTACTCAGGATATATTAAACGAGCGCTATACTTTGCCTAATAAAAAAATTACAAGGGAAGGTGCTTTCCTTAAAAATATGAGTAATTGGAATCAAATAGCAAAAAGTTTTTCCACCTCGGAAAATTGCATTAAATGCGGCAAATGTGTACAGATTTGTCCTGTAAAAAATATTCAACTAAAAGATGACAAAATAACTTTTCACGATAAGTGCGTAGCATGCCTTGCTTGTTATCATAGATGTCCTGAAAAGGCTATTTTATATAAAAATCATAAAAAGAAAGATAGATATGTCAATCCAAATATAATCGAAAGCGATATAGGGAAAGACTTTGTCGGTAAAAATTGATTTTTAATGTTGAATTGCAAAAAAATATAACATTTTTAAATATATTTTTTGTTATTAATTTTAACTATTAGTTTGACGAGTAATATAGTTAAAAACATAAGATATTTGACATATATTATTAAATATGTTACAATAATACGTGAAAATGTATATTTATAGCAGTTTGTATAATAGGATAATTTATGAAAGACGATAATGAGATGGATAGTAAAAGGGATAAAATTGTAACCGATGCCGAAAAGCTAGTGGAAGAAGTACAATCCGAAACTCATAAACCGAACGATTGCAAATGCGAAAATAATCTAGACAATATTAACATAGAAAATAATGACGAAAAACAAGCAAACTTTAAGAAAAAAAATTGTAAGGACTTAAAACTGAAAATTGCCGTTGGTATAGGAGTATTAATTATATTTATCAGTGCAATTTTGGTGTCGAACAAAAATTTATATTGGATTGGGTTGTTAGGTAGTTTGTTTGGCTTGTTGATAATAGTTGCCTCGGCTTTATATACAATTATCAAGGCTTTTAAGGAAGTATGCAAAGAGCGAAAGGAAAAAAGTCTCCAAGTATCGGATATAAATATCGACAGCAAACAAAGTCCTGTTAATGGTAAAGAACAATTTGATAGATATTGCATAAATAATAAAGAAATCAATCAAAATGTAGATATCGAGCCTATGCAAAACAAACCGAATAGTGAGGTTAAGCAAAAACTGCTGTTAGACGAAGTAAATAAAAAGTTGGAAATAAAAGGCAAAGTTTTATTTAGACGATTTAAAGCTCTTGCGGTAATAAGTTTTTTGCTTATTGTAGTAGGAGGCGGTATTGCAAATGTCACTTATATAGGTTTTATATTGCTGGGACTTGGAATATCGGGATTTGTAGGTACAATTCTATACTTTGTGCTTAAATCCAATTATGAAAGAAAAAAATATTTGAAGTATACAAAAGTTGATAAATCATTGTTAAATGATTTTTACAATATTCGTGTCGGGGTTTGTGCAAAATGTATGCAACACAGTCAGGGCTCTTCAAGTAAAAGCAGACATTCTGCCGTTGATACCTTATATGTTGTTTGGGTATTACCGCTAGATGGTGAGGATATATTGCATATCAATGTTGAGGAGCCGGATTTTGATAGCCGTATACAACTACGTATGATAAGTAGTGTGCAGTATGAAGTAGGCGATAGGGTAAAATTTTATCAAAGCAAAAACAATGAAAAAGATTGCTATGTGATATGCTAAATATGCATTTAATACCGATTTTTGAAAGGTTTTATATAAAAAATTTTTTTATAGGTGGTATATGACTAAAAAGAAAAAAGAAAATTGGGCAGTAGCATTGATAATTATAGGAATGTTTGCAATGCTTGTATGTGCTATTGTGGCAATGATGATGGATAATAAGATAGTGTCCATAGCAGGCTATGTTGTAGGCGGTATTCTTATTTTAACAGGATTGATTTTGTATTTTGTCAATTATTACAAACCTGAAGAATTTGACAGAATAGAAACAAGAGAAATTGAGTCGGAAAACGATATGTACAACACCCAAAAACATGTAAATGCAGATATGAGTGCTCCGTCTTATAAGGGCACGGGCGGCGAAGTTGTTTTTGAGGATGAGGAAGAAAACGTTTTTCAAGAAAGTATTTCTGAAAGCAATTTTGACAATACCGAAAAAATTAATAGTGAAGATGATTTTTATAGCGAAGAGTCTGTTGGTAGAACTGAAGACGATGTAAACTCTGTAGATTTGTTTGAAGTTAATAAAAACTATAAACAAAATTATAAAACTTCGTCATTTGGCGAAAAGCTTATGATGTATGTTATTTTATGGTTTACAGTGGGTAGTATGGCAATTTTATTTTTGACGTTTTTCTTTGTCAGAAACCACACGCTTTATTGGATTTTGATTACTTACGGTATGTCGACATTTGCGGGAACTATAATTATATGTATATTGTCCGCAATTATACAAAGACAGAGATTTTTAAATTATTTGAGGCGAGATAACAGCGATTTATATGCTAAGTGCGACATTGCCGAAGGCACTGTAATAAATTGCAAACTTTACTCGCATGCTACAAATAGTATAAAAAAAGGTCCTTATTCTAATAGACATATTAACAAGATTGTTGTAGAAGTTACAAAATCTAGTTTCAATAATTCTTCTTCTAAGCCTTTGAATGTTGTTAGGATGTTAACTTTACACGAATATAATGTAGGCGCAAAAGTAAAATTTTATCAAAAACTTGATAATCCTAAAAAGTGTTATATAATCGAAGATAAAGACATAATGTAAGCGATTAACTTAAGATAAGGGGATTTTATTTATGGCAACAACTGTTGAATATATCGAGTTTGTTTGCGGGGAAATTCGCGGTAATTACGATATAAGATATAAAAAAATGTTTGGCGAGTATTTGGTTTACGTAAATGAAAAACCTATATTATTGGTATGTGACAACTGTGTTTACATAAAAATGCTGAAAGAAGTGGAAAGTTTTATGGATGGTGCAGATACGGGTATTCCTTACAAAGGTAGCAAGGAACACTATGTTTTGGACATGGAAAACAAAGAGTTAGTTGATACTGTAGTAGAAATTTTGGAAAGAGTTACACCTGTTCCTAAAAAGCGTGCAAAAAAATAAAATGAAAAATATTACAACTTAAACAAATTACTCGTTTTGAGGGGTGAATATGAAAAAACGAAGAATTTTATACTTTTGTTTAAATTTAACATCACTTGTAATAGTATTTGGAATTTTAGCGGCATTATATACTTTTGGCAAAGATGATTTTCAAAAATTTTATCTTTCTTTAGGTGTTATTGGTGTTAGCATTATATTATTTACTATACTGTTTTTTCAGTACAATTTTGCCGACAGTGAATTGAAGAGGAGATGGACATCTTATTTATCGCTAAGATTGGATGAAAATTTAAATTTTGCAGATGAGTTGGAAATTGTAAAAGAAAATTTTCAGTCGGATAAAGATACGCAAAAAAATATGATACCGGCACCAAGTTTGGCACGCAATAAGCCATATTTTGATTTTAGTGTGCTTAAAAACGGAAGCATAGGCTACGGTTGTTTGATTGAAGCGAATATGAAATTGTTTTCTCCGTCAAAATATGTGCATAAAGTTTTGCCTGCCGCAATTATTTACAGCTTTGATAAGTATTTTAATAGCAATCCTTTGGAGCTTAAAACCATTGCGCATAATTTATTTAAAGATAGAAGAAACAATTTTTTAAAAAACGAAACACAATATTTCAGCAATATTAAAGTAGAGGGGTACGGGGAAAACGGAAGATGCGTATATGCAACCGTTGTGATGGTATACCGAAAGCATTTGCCTTGGGGAGGGTTCCCCGGTTCGCATTTGATTTTGCCTATCATTGCAAATCCGCAAAGCAGTTCCTCTGCATTTATTGTGGATAGCAAATATTGGAGCAAAAATATCGTAGCTTCATTTTTTAATGAAATATTAAACAATAAACCCGAAAATCCTATTTCAAATGATAAGCTGGAAAATATTTTCGGCGAATTTAAGGAAGATAAATAATAAAAGGAGATTAAAAATGAGAAAGTTAGTAGTTTTGAGAAAGTGGAGTATAATCGAAAGTGGGTCAAGAATAATATTGTCGGTTTCTTGTGATGAAGAAAAAGCTAATACAAATATTGACGGAAAGCCTTTTATGGCAATGCCTTTAAAAAATGGTAAAAGCGTTGAATTGGAAATAACCGACGAGGAAACTATTGTTTATATTTCATCAAGTACTATGGAGGTTGACTACACAATCCCCGCAGGTACGGAAAATGTTACATTGCAAACAAAAGCAAAGTATAACCCTATGCAAGGCAATCCGTTTGTTATTACAAAAATTTGATAAAAAAGGACGCGTATTTAGCGTCCTTTATGTTTTATTTGATACAATAATACCGCAACATCACAAAATAGGTGTATTATTTAACTTATGGTTTGCGTATTAAATGAAAATATCCCCGGATAAAGGGGATATTTTGCTTATCAATAATTTTTTTCGCGAATTTCAAAATAACTTTGAGGGTGGTTGCAAGTAGGACATTTTTCCGGTGCGGATTTGCCTGTTGCAATGTGACCGCAATTTCTGCACTCCCAAACTTGTTCGTTAGCTTTTGCAAATACCGTATTTGTTTTGATATTTTCGATTAAAGCACGATATCTTAATTCGTGTTCTTTTTCGATTGCTGCAACTTGTCTGAATTTTATTGCAAGCTCAGGGAATCCCTCTTTGTCGGCTGTTTCAGCAAAAGACTCGTACATAGATGTCCATTCATAATTTTCTCCGCTTGCAGCAGCTTGTAGGTTAGTGGCAGTATCGCTAATGCCGTTTAACTCTTTAAACCACATTTTTGCATGTTCTTTTTCGTTATCTGCAGTTTTTGCAAATATAGCGGAAATTTGCTCGTAGCCCTCTTTTTTTGCAACCGATGCAAAGTAAGTGTATTTATTTCTTGCTCCAGATTCTCCGCTGAAAGCAGCTTCAAGATTTTTTTCTGTTTGAGTGCCTTTATATTTATTCATTTTGAACTCCTTTTACGACTAAGTCGATAATATTAATAGATTTATTATAAGGTAAATTTTGCCATTTGTCAATATGTATTACGTTTTTATTATAAAAATAATTGTTAAAAATAGCAGTTATCTAAAGGGTTTGATAACTGCTATTATTTCCAAATTAAAGCAAATTAATTATTATTTTTATTTGTTTTTGCATTTTGCTTTAAAATCTTTTCATTCATTTTGCGAACTTTGGATATATTGTCGTATTCGTTGCCAAGGCTTGCTACCATATTGGAGAGTGCAATAATACCTATAATGTTAGGTATTACCATAAGCCCGTTGAATATATCGGATAAATTCCAAACCAAATCGACTTTCAATACCGAGCCCACCATAACAAACACGATAACTATCAAAGCGTAAAATTTTGTTGCTTTGTTTCCAAACAAATATCGTACGTTGGTTTCGCCGAAAAAGTACCAACTGATAATGGTGGAAAACGCAAAAAAGAATAGGCAAATTGCTATGAATATTTCTCCAAATTTGCTACCCCAAGCCCCAAAAGTGGCAAATGATTGGCTAAACGCAAGTTGTGTTAAAATACCTTCGTTACCTGCATTGCCTACTACACCCGATGTTAAAATTACAAGAGCGGAAAGTGTAAGCACTACAAATGTATCCACAAAAACACCGATAATGGCAATACTACCTTGACGGCAAGGGTGGTCAACTTTTGCAAGTGCGTGAGCATGTGGGGTAGAGCCCATACCTGCTTCGTTTGAAAACAGCCCTCTTGCAACACCTTTGCTCATAGCTTTTACAATAGCAACTCCCACAGCACCGCCGATAACTGCTTTTGGGTTAAATGCGTGTATGAATATGGAAGCAAATGCTGTGCCTATATTAGCATAGTTAATGCCTATTACAACTAATGATCCAAGTATATAAAGACCTGCCATAATCGGCACTACTTTTTCCGTAAAAGATGCAATACGCTTAACTCCGCCAAGGAAGATGATTCCTGCAAGTAGGGAGATAACAAGACCTATTGCCCATTTTGGAATAACATTAAATGCCGTGTTAAACGAAGTACCTATACTGTTCGATTGTACCATGTTGCCCATAAAGCCCAATGCCAAAATGATTGCGACCGAAAAGAAACCTGCTAAAAATTTTCCGAATTTACCTTTGAAAAATGCTCGTATATAATAAACAGGTCCGCCGTGAACTACTCCGTTTTCGTCCGTAAACTTGTATTTTTGAGCAAGGACGGCTTCCGCAAAAATAGTTGCCATACCAAGAAGTCCGCTGACCCACATCCAAAATATCGCACCTGCACCGCCTGTGGCAATAGCAGTTGCAACACCTACGATATTACCTGTACCAATTTGTCCCGCCAATGCAGTAGTAAGTGACTGAAAAGACGACATACCTTTTTTGTCCGCTTTTTCGCCGTTTAAATTCATATTTTTAAAGGTGTTTTTAAAACCTTCGCCGAATTTTCTAAATTGCACACCCTTAAGTCTGACAGTGAAAAACAGCCCTGTTCCAAGCAATAAAAACAATAATATGTAGTCCCAAAGTACATCTCTAACTATTTGTACAATTTGGTTGAGTAATTCCATAAGTATCTCCGAAATTTTTAAAAGTATAATAATTTTATCATAATATGTATTTTTTTGTCAAACATAATTAAACTATTCAAATAAAAATTGTATTTGAATAATTGTATAAAAACCTTGCGAAAATCGGTATTATTTTAGTATTGTATTTGGTTTTAAGCTTATTGAAAGATAAATAACTATGTTTTTGTAGCTGTTAGTTATTAATTTTGCGGTTTAAAAAATGTAAAATATTTTTGTTGTATGTTACATTTTTTTTGTTAATTGTGAACTAACATTTGTTAGATTGAATATTCTAAAAGTATATAAAAAATAAATTTAAAAAGTCTTGTAATTTGGTATATGTTGTGGTATAATTATTACTGTACAAAAGCCTTATTATGAAACACAACGGAGTGTGCTATGGTAAAACTTACACGAAAGAAAATTTTGACCGAATGTATTAATTTGCTTGTTATGATAGCAGGTGCTTTTTGCTTATCACTTGCAATGCACATGTTTATGTTGCCGTCAAAGTTTATACCCGGTGGTGTATCCGGTCTTACCATAATCATTCAAACTTTGTCGGGCTTTTCCGCAAGCTATTCTATGCTTATTTTAAATGCGCCTTTGGTTATATTGGCATTTATTTTTTTGAAAAAGGAATTTGCGATAAAAACTACTTTGGGCATAGGTATGACATCGGGTTTTCTTGCAATTTTTCGTGCGGTAAAAATGTATGAATTTTTTAATCCGAATGAAGTTTGGCTTTCTGCTTTGGCAGGTGGTGTTATAGGTGGCATCGGTATTGGACTTTTAGTAAAAGGCGGCGGTAGTTCGGGCGGAACGGAAATTATGAGTCTGCTTGTACAAAAAAAGTATATCGCATCATCAATGTCATTCATTATTTTGGCTATCAATGTTTTTATTGTAACACTTGGTAGTGTGCTTTATATGACTGTAGGCGGTATGGATTTGCTTACGGGTTTTACAACTATCATTTGTTCGCTGATTCAGGTGTTTTTAGGGTCTAAGTGCATTGAGTTTGTCCTTAACGGATTAAAGCCTGCCGTTAAATTTGAAATTATAACAAACAAAGGCGATGAGCTTAAAGCGGAGATTAATAACCGTATGCACAGAGGTGTTACCATTGTGAATTGCGAGGGTGGTTATACGGGGGATAATAGGGATATGCTTATTTGCGTTATAACAAGGACGGAGATAAGTACATTTAAAAAAATATTGAAAGAGATTGATAGGGAAGCATTTGTATATGCAATCAATACAAGAGAAGTCATAGGAAAAGGATTTGTAAAAAGGAAATAGTTATTACATAACAAGGAGTAAGTCATGTTACAGCTTAAGGAAATTGTAAAAGATTATGGTAGTGACGAAACTATAGTACACGCCTTAAAAGGTGTGACATTGTCATTCAGAAATTCTGAATTTGTGGCAATTTTAGGCCCAAGCGGTTGCGGTAAGACAACCATGCTTAACATAATCGGCGGTTTGGATAGATATACAAGCGGCGATGTTTTGATAAACGGCAAATCTACTACTACTTTTAAAAATAACGATTGGGATGCATATAGAAATAATTATGTTGGTTTTATCTTTCAAAACTACAATTTAATCAACCATCAAACAATACTTGAAAATGTCGAACTTGCAATGACTTTATCCGGCATAACTGCCAAAGAAAGAAAGGCAAGAGCTACCGAAGCACTTGCAAAAGTCGGCTTGGACGGTCAGTTGCATAAAAAACCTAACCAACTATCCGGCGGACAAATGCAAAGAGTTGCCATTGCTAGGGCATTGGTCAACAATCCCGAGATTATTTTAGCAGATGAGCCTACAGGTGCTTTGGACAGTAAAAACAGTGTTCAAATAATGGACATTTTAAAGGAAATTGCAAAGGAAAGATTGGTCATTATGGTAACTCATAATGATGATTTGGCAACTGAATATTCTAACAGAATTATAAAAATGCTTGACGGCGAAGTTTTGCAAGATACAAACCCTTATGAGCCTACAAAAGAGGATATGGAAAGTGTAACTTTTTTTGTGGAAGACCCTGCGCCTGATGTTTCCGAACTTAGTGCAAACGAGCGCAAAAAAGTATTAAAGCTTTTTGAAAAAGAGCAGAAAAAGAAGAAAAAAGCAACTGTCAAGAAAACCTCCATGAGTTTGTTTACAGCATTTAAACTATCGCTAAAAAACCTGTTTTCCAAGCGTAATAGGACATTTTTGACTGCGTTTGCCGGTTCTATTGGTATTATTGGCATTGCGTTGGTTTTAGCTGTTAATAATGGATTTAATTTGTACATAGCAGATATGCAACAAACTATGTTGGGACAATATCCTATTTCTGTACAGCAAATGTATATGGATATGAACACAATGATGAATCCAATGGGACCGACTAACACAAACAAGGCGGAAAGATTCCCCGATACGGATAAAATTACCGTGCCAAGCAACAATATGGCATTGGGATTGTACAGCGGTTTACATTACAACAGAATAAATGACGATTATATAAATTATATTGAAAATATCGATAAAAACATTATCAGCGAAATTTCGTATACTTACGCTATGTCCATGAATTTGATAACCGAAACGGGTAGCGAGGGTAATAAAAAATATAAAAAAGTAGCATTTACAAGCATTGACCCTATTTTGGAGATAATGATGGGTAGTGACAATCGTTTTATGGAAATGGTAGGCGATGAATATATGAAAGGTAATTACGATGTGGTACAGGGTAATTATCCAACTAAGCCTAATCAAATTGCATTGGTTGTAAATGAATACAATCAAATTTCCAGAAGTGTGCTTAACCAATTTAACTTTTTGGACGATTTGGATATAAATAATTTGAAATACGGCGATTTTATCGGAAGAAAAATGCGTATAATCAAATATGACGATTGGTATACGGAAAATAATGGACTATATTCTGCTCCTGACGATAAAGATACCGCAAAATTAAAAAGTTTATACGATAATTGCACTGACAAGGAGCATGAGATTGAAATTACTGCTGTAATGAGAGTAAAAGAAGGCTCGCCAATGTCCCTTTATTCCACAAGTGTTTTGTACAGGAAAGAGTTAAGAGAGCAAATTGTTGCCGAAAATCTTACTTCTAAAATGGTTAAGGCACAAAATGAGGAATATAAAAAAGCAAAAGCCGACAACAAATATAATGAAGTTTCTGTCATCACGGGTAAAGAAATCAACCAATTATTGATTGATGTAACAGGAATACCCGGATTTGATACAGGCGATAGCGGATATGTTAATTCGGAATTGAATCCATTTTATTTGAATGTGGACGAAAGACACGAAGTTTATATGCAAAAAATAGGTGCTAGTTTGATGCCGAATAATATTTACGTTTATCCTAAATCTTTTGATGCAAAAGACGAAGTGAAAGCATATATGGATGCTTACAATAACAATAAGGTCAAAGACGACAAAATTCAGTATATGGACGCATCGGGTATAATGCTTGATATGGTAAAACAAATTATCGATATCGTATCCATAGTACTTGTATGTTTTGCATCTATTTCGTTAGTTGTTTCGTCTATTATGATAGGTATTATCACTTATGTTTCGGTTGTGGAGCGTACAAAGGAAATCGGCGTCTTGCGTGCAATAGGTGCAAGAAAGATAGATATAGGAAATGTGTTTAATGCGGAAACCGCAACTATAGGTATTTCGGCAGGCGTTATGGGCGTTGTAATAGCGGCAATTTTGTCATGGCCTATCAATGCGATTATCAAGCATTTTGCACAAGGCTATGTTGTGGGAAGTATAGTATTGCTATCGCCTGTAGCGGGGGTAGTTTTGGTGCTTGTAAGTACGATTTTGACAATTATAGCGGGCTTGATTCCTGCAAGTATTGCGGCTAAAAAAGACCCTGTCGCAGCACTACGAAGCGAGTAGAATTTTAACTATTTTAAAAATATTATCTTTTTTGTTTTATCTTGACATAAAAGATTATGTTTGCTATAATAAGCAAAGGAGTTTATATGAAAAAAGCTATTGACTATATAATACTAACGGTATCATTTTTGGGTAATTTATTTGGTATTTTATCGCTGCTTACGATTATCGGAGTTGCAAATATAATGCCTTTTTATAATAATTTCGAACATATCTTGTTAGGATATGTGATTGTAGTTGTGTCTATGGCAGTTGGAATTATGTCATTCAATCTTTTTGCCGGAAGACGTAAAAACCCTGCAAAAGCCATTTTGTCTATTGCGGTCACAACATACAGCACAATTCTTACAATTCCGTTGTTTTTGACATTCGTATTGTGCTTGATACAAAAATTCGGTGCGACTTTTTCAGGCTTTATAGATGGTTTTGTATCGCCTATTTACAGTGATTTGATTTCTATATTCAAAGCAGAATGGGCACAATATTTGATATTTATAGGCGGAATTATTATGGGAATAATTTTCCTTGCAGTACCTATCATTATGTGCATAACTACTATTAAACCTAAAAAGAATAAAAAAGTAAAAGAATCATATAGTGACGAGTTGGAATTAGATTAATTATGATATCGGTAAAAAATATTTCCAAAAAATTCGGTAGAGGTACAAACTTGCTTTCTGCATTAGATGATGTAAGTTTTAATGTGGAAGATGGGGAGTTTGTAGTTATTCTTGGACAGTCGGGTTCCGGCAAGTCCACAATTTTGAATTTGATTGGATGTATTGACAGCCCTACAAGCGGCACGATTTTGGTGGACGGGGTGGATGTAACAAAAATGTCTGCAAAACAGCTTTGCGAGTATAGGAACAAAAATATCGGTTTTGTATTTCAATCATTTTATTTAGAGCCTGCATATTCGGTTACTGACAATATATTGTTGCCGCTTACCATTGCAGGGGCAAAAAGACAAATTAAGGACGCAAAAGCAAAAGAGCTTTTGGAAAAACTTAATTTGACTGACAAGGCAAACGCTAAAACCTCGACATTGTCAGGCGGGCAAAAGCAAAGGGTAGCCATTGCAAGAGCATTGGTAAATGACCCCAAGATAATTCTTGCGGATGAGCCTACGGGTAATTTGGATAGTGCTAGCGGTGCGGAAGTTATTGAAATTTTAAAAGAAATATGCAAAAGCGGTAAAACGGTTGTTATGGTAACTCATAACGAAGAACAAGCTTCGGTCGCAGACCATATCATAAGGCTAAAAGATGGTAAAATAATATTTGAAAAATAATAATCAATAAATAGGAGATAAATTTTTATGATGACTAATGAACAAGTTTTGGAAATTTTTCAAAAAACAGGTGGTGTACTTAAAGGACACTTTAAATTGACTTCCGGTAGACATAGCGATACTTATATGCAATGTGCAAAATTGTTTGTGGATACAGAGTCCGCAGCTACTTTGTGCAGTGCTCTTGCCGAAAAATTGGAAGGTATCCCTTGCGATATCGTTGTTTCCCCTGCTGTAGGAGGAATTTTGATGGGTTATGAAATGGCAAGACAGTTACATGTTCCAAACATCTTTGCGGAAAGAGAAAACGGAGCAATGACCTTCAGACGTGGTTTCAGTTTGCCCGCTAATGCAAATGTAATTGTTGTTGAGGATGTTGTAACTACAGGCGGTTCTGTTAAGGAAGTTGTAAAACTAGTTCAAGACAGCGGTTGTACTGTTACTGCAGTAGCAAGTGTTGTTGACAGAAGCAACGGCAAAGTTGATTTCGGCGTAAAATTTGTAAACTTGCTTTCTATGGAAGTTATTTCTTACGAGCCTGACGAATGTCCACTTTGCAAACAAGGTTTACCTATCTACAAACCTGGTAGCAGAGCGTAATAAATGAATAATTGTATTTTTTGAGATATTGTATCTGGTAAGGAGCCATGCTATAAAATATATGAAAACAAATATGTACTTGCAATTCTGGATATTTTAAATGATTGTAGCGGACATACACTTGTAATTCCCAAAAAACACTATGAAAGCGTTTTGGATTGTGATAAGTTTTACTTAGAACAAGTTATTTGTGCAGTTCAAACAGTTTCAAACCATTATGTCAATAATTGCGGTTTTGACGGAGTAAATATAATGAATGCAAGCGTGGATGGCTCAGAACAAAGTATTTTTCATTTGCATTTTCATATCCTGCCAAGAAAAAAGTCGGATGGTATGCATACTTTCCCGCAACTTCCAAAAAACAAATTAAGCTTAAAACAAATGCATAAAAAATTAAAAATTAATTAAGAAGTAAAAAATCCACGCTATAACGTGGATTTTTTTTGATTAATTTTGTGCTTTATAAATTTCCAATGCTTGGGCAAGTTGGTCGGGACAGCTTGTGTTTCCACGGCATTTAATGCCTTTTAACAGAGTGATTATATCATCGATATTTCTGCCGATTGCAAGTTTTGCCAAACCTTGAGTATTGCCACGGCAACCACCGACAATTTTCAGGTCGGTAATAATGTTGTTTTTTATATCAAATAAAATTTCATGCGAGCAAACACCCTTTGTTTTGTAACTGTACATAATTTCTCCTAATATTTTACTAGTAAAATTTTATTTTTACTTGAAATTTTATAATTAAATAATTTATCGTAAATTTTGAAATTAAAATAAAAAGTGAATATAAATATCCACTTATATTTGTTTATTCCAATAATTGTGAGTGCAAAAATTCATACACATTTGGAGCTTTGTCTATCCAATTTTTATAAAGCCATTTTGCACGTGCTTTGTTTTGCACACAAAGCCTTAAGTCCAAAAGCGGTTGGGCAGGGGTATCAATACGCAAAATAACAGTATATGAGCCATCGTCGTTCATAAAATAATCGCTGAAATAATCTTGCAAACGGCGATAATGGCAACGTTGTTCTTTGACCGTTGCCTTGATTTCGTCACGCTTGGAAAGAGGTATTTCCTTATAAAAAATACTCAAACATTCCTTACCTTTATTTGATAATGTATATAATCTCTCGTTATTTTTGCTTATGTCTACTATATGTCCAACTTCGATAAGGTCAACTACGCAATCTTTACAATCCATAAAACCGACCCACTTGTTTGCATCGCAAATTTCAGTTAATGTATCGATTTTCAAAGGGATTTCCATGCAATCCATAACAAAAAGCAGAATAACTTTGTTAAGTGCCTTGTCTTTTAATTGCATTATTTTATGATAAACTCCTCTAAACTTTTTAGTAATTCTTCGCAGTCATTGTCGTAAATTTCAAGAGTGATTGGTTTTGATAAATCCAAACTGAAAATGCCTAGTATGCTTTTGGCATCTACAACATATCTGCCGGAGCGTAAGTCAAGCTCGCCCGGGAACATTGCTACTTTTTGAACAAAAGATTTAACGTGTTCAGCTAATTTTAATTTGATTTGAACTGATTTCATATATACCTCCTATAATGTATTACATATATAACTATATTGCAGTACAAAATTGAATATGCAATTTTTTTTGTTAGTATTAGTATACACTATTAAAAGTAAATTTGCAAGAAAAAATGACAATTACTTGCATTATTATTATTAATATGTTAAAATGATAACAGTGGAGGCAAATATGAAAAATTCAAATGAAGAACTTATCAAATCTTTTAAATTGTTGTATCTTGAATTAGAGCGTTCCAATTTTATAATGTCTAATGATATCATTACAAAAATTTTGAAGTTTGTAACTACTAACGAGCCTTTGTTTTTTGCCGTAAAACATGCAAATCAAAACTTTGATTTTAACAGCATTTTTAACGAAAGTATGGCAAGCGGTAGGATTAGGATGCCTGATGACGATTATAAGATTATAGTACTTGTTACCAAAATCCTGTTTGACATTGACAGAGGAAATATCGAATATTTGAATTTTTTGAAAAATACTTTCCCCAGGGTTAATATTTCGGACAGTTTCAATGATTTTTGTTTGGGTATAGTATTGCCGTATGTTCAAGCATTTGAAAGGTTGCTTAGCCAAAAGGATAGAGTGGTTGACAGCGGAAACAGTAATGTGCAGTATAAAAATTTACCGCGTGAATTAGTTGACTTGTTAAACAGCAACATTATTTCAATAAGCGACCAACTAGTTGGCGACAAAACTTTATCGGACGAGGCAAGGCGTGAAATTTACGTGATTTTAGAGGGCTTATATTTTGCTATCGAAAGTAACAATGTAATGCTTATAAAATCGTTGTGGCTCGGACTTAAATATGCGCTTATAGCTAACAGGGCATACACCAGCCAAGTAAAAGCGCTTGAAAACGAACTTAGAAATTACAGCATTATTTGATTTTTTACCCGTGCAAAAGTGCGGGTAAATTTATGAAAACATTTGTATAAAATTAAAGGTATTATATATGGATTACAGCAAATTACTTAACAGCGAACAACTTTTACCTGTTTACGATACAGAAGGTCAAGTTTTGGTGCTTGCGGGTGCGGGCAGCGGGAAAACACGTGTTTTAACACATAGGATTGCCTATTTGCTTGACGAAAAAGGTGTGGACGGATACAACATTCTTGCAATAACTTTTACTAATAAAGCTGCAAGAGAAATGCTTGAAAGAGTGCAAAAAATAACGGGTAGAAGTGATATTTGGGTATCTACTTTCCACAGTTTTTGTGCCAAAGTTTTACGCTATGAAATTGAAAATCTAGGATATACCTCCAATTTTTCTATTTTTACGGCCTCTGATTCCGCAAGAGTGGTTACCAGAATTTTAAAAAGCCTTAATGTGGAGGAAAAGGACGCAAAAAATATACGAAGTCATATAAGCAATGTTAAAAATATGGGGGCATCAATCGACGAGTATTGCTTGGCGCTAGGCGGAAAAAATACCGATTTGATAAAGGAAGTTTATTTACGATACGAAAAGGAACTTAGGGATAACAACGCTTTGGACTTTGACGATTTAATGCTTAAAACAGTGCAACTTTTTAAGGAATTTCCTGAGGTTAGGAGCAAATATCAAGAAAGATTTAAGTACATACATGTTGACGAGTTTCAGGATACAAACAAAATCCAAATGTTACTTGTACGTATGCTTGCTTTTAAGCATGGTAATTTGTTTGTTGTAGGGGATGATGACCAAAGTATTTACGGTTGGCGAGGTGCGGAAGTAGGTAATATTTTGAATTTTCAAAAAGTTTATCCTAATTGCAGAATCTACAAATTGCAACAAAACTATCGTAGTACTCAAAATATTCTTGATTGCGCAAACAAAGTCATTGCTCAAAACAAACAAAGGATGGGCAAAGAGCTTTGGACAGGCGGCGAAAAGGGTGTAAAAGTGGAGTACAAGTCTTGCTACAATGATAAGGAAGAAGTGGACTATGTGCTTGGCGAGATACGAAAACTTTGCGACTATAACGGCTATAATTTGAGCGATTTTGCAATATTGGTAAGACTTAACAGCCTTACACGTAATTTTGAGGAAAAAATGAATATGTACGGCATAAATTACAAGCTTATCGGTGGCTTTAAGTTTTATGACCGTAAAGAGATTATGGATACAATCGCGTATTTGCGAATGGTTGCAAATCCTCTTGACAGCGAAAGTATTGTACGAATTATTAATTTTCCTAAACGCGGCATTGGTGATACTGCAATACAAAGGCTTAGAGAGTATTGCAGTGTAAGCGGACAAAGTATGATTGATGCGTTGCTTGATATTGAAAACAATACCGTTTTAAGCAAGGCAATGAGAGATAAATTTGCAAAATTTACTGAATTGATTGTAGATTTAATGAGAGCAAAACTCGATAAAAGTTTTGAAGATTTTGCAAAGTATTTGATTGAAAAAGTTGATTTTTACTCTGCTTACGATATCGATAATGCAGAAGATAAAAACAAACTTGAAAATATTGACGAATTTATGACAATAATTCATGAGTACTGCGAGCAAAACAAAGGTGCTACATTGGAAGACTTTATGCAATCTATTTCGCTTGTCAGTGACGGAGATGAAGAAGACCTTGGCGATTACGTAACTATTGCAACGGTACATGGTGTAAAAGGCTTGGAGTACAAAGTCGTATTTATTGTGGGATTGGAAGAAAATATTTTCCCAAGCGGAAGAGCGTTAGGTAACCCTATGGAAATGGAAGAGGAGCGTCGCTGTATGTATGTTGCCATAACAAGGGCTCAAGACAGACTTTATTTGACAAGTGCAGGCAATAGGTACAGATTTGGAAAAGTAGAATACAATATGGTAAGTAGGTTTGTTCAAGAGGCCGGACTTATTCAAAAAGACCCTGCAAAGTTTACTCCACTTAAGACTTCGGAGTATGCTAATATTGCAAGGGAAAGACCTAATACAATGCCTAACACAATCAAACCGAATTTGAGTAAAGACATTAGTAAGTTTAATGTTGGAAGTGCTGTTGTACATGCAAGGTACGGCGAGGGTGTTATTGTGGCAATGGACGGAAATACCGCAACAATTTTGTTTGCAAAACTAGGAAATAAAAATTTCAACTTAACACTTGCACCGATAGAATTGAAAAAATAGATATATGGTTTGTTGTAAACTTGCGTGATTAAATTTAAATAAAAATTTATTTTTATAATTAGGAACTATAATAAAAATTTTGGCAAAAAAGTGCGTAAACCGCACGAAAATCGATATTAATTATATTAAACGGGTATAGGTAAGATTATGGAAAGAATGACTGAATTGGTACAAAAGTTAAATGAGTATGCTTATAGATACTATACTTTGGATGAGCCTATTGTTTCGGATAAGGAATATGATGTGCTATACGACGAACTTGTTGAGTTGGAAAAAAGTAGCGGGGTCGTATTGCCGGATTCCCCAACACACAGGGTCGGAGGAGAGTTGTTAAAACAATTTGACAGCTATACACATAAACAAAGGCTTTATTCGCTTGCAAAAAGTCAATCGACGGAAGAATTGAAAAGTTGGTGGACAAGGTGCACCAATTCGCTTAATATCGATAAAATGTTTTGCTCGGTAGAGTTTAAGTATGACGGTCTTACCGTAAATTTATCATATAAAAACGGAGAGTTGGTAAGGGCAACTACTCGTGGTAACGGCGTTAAGGGAGAAGTTGTTACAAGCGGGGCAAAAACTATACGTACTATACCTTTGACTATCCCATTTAAAGGAGAAATCGAAGTTCAGGGCGAGTGTATAATGAGGTTGTCCGAGCTTGAAAAATACAATAATACACACGACATACCATTAAAAAATGCAAGGAATGCCGCAGCAGGTGCACTTAGAAATCTTGACCCTAAAGTTACTGCGGATAGGCACTTGGATTTTATGGCTTACAGCGTTGGATATTCGGATATTAATTTTGACAGCCAAAAAGATATGGTCGAATTTTTGGTGCAAAACAAATTCAGAATCGGGGATTTTGTTAAGTACGCGGACAATATGACTGATATTATTGCACTTATAAACGAAATCGAGTCCAAAAGAAACTCGCTTGATTATTTGATTGACGGTGCTGTTGTCAAAATTAACGAACAAAAATATAGGACAGAACTTGGTTTTACAGAAAAGTCTCCTCGTTGGGCGATTGCTTATAAATACGAGGCAGAAGAAGTTACAACAATTTTAAAAGACGTGATATGGCAAGTATCCAGAACAGGAAAATTAAATCCGCTTGCCGTATTGGAGCCTGTAGAGTTGTGCGGTGCAACTGTCTCGAGGGCAACGCTTAACAACCTTGACGATATTGCAAAAAAAGGAGTTAAGATTGGCAGTAGAGTTTTTGTAAGGCGTAGTAATGACGTAATACCCGAAATTTTGGGTGTTGCCGAAGATAATGACGGAAAGACTATTTTGCCACCTGATAAATGTCCGTCTTGCGGAGGGGATGTAAAAGTGGACGGAGCATTTGTTTATTGCACAAACAAAGATAATTGCGGTGCTGTTCATATTTCCCGACTTGACCATTTTGCAAGCAGAGAGGCAATGAACATAGAAGGACTTTCCGAAAAAACCATATTGCAACTTTACAATTTAGGTTTTTTAAGGGATATAGACGATTTGTACGATTTAACAGCCGACCAACTTTTTCAAGCAGAAGGTTTTAAGGATAAAAAGGTCAACAATATTTTAAATGCTATTGAGCAGAGTAAAAATACGACATTGGATAATTTTATTTATTCTTTAGGCATTGCAAACATAGGAAAAAAGTCTGCAAAACAGCTTGCGGATAAGTTTAAGTCTTTGGAAAATTTGCAAAACGCAACGGTAGAAGATTTGCTGAATTTGGACGATTTTGGCGAAATTATGGCGACAGGTGTTTATAATTATTTTAAAGAGCCAACATCTGCAAAATTGATTGACAATTTGTTGAAAAAGGGCGTGAAAATCGAGTTTAAAGAACAAAAAGAGGGTGTATTGACAGGTGTGAATATTTGTTTGACAGGCAGTATTTCCATACCTAGAGGAAAGGCTAAACAACTTATTATCGATAACGGCGGCAGTGTATCCGACAGTGTGTCTAAAAATGTGAATGTCGTTGTTTATGGCACAGATGCGGGGTCAAAACTCGACAAAGCAAAAAAACTAGGTGTTGAGCTTTGGACGGAGCAAGATTTTTTTGAAAAAATAAATTATGAAGGTTAATATTCCGTTTTTAAATTATCGATAGCCAACAGCTATGAAAATAAAAAACAACAATATTTTAATTAACAAATAAAACAAAAAAATGGCTTTGATTTCAAAGTCATTTTTTGTTAAAATTTTTGCATATTTTGTAATAAACTGCCGTAAAAACAGTCGAAAAAAGTTTAAATACTTTTTTATTTTAAATATTTAGTATACTTTACTTGTAATATTAATAATTTTGTGTTAAAATATATCAGTAAAAATATATTTTAAAGGCTAATGTAGGTTAGGAGATTATTTATGTTAAGTATGACCGGTTATGGTAAGGGAGAAGTTGAGGAAAACAACTTGAAAATAGTGGTGGAGATTAAATCCGTCAACCATAGATTTTTGGATTTGGGAATAAAATTGCCAAGACTGCTTATATCTTTTGAAGATAGCATACGTAACCATATAAAAAGCCGCATTGCAAGAGGACACCTTGATATTTTTGTAAATTATCAAAATTTGACGGGCGAGCAAGATAACATAACTTTTAACGACAGTTTGGTTGCAAAATATTTAGGTATCGCTCAAGATATTTCTAATAAATACAATATCGAAAACAATGTAAATGTAAGCAATTTGTTTGAGTTAAAAGGAATAATCGAAGAGGACGAAAGTACTATTGACAACGAACTTACTCAAAAGCTTATAATAAATGCGCTTGACATTGCTTTGGATAACCTTGTTGCGATGAGGTCGGTTGAAGGTAACAAAATCGAAAATAACTTGCTTGAAAAGTTGGATATTTTAACGGAAGTTGTGGCAAAAATTCAAGAATATGCACCTATTCAGGTAAAAAATTATCGTGATAAATTGAGGAACAGAGTTCAAGAAGCCCTTGGCGATGTGCAGATTGACGAAAATAAGCTTATGAACGAAATAGTTTTCTATGCAGATAAAGTAGCAACTGACGAAGAGTTTACAAGGCTTAATGCACATATCGCACATTTTAAGGAGATTACACAAAATAAAGGTGCTATAGGCAGAAGTTTGGATTTCATTACACAGGAAATGAATAGGGAGTCAAACACAATAGGCTCTAAATGCAGCGATTTATCGGTTAGTAATTATGTTTTGACACTGAAAACCGAAATTGAAAAAATAAGAGAACAAATTCAAAATATCGAATAAGTTTATCTTGAGTATTCATAAAATTATATGTCAAAAATCGAGGGTAATATGAAAAAAGGACTGTTGATTGTTTTAAGTGGACCATCGGGAGCCGGTAAAGGTACATTGCTTGCCGAAGTGAAAAAGAAAGGACTTGATTTTGTTTTGTCAATATCCGTTACTACAAGGCAACCGCGTAATATGGAAGTGGATGGAGTAAATTACTTTTTCAAAACCAAAGAACAAGTAAAAAATATGATTGCAAATGGGGAACTTTTGGAGTCAAAGCAAGTATACGGCGACGAATATTACGGCACATCCAAGCAATTTGTGGAAATGAATTTGAATGCAGGTCGTGATGTCGTGCTTGAGATTGATACCGAGGGAGCGTTTGAAGTAAAAAGTAAAATGCCCGATGCGGTTTTGATATTTATAGTTCCGAAAGATTTGGAAACTTTGCACGCTAGGCTTGTAGGCAGAGGCACGGAAACCGCAGAACAAGTTGCAAAAAGATTCGGTAAGGCAAAAGAGGAAATCGCAAAGGCAGTACGTTATGACTATTTGATTATAAACGATAATATTGATACTTGTGCTGAGGAATTTATAAGCATTGTAAAATGCGAAAAACTAAAAGTACATTACGAGAGCAATAAAAAACTAATCGAACAATTAATTTAATCAAATCAATATAATATTAAAAAGTTGTAATGATTTTTATCAAGTAATTAATGCGTAATCGCAAATTAAATATAAAACAATTTAGGAGGGTATGCTTTATGATGATAGAGCCACCAATTGACAAACTAATTAAAAAGGCAGAGTGTAGATACGCTTTGGTTATGGGGGTTGCTAATCGTGCAAAACAACTTGTAACTCAAGAGGCGGATTATTTGGAAGCTACACATAAAAAGCCAATCAGCGTTGCTGCAAAAGAAGTTTACGAAGGTAAAGTCGTAATCTCAAGGCATCACTAATGCTAAGCGGAAAAAATATTGTCCTTGGCGTGACAGGCGGTATTGCTTGCTACAAAGCTTGCGATATTGTAAGCCGTCTTGTAAAACTTGGGGCATGTGTAGATGTTATCATGACAAAAAATGCAACGGAATTCGTAAGTCCAAAGACTTTCGAATCCTTGTCGCATAGACAAGTCGTGGTAGATACATTTCAAAAAATAGAAAAGTTTGAAATTGAGCATATTTCGCTTGCACAAAAAGCGGATTTATTTTTGATTGCTCCTGCAACCTATAATATTATTGGCAAGATTGCAAACGGCATTGCAGACGATATGTTAACGACAACCATAGCAGCCGCAAAAAGGGCAATTAAAGTGATTTGTCCCGCAATGAACACCAATATGTACACCAATGAAATTTGCATAAGCAATTTAAAAAAATTGAAGGAACTTGGTTTTGTTCAAGTGCAGCCGATTAGCGGTAGACTTGCTTGCGGAGATATAGGTGTCGGTAAAATGCAAGAGCCTGATGTTATAGTAAAAAAAGTATGCGAACTTTTGTGTGGCAAACAGGATTTGACAGGCAAAAGAGTTTTGATAACTTGCGGCGGTACAGAGGAAGCTATCGATTCAGTTAGGGTTATTACAAATCATTCAAGCGGCAAAATGGGCATTGCAATTTGCAAGGAATGTAAAAAACGCGGTGCACAAGTTACGCTTGTTGCGGGTAAGGTAAGCGTAAAAATTCCGGAGCTTGACAAGGTAGTAGTAGTAAGCACAACAATGCAAATGTATGACGCCGTTTTGGATAATTCAAAAGTAGCAGATTATGTTATAATGGCTGCCGCACCAAGCGACTACAGGCCTAAGCAAGTGGCAAGTAACAAAATAAAAAGTGAAAATTTGGTTTTGGAGCTTGTTAAAAACCCCGATATTGCAGCTGCGGTCGGTAAAAATAAGAAAGATACAAAGCTTGTGATTTTTAGCGCAGAAACAGAAAATTTGATTGAAAATGCTAAAGGCAAACTTGCTAAGAAAAATGCGGATATGGTAGTTGCAAACGATGTTACAAAGGAAGGTGCGGGCTTTAATGTCGATAGTAATATTGTAACGATTATCACAAAAAATAGTGTTAAAGATTTTGATAAAATGTCAAAAGACGATGTCGCAAAAATAATAGTTGACAATATGTTGGACTTGTAAACCGCTTATTGTTATAGGTACAATAGATTATGATTGCAAAAGTTATAGTTGATATCTCTAATAGCGAAGTCGATAAAATATTCGATTACTTGATTCCCTCAAATTTTGAACTGACGGTGGGCGACAGGGTACTTGTTCCGTTCGGCAGTAGAAGTGTTGAGGGCTTTTGCATAAAAATAACAGATTGTAGCGACGGCAACTTTAAATTAAAAGAAATTATAAAAAAACTTGATGAAAACCCTTTGATTAAGCCTGAAATGATTGCTTTGGCGGAGTTTATGAAAGACAAATTTTATTTGCGTTTTGTAGATGTATTAAGGCTTTTTATTCCGTCTAAATTGCGAGGTAATAAAGTAAAGGCTTTGCAAAGGGAGTTTTGTACACTTGCGGGGGAAGATATTGAGGCACTTAAGTCATTAATAAGCCCTCGTGCAAAAAGTCAGCATGCGATAATAGATAGGCTTGCAAACGGCGGAGAGTATTTGACCGTGCTTAATACGGAGTTTTCCCCAAGTGTAATTAATAGTCTTGTGCAAAAAGGCATCATAATAAAAAACAAGCAAGAAGTACTGAGAAAACCGCCTGTCGATACAGATAAAAATGCGGATAAAGTCGAACTTACAAATACACAAAAAAGTGCTATAGAGCAAATAAACAACAGTGATAAAAGTGTGGTACTTTTGCATGGTGTGACGGGCTCGGGCAAGACGGAAGTGTATATGTCGCTTATCGAAAATGCTTTAAAATCGGGCAAAACCGCGATTGCACTTGTGCCTGAAATATCTTTGACACCACAAATTTTAAGAGTTTTTCGTGCGAGATTCGGTGACGATATAGCAATGTTGCACAGCGGACTTTCGGACGGGGAAAGGTATGATGAGTGGCGAAGAATTTATGACGGCGATGCGAAAATAGTTGTCGGTGCACGTTCTGCCATATTTGCGCCACTTGAAAATTTGGGGATAATTATTATTGACGAAGAGCATGACAGCAGTTACATAAGTGAGTCAAACCCAAGGTTTAGGACATTGGAAGTTGCAGAATTTAGGGCAAAATACAATGGCTGTAAAGTGGTTTTGGGCAGTGCTACACCTAGCGTGGAAAGTTACAACAACGCGAGGCTAAACAAAATAGGTCTTGCGGAAATGAATCAAAGAATATCCAAAAACGGTATGCCGCAAATACAAATCGTGGATATGGCACAAGAACTTAGGACGGGTAATTTTTCCGTTTTTTCAATGGAGTTTCAACAAAAATTGAAAGATGCAGTAAAAAACGGAAATCAAGCAATGGTGTTTATAAACCGCCGTGGATACGCATCGTATATGCAATGCAAGAGTTGCGGTTATATTGCAAAATGCACCGATTGCGATATTGCACTTACTTATCATAAGGAAGATAATATGCTAAAGTGCCATTATTGCGGCAAAAGATTTAAACCGCTTGATATTTGTCCTAACTGTCACAGTGAAAGCATAAAACAGGGCAAAATAGGCACTGAAAAAGTTGTGAGGGAATTGCAAAATTTGCTTGGAGAAGATGTCAAAATTTTGCGAATGGACAATGATACTACCACTACAAAAACGGCCTATCTTGATATTTTAGGGGCTTTTCGCAGAGGGGAAGCACAGGTACTTGTAGGTACACAAATGATTGTAAAAGGGCATGACTTCCCAAACGTTACTTTGGTAGGTGTGCTTGATGCGGATATGAGCTTGTATTTTAGTGATTATAGGGCGTGTGAGCGAACATTTCAACTAATCACTCAGGTTTCGGGAAGAGCCGGCAGAAAGGACAAGCTAGGCGAAGTTATCATACAAACCTATTCGCCTAAACATTACTTATTTAATTTTGTAAAAAACTATGATTATAAAGGTTTTTTCGATAAAGAGTTAAATACAAGGCAAGTGACTAATTTCCCTCCGTTTACAACTATTGTAAGGGTTTTGGTTACAAATGAGACGGAAGAAAAAAGCTTGAATTGCACAAAAAAGATTTACGATTGCTTAAAAGATTTAAAAGCCGAATATTTTAAAGAATTTGTGTATATGCAGGCGATGAAATCGCCTATAAATAAAATTCAAAATAAATATAGATATCAAATTGTACTTAGGATAAAAAGGCAATTTGAGAGCGAAATATTGGGAAAAATTTATCAAATAGTAGACAATAATAAACAAGGTAACAGTGTTTTTGTGGAAATCAATCCGCAAAATATGAGTTAAAGGAGAAAATATGGCAGTTAGAGATATAGTAAAGGACGGAGACCCTATTTTAAGAAAAAAATGCAGACCTGTGGAAGTGTTTGACGAAAAATTAGGCAAACTACTTGACGATATGAGAGAAACTATGAATAAAGCGGACGGAGTAGGTCTTGCAGGACCTCAAGTAGGTATTTTAAGACAAGTTGTCGTAATAGAGGTTGGCGATTTTTATGTGGAGTTGATTAATCCGGAAATATTGGAGACTTCAGGCGAACAAATAGGTGTGGAAGGTTGCCTTAGCGTAGAGGGTAAAAATTGCTATGTAGCAAGACCTAACTTTGTAAAAGTAAAGTACTGCGATAGATACGGTAAACAAATGTTGCTGGAATGTGAGGGATTACCTGCACGCGCGGTTTTTCACGAAACTGACCATTTGCAAGGCGTATTGTTTTACGATAAGGAATATAAAGGCAAAGTTAGCAGAAAGAAACTATAATAAACATTTAAAAATGTTTTACCAATAAGGATTATTTAATGAGATTGATTTTTTTAGGCACGCCCGATTTTGCAGTGCCAAGTTTAAAAAAAATTGCACAGTCAAAACACGAGATTATAGCGGTTGTCACACAGCCTGACAGACCGAGGAATCGTGGCGTTTTAACCCCGTCTCCCGTAAAGCAAGCTGCTTTGGAGTTGGGGCTTAATGTGTTGCAATACGAAAAAATCAGCCGTGAGGGGCTACAAGATATAAAAAATTTAAACCCGGATATTATGGTTACTTGTGCTTTTGGACAAATTTTAAGCAGAGACTTGCTTGCAGTGCCTAAATACGGAGTGATTAATGAACACGCAAGTTTGCTACCTAAATATCGCGGAAGCAGTCCTATTCAATGGTGTGTGATAAACGGCGAAAAGGAGACGGGGGTTACGATAATGCAAACCGCTTATGAAGTGGATAGCGGAGATATTTTGTTTGCGGATAAAACTGCAATCGCAGAGGACGAAACCGCGGGAGAATTGTTTGACAGGCTTAGTTTGTTGGCATCAGATAGCATATTGAAAGCTCTTGATTTGATTGAAAGTGCCTCGGCAACGTTCACTCCGCAAGACCATAGCCAAGCGACTTTTTGCAAATTGTTGAGCAAAGCAGACGGCAAAATCGATTGGAGTAAAAGCGCTTCGGAGATAAAAAATTTCGTTAGAGGTATGAATCCTTGGCCTTGTGCATTTACAAGCCTTGACGGGAAGATATATAAAATTCATAAGGTCAGCGTTTGTGAATGCGATTGTTCGGGTAGCTGCGGCGAAATAGTAAAATGCGATAAAAATAATTTGATTGTCGCTTGCGGCAATGGATTTGTAAATATAGATATTATACAAGCCCCAAATGCAAAAAAAATGAGTGTAAAAGATTATTTGTTAGGTCATAAAATTGAGCAAAACAGCGTGTTTGAGTAATAGTACAGCTTTAAATGTGATTAGGAGAGTAAATGAACAAAGATTTTAGATTGGCTTTTGATATATTGGACAAGGTGTTCCGCGAGAACGCCTACAGCAATATTTTACTTTCCGAAGTTTTGGACAAGGCGGATAATCGTGCTTTGCTTACAAAACTTGTTTACGGTACATTGGAAAAAAATATAACATTGGAGTATTATATCGGCGAGCTTTGCCAAAATAAGCCTAGTGGAAAAATACTTGTTATTTTAAAATTGGGATTGTATTTGTTAAAGTTTATCGATAGTGTGCCTGCATTTGCTGTTGTAAATGAAATGGTTAATCTTACAACTTATGCAAAAAAACCTAAGATTGCAGGCTTTGTAAATGCCACTCTAAAGGCTGCGGTGGATAAACAGTTTACGTTGCCAAAAGAGGAAAAAACAGCTCTTTCAATAGAATACAGCGTACCTTTATGGTATATTAAATGTTTGTTTAAACAATATAAAAAGCAAATTGCAATAGACATTTTAAAAACGCAATCGTTTGATTTTGAGCACATAAGAGTAAATTCAAAAAAGATTACAGCTGATAAATTGGAAGAAAAACTAAAAAAATTGAATGTAATTTATACAACTAGCGATTATAACGGATATTTTATAAAAAACAATAAGGATATACGTGAGTTATTTGATAATGGCTTTATTACATATCAATCTCCGTCAAGTATGATTGTTTGCAAAGCTGCAAATGTTCAAGACGGCAATACAGTATTGGATATGTGTGCAAGTCCGGGTGGTAAGTCGGTTTATATGAGCGAGCTTGCAAATAATTTGAATATAACTTCATGCGATATTTATCCTAATCGTGTGGAAAAAATAAAAGAATACAGCACACGTATGGGTGCGGATAATATAAATGCCATTGTAATGGACGGAACAAAATTTGACGATAAATTAAAAAATAAATTTGATTTGGTGTTATGTGATAGTCCTTGTAGCGGGTTTGGTGTTGCACGTAAAAAACCTGATATTTATTTGAACAAAAGTTATGACGATATTTTGGCATTAAGTGAAATACAATACAAACTGTTGAATAATGCGATAAACTATACTAAAGTCGGCGGACACATAATTTATTCTACATGTACCATTCTTAGGGAGGAAAATTATAATATTGTCGGCAGGATTTTAAAGGAAAGAAATGATGTCAAATTAGAGGTTATGCCTATACCTTTTAAAAATGACGGCTACATACAACTTTTGCCTAGTAGTGACGGTTTGGACGGATTTTTTATTGCGAGGTTGATAAAATGTTAAACGCGTTGGATTTTGATTTGAATGATTGGATAGATTATTTGGCAACAATCGGACAAGCGAAATTTCGTGCTAAACAAATTTACGGTTGGTTGCATAAAGGGGTAAAATTTGAAAAAATGTCAAATTTGCCTAATACATTAGTGCAAAAATTAAAGGAAGATTTTAGCGAAAATCAAGTTTCCGTTTACAAAAAACTAGTTTCTGGAAAGGATGGCACACGAAAGTACATTTTTGCATTGCAAGACGGCAATATAATAGAGGGTGTATTGATGTCGTACAAGTACGGAAATACGATTTGTATTAGCACTCAAGTAGGTTGTCGTATGAATTGTGCATTTTGTGCATCGGGATTGGACGGACTTGTACGCAATTTGACTGCGGGCGAAATGGTAGGCGAAGTACTTGCCGTAAATAACGATTTGGGCAATGGCGATAGGCAGATTACAAATATAGTGCTTATGGGTAGCGGCGAGCCTCTTGACAATTACGACAATGTAATAAAATTTATTAATATGATTAGCGATGCAAACGGCATTAATATAAGTAAACGTAACATTTCTTTGAGTACTTGCGGGCTTTGCGACAAAATTTATAATTTGGCGGATGATTTGGGCGGCGTTACTCTAACAATTTCATTACATGCGCCAAATGATAAGATACGCGGTCAAATTATGCCTATTAATAAAGCCTATAATATAGATGAAATTTTAAAAGCCGTCAAATATTATTTTGACAAAACAGGCAGACGCATTATTTTTGAATATTCAATGATAAAAGGTGTAAATGACAGCGTTGACTGTGCAAAAGAATTGTCTTTGCTTTTAAAAGGTTTGCCATGCCATGTAAATTTGATTAATCTTAATTATGTAAAAGAAAAAGGCTTGCAATCAAGTGGAAAAGAGCCTGTACAAGCTTTTTTGAAAGTGCTTGATAAAAACGGAATATCCGCAACGATAAGGCGAACTATGGGTAGCGATATCGAGGGCGCTTGCGGTCAGCTGCGTAGGAAAATTTTGAAAAACTAACAGAAATTTATTAAAACCTAATTTTAAAACACGTCAGTGTTAAATATATAACATACTGCAAAAATAATATTTTAAACGGAGTAAAATGAAAGATAAAAATTTGCGAAAAGGACAAGTAATAAAAGGTGTGGGCGGAAGCTACAATGTGCTTGCGGACGGCGAAGTAATTTTGTGTAACGGTCGTGGCAAGTTAAGGCTTGACGGAGACATTTTTATAGGAGATTATGTAGAGTTTGTTGATTTTGGCAAGGGCAAAGGTGCTATCGAAAAGATTTTGCCAAGAAAAAATAAAATCACTAGACCTTACATTACAAATATCGATATGATAGTCATTTGCATTGCTCCAAGTCCTCGTCCGGATTTTTATCTTGTAGATAAGTTGTTGATAAATTGTATAAAACAAAACATAACGCCTATTTTGTGTGTAAATAAAATTGACTTGATGGATGACGATTTTAAGCATAATGTGGAAGTGTCTTATGACAATTTGTGTGATATATGTTATGTTTGCAGTTTAACAGGCGAAGGTATAGATAAACTTATCGGGTTGATGTCAAATAATTATGTAAGCATGGCAGGACAATCGGCAACTGGTAAATCATCGATAATAAACTGCATAGTCGGCAGACAAATGTTGGAAACAGGCGAGCTATCACGAAAGATTGAGCGTGGCAGACATACTACGCGAAATGTGGAAATTTTCGATATAGGTCACGGTATACGTCTTGCGGATACTTGCGGGTTTTCTGTTTTAGAACTCGAAAATATGAATCCAAATGACTTATCAACTTATTTTACCGATTTTGACGAGTTTGCCTGTAATTGTAAATTTAACGGCTGTAATCATTTAGTAGAGCCCGGTTGTGCCGTTAAATGTGCTGTGGAACAAGGTAAACTTAGTAAAGATAGGTATGATAGATATGTTGCATTATACAATGACTTAATGGAAAAATGGAGAAAAAGGTATGACTGAATATAAAGTATCGCCATCAATATTATCGGGCGATTTTGCTAATATGGGAAAAAGTGTTAAAGACGCATGTTTTTGGGGTGCAGATTTGATACATGTTGATGTTATGGATGGTGTATACGTTCCTAACATTACATTTGGAATGCCAATGGTTGCTGCAATAAAAAAATACAGCACCGTTCCGCTTGATGTACACCTTATGATAATAGAGCCGGAAAAATATGTCGGTAGTTTTGTAGATAGTGGTGCTGATATTGTGACCTTTCATCCCGAAGCATCAAAAGATGTTGCAAAAGGTATAGAAATAATTAAATCAAAAGGAGCAAAATGTGGCTTGGTTTTAAATCCCGATAAACCGCTTGATTTGGTGTATCCGTATATTAACGATATAGATATGGTGCTTTTGATGAGTGTGTTTCCGGGGTTTGGTGGACAAAAATTTATAGAAAGTGTATTGGATAAGGCAAAAGAGTTAAAAGATTATATAGACAAAAATAATATAAATATAGATATCGAAATAGACGGCGGAGTAAGTAGTGCCAATGCCGAGCAAGTAAGAAACAGTGGTGTAAATATTTTGGTTGCAGGCAGTGCGGTATTTAAAAGTAATGACCCTGCAGGCGAAATTGCTAAAATAAAAGGTAAAATTTAAATATGAGTAAATTTGAAAATTTAAAAGCAAATAATAACACCATTGCTGCTGTTGTGCTTAATGGCGAGAGGTATAAAGGCAAAATTATTGCAGATTATATTGTCGGTGTTGACGGCGGATACGATAAAACACCCTATTGTGATATTTTTGTCGGGGATAAGGATAGTGTTCGAGGATTTGTAAGCTGCGACAAACAAATTCTGCTTAACGTGGAAAAAGACGAAAGCGATATGGAAACTGCAGTAAATTATCTTTTAGCCAACGAGATTAAAAATATGCATTTTTACGGTGTTTTGGGCGGAAGAATTGACCACGTACTTGCAAATTTGGGTATAATGGCAAAATGCGTACAAAATGGTATTAATGTTGTGGCTTATTGCAATGATTGTGATATTTATATGACATCCGATAGTTTAAAATTGGCAGTAGTCGAAAATAGTCTAATAAGTTTGTCACCTTTTACAGATACCGTGCATATTATATCCTTAGAAGGGGTAAAATGGGAGCTTTTTGATTGCGATATATACAAAACCTCTTCACGAACAATTTCCAATGTGGCAGTAAAAAAACAAATTCAACTTAATGTGGATTTTGGTATAGTAATGGTTATAGTAAATAAATAAAAAACGGAGGGCTTATGCGTATTTATTGTGTTGACCCACCAAAGATAATTAAATTTTTTCTTAGAAAAATTTGTACAAAAAACACTCAAAATGAAAAGAAAAACTGAAAATTTTACTTAAAATAAAATGGATATATTATGTCCGTTTTATTTTTTATAATTTATATTAATTTGTATAATAAACAGAAATCTAGTAAAAAAAGATATTCAAATTATTAAATGATATAATAAATGCTAAGTTATTATAGTTTAAAATATTATATTATGGTTTAATATAAACAAAAAAGCAGGAAATACTTCCTGCTTTTAATGTTTAATTATGATAAATTAGTTATTTTCGCTCTTTTTCATTGTGCGAAGGCATCTTGTGCAAACATACTCTGTTGTTTCACGGCCATTATCATCAACTAGTTTTACTTTTTGAACATTAGCATTCCAAGACTTTCTAGCCTTACGATTTGAGTGAGAAACAGTGTTACCACTCATCTTTGATTTATTGCAAATACTGCATACTCTTGACATAGAACGCACCTCCTATCCGCATATTACTTTAGTATTTTAGCACTTATTGATAAATTATGCAAGGAAATTAATGTATTTTTTTAATAAATTTATATTTTTTTATAAAATCGTTGCAGTTAATTAAATTTATGGAATAAATATTACCTATTAATTGTTTTGAATTTGTATAAAAAATTATGCAATATGTAAGTAATCACAATAATTTAATGACAAAAAATGGCTTAATAATGTAAAAAAAGTAAATAATAGTTAAATAATCAAATTTATAACAATATAATTTTATATACATTATGACAGAAAATTTCGATTGCAGTTTCAAATCGTGTAAAATTTATTTTTAATTTATTTAAACTTTACATATATCGTAATTTACTATTTTATTTTTACGTTAATAAGTCTATTATTGTAAAAAATATTGGAAAATACTTGATTATTTTTTTTAATTCGTGTATTATATAATAAATAAGGAATAGGTGAAATATGTCAGTTAAGACGATTAATAAGTTCGGCAAATTGAGTATTACTGATAATACGATAGCAATGGTTACAAACCATGTTGCTAATGATTGCTATGGCGTTGTTTCTCTAGTTTCCAGAAAATTAACTGATAGTATAGCTGAGTTTTTCGGCAAAAAGTCTTTTGCAAAGGGTGTAAAAGTCGTTACTATTAAAAATAAAATTAATATTGAAATTTATGCTGTTTTAAAGGACGGCATAAATACTGATGCTGTTTGCGACTCTATAAAAAGTGCAGTTAAATACAATGTAGAAATGTTTACCGGAATGCGTGTGGACGATATTTTGGTCTACGTTGTTGGCGTCAGAGTTTAATTAGGAGTTTATTGAATGAAAATTTTAGATATATCAAAATTTAAGGAGATGGTAATCGGTGGTGCAACATTACTTGAGATAAACAAAGATTATGTTGACTCCTTAAACGTTTTCCCGGTGCCTGACGGCGATACCGGAACTAATATGTCCAAAACTTTAACGAGTGCTGTTAGTGAAGTTGACGGCAAAGATTACGATAATTTTGAAGATTTATTAAACGATTTTTCCAAAGGTGCTTTAAAAGGAGCAAGAGGAAATTCGGGAGTTATTTTATCGCAAATAGTAAAAGGTATTGCAAAATCACTTGCAGAAGCAAAACAAATCAATACCAAAGCATTTGCAAAAGCGTTGCAAAACGCTACAGATGTTGCTTATAGTGCAGTTTCTAAACCTAAAGAGGGTACTATTTTAACAGTTATTCGTTATATGGCGGAAAAATCCTCTTCCCTTGCAAACAAAAATTCAGGATTTATTGCATTTTTTGATGCTTTGATTGAAAAAGGCGAAGAAATTTTGAGCAAAACACCTGACATGTTACCTGTTTTAAAGAAAGCAGGCGTTGTAGATGCCGGTGGTAAAGGTTTGATTTTTGTGTTCCAAGGCTTTAATAATGTGCTTAAAGGCGTTCCGATGGAGCGTATTGCTCATGATAACGACGATGTGGAAGATGCAATGGATAACTTTAATGGCGATATCCACGATTTAGAGAATATTAAGTTTGCATATTGTACAGAATACTTTATAATCAACTTAAAAAATAAGACTACAGAGGAAGATATCGAAAAGCTAAAAGATAAATTGATGGCAATCGGCGACAGTGTTATTGCAATCGGCGATTTATCAATGGTTAAAGTACATGTTCATACAAATCAACCTAACAAAGCTTTGCAATATGCCTTGAGTCTTGGCGAAATTGACAGGATTAAAATAGAAAATATGCTTGAGCAAAATCGTGCTTTGATTAAAAAGCACGAAGCTAATAAAAAACCGCTTGCTATGGTTTCGATTTGTTCGGGTGGCGGTCTTGCATCAATTTTTAAAGAACTTGGGGTAGATACCGTTATCCAGGGTGGACAAACAATGAATCCAAGTGTTAACGATATTTTAAATGTAATCGAAAAAGTCAACAGTGACAATATTATTGTGTTACCGAACAATAAAAATATTATCTTAGCTGCTGAACAGGCTGTGGAATTATCAAGTAAAAACGTCAGAGTTGTAAAAACCGTTAATGTACCGGAAGGTATAGCGTGTGCAGTTGCCTTTGATATTAATCACGATATTGACAGCAATGTGGAAGCAATGCAAGAGGCATTTGGCGAAGTAGCTTACGGCGAAGTTACTTATGCGGTTAGAAATACTAATCTTGACGGTTTTGAGTTGCAAGAGGGCGACATAATCGGCATTACAGAAAAGAAAATTGTTTCTAAAGGTGCGGAAGTTGCTGATGTTACTTTGGATGTAGTCGAAAATTTAGTTGACGAAGATAAATCTGTCATCACATTATATTATGGCGAGGGTACGACTGAGGAACAGGCAAACAACTTGCGAGATATTTTGGCCGATAAATATGACGAATGTGATGTCGAAGTTTATGAGGGCGGACAAAATCACTATTTCTATATGATAAGTGTGGAATAATTTGATATATATACAAATTAATATTATTGGCTTGCCTTATGCAAGCCTAATTTTTTAGGAGAGAAATGGAACTTTTAAATATCAAAGGAATCGGGGAAAAAACCTTGGAAAAATTAAATAGTTTGGGTATTTATTCTATAATGGACATATTAAATTTTTTGCCTAAAAAATATTTGGATTTTACCAATGTTTCCAAACCGGAAGATATTTTAGAGGGCGAATATTCTTTGCTAAAAGTAAATATAATCAAAGTTTATCCAAAACAATACAGCAAAAACAAAGTATGTTATATAAAAGCCGATTGTCTTTGCGAGCAAGCAAATATAAGCCTTTTATGGTTTAATATGCCGTTTATGGAATACAGCTTGAAATGCGGCGAGTATTTGGTTTGGGGACAGGTAAGTTTTGAAAACAATAAGTACACTTTGATAAACCCTAATATTTCGGAAATTTCCAATAAATACAAGTTAAAAGATGTAAAGCCTATATATCCGCTAAAAGGCAAGTTAGGGGAAGTTTCATATAGGAAAATAGTAGAAAATTGCTTGAATACTGTAATAAGCGAAAATTTATTTTCAAACGAGTTTGATTTGGAAAAAATATATAGAAATATACATTTCCCAAAAACTTTTGACGAAGTGGAAAATGGACAAAATAATTTGGCAGTTTATGAGCTTGCCGAGCAACTGTTGTGCTATAAAACGCTTAGAAAAATCCAAAAAACAAAAAAAATAATTTGCGATTATCCACGTATTGTGGATAATATTTTGCCTTATAAGCTAACGGAAAGTCAACAAAAAGCACTTTGCGACATTATTAACGATTTGCAAAGCGGAAGAGCAATGAACAGATTTGTTTTGGGAGATGTCGGCTCTGGTAAAACTATTGTTGCACACCTTGCAATGTATATGCTTTATCAAAAAGGTTTTCAATCTGTTTTGCTTGCCCCAACCGAAATTTTGGCAATGCAGCATTACCATAGCTTTAACAAAGTGTTTGAAAGTTTGAATATAAGAACAGCTCTATTGACTTCTTCAATATCAAACGAACAAAAAGGCGAAATATTGAAAAACCTTGAAAATGGCGAGATAAACATGCTTTTTGCTACACATTCATGTGTTCAAGATTGTGTACGTTTTGCAAATTTAAAGCTTGCTGTCATAGACGAAGCACATAAGTTCGGAGTAAAACAAAAGGCTGATTTATTGGCAAAAGGGGATGGCGTTCATTGTATTTCCATGTCAGCAACGCCTTTACCTCGTTCATTTGCAATGACTGCGTTTGGAGATTTAAAAATAAGCAAATTGTATAAAGCTCAAAGCCGAACGTCAAACATAAAAACATATCCTTTACGTTCAAATAAAATTGATAGTATGTTTAAATATTTTGCAAACAAGACTAAAGGCGGCTCGCAAATTATTATCGTGTGTCCACGTGTTGTAGATAGCGGTTTAGAGGATATATATTCAGTAAAAAGTGTGTATAAGACTGTTTGCAGTAAATATTTTGACCAAAAGCAAGTTGGGTTATTGTATGGCGGTATGAAAAATGCGGATAAAGATAAAGTAATAAATGATTTTTACAGCGGTAATATAAAATTGCTTGTTTCCACAACCGTAATTGAGGTGGGTATAGATATTCCGTCTGTTGATACAATAGCAGTATTAGGAGCAGACCGATTTGGTATTGCAACACTTCATCAATTACGAGGTAGAGTTGGCAGAGACGGAAGAGAGGCAGAGTGTTATTTGCATTGTGCAAGCTATACTATACCTGACAGGATAAAACAAATGAAAGAAATTGACGACGGCGTTTTGCTTAGCGAATTGGATAGTCAAGCTCGAGGATTTGGCGATTTAATAGGTTTTAATCAATCGGGCAAAAATTCTTTTGATAGGTATATAGTAAAAATAACTTTGGATATGATAGAAAAAGCGAAAACAATAGTAGAAAAAGTTGAGCTTAATCAAATAGATAAAACGCTTTTAAAAAAGTTACTTAATAAATATGATTATTATCAGGATATTGTTTTAAATTAAAAGGTATGTTGTTTACATTCCTTTTTTTGTAAATTGATAGTAATACGTATGGTAAGGGTATATTTGTAATAAAATAGTTCCTTAACTTGCTTTTCAAAAGCAAATAACATATTGATTTTGTAAACATTTTTTATGTTAGCATATATAATAATGGGGTTTTGTAAAATTTAGTAAAATTTTTTGCGAAATATGGAAAAACAGTAACATTTGTGTTAAAATATAAGTAGTAAATTTACTATAATTAATTTAAAGGAGATAATTTATGTTAAAAAATAAAGTTGCTATTGTAACAGGCGGTACGCGCGGTATTGGTTTTGAAATTGTAAGATTGTTTAAAGAGAATGGGGCACAAGTTGTTTTGCTTGGCTCAAGGGAAGAAACCGTAAACAAAGCCGTTAAAACTTTGGCGGAAGAGGGGATGGAAGTTGAGGGATATTTCCCAAATTTATCAAGCTACGACGAAGTTAAGCAAGTTGCCGATAAAATTGCTGAAAAGTATGGCAAAATAGATATATTGGTAAATAATGCAGGCATTTCTGCAAGCAAAATAATTGACAATACAACAAGTGAGGATTTTAGCAAAATAATCGATTTGAATGTTAATGCTATTTTTAATATGACAAAAGCGGTTGTGCCTTATATGAAAGCAAATCATGACGGAGTGATTTTAAATACAAGTTCAATGGTAAGTATTTACGGACAACCGTCGGGTGTAGGTTATCCTACAAGCAAATTTGCAGTTAACGGTTTTACAAAGTCACTTGCAAGAGAACTTGCACCGTTCAATATAAGGGTAAACGCAGTTGCACCCGGTATAACAAATACCGATATGGTTGCAAATTTGCCAAAGGAAATAATAGCTCCGCTTATAAAAACTATCCCGCTTGGAAGAATAGGCGAGCCGAGAGATGTTGCCAATGCCTTTTTATTTTTGGCAAGCGATATGGCAAGCTATGTAACAGGTAATATTTTGTCGGTAGACGGCTGTGCAAGGAGCTAATATAAAACAAAATAAAATTATCGGGATTTTGTGTCCCGATAATTTTATATAATATACATTGTAAATAAGTAACTTTATTGGCGTTATATGCATATAATAATTTTGTAAGTGCAATAATCAAAACAACTACTTTTTACCGATTTGAGAGTGCAGCTTAGGCGTTAATTATAACAAATTGAAAAAAAATAAAAAAAGTTTGTAAAATCTCTTGCTTTTTTTTAAATCATTTGTTATAATACAAACGCTGTGGAAGCTTAGCTCAGTTGGGAGAGCATCTGCCTTACAAGCAGAGGGTCATAGGTTCGAGCCCTATAGTTTCCACCATACGCGGGAGTGGCTCAGTGGTAGAGCGTCGCCTTGCCAAGGCGAATGTCGCGAGTTCGAATCTCGTCTCCCGCTCCATTTTTTTATAAGGCACCATAGCCAAGTGGTAAGGCAGAGGTCTGCAAAACCTTTATCCCCAGTTCAAATCTGGGTGGTGCCTCCAATAAAACGCCGAAGTGGCGGAATAGGCAGACGCAAGGGACTTAAAATCCCTCGGTCCACAAGACCGTACCGGTTCAAGTCCGGTCTCCGGCACCAAAGACGATAAAGGTTGAACCTTTAATTCGTCAATAGCCTTGTCGTTATCGGCAAGGCTTATTTCTTTAATGTCCTTGTCGTTGCCGAAAGTCAGATACGTTATAATGTGGTCGTCGTAAACAAACACCTTGTAAACAAGGTTGTCAATGAGTTGTTTTTGGTATTCCTTGTCTGCGGGGTCGCCTTTAAGCATTTCCGCGATAAAGTCAATTATTGTTTTTTTCGTGATTTTCTTGCCCCGTTCAAGTTTTATTTGGTCATGCTGTAAAAAAAACTAATAATATTGTCTAATAATCGTTTAATTATTGTGATTTGCAAACTTAATTTTGCTTGACAAAATCGCTGAAATTTGATAAAATATATAATATTGAACAGCAAAAAGAGCGTAGAAATTCGACCATTTCTATGCTCTTTATTTTTTATGTTCTTCGTAGGTTTCACGCGCTTTTTACTCCGACAAAGACGACAAAACTTTGTTCGGAGGCTTTTATGGAAAAACAAGAGCAAACTAATTTTTTAGGCACCGAAAAAATACCAAAACTAATGTTAAAGTTTTGTATTCCGTGTGTGATTTCATTATTAGTAAGTGCGCTATACAATATCGTTGACCAAATTTTTGTAGGCAACAGCGAACTCTCAACACTCGGTAATGCGGCAACGGGCGTTGTATTTCCGATATTCATAATAGCGCAAGCATTTGCTTGGTGGATAGGCGACGGATGTGCGGCTTATATGAATATTCATCAAGGGCGCGGAGATAACGAAAATACGCATAAATGCGTTGGTACGGGTATGGTGATAACATTTGTCGCAAGTATTGTTTTGTTAGCAGTATTCTATCCGTTGAAAACGCAAATATTAACTTTGTTTGGCGCGTCTGAAAGCAGTATCGGTTATGCGGTTGAATACTTTAATATCATTCTCGGCTTTTTTCCTATTTATATGCTTATGAATATGATAAACGCCGTAGTTCGTGCCGACGGTAGTCCGAATTGGTCAATGTTTTCAATGCTTGCAGGGGCGATAATAAATATCATACTCGACCCCGTATTTATTTTCGCTTGTCATTGGGGTATGTCGGGTGCGGCTTGGGCAACCGTTATAGGGCAAGTTGTGTCATTTGTTATAAGCGTTATTTACTTATTTCGCACAAAAACTTTTCGCCTGAAACTTAAAAGTTTTATTCCAAAAATGAAAATATTTGTGGAAGCAATAAAACTTGGGCTATCGTCGTTTATTACACAGCTGACTATCGTAGTTATTTCGCTTGTATGTAATATTATGCTTGCTAAATATGGCTCTATGTCTCATTACGGCGCGGATATACCTATTGCTATTATAGGCATTGAAAGCAAAGTATTTACAGTAGTAATAAATATTGTGGTAGGTATCGTACTCGGCTGTCAGCCGATTATAGGTTACAATATCGGAGCAAATAATATAGAACGTGTTAAAAAATTGTATAAAGCAATTTTACTGTGTACGCTAATTGTGGGCGTTATGGCAACGCTTTTATTTGAACTTGCACCAAACGCCGTTGTCGGTATGTTTGGCAAGCCTACGAATATACCAAACCCCGACGATTATTGGGATTTTGCACAAAAGACCTTCCGCATATTCTTAGCGCTTGTAATTTTTACTTGTACAATTAAAATGTCATCAATCTTTTTTCAAGCGGTTGGCAAACCTATTTTTGCCGTTTTAACATCGCTAATAAGAGATATTATGTGTTTTATACCGCTTATTTGTACAATGACATTGCTTATGGTAATTGACGGTATTTTGTTATCTGCCCCGATTGCCGATTTAATTGCTATGACGGTTACTGTGATTTTGACTATTGTTTACTTTGTTAAACTTAATAAAAAATATGATAATAAATTAGAAATCAAGTGGATGTAAATGACTAATTATATTGTATAATCCGACTATGGTATAAATCATTCAAAGTTGGCGACGGTTCTAAAGCAAAAAGGACGATAAAACAGTAATTTAAAAAAGTTTTTGAAATTATATAACAACTTAATAAATCTTTATAGCAAATAATGAATTGAGTGTACGAAAGTAACTATAAAAATACTTTCAAAAGTAACAGAAAGAACACTCAATTCTTTTTTATTTTCTTAAAAACCTTTAACTATCGCCGCCGCCGTGTTTATAAGCGGAGGGCTATCTATATGTAAGTAATAAATACAAATTTGCTGACGGCACTACTAATGAAGTCGAGGTTACATAAGAATTATATAATATACATTTGGAATTAGTACAACAAGAAAAGCACAAGCGATACGAATGCGCGGACGACATTTCAACCTAGTGATTTTAGCTTATCGGAAATAAAACCCGCATACCGTTTATGAATAGAAAATTCGGGTTTAATCTTTGTCGTTTCTGGTGCAACAAGATGACTAAAATTATTATAGGTCATTTTTTGTTAAGTTTATTGCCATTTGTTTATAGTTTCAATTAAGGATAAAAGGTATTTTTTGTCTGTCCAATCGCAGGTTTTGCCTATAGCTTCAACCAATGCTGTTTCCCATTGTTCATAAGTGGATGGGTCTTTATTTATGATAACTTTTTGCAGAATTGTACACAGTTTTCGGTCTATGAAATTCATTTTTGCCTCATCCCATGCCCCGCGTCCATAAAAAATAGGGATATTTTGTAATTCGCCTTTAAGGTTAAGTTCTTTTATTGCGTTAAACGCTTTTTCCTCAAAAGGAGAGGCTCCAACACAAAAAATTGCTATATTTTTTACATTTAAAATCTCATAATTTTTTTTCAAAAACTTCAAAGCACTTATCCCTGATGCGTAAATTGCACCGCAAATAACGATATTATCGTATTGAGATACTTGTTGAATTTTTGCTTTGGATATATCTATAATATCATACTCAATTTCTTGAGCTAGCCATTCGGCATATTTTTTTGTTGCTCCATATTTGGATTTATAAATTATTAAGCCTTTTTTCATATTTTTATTCTCCTTTAATTTCGTTTGCATAGTTTTCAACACATTTTAATCCGTCTAAAAGTTTATTTTGAAAATTAAAAAAATTGCTTACTTCCTTTTCCGAAAAGAAGGAGAAGAGTTGCTTTAAAATTTCGCCTTGTCGCACTGACATAGACATTAAATATAAATTTGCCTTTTCCGTTATTTCGATTTGTACGGAATTGTTGGCGCCGTTTATAAATTTTACAAATCCTTTTGCTTGCAAAGCTGTTGCCAAATTTTTAACATTTTGCCGTGAACAGCCCATAAGCGCTCCGATATTTGTCAAAGTTCTTGGGGGCTGGCATATTTGAGTCATAGCAAGCAAATGCCATTGACGCATAGAGATTTGCGTTTGAACTTTTTCGCACGAATTTTGCAATTTGTTTTGAACTACAAAAAAACTTGCAAATAAAGCTTGTTGTTTACGAATATTATCGCTACCGTAATTTAAAAATTCTTTCATTTACACAACCTCAACTAGCAGTAATTAGTTACTACTTATTATACTAATAAATTACTATCTTGTCAAGTGTATGATATTTTATTATTAGTTTCTTAGCTTTGATAAAAACGGCTATAACCGCAGTTACAGCCGTTTTTTTATTTTTTTTCGTTAAAATAATATACTATTATTAGTACATAACTGATTATAACACTAAATTATAAAGGTGTCAATAACCATTTGTAAGTTTAAGCATATTTTAACTATTTTTTACAATTAGTAAAAAGTTTTACAAAACAATTATTTTTAATTTATCCAGCATTTACTAACATAAAAATTTTACTAAAAGCAATCTCAAATTAATTTGAGAATATTTTTTTTCATTAATTTATCTCTACAAATTACATTACTAATCTAGTTATTATATCCAACACTTTTCGATGTTTGGTCATAATAATAGTATATTATTACTTATTAAGAAAGTAGTATTGGGAGAAAATTATGGGGAATTTGAGAAAGCGAATTATATCGCTATTTGTTGCAATTATGCTGTCTTTGGCATTGTGTGCAACAGGCGTTTTGCTTGCTACTCGGCAGGGTGTATGCAAAGAAGACAGTATTTTAACTGAAACAGTTGGAGATAACAACTCATCTGCTTGGGATGGCAGTGATATGTCAGGTGAGGTTAGATTTCAGTTAGGGTCAGCAGAGGATCATGTCACTATGAAATATCCTACCAAGATATATTTGGATAAAGACGAATCATTGGGCAATGCGGGATATTATTTTCAAATAGTAAGCGGACATTTTGGTGGCAGTAATGGCAACAGGGTATATGTAAATCCGCATATTTGGGGATATCGACATGACAACACAAACAGTTATATGGACAATATGTTTAGTGATTATCACTATATTGCTCGTAATGAAGTTACGAGTGACGAGGTCAGCTCTAAAACTACAAGCGGTGTAGATAATGATACCGGTATGGGAATAGGTACTAATCACGGACAATTACTACTTAATGTATATAAATATGCAAGCGATGATTCTGGCTATAACATTAAAATAAAATTGCAGGGAACACCCAAAAATACAGGCACATATACTTATACCTTTTCTAATGTTAATGGAATGCCCGTTAATAATTTTATTGATACCGAACAATGGAGTTCATCATTGTTTGGTGGCAGTTGGAAAAATTCAGGTAGCTATACAAATATGTCGCCTTCTCCTATTAGAATTGAGATAAATATTTACGACAAAGACGCTTTAAAGAATGCTATCAATAGATTGGAAAGTATGAATAGAACAAGCGAAAGCGACACTATTTTGTCCAATGCTAGAAATGTGCTGAATAATCGTAAAGTTACTAAATCGGAAGTTGATAATGCTATAACAAGCGTAGAAAATGAAATAAGTAGGTTAGAAAACTTATCTATTGAATTACGCAATCTTTATAATGATTTAAATAATAAATTAACCGATATAGGTGTTAACAGTTCTACATCGGGATATAAAGCAATATACGATGATTTGGCTGTTGCAAATACTGTTATAAATTCAAGTTCTCCTGCAATAAGTGCAATTAACGCAAGTATTAACACTCTTCAATATTATTCAAATATTTGGGATGCATACCTTGCAGACGGACGTTATAAAATTATAAAAGGTACTTTTGGCGATTATTATGCGACATTTATTTATCCTAGTAAGATAAGCATGGAAGTAGGGCAGAATATTGCTAATCTTGGATATAGCTTTATAGTCGATGCAAATTATAATCCGACAGACTCTGACTATCGAATGTTTTTTGATGCGGGTGGTTGGGGTAATAAAGCAGATATGATTAATGAATATTTTAATAACTATACTTATACTGCAGCTCACTCGATTGGAGGAAATGCAACCGCGGGAAATTGGTCATTCCAAAATTATGAAAGTCAAACATCTGTAAATGGTAATTGGCGTTTTGCTTCCGTTACTTACAATTCCAAACCTTATTTGTTGGTTTCTGCCGGTAACCAAAGTTATAAAAGCACAATAACACCGTCAGGTACAGCTTCCAAAATTGGTAAGTTTACGTATACGTATGAAATGAGGTCTTTATCCGAGCAGTGGACTTCAAGCACTGATTGGGGTAGTCAGCAAACGATTGTTTACAGTGACCCTGTATCTATTGATTTTGAAATAATCGGCGCTGGCGTAACCGAGGCAAAGGAAAATCTTAGGACTGCAAAAAGTAATTTGCTTGATCGTTTGAAAAATGCGGCAGGTAAAATCAATAATATGTCTGCAATTACATCATTGATTGACAATATTAATGCTATGGTAGATAGTGAAACTGCTACAGCGGATGAAATAAACGCGTTAACTCAAAGTGTAACAAGTTACAACATTGATGTAGATAGAAATTGGGAGGTAAACACTACATACTGTATTGAAAGAGAAATATTTGTAAATCAATATGTTGATATAGACGGAAACTCATATAATTATGTTATTGTTGACGGCGTGCGAAAGACAGGCGATAGTAATGGAAAAATAAAACTGACAGCTAATGCCGATAGTAGTGATATTACCGTTAATTATCCTGATGGAACTAGTTTCAAATTAAAACTTAATGCTGACCACAACGGCTATAAGTGTGAAGAAACATCTACTTGTACTGTTTGCGGTACAGCTCTTGAAAGCAGAGAGCATAATTGGACAAATGAAACTAAAATCAATGACGCTAACTGCATTAATGGTGCAGAATATCAATATACTTGCTCGTATGATTCTACTCATACAAAGACTGAATTTAAAGGCGATAGAAATCCTGATAATCACGATTGGAGTTCTTGGGTGTCTAATAACGATGCAACTTGCGAAATTGATGGCACGGAGACAAGAATATGTCAACGTGATGGTTGTAGCAATGTAGAAAATCAAATCGTAGAAAACTCTAAGTTAAATCATAATTTTGGAAATTATATAAGCAATAATGATGCTACCTGCGAAGCAGACGGAACAGAAACAGGAACTTGTCAACGTGAAGGCTGCGGTAAAATCGATACACGTACTGTTGAGGGCTCTAAGTTAGGACATGACTTTGGAGAATGGGTATATAATAATGATGCTACTTGCGAGACAGACGGAACAGAAACTAAATCATGCCGTCGTAGTGGTTGTGATAAAACGGAAACTCAAACAAAAGTAGATTCTAAACTTGGACATAATTGGGTAAACGGCGAAAAGTTAAAAGATGCAAACTGCGTACATGGGGCAGAATATAGATATACTTGTTCTAATGACGAAACTCATACAAAAACACAATTTGAGGGAGATGTAAATCCTGATAACCATAGTTATGGCGAAGAGTGGACATCTAATTATGATGCAACCTGCGAAAATGATGGTACTAAGTACAGAGACTGTCAAAATGGTTGCGGAGTAAAAGATACGCAAACCGATACAGGTAGTGCATTGGGACACGATTATGAATTGGTAGAAACAATTTCTGAAGCAACTTGTACAACACAAGCTAAAAATAAATATGTATGTAAGCATGACTCAAGTCATATCGAGGAAAGATTTGAGGGCGAGTTGAACCCTGATAATCATAGCTTTGGAGAATGGATTTCAAATAATGACGCTACTTGTGAAAGTGACGGAACAGAGTATAGAGAGTGTCAGCACGGCTGTGGAGAAAAACAAACACAAACTGATATAGACAGTGCCTTGGGACATGACTATGAATTGACTGAAACAATTTCTGAAGCAACTTGTACAACACAAGCTAAAAATAGATATGTGTGTAAGCATGACCCAAGTCATATTGAAGAAAGAGTGGAGGGAGAATTAGACCCTAATAACCATAGTTATGGCGAAGTATGGACATCTAATAACGATGCAACTTGTGAAAACGATGGAACTAAGTACAAGGAATGTCAATATGGTTGTGGAACAAAAGATACACGGACCGATACAGGCAGTGCATTGGGACACGAATTTGGCGATTGGACTTACAATAATGATGCAACTTGTGAGGCGGACGGAACTGAAACAAGAAGCTGTAACAGAAGTGGTTGTGACAAAACCGAAACTCAAAACAAAGTTGGAACTAAGATAGACCATGTTTGGGAAAAAGGCGATAAAGTAAACGATGCAAACTGCATGCATGGAGACGAGTATAAATATACCTGTACATTTAATGCAAATCATACTAAAACCGAATATGAGGGAGAAATAAACCCTGCAAATCACAGCTTTGGCGAAGAATGGACATCAAATAATGACGCTACTTGTGAAAGTGACGGAACAAAATATAGAGAATGTCAAAACGGTTGCGGAAAAAAAGAGACTCAACCTGATACAGGTAGTGCATTAGGTCATAAATATGAGTTTGTAGAAACAATATCTGTAGCAACTTGTACAACACAAGCTAAAAATAAGTATGTATGTCAACATGACCCTAGCCATATTGAAGAAAGAGTGGAGGGAGAGTTAGACCCTAACAATCATAATTTGCAAGAAATTGATAAAGTAGATGCTAATTGTACCGAAAACGGACATATAGACTACAAATGTCAAGATTGCGGTCACGAAACTTCGGTAGTTATTGATGCTCTTGGCCATGATTGGGACGATGGTGTTGTAACCATACAACCTACCGAAACGGAAAAAGGCGAAAAAACTTATACTTGCAAGGTATGCGGCGAAACAAGAACAGAGGAAATTCCTGCACTTGGTGTTGCGGAAAAACCGGAACAAAACGGCGAGGAAAAGGAACCTGCGACTATGAATGTCGGTGCGGTAGTTGGTGGTGCAGTAGGCGGAACAGCCGGTGTCGGTATTATTGTAGTTATTATATTAGTAATTATAAAGAAAAAGAAGATAATGTGATTCATTGAATTTGTAAACTTTTGATTACTTTTAAAACTTAATTAACAATACAAAGTGTTAAGCATTGTTGCTTGACACTTTTTTAATCATTGTTTTAAAATTAAATATTGATTAAACAAAGTTTGTATAAAGTAATAGGTAAAAATTTTATATTAAAAATAATGATTTAGCATATATTTATTTACAAAAAATTGCTATTTTGTAAAAAACATTTTAACTTTTTTTATGTGAAATATTTATAGGTAAAATATAAAAAAATATTATAAAAATATCTATATAAATTAAATATAAAATTTTAGTAAATTTTGGGGTAAAACACTTGATTAATTTAAAAAATTTCTTTATAATGGTATTTGACGGATTTCGTTTGAAATTTGAAAAAACTATGATTTTTTAAATACACTGGAGGTATTATGAAGAACGATGCAATGTTACAAAACAACATTAAGTTGATTGACAAAGCAACAAAAAAGATTAAGTCTTTTGCTTTTGATTTAATTGACGAGGGTAGTTTTGTAGAGACTGATGTGTTTGCAGCAGGAAAGTCTTTTCTTGACTCGTCTGAAGCTCTTGGTGAGGGTGTAGTTACAGGTTACGCTACTATTGGCAACAAACCTGTACATTTTTTTGCTCAAAACCAAGAAGTTATGAAAGGCAGTTTTAGTGAAGCACACGCAAAAAAGATTTTAAAGGTTATCAGAAAAGCGATACAAAGCGGTACTCCGTTGGTGTCTATTATTGACTCTAATGGTGCAAGAATCGGTGAGGGAGTTGCTATGCTTGAGGCATACAGCGAAGTTATTAATGCAATCAACCTTGCAAAAGAAAATATTCCGCATATCTGCATTATCAAAGGCAACTGTGTAGGAATGATGGCTGCAATAGCTAATATGGCAGATTTTGTATTTATGGCAGACGGCGGTCTTATGAGTGTTGCATCTCCGCAAGCTATTGCATCTTGCGAAAAAGATTATCCAAAGTTAACTAGTATTCTTGGTTATAAAGCTATTTCCGAAAATAGCGATATGGCACATTTTACTTTTAAAACAACAAAAGAGCTAGCTGAAAAAGTAAAATACATTTTGACTATTTGCGGTGGCGAAGTGGAAGAGAGTGAGGACGATGCAAATCGTGAAACTCCTGCATTGGATAAGACTTATAGTGTAGATACTGCTTTAAAAGCAATCTGCGATAATCAAAAATATATTATTGCAAATGAAAATTATGCTAAAGAGGTGGTTACGGCTTACGCTTTGGTAAACAGCATTAGTGTTGGCATAATTGCGTTGAACGGCAACGAAAATAATGGATATATTTCCGCAGACGGCATTGCAAAAGCAGATAAGTTTATTGATAAATGCTCAAGCAATGGTATGCCTATTATTACTTTGGTTGACAGCCTTGGTGTTAAACCTAGTCTTAACGACGAAGTGAGCGGACTTGCAAGCAAACTTGCAAGCTTGATGTCAAAAATCGCAAGCTGCACAACTCCTATGATTAGCGTTATTACAGGTAAAGCAATCGGTCTTGCTTATTCGGTATTTGCAAGCAAAGGTATCGGCTTCGATTATACTTTGGCAGGTGTGGACAGCGTTATAAGCCCTGTCAATACTGCAGCAGGTGCAGCTATCGAGTATGCGGAAGAATTGAAAGCCGGCGAAGACAGAGCTAAGCTTGAGGCACGTTATCTTGAAATGGAGCAAAATCCATTTATTAGTGCAAAAGACGGCTTTATCGATAATGTTATCGAATTATCTACAATGCGTCCTTACATAGCAAGTGCTTTGATGATGCTTTTGGGTATTTAAGGGGATGGGACAGATGATTAATAATTTACTTTTTTGTGCCGAGAGGACAATCGGCGAAAAGCTGTTAGAGGCGGGTATAGTTGTATTAATCGGTGTTTCAACGGTATTTATAGTTTTGTTTTTGCTAATCGGTGTTGTAAAACTTTTGCAATACGCAAATAAATGGCTTAATAATTGGGACGAAATGATGGCTGTCTACCGTGCAAATAAGGCGGAAAGAAAAGCTATCAAACAATCTTATATTAATGTCAAAGACGAAAAAATCAACGAACTTTATAAACAGTTGGAAAGTAGTGAAATTACTAAATTAGAGTTTAAACAAAAACAAACACAAATCAAACTTGAGTATAAATCCAAGAAACCTGAAATCAAACAAGCGGTTATCGATTTGAAAATAAGTCAAAAGCAAGCAAGACTTCCAGAGCCAAAGGCTACTGCTCAAATAGCAGCTCCAAGTGAGGAAGTTGTAACGGACAGTAAACTTATTGCGATAATCAGTGCGGCGATAGCAGTCGCAACAGAACAAGAACAAGCAGAAAGGAAAGTTACCTTTAAAGTTCGTTCAATCAAACATATAAATTAAGGAGAATGAAATATGCGTAAATTTAATATAAATGTAGATGGCAAAAATTATGTGGTAGAAGTTGAGGAAATCGGCGGTGTTGCAGCAAATACCGTTGTTGCGGCTCCTGTTCAAGCAGCTCTGGCTGCAGCACCAAAAGCAGCTCCTGTAGCAGCAGGTAATGGCGAGCCTTTTAAAGCTCCAATGCCCGGAACAGTACTTGATGTTTGTGTAGCAAGTGGTGCAAGCGTTAAAAAAGGCGATACTATTTTGGTGCTTGAGGCTATGAAAATGGAAAACAATATGACAGCACAAAAAGACGGTGTTGTTACAGTTACAGTTAGTAAGGGTGCGAGTGTAGCAAGTGGCGACACATTATTTACAATCGCATAATTTAGGAGGTTGTAATGTTTAATTTTTCATTGGCACTTGGCGGAAGCGAGGCGAATATATTAGAATCCTTGCAAAATTTGTGGGATAGCACAGGTTTTGCTGGTTTTAATACCGACACATTACTGAATTTGGTAATGATGGCGGTTGCCGGTCTTTTGCTTTTCCTTGCCATTTCAAAGAAATTTGAGCCGAACTTGTTACTTGCAATGGCTTTCGGTATGTTTCTTATAAATATACCGGGTGCATATAACATTTTGTACGGCACTCAAGGTTATGACTTTACTATCAATCTTGCAGAGTTTACCGATAAACAAATTGCATATTTGATTCAACAAGGCGTGATTAATGTTGATATTTTAAAGATTGAGCAATTTGCAGGAAGTCTTGTAGGGGCTGACTTAGATACTATAGTAAACTTAATGAGGGATAATATAGTTGCGGCAAACGGCCTTGTAGGTCATTTTGTAAACGGAGAGTTTGTTGCATATACAGGAACGCTTAACGAGATTATGTCTTCATTGAATATTACTTTGTCAGGTAGTCCAACTGTAGGACAACAAACAACAGCAATTTTGCAGAAAATATTTGATGGCTTTACAATACCTAGCTTAGAGGTGGGTGTTCAACAGATAAATGCTTCTGGTATCATTGCTAATATCACTACAAATCATACAACAGTTGCTGATTTCGGCTTGTTCTATTATTTGTACAAAGGTGTTGATTGGGTACTATTCCCACCGCTTATCTTCCTTGGTATCGGTGCAATGACAGACTTTGGCCCGCTAATTGCAAATCCAAAGAGCTTACTACTTGGTGCAGCAGCACAAATTGGTATATTTGTAACATTTATTTTAGCATCATTGTTCGGCTTTACAGGTGCAGAGGCTGCATCAATCGGTATTATCGGTGGTGCGGACGGCCCAACAGCAATTTATTTAACAAGTAAGTTGGCATCACATTTAATGTCTTCGATAGCAATCGCAGCATATTCGTATATGGCTTTGGTTCCTGTAATTCAACCGCCTATTATGAAAGCTTTGACTACAAAGAAGGAAAGAATGATTGTTATGGAACAACTTCGTCCTGTTTCTAAAAGAGAGAAGATTTTGTTCCCAATAATAGTTACAGGTGTTGTAGGTATTATTCTTCCATCATCAATCCCACTACTAGGTATGTTGATGCTTGGTAACTTAATGAAAGAGTCGGGTGTTGTTCCTCGCTTGGCAGAGACTGCTAAAAACGAGCTTATCAATATTATTACAATATTCTTGGGCATAACAGTAGGCTCGAAAGCTTATGGTAACCAATTCCTAAATTTCGAGACACTAAAAATTATCGTTCTTGGCGTATGTGCATTCGGTATTGCGACAGCCGGTGGTGTATTGGTTGGTAAATTGATGTGCAAATTGTCTAAAGGAAAAATCAACCCACTTATCGGTGCGGCAGGTGTTTCCGCAGTTCCTATGGCGGCACGTGTTGCTCAAGACGTAGGTAAAAAAGAAAATCCAAACAACTATTTGTTGATGCACGCAATGGGACCAAACGTTGCAGGTGTTATCGGCTCTGCTGTTGCTGCAGGTGCATTACTTGCGATTTTCGGCTAATTTAAGGAGGATTAAAAAATGGCTAAAAAAGTACAATTAACAGAAACTATACTTCGTGATGCTCATCAATCTCAAGCGGCTACTCGTATGAGACTTGACGAAATGTTGCCTGTTGCAAGCAAGCTTGACGAGGTAGGTTATTATAGTATAGAGTGTTGGGGAGGCGCGACTTTTGACTCTTGTTTGAGATTTTTGAACGAGGACCCTTGGGAAAGACTTAGAAAACTAAGAAAAGCAATGCCTAAAACAAAACTTCAAATGCTTCTTCGCGGACAAAACATTTTGGGATATAAGCATTATGCCGATGACGTTGTGGAAGAGTTTGTAAAAAAATCGATTCAAAACGGTATTAACGTTATAAGAATATTCGACGCACTTAACGATACAAGAAATATGAAAGCTTGTATAGATGCTATTCTTAAATACAAAAACGAAGATAAAAGCGGTTTAGGTGTTGTATGTGAGGCAACTTTGTGCTATACAGTAAGTAAAGTTCATACACGTGAATATTTTGTAAACCTTGCAAAAGAGTTGGAAGGAATGGGTGCAGACGTAATCTGCTTGAAAGATATGGCAAACCTATTGTTGCCTTATGAAACTTATGAGCTTGTAAAAGCTTTGAAACAAGCGGTTAAATGTCCTATCCATTTGCATACTCACAACACTTCGGGTACAGGTAACATGATTTATCTTAAGGCTATCGAGGCGGGTGTTGACATTGTTGATACAGCTTTGTCCCCTATGGGTAACGGTACTTCTCAACCTGCAACTGAGCCACTTATTGCTACTTTGCAAGGTACAGAGTATGATACAGGCTTGGATTTGAGCTATGTTACTGAAATTGCAGAACACTTTAAAGGAGTGGCAGAAAGATTGACCAAGGACGGATATTTAAATAAAAAAGCTCTTCAAACAGATGTTAAAGGTCTTATTTATCAAGTACCGGGCGGTATGTTGTCAAACCTTATGAACCAATTAAAAGAGGCTAATGCAATGGATAAGTATGACGAAGTGCTTGCAGAAGTTCCAAAAGTAAGAGCAGACCTTGGATATCCTCCACTAGTTACACCGTCTTCACAAATCGTAGGCTCTCAAGCTGTGCTAAATGTATTGTCGGGCGAAAGATATAAAATGGTAACTAAGGAAGTTAAAGGTATTGTTCGTGGCGAATATGGCAAATTGCCTGTAGAGATTAAAGCAGATTTGGTTAAAAAGATTATCGGAGACGAGCCAAGGATAACTTGTCGTCCTGCAGATAATATCAAGCCTGAGCTTGAAAAATATCGTGAGGAAATTAAGGAATATATCGAGCAAGAGGAAGATGTTTTGTCTTATGCTTTGTTCCCTCAAGTTGCTTTGAAGTTCTTTAAATATCGTCAAGCTAACAAAATGAATTTGGATAGCGAAATCGGTGATGTTGCTACAAAAATTCAACCTGTTTAATAAACGTAACAAAAAAGCAAGTTGCTGACAAATGGCAACTTGCTTTTTAAATAGTTTTAATTGTATTATTTTTATACAGCTTTATAGCTATATTTCATATTAATTCATATCTAGTATTTTAAATCGATTTTTATTAATAATTTAGTCAAAATAAGCTTATTCAGCATATATACTATTTTAACGTTTTCATTTTACTGCAGTATAGTTTTATTTGGAATAATGTATCAAATCCGATTCTTGTGGCGGCTCTATATCTTCCTTTTCGCAGTAAGTTATAAATGACCTTGGTATTTCGATATATTTATCTACATTAAAACTTATAAAATTAATTCTTCTGTTATATACGGTATCTTTTTCTAAAGGTTCAAGAAGTCCGCTTGTTTCGTTCAATGATTCTCTATAATGAATACATACGGGATTTCTGTTTTTTACTGTTAGTTTGATTTTTGTTTTGTTCGGGTTGAGCCAACTATTTTCTTTTATTATAGTTACCCCTTTTCCGTCATCGCATATATAACTGTTTTCGGTAATTTTGTTAAATAAAAGTTTATCTTTAACAAGCGAATCTTCATAAGTTCTCCAACATTGCTTGCTATAAGTATATTTATAGCTTTTATCGTGTCCTAAATCTACAATTATAAATTTTTTAGGTTGAAATTTTTTCCAATATATACAAATTGGTTTTCCATTATTTTTTATATAATAAAAGCAAAGTGGTTTTTCCAACATAGTAGTTACTGCACCAATAGCTATTACACTTATTATAGCAGTTAAAATCCATCTTAAATATTTAATATTAGTTGCTTTTTCCGCTAAAGGTGCTACAATAAATACAAAAAAAACAAAAAGTGCTAAAACGGGTATTAATATAAGCAATCTTAACCATATCGGCTTGTAATCTTCGTAATAAGTACCGTAAAAATTTTCTGAATTATCATAACATTCGTCAAGAATATAGTTGATATTTTTTAAACGCTTTGTTTTTTCCTCATTCGTTTCGTTGTTATTCATTTTTTTTACATTCCTTTTTAAATATAACTTTGACAATATTGACTTTATCTATTAGTAGCATTATTTTTTGCAAATGATTTTAACTTGTTCTGGCATTTAAAAAAACAATAATATCAGTCAACATAATGTAAGTATTCATTTTCTTCCGGTGGTTGAATATTATTTTTCTCGCAAAACGCTATAATCGATTTTGGTATTTCTACAAATCTATCTTTGTTGATTTCTATAAAATCAATGCGTCTTACAATATTTCTATTTATAGTATTGTAACTTTTTTCGACCCTATCACTTAAGCGAGGCAAGCGATGTTCTATGCTTAAAGGGATGTCATTTTGCAATTTTAATGTTGTTTCGATATATTTTTTACCATAATCATAATTGTATGAATTTATAAGTTTTATACCGTCTTTTTTGTTTTTGATTACCAAATTGTTTTTTAAATGATTAAAATACAGTTTTCTGTTGCAAAGTAGGTCGACACTTTCATCCCAAATTTTGTGTTTCAAGTAATACTTAAGTTTTACATCTCCAAAGTTTATTATAAGTTCTTTTTTTCTGTTTTTATCCCAATAAATAGTAACTAGCTTGCCCTTATATTTGTAATAAAACATATTGTATTTTTTATGCTTTGTCAGTTGATAAATACCAAGATTCATTCCGCCGACGACCACTATAGGAAATAGTGCCGCAAAAATATTTGAGGATGTGCTGTAAGTAAAAGGTGCAAGAAAGAAAGTAACACCCAAAAAAGCAATGAGAAAAGGTAATCTCCAAATTAGCATTGTTTTTAGGGTAGTGTAATTGTCGTAAAATACACCGTAAAAACTGTTTATACTTTTATAAGTACTTTTAATAAAGGTGTCGCAATCAAAATTTTCAATATTTCCGTTACTTGCATTAGCGTGAAATTCATTGTCGTTTTGCATTTGAGTATCTTCATAAATGTTCATATTTATAAAACCATCCTTTAAAATATTATATTTACAATTAATTATATTAATCTTTTATATATTCCTTATATTCGCAAGGTTTAACATAAGCTGTTTTTTGATTTGTATAAGTTACCATCCCCGGTTTGCCGTTGGGGTTGCGTTTGACAAATTTTTTTAGAGTATAGTCAACGGGTACCTTATCGTTTTGATTTCCGTTTGAGTAAAACGCAGCAACTTGTGCGGCAAAGGTAATTACATTATCGGGGGGATTTTCGCCGTCAGTAAATATAACTGTATGCGAGCCATGATAATTTAAGGTGTGCAGCCAAATATCCCCTCCGTTTGCAGTTTTGAAAGTCAATTTGTCATTTTGAAAATTGTTTTTGCCAACCGCAATAAGAAAATTTTCGTACTCATACAAAATAGGGCTGCCTTCTTTTGCCGACTTAGGCATTTTGGTTTTCATTTTTTTAATTGCACCTATCTGATATAACTCTTGTTCGATTTGATACAAGTCCGCAGATAAATTGCAGTTAGTTAAAGTTTGTTCTACTGTATCGATATATTTCAAATCTTCTTCCGTTTCGTCAATTTGTTTAAGTATTATATCAAGTGTTCTTTTTAGTTTGTTATATTTTTTAAAATAATCTTGTGCAATCTTTGACGGAGAGTACTGTGGGGTTAGTTTGATTGTAATTTCGGGCATATCTTCATTGTAGTAATCCACACATTGTAGATATTCGTCACCTTTCTTAAGCTTGTATAAATTGGAAGTAATAAGTTCGCCGTATTTTTTATACTCGTCCATTTTGTCACATTCATTCAATTTTTCATTTGCTTTTTGCAACTTTTTTTGATTACGATTTTTATATTTTTTTATCGCGTTAAAAAGGTGCTTTGCTTTTTCTCTATGCCTTTCGTCTATGTCTTTTTTAAGGGTTAACGCCTCTATTGCACAAGATAAATTATCGCATTTTTTAAAGGTCAAATTTTGTGAATTGTAGTTTGTTACAAAGTAATCCAAGCTATTTCCATCACTATCCGTACTTATACAAGGACTATACATGTCGCTGCCAAATATATTAAAAAATTTATTAATATACAAAACAAGTTTGTCTACATTAAGTGGAATTGCGTTTTTGTCTATGCCTGCCTTGAAAATAATTTCTTCTGCGGTAATAAAGCTTAAACCGCTTATACCATTACACAAATATTTTGCAAGGTCTCCGCCTTTAAAGTCATTAAGTAATTCGGTAATGCCGCTTTTGTTACTAGGTAGTAACTTAGTTTGTTCGGGCATAGTGTATTTGCATGAGGGTAAAACACATCTTTTTGTTGCTGCGTCAAAAGATACTTGTTTTATTGCATCGGTTATAATAAAATTGCTGTTTAATAATAGTACATTACTATATCTTCCCATCATTTCTGCAATCAAATGCAGTTTTACTATATCTTTCATTTCTGTTCTTGAAATTATTGCAATATCGAATATTCTGTCTTCGCCTAATATATTGATACTTTCTATTATGCCGGAAGTAAGATATTTCCTTAAATGCATACAAAAAGACGGAGCTGTTATAGGATTTTCCTTTTTAAAGCTCGTCAAATGTATCCTTGGATTTTGTGCATTGCAAGAAATAACCAAATTGTATTTTTGTCCTTTTGAGCGTATATTCAAAGTGATTTCGTCTTTTTCAGGTTGATAAATTTTTTCGATTTTCCCGCCTGCCAAAGTGAAATTCAGTTCCGCACTTAAGGCTTTTAGTGTTACCAAATCATTAGGCATAATATTTCTCCTATGTCGCTATTATACATTATTTTTTTTAAAATATCAATAAATTTTGCAAAATCACTTTAAATTATTGCAATTTAAAATAAAATATGCTAAGATATATGCTAGTAGAAAAAATTAGGAGAAGTTGTGATGAATTACAATAAAGAGATTTTAGAAAACAGTGAAATAAAATACGTGGTAGAGGCAGACAGCAGTGCTTGGCAAAATGCTATCCGCGAGGCTTACAACAAAACAAAGCATAAATTTAATATCGAAGGTTTCCGTAAAGGTAAAGCTCCTATGTCGGTTATTACAAGAATGTATGGTGTAGGTGTATTTTTTGACGACGCTTTGGATATTATTTTGCAAAGCTTGTATACTGAACTTTTGGATAAGGAGACAGACCTTGTCCCTGTTGCAAGACCAAATGTAGATATCGTTGCTATTTCGGATAGCGAATTGAAAGTTGCGTTTACAGTTACCGTTACTCCTGAATTTACTTTGGGCGAGTATAAAGATTTAAAATTAAAGAAAGTAAGCAGCAAAGTTACCGACGAAATGGTTGCGGAAGAAATTGCAAAAGCACAAGAAAAAGCAGGTGCTTGGGAAAATGTAACCGATAGAGCTTGCGAAAAATTCGATACAGTTGTTATCGATTATTCCGGTAGTGTTGATGGGGTTAAGTTTGAGGGCGGTACGGCCGAAAAACAAAATCTTGAGTTGGGCTCGGGTATGTTTATTCCTGGATTTGAAGAACAAGTCGAGGGTATGAAGATTGGCGAGGAAAAAGATATAAAAGTAAAATTCCCTGAAGAGTATGGCGCTGAAAATTTAGCAGGTAAAGATGCTGTGTTTGCTATCAAATTGCACGAGATTAAAAAGAAAGTATTGCCGGAAGTTAATGATGAGTTTGCAAAAGATGTAAGCGAGTTCGATACAGTTGAAGAATACAAAAAAGATATAAAAGCTAAATTGAAAAAAACTGCAGAAGAAAAAGCAAATCGTGAAATGGAAAATGCTTTGCTTGACAAAATTGCAGAGAATACCGAAATCAAAATTCCTGATGCTATGATTGAAGAGCAAATTGAGGAAATGATTCAAGAATTTGAGTATAGAATTGCATATCAAGGTATGAAACCGGAAGACTACTACAAATACACCAATTCTTCAAGAGATGAGTTGAGATTGCGTTATAATGAGCAAGCTCAAAAACAAGTTAAAATGAGATTGGTAATGGATGCAATCATCAAAGCTGAGAATATTAAGGCAGAAGAGTCTGAAATAGAGGCTAAAATTGCGGATTTTGCAAAGGGTGCAAACAAGAGTGTTGAAGAGTTTAAAAAGACTATGCATCCGGAGCAAGCTAGATACATCGAAAATGATATCATAACAAATAAAATGATAGATTTCTTGATGGCAAACAATAAATTTGCTTAATATTGAAATTTACAAGTTATTTACGGATAACCACAATTACTCAGCAAGGATAGGAAAATTTTGATTTTATAGAATATCTTTGCTGAGTTTTTTCTTTATTATGATTTGTCATATTTTGTAGATTTTTACCGATTATACCAATTATCAACTTATATTACACAAGTTTTGCAATAAACAGACAAAAAAATAAGAATATTCATATTTTTGTGCTGTATATTTGATTTGTAAATGTCAATTATAAAAAGGTAAAAAGTCATTTGTATTATATATGACAAAATAAAACAATTTTGTATAAATAATAGGCAATTTGTTGAATAGAATGTACTAAATGGTGTGTTTAAGAATTTGTATGCAGTGTTAAATTTTATTTTATGGTATATGGTTATTAAACAATGCAATTTAAGGCATAATTAATAAGTTGCTGTTTTACTGAATTTACTTGGGAGGTTGTTTATGAATTTGGTACCTATGGTTATGGAGCAAACAGATAGAGGCGAACGTTCTTACGATATTTACTCGAGATTACTTGAAGATAGAATAATTTTTATTACGGGAGAGATTACCGATGCTACTGCGGATATAGTTGTTGCACAATTAATTTATCTTGAAGGTAAAGACCCTAAAAAGGATATAAACATTTATATCAACAGCCCCGGCGGAAGTGTTTCCGCAGGTATGGCAATTTACGATACAATGAATTATATCAAATGCGATATCTGCACGATTTGTATAGGTTTGGCAGCGTCAATGGGGGCATTTTTGCTAAGTTCGGGTACAAAAGGAAAAAGATTTTCATTGCCTAATTCCGAAATTATGATACATCAACCTTTAGGCGGCGCTCAAGGTCAGGCAACAGATATTGCTATTCATGCAGAACAAATTTTAAAGATAAAAGAAAAACTAAACAAAATTTTGGCTAAAAATACAGGAAAAGACTATCAAACTATAGTAAAAGATACGGACAGAGACAATTTTATGAGTGCAGAACAAGCTCTTGACTATGGTCTTATTGACAAAATTTACGAGAAAAGAGCTTGATAGGAGTTTTATGAAGAGAGATTTTGAAAATAGATGTTCGTTTTGCGGTAGGTCAGAAAACGAAGTAAAAGAAATGATTTCCAATCCAAACGGATTATTTATCTGCAACTATTGCGTGGATATCTGTAACGATATTTTGGAAGAGCGAAAAACATGCGATACTGCTGTAGGAAATTCTTTTACTTTGCTTACTCCGCAGGAAATAAAAAGCAAGCTGGACGAGTATATAGTAGGACAGGAAACTGCAAAAAAAGTATTGTCGGTTGCTGTTTACAACCATTATAAGCGTATAGCAAACAATGTTGAGGACGATGTTTGCTTGGAAAAAAGTAATGTTTTGGTATTGGGGCCTACAGGCAGCGGAAAAACTTTGCTTGCAAAAACTTTGGCTAAGATTTTAAATGTGCCTTTTGCTGTGGCAGATGCAACTGCATTGACCGAGGCAGGTTATGTTGGCGAAGATGTGGAAAATATATTGTTAAAGCTTATTCAAGCCGCTGATTTTGACATCAAAAGAGCGGAAATCGGCATAATTTATATCGACGAGATTGATAAAATTGCAAGAAAAGGCGAAAATGTTTCTATAACTCGTGATGTTTCGGGCGAGGGGGTGCAACAAGCTTTATTGAAAATTATTGAGTCAACTGTTGCAAATGTTCCGCCACAAGGCGGCAGAAAACATCCTCAACAGGAAACAATCCCTATAGACACTACAAACATTTTGTTTATTTGCGGCGGCGCTTTTGTTGGATTGGATAAAATTATCGATAAACGAAAAGACACCTCGTCTTTAGGCTTTGGCAGTGACATCAAAAAGTCGGATAACGATTATAGCAAATTAATCGAAGATTTAAAGCCGGACGATTTGGTAAAGTTCGGTTTGATACCTGAGTTTGTAGGTAGAATACCTGTGGTTGTTGGCTTGAACGGCTTAGACGAAGAGGCTTTGGGTAAAATATTGGTAGAGCCTAAAAATGCAGTGCTAAAGCAATACAAAAAAATGTTCGATATTGACAATGTAGAGCTTGAGTTTACTGACGATGCAATAAAATCTATTGCAAAACTAGCAATAAATTTAAAAACAGGCGCACGTGGTTTAAAATCGATAGTGGAAATGAATTTGCTTGATTTAATGTATTCTGTTCCATCGGATAAAAGCATTAAAAAAATTATTATTAATGCAGACTGTATAGAGAAAAAAGCTAATCCAATAATAATTAAACACGAAAATATAGCATAACAAAAACGCACTTAATGGTGCGTTTTTTTAATTTGTATTGTTATTTTATGCATTTTATTTTTTAAAATTTCCATTGGACTTAGGTTTGTATTACCTTTTGAAAATCGGGGGTAATGTGCCAAATTAATAAAATGTTTATATTTTAAAATGAGGTTAAATTAAAACAACTTTTCTTTGAGAGTTTAGCGATTAATTGGCTAATTTTGGCAATTTAGAATTAAATTGTTGTTGTATAATGTAAAATTTTTATATTTTATTAAAATGTATAAAAAACATTTGCCATATTATTTTATATATGCTATAATTGCAATAGCCAAAAAACACTTAATGCTGAAACTTGTTCTCTGTGCCGAAAGGTTAGGACGGTTTGGGAGGCATAAGGATGAAAAACAGGAGGATTATAAAATGGCAGTTGTAACTATGAAAAGCCTTTTAGAGGCAGGTGTACACTTTGGACACCAAACAAAAAGATGGAACCCTAAAATGGGTAAGTACATTTATGCAGCAAGAAATGATATTCACATTATCGATTTGCAAATCAGCGTTGGTTTGATTGAAGAAGCTTATGCTTTTATTAGAGATATCGCAAAAAGCGGTAAAGACATTTTGTTTGTAGGTACTAAAAAGCAAGCTCAAGATGCTGTTCGCGAAGAGGCTGAAAGATGCGGTATGTACTATATGAACAATAGATGGCTTGGCGGTACTTTGACAAACTTTAAGACAATCAAAACAAGAATTGACAGACTTAAAAAGATTGACCAAATGGAAGTTACAGGCGAGTTTGATTTGTTGCCTAAAAAAGAAGTTGCAGGTTTGAAAGACGAAAGAGAGAAGTTGGAAGCTAACTTGGGCGGTATTAGAGAAATGAAAAATCTTCCGGGTGCAATGTTCGTTGTTGACTTGAAGAAAGAGGAAATCGCTGTAAAGGAAGCTAAGAGACTTGGTATCCCTGTAGTAGGTTTGGTTGATACAAACTGTGATCCGGATTTAGTTGATTACGTTATCCCTGGTAACGATGATGCAATTCGTGCAATTAAATTGATTGCTAGTGTTATTGCTAACGCAGTTATCGAGGCAAACGAAGGTATCGCTTACGATGCAGAGGCAGCTGAGGCTGCTGCAGAAGCAGCTGCTAAAGAGGCAGAGGCAAAAGCTATGGAAGCAGCAGAAGTTGTTGCTCCGGTTGAAGAGTAATTTTAGGAGGAAAACCGTATATGTTTACTAATAAAGACGTTATGGCTCTAAGAGCTAAAACCGGTGTAGGTATGATGGACTGCAAAAAAGCTTTGACAGAGGCTAATGGCGATATGGACAAGGCTATTGAGTTACTTCGTGAAAAAGGAATGGCTACTGCTAGCAAAAGAGCAGATAAAATTGCATCTCAAGGTATTGTTTATGCAATGACTAAAGCTAATACAGGCGTTTTAGTTGAAGTAAACTGCGAGTCTGACTTCGTAGCGCGTGGCGACCAATTTAAAGAACTTGCCGATACAGTTGCAAATTATATTATCGATAACAATGTTGCAGATATCGAAGCTTTGAACAATGCTCAAGCTATTACAGATTTGGTACACGAGGCTATTGCTAAAATCGGTGAAAAAATCAATGTTAGAAGATTTGCTAAATTTAACGGAAACGTAACAAGTTATATTCACATGGGCGGTAAAATCGGTGTTATGCTAGAGGGTACTTGCTCTGATGAAGTTGCTCACGATGTTGCACTTCAAATTGCTGCGGCTAATCCTTTGTATCTTGCAAAAGAGGATGTGCCAACTGCTGCTTTAGAAAAAGAAAAAGAAATTTTACGTGCTCAAGCATTAAATGAAGGTAAGCCTGAGGCTATCGTTGACAAAATGGTAGTTGGAAGAATTAATAAGTATTACAAAGATGTATGCTTGCTAGAGCAACCATTTGTTAAAGACGGCGACAAGGCTGTTAAAAACATTTTGGATGGTAGCATTTCCGCATTCGTTCGTTATGAAATGGGCGAGGGCTTGGAAAAGAAAAACGAAGATTTGGCTCAAGAAGTTCAAGCTCAAATCGATGCTCAAAAGAAATAAATATAAAACAATTAAATTAAGGGAACACTTTTTCTGTTCCCTTTTTTTAAGGTATACGTATTTTTGTTGGATTTTGTATAATAATTTTATAAACAGTTTAAAAGTGATTTAATTAAGGAGAAAACAATGGCAAAGTATAAAAGAGTAATTATCAAATTAAGCGGCGAGGCATTGGCAGGCGAAAAAGGTTTTGGCTTGGATGAGTCGGTTATCGATTATGTTGTTAAACAAATTAAAAAGGTTGCTAACGATGGTATAGAAGTTGGTATAATCATTGGTGGAGGTAACTTTTGGCGTGGAAGACAAGGCTCCAATATGGATAGGACTACTGCCGACCACATGGGTATGCTTGCAACCGTAATCAACTCGCTAGCTATGCAAGACGCACTTGAAAAACATGGTGTTGCTTGCCGTGTACAAACTGCACTTACCATTACAAGAGTTGCAGAGCCTTATATTTTACGTAAGGCAATGAGACATTTGGAAAAGGGCAGAGTTGTTATATTTGCTTGCGGTACGGGTAATCCATATTTCAGCACAGATACAGGCGCTGCATTGAGAGCTGCAGAGATTGGTGCAGAGGCACTTTTGCTTGCTAAAAATGTAGATGGCATTTATGACAGTGACCCTAAAAAGAATCCGGATGCAAAAAAGTTTGATGAAATCGCATATATCGATGTTATCAAAAAAGGCTTGAATGCAATGGATACTACTGCTATAAGTTTGTGTATGGAAAATAAAATTCCTGTAATTGCTTTTGCTTTGTCCGAAGAAGATAGTATCGTAAAAGCCGTTAACGGAGAAAAAATAGGTACAATTATTCAATAATGGCTAACTGTCGCATAAATAAATGTTTAAAATCAAACTAAAAGTATTGCAAAATACCCCTTGATTTTAATTGCAGATTAGTGTATAATAGTATTGTTATCAATAAAAATATTACGAGGTAAAATTATGGCTTACGAAAGTATGGAAATATTGGAACTTTTTGACGAGTTCGAAACAAAAATGGATAAGTGCGTATCTAATTTGAAAAATGAATTTGCACAAATGAAAGCGGGAAGAGCAAATGCACATATTTTGGACAAAATAACCGCAGATTACTACGGCACTGAAACACCTATCAATCAAATGGCAAATATAAGTATACCTGAGGCAAGACTTTTGGTTATTTCTCCTTGGGATGCAAGTTGCGTTAAAGCTATCGAAAAAGCGATAACAGCTGCTAATATCGGCATTACCCCTAACAGTGACGGTAAGGTTATACGTTTGATTTTCCCTGAACTAACGGAAGAGAGACGCCGTGATTTGGTTAAACAAATCAAATCTACCAGCGAAAATTGTAAAGTTGTTTTAAGAAATGCAAGACGTGATATAAACGACAGCTTAAAGAAAATGAAAAAAGATTCCGCAATTTCCGAGGATGATTGTGCAATTTACGAAAAGGATGTAGATAAAAAGCTTGCCGAGCAAGTTGCTATGGTAGATAAAGTGACTGCCGATAAGGAAAAAGAGGTAATGAGTGTTTAATCCGCGAGATTATATCGGTATGCCTTTTGAGAGTGCAAAAAACGTTTTGCAAAATATGGGGTATGTTGTAACGGAGATGGAAAACACAGCCGATGATAGGCATGCTTACGATAGTAAATTAGTAGTAAGAGTAGATGTCTGTAATGAATGTATTACTTTGGTAACGGCAAAATTTTTAATGAAAATTTAAGTGGCGAATTGCCACTTTTTTTCTGCAAAAGTGTTTTAATAATAGTGCAAAAACTGCGTAATTTTATTGTGTTATAATTAATAAGTTAGATTAAATAATATTTTGTTGTTTTTTATACAATAAATAGTACATAATTTATTTAACCTCTTGATTATTTAATAAAAAAGTAGTATAATTAAAATGTTTAAATATGCGTTGTCGCATATATATATAATATTAAATCGATTATAGGAAATAACGATATGGCAGAAACGAAAATCCCAAAACATATTGCGTTTATTATGGATGGCAATGGCAGGTGGGCAAAAAGTAAACACTTGCCTAGGAGTGTAGGACATAGAGAGGGTGTTGTAAGTATGCGAAAAGTTGTGGAGGCTTGCTACAAAAAAGGTGTACAAGTTGTCTCTTTTTATGCTTTTAGCACGGAAAATTGGTCACGCCCGCAGGAAGAAATAGACACTCTTTTTGATATGCTTGAAAAGTTTGCAAAAACCGAAATCCCTAAATACGCTAAAAGAAATTTTATAATAAGAGCAATGGGGGACTTATCTGCTTTGCCTCAAAAAGTACAAACTGCTTTGGTTGATAATATGAAATTGTGTGAGGGCAACACGGGTATGGTTGTAAACTTAGGCATAAATTATGGCGGACGAGATGAAATTGTAAATGCTGTCAAAAATTTGGTAACTGATGGTTTGGATATTACAAAAGATAATATTTCCAAATATCTTTACACTGCGGATTTGCCTGACCCGGATTTAATGGTGCGCTCAAGCGGGGAAGTACGTTTATCCAACTTTATGTTATGGCAAATTTCCTATTCGGAAATGTTGTTTATGGATACTTTATGGCCTGATTTTGACGAGCAAACGATTGACGAAGTGATAAGATTGTATAATAAACGAGAAAGAAGATTCGGGAGGGTATGACATGATAAAAAGGATAGGTACTGCTATAATAATGCTCGCAGTCATATTGTCCTGCGTGTTTTGGCTTAGGATGTATTCGCTAATTATTACTGATGCAATTATTATGGCATTTGCGATAATCGGCGGATTTGAAATGTATAAAAGTTTAAAAAAGAAGTCTTTAAATAGGGCAGTTGTGGATGTTGATAATGGCGGATATAAGGTTAAAGAATTTAGATTGCAACCTATGGTATTGCCTATTGCTTTAAGTATGGTAATAATTTATCCTCTAACTTACTTTTTTAAAGAGTTAGGGCTTGTTGCTACTTTGGCTGTAGGCACGATATCAAGCTTGATTATTTTGACAATTAAACACGAAAAATATAATATCGCAGATGTTGGGGCAACGGTATTTAATATTGTTTATCCAATTATAATAATGAGTATTATGGTTATTATGAATCATAGCTCTATGGGATTGTTTAGTATATTTGCTACTTTTGCGGTAGTTGTAATGACGGATACTATGGCATATTTTGTGGGAGTTACCTGCAAAGGGCCTAAGCTTTGCCCTAAAATAAGTCCTAAGAAAACCATAAGCGGTGCAGTCGGCGGCGTTCTTGGCGGTATCTTGGGTATGGTTATAGTATACTTGTTATTTTGCGAGTTTAACATTTTTGAATATATGAATACAGCAGGATTTATCCCTGTGGAATCTAGTAGTATATTTGCAAACAAACATTTAAATCTTGCTGTTTTGTTGCCGCTTGGTGCAATATGCAGTGTGATTGCGGAATTGGGAGATTTAGCGGCAAGTATTATAAAAAGGAAAATAGGTATAAAAGACTATGGTAATTTGTTCCCGGGACATGGCGGTGTAATGGACAGAATAGATAGTTTTTTAGCTGTTATTCCTGTAATGTACATTGTGTTTGCTATTATAGAGGCATTAATTTAATTTATTAAATTTTTGCTAAAATCAATCGAAAATCGCTACTATTTTATTTAACTTAATTGTCGTAATATTGTAAAATAAATTTGTTTGAGCATTTTGCAAAGGGGTAGTATGAAAGAAATAATCATATTAGGGTCAACGGGGTCGATAGGAAAGCAGACTTTGGATATTGTAAAAAATTATCCCGATAAATTTTGCGTTGTAGGAATGTCCTGCAACTCAAATTTAAGCCTTTTTAATGAACAAATTGCACAGTTTAAGCCCAAGTACGTTTATGTTAACGATAAAAATGCCGCAAAAAATTGTATTTTGCCTGTAGGGACTAAAATGGTCGGCTCCAGCGAGGAACTTGTTTCGATGCCTTGTGGACAAATAGTGGTTACTGCTATGGTAGGAATAAGCGGTTTAAAGCCAACTATTGCTGCTATAAACGGCGGTAAAGATATTGCACTTGCAAATAAGGAGACTTTGGTTGCCGGCGGAGATATAGTTATGCCTCTTGCAAAAAAGATGGGGGTAAATATTTTACCTGTCGACTCGGAACATAGTGCTATATGGCAGTCAAGCGATTACGGCAGAGCGAAAGATATAAAAGGATTGATATTAACGGCAAGCGGCGGTGCATTCCGTGGCATGACAAAGGAGCAACTTTTAAATGTAAAAGCTAAAGATGCCCTAAAACATCCAACTTGGAATATGGGGGCAAAAGTCACAATCGACAGCAGTACATTGATGAATAAAGGGTTGGAGATTATCGAGGCAAAACACTTGTTTAATATACCTGCCGATAAAATAAGCGTAGTAATTCACAAACAAAGTATTATTCATAGTTTGGTTACATATAATGATAATAGCGTTATAGCTGAATTGTCTTATCCGGATATGCGTCTTCCAATTCAATTAGCGTTGACTTATCCTGCGAAAATCGATAGTAAATTGCCTGAACTTGATTTGGCTAAGGTCGCTACTTTGACATTTGAAAATCCGGATATTAAAACTTTCCCTTGTTTAGGTATTGCTATAGATTGCGCTAAAAAGGGAGGATTTTATCCTGCTGTTATGAACGCTGCAAATGAAATAGCAGTAGAGGCGTTTTTAAAGGACAAAGTAGGTTTTTACGATATACCTAGGATTATTGAAAAAACACTTGATAAATGTGATACGTCTTGCGATATGAGCTTGGATAATGTTTTTGAGGTGGATAAGCAATCAAGGATAATTGCAGGCGAATTGCTAAAATAAAATTTAATTGTAATTATGCTTTGAGATTAGTATAAAAGATACTAAATTTAAAAAGATATATTATGAATGTAAAATAAAATTCGACTGTGTGTTAGGAGAGTTATGGGATTTATATTGGCAGCGGTTACTTTTTCCGAAGTTATGAAATGGATAGGCTATGTTTTGGTAGCCTTGCTGTGCCTAATGTTTATGATTGTAGTGCATGAATTCGGCCATTTTATAGTAGGCAAATTGCTTGGTTTTAAAATTGACGAGTTTGCCGTGGGATTTGGACCTGCGATTGTAAAATATAACAGCAAAAAGTCGGGTATACTGTTTTCATTTAGATGTTTGCCGCTTGGTGGATATTGTGCTTTTCACGGGGAGACAGATAGCGAAAATAAAGAACTGACCAAAGATGACTTTAACTATCATAAGCCGTGGAAGAGAATACTTGTTTTTATTGCAGGAGCAGGCTTTAACCTTTTGTCAGCGGTAATACTTTGTACAATATTTTTTATGTCTTATGGCGAAATGATGCCAAAGGTTTCTGCTGTTTATCAATTTGAAGATGTAAGCATTCAGCAAAACTTGCAAGTCGGCGATATAATAATCGCAGTTGGTGGCAAAAGCATATATACAACAGCCTCTCCTAATGATTTGGTAAATAAAATCAACAAATACGAGGACAATATAAACCTTACAATAGTGCGTGACGGGGAGGAAATGGATATCGTAGTCCGTCGCAGCGAATATGTAAACAAAGACAGTGAGGGCAATGACAACCGTATTAGGGGAATTGGTATAACTGTCGGCGAATATGTAGGGTATAGGTTTGGTTTTGTAACCGCACTTGGTCGTTCCTTTGTGTTTATCGTTAAATTGTTCGGTACTATCTTTATGGCAATAGGAAGTATATTTACAGGAGTAATAGGTGTTGGGGAAGCAGTAGGTGGTACTGTAACTGCTATACAGCAAATTGCTATGGTTTCGCAAGCGGGTTTTCGAGGTGTGCTTTTTGCGGTTTGTGCGTTATCTGCAAACATTGCCATTATGAACTTATTGCCGATACCTGCGCTTGACGGCTCGCATGTAGTGTTTACTGCAATAGAATGGATAAGGGGTAAACCGCTTAACCGAAAGGTAGAAAATATTATCCATACAGTGGGATTGATATGCTTATTCCTACTTGCGATAGTGCTGGATATAGTGCATTTTGTAACATGATAAAGATTAATAAAGTTTTTAGACATACAAATAATTAGTCCAACTTTAAAAATAACAAAGGTTGTATAAAATATGAAAGTTAAAATAGGAAATATCACTATAGGCGACGGTGAAAAAATAGCCATTCAGTCTATGTGCAACACGAAAACTACAGATATATTGGGAAGTATCGAACAAATTTTGCAGCTTGAAAGTTACGGCTGTGATATTGTCAGACTATCCGTTCCCGATATGGAAAGTGCAGTAGCGTTGAAAGAAATTATAAATGGGGTGCATATTCCTGTAGTAGCGGATATACATTTTGATTACAGGTTGGCGATTGCCGCTTGCGATAGCGGAGTAGCTAAAATACGTATAAACCCCGGCAATATTGGGGACGAAAAAAAAGTACAGTACGTAGCAGATTACTTAAATGAACGAAATATTCCTATACGTATAGGTGTAAATGGTGGGTCGCTTGAAAAACAATTTAAAGATTTACCGCTTGCAGAAGCAATGTGTAAAAGTGCTTTGGGGCATGTAGCTCTTTTGGAAAAATATAATTTTTACAATACGGTTATCTCTGTAAAATCAAGCGATGTAAGAACAAGCGTGCAAGCATACAGGATGCTAAAAAATGCGTGCGATTATCCATTGCATGTTGGTGTTACGGAAGCAGGTATTTACGAAAAAGGATTGATAAAATCCGCAATCGGCATAGGCAGTCTTTTGCTTGACGGAATAGGGGATACAATAAGGGTAAGTTTGTCGGATGAGCCGTATAAGGAAGTGCTTGTGGCAAAGGAAATTTTAAACAGCTTAGACCTTGGCGACCCGCATGTGGAAGTTATAAGTTGCCCGACTTGCGCAAGGACAAATATAGATGTTGCAGGACTTGCAAAAATGGTCGTGGATGCTACGAAAGATATCAAAAAGTCAGCAAAAATTGCCGTTATGGGCTGTGTGGTAAACGGTCCGGGAGAAGCTGCAAAATGTGATTTCGGCGTTGCAGGCGGCAAGGATAAATCTGCAATATTTATAAACGGACAAGTAGTAAAGACGATAAGTAACGAGTTTTTGATTAATGAGCTTTTGGATATGATTGCAAAGTTATAAATATTAAAAAACTTGTGAAAATCGGGGTTATTTAATCTAGATAAATAAAAGAGGTACATTGTGGAATTTTTAGACGAATTGAACAAATTGACAAATGATAAATTTAACTACTTGAAGGTAAGTAATGTAGAGATACAAAAAAAACCTCCTATAGTAACGGTTAATTTTTTATTGCCTTATGATATTTTGGATAGTTTGTCCGAGGAAGATAAACTTACCATTAAGGATGCGGTAATCAATATTTTGCCTCATTCCATGCAGGTTGAAATTACATTTTCAAAATCTTACATAAATGACGAAGTTGTAAAAAGGTATGTTTTAAGTTATTTTAAGGAAAAACATCCTACGGTTATGATTGAAAACAGCGAAATAGATGCGAAAGTAGTCAATGGGATAGCCTTTGTCAAAATAAATATGAAATCGATGTTTTACGACTACTTTAAGTCAATGGATTTGCTTGCAAGTATGACAAACTATATGTCTCATAAAATGTGCAACGAATTGAGGCTTGAAATATCCGACAGTAAAAAGGATTTGGATTTGGACACCGACCTTGCAACAGAGGACTCCATAACAATAATAAGCCGTAGGATAAGGACGGATAATCACGAAAAGATAGTAGGAAAAGCAATTTCCGTGCGACCAAGATATATTGTGGACAGCAAAGATACGGAAGATAATGCCATTTATGCTGGGGAAGTAATAGAGTTTAAACGAAATGAGAGTAAAAAGACGGGCAACTCATATTATGTATTTAAAATAAATGACGGTACAGGCAGTTTGGTGTGCAAGGCATTTGCAAAATATCAAGGAGAGGGCGACTATGACAAAATCGGCATAGGCGACGAGATAATTGTTACGGGACGCAAAGATTTGGATAGTTTTTTACATGATAGTGTGCTTTTGTGTAAAGATATTAGCAAGTGCACGATTGATAAGTCATCGATAATTTTAAAAGAAGATTTAAAAACTACGCCTATGAAATATGTGGCAGTGCACCCTGAGCGCTATGTTGACTATATACAAGACGATTTGTTTTCCGCAGGGACAAACAGCAGTGCAGTACCTGAATATTTGGTAGGAAAATCTTTTGTTATTTTTGATTTTGAAACGACAGGTTTGGATGTTTCGGACGAAGTAATCGAGCTTGGTGCGGTAAAAGTTGTAGATGGCGTGATAAGTGAAACTTTTTCCACTTTTGTCAATCCGCATATTCCTATACCCGAAAAAATTACCGAGCTTACTTCCATAACTGACAACGATGTTAAAAATGCACCCGATATGTCGGATGTAATCGCAGATTTTTATAAGTTTAGCGAAAACAGCGTGCTTGTAGCCCACAACGCGGCATTTGATAAAAAGTTTGTAGATAAGTATGCAAAGCTTAACGGATATCTATTTGCAAACCGTACAATGGATACCGTTGAAATGGCAAGAAAAAGCGTATTTTGCAAAAACTACAAATTAGGCACATTGTGCGAGCATTTCGGTATTAATTTGGAGGGTGCTCACAGGGCGGTAAACGATTGCTTGGCGACCGCAAAGTTATTTATCGAACTTGTTAAAATAGGCAAATTTTGAAATCGAAAAAGCTGTAATGTAATTTTTAAATTTTATGTCTTGTCTAAATAAAGGGTAGTATAAATTGAAATTTATATCTAATTTTCCGATTTTGGCTAATTTTATCGTAATTAATACAAGTAAATATATATATTTATAAAAAAATTACAAAAAATGCTTGCATTGCATTACTTGATGTGGTATAATTTTATCGTAATAGATTAACATCTAAGGAGTGGTCGAACCACTCCTTAATGTTTGCGGAGGATTTATGTCAAAAGTTATTGATATGGTTGAAGAACATATCACAAAAGCAGTAGCCGAATTGGGATACGAAATTATTGAAATCACTTACAAGAAATATTTGGGGGATATGAATCTTACAATATTTATCGATAAGGACGGTGGAGTGGATTTGAACGGGTGTGAACTTGTTCATAGAACGATTGACCCTATCCTTGACGAGATTGACCCAACAAGTGGGGAAAAATACATTTTAAATGTGTCTTCTCCCGGTATTGACAGACCTTTAAAAGTGGAGCGAGATTATAAGAGAAATCTTGATAAAGAAGTAAATGTTTCACTTTTTGAAAAAGTGGGGGATTTAAAAAAATTCGTGGCAGTTTTAAAAGGTTATGACTTGCAAAAAGGATTAATCGATTTGGATTATAACGGGAAAGAAATTAATTTAGACATCAAGAACATTGCACTGATAAAACCCGAAATTAAATTTTAATAATAAAACTAGAGAATAAAATTTTGATAATTTGTAGAGGAGAAATATAAAAATGGTTAATAAAGATTTTTTTGCGGCATTGGACGAATTGGAAAAGGACAAAAGAATTGAAAAGTCAACATTTATCGAAGCTTTGGAGGCAGGTTTGGTTTCTGCTTTTAAAAGGGAAACCGGCGAAGCAAGACCTATGACGGTTAAATTGAATGAGAATAGATGCGAAATTAAAGTTTTTGCATACAAAACCGTTGTTGAAGAAGTTACCGAGCCTGATAAGGAAATTTTGCTAAGCGATGCAAAAGAAATTAAAAAGTCTTATAAAGTTGGCGATTGGGTACTTTGGGATGTTACTCCTAAGGAACTTTCAAGAATTGCTATCCAAACTGCAAAACAAGTTGTTATGCAAAGATTGAATGACGCTCGTAAAGAACGTGTTATGTCCGAAATGACTGACAGAGAGGGCGAAATTGCCAATGCACAAGTTATAAAAATTGACGGGGATATTGTTTATCTTGAAATTTTGAGTACTCAAATGACTGCCATAATGTCAGGTGCGGATAAGTCTCCTAACGAAAAATATATGCCGGGTCAAATGCTTAAAGTTTATGTTAAAAACACAAGAACTAATACAAGAGGTCCGCAAGTTATCGTATCTCGTTCGGTTGCAGGTCTTGTTAAAAGATTGTTTGAGATGGAAGCCCCTGAAATCAAGAGTGGAGATATCGTTATTAAAGGTATCGTGAGAGATGCAGGTAACCGTACAAAAATGGCTGTACATAGTGACAATCCTAATATCGACGCTGTTGGCGGTTGTATTGGTCAAAAAGGTGTAAGAATCAACGAGGTTGTACGCGAGCTTTCAGGCGAAAAAGTTGATATAATCCGTTGGAGTGAAAATCCGCTTGAATACATTGCAAGAGCATTAAGCCCTGCACAAGTTTTGAGCATTACACAAGAGGATGAAAAAACTGCAAGAGTAATAGTCCCTGATGACAAGTTGTCACTTGCTATCGGTAAAGGCGGACAAAATGTCAGACTTGCCGCAAAGTTGACAGGTTGGAAAATAGATGTTAAGTCCCAATCTCAAGCTATACAAGACGGTATAATTGACGTTACAGAGGAGTAAGACGTGGTAAAAAAAATTCCTATGCGTATGTGTATTGTTTGCCATAACATGGTAGATAAACGCGATTTGATAAGAATAATCAGAACAAAAGATGGCGAATATATGTTGGATACTACACTTAAAGCTAACGGAAGAGGTGCGTATATCTGTAAAAACCCCGATTGTTTTGCAAAAATGATAAAAACAAAAGGTTTGAATAAAGCTTTTAAGGAAAATATTTCGCCCGAAGTTTATGACAAAATTCAAGGAGAATATGATAAATACTACAAAAATTAAGTCTTATATAGGTTTTGCCATAAAAATGCAAAAAGCCACTTTTGGGGTGGATGGTATAAAAACCTGCAGACGAAAAATATACATTGTATTGTATGATGGTAGTTTGGGGGATAATTCCCGTAAAAAGTTGTGCGATTTTTGCGCAAATAAAAATATAAGATGCAGTATGGTAGATTTCAGTTTAAGTGAACTTACCAAAAGAGCTAATGTAAAAGCTGTGGCGATTGAAGATAGCTCTTTGGCGAGTGCAATAACCGAATGTATGGAGGTGCAACATGAGTGATATTAAAGAAGTTATTGGTAAAGTTAACGGTATGCCTGTTTTAAAGGACAATACCATTGTTGCTTTGCAAAAGGATATAAGAGAATTAAAAAATTTAATGCGTTCTATCGAGGGCAGAATGCAAGACAAAAAGGCGGAAATCAAAGAAAAAGATTTGCCACCTGTTGTCAGCGCCAACGAGGAGGCGGAAGTGCCTGCAGTATCGGTAGCACAGGAGGTTGCACCTAAAGTTCAAGTGCAGGAAGAAATTGCTGTTCCTAATAACGAGAAGGTAAAAACAGAACAAACAGCAAACGAAAGTACATTTGTTGAAGAAGTTGCCGTACCTAAAGTTGCACAAAATACCGAAAAGGCACAAGAGCCTGTTCGTAAAAATGTGTTTGTGCCAAATGATAACAGGCAAAATAGAAATAATAAGCCGTACGAAAATAAAAATCGTGCAAATAATAATGGTCCGCGTGAATTTAACAAAGACGGAAAACCTAATTTTAATAGGGATAATAAAAACAAGCCTTTTAATAAGGACGATAAGAAACCTTTCAACAGGGATGGTAAGAGAGATAATTTCGGTAAATTCGAAGCACCTCCTATTGCAACTCCTATGAAAGAAAATACTCAAAAGAAAAAGAAAGCTTTTGAGAAAGACGATAATAAAAAACAACTTAATAAGCGTACTTTGCTTAAAAAAGGTTACGCTACAAACGGTTATGACGGATTTGACGATGATGACGATGTTGTAAGAATCCATAAACAAAAGAAAATCAAAAAAGCAAATGACTTTACACCTAATACCGTAAAAATCGAGCATGCAGTGGTAGAAACTCAAATAATTCCTATTAAAACACTTGCTGAGAAGATAGGTATTCAAGGTGCGGAAATCGTAAAAAAACTTTTCCTATTAGGTCAAATGTGCAATGTTAACGGAAGTATCGACTTCGATACTGCGGAACTTGTAGCAATGGATTACGGCATTACCTTGGAGTACAAGCCACAAGAGACAGCTGAAGATATTTTAAAACAATCTGTTTTGGAACATTCCGTAGAGGGCGAATTTGTAAAAAGGCCTCCTGTTGTTACCATTATGGGACACGTTGACCACGGTAAAACATCTCTTTTGGACTACATCCGTAAGTCTAAAGTCGCAAGCGGCGAGGCGGGAGGTATTACTCAACATATCGGTGCTTACACAATAGAGTTGAACGGCGAGCCTATCACATTCCTTGATACTCCGGGACACGAGGCATTTACTTCTATGAGAAAAAGAGGTGCAATGGTTACGGATATTGCAATCATAGTAGTTGCAGCGGATGATGGTATAATGCCACAAACGGTTGAGGCAATCTCACATGCTAAAGAGGCAGGAGTAGAAATTATGATTGCTATCAACAAAATGGATAAAACTCAAGCCAACCCGGATAAAGTTATGGAGGAAATGGGCAGATATGATTTAGTTCCCGAGGCTTGGGGAGGTACAACAATGGTTTATCCTGTAAGTGCAAAAACAGGTATGGGCGTTGACGATTTGCTTGAGGGTATTTTGTTACTTGCAGAGTATAAAGAGCTTACTGCGGTTAAAGACTGTCCTGCAAGCGGTACTATTATTGAGGCAAGGCTTGACAAAGGAGTTGGACCGGTTGCAACTTGCTTGATTCAACAAGGTACTTTAAAGGTAGGAGATTACATTGTTGCCGGCACTGTTGTAGGTAAGGTTAGGGCGTTGATTGACAACAATAACAAACAAATTAAGAGTGCGGGACCTAGTATTGCCGTATCTATTCATGGTTTGTCGGATGTACCTAATGCGGGCGACCAAATGATTTCCGTAAAAGACGATAAGCTTGCTAAAAAGGTTGCACAGGAAAGATATAATAAAGAACGTGAAGAAATGCAAAGCAAAAGCAAGGCTCGTAGCCTAGACGATATGTTCAAAGGCGTAAGCAGTGGGGAGAGAAAATCGCTTGGTGTTATAATCAAGGGCGATGTTCAAGGTTCTGTGGAAGCTGTAAAACAAGAGTTTATCAAACTTGGCGAAAATGTTGCTGACGAAAATGTTGTGCTTACAATTATTCATGCAGGTGTAGGTGCAATCAATGAGTCGGATGTTATGCTTGCAGATACAGGTAACGCGGTTATCGTAGGCTTTAATGTAAGACCTGAGCCAAAAGCTCGTGCACTTGCGGAAAAAAATGGTGTTGATATCAAAATTTACCGCGTAATTTACGACGCTATCGATGATATTCAAAAAGCACTTAAAGGTATGCTTGACCCTGTATTCCGTGAAGAAGAGCTTGGACATGCAGAAGTTCGTGAAACCTTTAATATCAGCAAAGTTGGTACTATTGCAGGCTGCTATGTTACAGATGGTAAGATTTTAAGAAATGCTAAATTTAGATTGATTCGTGACAATGTAGTTATTTTTGAGGGTAATATATCGTCCATGAAACGTAATAAGGACGAGGCTAAAGAAGTTGCTAGCGGTTATGAGTGTGGTATCGGGCTAGCAGGATTTAACGATATTAAGATTGGCGATATTATCGAAGCATTTATTTTGAAAGAGGAAGAGAGATGAGCAACAGGATAGAAAGGATAAATGCCGAAATAAAAAAGCAGTTGGCACCTATTATAAGTGAGGAACTATCCGACCCAAGAATTAAAGGTATGATAAGCATTGTCAAAGTAGATTGCGACAGCGATTTATCGGTATGCAAAGTTTATCTTAGCGTACTTGGTGCAAACGGCGAAGAAAAACAAGTGGTTGATGCCATTCAAAACGGGCAAGGTTATATAAAAAATATTCTTAAAAAACGCATTATTTTAAGAAGTTTGCCCGAGTTGAGGTTTTATTTGGATGACAGCATAACTTACGGCATTAAAATAAGCCAAATTTTAAGCGATATTAATACTAAAACAAACGAATAAAATCTTTTAAGGTTTAAAGCATTTGCAAAAAGGTTAGTATAACATATAAAGATTAGAGGTATATATGGATTATCAAAATATAATTAATGAGATAAAAAAAGCAAATACCATTGCCGTTATTTCTCATATAAATCCCGACGGAGACACTGTCGGTTCCTCTCTTGCGATTTATAAAGCAATTCAAATGTATGGCAAAAAACCATACATTTTTTGCGATGATGTAATGACTGATAAATTAAGTTTTTTGCAAGGGACCGAAAATTACAACAAAGCTAAGCTAGATAAATACGATTTGACTATTGCTGTCGATTGTGCGGATATGGAAAGGCTTGGAGTTTACTCTGCGGAGGAATTTAAAAAGGGTAAGCGTAAAATGGTTATCGACCACCATAAAACAAATACGAAATACGGGGATATCAATTTGATTGATATAAACGCTGCCGCTACCGCTCAAATAGTAACCTTTTTGTTAAAAGAAATGGGCGGACTTAATAGGGAAGTCGCAAGGCTTTTATATAGCGGGCTTGTTACGGATAGTGGTGGTTTTACTTTTTCGAATGTGACCGCAAAAACTATGGAGGCAGCAAGTATTTTGCTAGAGTATGATATTGCCGCTCATGAAATATGTGACCACTTTTTAAAGAAGATAAAGATGAATACGTATAAGCTTAAGGCAAGAACACTTTCTAATGCTAAGTTTTACGATAACAATCAAATAGGAATTATTAGCTTTTTAAAGAAAGATTTTGATGAGACCAATTGTGATAATTCAAGTACAGAGGGTATGGTAAACAACATTATCAATGTTATAGGTGTTCGTGTTGCGGTTGCCATAAGTGAAGTTCGCGAGCAAAACTTTAAAGTGAGCATAAGGACGGGCGAGGATGTTGATAGTAGCAAAATTGCGCTTATGTTTGGCGGCGGCGGTCATAAAAATGCTGCGGGTTTTAGGGTTAACGGCTATTACGAAGATGTTGTGGAAAAGATATTAAAAGCGGTGCGTGACGAAATATGTTGTTCATGGGAGTAATTAATGTGCTAAAACCTACAGGTTGGACGTCGTCCGATGTTGTGGTAAAGGTTAAACATTTATTAAAAAATTATACCGGTAATAAAAAAATCAAAGTAGGACACTTAGGTACATTGGACCCTGCGGGGAGTGGAGTTTTACCTATTTGTTTTGGTTCGGCGACAAGGCTTTTCGATTATATGGTGGGGCAGGACAAAGTGTATAGAGCAACCTTTTGTTTTGGTAAAACTACCGATACTTTGGACTCTTACGGAGTAGTTGTCGGTGAGTGTGAAAATATACCTACATTAGACGAAATCACGTCGAAAATCGGTATGTTTTTGGGAAAGATTATGCAATTACCGCCAAAATATTCGCGTATTAGTGTAGGAGGAATTCGTGCGTGTGATGCCGCAAGAGACGGCAAGGAAATCGATATAAAGCCTAGGCAAGTTAATGTTTATAGTATAAATATATTGTCCTATGACGATGGTGTGTTGACTTTGGATATACATTGTTCGGGAGGTACTTATATAAGAAGTATTTGCCGTGATTTGGCAGTAGCAGTCGACAGCATTGCATATATGTCAAGCATTATAAGGTTGCAAAACAAAAATTTTTTTATTGAAAACGCAGTAACTTTGGACGAGTTGAAAGATAATATAGAAAAACATATAATTTCACTTGAAGATTTGTTTAGTGATATGCCAAAAGTATATGTGCAGGGTAAAGAGAGCTTTCAACTTTTAAATGGCGTTAAAATTGCAAATCGTGGGATAAAAACCGATTATATTGTTGTTATCGATGGCAAAATATTCGGTATATGCAAAGACGGAGATAAAAATTTAGAGGTTGTTGTAAGATTATGGAACTGATTGATTTTTTAGGAAAAAGCGATAGCCCGTTATGTTTGGCTTTAGGCTATTTTGACAGTGTACATAAAGGACATAAAAAGTTGCTGGATTTGTGCGTAAACAGCGGCTATACTCCTGCTGTCTTTACTTTTACAAACAATCCTCAAAATGTAATTTCCGGCATGTCAAAACAGTGCTATACTTTTTCAGAAAGAGTGCATATCTTTGAAAAAATCGGTATTAAATGTGTCATATACGCTAAATTCGATAAAGATTTTAAGAATTTGCACGGGAAGGAATTTTTAGATATTTTATGCAAAAATTTTAATATTAAAAAAGTTGTTTTCGGCACAGATTATACTTGCGGAGTAAAAGCGGAATTTAGTGCCAAAGACGTAAAAAATTACTTTAATAAAAAACAAATAGAATCGCATGTAATCGACTTGGTTATGGCGGATAGTGGCAAGATTGCCTCAAGAGATATAAGGGAACTTTTAAAAGCAGGCGATATTGGCAAAGTTAACAAATTATTACCATACCCATACTTTATGATAGGCAGTGTGGAAAAGGGTAGGAATGTCGGCGGCAGTGTGGTAGGTTATCCGACAGCCAATATTGTTTATCCCGATAGTAAAATCGAAATAAAAGCAGGCGTTTATAAAACACATATTATAATAGATGGACAAGCTTATTTGGGACTAACCAATGTGGGAGCACATCCAACATTTGATGATTATAATTTTAATTTGGAAAGCTTTGTAATAGACTTTGACGGAGACCTTTACGGGAAATTTATTAAAGTAGAGTTTTACGAGTATTTGCGCGGAATAAGCAAGTTTAATAGCGCGACGGAGTTAAAAGCACAAATAGATAGTGACTTTAAAAGGGTATTACAAGACAAAAACGAAATTAAAAAGGTATAAAATTTGCATTGATTTTTATTATTTTTGTTTGATTAATAATAAAAATAACAGTTATAAAAACGAGGTGGAGTATGATAAAGTTCGGACCTAGCGGAACAGGTAGCATTTTTGAAGAAGAAGGTTTTTCCAAAACCATAGATGTGCCAAATTGGCTAAAAGGGAAAGGTCTTGATTTGTACGAATATTCTTTTGGCAGAGGCGTTCGTATGAGTGAAGAAACCGCTAAAATTTATGGCGCAGAGTTTGCAAAACATGGTATAGAAATTTCCGTACACGCACCATATTTTATCAACTTGGCTACTCAAGAAGAGGATAAAGCGGCAAACAACCATAGATATATAAAAGAAAGTTTGATAGCACTTAAAAATTTAGGCGGAAAGCGTTGCGTTTTTCATCCGGGGTCTCCTTTAAAAATGCCAAGAGAGCAGGCGATGGAATTGTTGATGATGCGTCTTGATAATTTGCTAAGTGATTTATATGCAAGCAACCTTGCTGAAAATACAATGCTTGCTATAGAAACAATGGGTAAACAAGCTCAACTTGGGGATGTGGACGAAATTATTCGAATGGTAGCTCGCGATAAAATGCTTTATCCTTGTATAGATTTTGGACATTTGAATGCAAGGACAGGCGGCAGTTTAAAAAGTTACGACGATTATAGGATTGTATTGGAAAAGTTTATTGCAGGAGTTGGTTTTGATAAGGTAAACAATATGCATGTACATTTTTCCAAAATAGAGTATTCTGCAAAAGGGGAAGTACGGCATTTAACTTTTGAAGATACAAATTTCGGACCTGATTTTGAGCCTTTGGCTAAGGCTTTGATAGATTTGAATTTGCATCCGTTTATCGTTTGTGAGTCTGCGGGAACTCAAACAATAGATAGCTTATATATGAAAAATTGTTATAATAATATGCTAAAATAAACTAAATTATATCCATTGCTTTTATGGTAAAAATTATTTTAAAATTTTACCAATTATATTTAAAACTATTTAAAAATCGGTATTAAACTAAAAATCACTCTTTTTGAAGAGTGATTTTTTGTTATAGTTTATTTTTTAATTGTAAATTGCTTTTACAGCAATTAGGTTTCCGTTAAAATAAATTTGAGCTTTAGGACTGTCTTTTTCAATATCCGTTACAATTACAGTGTCTTTTTGGTCATTGATTTCCAATTTATAAAGTCCTGTGCTATCAAGCCAATTTACAAGTTCGTCTATTGTCATAAATGATATTGCATACCAACTGTAAGTAGTGTCGCTAAATGTAATTTCCTCATTAAAGAATTTTTCAGTTAAATGAATAGGAAATACTATACCTTCGACAGATAAATGTTGTAAAGTATAATTAAGGTTATCATATATTGCATCATGCTTGCTTAAAACAGCTCTTGCAATGACTTTGTCCGATTTTACTTTATAAAGATAGGCTTTGTTGTTATGAATCTCATAATTTTGATTACTATCGTAATCTTTGGCAAGTTCGCATAATTGTAAAATTGTTAAATCAGAATGAAATTTTTGATGAGTAGGGGTAGAAAAACCATTTTTCATTTTGACAGGAATAACTATTTGTTCGCCACTTATTTTAATAGAGCGGTCTACAATGCATATTTGCTTAGAATTTGCTCTATCCATATTGTTAGTAACTATAATTGGAAAGAATATGCCAAGTACTACGATTGCAATTACACTAAAAACAATGACATGTATCCAAATAGCCTTTTTTGTTTCTTTTGTCATAAACTTCTCCCTATTTTACATTTAAATAGTAACTCATTAAAACAGTGAAATTTGTTATATGTTAATTTTTTAATTGTAAATTGCTTTTACAGCAATGATGTTTCCGTTAAAATAAATTTGAGCTTTAGAACTGTCTTTTTCAATATCCGTTACAATTACAGTGTCTTTTTGAGTATTGATTTCCAATTTATAAAGTCCTGTGCTATCAAGCCAATTTACAAGTTCGTCTATTGTCATAAATGATATTGCATACCAACTGTAAGTAGTGTCGCTAAATGTAATTTCCTCATTAAAGAATTTTTCAGTTAAATGAATAGGAAATACTATACCTTCGACAGATAAATGTTGTAAAGTATAATTAAGGTTATCATATATTGCATCATGCTTGCTTAAAACAGCTCTTGCAATGACTTTGTCCGATTTTACTTTATAAAGATAGGCTTTGTTGTTATGAATCTCATAATTTAGATTACTATCGTAATTTTTAGCAAGTTCGCAAAGCTCTGAAATAGATTTTTCCGAATAAAAAACCTGATGAGACGGAGTATACAATCCTTGTTTCATTTTGACAGGTATAGTAATACTGTCGCCGTTAAATATAGTGCTGTCTTCAACACAAATTACTTTTTTGTCTACAAATCCACCTACTTTGAATGTTAACCCCCAAATGAGAAAACCAAGTATTACTGCAAGTAGTGTACAGGCAGTTGCCGTGATTATAACGATTTTTTTCTTTTTATCCATTGGCTTTGCATGCCCGCAAATTTTGTCTTTTACTTCATCTTCCATACTTTTTCCCCTATGCTTTTTACAATTTTATCATACCATATAAAACTAAAAAATGCAATACCTATTTTAAGATTGTAAGCTCTGTTATCCGCTGATATAAAATTTGGTTTTATTATCTTTATATTAAAATATAATAAAATATTAAAAAAATATTTACAAGTCAAAAAAAATATGCTATAATGCTTTTATGGTAAGTTACAATAAGATATTTGATAGTAATAATTTGGACGGAATTTTGATTTCAAATACTTTTAATGTAAGATATGTCAGTGGATATTCTGCCGATTATGCTTTTGTGCTTATTACCAAACAAAACAAATTTTATTTTACCGACGGCAGGTTTACGATTGAGGCAAATAGGGACTTATCTAAGGATTGGCAGGTAATTGAAATTACTCCTACTACAGCAGAGCAGGTTATAAAAAATGTATTAGCCGATAACAATATCAAAAATGTCGGTTTTGACAGCAACATAAGTCATTATGATTATGTGTTTGTGACGGAAAAATTGCTTGCAGGGATTAATTCAACTGATATAACAAACGAGATTACCGCATTGCGTGCTGTTAAAAGCGATTATGAAATAGATTGTATTATCAAAGCGCAAAGAATTGCGGAAAAATCTTTGGAGCAGGTAAAACCGCTTATCAAAAAAAATATGACGGAATTGGAGCTTTGTGCTAAGCTTGAGTATTTTATGAAAGTGAACGGTAGCGAGAAAAACGCTTTTGATACTATCGTTGCTTTTGGGGAAAATTCTGCAATCGCACATGCAAAGCCGTCAGATAGAAAGCTTAAAGTCGGGGATGTTATACTTATCGATTTTGGTGCAACATACAAAGGTTATCACTCGGATATGACAAGAACTTTTGTGTTTGGGGAGTGTTCGGAGGAAATAGAAAAATTATACAATATTGTGCTTGGTGCAAATGAGATTGCAATAGACTGCATACGTTCGGGCATACCGCCGAGAGAGGCAGACAGGGTTGCAAGAAATTATTTGGATTTGCATAGGCTGGCAACATATTTCAATCATTCGTTAGGTCATGGCGTCGGGCTTGAAATACACGAATATCCGACTTTGTCTTCACGCGTGATGACGGATGAAAGATTGCAAGACGGTATGGTAATAACCATAGAGCCGGGGATTTATATTGAGGGGCTTTGCGGTATAAGAATTGAGGATATGATTGTGGTTAAAGGTGCTAATGCAGTAAATTTGACTACTTCAAATAAAAAATTGGAAATTATTAATAATTAGTTTATCGGAGGTAAATATGGCTACAATTTTGGCTGGTGATTTTCGTAAGGGAATTACATTTGAAATGGATGGAAAGGTAATGGTTATCGTGGACTTTTTGCACGTTAAACCAGGTAAAGGTGCAGCGTTTGTACGTACTAAAATAAGAGACGTTATCAACGGTGGCGTTATTGAAAAAACTTTTAACCCTACGGAAAAATTTGAACTTGCACATATTGAGAGAAAAACTCTTGAATATTTGTATACAGACGGAGAGTTGTATTACTTTATGGACCAAGAGACTTATGAGCAAACCGCACTTAACCAAGAAAGCTGTGAAGATGCACTTAAGTTTATTAAAGAGAATATGACTGTTGATATCGAGTTTTACAAAGGAAAGGCTTTTTCTGTAACTGCTCCTAACTTTGTTGAGTTGCTTATTACTTATTGTGAGCCGGGTGCTAAAGGTAATACCGCAACAAATGCAACAAAGCCTGCAACACTTGAGACAGGATATGTTATCCAAGTTCCACTATTTGTTAACGAAGGCGATACTATTCGTATTGACACAAGAACCGGAACTTATATGTCAAGAGTTTAATTTGCTGCAAAACTAAAAACTGCAAGTATCATTGCTTGCAGTCTTTTTTTGGTACGGCAATTACAGATAAAAATAAGCTATATAGGCGAACTATGTAGTTTTAAAATACAATAAAAGGTTTAAGCATTTAAAATGAGGATTTTAGGTATTGACCCCGGGATTGCTATAGTTGGATATGGTGTTATTGATGTTGAGCGAGGGAACTATTCTCTTGTAGATTACGGAGTGATAACCACCCCAAAGGAAGAGAATACCCCAACAAGACTTTGTATGATTGAGCGAAGTCTTATAAAACTTATCGAACAATATAAACCCGACAATATAGCACTTGAGGAATTGTTTTTTGCAAGAAATACAACCACTGCAATTACCGTTGCGGAAGCAAGGGGAGTTTTACTTTTGACTGCAACAAAGTATTGCGGTAGTTTGTTTGAGTATACGCCCTTGCAGATTAAACAAGCGATTACCGGCTATGGCAAGGCAGACAAAAACCAAGTTCAACAAATGGTAAAAATGATGTTAAAACTAAAAAGTATACCAAAGCCGGATGACGCTGCGGATGCTCTTGCAGTTGCGATAACTCATGGTCAAACCAACAAAATGGCAAATATGTTTAGGATTTGATTTTAAAAGGCCTGTTGCATATTATAAAATCAAAATAACAAGATAAACAAAAGTATTTTAAACTAATGGTATAAAAGGAGTGTATATGTACGCATTTATAAGTGGATTAATCGATTATATTGACCCTAACGGATTGGTGGTTGTTGACAATAACGGCATTGGATACAATATAAATGTTTCATTAAATACTTTGGCGGATTTGCCACAAAAAGGGGAAAAGACAAAACTTTATACTTATACTCATATCAAGGAAGATGCTTTTTCGTTATTCGGCTTTTTGAGTATGAGCGAAAAAAATATGTTTATCAAATTAATCGACATCAATGGAGTAGGTCCAAAGATGGCACTTGGTATTTTATCGGGCATAGACACAGCGTCACTTGCTTTGGCGGTTGCAAACAACGATGTAAAAAGTTTATCCAGCATAAAAGGCGTAGGCAAAAAGACCGCCGAGCGAATTATTTTGGAACTAAAAGAAAAAGTGAACATTACTGCCGAAGAGGTTATGGGTAGCAATAGCAGCATAAAAATCAGCAGTTCTAAGGAAATTAATGATGCTATTGAGGCATTGGTGGCTTTGGGTATTTCCAAAAATGATGCTATTAAAGCCGTTCAAAAAGCTAGTGAAAGTGCAAAAGATACAAATGCTATTATCACACTTGCACTTCGTAGTATGGCATAAGGGGGAGTAGTATGTTTAATTTTGACGAAGAAGATGACAGATTAATAACAAGTACAAAACACAAGGAAGATACTGCCGAAAATTGTCTTAGACCAAAAAGTATGGACGAGTATATCGGACAGGATAAAATAAAAGGCAATCTTGAAATATTCATACAAGCGGCATTAAAACGCGGCGAGGCGTTGGACCATGTACTTTTGTACGGACCTCCGGGACTTGGTAAAACCACACTATCGCATATCATTGCAAACGAGATGAATTCGCAAATACGTGTTACTTCCGGCCCTGCAATAGAAAAAGCGGGTGATTTGGCTGCCATTCTTACAAACTTGTCAGACAACGACATACTTTTTATTGACGAAATTCACAGGCTAAACCGAAATGTTGAGGAAGTTTTATATCCTGCTATGGAGGATTATGCCTTGGATATTATAATCGGTAAAGGTCCGTCTGCAAGGAGTTTGCGTATTGACTTGCCAAAGTTTACTTTGATTGGTGCAACAACTAAGGCAGGTATGTTAACAAGCCCGTTACGCGACAGGTTTGGCGTAAATTTGAGGTTGGAACTGTATACTCCCGACGATTTGGTAAAAATAATCAATCGCTCGGCAAAACTTTTAAATATAAATATCGATGAGGATGCGAGCTATGAAATTGCAAGACGTTCAAGGGGTACACCGCGTATTGCAAACAGATTTTTAAAAAGGGTAAGAGACTTTGCGGAAGTGTTGGGCGACGGTGGTAAAATAGATTTGCCTCTTGCAAAAAAAGGCTTAACGTTAATGGAAGTTGACGATATGGGGCTTGACTATAGTGACAGGAAGATTTTGACTACAATGATTGATACTTTTGGTGGCGGTCCTGTAGGACTTGATACTTTGGCAGCATCAGTTAATGAAGACAGCAACACTATCGAAGATGTTATAGAGCCTTACTTGATGCAAGTTGGTTTTGTTGCAAGGACACCAAGAGGAAGAATTTGTCTGAAAAAAGCTTATGACCATTTAGGTAAGGTAATGGATAGCGAGAAACAAGAGTTGTTCTCACAATACGAAAATGAAGGAAAAAATAATGAATAAAAGTGATTTTTACTACGATTTGCCGCAAGAGTTGATTGCACAAACACCTATTTATCCGCGTGATAACTCTAGGATGTTAGTGTACGACAGACTGACTAATAAAATCGCACATAAGCATTTTTACGATATAGTAGAATATCTTAAAGAGGGCGATGTGTTGGTTATAAACAACACAAAAGTAATACCTGCAAGGATATTTTGCCACAGAGAGGGTAAGGATGAAGTTATCGAAGTACTACTTTTAAAAAGGATTGACTATAATCATTACGAGTGCATTACAAAACCTGCAAAAAAACTAAAAATAGATACAAAAGTGATTTTTAGCGAAAAGCTCTCCGCAATCGTCAAAGAAATCGGGGAGCAAGGTATAAGGGTTTTGGAGTTTACTTTTGACGGTGTGTTAGAAGATATTTTAAACGATATAGGAACAATGCCGCTTCCGCCTTATATTAAAGAAAAATTGCAAGACCAATCTAGGTATCAAACTGTTTATTGCAAAGAGCTTGGCTCTAGTGCAGCACCTACTGCGGGACTGCATTTTACACAGGAATTACTTGAGAAAATTAAGGAAAAAGGCGTTCAAATTGCACAAGTGCTTTTGCATGTCGGTTTGGGAACTTTCAGACCTGTAAAGGAAGAAGACATTTTAAAACATAATATGCACAGCGAGTACTGTGAGATAGACAAAGAAAATGCCGAAATTATCAATAATGCAGTAAAAGACGGCAGAAGAGTAATTTGCGTAGGCACAACCTCTGTAAGAACAGTGGAAAGCTTAGCTGATGAAAACGGCTTTGTAAAAGCGGATAAAATGGATACAAATATCTTTATTTATCCGGGGTATAAATTTAAAGTAGTAAAGGGATTGATAACCAATTTCCATTTGCCGGAATCCACACTTATAATGCTTGTATCGGCTTTTATGGGTAGAGAAAATACTTTGAATATGTACAATGAGGCCGTAAAGGAAAAATACAGATTTTTTAGCTTTGGCGATGCTACATATATCATCTAATTGACAAAAAGTCTTTAAAAATCGGTACTAATGTATAAAGTTGAGTAAGATTATAAGCTATGTCAAAAAACAATTTGTTTATAATAAATAAAAATTAGCTGTTCAAATAAACAAGAAAGAAAAAATAAAACGTATAAGCAAACTAGTTTAAAAAAATGCAAAAGTTTAAACAATAGGAGTAACAATGTTTAAGTATGAAGTCGTAAAGGAATGCAAACAGTCGGGTGCGAGAATAGGCAGGTTGTATACCCCGCACGGAGTTGTGGAAACACCTGTGTTTATGCCTGTCGGTACTAATGCTACGGTAAAGTCATTGACCCCGCAAGTTTTGCACGATATTGATGCCTCAATAATTTTGAGCAATACATATCATTTATATTTAAGACCGGGGCATGAGCTTGTTAAAAAGGCAGGCGGATTGCATAAATTTATGAATTGGGATAAACCGATATTAACGGATAGCGGTGGGTTTCAAGTTTTTTCGCTTAGCGATATGCGCCATATTACCGATGAAAGTGTTACATTTAAAAGCCATCTTGACGGCTCGTCGCACGTGTTTACACCCGAAAAAGCTGTGGATATTCAACAATCTTTAGGCAGTGATATAATGATGGCATTTGACCAATGCACAGGGGACGGCACAAGTAAAAGCGATGCGAGGCGTGCTTTGGAGCGTACTATGAGTTGGCTTGACAGATGCTATAAACATAAAACTCGCAAAGACCAAGTATTGTTTCCGATAGTTCAAGGCAATATGTATAAAGATTTACGCGAAGAGTCTATCGAAAGAATATTGCCGTATTGCGAGTGCGGTTTTTCCATAGGCGGTTTGTCTGTTGGCGAACCTAAGGAAGTAATGTACGAAATGTTGGATGTGCTTAAACCTCATTATCCTAAGGATATGCCTAGATATTTGATGGGTGTAGGTAGTCCCGATTGCTTGGTGGAAGGTGTTATGCGTGGTATAGATATGTTTGACTGTGTGCTTCCTACGAGAATGGCAAGGAATGGTGCTGCATTTACAAGACAAGGCAATCTTACGGTTAAAAATGCTAAATTTAAAGAGGATTTTACACCGATTGACCCTGAGTGCGATTGCTATTGTTGCAGAAATTTCAGCCGAGCATACATTAGACATTTGCTTAATGCAGGGGAAATATTGGGCGGAGAGTTGCTTTCTATACACAACTTGAGATTTTTGATTAAGCTAATGCAAGATATTAAACAAGCGATTATGAACGATTGTTTTGGCGATTTTTATAAAGATTTTAAAAACAAGTATGATTGGAATATTAAATCAAAATAATTAAAATAGTCTTTAAAAAATGTCGAAAATATTGTTTTTTATGATTAAATGAGTTTTTTTATATTAAATCATTGCAAAATTTATTAAGATATAGTATAATAAGCTAAAACAAAATGAGATTTTAATAAATGGATGAAGTTGCTTTAATCTTGTGACTTTAATATGCCAAATTGCAACTTCTTATATGTTTTAGCAAATAAAAAGGAGATTATTATGTTGAATTTATTATGTGAAGGAACAGCAAACAGCGGTAGCTCTTGGTATATGTTCCTTATAATCGGTGTGTTGTTCGTAGTTATGATGTTGTTTACCATTATTCCTCAAAGAAAAAGGAAAAAGGAAGCACAACAAATGATGCAATCTGTTAGAGTAGGCAAAAAAATCAGAACTATCGGTGGTTTTGTTGGCGAAATCGTGAGCTTGGATAGCAAAAATGGTACAATGGAATTAAATGTTGGCTCAAAAGAGGCTCCTGTAATCGTAGTTATGGACCAAGGCGCTATCGGCGTAGTACTTAATCCGGATGCTCCGCAAGCAGCTGCTGCAAAGCAAGAGGCTCCTGTAGAACAAGGCGCAACACCAAGTGCAGTTACTGCCGACGATGCGGAAGAGGATGCTGTAGTAGCAGAGAAAGCTGCTGAAAAACAAGCCAAAAAAGATGCTAAGAAAAAAGAAAAAGCTGAAAAAAAAGCTGCAGAAAATGCAAGCGAAGTAGTAGCAGAACCTGTTGCAACTGAAGAGGTATCAAACGAAAATGCACAAGTAGTAGAGTCGACTACCGAGGTAAATCATTAATTAAAAACAAAACAATAAGCACCTTTCAAGGTGCTTTTTGTTTTTTATACACATTATTTATAATCTTATAAGTTGATTACATTATATCCGTCAAGATAAGGCAAGTTGTTTGCAAGCTTGATTGTTTCGCCTGTTCTTCTGTGGATAAATTTTATTTTAATTTCTTTTACATTTTTATCTATTAATACGATTTGTTGTCCGAATCTTCCAAGCTGGATTTGCTCGACCTCTATATTTTGCCCATCTGCTATTATTTCAAGTTTGTACTCAAAAGGAGAGGCAATACCAAAATTATTTATCATAAAAGAAGTTTTGCCGTTTGTTTGCAAAAGGTTGCTTACTCCTAAATTATATCCCAAATGGTATTGCAAATAATTATAAATGGAAATTTGATTTTTTTCAAGCATACTGTCAAGATAAGGGATATTGTTTTTGTCAAGTTGCGATTTAGTCAAGTATTCGGTTTTCCATTTTTCAAGATGATAAACTATATCTTTCTCTTTTAAATCTTCTATATAATTATGTGTAATACTAAGAGAAGTAAGTCCGTATCCTATGACTTGTTTCAAAAAGCCAATCGGGTCAATAACAGGTACAGTAGTATCTCGCCCCCAAGGCATTTCGCCATCTGCAATGGCATATTGGTTTTTGTTAAGCAAATCTTGATATTGCGGGTCGTTCCAACTCATCATTCCCCATTTGTGGTCCATTCCAACTAAAAAGTCGTCATGAACGGAAAATCTATGCTCATATTTTTTAGGAACTTGCGACAAAATATCGGGTGTTCTGACCATTATGTAAATATCTTCCGGTATTGCTTCGCAAAACTTTGTTATAAGTTTTTTGATATTGTGATGATAATGGTATCCGTGTCCTTCTCCCCAAAGACCTATCAAACCTAGCTGCATAGCGTATACAACATCATTAAACAATTTGCTGTTATCGTTTATAAAGCTTTTTATTTGACTTAAATGCTTAATTATTTGCCCGTCTTTTGCATCATAGTTTGCACTTGAAGTATATTCATAAGCAAATCTTAATAAAATTCGTATATTTTTGCTTTTAAACATTTCGAAATATTTTTTCATTTGAGATAGGGCAGTTTCGTTCAAATCTCTATCGCGGTATTCGGTAAGGTAAATATAGCACTGTAAAATGTTGATTTTATCATTCTTATAAAGCTCTAATTGTTCATTAACGCAATCGAGATAGTTTTGTTCGTCTCCCGGATATGCTTTTTCCGTTCCTAAAGTATAATATACTTCTCCGCGAAAGCCTCTGTCACTGTTTGCAAGTAAGCTTTCGTCCATTTCGCTAAGATGTAAATTGTCAATTACAGTATATTCAAAACTCGTCCTTGCAGGTGGATATTGTTGTATTTTATATTTGCTGTTTGTACAACCTGTAATCAAAAGTGGCAAAAAAATAGCCAATGCCATAAGGAGAGCAATTAAAACGATAGAATAACTTTTCATAATTTCTCCTAATTGAATATCATTATAATAATTATATAAAATATTTTAGGTTTAGTCAATAGTTTGCTAAATTTTAGTCGGATTATCTATATTAAAAAATCCACTTTAAAATGTATAGTTATAAAAAAAATACATAAGTGTCGATTTTTGTAGATATATGTTTTTTAATGGAAAATTGTCTACAACTCGTGGAAAAAAAATTATAAATTACCTTGACATTAAAAGTATTATTATGTATAATGATATAGCATTCAAAAGAGGTAAATATGTTAAAATTTGCAGAGAATCTAAAATTTTATAGAAAATCTATATCTGTAACTCAATCTGTTTTTGCTGACATTCTTAATGAAAAGCTAAAGGAGATGGGACTTACTATAGATTACAATAATAAAAGCATAAGCATGTGGGAAAAAGGGGATAGATTTCCTGATAGCCCGCTTGTTTGGATTGCTCTTGCAAACATTATGAATGTATCTCTTGACGATATGATGAAAAGCGATATTTCTCAAATAGGCAATGTTATTAACAGTAGCGAGAACGATTTGCAAACTGAGCTTTGCAACAGTTATTTGAAAGCTACTTGTGTAGGCGATTATTCTACTTTTAGCTCAAAATCGGTACATTGTGCTGTGGATGAGTATTTAGGTGGAGATTTGTACCATGGTATGTTTTATGTGCTAAGCAGCGTAAAATCATTAAATGGTTATTTCCAAAAATACAATATCGAAAATGCAAAAGTAACCTCCGACTATATCAAAAATTTAAGCAGGATTCAGTTTTGCAACGAAAGAAGCTTTGTTCGTGATATTATCGATAACGGCGGTAGGGATGTAGTTGTTACAACCGAACAAATCTCTAATGTGTGGGAAGGTTTTTTTGAATGTCTTGGAAATGTAGAAGAGTACAACACAATGACTTTCTACGACGAAGATAAAAACCATATAATTACCATTGTGGAATATAATATGCACATTTCAAAAGACAATTTTGCAGCATCCTTTAATGAAAGCGGAAGAGACTTGGATAAAGTTATTATGAACACTATTTGTCAAAATAAAAAATTCCATTTGGGTGTAAGAATGGCAAAGGAATTAATTAAATAATAAGTTTTTTAAAATAATAAAAACGGCACTCATTTATTGAGTGCTGTTTTTTCGTTTAATGATAAAAAAATATAATTACTTTTTTAAATTTTTAGTTAAAATAATCATATCTGTAAGCAGTTTGCCATTTTCTATAATAGGGTGGTCATAATTATTAGTAAAAAAGTTTTTTATAATGTGCGATTTTTTAAAACCGCATTTTTCGTAAAAGGGAAGTGTCAAAGGACTATCTCCCGTACCTACTTGGATTTGCAAAAAACTATCTTTATATTTTTGACATACGTATTCGACTAATCGCTTTCCGTATCCGCAATGTTGATAGGGCGCTAATACTGCCAAATTTTTTATTTCCAAAACTCCGTTCCCCAAATCTAACACTGTGATTTCGCCTTTTACGCCGTTATCGTCTAGTATGTACATGGTGCTGTTTTGTAGATATTTTTCCACCATTTCCCACTGTTCGTCGGCAAGTAAAAGCAAATCTTTATATTGTAACTTGTCGGTTATTTTATAAATGTATGGTTGCATTTTAGTTTTGTTGGTAAATTAATATTTTGGTATTTTTGTAAGTAGTAAATTTTATCGTATAGCCGTTTGTAACTATAGGCTCACTTTCGTAAATCAAATTAAAATCATTATTTTCGTCAAGGTTTTCAAAAAAAGTATCTGCACCGCCTACCGCATCAACTTTTGTTACCAAAACTTCGCTGCAATAAGGCAGTAGCATTTTGTAAATGCTTGAGCCACCTATTATATAAATGTCGTCGGAGTTATATTTGCTTAAAACATTAAATAATTGGTCTAAAGATTTTACAAAAATACAGTCATCACGAGTATTTTCGCTACGTGACAAAACAATATTTATCCTGTTTTTAAGAGGCTTGCCGTTAGGGAAAGATTTTAAGGTATTATTTCCCATAACAACAATTTTATTTAATGTTGTTTCACGAAAAAATTTCATATCTAGTGGTATAGAAAACATTAAATCGTTATTTTTACCTATTCCCCATTGTTTATCTGCGTGTAAAATTGCTTTCATTTAAACTCCTATTCCGCTACCGGAATGTCAAATTTTTTGTCGTTGCATTTGTAGTCCACAAGTTTGAAACTATCTACAGTAAAGTCATAGAAATTTGTAATACTTGTATCAACTTCCAATTTTGGGGCAGTAAATTGCTTTTCTTTTATAATTTCTTCTACCATAGGTATATGTCTATCATAAATATGAGCATCCGCAATAACGTGAACAAGTTCTCCTACTTTTAATCCCGACACTTGCGCAAACATTATCATTAATATAGCATACTGAACGACGTTCCAATTATTTGCGGTAAGCATATCGTTTGAGCGTTGATTAAGTATACCATTTAAAGTGTCGCCTGAAACATTGAAAGTCATCGAATATGCACAAGGATACAAGTTCATTTCGTGTAAATCGGCAAAATTGTAAATATTTGTCATTATCCTACGGCTAGACGGATTGTTTTTTAAATCAAAAAGTACTCTGTCAACTTGGTCAAACTCGCCCTCGCGGTAAATATGTTTAACCCCTAGTTGATAGCCGTATGCTTTGCCGATAGAGCCGTTTTCGTCTGCCCATTGATTCCAAATTTTTGACTTTAAATCTTTTATGTTGTTGCTCTTTTTTTGCCATATCCATAAAAGTTCGTCCACACAAGACTTAAAATAAGTTTTTCTTATTGTCAAAATAGGAAATTCTTTGCTCAAATCGTATCTATTTACTATTCCGAATTTTTTTACTGTATGTGCAGGTGTTCCGTCACTCCACTTTGGACGAACGGGTAGGTCGGTATCCCAAACACCGTTTTCCATAATATCTTTCATATTTTTTACAAATATTTCGTCAGCTTTACTCATATTAACTCCTTATTTTGTACTTAGTTTATTGATGTTTCTTCCAAACGCAATCGGTTATTTCCATTTGAGTAAATGTAGCTTTAAAGGAAGATTGTTCGGGAGAACAAGCGTATATTCCAAAATTAATTGTTTGGGCTCCCTTTGCTAAATGGCAAATTCTCATTTGTTTAAAATCTATTCCGTTATAGGAAAATTCTATCAAATAATCGGATTCCCTGCGGCTTAATCTATACCAAACAGACTTGATATCTGCGGGGATATCCGTTGTTGCCCAATCAGAATATCCATAGTTGGTTACAACACTTCCCAATCGTTGAAAACTATTGTTTTCATATTCTACGGAAGCCTTTAACCAATTTTCGCTGTCAAGATAAATTACAATTCCGCATTGGTCAAACCTTGTTTTGCTATCAAACTCGGTTTTTACGACAAATGAAAAATATTTTTCAGTTGTTGCCGTTTGTAGTACAGGGGCATTGTCATTTTGAAAACCATAGTAAGTCCTTTGCCATAAATCGGTATTAGGCAATGTGATAATTTCAATTTTGTTATCGGTAATTAAAAAATTTTCAGGTTGCCTTATCCAAAACAATTTGGATGCATCTATTTTCATAATTTCTCCTTTATTTGATTTTAACATTTTTTTATCAAATCCGCAAGTAAATACTTATATAATTTAAAAGCTTGAATGGGATGTAAAATATATATTTATTTTACCATATAAAACATTATTTGATATAATATTTTAGGCAGAATAAAATAATTGCTTGTTGATAATGGTGTTTACTATATCTTAAATACTGAATTTAATATAAAAATTAATTATGTTTTGCTTCTACGAAAATATTAAAGAAAATTTTTCAGACATTCGCCCTACGAGTTGCCATTGTCTTTCCATATATTTTTTTGTTGAAGATATATAGTTTTTATAGTCCTCAATCGCATTTGTTTTGTTGTTAATGTTGTTGATAATTGCAAGAGCAGCAGAGTATCCGCTTTCCAAAGCACAAGATATACCTTCTCCCATAGGGTTTAAAAAGCCTGCATTTTCTCCTGCTTTCAAAATGCGACCGTTGCCGTAGTCTATGTGGAATGTAGGTTGTATGTTTTTGATTATCCATTTATCCGTTTTTATTTGCTTATCTATTGCAAGACCGTGATTTTTTGTCATATAAGCAATAAAATTATCATAATATTGTGATATTTCATTTGCGTTTGTTGTCGATATGCCTAGTACAAGCATATCGTCTTTTACATTAAACCAAGCATCGTATCCGGACAATTCGGGCTGTAAATAAGCATAAAAATAGTGGAAATCTAAATTGATTTTTCCTGTGTTATATGTTTGATAGGTTATTATGTTATTCGCAAATTGCTTGCCAATACCAACAGCACCCGAGCAGTCTACCGCAAACTTTGCATATTCTATTTTGTCTTTTAAATGTACGCAAACTTGTCCGTCTTTTTCTTTTATATCGGTTACTGCACACTCGTCCTTTATCTGCACGCCGCTTTCTTTTGCAAGTGATGCAAGCCAATAATCAAATTTGTCACGCCATATATTTAAACCGCGACTCTCAAATTTATATTCTTTGCCTATATCATCGGTAAAAATCATGCCGTGGTTGTCTATTGGAGTGCAGGTAACTGTATTAGGGACGCTAACCCCAAAGTGCTTTTCTATAAAATTTAATGTCTTTTCAATTAATACCCCTGAGCAACTTTTGTATCTAGGTAATTTACTTTTTTCCAATAGCAAAACTTTAAGCCCACTTTTGGCAAGGGTAATTGCAGTTGCACAGCCGCAGGGACCCGCGCCTATTACAATAACATCGTACATATTATTTCCTTTGTTGTCTTTTATATTGTTATATAAATCAATTATATCATTTTACATATTAAAAAGCAATGGAAATTTTTTAATATCATTTACATTAATAAATTTTGTTAGAAATGGAATTAGTGATAAGTTTTTTTTTCTTAAATTAAACAAAAAACAAGGGAATAAATCCCTTGTTTAAAGGCATATCACAAATTTAAGCAAAGATGTAAAAAGCAGTGATGAGATAAACTTATGATATTGGCGGAGAAAGAGGGATTTGAACCCTCGCTACGGTTACCCGTACTACTCCCTTAGCAGGGGAGCCCCTTCGGCCTCTTGGGTATTTCTCCATTGCCTACTTATAATAACATAAAAAATTAGGTTTGTCAAAACATTTTTTATATATTTTACAATAATTTTAATATTGGCGTAGTTTTTAATTTTTTATTGTTCAAGTCTTTTTTAAATTGCACAATTTTTGATATTTTTTGTATAATTAAAAATAAATTTTGTTATGTATTTGCTTTATCAATTTTCAGTTTATATGACTTAAATATCACTTTTTTAATGATTTTAAAAATAATTTCGAGTTAAATTATGTGTTGTAGCAACCAAATATCTATTTTCACACGTAAAAAATTTTAAGCATAAAATGATATTGAAATTAAATCGGAGGGATTTTTGCAATGGCTTATGCAGAAAATTTTTACATAGGAGCTAATGATGAACACGGTGTAAACCCGCCTACAGCAGGCAAGCGTACACCGATAATGCCGTATGTCAATAGAAGTTTTTACGAAAATGAATTTAACAGACCTGCAAAATATTATTTTTTGATTGCGTGTTTACGCACAGGTTTTAATGTATATGATATTAAACCGGAATTAAATGATATATCTATTAACCAAAGGGTTATAAGGACGAATAGACAAAATTTAACCTGTTTGGTAACTTATGCGTACAACGCTTATGGTAATGATTTGGCATTTAATCAAACAAATGGGTATTTGGTTTTTTATTCGGACGAAAATAGATTTAATGCCTTAAGCAAATTACTTGCGTACGATGTTTCCGCAGGATTGGATGAGGAGTTAACTACACGCAATTTAGGAATCGGTACTTTGAGTAGGATAGGGATGTTGGGCAGTGTAAATTGTCCTGCCGTTGTTACTGAATGTGGGTTTATGACTAATTTTAACGAGGCAAAACTTATGATGGACCCGGATTTCCAAAAAGCTTGCGGCAATGGCGGTGCGATTGGTGTTTCGAACAACTTAAAAGTTAATTATGTAGCAGATATGAGCTACTTGCAAATGCCTACATTAAGGTATGGTAACAGAGGAAATATCGTTAAATTTTTGCAATGTTATTTAAATTTGTATGGCAATAGTTTGACTGTTGACGGAATTTTTGGCAGTGGTACTCAAAATGCTGTAAGAAAATTTCAACAAGATAACAGCTTAGCGGTAGACGGAATTGTCGGCAGAAACACATGGCGTACACTTATGATGCAAGATAGTTTACCATTATTAAGACGTGGCAGTCGCGGTGTTTATGTGCGTTATTTGCAACAAAAATTGGTTGCAAAGCTTTATCCTGCGGGTACTGCGGACGGAATATTCGGAGCAAATACCGAAAATGCTGTAAGGCAATTTCAACAAGAAAACGGGTTGGCAGCAGATGGTATTGTTGGACCTTTAACTTGGGGCAAACTTACTCCGATAGGTGGCGGTAGGGAAAAACCTTGATATCTATTAATGCCTATTAATAAAAATAAAGCGTGGCGATGCTAACGCTTTATTTTTTGCATTAATTATATCACAATCAAAAATTTAATTAAAAATTGTTAAATAAAGCGTGTTAAAGTTAAAAAATTGTAATAAAAATCAAATTACACAATGTTAATTAAACAGTTTGCTTGCATTTATAAATTTTATGTGATATACTTGTTAAGTAAATTATATGGAAGCGTATCGAAGTGGTCATAACGAGCCGCACTCGAAATGCGGTTATCCAACAGGATACATGAGTTCGAATCTCATCGCTTCCGCCAAAAGCGAACTGTACGAACACACGTCAAAGTGAGTTCGTACTTTTCCTTTTATATGAATGTTTTGGCGTGCGAATACCCATTAAAGACATATTGCCAAAACCGCCTGTTCCTACGGCGTGGCAAACGCAAAAGCGTGATGAACAAGGCAATTTTACCAAATAAAACAAAAGGCACTTCGGAAAACATCTTGGAGTGCCTTACGATTTGCTTGATTAAATATTTTGTTTTTGCTATAATAATTGTACGATAAACAGTAATCGCTTGCGATTATAAACAGGAATTTAGCGGAGGAATATATATGAAAATTCGGAAAATGCAACGAGACGAATATCCATTGTTAGAGAATTTTCTATATGAGGCTATCTTTATTCCAAATGGAGTTGAGCCGCCGCCAAAATCAATAATTTATAGTCCCGAATTGCAAGTTTATATTTCGGAGTTTGGAACAAGCAAGCACGATATTGCTTTTGTCGCAGATTTAGACGGGAAAATTGTCGGGGCAGTTTGGGTTAGAATTATGAACGACTATGGACATATTGACGATAACACCCCGTCATTTGCAATTTCTCTTTATAAAGAATATCGCAGAAAAGGCATAGGCACTGCATTGATGGAAGAAATGCTAACCACTCTTAAAGCGCGTGGGTATGAACAGGCGTCTTTATCTGTGCAAAAGGAAAATTACGCAGCCAAAATGTATAAAAGGTTAGGCTTTCAAATTATAGAAGAAACCGAAGAAGAATATTTAATGTTGAAAAAGTTGAGCGAATAAATTCCAATTTAGCGTCGAATGCCTGATTATACTAACTGTATTATCAGTCATTTTTTGTGCCGAGCGACTACTTTTTGTAGTTCGGGAGTCTCCGTGATTGTGCCTCTATGGGCGGTTCTTACGACACACATTGTCGCCCGCCAATATCACAATTTTTAATTCTTAAATAATGTGCAGCATAGTTTAAAGTTGTGATAAGCCTATAAACAAGGAATTAATTCCTTGTTTTTATGTAAATTTTATTATTCTGCTTAATGTTATTTAATATTTTAAGATGTTTGAACAATTCGAAAGAAACGCTTGCTTTAGTTCTAATTTAAAAATCATATTTAACATAAACAGGTATGTTTTCATCCTTTTTGCGTTTTTATAAAAAATAATTTATCTGTTAAGTAGTTGTGACCATTTGTTTTTATTATTTTATAAAAATGTTCATATTGTGCAAAAAGTGTCAGAAAAAGTATACTTTTTCTGACACTATTGATTTTTAAATGTTTCATAAATTTTAGTTATAAATCTATCAATTTTTATTTTTTTATTAGATTAATTATACAAAATTAACAAAGATTTGTCAAGTGATTTGGCGTCAGAAAAAGTATACCTTTTCTGACATATAAAGGCATAATGACGGTTTTAATTTGAAATTTTATCAATAAATACTAATAGGTTAAAAGGAGTTTTTATGAAGAAAAAAGTTTTTTTGATTGTTGCAATCATTCTTATTGCATTAATAGCATGCATGGCACTTGTTGCTTGTGATGGAAATGTTGGTGGCGACGACAGCGTAAACAATGGCAATGATAGTGAAGAAATTATCGGTGGAGGAAATAACCAAGGTGGAAACATAGAAAATGGTGGAAACGTAGGTGGCAATAACAATGAAAATGTTATCAGCCCCAATCTTACTATAAATGAATTTTTGGACGCATGGAAAGCAAGTTCGTCAAAATCATTTTATCAGCCTTGTTATGGCGATACAAAATTTACAATTTACGGAAATATATTTATGCAGAGCGATTTTGAAACAATAAAATATTTAGAAATTACGAAAAAAAACAATGCAAACTATTTTTATGGACATATTGATGATACAGATTTTAGCCATTGGGAGATTTTAAAGTTGGATAGTATTGAGGATATTTGCACTCATGTCAATATCGATATAGAAGTATTGCCTGAAGTTTCCACCCCTAAAGATATTATAAATGTTTGTGATTTAATGGTTTTTGGCGACAATGACCCTGATTTGTTATATGAAAAGAAAGACGATGGTATATTTTATGGCATTAAAGATAGTATTTTTGAAAATTCGACAATTAAGATTGTTGGAAATGATTTGATTTTTAACTTTCAGTTTGCTTATGGAGATACTCGCGAAGGTAAATTTATATTTTCAATAGGTTCCGACCCAATTACTATACCGCAATCTTTGAGAGATGCCTTGGAAAATATACAAGCATAAAAGTAACACTTATAAACATATTGCGGTAAATAATATTGGCTTATATAATAAAATATTAACTGATAAATAACATATTTTTCAAAAATTGTTGTGACAAAACAAAATAAATCCGATGTCTATATACATTGGATTTATTTTTTTGCATATTAATATTAGATTGTCTATTAATACAAATATCTAATAACGGATTTTATTATTAATAGCGAATTTATGTTAATATAAGCACGCGTTTTATTTGATATATAAATAATAAATATACTTTTTTGCTATGATTATTGACAAATTACGGGTTAATGGTTTATAATTATTAATATTAAAGTAGTGTTTTATACGCAAAATTTGTGGAGTAAAAATGATAAAAAATGTAGTTTTTGATATGGATGGTACTATTTTAAATACTATCGACGATTTATATAATAGTGTGAATTTTGCATTGGCAGAATGTGGTTATCCTAAAAGGAGTATGAAAGAAGTTTTATCTTTTGTAGGGAACGGGGTAAAAGTGCTTATCGACCGAGCAATGCCAAAGGGATATACCGCTGAGGAGTTTGACATTTGCTTTAAAAAATTTATGGGACATTACAATTTACATAAAAATGACAACACTTGTCCTTATGATGGTATTTTAGAGCTTATGCAAGCTTTGCAAGCAAAAGGTATAAAAATGAGTGTTGTTTCCAACAAATTCGATGCGGGAGTTAAGGAACTTGCCGAAAAGTTGTTTACAGGTTATTTGCCTGTTGCTATAGGAGAGAGTGAAAAAGTACAACCCAAGCCAAACCCAAGCGGTGTGTGGTATGCATTGGAACTTATGGGGGCAAAGTCGGAGGAAAGTGTTTATATAGGAGATTCCGAAGTGGACTTTGAAACCGCAAAAAACAGCGGACTTACATTTATTGCCGTTACTTGGGGATTTAGGCCAAGGGAATTGCATGAGGGGCTCGGAGTAAAATATATTGCGGAAAAACCGATGGATATAGTGAAAATTTTGGAGAAAATAAAGTAAAGATAACATATTTATGAGTTTGTTTATTGAATTTTAACTATATAATATTTTGACAATAAAATATGTAATGTAAATAAAAATTATGGAAAAATACGGACTTTTAGGAAAAAAATTGGGACATTCGCTATCGCCATATATTCACAATAAACTGTTTGAGTTAAGCGGAGTGCATGCAGAATATAAGCTTTATGAGACGGACAATGTAAATGACTTTGTAAAAAGCAGCAATTTGGACGGCTTTAATGTTACAATACCTTATAAAAAAGATGTATTTAATTTGTGCGACAATATCCATAAAAGTGCCAAAAATTTAGGAGTAGTTAATTGTGTCGACCGCAATTTTATGGGATTTAATACAGATGTTTATGGCTACACAAAAAGCGTAAGCGAAATAGAAAACGATTTTACTTGCAGAGTGCTTTTGTTGGGTTGCGGCGGAGTAGGCAGTATGATAGCAAAACAATATGAGCCTAGCAATTTGTGTATAGCGATACGTAATTTGACGGATAGTAAAGTTCAAAATATAAAGTGTCAATTTGGCGAAGTAAAAGTGGTTGATATACAAAATATTCCTAATCAAAAGTTTGATTTGATAGTAAACAGTACGCCTGTAGGGATGTTCCCCGATATAAACAGCTCCCCGATAGAAAAAGAGGTCATTTGTAATGCAAAATCGGTTTACGACACAATTTATAATCCATACGAAACCAAACTTTTGAAGTATGCAACAGAGTGCGGTTGCAAAGGTAAAAATGGGTTGGACATGCTTGTTTTGCAGGCTGTAAAATCTCATGAATATTGGTACGGCGCTAAGTTTGAGGAAAAGGACATAAAGGATATTATCTTTTACACTCAAAAGGAGCTTGATAAAAAATGGTAATTGCATTGTGTGGATATATGGGAAGTGGCAAAAGCACTTTAGGCAAAATGCTTGCTAAAAAATTGGCTTTTGACTTTGTTGACCTTGATGGCTATATTGAAGAAAAAGAAAACATGAGTATACCTCAAATATTTGCAAATTATGGGGAAGCGTATTTCAGGCAGTGCGAACATTCGGCTTTATCAAGTTTTTTAAACGCTAACAACACAGTGCTTTCGTTAGGTGGAGGTGTACCGATTGCGGACGAAAACAAAAAACTGCTAAAAGGTATGTTTGTGGTTTATATTGACAGTTCATTTGAAGATTGCTATAAAAGGATAAAAACAACGGACAGACCGATAGTAAAGCAAAAAAACAAGTCGGAGCTTGAAAAACATTACAACGATAGGGTTGTGCATTATAAAAAAGTGGCAAATTTGACAGTGTATGGCAATAATTTGAAAAAAATGACGGAGCAAATTGTACAATTTGTAAAGGAGAAAATATGAAAATATTAGTTATTAATGGTGTAAATTTGGATATGCTAGGCGTAAGAGAGCCGCACATTTATGGCGGGAAAAGCTTGGACGATATAAATAAAGATTTGGCAGCACAAGCGAAAGCTTATGGTGCAGAAATCGAATTTGTACAAAGCAATATCGAGGGCGAAATAGTAGAATTTATCCATAGTGGCAGATTGTACGACGGAATCATTTTAAATGCCGGTGCATATACACACTATTCTATTGCGATAAGAGATGCAATAAGCAGTATAGAAACTCCTTGCGTAGAAGTGCATTTGAGTAATGTTCATAAGCGTGAAGAGTTTAGACATACATCTGTAATTTCCGCAGTCTGTGTAGGAGTAATTGCGGGATTTGGAGAAAAATCATACAAATTGGCATTGCAAGCATTGCTAAACTAATTATTAATCGGTTGAAATATGAGAGTTATTAAAATCAATACAAATCCAACTTATAATGTACTTGTGCGAGACGGCTTGCTTAATGAAGTAGGAAGTTTGGTCAATCAAATAAAAAGTTATGACAGGATTGCTGTTATAACAGATAGTCTTGTGGAAAAATTGTATCTTGACAAAGTTGTTACGAGCTTTAAAGGATATTCAAACCAAATTTTTACCTACTCTTTCCCAAACGGAGAGAGCAGTAAGTGTCTAGCGGAACTGTCAAAAATTTACGATTTTTTGGCCGAGTCTCAAATTACTCGTACCGACTTGGTAATTGCTTTGGGCGGCGGTGTATGCGGCGACATGGTCGGTTTTGCGGCAAGCAGTTATTTACGCGGTGTTGATTTTATAAATATACCTACAACACTACTTAGTATGGTAGACTCTTCGGTTGGCGGAAAAACCGCTGTTAATATTACTGCAGGCAAAAATCAAGTCGGCTCGTTTTATCAGCCTAAGGTCGTTATTTGTGACACAAATGTTTTGGCTACACTATCTGACGATTTGATTGCAGATGGTATTGGAGAAATTGCTAAATACGGAGTGCTTGAGGACAAAGGTCTTTTTGATTTGTTGCTAAAAGGTAAATTATTTGACAATATTAGTGAAATTATAGAAATTTGCGTAAGAATAAAAGACGAGTATGTAAGCGGAGATGTATTTGACAAAGGCAAAAGACAGCTTTTAAATTTAGGACATACATTGGGGCATGTTATTGAAAAGGACAGTAAATATACTTTGGCACATGGTAAGGCTGTACTAATAGGAATGTTTTACATTGCTCAAAAATTTGCAGGCAGCAGTGAAATCGATTTGATTTTGCAAAAAATCAAAGCAGTTGCCAAAAAATATAATATGCCGATTGATTACAAATTGTCTGCTGACGAATTGTGGGCAAGTGCAGGTAATGACAAAAAACGTCACGGAGATTATTTAACAATCGCACGTCCTTATGCCATTGGGGATTGTAGATTGGAAAATGTTAAGCTCGGTGCGCCAATCAATTTGACAGAAAGTGTGAAAGAAAGTAAATTTGATATTGAGATTATTCCAAGTAAATTGAGCGGAAGTATATGCCCTCCGCCATCAAAATCGCATTTGCACAGGCTATTGATTATGTCGGCTTTTTGCGGTGGGCAAGCAGTGGTAAGCAATGTAGTATTAAGCAATGATATCAAAGCAACTTTAAATGCCTTGAAAAATATCGGTGCAGATTTTGTGATAAATAAAAATAATGTAACATTTAGTGGCTTTAACTTAAAGAATAATGCGGTAATCGATTGCGGAGAGTGTGGCAGTACATTTAGATTTTTTATACCTATCTGTGCTATGCTTGGTATAAAAACGCAATTTATTGGCAGTGAAAGACTTGGCGAGCGTGGCTACGAGGATATAATTACAGCCATGGGTAGCAAAGTTAAATTTGATAAAACAAGCGGCTTGCCATTAAATATTAACGGAAATTACGATATGGACGAAATTACCATAAACGGAAATATGTCATCGCAATTTGTAAGTGGTATTATGCTTGGAGCTTATGCAAGCAATAAAAAAATCAGCATAAATTTGACGGGGCAACTTGTATCACGCGGTTATGTCGATATGACTATTCAAACACTAAAACAATTTGGATGCAAAGTTGTGGAGGAGAAAAACAGTTTTGCAATTATCCCTAAAAAAATTGACGGAAAGCAATATGATTTAATGCCGGAAGTTGACTATAGCAATCTTGCTTTTTGGGAAGTGGGAGGAGTACATTTGCCTATAGCGCAAGATAACTCCAAACAAGGGGATAAGATAGTTTTGGAGATAGTGAAAAAGGCTGAACACGGTTTGGCTTTTGACATAGATATTTCCAATATTCCCGATTTAGCTCCGATTTTCGGCGTGTTACTTGCAAAATTAAAAGGGACTTCCACTTTGAAAAATTGTGCAAGACTTAGGATAAAAGAGTGTGACAGATTGGCTGCAACTTGCGAAATTTTAAATGCATTCGGCATTAAGGCAAGTATAGTGGGCGACGATTTGGTAGTTGTCGGAGGCACAGTAAAAGGCAGAGTAATTGTCGATAGTTACGGTGACCACAGAATGGCCATGACAGCTGCAATATTGGCAACTTTTGCGGATGGAAAAGTGACTGTGAAAAATGCGCAAGTAGTCAAAAAAAGTTATCCCGATTTTTGGGAAGATTATGTCACTTTGGGAGGTGTGATAAATGTCGTCAACATTAGGTAAAAATTTGGAAATAAGCATTTTCGGAGAATCTCATGGTAACGCAGTGGGGGTTGTTATAAACGGACTTCCCAGCGGAGAGTATGTTGATAAAAATTTAATCAATCAATATTTGAAAAAGCGTGCGACAGGTAAAGATAAAACTATGACTGCAAGAGTAGAGGCGGACGAAGTGCAGTTTTTGAGCGGTGTTTACAATGATTACACAACGGGTACTCCGCTTACAATGGTTATATATAATGTGGGACAGCATAGCAAAGATTACTCGAATATAGCAACTATTGCAAGACCGTCACATGCCGACTACAGCGGATTTGTTAGGTATAAAGGCTTTAATGATATTCGTGGTGGAGGACATTTTTCGGGAAGACTTACCACTCCGATTGTTATGGCAGGCAGTTTGTGTATGGCTATACTAAAAAATAAAGGCATTGACATTTGTGCTAATATTATTGAAATCGGCAGTGTAAAAGGTCAAAGACTTGGCAACAGGTTGGACAAAAATACATTTGATATTTTAAGAGAAAAGCAAATACAAGCTATTGCAAACGAAGATAAAATGCGTGAGGAAATTTTGACTGCACGTGAAAACCTTGACAGCGTAGGCGGTAGGATTGAGTGTGTGGTGACAGGTATTAAAGCGGGAGTAGGCTCTCCTATGTTTGACGGGGTAGAAAATAACATTGCTAAAGCTATTTTCGGTATACCTGCAATTAAAGGTATTGAATTTGGCGAGGAATGTTTGCTTAAAGGCTCTGTATACAATGACAGTTATAAAATGGATGGAGGAAAACCTGTAACCGTTACAAATCATGATGGTGGTATTAACGGAGGTATAACAAACGGAATGCCAATAGTATTTGCTGTTAAAGTTAAGCCTACGCCAAGCATTGCAAGATGTCAGGATACAATAGATTTTAAGAAAATGAGTGACACAACGATAGAAATTAAGGGCAGACATGACCCTTGCGTAGTTGCACGTGCCGTACCTTGTGTGGAATGTGTAACAGCAATAGCAATATTAGATATGGTTATGGAGAGTGAAATTTATGGTTGATTTAAAAAGTAGCAGAGAGATTATCGATACATTGGATATAGCAATCGCATCCCTTTACAAAACTCGTATGATGGCTGTAAAAAATATAGCAAATTATAAAAAAACTAATAATATCGCCGTTTTGGATGAGGGGCGTGAGCAGCAAGTTTTGGATAATGTTTTAAGCATTTTGAAAGACGACGAAAAAGAATATGCCGAGGACATTATAGCATTATATAAATTTATCATGGATTACAGCAAAAATAAGCAAAGCACAAAATAATTAAGAAAATTTTGTAAAATTTTATAAAAGTTCTTGCAATGCAAAAAAAATTTTGTTATAATGTTATCTAGTGGGAAATGGGAATTTTTCACAATATAATATGTTAATAATATACATTTTTGAAAAGGAGTATAAATATGACTAAGAACAAAAAAGTTTTAGAGTATGTTGAGTCGGTTGAAAAACTTTGCAATCCCGACAACGTTGTTTGGATTGACGGAAGTGAAGAACTTTACAACAAACTAACTGAAGAAGCATTGGCTACAGGCGAGTTAATTAAGCTTAATGACGAATTGCTACCTGGTTGCTATTTGCACCGCACTGCCGTTAACGACGTTGCTCGTGTAGAAGGCAGAACTTTCATTTGTAGCAGAGAGCAAGTTAATGCAGGTCCTACAAATAATTGGTGGAATCCAACAGAGGCTTATGAGAAATTGAATAGTATTTTAAAAGATGCTTACAAGGGCAGAACAATGTATGTAATTCCTTTCTCAATGGGTCCGGTAGGTTCTCCTCTTGCTAAAATCGGTATCGAAATCACTGACTCTATTTATGTTGTACTAAACATGAAGATTATGACAAGAGTTGGTCAAAACGTACTTGATGCACTAGGCGACAGCAACGATTTCGTTCGTGGTACTCATGCAAAATGCAATATTGACGAAAATGATAGATATATTTGCCATTTCCCTGAAGATAATACAATTATTTCTGTTAACAGTGGTTACGGCGGAAACGTACTTTTGGGTAAAAAATGTTTTGCTCTTCGTATCGCATCTTTCCAAGGTCGTAACGAGGGATGGATGGCAGAACACATGCTTATCCTTGGTATCGAAAAGCCAGACGGCAAAATTTACTATATGGGCGCTGCTTTCCCAAGTGCTTGCGGTAAAACAAACCTTGCAATGCTTATCCCACCAGAAGGTTATAAGAAAGCAGGTTACAAAGTATGGTGCGTAGGCGACGATATCGCTTGGATTAAACCTGGTAAAGACGGCAGACTTTATGCTATCAACCCTGAAAATGGTTTCTTTGGTGTTGCTCCGGGTACTTCTATTAAGTCAAATCCAAATGCACTTCAAGCTACTAAGAAAAACACTATCTTCACAAACGTTGTTTTGAATAAAGAGAACAACACTGTTTGGTGGGAAGGTATGGATAAAAATCCTCCTGAAAATGCTGTTGATTGGAAGGGTAACGATTGGAATGGTAAGACTTCCGATGTTAAAGGTGCTCAACCAAACAGCCGTTTCACTGCTCCTGCTATTAACTGTCCTTGCATTAGCTCTGAGTTCGAGTCTACTACAGGTGTTCCTATGAGTGCGTTCATCTTTGGTGGTCGTCGTGCTAAAACTACTCCGCTTGTATACCAAGCAAGAGATTGGAATCACGGTGTATTTGTTGGCTCTATAATGTCTTCCGAGACTACTGCTGCTGCTACAGGCGCAACAGGCGTATTAAGAAGAGACCCAATGGCTATGCTTCCATTCTGCGGATACCACATGGGTGACTACTTTGGTCATTGGATTGAGATGGGTAGCAAAATCCCTAGCGATAAGCAACCTAAATTCTTCAACGTTAACTGGTTCCGTCAAGATGAAAACGGTAATTTCGTATGGCCTGGTTTCGGCGACAATATGCGTGTTCTTGATTGGATGGTTAAGAGAATCGAAGGTACTGTTGACGCTAAAGAGACTGCTATCGGTTATGTTCCTTATGCAAAAGATATCAACCTTGATGGCTGTGATTGCTCATTGGAGACTTTGGAGTCTATCCTAGAAGTTGATAATGACGCTTGGGCTAAAGAAGCTGAAGGTATTAAGGAATTCTACACTAAGTTTGGAAACAAACTTCCAAAAGAACTTGCTAAAGAGTGCGACGCTCTTATCAAGAGAACTAAGTAATTTTTAAATTCAAATGATATAAAACAAATTTTAGGCTGTCTTAGGACAGCCTTTTATTGTTGTTAATTTATACTTAAATTGTTTTTTTGTTAGCTTTTACACATTCAAATTGTTTTTATTATTATTAAGCACCATAAAGTTTATTTTATATATGGTATTGAACAAACTGCGTTTATTTGATATAATATATTTATAAAATTGTTTTGATAAGGTTTTTATGAAATTAAAAATAAAATTGCTAAGCGTTTTTGTTTTAGTTGTAGCTATGATTGCAATACTTGCAGGCTGTAGTTATAAAAGCGTAATTACATTAAATGACTTATTGCTCGAATTTGAGCCTGACGGGAGTATTAAACAGTTAAGTGGGGATAAAAGTGAGGAACTTTTATCAAACATTGACAGAGGATTTAGTCTTGAAACTTATTATACTTTAGGGAGTGGCAGAGCTTGGCCGGAAGACGAGGGTAGTGATGGCTACGAGATGCTTGAGGAAGAATTGTATTTTAAAAAGAGGATAAAGCTGTCGAAATACAGGTGTATATTTATTTGAGGGAATACAATAAAAAACCACTTGACGATTTGGCACTTAATCAAATGAAAGATTATTTCCAATATATGCGTTCGCTTAATATGAGTATGTTATTAAGGTTTGCATACGATTATACTCAACCTACTAATAGTAGCCCTAAACAGGATATTGTCTTAACTCATTTAGAGCAAATAAATAGTTTAATGGTAGGAACGAGCAACTTATAAAAGATATGGTAACTGCTTATCAATTTGGTATTATAGGAGCTTGGGGCGAGTGGGGCACGACATCGGAAAAATACAACGAGAAAAAAAATATTGAACGCCATTATTGATGCTTTTCTTGACGGAACATATTTTCAAGGGAGATATATGCGTGTTGTTAATCAAACGGATAAAAATTTAAACTCCGAATATGTCGGCTACCATAATGACTTTTTAATAGGCAGACCTCATCCTTGGAATACCGCAGGGAATAAATATAAAAGTAATGACTATAAAAAGTTTTTTAACAACGCACCATATAGATTGAATGACGGAGAGATGCCTTGGGGCGGTATACTGAAGAGCCGGACGAAAAGTAGACGGAATTAACTTTTTAAAGCAAATGCGTGAGCATTGTATGGGTACGCTAAGTATAAAACACAACTATAAAGAAGAGCGAAAAGGTGTAGATGACGTTGTGCGTAATAGTCATAACATTGCTAGATGGAAAAATGAATTTGTAACAGAAGAGATGTTAATAGCAAATAAGTTGCCATATTACAAGAACTGGTTTAAAAATTCTAACGGGGAGTTGATAAATAGGTCAATATATGATTACTTAAGAGATTATTTAGGATATAATTTGGTTTTAGATAATCTAAAAATTTCTAATGTCAATGGAAATACACAGGTTTCATTTATAATAAATTATGGTTTAGGTACTCCTTTGACAATAAAAAATATGGAGCTTGTTGTTGCAAATAAGATAGATGGAATTATAGATAATAGTGTTAAAAGCTATTATGTATCTAATTATGATTGTAAAAAACTAACAACTTATGGACAACAAAGAATAACTTTTACAGTTAATGGCGACATCAGTAATATGGCAATAGGTGTAAAATTGTCAAGAGGAAAATATAATATTAAAACTGCAAATGATATTCCTTTTATGAACGGAGTAAACAACATTTATTGAGATAAGCCTCTGAAAATCGATACTAAACAAAAAAAACAAGCGGTATTGCTTGTTTTTTTTGTTTGATAGAGTAATTCACAAAAAAAATTACAATCAGATAATAATTAATTGTATAAATTGGTAAAAATTGCAAAATGTATTTATGTGGGGGTGTAATATGCAATTTGGAATCGAGCCAATTTATTGGGTGCTTATCAATTCGGTAGTTTCGTTTATATTTTTATTTATAATATCCAAAATATTGGGTAAAAAACAAATAGCTCAACTTGAGTTCATAGACTATGCCGTAGGTATATCTTTGGGGTCAATAGCTGCGGAAATGGCAATAAACTCGGAAGTTCCGTTTTACTATTTTTTAATTGCAATGGCAATATTTATGCTATTGGCATTACTTGTAGATATTGTAGGCAGAAAATGTACCTTTTTTAAAAGATTGATGAAAGGTAAGCCAATTACCGTTATATACGAGGGTAAAATAGATTATGCGGAGCTTAAGAAGAGCAAAATTGACGTCAATGACTTGCTTTCAATGCTTAGAGAAAAAGGCTTTTTTGATATTGAAGATGTTGCTTATGCAATTTTTGAAACAAGTGGAGAGCTTTCCGTATTGCCAAAAGGTAACCAAAGACCTGTTGTGGCGGAAGATTTGAACGGAATTAAAATTAAACAAGCACAATTAAGTAATGTGTTGGTTGTGGACGGAGATATTTCGTATTCCGGTTTGAACGAGGCAAATAAAGGGGAAGAATGGTTGCTTAGAAGACTAAATGTAAAGTCTAAAGAAGAACTTAAAAAAGTATTACTTGCAACTTATGACAGTGAAAATGATGTGTTAAACATTCATACAAAGTAAATTTTGCTTCAAATTTAATATTCTTAAATATTTATTAGTGATTACAAATAATTGGTGGAATGTATAACTTGTTCTGCCAATTTTTAAATTTAGTACCGATTTTTGAGTGGTTTTATAACACTTTTTTTGGAATATAGCAAATGATTTATTATAAAACGAGTATAGTTAAAATAAATAAATGTGAATCATATTTCTACTTAAATAAAATATATATTATTATTTATAAAAAAATTATTGTAAAATTTTATATTTTATGATAGACTTATTATGTATAAATATTAATTTGCAAAAATAGGAGTGTTTATGAAAATAGTTTTAGACGGACAAGGCGGAGATTATCCTGAACAAGCTGTGCTTGGCGCAATACAAGCTGTGGAAAAACATAAAGATTTGGAAATTGTAATTTGCGGAAAAGAAAGTGAAATAACACAAGTTTTAGCAAATAACTATAAAGGAAATAAAATAACTGTTTGCGATTGCAGCGAGGTTATTACTAATGATGACGTGCCTACTATTGCAGTGCGTGAAAAGAAAGATTCTTCTATGGTAAAGGCATTGCGTATGGCAAAGGAAGACAGCTCCATTGACGGTGTAGTAAGTTCGGGTAATACGGGAGCATTGCTTACCGCATCGCTTTTTATCGCAAAAAGAATTAAAGGTATAAGCAGACCATGCTTGGCGCCTAGTTTGCCTACTGCTGTTGACGGAAAATGTTTTGTGCTTGTGGATTGCGGCGCAAATGCAGATTGCAAGCCTATTAACTTACAGCATTTTGCTATTATGGGCAGTTGCTATGTTGAATCGCTATTCGGAGTTCAAAATCCAACTGTCGCAATACTGAGCAACGGGCAAGAAAAAGGCAAAGGCAACGAATTGGTAAAGGAAACTTATCCTATTTTAGAGGGTACTAAATCAATCAATTTTGTCGGCAATGTCGAGGCTAGAGATATTTTATCAGGCGATTATGACGTAGTAGTTTGCGATGGCTTTAGCGGAAATGTAGCATTAAAGACTATTGAGGGAACAGCTTTATGCGTTATGAAAATGATAAAGGACAGCATAAAAAACGGAAGTTTACTGCAAAAAATCGGTGGACTTTTGATAAAACCTGCGGTTAGAAAGTTAAAATCGACAATGGATGTAAACGAACAGGCTGGTGGTACTGTGCTTGGTGTAGATGGCATTATCGTAAAAGCACATGGTTCTTCCAAACAAGCAAGCATTTGCCGTTGTATCGAACAGGCAATGCTACTAATAAACAATAATATTGTGCAAAAAATAAAGGAAAATTTGAGTGGGTTAGAGGAAAATGATAATCAGGAAAAATAATGAGGACAATTTGGAATATACCAATGTAAAAGCTGTTGAAAAAATAATCGGCTATTCGTTCAACGATAAAAAATTGTTGCAACGTGCGATTACACACAGCTCTTATAACGTTTTAAAGGGGAATGACGGGGAAAGTTATCAAAGAATGGAGTATCTTGGAGACTCTATCCTTGACTTTGTAATAGCCGACGAACTTTACAGAAACTATCCGCAATTTGACGAGGGTATATTGAGTAAATTCAGGGCAAATATCGTAAGTCGCGAGCCGCTTGCTACCATCATTGACAGCAGTAAAATAGTGGATTATATTTTGTTTGACAAAAATACTGTGGCTTTGAGTAAAAAGATAAAAAGTGACTTTTTCGAGTCTATAATTGCCGCAATTTATTTGGATAGCAATGGTCTAAAAGCTACTCGACAATTTATTTTGAAGTATCTAAAACCTTACATTACTGCCGAAATGAAAAACGATAATTACGATTACAAGTCTATGCTTTATGAGTATTGCAGTGCAAAAAAGTGGACTTTGGCTTTTGAGACAAAAGAAATTTCGGGTCCTCCTCACGACTTGACCTTTACAATGCAATTAATAGTAAATGGCGAAGTGATTTGCGAGGCAACAGGCAAAAAGAAACAAGAGGCGGAAAAGAAATGCAGTAAACAAGCATTAATAAAATTCGGAGAAATAGAAAATAAATGAAATATAAGCAAATAACTGTAAGTACCACTACCGATGGCAGCGATTTGGTTGCTATGGTGCTTTATGACAGCGGCAGTGACGGTGTTAGTATTTATGACAGTAAAGATATTTTGGAACTTATTAAAAGCGACATTATATGGGATTATATTGAGCCCGCTGTTTTGGAGCAAAGCCCAATCGTAAAGGTAAAAGGTTTTTACGATGTTGAAAATTTTGATAGCATTTACGTGAATGTACTTGACGGTTTGGAGGAGTTAAAGAAAAACTCGCCCTTTGAGCTTGGCAGCTTGGAAGTTGAAGTTTGCGATTTGGACGATGCCGATTGGGTAAACGAATGGAAAAAATACTACAAACCGATACATATTGGCAAGATTGTAATTGTTCCTAAATGGATTAAATATACCCCCGAAATGGATGAACGAGTGGTTTTGATTGACCCCGGCATGGCTTTTGGTACAGGCTCGCACGAAAGTACAAGACTTTGTTTAGAGCTATTTGGAGAACTTGATTGTGTAGGCAAAAATGTACTAGATATAGGTGCAGGAAGTGGAATATTGGGCATAAGTGCAAGTATTTGCGGCGCTGAGAGTGTGTATCTAAGTGATATTGCACCGCTTGCGGTAAAGGCATGCCATGAAAATGCGGAGCTTAACAATATCAAAAATGCTATAATAACACAAGCCGATTTGTTGGAAAATGCAACTGTAAAAGGAGATATAGTATTTGCAAATATTACTGCTGATATATTGATTGCCTTATCCGGAAACATTGGCAATGTACTTAAAAAAGATGGATATATAATTTTGTCCGGCATTATTCACAAAAGATATGATGATGTACTAAATGCATATTTAGATAAAGGGTATATTTTGGACAAGTCGGTTGTTTTGGGCGAATGGTGCGGCTTGAGATTAAAGAATAAAGCAGTTTAAATAATATGGAAATTAGAAGATTTTATGTAAATTCAGATGATATAACCGATAATGTCGTAACTATTTGTGGCGACGAATTTTGGCATTTGACAAAAGTTTTGAGATATAAAGTCGGATATCAAATTATAGTATGCAATGATAGTGATGGTAAAGATTATTTGTGTACAATAGATTTAATTGAAAAAGATTATGCAAAGGCTACAGTAAACAGAATAATAGATAATGAGTGTAAAACAAAAATTGGGATAACTTTGTTTCAAGCATTGCCAAAAGGCGATAAAGCCGATTTGATTGTTCAAAAAGCAGTTGAACTTGGTGTACAAAATATTGTTTTTTTTAATTCCGATTATGTGAGCGAAAAAAAGTTTAATATTGATAGATTGCACAAAATTAATGTTGAGGCTTGTAAACAATGCGGTAGGTCAAGGCTTTCTAAAATTTATGGGTTATATACGTTTGACCAAATGCTACAAAAATTACAAGGCTTTGATAAAGTTTTGGTTTGCTACGAAAATGAAAAGATAAACGATATAAAAAATGAGTTAAAGTCTTTTAACGGTGATAATCTTGCGATTATTATTGGTAGCGAGGGCGGTTTTAGCGAAAGAGAAATTGATAAATGCCAATCAAACGGTGCTGTATCCGTTACTTTAGGCAACAGGATTATGAGATGCGAAACAGCATCGATAGTAGTTTGCGGTATAGCAATGTATGAGTTAGGGGAAATGAGTAGATGAAAATTGTTGTATACAATTTAGGGTGTAAAGTCAACCAATATGAAAGTGACGGTATACTTACAAAACTTGCTAGTTTGGGGTATGAGGTTTCGGACAACTTAGAGTTTGCGGATTGTTATATTTTGAATACTTGTGCGGTTACTAACGAAGCGGAAAAAAAGTCACGTCAGGCAATTAGCCGTTGTTTGCATTTCAATAAGGACGCTAAAATAATCGTATGCGGATGTGCATCGCAACATAATTCAGCTCAATTTGAGGGGAAAAACGGCGTTACATATATTGGCGGAGTTGCAAATAAAAATAAAATTCCCGAGTTATTAGAGCAAAAAGGTATTTATGTTACACCGATTTCAAAAGACTATGGGGAAGAGTTGCAACCCGATTTGGTAAGAACAAGAGCGTATGTAAAGATTCAAGATGGTTGCAATAACTTTTGTTCCTATTGTATAATACCATATTTGCGTGGGCGTTCCCGCTCAAGAAGTATGGATAGTGTTGTAAACGAATGTGAAAGACTGCAAAACTTGACAAACGAAATTGTATTGACAGGCATAGATATGTCAAGTTACGGTTTGGATATAGGTACAACGCTTAGCAATCTTATTTTAAATTTATCGCATATTAATGTTCGCATAAGATTTGGCTCATTGGAAGCGCGGGTAATCAGTGAAGAATTTTTGCAAAACACTAAAAAATTACAAAAATTTTGTCCGCATTTCCACTTATCCTTGCAAAGCGGGGATGACAATACCTTAAAAAATATGAACAGGAAATATACATCCGCATTTTACGCCGAAAAAGTTGCTCTAATCAGACAGTTTTATCCGACTGCTGCTATCACGACCGATTTGATTTGTGGGTTTCCTACAGAAAGCGATAGTGAGTTCGAAAATACTTTAAGGTTTGTCAGCGAAATCAAGTTTTCGGATATTCATATATTTGCATACTCTAAACGCGAGGGGACAGTTGCCGCTAAATATAAAATGTTGGATGGCGAAGTTGTAAAAAGACGTACTAAATTGTTGGAAGATATCGCAAAGGAAAATAAGGCGGCATATTACAGTTCGTTTATTGGGAAAACAGTGGAAGTTTTGGTCGAAATCGACGGCGGGTACACAAGAGAATATGTAAAAGTAAAATGTGACGGAGATGAAGGAAGTTTGAAGCAATTTGTACCGACATTTTATGACGGAGAAAAAGAAACATTAGTGTGATAAAATTCCGCAAATAGATGTTTAGTGCCGATTTTTGTCGGGTTTTAATGCCAAATATTGTCATTTATGGCAAACATTAATTGCATCTCAATGACTTAAATTTTAAAATAATATTTATTATCGGAGGATTATATGGATTGTATTTTTTGTAAAATTATCAATGGTGAAATACCAAGCACAAAAGTTTATGAAGATAAAAAAATGATTATCATAAACGATATTGCACCTCAAGCTGCAAAGCATTATTTGGCTATCCCAAAAGTTCATTTCGCTAATATAGTTGAAATGGATAAAAAGCAAGCAAAAATTGTTGGCAAAATGTTGAAAACCATTGGCGAGCTCGCAGACAGCCTTGGTTTGCAGGACGGATTTAGGATTGTGTCTAATAAAGGCGAAAATGGTTGTCAATCAGTGGGACATTTGCATATTCATATACTTGGTGGCGAAAAATTATTAGAAAAAATGGGATAATTTGTATTTTTTACTTGACATTATTTTAAAAATCAGTATAATTAAATAGTAATTAAATCCGCATCTGAGGGAAGGAGGGGACAAAAGGTATGTCTACAATTAGAGTTGGAGAAAATGAGTCTTTGGACAGCGCTATTCGCCGTTTTAAAAGAAAATGTGCGAGAGACGGTATCATTGGTGACCTTCGTCGTAAAGAAGCTTATGAAAAACCAAGCGTAAAAAGAAAGAAAAAGGCAGAAGCTGCAAGAAAAAGAATGTATAAAGCATAATTTATTTAACCTCGCAATGCGAGGTTATTTTTTGTCGAAAAAAAGCGAAATGAAAAAGTTCGAATGAATAACAAATAGCACAATTTTTTATAAAAAACTATAAGATAAAACTTAATAAAAACGATGGGAAGTGATTTTTAATTTATTTGTTTTGTAAGCAATGTTTAAAATTAACACTTCCTTTTAAATTGCCAATTATTTTATATGAATTCAAATGGCAAATTTTAAACATTAATAAAATTCCTATAAATGGAAGTTGTTCACTTGACAAAAATGATTTTAATTACAAAGGAGTGTGAAAATGTTAAAATGTGTTTTAAGGAGAGTTAATAATGAAAAGTTCAATTCAAAGTGTGGCAAAACAAGCCAAGTCACGCATAAAAAGCGGATATTGGTCGCAAGTTAAAAACGAAAAAATTGCTATAATGCAAGAAATCGAGCAAGTTGACAACGAAATGTACGAAGTTGTCGCATCGATTATAGAAAGTGACGAAGTTGTGCTTAATCCAATTTCAAAACTTATGGATGAAAACTATTATAAAAGTTTGTCCGACGATGGCAAAAACAGATATGTTTTAGAACTTGCAAACAAATATTTAAAATTGTGCAGAGAGTACGAAAGACGTAATAAAAAATTAGTAAATGTCGGTTGATTTCAGTTTTATTTGAATACTTTTGATTAAATTTTTAGAAACACAATAATAATTTAAAATACTCATAGATATTATATATATAATTTCGAATATAGACGGTCGTTTTGATTGTCTATATTTTTTTTAATTTGTAGGTAAGCATTTTGTTTTAATCTTGATTTTTTGCAAAATGTGTGTTAGAATAATATAAGAAATTATTTCACAATAGGCATAATATGTTAATAACTGAGTTTAATGTTGTAGGACAAAATGTTAGGATATCGGTAGATGGGGGATTTTGGGACGAAATACCTTATTTGATTGCATTTGATTTTAGATTAAATAAAGGCAGCGAAGTTGATGACAGCCTATTGGTAAGTGTAAAACAAAAAGCAGACGAAAAAAATGCTTTTGATTATGCGGTTAAGTATTTGTCTAGGTATTCGGTAACTGCAAAAAGACTTAAACAAAAGCTTTACGAAAAGGAATACAATAAATCGGTTGTGGAAAATGCAGCAGCTAGACTTTTAGATTTGAAATACTTGGACGATTATGCTTTTGCGGAAAATTTAGTCGCAAGTAAAAGCAAAAAACTTGGTAAACGCAGGTTAAAGTCCGAATTGTTGAATAAAGGTGTTGGCAGCGATATTATTGACGAAGTTTTGGAAACTTTGGATAACGACGATATGTTTTACACTGCTATGACGGTTGCGGAAAAGTGGTATCGTTCGCATGAGCTAGTGACAATACAAGACAGTCAAAAATTTTTTAGATTTATGGCGTATCGCGGTTTTGATTACGATTTGATAAATAGATGCAGAGAGGTATTGAAGTTTGGAAAAGACGATTGATAAAATATTAGGGCTACTTGTAGATTCAAAAGAGTATTTGAGTGGCGAATGCATAGGCGAAAAACTTGGTATAAGTAGAATTGCCGTAAATAAGCATATAAAAAAATTAATTTCTAATGGTATAGATATTGAAATTGGGAGAAAAGGATATAAATATAAAGACAGTGATAGTTTGACAGTGCAGACTTTGAGCAAAAAGTTACTGAAAAGCGGTATAGATATCCCTATATTTATTAACGAGGTAGAAAGTACCAATACCGAAGTCAAAAAATTATATCCCGAAATCAATAAAGATTTTTTGTTTGTTGCACCTAGGCAGATAAGCGGTCGAGGCAGGCTTGACAGGACTTTTGTATCGGGCTACGGCGGTGTTTACATGACTCTTTGTTACAAACCAAAAAAGTTATTGGTATCAGACTCGTTAAAATTGGTATTGCTTACAGGCCTTGCGGTTGCGAAAGTGCTTAAAAAATATACCGAAAATGTTACTATAAAATGGCCGAACGATGTTTTTGTAAACGGCAAAAAAATATGCGGTATACTATTGGAGTCGGTTATAACAGAAAATATAACCGAAGCTGTATTTTTGGGAATTGGCGTCAATATTACCAATGATATTCCAAAGGACTTACAGTCTAAAGCAACTTCTTTAAAATTGGAAAATCTTGAATTAGTACCAAGGGAACAGTTGATTTGTGAGATTATTGAACTGTTGTATCAAATGCTTGCTTTGTATCAGGAAAAAGGTTTTGAGCCGTTTATCAAAGAATATACCGACTTATCCATAAGTATTAATCACAATGTGGTTGTAAATGTTGGAGACAGCAAAAAAAGCGGATTTGGCATGGGGCTTAGCGAAGAGGGGTACTTGTTGATTGAAAATAACGGTATCATAGAAAAAATTATATTGGGCGATATAGAGGTGTAAAATGCTTGATTTTTTTAAGATAGGTAATGTAGAAAGCAAAACAAAATCTACAGGTGTTACCGTGATTTTGGCGGAACAAGGAGCGACAGGCGGTGTAAGCGTGCGTGGCAGCAGTCCTGCAACTCGTGAAACGGATTTGTTAAAGTCGGAAAATGCTGTAGAAAAAGTAAATGCGGTTTTTTTGAGCGGTGGCAGTGCTTTTGGATTGGACTGTGCAAGCGGAATTGTTCATTATCTTGCGGAAAAAGGTATAGGATATCAAACTTCCGTAATGCCTGTGCCTATTGTTTGCGGTGCATGTCTTTACGATTTGGAATATAAAAATGCAGGCTTTCCCGATAAAGAACTTGGCTATAAAGCTTGTGAAAATGCAAAACCCGGCAATTTTGAGAACGGAAACGTAGGTGCAGGTTGCGGTGCTACTGTGGGTAAAGTACTTGGTGCAATGTCTGCATCCAAAGGCGGACTTGGTTTTGCGACTTTTGCGTTTGATGACGGTGTTGAAATGTGTGCAATCGTAGCCGTCAATGCTTTTGGGGACATTTATGACTTCCGTAACGGTCAAAAAGTTAGCGGTGCTGTTGTAGGTGGAAAAAGTATAGATATCATCGATTTGTTAAATTATGATAGAAAAATGTTGCAATCTTTAGGACAAAATACTACAATCGGTTGTATTTTAACAAATGCAAAGCTTACAAAAAGCGAGGCAAATAAGCTTGCTGATATAGCACATGACGGATACGCAATGACAATAAAGCCGTCGCATACTATGGTGGATGGAGATGCGATTTTTGCTTTGGCAAGTGGCGAAGTTGAGGGGGATTTTATGAAAATCTCTTGCTATGCACCGACTTTGATGGCAAGAGCGGTGCTAAATGCCTTTGGCAAATAATTAAACAAATGGTAAATATATGGATTATGCTATTAGTAGTGAAAGTATGAAACTTTCAGATGAAAATACAATAATAAATAATGGTGTGAGTGCAATTACTCTTATGGATAGGGCGTCTCACGCCATTTTTAATGAAATAATAAAGGACGATTATCAAAATATTGCCGTTGTTTGTGGCAGCGGAAATAACGGAGGGGATGGTTATAGCTTAAGTTTAAAGCTTTTAGACAGTGGAAAAAATGTAACAGTCTATGGTAAGGAGCCCAAAACAGAAAGCAGTAAATATTATTTCGATATACTTATCAAAAGGTATAAAATTGCCTATAAACCTATTTGTGAAATGCAGGAACTAGATAAATTCGATTTGGTCGTTGATTGCCTTTTGGGGATTGGTATAACAGGCGAATTGTCGGAAGAGTATATTGCATACATTAAACTTATAAATAAAGGCAAGTATATTATAAGTTGCGATATACCAAGCGGATTAAACAGCGACAATGGTAAAAAATCGCCTATTGCAGTAAAAGCGGATAAAACTATAGCCATACAAAGTTATAAAACAGGCCATTTTCTAGGGGACGGCAAAGATTATGTGGGGAAAATTAAAGTTTGTGACATTGGAATAACTATTGTTGGAAAGAAATTTTATATTTGCGATAGTGATTTTGTCAGAAGTTCTTTTCCAGAAAAATCAAACAATAGCCATAAAGGGAACTTTGGCAGGTGTGGTATAGTCGCTTGTTCCGAAAATTTTGTCGGAGCCGGTTTGCTTTCGGTTACAGCACTTGCAAGTACTATGGGCGAGTGTGCAATGCGTGTGGGTAGTGGATACAGTTATTTGTTTGTTCCCGATAAAATGTTACCTGCTATGTGGGGCAGAGTAACACACGCCTGCGTGTTTAGTCATAGTGATTTGTTAAAGCATAATCTTGATAGTATTGCATTTGGAATGGGTATTGGTAAAAATAAAAAACTATTTGACAATGTAGCTGATTATCCTTGCGTTAAAGTTCTGGATGCGGACGGATTGAATATGTTATCTCAGGATATGGCTAAAATTGACAAATTTAAAGGTTGTGTTTTGACACCTCATGTAATGGAATTCAGCAGGCTAACAAAACAATCGGTGCGAGATATTTTGCAAAATCCTATACGGCTTGCAGAGCAGTTTGCACAAAAATATCAAGTGGTTTTGTTGCTTAAAGGGGCTACTTCCGTAATTACTGACGGGAAGGAAACTTACCTTAATATTGCAGGAAACAGCGGCATGGCAAAAGGTGGCTCGGGGGATGTTTTATCGGGTATAATTGCAGGCCTTTTGGCACAAAAATTTGCCCCTTTAAAAAGTGCGGTATTGGCAGCTTATATTGCAGGAAAAACTGCGGATAACGTTAAAAATATGTCTTCCGAATATTCAATGTTGCCTATGGATTGTGCATTAGATGTTGGTTACACTTTGAGTAAAATTTTAAAAAGAGAATTGTGATAATTATAAAAATAGCTCTAATTTATAAGAAAAATCATAAAAGTATTATAAAATAAGTGTGATTTTATAATAAAATTGCTTTAAATCTAAATTTTATGTAAAGTTATTTTCAAGTTGATAAACATAATTAAAAATAGGTTTTGACAAGATTTTTTTGTCAAAACCTATTTGTTATTCAAAGAATCCTAAGCTTACCAGCAATGCATCGTTTACCTTTTTTATCACACTTAAATCTTCGATTTCGCCTACCTTTTCCTTTAGTCGTTTTTTATCCAATGTTCTTAGCTGTTCAAGCAGAATTACCGAATCTTTTTGCAACCCGAAATCTCCGCTTTTCAGCTCTATGTGGGTTGGTAGCTTTGCTTTATTTATTTGACTTGTGATTGCGGCGACTATAACGGTAGGGCTGTATTTATTGCCGATGTCATTTTGTACAATAAGTATAGGACGTACTCCTCCTTGTTCACTTCCTACCACAGGGCTTAAGTCTGCGTAATATATTTCTCCTCTTTTTATCATATTACTCCTTTGCCACCATTATATGATATGTATATGGCTGTTTTTTTTCTACTGATATTCAGTTTAAGTATTGCCACATTAATTTAGTTCATACTTTTGTTAACGCCGTTTTTTGACGAAAATTTGAAATGATATTTTGTTTATTTTTATATTTTTTTTCAAATAACTTGATTTTATTATAAATATATATTATAATTGTTACATAATCTTGATTAATCATTGTTTTAGTTTGACTTAAAACTAATGATGTTAAAGGAGAAATATGTGCAGTCTTTCTAACATTATAAAAAGTTTTTTAATGAAATTATATGTGTTTGTTATAATGTTTGCGCTGGTATTCAGTGTCAGCTTTTTAATAAATTTGATAAACAATAGACCTACTTTAATTGACAAAGGCAGCTATATAAGTGTGGGGGAATTAGCTGTTTCATCTAACTCAATTAATAGCAATGACAATTTGGATACTTATATGAATAATGTTGTGGAGCGTTCAAAGAGTAACGAATTTATAGGTAAAATCGAAACTCAAATAAAATCGGAAATGGAAGTTCTTAATATTTTGGCAGACTTAAATTTGACTGAAGAAAATAAAAACGAAATTAAAACTTTGACAAAAGGAGACATAAAGTCAAATCTTTTAATTGAAATAAAAGAAAAAACAACGATATTTATCATCAGTTATTCAAACAAGACTGCAGCGGTTGCTCAAGCAGTCAACAGAGTAATCATAAAAACTGTTTACGACACTCTAGATAACGATACCGACAATATTTTGAGCGGTAGCATTGATAAAGACGGTGTAAAATTGAGCTTTCATATCGACAGTGATGCTAGTTTGCCTACTACACTAACAAGCAGTAACAAAATAAACACAAACAGTTCGATAAACTTTTTAAAAATTACCATTATAAGTTTTGCTCTTTACTTTATTTATGTTTTGCTTATCGATTTTGCGATAGGATTTATTTCAAGCAAGCAACAAGCAAGAACTTTGGTTAAAGTTGATATCATTTCGGAAATAGAAATGCCATATTTGAAAAATCGTAAAAAAAAGGAGGAAATGTAATATGTTAAAGCAAAATGGTATAAATAAAAGCTTATTAAGTACAGAGAATATTGTAAATTCCTCCGACTATGAAAATTTTGCAATGCAACTTTTAAATAGAAAAAATAAGGGAACAAATGTAATAGCATTGACTTGCGATATAAAGACATCCGATATAACTGCGATTGTATGCTTAAATGTGGGGTTTAATTTGAAAAAACACGGCAATAATGTTTTGGTTATCAACATGGATACTCACAATATCGCATTTAACGATTTGTTGGAAAGTCAAAGCAATGATGATAGGGTAGTAAGTTATGGAGATATTGACGTGTTGCTACCGCAATCTACCGATTTTACGCAAAATTTATCGTTGGAAGATTTTAAAAGTAAATATTCCGAGTATGATTTTGTGATTTTGTGCGTACCATCTCCTAAATATGAGTCTAACTATCTTGCAGTACCTAAAAACACAGATTTTTATTTGCTTGTTACAAAATTTTTCTCAAGTTATTTTGCTGCAAACAAATGTATCGATTTGATTGAGGCTATTGATAGCAAAGTACTTGGTAGCGTATATATAAAATTAAAATAAGTAGTAAAAAAGCTTGTTTTTTGTTAATTGACAAAGCTATTCGGGCAGTTTGTCGGAGGTTTTATGAAAATCGGAATATCTACAGCGTCATTTTTTACAAATGTAAATACTGAGGACTGTTTTGCCTGTCTAAAAGATTTTAAAGCACCTGTTTGTGAGGTGTTTTTATCTAGTTTTAGTGAGTATGAGGGCAAAATTGCTGATAAAATCGTACAAAATAAATGTGTTGACGTGCACTCGATTCATACCTTGACAAACCAATTTGAGCCGGAATTGTTCAGTTTAAACCCGCGTGCACAACAAGATTCCATGACTATTTTTAATAAAGTTTTGGCACTTGGACAAAGGCTTGGGGCTAAATATTACACTTTTCATGGTGCGACAAGACTGAAAAAGGTTAATTACAATTTTGACTATCAAAGACTTGGCGGGATTGTTAATAATTTAATGGAAACCGCACAAAACTATGGTATTTGCTTTAGTTACGAGACTGTGCATTGGACATATTTTAGCGAGCCGGAGTATTTTGTTAACTTAAAAAAACAATGTCCTAATCTTAAAGCAACGCTTGATATTAAACAAATTATGCAAGCAGGCGGGGATTATAGGCAGTTTTTAAATGTTATAGGTAGCGATTTGACTACCGTACATTTATGCGATTATGATGCAAACAAAAAATTATTTATTCCCGGAAGAGGCGAGTTTGATTTTGTAGAACTCTTTAAAAGATTAAATGACTTAGGTTTTGACGGGGCTTGCTTGATGGAAGTTTATCCGCAAGGATACAAAGACCTTGACGAATTAAAAACATCTTACGATTATTTGCTAGATTGTTACCAAAAAGCAAGATAATTTAACTATTTGATTAAAAAAAATATATATTAAAATTTTAACCATTGGAGGAATATATGGATAAAAATAAAATTAGATTGGATTACAATAATATGATGGCAGATGTAATCGGTAGTAAAGGTTTTACTTCGGCTGATTTTGACGCAGTAGCTGACAGAGTAGACTTTGCAGTAGATTATTTCAATGAAAAGAAAGGCACCGGATTTATGGGCTGGACAAAGTTGCATGACGAGCAAGATGCTGTGGTTGAGGATATTATCAAAACAGCGGAAGAAGTTCGTAGCAAGTTTAAAAACTTTGTAGTTTTGGGTATCGGTGGCTCTGCTTTAGGTCCTATTTCGGCTTTCCAAGCTCTTTGCCATTTACATCACAACGAAGTTAACCAAGGTCGCAGAAAAAATGCACCTAAATTTTATGTGGAGGATAATGTTGACCCTGAAAGAATGGTTGCATTGTTAAACACTATCAAACTAAAAGACAGCTGCTTTAACGTTATTACAAAAAGCGGCTCTACAAGTGAAACTATGACTCAATATTTGGTAATCAAAGATGCTTTGGAAAAGGCAGGTTTGAATCCTAAAGAACATATCATCACAACAACTTCTGCAAATAGCGGTAATTTGATTAAAATAGCAAAAGCAGAAGGATACAAGACTTTTTATATACCTGACGGTGTGGGCGGCAGATTTAGTGAGCTTTGCCCTGTAGGTTTGCTTCCTGCAGCAGTCCTTGGTATTGATATCAAAAAAATGCTTGAGGGTGCAAAATTTATGTACGAAAGCTGTGTTAACGGAGAAAAAGCCGACAATATGGCTTTGACAGCAGCAACACTTCAATTTATCGCTATCAATAAAGGTCACAATATTTCAGTTATGTTGCCTTATGCAGACAGCTTGAAATTTATTGCCGATTGGTATTGTCAACTTTGGGGTGAGAGCCTTGGTAAAAACAAATTAATGGACGGAACTCCTTGCAATATCGGTCAAACACCTGTAAAAGCACTTGGCGTAACCGACCAACACAGCCAAATTCAATTATATACAGAGGGACCTTTTGATAAGGTTATTACATTTATTGCTGTAGATAAATACCGTAAAAAGGTTGTTATTCCTAATGGTTGTGAAGATTTCCCTAATGTTAATTTCCTTTGCGGTCACACTATGAACGAGCTTATAACTGCAGAAAGAAAAGCAACTGAGTACGCTGTTACAAAAGCAGGCAAATTAAACCACACAATTTACTTGCCAACAGTTAACGAATACACTTTAGGACAACTAATGATGTTTTTTGAGTTAAAGACTGCTTACTGTGGATTTATGTTGAACATAGACCCATTCAATCAACCGGGTGTTGAGGAAGGTAAAAATGCTACTTATGCTTTGCTTGGCAGACCCGGCTATGAAGATAAAGCTAAAGAGTTGAGAGCAGGTACCAAAAAATTGAAAAAATATATGATGTAATATATTATTAGACTTTGAATTTAGTTGTTTTAAGGTTAATTAATTTTATTAGCAATAAAACACATCAAAAATCGATATTATAATGTAATATAACAAAAATAATCCTTAGATTTTGTCTAAGGATTATTTTGTTTGAAAACACTTTTAAGTATGATTAGTTGTTGCAATTACAACCGTTGTTGTTAGAGCAACCGCAAACCAAAAGTAACAATATGATTAGCCAACAATTATTGCCAAAACCATTATTGTTATTGATTGGCATAATGTTTTGGTCGCAGTTGCAACCGCAATTACAGCCAGAGCCGTTTTGAGAGTTGCTGCCTGTAATATATCCAAAAATTAAAGGTAATAATCCGCTACAATTACAATTATTCATAAGACCTCCGAAAATATGTTTTCTTTCTTTTACTACAATATGCGTCATTTTATGAAGTTGTTACAAATAAACGGAAAGTTTTTTTTAAATATTTTAGTTATTATTTAAAAAAACACCAATTTATTTCATTGTATATCATAAAGTAATCGGAGGTTTAAATGGAAGAGTATGTAAACATAAATAAAGCAGATGAAGAGTTTTTAAGAAAATATATGCCTTCATTTGAAGCAAGCAATATGATAGCGGATTTTTATTCCGTTTTCGGGGATAATACAAGAATAAGGATTTTGTCTGCATTATCGATAGCTAAAATGTGTGTATGTGATTTGTGTTATACCTTAAAATTAAATCAAAGTACTGTTTCACATCAACTTAAGATTTTGCGTGACGCTAAAATCGTAGGTTGCAAAAGGGATGGCAAATTAATAGTATACTATATAACAAATCCGTTTGTAAACGATGTAATCGTGACAGGTGTCGACAACTATCAAAAATCTTACGAGACAAGGCGGATAGGGTGAATACTATTGACACCATAAAGGAAATTGTGCTAAAATATTTATAATTAATACATACATAATAAAGTATTTTAAATGTGTTTTAAATATTTTTTGGTGCAAAATGAACGAAATAATCGAACAGAAATTGAAAGATTTGCCCGAAAATCCCGGCGTGTATATTATGAAGTCGGAAAGTGGAGAAATCTTGTATATCGGAAAGGCTCGCTCTTTGAAAAATAGGGTGCGCCAATATTTCGGTTCTCCAAAAAATAAAACCACAAAAGTTTTGATAATGGTTTCCAAAATCTATACATTTGATTATATTATTACTCATAATGAAATAGAAGCATTGGTTTTGGAAAACAATCTTATAAAAAAACACAAGCCGCCTTACAATATCTTATTGAAAGATGATAAAAATTATCCGTTTATTAGGATAAATATGAATGAAAAGTTTCCTAAAATTCAAGTAGTGCGAAAACTTGCAAAGGACGGTGCTAAATATTTCGGACCGTATATGCAAGGTATTTCCGCAAAAGAGATAATGGAACTTATTCACTCTGCCTTTAAACTAAGGACTTGTAACATAAATATGGATAATCCGCCAAAAAACCATAGACCTTGCCTAAATAACCATATAGGCAGATGCTTGGCACCTTGCGTTGGAGCAATAAGTCATGAACAGTATATGGAAATAATAGGGGAAGTAATCAAATTTTTACAAGGCAATGACAAGTCTATCGAGCGAATAATAAAGGAAAAAATGTTACAAGCAAGCGTAAAAGAGGAGTTTGAACTTGCAATTTACTATCGCGAAAGACTAAAAGTATTGGAAAAGCTTGTAAGAAAACAAGTAACTGCTTTGCCAAACGATTTGGATATGGACATTTTCGCATTGGCGAGCGATGGCATTAACACAGTTGTATCGATGCTGTTTGTAAGAGGCGGTAAACTTTTAGGCGGAGATAAGCAACTTATTAATGATTTAAGTTTAGATTGTGCACAATCTTTGGAAAACTTTGTGTATAGTTATTATAATGGAGACAGCCTTTTGGTCAGTCAAATACTTGTAAACGAAGAGTTTGAAGATTTTGAGTTGATAAGCAGATATTTAAGTGAAAAGAAAGGCAGTAAAGTGTTTGTTGCAACTCCTATTATGGGTGTTCGTAAGCAGCTAGTTGATATGGCTTACGCCAACGCAAAAGACTATCTTATAAAATGCAAAAACCAAGAGGAAAGAGTGTACAATATGACTTTGGGTGCGGTAAGCCAATTACAGCAAGCGCTTAATTTGCCTATACCACCAAATAGGATTGAATGTTACGATATTTCCAACATAAGCGGTACGGATAAAGTATCGAGTATGGTAGTGTTTGAAAATGGCGAAAAAGCAGGCAAAATGTACAGAAAGTTCAAGATAAAAACTGTTGAGGGCAGTAACGATTTTGCATCTATGAAAGAAACATTGATAAGACGTTTTTCGCATTTGAAAGACGACGATATCTCATTTTCCTCCACTCCCGATTTGATAGTTGTCGACGGCGGTAAAGGTCAGTTAAAGTACGCACTGCAAGCAATGGAAGAGAGTAATGTTCATTTTAATATTATAAGCTTGGCAGAGCGAGAGGAAGAAATTTATTTGCCGCATATTTCAGAGCCGTTGGTTTTATCAAAAGATAGCCAAGCACTTAGGTTGTTGCAAAGGATAAGAGACGAAGCTCATAGATTTGCAATTACTTATCATCGCAATTTACGCGGTAAAAGGCAGACTAAAAGCGAGTTGTTGCAAATTGAGGGAGTTGGAGACTCTACAGTTAAAAAATTGTTTGCAACTTTTAAAACTTTATCTGCAATAAAAAATGCAAGCAGGGAAGAACTTGCGGAAGTTAAAGGCATAAGTGATAAAGTAGCAACAAATATTTATCAATTTTATCATACTGTAATTGACTAAACTTGCATAAAATGCTAAAATAAATAAAGTATTATATATTTCGATATCGTAATAGGAGTAAATATGAAATACAAATTGTTAGTGTGCGATTTTGACGGCACACTTTATACGGATGATTTTAAAGTAACCGACGAAACTGTAGAGGCGGTTGAACTTTTTAAAGCACAAGGGGGTAAGTTTGTTATTGCAACAGGCAGACTTTATCAAGCGGTTAAGCCTTTTGCGGAATTATTCAAACTTACCGACGAAATAATTACATACCAAGGTAGCGGAGTTTACGATTTAAAAACGGACGGACTTATTTATTCGCAAGAAATCGATAGGGATTTGGCTGCAAGTGTGTATGCTTATTTGTATAAAAAATATTCGGAAATTACTTCGCCTATGCTATTTTATGACGATAAGTGCATAGTTGAGGAGGAAAACGAGTTTAATAAATATTTTGCCAGCATTGTAAAAGTTCCGCTTGTTTGCGTACATGAAAAACTTGACGATTATGTAATAGCAAACAATCTTAATGCAAGAAAAATTTTGAGTTTGACGGATAACAACTATATACGTGAAGTAATACAAGATTTACAAAATAAGTTTGGGGATAAACTTAATATAAACCAATCAAGCAAAGGTTTGTTAGAGTGTGTTAACAGCAAAGCCAGCAAGGGTAATGCTGTAAAATTTATTGCGGAAAAATATAATATTCCAAGAGAGCAAATTTGTGCTATTGGAGATGCCGAAAACGACAATAGTATGATACAGTTTGCGGGGCTTGGTGTAGCAATGGGTAATGCCATGGAAGAGACTAAAAAGGTTGCGGATTATGTTTGCGATACCAACAACAATAACGGCGTTGCAAAAGTAATAAAACAACTAATATTGCAATAAATGTTTTGAAAATCGGTACTAAATGCATTTTTTTTGTAGTAAAGTAAGTGCTTAAAAGTCAAGTTGACATTTAGAGCAATATATAAGGAGAAGTATGATAGAAGAAAAGGAAGAGAGACAAGGAGAGATAATAAGCATTCAAAATTTTGCAAAAGATTGCGGTGTGGATTTGGTGCAAGGCAATAAATCGGGCGAAATGTTTTTGACAACGGTAAACGTTAACCGCCCCGGTCTTTTGCTTGCGGGATTTGAAGACTACTTTGGCGAAAAACGAATTCAAGTTATGGGCAATGCGGAATATTATTATTTACACTCATGTACAAAAGAGGAGAGGTATAAAAAGCTTGAAAGTTTATTTGAGCGCAAAATACCTTGTGTAATTTTGTCTAAAAGCATCGAGCCGTTTGAAGAACTAAAAGAAATTTCGGAAAAATATGACGTACCTGTTTTTAAATCAAATAAACTTACATCACAGTTAGTGAATGATTTGGTTACTTATTTAAATAGAAAGCTTGCACCTTTTGAAACTATTCACGGAGTATTGCTTGAAGTAAGTGGTATAGGAGTGCTTATTACAGGTCATAGCGGTATGGGTAAAAGCGAAACTGCTATGGAATTAATACACCGAGGACACAGATTGATTGCAGACGATAATGTTATTGCAAAGCGTATACAGGACGAAATTATCGGAACTGCTCCCGACAGTATAATGCACTATATGGAAATACGCGGTGTAGGCATAATAGACGTTCGCAGTATGTTTGGTGTAGGCTCTGTTTTAAGAGAGAAACGTATTGATTTGGTTATCGAATTGCAAGCTTGGGGCGAAAATATAGAATATGACAGACTTGGTGTGAGCAGTCAGTTCGAAGTTATTTTGGGATTGGAAATACCTAAACTTACAATGCCTGTAATGCCAGGTCGTAACCTTGCAATAGTTGTGGAAGTTGCCGCAAGAAACGAGCGTTTGAAAAAGTTGGGTTACAATGCGGTTGACCAATTACTTGCAAATATAGATTTTGGAAAGGATGAATAATTATGGATTTTAAAACGGAAGTTGAAAACAGAGTTCAATGGATAAAAGACATTTTGCAAAAAACAGGTAGCAAAGGTGTGATTTTGGGAAACAGCGGCGGTAAAGATTGCAGTTTGGTAGAGATTTTGTGCCGCAAAGCTACACCTAATGTTCTTTCGGTTATTATGCCGTGCGAATCTTCTCAAAATTACGGCAGTGATAGGGAACACGCATATTTGGTAGCAAAAACTTTTGATATTCCTACAATCGAGGTGGATATAACACGTGCAAAGCAAGAACTCAAAAAAGTAATTGAGCCTTTTGCAGGCAAGGATGTGCCAATGGCATATAACAACATAAATCCAAGATTAAGGATGTCCGTAATATATGCAATCGGGCAGGCAAAAGGCTATTTGGTTGCAGGAACAGGTAATGCAAGCGAAATGTATATGGGCTATTTTACAAAATGGGGTGATGGTGGTTACGATTTTAATCCTATAAGCGATTTGCTTGTGGAAGATGTTTACGGGATGCTTGAATATCTAAATTGCCCTAAGGAAATTATTCAAAAACAACCTAGTGCAGGATTGTACGAGGGGCAAACTGACGAAAAGGAGATGGGGGTTTCGTACAGTGAGATTGACAAATTTATCAAAACAGGCGAAAGTGAGTTTGCTGAAAAGATAAAATCTGCTCATGAACGCACCGAGCATAAAAGAGTACCACCTATGAAATACTCTGATAGATAAATAAAATAATGACTCCGCATTGATTTGTGGGGTTATTTTTTTGCTGTTAAGTTTTTCGTGCATAATGCTTTTATATTTTAATAATCATTTTATAAGCGATTAAACTCGATTTTTGTTGTGTTTTTACGTGGGTAAATAAAAAATTAATAAATGAAACCTAATTTTGTTAAATTATCTAAATGAAAATAAAGACTTGTTCTGTTTACCGAAAGATGAGTTGCTGCTTGATGAGTTGTTATTTCGTTGTTTTTGAATTTTTGTATGGTGTTTATAAAATCTTCGTCATAAAGCCTTCGCGGTCTTCCAAATTGTACACCTCGTCGCATAGCTGCCGCAATACCTTCTTTTTGTCTCTCTCTTATGTTTACACGTTCGTTTTCCGCAACAAAAGACAAAACTTGCAGTACTATATCGGATATTAATTTTCTTGTAAGCGAGTCGTATTTTGAGCGTGTGTCAAGTAAGGGCATATCCAAAACGCAAATATCCGCACCGATTATATGTGTAATGTTTCGCCATTCCTCAATGATTGCAGTATAATTACGACCCAATCGGTCAATAGATTTTATAACCAATAAATCGCCTTTATTAAGCTTATCTATAAGTTTTTTATAGTTGATTCTTTCAAAATCTTTTCCGCTTTTTTTATCAGTGTAAATATTGGTTTTTCGTACACCGAATTTTTTAAAAGCATCTAATTGTCTTGAAAGATTTCGGTCACTTGTTGATACTCTTGCATAAGCATAAATCTTCATATTTTTTCTCCTAATTGTACATATTTTATATTATCGGAAGCTGTAGTCAAGCGACACGAAGTGGCATTTGACATCAGCGATTGTTAATTCAAACTAGAAGTACTTGTGATAACAAGCTATATTGCAACAGCAATATAAAATTTTAATGCTAATTAAAATTTACCTTCTAAAGTTTATAATATCGGAAGCTGTAGTCAAGCGACACGAAGTGGCATTTGACATCTGCGATTGTTAATTCAAGCTATGTCGGCTTGATTTATCAAGAAAAAGCGGCAGCTTTTGTTTAAATTTGAGTT
>CAJUOU010000001.1:379886-426622 GCA_910588545.1 uncultured Christensenellaceae bacterium
CTATGTCGGCTTGATTTATCAAGAAAAAGCGGCAGCTTTTGTTTAAATTTGAGTTTTCTCAAATTTAACGACACATATTTTATATTTTAGCATTTTATGCGAAAATTGCAAAACATTTATTTTGTATTTTACAACAAGTGTAAAAAGTGTCAGGAAATGTATACTTTTTCTGACACAAAGATACATTGGAAAAAATTGTCTTAAATTGTATAATTATGGTATTTGCATAAAATTTATACGTAAATTTATAACTAATAATAATAAAAGCATAAAAAAAACAAAGTGTCAGAAAAAGTATACCATTTCTGACACTTTTTTGGTTGACAAAAGTATAGGTATTTTGTATAATTAAAGTAATAATTTATATTAATTTTATTTTTAAGTATTATTTTTAAATTTTTTATCTTAAAATGCTTTAAAAAAAATAAAATAAATTTCACAAAAGCTAAGAAATATATAACAAAAACACAATTTTTTAATATAATAGAAGAGGGGCGGGACGCAATGAAAAAATCAAAGATGTTACTTTTTAATATTGCAATAGTATTGGCTTGCAGTATATTAGTAGTTTTATCTTTAATTTCCTTGTCTGCATGTATTACGAAAGAGCCTGAACACATTTGTTCCATGAGTTATTCAAAGGATAGTTCAAAACATTGGTTGGCTTGCGATATTTGCGATAAAGTAGAGGAAGCAGAGGCGCATAAATTTTTGGATGGTAATGATGTTTGCAGTGTATGTAAATATATGAAAAACGAATTTGACTACACTTATGACAGTGACGAAAAGGCATATATAGTTACAGGTTTGAACAAGACTGTAAGTGAGGTAGTAATTCCTAGCATACACAACAGTACTCCCGTAATAGGTGTTGAGCGTGAAGCCTTTAAAAATTGTGATTTTATAAAAAGCGTAACAGTTAGCGATAGCGTTAAATATATTGATGACTATGCTTTTCGTGGCTGTACAAATTTGGTAAATGTAACTATTTCCGATAAAGTGGAAAAAATCGGATATGGTGTTTTTGAAAACTGTAATAAGATAACCAAAATGGTGTTACCTTTTGTTGGAGCAAATAAAAATTTCGCGGCTAACGGTACAGATGCAAATTCTCATTTCGGCTATATTTTTGGAGCAAGCAACTATTCTCAAAATGCGCAAGATATTTCGCCTGCATTGACAGATGTTAAAATATTGGGCGGCTCAATAATAAGTCCGTATGCATTTTACGGTTGCGATAAATTGACTAATATCTCGTTACCTAATAGTGTTGTGGAAATTGCTAACAGAGCATTTAGATATTGCTCAAGCTTAAAACAAATCAATTTGCCTGATAGTGTTAGGACTATAGGAGAAAGGGCTTTTTCAGATTGTATTGAACTTGCAAACATAACAATTCCCGATAGCGTAACTCAAATTAATAACAACGCTTTTACAGGTTGCAGTAAACTTAATAATTTGGTATTGCCTAACAGTATTACTACAATCGGTGCAGAAGCTTTTTATAATTGTGTATCACTTTCCAATTTGAGAATATCAAATGGTGTAACAACGATAGGCATTGACGCTTTTGAAAATTGTCCGATAAGCGAAGTTAAAATGCCTGCTAGCGCAATTAACTATGTAGATAAAGCAAATTTAGTTAATGTGGAAATAACAGGCGGTACGGAAATAGAAGATTTTGCTTTCAGTGGCAGTAAATTTCTTGAAATAGTTGTTTTGTCAAAAACTATAAGAATTATTGGCATGAATGCTTTTAACGGTTGTGAATATTTAACCGATATAAACTTTAATGATGGATTAAATAGTATAGGCGATTTTGCTTTTTCAGGCTGCAAGTTGCTTACAAAAGTTGAACTTCCTAACACGGTAACTACATTGGGACAATGTGCGTTTGAAGATTGTATAAATGTTAGCTATGTAAATTTGTCAAACAGTTTAACATGTATTGGAAGTGGAGTGTTTAATAACTGTCCTATTACCGATGCTACGGTTAGTGCCAACGTAATAGAGGTTTTACCTAAATATATGCTTGAAAATGTGACGGTTACTAACGGCAATGAAATCCCTGCAAACGCTTTTTACAACTGCAAAAGTTTGACAAATATTACTTTGCCAAACAGCATTAGTAAAATCGGTTTAAACGCATTTTTTGGTTGTGACAATTTAAATTATAATATTTTTGATAACGGTTTGTATTTAGGCAACAATAATAACGAGTATTTGGTTTTTGTAAAAACCAAACAAGTTGATTTGACAAATATACAAATAAATGAAAAAACGAGAATTATCAACAGTTATGCTTTTAATAATTGTGAAAATCTTGAAAGTATTTTGATTCCTGAAAATAGTGTAATAAGTATTGGCGACAGAGCATTTGCAGGCTGCAGCAAAATTACAAGTATCGTTTTGTCAAGCAGTGACATTCAATCGGGTGCAGGTGTGTTAAAATTACCAAACAGCATTGTTGAATTAGGTAACGGCGTGTTTGCAGGGTGCTTGAGTTTAAGAACGGCTACTTTGCCAAATTCCATATCCGTTATTGGGGAAAGATTATTTTATGGTTGCTCTAGTTTAGAAAGTATGGAACTTTCGAACGGGGTAATCGAAATAAGAACAGATGCATTTAACGGATGTACAAATTTAAAGTCTATCAAAGTATATAACAGTGTTACTCGTATATCGATGGGAGCATTTGCAAATTGTACAAGTCTTACACGTATTGAGTTTGTTGGTACAAAATCCGAATGGTTAGAAATTAGCAGAGAGTATGATTGGGATAGCTCAACAGGTGCGTATGTTATTTATTGTCTGGGCGGAGAGCAGATAAATAAAGATTCTAAAGTGAATTAAAATTATTATAAAATTAAACAACCGACTGAAATTTTCAGTCGGTGTTTTTTAATTGATAAAAATTATTTATTTTTATAGATTATTTGCAACCTAAAGCAACTATCATAAATTTGTCAAAAGCTGCTTTACCCTCATCGGTGTTTTTGAATACGGCAGTGCATTCCAAAATCTTTTCGCAAACAATGTTGATATAGTCTTTTACGATTTTCTCGCTTGCCTCTTGATCATTGTTTGTTCCGTTTTGTTCTATTAAAGTTTTTATCATATCCTTGTGTTTGCACAATGGATGACTTTCTTTGCTTACTTGTTCGTAGTCAAATGTTTCTTCGCCTGTTAAATACTTTTGAATAGCTTTAAGTTCTTTATCAAGTCTGCCAGGTAGAATAAATGTTCCCATTACTTCGATAATTCCAATACCTTCTTTTTTGATATTATGTAAATCTTCGGTAGGGTGGTAAATGCCGTAAGGGTGTACATCATCTGTTCGATTGTTCCTTAAAATCATATCCACGATATATCTGCCATTTTCATATCTTGCGATAGGTGTAACTGCATTGTGTTGAGCATCTGTTTTGCATAATATGTTTACGCTTTCATCGCTATATTCCGCCCATTGTCTTAAAACATAGTCAGCTGCTTCCACAGCTACCAATTTCTTTTTAGAAGATACTCTTACAACACTATTGTACCAATCCATAATGGAGATTTCTGCACCTTTGATAGGAGATTTGAAAGTTTTGCGTATAGGAGCTTTGAACATAGGTAGTACTTTGCCGCCGCCTTGGTAATGGTCGTGTGTCAAGATAGAGCCGCCTACGATTGGAAGAGCAGCGTTTGAGCCCATAAAGAAGTGTGGGAACAAGTCAACAAAATCTACAAGTCTTGCTATGCAATCGTGGTTGACTTTCATAGGTCTATGTTCATCGCAAAAACAAATTAAGTGCTTGTAATAATATTGATAAGGGGAGTATTGAATCCACCATAATTCGTCATTTAAAGTGACAGGGATGGTTCTTAGCGTTTGTCTTGCGGGATGACCTGCATTACCTGCATAGCCCACATTGGAAGGGCAAAGCATACAAGCCGGATAGCCTGTTTTTGCTTTTAATGCAGCTGCAATTTGTTTTGGGTCTTTTTCTGGTTTGGAAAGATTAATAGTTATTTGCAACCCGCCTTTAGAGCCCTCATATTCCCACATTATATTTTTATTGATATCTTGCATTCTCAAATAATTGTTTGCTTTGCCCAATTCAAACAAATAATCGGTTGCGGCTTGGACACCTTCAACAGCTTGAGTGATATCATATTTCATAATTACAGAAGAAGGAGACGGAGTAACCAACCCGAAAAGTCTTGTTTCGTAAAGCAAGCTGTCTTCAGCGCAGGTTAAGCCTTTTTTAATCGCATAGTCAACCATAAAATCGACAGTTTGTTGTATGTCATATTCGGGTATGCTTTCAAAAGGTATGGTAGCACCAAGTTTGAAATTGTCAAGCAAGGCATTTCTTACAAAATGCACATCGTACTTGTCAAGTGAAAGATTTTTGGTTGCATAGTCGATTAGTTGCTCGATTGCAATTAAAATTTGATTGTCTTGTGTCATAAACCTCTCCTAAATCTAAAAAATAATAACTAAATTATAAAAACTTACGTTTATTAAAGTAATTATATAATATTTTATTAATATTAGCAACTATATTATAAGTTTTTGTAAAAAATATTGATTTTTATTTTTTTTTGTGCTAAAATAAAATATATATTTATATAATAATAAATAAAAGCAGTATTCGGGAGGAAAATTCTGTGAAATTTTTAAATAAACTTGATTTTGAAAATATCGGCAACAACGCTAATTTTGCAAAGGAATGTGCAAGGCTTTATGCAAAAAACAACGGTTTGGACTATCAAATTAAAAGGTACAAAGATTTGTACAAAATCCACAGCGAATTCAGTGGGGAAAATGTCTTGCTTTTTTCCTCTCCCGGTAGGATAGAAGTTTGCGGTAATCATACCGACCATAATAATGGCAAAGTTTTGTGTGCCTCTATAAGTGTGGATACAATAGCAATGGTTACTCCTGTTTTGGAGAGTACTATTACTATTGCATCGGTAGGTTATCCGCCATTTGTTGTAGATATAAACGACCTAGAGCCAAAAACTTCGGAATACGGCAAAAGCGAAGGCTTGGTACGCGGTGTTTGTGCATATTTTAAACAAAACGGCTATCAAATCGGCGGTTTTTACGCTACTACTACATCGGATGTATTTAAAGGTGCGGGAGTAAGTTCTTCGGCTTGCTTCGAAGTGCTTGTTTGCGAAATTTTAAATGTTTTGTACAATAACGGAAAAATGGATGCCCTTACAAAGGCTTATGCCTCTCATTTGGCGGAAAGTGTTTATTTTGGCAAACCTTGCGGTCTTATGGACCAATCCGCAATCGCACTTGGCGGTGTAAGTTACATAGATTTTAAGGATACAAAAGCACCACAGGTGGAAAGTATTCCTTGGCAGTTTGAAGGTGTGGATATCGTGCTTGTAAATTGCGGCGGCGACCATTGCGGATTGACTGACCAATATGCGTCTATTCGTACAGAGATGGAAGATGTTGCTAAAATTTTCGGTCAAAAAGTGCTTAGATTTGTAAATAAAGATAAGTTTTTATCAACTATTCCTATCATTCAAAGCGATGTTTCGGGCAGAGCAATTTTAAGAGCAATACACTATTTTGACGAAAATGAGAGAGTAGATAACTGTGCTTTGGCAATTAAAAATGTAGATATAGCAAAATATTACGAAATGATTAATGCCAGCGGCGACAGTTCATATAAATTGTTGCAAAACTGCTATCCGGAGGGAGATAGAGATATGCGTATCCCTATGGCTTTGGCATTGAGCAAAAACATTTGCGGAAATGAAGGGGCAATACGTGTGCATGGCGGTGGCTTTGCCGGCACTATGATTGCTTATGTTCCAACTGCGTTGACGGAAAAATTGGTAAAAGATTTAAAGGCTGTATTCGGTGGGGATAATGTGTTTGAAATTTCTATAAGAAACAGCGGTACAAGACAGGTTGAAATTTAATAGAGGATACATTTATGGGTAACATATTTGGCAATTTGATATCTGAAATAAACAATACATTTGAACTTTTTGGCAGAGAAATACATTGGTATGGTGTTATTTTGACAGGCGGAATGGTTTGTGCGTTGTTTTTGTTGATATTTCTTGCAAAAAGGGAGAAAGTCGAGCCTGACTTTTGCTTGTCGACCTTTTTGTTTGCAATAATATTTGCGATATTCGGTGCAAGATTATTTTATGTTGTGCCTAGGTTTGACGAGTATTTTACAAGTTGGGATGGCTTTTTGCGTGCGTTTAATATATCAGAGGGCGGACTTACAATTATAGGCGGTATCCCTATGGGGGCATTGGGAGTGTATATTTCCTGCCGTATTTATAAAAAATCTTTCTTTAGGGTAACCGATTTGATTGTGCCTTGTTTGCTTTTGGGACAGGTTATAGGTAGATGGGGTAACTTTGTAAACGGGGAGCTTTATGGTTTTGAAATTACAAATCCTGCTTTTCAAAAATTCCCTATTGCCGTTTGGGTTTATGACAGCGGTAAATATGCTTGGCATGCTGCAAACTTCTTTTACGAAATGATGCTTAACTTGGTAATGTTAATTGTTATGTTAGCACTCACTTTTACAATAAAGAAAAAATTGAAAGTAGGCTTTTTGAGTGTACTTTACATTATTTGGTATGGTGTTGTAAGAGGCATTTTGGAGTTTGTAAAAGTCGGTCAGTTGATGTGGGGCAGTGTAAGAGTTGTACAATTTATTTGTTTTTTGTGTGCCGCAGTAGGTGTAGTATTTTTAATTTTGCTACAAATGGGGTATATTAAATTTGAAACGGTTAAAATGTACGAAAGACATTTCAAAAATGTACACGAGCCACCGGAGTATGTAGAGGGGCAGTTTGACAATATTGCTCTGGATGATAACGAAACAACAGATGCTCCAAAAGGTTTTGCTAAGTTTAAAATGGAGTTTTTCGGCCGTAAAAAAAGTACAGATAAAGACGTAGATAAATGGGATAATGAAAATGAAAAATAAAGATAATGTTTTAAAAATGACATTAAGCATATTAATGATAGTATTTGGCGTACTGCTATTGCTTGACCAATTAGATGTGAAGTTTATCGACGATTTCTTTATGCCTTGGTATACTATTCTTGTTTTATTTATTGCTGCTGCTTTGCTTAGCTTTGCGATTGTAAAAAAAGCACCGATAATTTATGTTTTGTCTATGTTTTTTGCCGGGTTGTATTTAGTCATATCGATATCTGGTAAACTACCTGATTTGGCAGTAGGTAAAATAATAATGATAATTCCGCTATTTATCGGTTTGGGTTTTGTAATTGCTGATAAAGTTTGTAAATGGTCGCCAAAAGCAATGCGATTCGGCTTGGTAACAACAGTTGCAAGTGCGATTATTTTGGTAAGTACAATACTAGATGTTTGGAGATATGTTATACCTGCAGTTATCATTTTGATTGGTATTGCATATTTGTTATTTAGCATATTTGCAGTTAAGCAAGAGACTAAAACCAAAAAGAAGAACTATTATGTAACTTATGAGCCAAAAGATGCCGAGGCAAATATAACTGAAAATTCGGAAAGTTTTGAGGACAGCAATTCCGAAGAATAATTTGATATCTATAAAAATTTTAGCGCCTATTTAATAGGTGCTATTTTCATGCGATTTCCTATACGATTTATCCATATAAATATTCGTAAAAGACGATTATTGATATTTGACAAACAAAGTCATAATTTGACAATATATTTTTAATTATTATAAATAAATATGTTATAATTTTTTTGAGGTGAAAATATGTATAAATTCGACACAGTTAAAAAGGGTTATGACAAAGTGCAAGTAGATAACTACATAAACAGAGAAATTGACAGCTATAAGCAAACTATTTCCGATAAAAATATGCGTATATCCGAATTGTTACATCAAAACAATAATTTAAACAAGCAAATAGATGAGTTTAAATTGAGGGAAGACAATGTAAATAAAGCATTGATAACTGCCATTGAAAAAGCTCAAGAAATGGAAATGTTGGTCAAAAAAAGCTATAATATCGAATTGGAAAGGCTAAGAATTTGGCGTGACAAATGGGTATCTTATGCGGAAAAATGCAAAAAAACAGTCGGCTTTAACAGTGTAAAAGGGGAAGTAATAGGTGTGTTATCCACACTTGAAAATGAGCTTATCGAAAGGATAAATCAAGGTATTACTTTGAATACTCAAGTTGTACTTAACGAGGCGGAGGAACAGTACAGCAAGGAAAAAGCAAGATTGGATAGTAAAAAAAATGTGGATAGCGAGGATATAATTGCAACGGATGAAGAAATAGAAAAAATCTTAAATAATCCGGAGTTTAACAATCTTATCAAATCTTTAGGTATTGCATAACAAAATCTCTTACATAAAAGCACAAAACCGTGACGGGAAACTGCCACGGTTTTGTGCTTTATAATAAATTCATTTATTGTACATTTTATAAAATAATTTGTTTAAAATTAATGTGTTTCCTTAGGTCTAACAGGTAAATATGTAGCGACACTTGTAATTTCGTCGTCTATATTTTTAAAAGCCGATTTGATTTCGTCAGTTAGTTTATATATTTTGCCTTTAACAACAAACACATAACTTTCGGATAAATACATTTCTCCACATTTTATTACGCGACTATTTCCGTAAATAATAGGATGCCTAGTGGTATGTTTAAATTTCAAAGCGTTTAAATGTTTGTTCACAATTTTCTTAGCGGTAATAGACGGCAAGGAATAATAACCCGAATCTGGGTTTGAATTTGGATAATAATAAGTAATCTCGTTTTGTGCAAAAATTTCGTCGATATCTTTTGATATATCGTTATTTATATTAAAATAAATAACACAAAACAGTGCTATTGCGATAGCTATTAGAAGAATTATACCAACTGTAATTATTAAAACTTTCTTTTTCATTTTATCTCTTTTAAATTATACCACATTAAATTAATTGTTGTCAATACAGTATATTTTCTTATTATTTTCCGCAAATTAAATTAGACAATATACAGCGTAATAAAGACATATTCGGAAATATTTTTTTAACTATCTTTAGATATAATTTATTTAAATCGCATATAGGAGGAAATTGTTAAATGAATATAAAAACAGCTAAAGTCGGTAGCAATTTGATTATATCTTTAAACGGAGAATTGGACGAAAGTGTAGCGGATATTACAAGAAAAAACATTGACAAATTTATATTGAGTGAAAGATTTGAAAATGTGATTTTTGATATGAACGGTTTATCGTTTATGGATAGTACAGGAATAGGAGTGCTATTGGGACGTTATAAACTTATAAAAAAACTTGGCGGTGTAGCAATGATTAAAGGCTCAAACAAGCAAATTGACAGAGTACTTACAATGAGCGGAATATACACTATAATGGAAAAAATATCTTAACGGGAGGTTTTTATTTTGGAAAATTATTTTGAATTGAAATTAAAAAGCATAAGCGAAAACGAAAAGTTTGCAAGAAATACAGTTGCGGGATTTTTGGTGCCTTTGGACCCGACTTTATCCGAAATTGACGATATTAAAACAGCGGTTTCCGAAGCAGTTACAAACTGTATTGTTCACGGCTACGAAGATGTGGAAAACGGAGAGATTATCATAAAAGTGGGCATTGACGGAAAACGAGCAACTATCACAATTATCGATAACGGTGTTGGCATTAAGGATATCGAAAAAGCACTTGTACCATTTTACACCACAAAACCCGACAGCGATAGGAGTGGGATGGGCTTTACATTGATGCAATCGTTTATGGACGAATTTGAGGTATACAGCGAAGAAAATAAGGGAACAACCATAGTGATGACTAAAATAATCGGTAACGAGGGAGTTCATGATTGATGCTGAAAAGACAAAAGAACTTATACTGCTGTCGCAAAGCGGAGATATAGAAGCAAAAGAAATTTTGCTAAAGGAAAATATCCCGTTGATAAAAAGCATTGTAAAGCGGTATAAAGGCAAAAATATCGAATATGATGACCTTATGCAGCTTGGGTCATTGGGACTTGTTAAGGCTATTAACAATTTTAATCCGGATTTTGGGGTAAGGTTGTCAACCTACGCGGTGCCGATGATTACGGGCGAAATAAAAAGGTTTATCCGTGACGACGGTGCAATAAAAGTATCCAGAGCGCTAAAAACTATGTCCTATAAAATCGGAAAATTTGTTGAAGAATATCAACAAAACAATGCAAAAGAGCCAGAAATCAGCGTGATTGCAAAACAATTTGATATTGACGAGCAAGAGGTTGTTTATATTTTGGATAGCTCCAAAATGCCTGTCAGCATTTATGAAAAAAACGACGACGACAACGGTAAAAGCCTTATCGATAGATTATCCGACAGTACAACAGAAGAAGATATGCTTGACAAATTGACATTGAAAGATTGTATTCAAAAGTTGCCGCAGCGGGAAAAATTGCTTATAGTGTTAAGATATTATAAGGATAAAACGCAAAGCGAAATTGCTAAAATACTAGGTGTTTCCCAGGTACAGGTGTCAAGATTGGAATCTAAGATAATAGAAAAATTAAAAAAACAATTAACAGGTTAAATCACTTTTTTAAATTAAAATAACTATGTATATATTAAAAGTTGTAGGTCAACAATTAATATATACATATTTTTTTTGAGATTAGGAGGAAATATGAAGGATTTAAAAAATGTCAATATGGACGAGACGGAAATACTTTATAAGGGCAATAAAATTATTGAGGAGAGGAAGATAAATGATTGAAAAGACAGAATATCAAAAATATGTTAACAAAACAGTTCCAAGAACACAAGAATTAAAAACATTGCTTACAGCTTTTATTTCAGGCGGTATAATTTGTATGATTGGCGAGGGTATTTTAGATTTGTATACTTATACGCTCCCAATGTTAGGACAGGAAGAAATCGCAACACTAACAACAATTACATTAATATTTATAGGTGGTTTTTTAACTGCGGTCGGACTTTATGACAAACTTGGCAGACATTGCGGTGCGGGAACGATTATACCTATTACAGGTTTTGCAAATTCCATTGTTTCCCCTGCGATAGAATTTAACCGAGAGGGTGTTTTTCAAGGTGTTATGTCCAGAATGTTTGATATTGCAGGACCTGTTATAGTATCGGGTGTGACAATGTCTGCAATTATAGGTATAATATTTTATTTGATAGAGGTGTTTGCATGAGCAAAAAAAGAGGAAATCAAACTTTTGTTATAGAAAGTGACATAAGTATTAAAAACACTTATAGCATAGCAGGACCCGAAGAGGGCGAGGGAAGTTTTAAAGATTATTACGACTATTTGCTTGATGACGATTTGTGGGAGTGTAAGTCATACGAAAAGGCGGAAATCAAAATTCATAAGGAAGTAATCGACGGCGTTTTGAAAAAAGAGTACCTAACACACCGCAACATTGACTGTATTTTTGGAGGAGATTTGCTAAATCAAATAATATCTTCAAGTTTCAGTGCAAGGGAATTTGAAGTGCCTTTCATCGGTTTGTATGGAGCTTGCTCCACATTTGGGGAAAGCTTGGCTGTTGCAAGTATGATTATGGATGGCGATAATATGCAAAGGACAGTATGTGCCACAAGTTCACACTTTGGTACTGCGGAAAGACAATACAGATTTCCTTTGGAATTAGGCACTCAGCCAACCCCTACAAGTCAATGGACAATAACAGGTGCAGGGGCTGTGTTGCTAGAGCGAAACAGTGGAGATTATCCTAAGATAAAAAGCGTTACTATAGGTAAGGTTATCGATTATGAGATATCAGACGCTGCAAATATGGGGGCTGCAATGGCACCTGCTGCTTATGATACTATTTATACCCATCTAAGAGATATGAATAGGACACCCGACTATTACGATATGATTATCACGGGAGACCTTGGCAAATACGGCTTGGATTTATTAAAACATTTTGCGGAAGTGGACGGCTTGGTAACTGAAAATATATTTGACGATTGCGGTGCAAGAATTTACACCTCCAATCAAAATTGCGGACAAGGCGGCAGTGGAGCAGGGTGTTCTGCAATAGTTTACAGTGCATATTTGCACAAAGAGCTTTTGGCAAAAAAATTGCATAAAATTTTATTAGTTCCGACAGGAGCATTGCTGTCAAGACTATCAACTATGCAAGGGGAGTCAATCCCTGCAATCGCACATGCGATAGATATTGAAATATGAGGTGAATATGGAAATTTTTTTAAGGTATTTACAAGTTTTTGTGGTAGGCGGTTTGGTTTGTTTTATCGGACAAATATTGATAAATAAAACTAAAATGACAAGTGCTAGAATATTGGTATTGTTTTTAACTTTAGGTGTCGTTTTGGAAGCTGTTGGAGCTTTTAGATATATAAAAGAATTTGGAAGTTCGGGTATAACCGTGCCGATTGTAGGCTTTGGGGCAAACCTAGCAAAAGGTGCGATAGAAGGTGCAAAATACGGTATTATACCTGCGGTTGTGGGCGGTATGCAAAAGGCTGCAGGTGGACTTACTGCTGCAATAGTTTTTGGCTTTATTTTTTCAGTCGTCTCGAAATCAAAAACAAAACGAATGTGATAAAAATTTTTTAAAGCGTATAAAATTTATAAAAAACAGCCTAAATTATACTATTTACGGCTGTTTTTCTTTATCTTGTGGAAAATTAGGGTTGAATTTTACTTGTTAACGTAGAATTTATTATTTTTATCTATTTTATGTGGAACTATTAAAAATGTGCAAAAATATCACAAAAATGTAAATGGTCGCATATATTAATACAATGAGTAAAATAGGCAAGTTATTTAAAAAGAGACGATATTTTCTTGTAAAATTTCTTATAATAATTGTTGTTATAGTGCTGCTTGTGGTTTGTCTTCTTGCGTATGTAAGGGGCAATATCATGCCGGCAATACTTACCATGAGCGAGGCAAGTGTAAAAGTCATGGCAGTCAATGCAATAAACAACGCCGCACACATGGTAATTGACAGCGAAATGACTTATGACGATTTTGTTATAATACAAAAGGACTCTAACGACAAAATTCAATTTGTACAAGCAAACACGATAAAAATTAACAGATTAACACGTGATTTGGCAAACTTATGTCAATCTAATATTGAAAAGATAGAACACCAATCGGTACAAATACCATTGGGTGCTTTTACGGGGTCGGTAATGCTTTCCGATTTAGGACCACCCGTAAACATTGCATTGTTGCCTATAGGTAGCGTTCAGTGTGATTTTACATCTTTTTTCGAACAAGTGGGAATCAATCAAACAAGGCATAGTATTTACGTAAATATTAAAACTACAATCTCCTTGGTACTACCTATATCGAGCGTACCCGTAAATATTTCTACAGCTATTTTAGTATGTGAAAATATCATTGTTGGCGAAGTCCCTCAATTTTATTTTAACGGCTCAAGCTCGTATGGTAAATTGCATTTATCGCCAAATTGAGATTTAAATAAAAATATATAAATAATTATTTATAACTTGACTTTTAAATTTTTAAATGTTAAAATAAACCTAATAACGATGACTGAGACAAGTAGCACTACAATAGGGTAAAAGAGAAAAGGCGATTTGGTGAGAGCCGATACCACTATGTTTTGCGAATTCACTCACGAGTTGCTTTTGGGAATTGGAAACTTAGTAACAAAAGCCGTAGGACTGCGTTAAATCTGATTAAGGCACAATTTACAGCATTGGCAAAATATTTGCTAATTTATTGTTTTTTAGTTGTGTGAAGTTAGGTGGTACCGTGATTTATTCGCCCTAATACGAAAGTATTGGGGCGTTGTTATTTTTGAGTGCAATAAGATAGTCAACATTAATAATTTATCATTTTATTAAATTGATAATTTTAAATAGGTAATTTTATAGAGGTAATAAACCAAAATAAAAATGACTGAAAAATAAATTTTAATATTTTTAGATAACAATAATTTAATAAATGACGATAATAAAAATAATTTAGGAAATTAAGCAACTTTTAGTAAAAAAGGAGTAAATATGGAAGGAAAAATCAAAGAAATTTTGCAAAAAGCACTTGCACTTATCGATGACAGTGAAAATTTGGAAAATTTAGAAAAAATTCAACAAATAAGAGTGCAATTTTTGGGTAAAAACGGAGAACTTACAAATGTATTAAGGGGTATGAAAGATGTTGCTCCCGAATTGAAACCTGTTATAGGTAAGTTTGTAAATCAAGCTCGTGACGAAATCACAAACCGTATAGAATCAAGGATAGCTGAGCTTACTGCTAAAAGTATCGAACAAAAACTAAATAGTGAAAGTGTAGACATTACATTAAGTAGCAAACGTAACCCTAAAGGCGGATTGCATCCTTGTTCGATTGTTATAAACGAAATTTTAGGTATTTTTACTCAAATGGGCTTTCAAGTTAAACAAGGTCCCGAAGTTGAGACGGATTTCTTTAACTTTCAAACACTTAATATACCAAAAGACCATCCTGCACGCGAAATGCAAGATACTTTTTACATTAATGACGAGCTGTTGCTAAGGACTCATACTTCGCCTATGCAAGCAAGAACCATGATTAGTCAACAACCGCCTATCCGTATAGTTAATCCGGGCAAAGTTTACAGACCTGATGACGATGCAACTCATAGCCCTATGTTCCAACAAATAGAGGGGTTGGTTGTGGATAAAGGTATAACTTTGTGTGATTTAAAAGGTATTTTGGAGACATTTGCAAAGGCATTGTTTAACGAAAATACCAAGACTAGACTAAGACCATCTTTCTTCCCATTCACAGAGCCTAGCGTAGAAGTTGACGTAACTTGTGCGATGTGCGGCGGCAAAGGTTGCAGAATTTGTAAGGGTACAGGTTGGATAGAAATTTTAGGTGCAGGAATAGTAAACCCTAAAGTTTTGGAAAACTGCGGCATAGACAGTAATATTTACAGCGGTTTTGCTTTTGGTTTGGGTATTGAGCGTATTACAATGATAAAATACGGTATACCTGATATGAGAATATTGTTTGATAACGATATTAGATTTTTAAAGCAGTTTAATTAAGGAGATATGATATGTTAATTTCAGTAGATTGGTTAAAAGACTATGTAGATATAAATTGTACAATCGACGAGTTGTGCGCAAAACTTGTAAGCATCGGTTTTGAAGTTGAAGAAGTTATCAAACAAGCTGATAATTGTAAAAAATGTGTTGTTGGTAGGATTGAAAAATTGGAGCCTCATCCTGATGCGGACAAGTTACAAATTTGTCAAATTAACATAGGTAGCGAAATTGTACAAATTGTTACAGGTGCTACAAATGTTAAAGTGGGCGATTTGGTGCCTGCGGCTTTAGATGGCAGTGATTTGCCATGCGGTATGCACATTAAAAAAGGTAAGTTGCGTGGCGTAGCAAGTAACGGAATGTTGTGCTCAGGCGAGGAACTTAAAGTAACCGAGGAAGACTACAAAGGCGCAGGCGTTTATGGAATAATGATTTTAAACGAAGATTATCCGCTTGGTACTGATATAAATGATGTTATAGGTACAAATGATATAATTTTGGATATCGGTGTTACCGCAAATAGACCTGATTGCAACAGCGTGTTTGGTATTGCAAGAGAAGTTGCAACTGTTTTAAATGTTCCTTTAAAAATGCCTACTTTTAAATATGAAGTTTCAAAATTGAAAAACACTGCAAAAGTTAAGGTGGAAAATAACGAACTTTGCCCAAGATATATGCTATCAATGGTAAAAAATGTCGTAATCAAACAATCTCCTAAGTATATGCAAAAAAGATTGAAAGCTGTGGGACTTCGTCCAATTAATAACATAGTTGATATTACAAACTATGTGCTTATGGAAATCGGACAACCTATGCATGCATTTGATTTGAATAATGTTGCAAACGGTACGATTATTGTTAGAAACGCAAAAGACGGTGAGCAAATTAAGCTTTTAAATGGCGAAAACTATAAGCTTGAAAAAGATATGCTTGTAATTGCAGATAGCGAAAAGCCTAGCGTAATTGCAGGTATTATGGGTGGTATGTTCAGCGGTATAAACGAAAATACTAAGGATATCATTTTTGAGTCGGCAAAATTTGTGCGTGAAAGTGTAAGGCGTACAAGCCGTAAACTTAATGTTCGCTCAGATTCTTCAACCAGATATGAAAGAGGTATTGACTTAGCATCGCAAGAAATCGGTATGAAAAGGGCTTTGCAACTTATTTATGAAACGCAAAGCGGCGAAATTTGCAATGGAATAATTGATGAGTGTAAGGAAAGTTTGATACCTAAAACAATAACATGTCCTGCCGTTAAAATCAATCAAATTTTGGGTATACAAGTACCTGAAAATGATATGGTACGTATTTTAAACTCTTTGCAAATTAAAACAAAAATCGAAAAAGGCAATTTGATTTGTACCGTACCACTTTATCGCGACGATATTGAAAATGCAAATGATTTGGCGGAAGAAATAATAAGATTGTACGGCTATGACCATATTAATTGCACATTAATGGATAGCGGCGCGCAAACTATCGGTGGAAAAACAGTTGCTCAGCAAAATATCGATAATCTTAAAAATTTGCTTGTTGGAGAAGGTATGAATGAAACTTATTCATATTCGTTTACTACACCAAAAATGTTCGATTTGTTGGAGGTGGAAAAAGAGAGTAAGCTAAGAGATATAGTAAAACTTTTAAATCCGCTTGGCGAAGATGTTTCGATTATGCGTACAACGCTAATGCATAGTATGATAGAAATAATTGCAAAAAACATTACAAGAGGTAATAAATCCGCAAGATTTTTCGAGTTCGCTAACACATATATGCCAAAGCAACTACCAATGGTTGAGCAACCAATCGAAACGCAAAAATTGGCACTTGGCGTTTATGGCGAGGCGGAAGATTTTTACACAATCAAAGGTATAGTGGAAAATACAATAGCTTATTTCGGTGTAAAAGCAAGCTATACACGTCCAAATTGCAGTTATTTGCATCCAGGAATAAGTGCAAATATAGTTGTAGACGGTAAAATTGTCGGTGTATTTGGCGAAGTAAGACCTAATATTGCTGCAAAATACGATGTGAAAACAAAAATTTATGTTGCAGAAATTGATATAGATTTGCTAAATAGCTTGTATGACAATAGCTATGAATTTAAAGCAATATCAAAATATCCAAGCGTAGAAAGAGACCTTGCTGTTGTAGTAGAAGAGAGTGTTACTGCCGAACAAATCATTAATGTTTGTGCAAAATATGCAGGCAAAATGTTGACTAATGTAAATATATTTGATATTTACAGAGGTAAAGGTATTGATAAAGGCTACAAATCGGTTGCCGTTAAATTTGAGTTCACAAATTACGAAAAAACTTTGACCGATGAAGAAATTAACGGCAAAATGAATAAAATCATCAAAATGCTAGATAGCGAACTTAATGCAAAGTTGAGGTAATATGGTAGAAATTTTATCCCCGGCAGGTAATATAGCGGCATTAAAAAGTGCGGTAGCAAACCGCGCTGATGCTGTATATCTGGGGGTAGAACAATTTAATGCGAGGCTAAAAGCCGACAATTTTTCCACTCAAAACTTAAAGGAATGGGTGGAATTTTGTCATTTATATTCCACTAAAGTTTATGTGACCGTCAATACCTTGATAAAGGAAAAAGAATTGCCAATTTTGGACGAGATTTTAATTGCCTGTGAAAATGCAAAAGTCGATGCGATTATCGTAGCTGATTTGGCAGTAGTGCCAAAAGCCGCAAAATTATGTCCGTCTGTAAGTCTGCATGCAAGCACGCAAATGGGGGTTCACAATTACTTGGGTGCAAAATTGCTTGAGGAATTAGGTTTTTCCAGAGTCGTTTTGTCGCGTGAGTGTAAAATTGAGGATATTAAATCGATAAAACAGCATACCAATTTGGAAATTGAATATTTTGTTCATGGCGCAATGTGTGTATCGTTTTCGGGTAGTTGTTTGCTGTCAAGCATATCCGGCGGTAACAGCGGAAATCGCGGTTTGTGTTTGCAACCGTGTAGGAAAGAGTATAATGAGACTTTGACAGGTAGCAAAGGGTATTTAATATCCCCCAAAGACCAATGTTTGATAGAAAATTTGCAAGATTTAATTTATGCCGGTGTAGATAGTTTTAAAATCGAAGGTAGATTAAAATCTGCCGAATATGTAGGTTTGGTAACGGCAAAATATAAAAAAGCTATTGAGAGCGGAATGGTAACAAACGGAGATATTTGCGAAATGAAACGCGCTTTTAATCGCGGAGGCTTTAGTAAAGGTTATGCTTTTACGTCAAAAGACAAAATTTTGTATACAAAGTCTCAAAATCATATCGGGGAAAAAATAGGAGAAGTTTTAAATTGTGTAAAAACTAAAGATTACTTTAAAATAGAAATAAAAAGCGATTTTAATTTGAAAAACGGAGACGGCGTTAAAATTATGCGCAATGACTGCGAGGTGGGCGGTTTTGAAATTTCAATAATTGAAAGTAAGGACAAACATTATAAATTATATTCTAAATATCCGTTTGGCAGGGGGGATTCAGTTCATATAACTTACGATAGCGATTTAAGCAACAAATATTCGGTAAACGATATGCCAAAAATTACAGTTGAAGTGGAGTGCAGTATAACTTGCGATAATGTTGAAATTGCTGCAATTTACAAAAACCATAAAATAGAATATAGCGAAAAATGCAATTTTGATAGTGCGATAAATAATCCGACTGCTGTATCAGATATAAAAAACAGTTTGGAAAAAACGGGTAATACACCATTTGAATTTGCAAAAATAGGTATTAATATTCAAGATAATTTGTTTATACCAAAAAGCGTTATTAATAATATTAGACGAAATTTTGTAGAATTTTTAAGGAAAAAAATTATCCGATTAAACAGCTTTTACAATACAAAATCAAGTCATAACAATAGCTTGGATTTTGGTAAAAAATATCAAATTTCCTCAATCGAAAACAGCGATATTATAATTGCGGATAAAATAGATTTTGACAGCTTAAATTGTAAAAGTAGTACAAAAATAGTATTAAATTATAATAATTTTGATAAAAGTATTCTAAATTATGCTAAAAATCATAATAATTTATATATTAAGCTACCAAAAATAGCAATGACAGCAGATGTGAATGTAATACTAAAATTTATGGAAAACTTGCCTAAAAATGTCGGGGTTTATGCAGATAGTTTATATCACTATTATATTGCCGTAAGTCAAGGCAGAAATGTTATAGGCGGTATGGGACTCAATTTGTATAACAGTGAAAGCGTTAAACTTTTGGGGCTTAAATCATTTGTTGCAAGCAGCGAACTTTCCAAAAACGAAATTGAGGATATAGGTATGCCTTGTGCTGTTTTTACTTTGGGCTATTTACCTGTTATGTATTTTTGTCATTGTCCTGTACAGCATTTTACAAATTGTAAATGCGACAGTTGTAAGTATAAGCCTTATTATTTGTCTGACAAGTATGGAGAATATAAAGTAAAAAGAGTAAAAATCATAAACTGCTATTTTGAAATGCTAAATAGTAATTGTCATTTTATCACAAAAGATAAATTGGGAAATGAGCATTTTGCATGTATAGATGTGTCCGAATTTGAAAATTCAACCCAAATTGCAAATAATTATTTAAATAGTTCTTGCTTTATTTTAAGTAATAGTATAAAATTAACTAAGGGACATTATTTTAGAGGTGTCAAATAGACGTAAATAACGTTTTTAAAAAGGATTGAAAAATGATTTCCGAAAAAACCATTTATTCTTTGGAATTTAATAAAATCAGAGAAATTTTAAAAGACTTTGCGGTATCTCAAAGTGGCAAAAAAAGCATTTTGTCAATGATGCCCGCAGAGGGATTAAGTGCTGTAAATAATCTGCTTGACGAGGTTAATCAAGCGGATAAAATTTTGTACGAATATGCCGAAAGCCCCGATTTTTCGTTTGACGATATAAAGGAAGTAATAGACAAAGCAGACAAAAACATTACTCTTACAATGTCAGAACTTTTAAAAGTCGCACGTGTAATGAAGATATCGCGATTGGCAGCTGAAAGTATAGGAAAGATAAATAGCACGGAAATCGAATTGATAAAAGACTATGCAAATATGCTTTTTGCGGATATTTTGCTTGAAAACGACATTTATAAATCAATTTTGGGCGAAAATGAGATGGCGGATAATGCATCGGCTGAACTGAAAAGGATTAGGGATGCGATTACAAAGCTTAATATAACCATAAAAAATAAGCTTAATATGTTTGTGACAAGCCCAACTTACAGTAAATATTTGCAGGACAGCATAGTTACAATAAGAAATAATAGGTTTGTAATTCCCGTTAAAAGCGAATTTAAAAACAATATTCAAGGACTTATTCATGACCAATCCTCAAGCGGTAAAGCAGTTTTTGTAGAGCCATTTCAAATAGTGCAGTTAAATAACGAAATCGCTACATTGCGGATAAGCGAAAGTTTGGAAATCGAGCGAATTTTAAAAGCATTTACCATACGAGTAGGCGGGGAAGCGGACAATATAAGGCAAAACTTTAACGTTTTGACTGACTTAGATGTCATTTTTGCAAAAGCACTTTATGCACATAGCTTAAAAGCAGAAAGACCTGTGATAAATAATGACGGCATCATCGTTATCAAAAACGGACGACACCCGCTTATCGATAAGGATAAAGTAGTGCCTATAACTCTTGCAATAGAGCAAGGTAAAAAGGTGTTTATGGTAACAGGTCCTAATACGGGCGGTAAAACAGTTACCCTTAAATTGATAGGTTTATTTTCGATAATGGCAATGTGCGGCATTTTTCCGCCTTGCGAATATGGCAGTAAAATTGCAATTTACAATCAAATTTTTTCGGATATCGGAGATGAACAGAGTATTGAACAAAGCCTTTCGACTTTCAGTTCGCATTTGGTAAATATAGTAGATATAACTAACAATGCCGATAGCAATACTTTGGTTTTGATAGATGAGCTTGGTGCAGGTACTGACCCGATAGAGGGTGCGAGTCTTGCTTTGGCAGTTACGGAAAAATTGGTGCAATCGGGTGCTACTTCCGTAATTACAACGCACTATCAACAAATGAAAGAATATGCTTTGACTCACGATATTGTGGAATGTGCATCAATGGACTTTGACCCGGTTACTTTTGCACCGACATACAAGTTGTTGCTAGGGGGCACAGGTAGCTCTAACGCTATACAAATTGCTCAAAGGTTAGGGCTAGATAAAAATATTGTGGCAAGGGCAAAATCGCTGCTTAGTGAAGATAAAGTTCAGTTTGATGCAATCATTTTATCTGCGGAAAGGGCAAGACGTCAAGCAAATGCCGAAAAGGCGGAGATTGAACGGCTTAAAATGGAAATCGTAAAAGAACATAACTTGGCTCGTCAAGGCAGAGAAATCGTGGAAAGCGAAAGGAAAAAGCTAAACGATACAATGCGAAAGGAAGCAAAGCGAATTTTGCAAGACTATTTGGACGAGGCGGAAGAAGCTTTGGAACAAATTAAAAAAATTGCTCAAAATCCAACAGAACAAGGATTGTTTGAAGCACGCAAGCTTAACAGTAGGTTGAACAAGCTTTCTTATGATGAGGAAAATAACGAGAAAATTCAAGAATACGACAATTCACCTATAAAAATAGGGGATAGCGTTTATATAACTTCTCTTGATAAAACTGCAATCGTTGTAGCCGACGATAAACGTAAGGCTGAGTATACTGTAAAAATCGGACTTATGACAACAAGTGTGAAGTACGGGAAAGTAAAAAAAATCATTGCAAAAGTACAAAAACAAAACGATACAAGCAAAAATATTGTAATTAACAAACCTATAAATAATACGCAGTTACCTCTTGAGTGTAATGTAATTGGCAAACGAGTTGACGAAGCCTTGCAAATAGTGGAAAAATATCTTGATAGTGCGATTTTGAAAGGCATGCACGAGGTAAGGATTGTGCATGGAAAAGGCAGCGGAGCATTGAGAACTGCAATTCACGATTATTTTAAAACGCATCCTAATATTGCAACATTCAGGCTTGGACAATACGGCGAAGGAGAATGGGGCGTAACTATCGCCGAGTTAAAATAATGTTTTACAGATTGGTTTTTACAAAAACTTCAAAAAGCAGACATCTGCTCAAAATCGTTTTGCTTATTGCAGGTTTAGTTTGTGATATTGCATTAGTATTCGGATTGATTTTGGCGATACTTGGAAGCTATATTTATTTGCTAACATTTTTTGTAGGTTTGACTTTTAGTATAGTATTTAGATTAGTTGCTTTAACCTTGATTTACGATATAGAATGTAAATTGCAAGGCGGTAAGCTTATAATATCAAAAATATATCCTAATAAAACACAGGTTGTGCTTTCGGAAGAGTTGAATAATTTGAAAGTATATGAATATAACAATTTAAGTGATACTTTTGCGGCAAATTGCATTGATTTGTTTGTAAAGGAAGACGGTCGGTATTTAATCGAAGGAAAAAATGTAAAGGTACTTTGCAATCTTGATAAATATATCTATGCAAGTATTTTGGAAGGTAAGGAAATATGATTTATTTAGACAATTCTGCTACTACGGCAATGTATCCGGAAATAATAGATATAATTAAAGAATACGCAGTGGATAATTTTTACAATCCGTCGGCTTTGTACACAAAATCTTTGGACGTAACCAAAGACATGAAAAGAGCAAAGCAAAAAATAATCGATATTTTGCATGGCAGCGGTAATATTATTTTTACTGCAAGTGGTACAGAAGCAGACAATATGGCGGTTTTCGGCGTTAAAAGGTTTAAAGACTGCAAAATTTTGGTTTCGGATATCGAACACAGCGCAATTTATCAATCGGTAAAAAAGTTGCAAGCACAAGGCGTACTTGTAGAGTTTGTAACTGTTGATAAATATGGTATAGTGGATGAGGACGATTTTATATCCAAACTTACGGACAATGTAGCTTTGGTTTCTGTAATGCACGCTTGCAACGAAACAGGAGCAATCAACGACATCGAAAGATTGGTAAAACTTACAAGACAAGCTGCACCAAGAGCACTTTTTCACAGTGATGGTGTGCAAGCCGTGGGCAAAATACCTATCAATTTAACAAGATTGGGTGTGGATATGTATACTTTTTCTGCACATAAATTCCATGGTATGAAAGGTGTGGGGGGATTGTACCTTAAAAAATGCGTTCAAATCAATCCTTTGATTTTAGGTGGCGGACAGGAACACGGATTGCGTTCCGCTACGGAAAATGTAAGCGGTATTATTTCCACTGCTTACGCTTTAAATAAAACTTACAGGAATTTGAATATAGATAAAAATAAACAAATTATCTCATATATAGCCGAAAATCTGCAAAAAATCGTGCCTAATATGATTTTAAATACAAATTTTGAAAGAAGTTTGTCAAACATTCTATCCTTTGCAATCAAAAATACAAGAGGCGAAGTATTGGTGCATTTGCTGGAGGATAAGGGGATAATAATCGGTACAGGCTCTGCCTGCTCGGCACAAAAGGCACATACAAGAGTGCCTCTTGCACTAGGACTATCCAAAGAGTATTTTGATGGTATGTTGCGTATAAGCATAGATAATAGTACTACAATGGAAGATGCAGAAGAGTTTGTAAAAGAATTTGCAAGTTGTTATAGCTATTTGGAAAGTGTTATGTCAGGTAACTAATGCGTAAAAAGGAGAAATCATGGAAAAAGTAATAATAATTAGATTCGGCGAAATATTTTTAAAGGGTAAAAATAAAAAGTTTTTTGAAAATTTGCTAGAAAAAAATATAAAAAACGCTTTAAGTATTTATGACTGCATTATTGAAAAATCACATAATAGATTTTATGTTGCGGGATATAATGCGGATATAGAGGATAGTATAATCGAAACGCTAAAAAAGGTATTCGGTATACACTCGGTAAGTCCTGCCGTAAAAATGCCTACGGATATTAGCAAAGTTGCAAATATAATTTGCGACGATTTACCTTATGCCAAGACTTTTAGGGTTACTGTTAAAAGAGCTGATAAAACAATTAATCTTACTAGTACGGAAATTGCGGGGCAGATTGGCGGAGATATTTTGCAACTAAAACCTCAAATGTCTGTTGATTTACATAATCCCGAGCTAAATATAAATGTGGATATAAGGGAAAACAAAACTTCATATATTTATTACGAAAATATCAAATGTTATGAGGGTATGCCTGTCGGCTCAAGCGGTAAAGGTTTGTTGCTTTTGAGCGGTGGTATTGATAGTCCTGTTGCAGGATTCCGTATGGCAAAACGCGGTATGCAAATTAATGCCATACATTTTCACAGCTATCCTTTTACAAGCATTCAAGCAAAGGAAAAAGTTGTGGAACTTGGCGGAATTATCAGTAATTATTGCGGACATTTCCCTTTATTTGTGGTGCCTTTTACTAAAATTCAGCAGGCTATTCATCAATATTGCCGCGAAGATTTTATGATAACCGTAATGCGTATGATTATGGTGGAAATTTCCGAAAGAATAGCAATAAAACAAAATTGCGGTGCGTTGATAACAGGTGAAAGCTTGGGACAAGTTGCTTCGCAAACGTTGGAAAGCATTACTGTAACTAATAGTAGGGTAAAAAGTCTGCCTGTTTTAAGACCGCTTATCGATATGGATAAAACGGAAATTATTAAAATATCCAAGGAAATCGAAACATTTGAAACAAGTATTTTGCCTTATGAAGATTGCTGCACAATATTTTTGCCTAAAAATCCGATTATAAAACCTAAACTTTCGGTAGCAGAGGCTGAATATAATAAAATTGTCGGCTTGCAAGAATTGATTGACGATGCAATAAACAATGTAGAAATAATAAAAATCAAAAACAAATAAAAATCAAAAAAACGGTGAAAGACCGTTTTTTTATTATAAAAAAATAATAAACTACATAGTTTAATGAATTACTTATATATAAGATATGCCAAAAATCTTGGTATTGTCAAATTATTTTTTGCTATTTACTTTTAAAAGTTTCTATGTTATAATAAATTAAATATAGCAAATTGAGGACATTATGACTTTAAGCAGTAAACAAAAAAAGATTGCTTTAATAGTATTGATAGTTATTGCCGGTATGGCGGTTTTGGGCGGAGTAGCTACAGGCATTTATTTTGGCGTGGCGACTATTCCGGTTGAAGGTGTTGTGTTGGGAGTAGGTAACAATACGCCTATTGCAAATGTCAGTGTTACTGATGGCAGAAATGTTGTAAAAACAGATGAAAACGGAAAATTTAAACTTGGCGGTTGGCATAAGGCAAGGTTTGTAACAGTTACAATTCCGTCCGGATATTGGACAGAGGAGTATTATCAAGAAATCGAAAGGAATAAAAATTATACTTTTACATTGGAAAAGTTGGATAAAGACCAAGCAAATCATACATTTATGCAAGTTACCGATACTGAAATAAATGAAAAAGGTGTTGGCGATTGGTTTAATCATTTGAAAACACAGGTGGAGGAAAGTGACCCTGCATTTATAATCCATACGGGAGATATTTGTTATGAAGCAGGATTAAAACAACATATCCAAGATATGAACAGCGAAAATATGGGTGTACCTGTACGTTATACTATAGGAAATCACGATTTTGTTAAATACGGTAAGTACAGCGAACAATTATTCGAAGATACTTACGGACCTGTAAACTATTCGTTTGATGTTGGTAATGTTCACTATATCGTATCTTCATTGGCTTACGGGGATTATCCTGCAAAATATAATTTTGGCGATGTTGTAGCATGGATGAAAAACGATTTGGAAAATGTTGCGGATAATAAAAAGGTAGTAATTTTTAATCACGATGTTTGCTGTGACGAAACAGGTATGGTTTTAAAATCGGGCTTAAACAAAATAGAACTTAAAAAAGAGGGGGTAATTGCTTGGATAAATGGGCATTTGCACTATAATTTTGTAAATAATTATGACGGAATTTTAAATATTTCCACAACTCCGCTTGTAGGAGGTATTGACGGCTCTATTGGTGGCGTACGTATTGTAAATATTGCAAACAACGCTATAGATAGTACATATATGAGCTATACTGACTATAAGCCGCAAAACACTGAGAGTGGTTACGAGTGGCAAGTAAAACTTTCTGGCAGAAATTTATATACCGACCCTGTTTTGGTTGGAGATAGAATTTATGTTGGTATGATGGATAACGATTATCCTAGAAAACCTGTTTTTGCTTGTTTAAATGTGAATGATGGTTCTAAAATTTGGGAAATGCAAGTGGAAACTTCGGTTAAAAACAATTTTTATATCAATGATGGTGTAGTTGTTGTTCAAGACTCATCGGGTGTAGTTTATGGTTTGGATGCCGATAATGGCAAACAAATTTGGAAAAAAGATATGCAGCTTATCACTTATCGCTATTCTATGAGTGGTATAACGGGCGAGGGGGATAAAGTTTATTGCGGTAATTCGAGATTTGTTTATTGCTTTAATATAAAGACAGGCGAACAAATTTGGAAAAAAAACTATGGTACAGGCGAACCATCTCCTTATAAAATGCAAATTGTAGGCGACCAACTTATTATCGGGGATAATTGGCGTCATCACTATGCACTTGATAAAAATACAGGAAAGAAAGTTTGGGAGAGTGAAGTTAGAGTAAATACAGCACCAAGTGTGTTGAGTTACAACGGTTATATTTATGCTTTCGATTCGGATAGAGTTTTAAAGTATGAGACCAAAAAAGGTACTATCGTACAGGAAAAGAAAATGTATTTGCAAGGCAGTGATAAAGATTGTTACAATTTCAATGTAGGGGCAACGCCTTATTTAGATGGCAATATAGCTTATGTTGGGACAAATAAAAACGGTTTAGTTGCCGTAAATATGGATAGTTTGAAAGTAATGTGGGAGTGTCAAACAGGCGATAATATGATTTACGCATCAGCTTACAGCGGAAAAGGCTCTAAAGGCGTAGAGGCAAGTGTGGTTGTAAAAGATGACAAATTATATTTTGGCGGCATGGACGGAATACTTTATGTTGTAGATAAGACTACAGGTGTAATATTTGGAGAATTTAATATCGGTAGTCCGATTTTGAGCAAAGCTGTTGTAGGCTTGGCAAATAATCGAGATTTTATAATCGTGAGCGATTTGAGGGACGTGTAACAAAAATCAACTTGCTTGCCGACGGTACATTTAGCAAATCAATTTAAATAAAAAGTAATAATCTTTTATACATAACTTAATAATTTAATAGTAAAAGAAAGCAAGTTAAAACTGCTTTTTTTTACAGTTATTTTAAATGATGTTAAATAACAATTTTTTATAGTAATTTGTCAAAAATTCCCTCATTATAAGATGTTTGACAAATTAATAGCATGCTAAAGCGTTTTGTAAATTAAAAATGTTAATAGCTTAATATTGACATAATTTTAAAGTTATATTATAATGAAAAAGTATTATTGTGTGTTTGTAGTCTAACAGGATAAAACAAGGGCCTCCGACGCCCTCGTTGAGAGTTCGAGTCTCTCCAAGCACACCATTTTTATTTTATATAATGTTTCATGTCCTTTTACTACAATTATTTACAAAAAGTATCTGCAAATTGCAAACGTAACAATTTTTCGTATTGACAGATATGGCGTTTAATGATATAATTATAACATAAAATTTTATTTTAAGGGGGATAACAGTGGATATCAAAAATGTTGTAGTAGCCGGTGGAGGTGTATTGGGCAGTCAAATTGCTTTTCAAGCTGCCTATTGCGGTTTTAATGTAACAATATGGCTAAGGAGTGAGGCTAGTATTGGCAGAACGCAACCGAAATTGGATAATTTAAAAAAGGTTTATATCGATACTATCAATTTAATGGCAACTAAAGAGGGACAAACACCTCAAAATTGGGCTAATGGTATTGCCGATTTTGAAACTTTTGACAAGGATAAATGCTTGACTCAAGTTGAGAGTGCATATAACGGCATTAAACTTGAACTTGATATGAAAAAAGCAGTTGCAGACAGTGATTTGGTCATTGAATCAATGGCAGAAGATGTTGAACAAAAAATCGAATTTTACAAAAAATTAGCTCCGTTAATGCCTGAAAAAACTGTTTTGGTTACAAATTCTTCCACGCTATTGCCGTCAAAATTTGCAAAATTTACCGGAAAAGCGGAAAAATATTTATCTTTGCACTTTGCAAACTCTATATGGAAAAACAATACTGCGGAAATAATGTCGCAACCTAAAACAGAAAGCAAGTATTTTGATTTGATTATGAAATTTGCTAGTGATATTCGTATGGTCGCTTTGCCTGTTAAAAAAGAAAAATCGGGATATTTATTAAATTCAATGTTGGTGCCATTGTTGTTTTCGGGTATGGATTTGTACGTAAACGGTATTTCTGACCCGGAAAGCATTGACAAAGCTTGGAAATTGGGTACGGGAGCACCTAAAGGACCATTTGAAATTTTGGATACTGTAGGTCTTACTACTGCTTACAATATTGTAAAAATGTATTTAAAAGTTCCGTCTTTCCTTGCACCATATAACTTCAAAGGTATGGCAACAATGCTAAAAGACTATATCGACAAAGGAAAACTTGGTAAATCTGCCGGAGAGGGATTCTATAAGTATAATAAAGATTAATAATAACAAATTTAACAAAAAAAGCATACCGATTTTATGGTATGCTTTTTAAATGTCTTTTTTGTTATCCAAAAACCTCAATCGCAGCTATAAGACGGAGAGTATCAGTATCTATTTTGTCTTTTCCGTAAACTTCCATAAATCTTTTTGTATAATCAAAAGTCTTAAATTGTAAAATAAAGTACATATTCTCCAAAATATATCTACATGCCTGTCGCCGACACCGCCATTGCCTAAATCAATAAAACCGCTAAATTTCCAATCATCTAAAATAATGTTTGGTAAACAATAATCTCCATGTAGTAAAGTGTCGCATTTAAGCAAATGTTTGTTTTTACAAATAACATTTAAAGCGTCTTGCTCATTTTTATAGCCAAAATTGTTGGGAAATTGGCTTTTGTTGTAAGTGCCGTTTTTGTAGTTGTAATATGCTAATTGTAGATAATTTTCTGTATGATTAGGGATAGGGCAGTTTTTAGGCTCAATTTGGTGCAAATAAGCAAGCTTTTCTGCAATGATATCGCATAATTTCTTGGGATTTTGTAAATATTTGGGGTTATGCAATCATTGCCTTTTATTTTTTCAGTTATCAAATAGTCGTAATCATTGGAAATGTAATTTACATATTTGCAGGTTAGCCCAAGTTTATAATAATATTCCGTCATTAAAAATTCTTTTTCAAGTGAATTTTTATTTGCTTTTTTTATAAAATAGCCGTTGTCCTTGTTGGCAAAAATTACTTGTGCATCGGGCGAACTGCTACTATCGTATATATTGCAGCCGTGTAAAATATACTCGATTTCCTTTGGATATTGGTAAATATCTACATTAATCTGTTTAAGCTCCATACAAAAATTATATCATATTTTTAGCATAATTGCAATATCCAATTATTTAAATAAAAGAGTATATTGATTTAGGATATCTGGTATAGGGATTTCTTTATCCACAAAGAAATAGCTCACTATCTTCGCTTGCGAAATATAGCACGCTATATTTATAAAAGATTATAAAGATAAATTGAAATTTATCTTACATACTATTCGTCAAAATCTTGTGAGTCGCGAATAAGTTTTACTTTACCGTAAAGCACATCTGCGGCACCGTACTTGACCATACATTTAAAGCTTATAGTAAGGCTGTATTCCGTATGTTCTAATATGATAAATTCTCCATAGTCGATTTCGTCACTTTCCGCCGTATCCAAGTTGCAACAATAGCCATTGTTTGATGCAAAAAATATTCCCTTAGCGGTTAAGTCCTCTTCGGGTAAAATCAAACCCGAGTCGTTTTCTTCGGCGAACGGAACGTCGTCGAAATAGCCGACATTCAACTTAAAAAGATTGCTTTCGTAATCAAGTACATCGTTGTATTCTTCGGGTGTAGATATCATTTTTGTGCCGTATATTTGTAAAGCTAAATGATTGCCTTTAATGCCTTTGAAGTCTTTTTGCGTGGCAAATTTGCCTTCAGCCGAGAATTTAATGCCTTCCCGCGTAAAATTAACAAAACCAAGCTCTCCGCTCATCTTGTAGTCCAAAGCTGCATAAGCACCATTAAGAAATCCGATTATGGTGTTATTTGCGGTTACTATATTGTCTCTCGCGTCTTTTAAAAACGCTGCGGTTCTTTTAATTTGTTTCTCTGTTTTATGCATAAGAACAGCGAACGTAATGGTAACTATTAAAAGCAAACCGCATAATGCTACAAAATAATACGAATACGGATATTTCAATCCTACACCGAGCAGTGACAATGGAGTAAGTATCGCAAAAAAAACAGTAAGATTTTTGAATAGTTTTATACGCTTTTCCAATAAGCGTAAGTCTATATTGTCCTTCATATTTGTCTCCGCTAAAATACTATTTATAATAGTTTCATATTAGCATAGCAATACTAAAAAAGCAAGGACATTATCATCCTTGCTTTAATCTTTATTAAAAAACTTTTTTGAGGTATGCTTTTTTATTATTCTGCTATATCTGTATCGTAAATTAGCTGCAGCGTATTGTTTACTTGGTCGCATGAAGTCAAGTGATATGGAGTATTGTTTTTTATTACAATATCTTTGGCTCTGCAATCTTTCCCGTGCAAATGTCCGTAAATAACATGTTTGACATTTTCATATTGATTGATTAGAGAAGTTATTTCATTGTCTTGCCATAAAGCGTTAAAAGGTGGGTAGTGCAGCATTAATATTATAGGTAAATTGTCTTCAGATAATTTTTTTGCTTCGTCTAAAGTCATTTTTAACCTAATAAGCTCACGTTCATAAATTTTTTTATCATGTTCCGAGCTGTTAGCAGTTGGCATTGTCCATAGTCTTGTGCCGCAAATGATAAAATCATCAAATTTAATCGCATTGTTTTGAATTGCAAAAATACTGCTTGGCAAAATATTTTTAACTTTACTATATGATGACCACCAATAATCGTGATTTCCACGGATAATAATTTTTTTGCCGGCAAGAGAAGCTATTTCTTGTAAGTCTGGGATAGCATCTTCCAACTTTAGTGCCCAAGATATATCTCCACTAATTAAAACAACATCATCAGGGGATACAACTTCGCTCCAATTTTTTTTTATTTTATCCCAATAATTATCCCAATTACCACCAAAGATGTCCATTGGCTTTGGGTTGTTTATACTTAAATGTAAATCACTTATTGCAAATACTTTCATAACATAATTTTACCATAAATGTGATAATAAGGCAAATGTTTTGTGTTTAATAAAATTATTATTGTGTTTCATTTTATACAAATCTAGCATTTATCAAATAACACAAAACGTGTATTAAATTGACATATTATTATAAAAATGCACTTATTTTGTAATTATTTTATTAATTTAATTCTAAAATAGTGTCTTTTTTATAATAATAGCTAGCTAATTTTACTCAAATTGTGAAAAATAATCAATTTTTTAAATATAACCAATGATTATTATTTTTCAAAAAAATCGCTCGCAAATTTACCATCTAATTGCTTATGTTACTGAGAAAAGTATATTATTCAATTTTGCTTTTATTTGTTTAAGCAGTAAATCAAATATCCTAATTTATAATATTTTTATAATGCCATAATAATGATTATTTATTTAATTAAAAATATATTACCAATAACATGAGAATAAGCATAGCGTTTGAATTAATATAGAAATATTATAAGCTTTGCTGCAAAAACTTTTGAGTTTAGGTAATCGAATTTAAAAAATATAAAATTATCAATGTTGTTGCTACCTTAAAGTCGTAATTCATATTGTTAGCTTTTGATTGAAATTTTAGTAGCGGTAATAAAAATAAATTAATGAACTACCATTTTTTGTTTTATGAGAGTAGCGATAAACATTGTTTGGGAAATTTTTTTATAACTAAATTAGTTGTAATATTATAAAATTCTAATTGCTTTATTGTCATTTTGGGCAGTTTAACCATTTTATGAATTTTGACAAGTAAATATTTGTTTTATATTGTCAAAATAGGATAAAATTGTGGATAACTTTGTGGAAATGTGGATAGAATAGGGACTAGTGACCACTTTTAGCAAAAATACTGAAATTTACTTTTTTAGATATAATTTGTCTTATTTGTAGGTGTTTATGACAAAAAATTACAATATTTTGATAAAAATAGAGCAATTTTTTCAGATTTTGATATCTTAAAATTGCAAATTAGATATTTTTTTTAAAAAATTTCAATTTTTTTATAAAAAGTGGTTGCAAATGGACAAAAGTGGTGCTATAATATGAATGTAACTAAACAGGAGGGTAAATGTATGTTATTTTACGGAAAATACGAACATAGTCTAGATAACAAATACAGAGTAAGAATACCCGCACGTTTAAAAGCCGAATTAGGGGCAGAAGCACCTAGTATAGCAAAAGGTGAAGACGGAAGTTTAGTTATTTATCCTGCTAGTACAATCAACACTATCGGAGAGAAAATAAAGACGTTAGGAGTTCCTAAAGCAAAGCACAAAAATTTAATGGTATTTATGTCGAGCATTTATCCGATTGATGAGGATAGTCAAGGAAGATTTACATTAAATGCTACCTTAAGAGCACATGCAGGAATTAGTAAAGACATTGTTTTTGTAGGTTTTAACGATAGAATTATGTTGTGGGATAAAGCTCGTTGGGAAGCTTATGAGGCAAACAGCAATAATGACGAAGAATTTGATTTGAGTGATTATGGTATTTGATATGGAATTTCAACATTATTCGGTTATGTTAAACGAGTGTATCGAAGGTCTTAACATCAAACCTGACGGAATTTATGTGGATGGTACTTTAGGCGGTGCAGGACATTCGTACAAAATTGCGGAAAGATTAAATGAAAAAGGAAGATTAATTGCGATAGATAAAGACTTGGATGCGATTGAGGTTTCCAAAGAAAGGTTAAAACAATTTAACAATGTAACATTTATACATGACGATTATAAAAACTTGCCGCAAATACTTGATGATTTGGGTATTGAAAAAATCGACGGAATATTGCTTGATTTGGGTGTAAGTTCCTATCAACTTGATAACCGAAACAGAGGTTTTAGTTATATGGGCGATGCGGAACTTGATATGAGAATGAACAGGGAGCAATCGCTTACGGCAAAAGAAGTTGTCAATAATTATAGCGAAAGCGAACTTGTAAAAATCTTTTTTGAATACGGGGAAGAAAAGTTTTCAAAAAAAATCGCAAGCAATATCGTAAAAGCAAGACCTATTGAAAGTACAGGACAGCTTGCGGAGATTATTGAAAAATCTTATCCTGCAGCCGTTAGGTTTAAAGGCGGAAATCCTTGCAAAAGGGTGTTTCAAGCGATAAGAATAGAAGTTAACGAGGAGCTGGACGGTTTGTACGAAAGCTTGATTAATATGGCAAGAAGATTGAATACTAAAGGTAGAATGTGTGTGATTACATTTCATTCGCTTGAGGATAGAATGGCAAAAAATGCTTTCCAATATTTATATTGCGATTGTATTTGTCCGCCGCATCAACCTATTTGTAATTGTGATAAAAAAAGAGAAATAGATCTAATAACAAGAAAGCCTATTATCCCTAGCGAAAAAGAACTTGAGGAAAATAAACGGTCTCAAAGTGCAAAACTTAGAATAATCGAAAAAATCTAAATAGCGTAAAACTTATAAATAGTAAAACAATAGGAAAAAATAAAATATAAAAACAAAAGCCAAATTTGATATGACGAATCAGTAAGGCAATAATATAAATCAAAGTCGAAACATTAGAAAATAAAAAAAATCACAACAAGCAAAAGCTTAATCCGTTTTGGATTTGTGGCAGGAGGGAGTATGTTAGGTACCAGAGAAAGAAATGATGTAAACTTAAGACAAGAAAGAGCCAATGAGTATGCACCAATGCAACACGAAGATTATCGCCCTGAATATTCCTTCAGAGGTTATGATAATTATCCTAATGATTATAGAGAGAGCAATGAAGTAAGATATGCTCAAAGATACGAAAATATTGACTTTTATAACAGTCAATATGAGTGTGCTGCAAGCGAAAATGTGTTTAGACCTATCGAGTTGTCTGACATTACAGCGGATATTAAGCCACAAAAAAAACAAAGAACAAAATCAAAAATCAATATAAGCACAAAAGGTAAAATATTAGTGGGCGTTTACGCTGCTTTGGTAGTTTTGATAGTTGCTATGTTACTTATCAATGCAATTCCTGCAGTCAGTGCACAAACTGCAACTGTAGTTCCGCCTGCAACTGAAATTGTAAGCGAACAGGCTGCAAACCAAACTGCAAAAAATGCTGAAAGTGAAAGTGGTTTGACTAAAGGCGATGGCTATGTTTATAATAACCAAACAAATTGGTTTGAAGATTTTTGCAACAGTTTGAGTAAAATGTTCAAATAATAAAAGAGGCATTAGATTTCTTTAATAAAATATTGCAAGTGTGAAAAACATATCAAATATATTTATTACTGAATTAAAAAAAGCTCTGTCTTAAATAAAGGCAGAGCTTTTTTTGTATTCTTAAAATATTTTACGTCAATTTTCAAGCAGGAATAATCGTTGAAATTTGCGAATAAAATACCTTGATAGAATGAGAGGTAAAATCATGTCAAAAATTACAAATTCCAATTTAGGCAAAAGACTTCTTGCAGTATTTTTGGTAATTGCGTTTGTTTTTACTGCAATTATCGTAAGACTAGCTTATTTGCAGATTATTGCTAGTAAAAATATAACAAACAGGGCGATTTCTCAATGGACGCGTGATTTGCCAATGCAGGCAACGCGTGGAAATATTACCGACAGAAACGGGGTGGTAGTTGCCGATACCAAAACGGCTTACACTGTGTATGTCAGACCTAACTCTATGACAGATGTAAAAGCTGTTGCGGGAGCGATTGCTAGTGCTATCGGTAAGGATTACGATTATATTTACAACAAAATAAACAAAAAAGGCGTTTCCGAAATTACCGTTGCAAAAAAGTTGTCAAAAGAGCAAATGATGGCAATTTCGTCGCAAAACTTTAACGGTGTGTATTTTGCAGAAGAAAGCGTAAGATATTTCCCGTATGGAGATTTTATGTCGCAAATATTGGGCTTTACAAATGTGGACGGAGTGGGACAATTTGGGGTGGAAAAATATTATGATAAATATCTAAAGGGTGTTGACGGACAAATATTGACACAAACGGACCTGGTAGGAAAAGAATTGCCTGACAATATTACAGGTTATCTGCCTAGCATTGACGGTATGACAGTGAGCTTGACTGTTGACTTTAATATTCAGTCTTTTGCGGAAAAAATAGTAAAAGATGCGGTAACAGACTTTAGTGCAAAAGGTGCTAACTGTATAGTAATGAATCCCAAAACGGGCGAGATTTTAGCAATGGCACAAGCTCCGACATTTGATTTGAACAATATACCAAGGGATAACTTGGATGCACTGTATAGTATGGCTAAAAACAGTATGATTTCCAACGTTTATGAGCCGGGGTCAACTTTTAAAATTTTAACAACTGCAATAGGGTTGGAAGAAAATACTTATCCCGACAGCCACAGATTTTATTGCAATGGCTCAAGGATAGTTGACGGAAAAAGGATAAAATGTTGGCGTTCGATAGGTCACGGCTCACAGACTTTTGCAGAAGGTGTCTGCAATAGCTGTAACTGCGTATTTATGGATATTGCGACAAAAGTAGGTACAACAACAATGTACAACTACTTGAGAAAGTTCGGTATAAACGAAAAAACAGGTGTTGATTTGGTTGGCGAGGGCAAAGGTATTATGCTAAATGAAAGCATTGTAAAAAATGTGGATTTAGCACGTATAGGCTTTGGTCAAGCGGTTGCGGTTACTCCTATCGGGTTATGTTCTGCAGTTAGCAGCTGTATTAATGGCGGAAATAAAATTACACCTTATATTTTAAACAATATTACCGACAGTAACTTTGGCGTTGTGCAGGGAAACACTCCTATGGTAGGAGGGCGAGTAATAAGCAAGTCGACTTCGGATAAAGTTAAAGAAATGCTTTACGGAGTTGTGGAAAACGGTAGCGGTAAATACGCCTATATTCCAGGTTACAAAATCGGAGGAAAAACAGGTACTGCACAGAAATACGAAAACGGTGTGATTGCACGTGGCAAATACGTTTCCTCATTTTTAGGATTTATGAGCTATGGTAATGACGATTATTTGTGTTTAATGACTGTTGACGAGCCTGTAGGATATGTGTATTATGGTAGTTTGGTTGCAGGACCTTATGTGGGAGAGCTTTTTGCAAATATAATAAATTATAAAGGTTACAAACCTCAATATAGTGAAAATGACTTGAAAGTGTTAGGAAAAATTACTCCAATGCCCAATTTGATGGATATGAGTGTGGAAGAAGCAATAAAAGTGCTTAAAAATCTTGGTATACCTTATGAAGTCGAGGGCGAGGGAGACAAAGTAATAGGTCAAATACCTGCACCTAAAGCGGATGTCAGATACAACACTGTTGCACTTGTAAGGATTGGTGCTTAAATAGATATAACTTATGAATTAAAAGAATGATTTTGATTTTATGTCAAGGTCATTCTTTTTATTATTAGCTTTAAAAGAACTTTAAATTTAAAGCTAAAAAATTAAACTTTGGCAATAAAATATTTTATAAAAAATAAATAATAAAATAAATATCGAACAAGCCTTTTCTATTGGCATATAATGCGGCTTACAATAATAAAATATATCGTTAAGGTAAATAAGCAAGTTAAAGGGGCGGAGTATGAATATAAAAAGACTGTTTGACGGCATTGAATATGAATGGCTATCGGAAATTAAAATCGATGATATAGCAACTGTTACACATAAACATCAAGATATAAATGCAGGAGACTGTTATATTTGTTTGCAAACCAACGATAAAGGTATGCAAAATTTGCAATTTGCAATAGAAAAAGGTGCTTCTTTGATAGTTGTAGATAAATACGTAAAAATACCCGAAAATATTGCGGTTATTAAAATTAAAGATATTCGTGAAGGGTATGCCTTAATCGCCAAAAACTACTACGGAAAGGCTGCCGATAGTATGAGAATGATTGGCGTAGTAGGAACAAACGGAAAATCTACTACAAGCTATCTTATTTGGAGTTTGCTTACAAAAAACAACGTAATGTGCGGTTTGATAGGCACAGGATACTATATGATTGGCAAAAAACGATTTGACTTAGACATGACTACTCCCGACCCTATGGATTTGCACTTTATTTTAAGCGTTATGTCAAATTGCGGAGTAAAAGTTGTGGTAATGGAAGTATCGAGCCATGCTATATACTTTAAAAAAGTTTGCGGAATAAAGTATAAAATAGGCATTTATACCAATCTTTCACAAGACCATTTGGACTTTTTCGGCAATATGGAAAATTTGGAAAAGACCAAACACTCATTTTTTATGGACGGGTTTTCGCAAATTTCCTTAATTAATGTCGATGACAGGAGCGGTCAAAGACTAGCGGAAAAATTGGCACTGCCAAGTATAACCGTGGGGATAGAAAAAGATTGTGATATCAAAGTAAAAAGTTACGAAATTTCTGCTGAGGGCACAAGGTTTAATGTGAGTTTGTTTCGCGAAACAACTATTTTTGACAGCAAACTTATAGGTAAATACAATATTTACAATATTTTGTTTGCGATTGTTGCTTGTAAATTGGCTGGGGTAAGGATTAAATATTTGATTACGGCACTCAAAGAAATTGAGCCTCTTAGCGGCAGGGCAAATGTTTATACATATAAGGATGTGAACTATGTAATTGATTATGCTCACACACCTGATGGTCTTAAAAATATTTTGACTGAGTTCAGAAAAATCACTTTTGGCAATTTGATAGTTGTTTTTGGTGCCGGTGGGGATAGAGATAAGGATAAACGGCATAAAATGGGAGCTGTTGCCGAAAAATATGCCAACAAAGTGATTATAACGTCTGACAATCCGCGAAATGAAAATCCGCTTGATATAATGCAGGATATCGCATGCGGAGTGCAAAATAAAAAATGCGTTTGGTTGATAGAGGACAGGAAGGCTGCAACACAAAAAGCAATATCGCTTGCAGAGCCTTTTGATACAATTATTCTGGCAGGAAAAGGTAGTGAGGAATATTTTGAAAAAAATGGCAAAAAATATTTCTATAACGATAAAATTACTTTAGAGGAGTTGTTGGGGACAAAATGGAAATAAAAATAATTATAGCATGCATTTCGGCTTTGGCAGTAGGGCTTGTTGTAGGATATCCTATTTTACTGCTTATGCGAAAGCTGAAAGCCGGTCAACAGATATTAAGTTATGTGGATAAACATAAAAGCAAAGCCGGTACGCCGACAATGGGCGGTTGGATATTTATTTTTGCTGTTGCCGTATGCGGACTTGCGTTTTTTTGGAATTCAAAGGAAGTTGTAGTCGCTGTTTTCGGTATGATTGCTTACGGTGCAATCGGTTTTTTGGATGATTTTTTAAAAATCAAACATCATCAAAATTTGGGACTTAAAGCATATCAAAAAATAATTGCTCAAGCGGGAATCGCAATTATACTAAGTTTATTTTGTTATTTTAACGGCTTTTTGTCGCGCTCTGTAGTAATACCGTTTACAGATTTAACTTTTGATATAGGTTGGTGGATAATTCCGTTGGTATTTTTGCTTTATATCGCAACTACGAATGCGGTAAATTTACTTGACGGACTTGACGGTCTTGCTACTTCCGTTTCAAGTGTGATTTATTTTAGTCTTGCAATTATGCTTATGATTTTTGCAAGTAAACTTGCTTATAGCGGAGATAACTTGACTCAAGACAGAATATACGGACTTGCGGGCTTGGCAGCGGTAACTTTTGGCGGATTAATGGCGTTTTTGTGTTACAACGGTTTTCCTGCAAAGATATTTATGGGAGATACAGGTTCACTTGCTCTCGGCGGACTTATGGCAAGTATATTTGCTTTTTCAGGTCAAATTTTATTGATTTTTATATTGGGATTAATGCTTATAGTTACTTGTGTTTCCGTTATAGTTCAAGTACTTTATTTTAAAATTACCAAAGGCAAAAGAGTTTGGCTAATGACTCCGTTGCATCATCACTATCAATATAAGGGTGTACACGAGACAAAAATTACAATATGCTACACAGTAATTACTATTGTATGCGGACTTATTGGTATTGTAAGTATGATTTTGTATTAAAAATTGTTTTAATTTTTTTAAGGAGCAACTATGTTAACATTGGTATATGGATATGGTGTAAGCGGCAAAAGTGCCGTAAAATGCTTGCAAAGTTTGGGGCGTGAAGTGGCAATTTACACAGATAATATAGGAGAGAGCTTTGATGGTATAACCGATTTGAGCGGTATAAATATCGAAGATGCATTAAAGCAAGTAGGATTGATTGTAATAAGTCCGTCGGTTGATATTAATAGTCCATTGTTAGTGGAGGCAAGAAAAAGACATATCGGCATAATAGGGGAATTGGAGCTTGGGTACAGGAATTTTAAAGGGGATATAATTGCTGTCACGGGTACTAACGGTAAAACAACTTGTACCAGACTAATTACCGAAATATTAAAAAACACGGGCATTAATGCGGACAGTTACGGAAATATCGGCATTCCGTTTGCGGAAAATGCTCCTAATTTGCCCGAGGATAAAGTTGCAGTGCTTGAAGTAAGCTCCTTTCAACTTAACACAACGGAACTTTTTTGTCCTAAAATTGCAATGTGTTTAAATGTGGCTGAAGACCATTTGGAATACCACAAAACTATGGAAAATTACATACAGTGCAAAGCGGACATATTTAAAAATCAAGATAAAAACGATTATGCGATTTTAAATTATGACGACTGTATAGTTCGCAATTTTGCAGGGCAAATTGAAAGTAACGTATATTATTTTTCATTGTTACATAAGGTTAAAGGAAGTTATTTAAAGGGCAACAGTATATATTTTTGCGGGGATAAGGCAGAGTATATTTGCGATTGCCGAGATATAAAAATCAAAGGGGAACATAATATAGCAAATTGTCTTGCGGTTATAACTGCTTGCAAAATCTTGAATATACCTAACAATGTTATTGTAAGTACGCTTAAAAATTTTGATTTGTCTGCACATAGATTGCAAATGGTAGAAGTAATAGATGGTGTAAAATACTATAATGACTCCAAGTCTACAAACATACATTCCGCCATATCTGCATGTAAAGCAATGGAGGGAAGAACAACTTTACTTGTCGGTGGGTATGACAAAGGGCTCGACTATACAAAATTATTTAGTGAATTGCCAATAAAAATAAACACAGTTATTTGTTTTGGTGCAAATAGGGATAAAATTTGTTCGGCATCTCAAAAATCCTTTTCAAGGACAATAATAAAAGCAGACAATTTGGAAGATGCTTTGGAAATAGCGTCGAAAATCAAGTGCGAAAATGTTTTATTTTCGCCTGCTACATCAAGTTATGACAGATTTTTAAGCTACAGCGAACGCGGAGAATTTTTTAAAGAATATATAAAGAGGTTTAAAAATTGATAAAATCAAAAGAAATTAATTTCAAGCTAATATTTTGCGTGATGATATTGTGCTGTTTTGGATTGGTTATGCAATATAGTGCAAGCAGTTATAACGCTTTAAAGGAAACAGGAGATAGTTTATTTTATGTGAAAAAACAGTTGATAGCATTTGCAGTCGGCATAGTGGCTCTTGTTTGTGCAACCAAAGTAAATACCGAGTTTTACAAAAAAATCAAGTGGTATTTACTTGTGGTTTCGATTGTTTTGCTTGCAATAATTTTTATTCCCGTATTGGGTGTGGAAAAATACGGTGCTCGAAGATGGCTTAACTTAGGATTTTTTACCGTGCAACCGTCTGAATTTTCAAAATTCGGGTTGATGTTTTTTTTGAGTGGATACATACATGACCATAAACTTGACAAGATACGAAATCTTATTATCCCATTACTTGCAACCGCAATAATTTGTGTGCTTATTATGCTTGAGCCTAATATGAGTATAACAATGCTTGTAGGACTTTCTGTATTGATTATGCTTATATGCGGTGGCATTAAAGGAAAATATTTGCTTGCTCTTGCAGTGCCTGTTTTGGTTTTGGTTGTAATTTTGATATTTGCCGAGCCTTACAGGGTAAAAAGAATACTTGCTTTTATAAACCCTTGGGAAAATTCGAGGGATGAAGGCTTTCAGTTGATACAATCTTTTTATGCGCTTTCAGGAGGAGGTGTGTTTGGCGTTGGGTTGTTTAACAGCAGACAAAAGTATACCTTTTTGCCGTTTGCGGAGTCGGATTTTATTTTTTCCATAATAGGCGAAGAGTTGGGGTTTGTTGGGGCAGTATTGCTGATAATGCTTTTTATTTATGTAGTATTTTTAGGCGTAAAAATTGCTATGAATGCAAAAAATATTTACTCGAGTTTGCTTGCTGTAGGTATTACTTCGGTAATAGCGTGTCAAACTTTGCTTAATGTGGCGGTTGTAACAGGCAGCATACCTCCAACGGGACTTCCATTGCCTTTTATCAGCAACGGAGGCTCTTCTTTGGTAGTGTTTATGTATGCGGTCGGTGTACTTGTGCGAATCGGTAAAGAAAGTAATAATACACATTTATTGTATGCTCGCCATAAAATGAAGTAGAGTAGAACTTTTAGGAGTAAGACTATGAGTAAATTTATAATAAATGGGGAAAGGCCTCTTTGCGGAGAATTAGATATTCTCGGGGCTAAAAACAGCGTGCTTCCGTTGCTTGCGGCTTGCATACTGACCGACGAAAAAATAATATTACATAATTGCCCGAATATAACGGATGTACATAATATGTTGGCTATACTTGAAAGTTTGGGAGTATACGCCAAATTTGAAAACGGAAATATAACTATTGACAGCAGTAATATCAACAGTGAGGTTGTGCCGCCAAAACTTGCACATGAATTACGCTCGTCAATATTTTTGCTTGGTTCGATTTTATCTAAATTCAATAAAGCGACTTTGTCTTATCCCGGTGGATGTGAGATTGGGGAACGTCCGATAGATATTCATTTGAAAGGACTAAAAGAATTGGGGGTTAATATAACCGAAGAAGGCGGCTTGATTTTTTGTAAAAATACGGGAAAAATCAAGTCGACAGAAATTGTTTTGGACATCCCGTCGGTAGGTGCTACCGAAAATTTAATGATGGCAAGCGTATTTGCAGAGGGGATTGTGACTTTGCGTAATGTTGCGCGTGAGCCGGAAATTGTTGATTTGCAAAATTTCTTAAACAGTATGGGTGCAAAAATATACGGCGCAGGCTGCGGTGTAATAGTTGTGCACGGCGTTAAAAAATTGCACGGTGTGGAATATACTCCTATAGGGGATAGAATTGTTGCGGGTACATATATGATTGGCGCTGCAATGTGTGGAGGAGATATAACTTTAAAAGGAATAAATTGCGAAGATATGTCCTCACTTGTATCTAAATTATCAAAAACTACTTGCAATATTTATGCAAGTAATGATATAATAAGAATAAAGTCGAGAGGTAGACACCCTAAACTTGGAAAAATCGATACAATGTATTATCCGGGGTTTCCTACCGATTTGCAATCTCAGATGTCCGCATTGGCAGCGGTTTCCGACGGAACAAGTATTATAACCGAAAATATTTTTGAAACAAGGTTTAAACAAATTCCGGAATTTAGAAAAATGGGCGCAATAGTGGAAGTCAGAGGGAGAACGGCAATTTTTGAAGGTGTACCTAAGCTTTACGGAGCAGAAGTAAAAGCCGAAGATTTACGCGGAGGTGCGTCGCTTGTGCTTATGGGATTGTTTGCAAGTGGTACAACTGTGGTAAATGACATTAAACATATTGACAGAGGCTATCAAAATATGGAAATGGATTTGCGTTCTCTTGGAGGAGATATTGTAAGAGTAAATTAAGGACGTTTTTGTGTTTATGAACAAAAGATTGATTGTAATTTTTGCTTGTATTGCCGTATTTGTTTTGACTTTGGTGGTCGGAGCAGTAGTATTTACCGTTAATGACGTTGATATTTTATTGCAGTCGGAAAAAAATGTTCAATTTAATAAAGCTGCAATATTGGAGACCAGCGGTATTAAAAAAGGTCAAAGTGTATTTACTATAGACAGTGCAAAAGCAAGTGCAAAAATCGAAAAACAATTTCCTGAACTTATTGTTGTAGGTATTGAGCGTGAATTTCCAAATAAAGTAAGAATACGTTTGGGTGCTCGGACGGCAATATTAAAAATAAAAATTGCAAATTCCGATAAATATGCTGTATTGGATTACACGATAGTAGAAAATGAAAACAAAACCGACCAATATAAAATTATAGATGTTGTCGATACCGAAAGTGAAGTTTATAATGATAGTAAAGTAATTTTAATAAGTGGTTATGAATTTTCGGGTAACGAAGACTGTGTGGGGGATTTTATTAATTTTGCGCATGACCAAGTGGATAGTTTGAAAGATTTAAAAGATATTTTAAATTCACTTAATAGTTATGGTGTGGTTAACGAAAGAGTGCCTGCAACTTTTGAAAAAATAGACATTATAGATAATACGATAAGGCTAAAAACGGTATTGGGTATTACGATGGTAATACGTACGGATACAAATATTGGGGTAAAAACTCAATGCGAAGCAATTTATAATACCTTTTATGGTATGAGTGGCGAAGACAGAGAACTTGCAAATTATTTATATATGAACAATAACGGAGATATTTCAAACAGTTCGAAGTTGGATTTTAATATTTAAAAGTACTTAAATATATACGTGCGTATAAATATTATAATAATTATAAATATTTAATAAAATATATTGACATCCTTACATTTTTTGTGCTAAAATTATAGTGTGAAAAGTGTGAGGTATGTGTATGTTTAATAACGGCAATATTGCGATTATCGATATTGGCTCGGATAAAATTTTTACTAAAATCGGAGAGATTGCAAAAGATAATGTTTTTCACATAAAATCTCAAGCGGAAGTTTTTTATGAAGGTTTTATGGATGGAGATTGGTTGCAAGGCGACGATGTAGGGGAAACTGTTATAAGATGCTTGGACAAAGCACTTTACGACCTGAATATTAAACTTGCGGAAATTTATATAGGCGTTCCAGGAGATTTTGCAAGAGTTCAAGTTTGTTCCAATAGATTGAATTTCGGTTGCAGTCATAAAATAAGTGCTAACGATTTGCAAACTATGGCGGACAATACCGCACCTAAAAACGATGGTAGATTCGAAGTAATCGATATGCAAGTTGTAAACTATATTTTGGACAATAAGGAAAAATCAATAGACCCGATTGGCAAAACTTGTTATAACTTAGGGGCAAATTTTTCCTATAATATGTGCAAAAAAGAGTTTTATAATTTATTTAAAACCATTTTGGCACCTTATTCGCGTAAAATTAAATTTATCAACAGCAGTCTTGCGGAAAGTTTGATTGCAACGGATAAAGAAATGCGAATAAAAAATTCGGCTGTGCTTGTTGACGTAGGATACTTAACAACCGATATATCTTATATTATGGGCGGCGGGCTTATTGCTTTAAATACTTTACCGTTTGGTGGCGGACATATTGCTTACGACTTATCTTACGGGCTTGAATTGCCTTATAATACAGCTTGTTATGTAAAAAGCAAAATAGATTTTGCGGATAATGACGGCAATATTACTGTGAGGACGGATAACGGAGCTGTGGATATAGAAAAAACATACATAAATATGATTGCAAATGCACGTCTTGAGGAAATTTGCGAAAAAATAACTCAAGTTATCTCAAACTATAAGATAGAATATCCCGGCTATTTGAAAATTTATTTGACAGGTAGAGGTCTTTCGGATATGAAAGGAGTTCGTACAGTTATGGCAAAAGCATTAAACAGACAGTGCGAATTGATGAATGCGGTAATCAACAGCGACGAAAAAAACAAAATTTATTTGTCTACGGCAGGGTTGATGCAATTTGTAGTTAAATCGTCAGGTCGTGCAAAACAAAGTTTTTTATCAAAGTTCTTGGGGTAAATAAATTAAGATAAAAGATAACCTTTTAATATTGTTGTGTTAGGATATAATAAATAAAATGGAATTTACCAAGGTTATACTAAACGGAGGAGTTTATGAACGGGTTTGAATATATGGATGATAATGCAAACGACAAAAATACAGGTATTGTTAAAATAAAAGTTGTCGGTGTAGGCGGTGGTGGCGGTAATGCTGTTAACCGTATGGTTGATGCCGGAATATCCAGCGCGGAGTTTGTTGTTGTCAATACGGACAAGCAGGCGCTTTTGATGTTTGATACCCGTAAATGCGAAACTTTGCAAATAGGCGAGAAATTGACAAACGGCTTGGGTGCGGGCGCTGACCCTAAAAAGGGCGAAATGGCAGCAGAAGAATCCAAGGAAATGCTAAAGAAAATGCTTGAGGGTGTTGATTTATTGTTCATAACCGCAGGTATGGGCGGCGGAACAGGTACAGGTGCTGCACCTGTGATTGCAAGTTTAAGCCGTGAAATGGGCATTTTAACAGTTGCGATAGTTACTAAACCTTTTGCCTTCGAGGGCTCCAGACGTATGAACAATGCGATGAAGGGTATTGAAAAGCTAAAGGAGTATGTTGACGCATTATTAATCGTGCCAAACGATAAGCTTATGCAAGTATTGCCTAAAAATACACCTATCGTTCAAGCTTTTAAAGAGGCTGACGAAGTTTTAAGAAAAGGTATTCAAGGTATTTCAGACCTTATTGCAACACCGTCACTTATCAATCTTGATTTTGCAGATGTTAAAAATATAATTAAAGGACCTTGTTCCGCACATTTGGGTGTCGGCGAAGGCGAGGGCGAAAATAGGGCTATTACAGCTGTTCAACAAGCAGTAAAAAGTCCGTTGCTTGAAACAAGCATTGTCGGTGCAAGCGGTGTTATTCTTAATATAATGGGCGGTTTGGATATGACTTTGGAAGAAGTTGATATTGCAAGTAATTTAGTACATTCCGTAGTTGATGAGGGGGCTAACATTATAATCGGTGCAGGCATTGACTCTAGTTTACAAGGTAAAATTTTAATTACTTTGATTGCAACAGGAGGTATTAAAGACGCGGTAGGCGGTAGTAATGTTGATGCAGGTATAGAAGATACCCTTGGCAGGCTAAGAAAAAGAAATGTGGAGAAAGAGGACAGTGTATATGTTCCGCTTGGGGAACTTAATAAAAAACCTGTGGAAAGACAAATGCCTAACATTTCAAGACCGGTAGAGCAGCCTAAGGTTGACGATGACAATATGCCTGCTTTTATAAGAAAGCTTAAAGCTAACAGAGGAAACAACTGAATAATATTAAACCTTTACGATAAATATCCCGTTCAATTTGAACGGGATATTGTATATTATCGGAAGCTGTAGTCAAGCAGCCCGTAGGGATATTTGACATCAGCGATTGTTAATTCAAATTGGAAGCGCTTGTGATAACAAGCTATATTGCGACAGCAATATAAAATTTTAATGGTAATTAAAATTTATTTTCTATAGTTTATATTATCGGAAGCTGTAGTCAAGCAGCCCGTAGGGATATTTGACATCAGCGAT
>CAJUOU010000001.1:426722-616233 GCA_910588545.1 uncultured Christensenellaceae bacterium
TATATTATCGGAAGCTGTAGTCAAGCAGCCCGTAGGGATATTTGACATCAGCGATTGTTAATTCAAATTGGAAGCGCTTGTGATAACAAGCTATATTGCGACAGCAATATAAAATTTTAATGGTAATTAAAATTTATTTTCTATAGTTTATAATATACATATTGTAAAATCAAATAATAAGATATTTTATCTTGTAGTGTCATATAACTAAATTAACAATGTGTTTATTTAGTTACTTAAACTTAATTTTATTAAAATGTTAGGGAAGTATTTATATAAGCATTTTGTCAATAATTTTTATATAAATTATAATTAATAGGAGAGAGATTATGGATAAAAAAGAGTTTAAAAAAATCGAGCAAAGAAAAATCGACAATGAAAATTTAGAGCAAGCGTTGAAAGACGAAAACTGAAAAATATTTTACAAAGTATTATAAAAATACACTTAATTTATAACTAAATACTAAAAATAATTATATAATAATATCAAAATCATAACAATATTGAATTGTATGTAATATTAATGTAAAACTTGCAAATAATTAATTTACACTAAATAAATCAAAAAATTAGCTCATATTGACTTTTTTATTAATTAATGTTATAACTAGAACAATAAAATATCAAATAATTAAAGAGGTAATTTTATGTGTGATGCGAACGACATGACATTGGAAGAAAAAGCAAGTTTATTATCCGGTAAAGATAATTGGCACACCAAAGCTGTAGACAGAGTTGGTGTGCCTAGTATTATGATGACCGACGGACCGCACGGGGTAAGAAAAATGAATGAGGGCGAGTACGGAATTAATAGTAAAATAAAAACCACTTGCTTTCCTACTGCATCATGTGCTGCATGCAGTTTTGATACAGAGCTTGCAAACAAAATGGCTAAAGCTATTGCATTAGAGGCAAAAGCAAATAATGTCGCAGTGGTTTTAGGTCCGGGTGCCAATATAAAACGTTCCCCACTTTGCGGACGAAATTTTGAATATTATTCCGAAGACCCTTGCCTAAGCGGTAATATGGCGGGAAATTTTATTTTGGGTATGAACGAGGAAAATGTAGGCTGTTCGTTAAAACATTTTGCTGCAAACAATCAGGAATACAGACGTTTTATCGAAAGTAATAATATAGATATGCGTGCTTTGATGGATATATATCTAAAAAGCTTTAAAATTGCTATGGATATCTCAAAACCTGCCACAATTATGTGTGCATACAATAAAATTAACGAAGTGTATTGCTCGGAAAATAAATGGTTGCTTACGGATATTTTGCGTGAAAAATTCGGCTTTGACGGGCTTGTTATGTCAGATTGGGGGGCAGTAAATAATCGTGTTAAAGCTGTGGAAGCAGGACTTGATTTGGAAATGCCGTCTTGTAACGGTGTTACCGATAAACAAGTGGTAAAAGCCGTACAAAACGGAGAGTTGGAAGAAAAATATTTTGATAAAGCAGTTCAAAATGTATTGAATTTGGTAGATAAATACAAATATATCAATGATATTAGAGTTTGCTTTGACGAAAAGGAGCATTATGCACTTGCAAAAGAAATTGCTGAGAATTCTGCTGTTTTAATGAAAAATGAGGATAATGTTTTGCCGCTAAAAGCAGAAGAAAAAGTTTTGGTCGTTGGAGATATGGCAAAAATAAGCCGTTTTCAAGGTGGCGGTAGTTCGCATATAACACCGTTTTTTGAAACTTCTTTAACTGACGGACTTGATAAGTTAGGCGTGCAATACGATTATTTGGACGGATATCACAAAAAATATAATAATGACAATAGTGATTTGATAGAAAAAATCAAAAAAGTAGCTGCAAATTATGACAAAATCGTGCTTTGTGTAGGTTTGCCTGACAATATGGAAGTGGAAGGACTTGACCGAAAACATATAAATTTGCCTGTAATGCACGATAAATTGGTTAGCGGTATAGCAAGTATTCATAAAAAAGTTGTGGTTGTTTTATTTGCGGGGTCATGCGTGGAATTGCCTTGGCGTAACGAAGTAAGCGGTTTGTTGAATATGTATTTGGCAGGCAGCGGAAGCGGCGAAGCATGTGCAAATATTTTATACGGCAAAGTTAATCCAAGCGGTAGACTTGCGGAAAGTTATCCTATAAAGCTGGAGGATTGCAATTCGTTTAACAATTTCTACTATGACAGTGATAGGACTTATTATTCTGACAGCATTTATGTCGGCTACAGATATTATGATATTGCTAATACGAAAGTAGCTTATCCTTTCGGTTACGGTTTGAGTTATACGACTTTTGAGTATAGTGATATAGAGCTAGAGGATGAGTTTGATATTGAAAAGGGTGGAAAATTAAACATTACAATTAAAAATACGGGAAATACTGACGGAAAGGAAGTAGTTCAAGTATATATTGGCAAAAAAGATTCCAAATATTTACGTCCGATAAAGGAATTGAAAGCATTTACCAAAATTAGTGTAAAGGCAAATGAAAGTGCGAGTGTTACAATAGTTTTAAACAGACATAATTTTGAAATTTACGATATAAATTTGCAGGATTATGTTGTTGAAAGCGGGGAATATCAAATTTATATTTGCAAAAACAGTGAAGAAATTATAAAAACCCTTAGCATAAATGTCATAAGCAAAGATAGATGTGTTGGAGATGACAGAGAAATGTTGGCATACAAGCCAAAAGATAACTCTTTCCCAATACAAGAGTTTGAAAAAATATCTGGCGAAAAAACAATCGAGTCAAGAAAAGTTGCCAAAAAAGGCGAGTTTACCGAGTATAACTGCTTGAGTGAAATTGCTGAATATAGTTTAACTGCAAGGTTTATTTTGTTTTGCATTCGCAATATAATTCCTTTGGCAACAGGCGAAGGTAAGGATACAGGCGGCTTTATGATGAGTTATGAACAAATGCGTTCTAATCCTTTATTTAAACTAGGACAATCGAGCGGTGGAGCTTTGAATGAGCAAAAAATTCAAGGTATAGTTGATATATTTAACGGTCATTTATTCCGTGGAATTAGTAAAATGACTAAATCCAATAATAAAAATAAATAGTAATTTACGTACATTCAAATAAAGGAAATAAAATTTGTTTCATAATGGAGGTATAACGATTGAAACACCACGTTTGATTTTGAGAAAATTTACTTTAAATGATGTTGACACATCTTTTAAAAATTGGACAAGTGACGATAAGGTTACCGAATTTTTAAGGTGGCAAACTCATAAGGATATTAAAGTTACAAAATCAGTTATAAAAAAGTGGATAAAAGACTATAAAAAGCCTGATTTCTATCAATGGGCGATTGTTTTAAAGGAAATCAATCAACCTATTGGCACAATTAGTGGTTTTGGTTTGTGCGAAAAGACAAACAAAGTACATATCGGTTATTGTATTGGTGCTCAATGGTGGCATCAAGGGGTTATGAGTGAAGCACTTGCAGCCGTAATGAAATTCTTTTTTGAACAAGTAAAAGTAAATAGAATTGAATCAATGCATGACCCAAACAATCCAAACTCCGGCAAAGTTATGAAAAAGTGTGGAATGTTATATGAAGGAACTTTAAGACAAGCAGATTATAGTAATAAAGGAATAGTAGATGCTTGTGTTTATGGTCTGCTTGCACAAGATTATTTTAAAAATTAGATAAAAAATCACACAATTAGTGTGATTTTTTTATTTAAACTTGTGATTTTATTTTAGAAAATTAATTTTAAACGTTATTATATAGTAAATTTTTTGTTTGCAAGTTTGTTTATTAGACATAATTTAGTTAACATTCGGTATAATTTCTGTCTACATTTATCACAAGATTGCATGTAGTATCTTGTTCTTTTATATTTTTTTGTAAGTTTTGCTTTACTTCATCGTCCGAAAGTTTAAACTCCATAGGCAATACAATATCAAAAATCAAATTATTGCTGTTTACCCCTTGCACCATCCTAAAATCGTGTATTGTTATGCGGTTATCTATTTGTTTTGCAAGTTCCGTTATCATTGATTTGTATTTGTTTGACTCTTCATCGTCCTTATTAATCGGGTCCATGTGTATAAGTAATTGAGTGGTTTGGGTACTTAGTTCTCTTTCAATTTTATCAATTAGTTCATGACTTTTAAGCATATCTTGTTTGCAGTCGACTTCCACATGTAGGCTTACAAAATATCTGTTTGGACCATAATTATGTACTATCATATCGTGAATTCCAAGCACACCATCGTAGCTTTGTACGGCCTTTGCAATGTCTAAAACCATTTGTTTATCTGCTTTTTCGCCAAGTAAAGGATTGAAAGTGCTAATCATAAGTTTGATACCTTGAACAATTATAAGCAGTGCAACGACTATGCCGAAATATCCATCCAAATTTACTTTTAAATAGTGAGATATAAAAGTGGAAATCAAAATCATTATACTTACTAAACAGTCGTTTATACAATCGATAGCTACGCCTTTTAAGGTGGAGGAGTTGATTTTTTTATACATTGTAAAGTTATAAATAAATAGCATAACTTTTACAAGGATGGAAAAAATCAATATTCCTATTGTTATATAACTAAAAGTCGAGGCTGTATTTGCTATTATTTTTTCTACAGATGACTTTATAAGCTCTAGACCAAGCATGATAATGATAAAAGAGATTATCATTGCAGCCAAATATTCGGCTCTTGCATGCCCGAAAGGGTGTTTTTTATCCGCAGGCTTGTCTGCAATTTTAAAGCTTATCATACTTACTGCAGAAGATGCTGTATCGGAAATATTGTTTAAACCGTCACTTGCAACCGAAATACTGCTAAAAATCAAGCCGACAATAAGTTTGGAAACACCTATCAAACAGTTTGCGATTATTCCTACAAAGCTTGCAATAGCACCTATTAAATTACGTAAACGTGCATCAGTTTGTTTTTCTTGAGGTTGTTTTTTTAATATTTTTTTAGCTATAAATACCGACATTACCAATCCTCCTTAATGGAAAGTTTGATATCTGTATAAAATTCTTTGTATTTTTGCTTAAAGGCTTCGGCACTGTCGCTGATTTCATATAGCTCATCTGGGTCAAAATCTGCGATATCCACCCCGTCATCATCCATTTTTTCGGACAATTTCATTAAAGTATAGTTATCCATTTACATTTCCTTAGTTAAATTAATGTATTAATTATAGCATTTTGTTTGATATTTTACAAGTATAAAACGCTAATTACAAAAAATACTTTTTTATTTTAAATAAAAAGTTCGACAATAAAAATCTATATGAAAAAAATAGAAAAAACAAATTTTGATATATTTTGCGCTTGAGGTTAATAAATTTAATATATATTATATAAATAAAATCAAAATATCTATTGCTTTTTAATTTAAAGTATGCTAAAATATACTAGATTAATTATGCAAGGAGGATATAATGACAGATTTTAAAAGTTTTTTGGAAGAGGTGCAAGCTGATATTGACGACTTGGCTGTTATGGCAAAAGATAGTACTTATATCAAAAGTGAGTACTACGATAAGTATGACGTAAAACGTGGCTTGCGCGATATCAACGGAAAAGGGGTGCTTACAGGCCTTACTGAAATTTCCGATATCATTTCTAGTAAAACAAACGAAGATGGAAAATCTGTTCCTTGCAAAGGCGAACTATATTACAGAGGAATTAAAATTCAAGATATCGTAAATGGTTTTGCAGGCTTGGGCAACAGGTACGGGTTTGAGGAGTCTGCCTATCTTTTGTTATTTGGTAAACTCCCTAATAATGACGAATTGAAAAAGTTTATCGAAATTTTAGGCGGTTTTAGAAGATTGCCCAACAGCTTTGTACGCGATATTATCATGAAAGCACCGACTAACGATATGATGATTGCTTTGTCACGTTCGGTTTTGACATTATATTCTTACGACAGCAATCCGGATGACATAAGCATTACAAACGTTTTAAGGCAATGTTTGCAATTAATTGCACAGTTTCCGTTGCTTGCCGTTTACGGATATAATGTTTACAAACATTACTATAATTCCGAAAGTTTGCTTATAAGAAAGCCTAATCCCGACTATTCGATAGCGGAAAATTTGCTTTATATTTTACGTGAAGACGGCAATTTTACTCCTTTGGAGGCTGAATTGTTGGATATTTGTTTGGTTTTACATGCAGAACATGGCGGAGGAAATAACAGCTCGTTTACAACCCACGTTGTAAGTTCGTCCGGTACGGATACATATAGTTCCATTGCTGCATCGTTAGGCTCGTTAAAAGGGCCAAGGCATGGCGGTGCAAACATAAAAGTAGTTAAAATGATAGAAGATATGAAAGCTAATCTTGTCGATTATTCGGACGAATCCGTAACAAAATATTTGGAAGATTTGCTTGATAAAAAAGCATTTGACCGAAGTGGTTTGATTTACGGAATGGGGCATGCGGTATATTCCTTATCGGACCCAAGAGCGGATATTTTAAAATCTTACATAAAAGCACTTGCCAATGAAAAAAATGCACAAGGCGAGTTTGAACTTTATGAGAAAATACAAAGATTAGCCCCTGAAATAATCGGCAAAAAACGTTCGATTTACAAAGGTGTAAGCTGTAATATAGATTTTTACTCTGGCTTTTTGTACAACATGCTTGGCTTGCCTGTAGAATTATTTACACCGATTTTTGCTATTGCAAGAGTAGTAGGCTGGTCGGCTCATAGGATTGAGGAACTGTCAAACAACGGCAAAATAATTCGTCCGGGTTACAATGCTGTATGCGAATATAAGGAATATGTAGCACGCGACGAAAGAAAATAATATTTAGTAAAATTATTGTTGACAAATTTATTTTACGATTGTAATTTAATTTATAAATAGTGAAATGAAAGCAATTATTATTACAAAGTAAAATAACAAAAAACACGATTTTAATAAAAATCAAATAAAAACAAATACCGAAAGGTAAATTTATATCATAACAAAAAAAAGGAAAAAACTATGTCCCCCCAATGTATAGGTTATATTATTGGAATTATTGCATTGACAGTTCTATCTGCATTTTTTAGTGCATCGGAGACTGCATACAACAGTTTGAATAAAATCAAACTAAAAAACAAAGCTAATGAGGGCTCAAAAGGTGCTAAAAAAGCTTTGTTGCTTGTTGATAACTATGATAAATTGATTACCACAATTTTGATTGGTAACAACATAGTCAATATTGCGGCAGCAACTATTGCAACTTTGCTTTTTACAGAGTTTATCAAGTCGGCTGACTTGGCGGCAACTGTTTCTACTATTGTTGTAACAGTTATTACTTTAATTTTTGGCGAAATAACACCAAAAAGTATTGCCAAAGAATTTAGTGAAAGTTTTGCGTCAAAAGTTGCGACTATATTGCAAATTTTGTGTTTGATTTTTACTCCTTTCACTTATATTTTCTCATTATGGCAAAAATTAATGATAAAAATATTCAAACCTAGTGCCAACTCGGGTATGAGCGAGGCGGAATTGATTACAATGGTAGACGAGGCAACTACCGAGGGCGGTATTGACAAAGACGAAGGAGAACTTATCCGTAGTGCGATAGAGTTTAACGAACTTACAGTAAAAGATATTTTTACTCCGCGTGTGGATGTCATCGCTGTAGACGTTGAGGCAAAAAAAGACGAATTGCGTGATTTGTTTTTGGAAAACGGTTTTTCCAGATTACCTGTTTTCGAAGAGGATATCGATAATGTAATAGGTATACTGCATGAGAAAGACTTTTATAAAAATTACTTTAAAAAAGAGTTCGATATACGAAAATATATGACCAAAACTATTTGGGTTACATTAAACTCAAACCTTTCAAGCGTATTGAAAATGTTGCAAAAGTCAAAGGCTCACATGGCTGTCGTGCTTGACGAGTACGGCGGTACAGCAGGTATTGTGACATTAGAAGATATTTTGGAAGAGCTTGTCGGAGAAATTTGGGACGAACATGACGAGGTAGTAGAAGATATTGCGCAGATAAGTGAAAATGAATATCAAATCACAGGCGGCTGCAATATCGAAGATATGTTTGACAAGTTAGAGCAAAAATACGATAGCGACGATTTGGAAGTTACAACTGTCAGCGGTTGGATAGTTGACCATTTCGGTTATATTCCAAGTAGCGGGGAGCAATTTGATTTTAATAATCTTACTATTAAAGTATTGGATGCTGACCCTAAAAAGATTGAAAAAATTTATGTTAAGGTTTTAAATAAGCAGGAAGAGGAAGAAGAAAATACTTTTATAGATAAATTCTTTATGAAAGACAACGACGAGAAAGAAGATGATGTCAAAAAGTCTGAAAAATTGTTCCATAAGGACGATAAACCTGTTGATAATATTGAAAAGCCAAACATAAAGTCGGAAAAAAATAGCGAAAATGAAAATAAAATTTTGTTTGACGATATTGAAATTTCCAATTTTGATAAAAATCAATAAATAAGGAAGATAAATATGTTAGAGCACATTTATGAGTTTGAAAAACAATATTTAAGCAAATACGCTTGTCATTCTTTAAACACAAAAGGTAGGGAAATAGCAGTCGAGCCGTCTACTTTGAGGACAGAGTTTCAAAGGGACAGGGATAGAATTATTCATAGTAAGGCATTCAGGCGTTTAAAACATAAAACGCAAGTTTTTTTATCTCCTAAGGGCGACCATTACAGGACACGCCTTACTCATACCTTGGAAGTTATGCAAGTGGCTAGAACAGTTGCAAGAGCTTTAAAGTTAAACGAAGATTTGACCGAGGCAATAAGTTTGGGACACGATTTGGGACATACTCCTTTTGGGCATAGCGGAGAAAATGTGCTTAACAGATTAAATCCTAATGGTTTTGAGCATAACAAACACAGCTTAAGAGTTGTGGAGTTATTGGAAAATGACGGGGAAGGTCTTAATTTGACTTTTGAAGTTCGTGACGGAATTTTGCATCATAAAAAAAGCGGTAAGCCATCAACTTTAGAGGGCAAAATCGTAAGTTATGCGGATAGAATCGCTTATATGAATCACGATATAGAGGATGCGATTTTGGGCGGTATATTGACGGAAAGCGATATTCCTAAATACATAACCGATGTGCTTGGCGACAGCAAAGCAAAAAGAATAAATACCTTGGTAAATGACTTGGTAGCAAATAGCTATAACAAAGATTTTGTCGCTTATTCAAATGATATCGACAAAATGGCTGATGAATTAAGAGACTTTATGTTCAAAAGCGTTTATTTTAATCCAAAAGCTAAAATCGAAGAGCAAAAAGCAAATCAAATGATTGAGTTTTTATATGATTATTATATGAAAAACATAGACAAGCTACCTGCTTTTTATATCGGTTTGATAGAAAAATGGGGCAAGGATAATGCCGTAACCGATTACATTGCTAGTATGACAGATACTTTTGCTGTTAAAGCTTTTGAAGATTTGTTTGTTCCTAATTGTTGGAATATCTAGTTTAAATCAAATTTTGTTTGATATATGTAATTATTTTTAGCTTTTTATTGCAAAATAATTATAAAGGAGTACACTTTGTATAAGGATTATCCTAGTTTTTTACAGGAACTTAGGGAAAAATCGAATATAATCGATGTTGCACAAAAGTATGTCGACCTAGAAAAAAAAGGCGGACGTTATTGGGCAAGATGTCCTATACACAATGAAAAAACTCCTTCCTTTACTTTGGACGAAGTTCGTGGCACTTTCCATTGCTTTGGGTGCGGTGCTCACGGAGATGTTTTTTCCTTTATCGAGCAAGTTGAACATGTGGACTTTAAAGAGGCAGTTCAAATACTTGCAAACAGAGCCGGTATGGAAGTTCCGTCCTTTAAAGCAGATTATAATAAAGAACAGCGAGAGGCGGAAAGACAAAAAAAAGAAAGAATGTATGCGCTAATGCGTGATTGCGGATTGTATTATCACAATAACTTAATGGCTCAAAAGACGGGCGAGGTTATTGATTATATCACGCAAAGAAAGCTTACGAGAAGTACTTTAAAGACTTTTGGAATGGGCTATTCCTCCGGTTTTAACGAACTTATCGAATTTTTAAAAGGGAAAGGCTATACTGATAGCGAAATGTTAGAGTGCGGCGTTGCCAAAGAAAAAAACGGCAAGTTGTACGATTTTGAGGCAGGCAGACTTATTGTACCGATATTTAACAATATGAATAATGTTGTGGCTTTTGGCGGAAGAGTTTTGGGTGCTGCCGACTTTATGAAATACAAAAACACTGAAGAAACGTTGATTTTTAAAAAGAGAAACGAATTGTTTGGTGTTCATACACTTAAAAAGGCAAAACTTACCGAAAACTTTAATTGCGTTATTGTCGTAGAAGGATATATGGATGTAATTATGTTGCATCAAGCAGGGGTAAAAAATGTCGTTGCCTCAATGGGCACAGCATTGACGCCCGAACAAGCAAGAATGCTTAAATATTATAATAACAATATATATCTGTGTTATGACGGCGATAATGCAGGACAAAAAGCCACATATAAAGGTATTGATATACTTCGTGATGCAGGGCTTAATGTAAAAGTTATTACGCTTATAGAGGGGCTTGACCCGGATGATATTATAAAACAATATGGCGTAAATAAATTTAGGGAATTGGTTGACCAAGCTATATCCCCAAGTGAATACAAAATAAGGGCAGTAGCAAAACAATTCGATTTGCAAACACCTGACGGACAAGGTAAATTTGCTGTAAAAGCCTTGGAAGTTTTGTCAGAGCTTTCCACATTGGTAGAAAGAGAGGCATATATTCCGCTTATTTCTCAATTAAGCAGGTTATCCCCGCAAAGCTTATCCAAACAACTTAACAAAATGGAGGATAATGCAGGCGGATACAAGGAAACACAGGAAATCGAAAGCAACAAAGAAGACAGATTTACCGTGAAACCGAGTATGAATAAATATTTTAAAGCATCTAGATTTTTGATATATTGTATATTTAAATATGATGCTTTAGAGTATATTAATGAAGATATTTCCCCTTATTTAAAGGAAAAAGAGCATATCGCTATTTACGATTATGCAAGGGAAATTAAAGCAAGCAATAATACTTTGAATATAGATATCTTGAAAGAACTTGAAGGTAACAGTGAAGCTAAAATAATTGCAGATGGTAGTTTTGAAGAAATACCCGACGATTGCAGGGAGCAAATGCTCAGAGATTGCTTTTTAACCTTAAAGAAAGACTTTTTGGATATTGAAATGCAAGAGCTTACATTGCGCTATTCAGAAGAGGAAAATATTGACAGCCAAAACTTACTCCGCAATCAAATTGCGGAAATTCACGCAAAAATTTTGGCACTAAAACGGAGGAAAAATGGAAAATAAAGAAAAATCAACCCGTAAATCAAAAGAAGATAAGTTTACACAAGCTTTAAACAGTTTGATTGAGCTTGGCAAAAGCAAGAAAAATAAAGTTTCTAGTGACGAAGTGTTGGCAAAAGTAGAAAAATTGCTTTTGGATGCCGAAGACATGGAAGAAATGTACACAAAATTAAGCGATGCGGGTATTACCGTTGAAGAATTGACTTTGGAAGAAAAAGTTTCATTAGATAAAATTATGGGCGACGGAGTAACCGATGACTCGGTTAAAATGTATTTGAAAGATATCGGCTCCGTTCCATTGCTTACGGGAGAGGAAGAAGTCGAACTTGCAAAAATGATGGCCAGTGACGACCCTAAGGATTGTAATTATGCAAAAAACAGATTGAGCGAAGCTAACTTGAGATTGGTTGTAAGCATTGCTAAACGTTATGTTGGCAGAGGTATGCAATTTCTTGACCTTATCCAAGAGGGTAACCTTGGTTTGTTAAAAGCAGTAGAAAAATTTGACTACACAAGAGGTTTTAAGTTTTCTACCTATGCTACTTGGTGGATAAGACAATCTATAACACGTGCTATTGCAGACCAAGCAAGGACAATAAGAATACCTGTGCACATGGTTGAAACGATTAACAAAACCAACCGCGTTGCACGTACTCTTTTGCAAGAATTGGGCAGAGAGCCTAGCACTGCGGAAATCGGCGAAAGAATGGGCTTGACTGAAGAAAAAGTAGCTGAAATTTTAAAGATTGGACAAGACCCTGTTTCATTGGAGACACCTATCGGAGAAGAGGAAGACAGCCATTTGGGAGATTTTATTGTGGATACCACAGCGACTTCTCCAAGCGAATCGGCAGAATCCAAAATGTTGAGAGAGCAATTATTGCAAGTGCTTAATACTTTGACCCCGCGTGAAAACGAGGTTTTGAGAAAGAGATACGGTTTGGATGATAACAGACCTAAAACTTTGGAAGAAGTAGGCAGAGAGTTTAACGTTACTCGTGAACGTATAAGACAAATCGAAGCAAAAGCCTTAAGAAAATTAAGACATCCAAGTCGTACTAAAAAACTAAAGGATTATATGAATCGATGAAATTGGATAGGCGAATGCAAACGTTGCTTTCCGAAATCCCAGATGGTAAAAATTTGGCGGATATAGGTGCCGACCACGGATATATAAGTATCTGCTATGCCTTAAATAACCCCAATAGCTTGGTAGTGGCAAGTGATATAAGCAGTAAAAGCATAGCAAAGGCAAAGCTTACAGCCGAAAAGCTAGGGCTCTGCAATTATAAAACTGAGGTTGGAGATGGGCTTTGCAGTGTTGAAAATTATAATATCGATTGTGTATTGATTTCCGGTATGGGCGGGGAAGAGATAATAAAGATAATAAATAAAAGTAAAAGGTATCCTTTATATATTTTATCTCCGCAAAAAAATACCGATAAAGTACGGCAATTTTTGAGCAAAAATAATCTTAGTCCCAAAAAAGATTACAAAGTTTTGTCCGAAAACAAATTTTATGATATTTTGATTTGTGAAAACGGAAAATATAATCCAACCGATTTTGAGTTGCTTTTTGGCAGTGGTATAGGGGATGATTTTAAGCTTTATGCAAAAAATACCTACGCACAGCTAAATGAAATTTATCCATTGGTAGGAGATAGCGAAAAAAATATAATTGCGCACAAATTGCAATTACTTAAAGAGTTTTGTGATGATTAAATTTTTTAATTGTTAAATGACTTAAAAGTAAATATATGCCTTGGCATGGAGAATTTATGAAAGTTTTTGAAGTCTGCGAATTAATTGAAAATATTGCACCTTTGTCGCTTGCGGAAAGTTGGGACAATGTTGGTCTGCTTTTAGGTAGTTATAATGCAGATGTTAAAGGTGTAGTAATTGCAGTCGATTTAACCGATAATGTGATTGATGACAGCATTGCTAAAAACTGTAATATGATTATTACACATCATCCTGCTGTGTTTGAGCCGTTACATAGTTTAAAGGAAAACGATTATGTAAGCAGCTTGCTTATGAAATGTATAAAAAATAACATCAATGTTTACAGTGCGCATACCAATATGGATATGTCTGAAATGGGTATTAATTTTGAAATGGCAAATAAACTTGGCATAGTACCACAAAGATTTTTAAGTGACGGATTGGGCGTTGTTGGATATTACAACGGCAATTTAGACGAAATATTGCTAAAAATATGCAAAATTACAAATGAAGACACACCAAAAGTATATTATCCGAAAAACGCGGAAAAAGCGATAAAAAACATAGTTGCATTTATAAGTGGCTCGGGTGGTAGGATAGAAGAAGTAATTTCTCGCTCGGTTGAGCTTGGTGTTACAGCAGTAATTTCAAGTGAGTTTAAACACAATATCATATTGGAATTGCTTGCTAAAAATATTGCAGTTATACAAATAGGACACTTTGAAAGTGAAGTGATATTTGTAGATATAATTTATAATTTATTAAAAAATATAATTAACAATTTAAATAAATATGTTAATTTCAATTAAGGAGGTTTTGTATGGATTTACAAAAAATATTGGCATATCAAGATATTGATAAAAAGGTTTATGCTTGTGAGCTTGAGTTAAAGCAAAGCAAACCTGCACAAGAGTATGCAAAGGCTATGACTGTGTATAAATCAAGAACTGAAGATATGATGAAGAGCATAAGAGAAGCGGATGAAATAGCAGTTTTGGTTGAAAGATACAAGCAAACTTATAAAAGCATATTGGATGAAATCAGCGGTCTAAACGAGGTTTTGGAATCATTTGAAGAGCTAAAGGAAATAGATAAGTACGAGAAAAAGATTGCTCAATTCCAAAAAGAGTTATTAAATATTGAAAGGGAATTGACAAGGCTTTCCAAAAAAATGGACGATTGTATAGAGATAAGCAAAAAGTCGCTTGACGATTTGAAAAAGCTAGAAGATATTATCAAGGTAAGAAAGTTTGATATGCAAAAAATCAAAGCCGAAATCGAAGCCAAGGCAAAAAATTATTTGATTGAACTAAAAAAATTACAAGCGGAAATCCCTAGCAATATAATATCTAAATACAACGAAATAAGAAAAAATAAAAAGATGCCTGTTTTGGTGCCGTCTTCCGATAATTTTAAAGCTTGTTTGGGTTGCGGTATGGATATTTCAAGTGACCTTACAATCAAACTTCAAAGCGGCGGAATTGTAGAGTGTCCTAACTGTGGAAGACTAATTTATAACAACAAATAAGATAAATAGTACCGATTTTCAAAAGGTTTTTGTGAGAAACTAATAATGTGAATTTTTATACTCATACAAATTTGTAGTAGTTTAAATTAATAAAAAAAAAATGGTATTTTGATTATTAAGTTTATAAGAAAATTAAAATAGTAAAAACAAAAATAACCACCCGATTAAAATTAAATTTGGTGGTTTTTTAATCTTATTTTTTTAGTACGTCAACCATTTCGATTGTTGTAATTATCCCGAAAATTATTAAATAGATTATTATTTTCATAAACAAAATTTATTTTACTTGTCAAAGGATGGAATCCGCATTTTTTATAATGTAGTAAAGTTCGGAATTGATATTTTTTTTATCGGTTATTTTGTTGCTGACATACGTATTTTTACCGACAGCTGGAGTATTGGCATTTTGAGCACCATTATTATTAAACATTTGCATTATGCCCGATAGCATGGAAGGATTTGCGCCTAGCATACCAAAAAGCGGATTGTTTTGCATGTTGTTTAAATTGTTGCCATCTGTATTGCCGGAAAAATTCATATTGCCAAACATATTCATTAGCATTTGCGGGTCAAACATAATTCTCCCTCCTTATCACATTATATTATATGCAGTCATATAATAGTTAGTGATTAAAGGAGGGATATATGGGTAAAAATGTAAGAAACTTTAAAGGTTATAACAATAGCTCTTGCTCAAACGGCACGAATAATTTTAAAGGTACATATACAAAAAAGGACGCAGAGGCAGATGTGCAAAGTCAATTTAATAAGTATAGCGGATATTCCGAAAATCAACTTATAGATGAGTTTTACAAAGAAGTTGCAAAGCAGCAACAACTTGGAAATTTAAGTCCCGAAATGTTGCAAAATTTTTATAATATGATGTCGCCTAATATGTCGCCTGCTCAAAAGAAAAAAATGAAAGCATTAATCGACAGTATAAAGTAAAATTTGTCAATACAAATTTATATTAATAATATATTATTTTCTATTTACAAAACGGATAAAATATGGTAAAATATTTTTTGTAATTTAAAGCATTTACTTAAAATATTTTTGCCATATTTTTTATTTTTTTGTAAGCAATAAAATTGCAGTAATATTAGTAAAAAATTTGTAAATTCATTTATGTAAAAAGCATTAAGAAATAGTATAAAATACGCGAGGTAAGACTATTGAATTTCAAAAGATTGGAACTGTACGGATTTAAATCTTTCGCCGATAAAACCGTCATTGAATTTAATGAGGGTATTACCGGTATTGTTGGACCTAACGGAAGTGGTAAAAGTAACTTTTCGGATGCGATAAAGTGGGTACTAGGCGAGCAATCGGCTAAACAACTGCGTGGTAAAAACATGCAAGACGTTATATTTGTAGGTACTCAAAGACGTACTCAAATGAGTTATTGCGAAGTTACATTGGTGTTTGACAATACCGACCAAAAAATATTTAAAACGCTTGCTTTTGACGAAGTAAGTTTTACAAGAAAGCTATACCGCTCGGGGGATAGTGAGTATTTGCTTAACGGCACGCCTATTTTGCTTAAAAATATGCGTGACATAATTCGTGATACAGGTCTTGGTAAGGATGGTTACAGCATTATCGGACAAGGCAGAGTTGCCGAAATTATCAACTCTAAGCCTGAAAACAGAAGAGTTATCTTTGAAGAGGCCGCAGGTATTAGTAAGTATAAAAAGAGAAAAGACGAGGCGGAAGATAAGCTTGAAAAAACCCGCGACCATTTAGATAGAGTACAAGACATTATAAAAGAATTGGAAAGACAGCTTACTCCGCTTGCGAAAAAGGCGGAAAATGCGAAAAAGTATTTGCAATTATATGATAATTTGCGTCAGTTGGAAGTTAATCACTTTTTGTACGCTTATGAAAATAATGACAAAGAAATTGACAAAATAAACGAGCTGATTAAGGCTATTAGCGAAGAAATAGAGTTTGTATCCTCTAAAATCAAGCAAAATGACAGCGATTATTTTGCGAATTTGGAAAAAATCCAAAAAATTGAAGAGGATTTGAACGAATATAGGGAGCTAAGAACTAAAATATTAGTTGCCAACCAAGAAAAATTGGGTAAAGGCGAGACTTTGCAAGAAAGGCTTAGCTATGGCAAAGCGGAAGAAAAAAATCTGCTTAATGAAATAGAGAAAAATACTCAAAAAATAGACGATATTGAAGAACTTATTGAGGCTTTAAATAAAAAACACGACGAAATTTTGTTTGAGTTGAATACGCTAAAAAGTGAATATGAGACAAAAGAAAACGAAATGTTGAAGTTGACTGACGAAATCAACCGAAGTAATGCCGAATTTGAGCAATCGGAAAGAAAAATGTTGGAGGCAATCAAAAAGCTATCCGACGCCGATGTCGACTACACGAAACTTAACACTCAGTTTGAATATTTATCACAAGATAAAATCGAGCAAGAAGAGGAAATAATTAATTTAAAGCAGGATATCGAAAGCACAGAGGAAGAAAAACAAGCTGTAGAAAAAGAAATTAACCGTATTCAAACGGAGAGAAATAATATATACAGAGAAGTCAGCGAGTGTAAAAAAAATCAAAGCGATAACAGAGTAAAAATGACTTTGCTCGAAAATAATATACGTGAATGTAAAAGTGCTTTGGCATCTTATGAAATGCAAAAAACGGTTATTACAAGAGCAAAAAATCAATATGAAAGCTTTGCTGCATCCGTACAAAAAATTATGCAACATGCAAAACAAGATAAAGTTTTGGATAGCAAAATTTTAGGTGTTGTTGCAGAGTTGATTAACGTACCTGCACGATATGAGGTTGCAGTTGAAGTTGCTCTTGGCGGCGCACTGCAAAATATAGTAACGGCAAATATTGATGATGTAAAATATTGTATTGAAGTACTAAAGAAATTTAGACTTGGTACAATTACATTTTTGCCGATAAGCTCTATGCGTCCACGCCTTTTAAATGAAGAACAAAAAAATGTATTAAAAGAGGTAGGCGTTGAGGGTGTCGCATCCGATTTGATTGGATATAATAAGGCTTACGACAATGTGTTTAAAAATTTGCTTGGTGCGACTATTGTCTGCGATACTTATGACAATGCAAGCAGAATTGCTAAAAAATATAATCGCGCATTTAGGATTGTAACCCTTGAGGGAGAAATTTTCAGTACACAAGGCTCGGTAACGGGTGGTAGCAGAAAGCAAGATGCAATCGGTATTTTGGGCAGAGAGCGTGAACTTGAGTTTGTGATAAAAAATATAGAAAAAACAACTCAAATGCTTAAAAAATCGAACGAAGATTTTGAAATTTGCAACAAAAACAACGAACAACTTAACTTTTTGATTGGTAATTTAAATCAACAGTTAATTGATAAGGAAGTTTTATTCAATACCGAAACTAACAAATTAAATGACATTTCCGATAAATTGGATGTAATTGTTGAGGATTTGCAAAATAAAAGCACTGCTTACAATGAACTTTGCGAAAAATTGACTATTATTGAAAAAAGCTTGTCTGGCGCAGGCAGATTAAGAACAGATATCAGCAGTCAAACTAGCGATTTTGACGACCAAAAAGCAAAATCAAGAGAGAACTTGAACAGTAAAGTCGACGAGAGAAACAAACTTTCTGCAAATCTTGCCAATATGAAAGTGAGAATAGCGGATATTGCAAATAAATTGACCATTTGTCAAGGCGATATCGACCGTGAAGTTGTTATCAAATCGGATGCTAGGAATGCGATTGTTGTTGCAAAGAGTAATTTGGAAAAGGTACGCGCGCATATTGAGGATACCGAAAATCAAATGAACAATGCGGTTTTGTCTGAAGCAGATAAGGCTAAAGTAAACGAAATAGATGGTAAAATAGAAAGTTTGACAAGTCAAAAGAATACTTTAAACAATACAAACCGCAGTTTACTTTTGGAAAAGGACGAAAATAATACAAGGCTGCAAACAGCTACAAACAAAAAGACCAAGGAAGAAGGTAATATAGAAAAATTGCGTGTTCAATTTGAAAATTTGACTGCAAGGATAGACGAAGAATACGGATTGAATTACGAAAGCAGTTTGCCATATAAATTGGAAGAGTATAATGACAGTGAAAGTATAACTGAAATTGCTCATTTAAAGAGGGCTATAAATAGTTTGGGCGAAGTAAGTCCAAGTTCGATAAGCGAGTATGAGGAACTAAACGAACGACATACAGGACTTGTTACCGAAAGGGACGACTTGGTAAAAGCGGAAAACGATTTACTTGGCATTATTCGTGATCTAAGCCGTGAAATGCAAGAGATTTTTGATACCGAATTTGCTAAAATAGCTAAAAATTTTGAAGTAACGTTTAAAGAGATATTTGGCGGTGGTACAGGAAAATTACAAATTGACCCGCATGCAGATGACCCATTGACAGCTGGTGTAGAAATTGTTGCGATGTTGCCGGGTAAAAATACCAAAAACTTGTCAGCTTTGAGCGGTGGAGAAATGGCACTTACTGCAATCGCGATTTTGTTCTCTATCCTAAAAACAAAACCTATGCCATTCTGCTTGCTTGACGAAATCGAGGCTGCACTTGACGACGGTAATGCGGCATTGTTTGCAAAATATTTGAAAAAATTTGTCGGCAATACTCAATTTATCGTTATTACACACAGAAAACCTACAATGGAACAAGCGGACAGGCTATTTGGTGTTACAATGGAAGAGCGCGGTGTATCCAAGGTTGTTTCGGTCGAGCTTTCGGAAGCTGTTAAGAATATAAGTGAAGATTAAAATACATAAAACTTTTATATTTAATATTAAGGAGAATTATGGGGATTTTTAGTAAAATAAGCAACGGACTTAAGAAAACAAAAGAAAATTTCAGCCGTAAAATATACGAATTATTTAAAGGAAGAGCTATCGACGACGATTTTTACGAAGAGTTGGAAATGGCTTTGATAAGTGCGGATGTAGGCTTTACGGCAACTGAAATGATTTGTGACAAACTTAAAGAGGCGTGCTATGAAAAAAGATTGACAGATACATCTCAAGCTAAAGATATTTTAAAACAAATAATGATTAGCGAAATAGATTATGAAATACCTGAGTATAAATATCCACTTGTCATTTTGGTTGCAGGTGTTAACGGCGTAGGCAAAACCACGGCAATCGGTAAGCTTGCAAAATACTTTAAGTCGGAGGGTAAATCGGTAGTGCTTGCCGCGGCAGATACATTCCGTGCGGCAGCAAGTGACCAATTAACCGTTTGGGCGGAACGTGCAGGTGTAAGGATTGTAAAACAAAGCGAGGGGAGCGACCCTGCGGCTGTAGTATTTGATGCGATAAGCAGTGCAAAGGCAAGAAAGGACGATGTCGTTTTGATTGATACCGCAGGTAGACTGCATAATAAAAAAAATCTAATGAACGAGCTTAACAAAATTCACAAAGTAGTAGATAGAGAATATCCTGATTGTGACTATCGCTCATACATTGTTTTGGATGCAACAACAGGTCAAAATGCCGTAGCTCAAGTTGAAACTTTCGGAGAAATATTTGATATAGACGGAATAATATTGAACAAACTTGACGGAACAGCAAAAGGTGGTGTGGTTTTTGCAATAAGCAGTGAGCAAGAAATTCCTGTTTGCTTTGTAGGCGTAGGCGAAAAAATTGACGATTTGATTAAATTTGATGCGACTAGCTTTATTGAGGAATTGATAGACTAAAATTTATTTTTTATTTCGAAAATCGATACTAAATTAAAAAAATCAAGATAAACTTGTATATTTTTGCAAGTTTATCTTTTTTATTTATCGCAAGTTTAGTAAGTAATATTACATTTTAATTTTATTAGTAAATAGTTATTAGTTTTATTTATATATAATATAAGTAAAGTGTCATAAAAAGTATACTTTTTCTGACAAATAATTATTGACAAAAAAAGTTATATTTTGTATACTAAAATAAAGAAGAAGTGGAAGAAATATAATTGATATTTATAAAAAACTAGTTTTTTAAAAGTGTCAGAAAAAGTATAGTTTTTTTGACACTTTTGTAACATAATGTATAGTAATTAATTTAAAAATAATTAATCAATATAAAAATTATTTTAAAGGAGAAAGGTATGGAAGAAAAACAAGAGCAAGTTGTTCAAGAAGTTGAACAAAATGTTTCGGAAACTGAAGTGGTAGCAGAAAACACAGTTGCTGCAACCCCTGACGGAAAGCCAAAAAACAAGTTTATATCCGGTATGGACAAATTTTTCGGCGTTTCTAAAAGCGGAAGTAATTTCAGAACCGAAATAATGGCAGGTGTTACTACATTTATGGCTATGGCTTATATTTTGGTAGTAAATCCAAGCATTTTAAGTGCTACAAATGGTGCTTTAAACAGTGCATTTTATATTGCTACTGCTTTAGGTGCTATCGTAGGTACATTGATGATGTCACTTTATGCTAAATATCCATTTGCACAAGCACCGGGTATGGGACTTAACGCATTTTTTGCATTTACAATAGTAGGTGTAGGTTGCGCTAATATGTCGGTTGAAAACGGTTTGTTTATCATATTGATTTCTGGTATTTTATTCTTGATATTGACATTGGTTGGTGTAAGAGAGAAAATAGTTGAAAGTATCCCTAAGTCGGTAAGACAAGCAATTCCTGTAGGTATTGGTTTGTTCATTGCATTTTTGGGGCTTCAAAACTGTGGAGCAATCGTTGCGGATGCATCTACACTTGTCAAATTGCAAAGCTTTAATGTTTTTGCAGACGGATTTGTATTTGCTAAAGTTTATCCAATCATTATTACTTTGATTACTTTTATCGCTATTGCAGTAATGAGCAAGCTTAAAGTAAGAGGTGCTATGCTTTGGGGTATTCTTGGCGGCTCGGTAATGTACTATGTATTTGGTTATGCAGGCGGTTTTGGCGGAGTAGCTAATTTCCCTAATTGGGGCGCAATGCTTGTAAATCCCGGCGATGCATTTGCATCTTGGGGCAAAGATTTGGTAGGTCAAGTTTTTGTAAGCGGTTGGAACTTTGCAGGTCAAAATGCTGCCGATGTAGCTTTGGTAATTATAACAGGTGTATTGTCCTTTGCAATGGTTGATATGTTCGATACAATCGGTACATTGCTAGGTACTGCTCAAAGAGCAAATATGCTTGACGAAAACGGAACTCTTCCAAGAATGAAACAAGCTTTACTTGCTGACTCTGTTGCTACTTGCACAGGTGCAATTTTCGGAACAACTACTGTTACTACTTTCGTAGAGTCAAGTGCAGGTGTTGCAGAGGGAGGAAGAACAGGTCTTACTTCTTTAGTAACTGCAGGTTTATTCTTCTTAGCAATGTTCTTGACACCGCTTGCACAAATTATCCCAGGTTGTGCAACTGCAGCAGCACTTATATATGTAGGTGTATTGATGATGGCAAGTGTTAAAAATATCGACTTTACAGATGCAGCGGCTGCTGTTCCTGCATTCCTAACAATTTCTATGATGGCATTTACTTACAACATAAGCTATGGTATCGGTCTTGGATTGATTTCTCACTGTTTGATTATGCTTGGTACAGGTAAATATTTTGGTATTGGAAAAGAATTTGTTAAGAAAGCAAAAGCTGTTGTAGCAGTTGTAGCACCTGCAGATGAAAATGTTGTAGAGGGTAGCGATGTTGTTGCAGAAAGCGAAGTAACTATCGATAGCGAAAAGGAAGAAAATGCAGAATCCGGATTGTTGCCAAAAACATATTATTTGAAGAAAGAATATGTAACAATAATTATCTCGGTAATATTCATTTTGTTATTTATCTTTACTCACTAATTATAAAATTTAATTGCCGCATTTATGCGGCAATTTTTTTATATTATTTTTGCCTAAGTAGGTTTATTATACCGCTAAACTTGACATTGTTATAAAATAATGTTAAAATAATTATAATTATTATAAATACAAAAAGGCATAAAAGGTCAATTATGAATTACAGAAAAAGTATGATGCCGAATAAAAATGGCGAATTGGTTATCGGCGGAGTTAAAGTAAGCGAATTAAGGGAAAAATACGGTACTCCGTTATATGTTATGGATGTCGAGTTTATTAAGTCGGTTTGTTGTGCTTTTAAGGATACTATTGCAAAATACTATGGTGGTTTTGGCGGTGTTGCTTTTGCATCTAAAGCTTTTAGTTGCAAAGCAATTTATGCTATTATGAAATCACTCGATATGAATATAGATGTCGTTTCCGCAGGAGAGATTTATACTGCATTAAGCAGCGGATTTGATATTTCCAAAGCCTATTTTCACGGAAATAACAAGCTTGTTTCGGAATTGGAGTATGCCGTTAATAACAATATCGGTGTAGTGGTAATTGATAATATAGAGGAAATTGAAATATTAAACGATATTTGCAGCAAAAAAGGTATTGTGCAAAAAGTTAATATAAGGACAAATCCGGGTGTAGAGGCTCATACACATTCTTATATTCAAACAGCTAAAATAGATAGTAAATTTGGTTTTTCCATTGAAAACGGCGATGCCATGACTGCAATTTTATGTATTTTAAAATGCAAAAATTTAACCTTGAACGGCGTTAATTGTCATATAGGCTCACAAATTTTTGACAGCAATGCTTTTAGATTAGCAGTTGATGTTATGACCGATTTTATATTGGAAATTAAAAATACTACAGGCATTGAAATTGGAGAATTGAATATGGGCGGCGGTTTTGGCGTACATTATACTGAAAGTGACCCAAAATACTCATTGGAAGATTACTGCAATTATATAAAAATAATCACTATGGCAATAAACGATGCGGTTGAAAGCAAAAAAATCGCAAAACCAAGACTTATGGTTGAGCCGGGACGTTCGATTGTAGGAGAGTCGGGAATTACTTTGTATTCGGTGGGAAACATTCGAGATATCAAAGGTATAAAAAAATATGTTTGCATTGACGGTGGTATGTTTGACAATATCAGACCTGCTTTATATCAAGCAGAGTACGAGGCAGTTATAGCAACAAATTGCAATGCAAAAGCAGAAGAAACTGTTAGTATAGCAGGTAAATGCTGTGAAAGCGGAGATATTATAATAGATAAAATCGATTTGCCTGTAGCAAAAAGAGGGGATTTGATTGCCGTATTTACGACAGGTGCATACGGGTATAGTATGGCTAGCAATTATAACAGAAATGCTATTCCTCCTGTTGTTATGGTTGAAAACGGCAAGTCGGATTATGCTGTAAAGCCTCAATCGTTTGAAGATATAGCAAGAAACGATAATATTCCTGACTTTTTGAAGTAATGGGCAATAGGTAAAAATTTATGTTCAACATTTTATTTAATCAAACTTTAAGCATTCAAGATAAATTTATAATTGCAGTGGCATTTTTATTTGCTATGGTAATTGCTTTTACTATGCACGAGTATGCACATGGCATTGTTGCTTATTGGAATGGTGATAATACCGCAAAAAATATGGGGAGACTAACGGTCAATCCGTTAAAACATTTAGATGTATTTGGTACTTTACTCCTTCTATTTGTCGGATTTGGATGGGCAAAGCCCGTACCAATTAATCCAAACAATTTTGAAAAGATAAGAAAAGGCGTTTTTACCGTTTCGATAGCCGGAGTTACAATGAATTTATTGCTTGCAATAGTCAATTTTATTTTGCTATTGATTATGGGCGCTATTGTTCAAGCTGTAGGAGTGACTAGTGCAATAGGAGCTATATTTTTCAAAATATTTTATAACTTCTTTTTGTACGGAATAAGTATAAATTTAACTTTAATGGCATTCAATCTTTTGCCTATTTATCCGCTAGACGGATTTCATGTAGTTGAGGCATTTACAAAATATAACAATAAGTACTGCGCATTTATGAGACGTTACGGTACAATGGTATTGTTTGCATTGTTGCTTATAAGTAGCTTAGCATCTAGATTTGGCGGTATTTTTGTATATTTTGACATCATAGGTTTGTTTATCAATACAATAACAGGCGGTATAGAAACTCTAATGAATTTGATATTTGGACTACTGCTTTAAATAAAGTTTTAAAATTAGGAATTATGGAAAATAGTAATTTATCATTTGACAGTCACGCAAGTTCCGAATATATCTTCCATTTGGATGATTTTGACGGACCTATAGAACTTCTTGTCCATTTAGCAAGGATAAATGGCTTGGATATTTATACGCTTAAAATAAGTCAAATTACCGACCAATATCTTGCAATGGTTGACGGCATTGATACTACAGATTTGGATAGTGCGACCGACTTTTTGGTTATGGCTGCCACATTGCTTGAGATAAAAGCACGTGCATTATTGCCTCGTGAGGAAGAAGATTTGGAAGAAATAGAGGAAGTGCTTGACCCTGAAGAAGAAATTAGAAGATTGATGATTGAGCATGAGTTGTTTAAGGAAAAAGCTCAAGCAATAAAAGAAAATGAAACTTTAAATAGATTTTATCGTGAGCCCGTTTTTAGTGATAAGGATGCGAGAGTTACAATCAAAGGCTTTAATTTGGAAAAACTGATGGAAGCTTATGCTAAAGTGTTGTTTAATTTTACAAAAGAGGAAGAAATTGTAGATGTTAAACAAATTCAAAGGGATGAGTATACCGTTGCAAGACAGCTTAACTTTTTGGTAAATGAGCTTGTAGATAAAAAGGAATTAAGCTTTTTTAGCATATTTGACGAGTTAGTTACTAAATCGGAAATTATAAATACCTTTTTGGCACTTTTACAACTAGTAAGCAAACAGTTTGCTTGCATTGTGCAAGAACAAGCGGACGGCGATATTAAAATTGGGATAAACAGTGATTGCGACCCTGAAACTTATGACTATACAGTGCTTGCAATGGCTAGTGAGGAGGATAATTTTGATGGAAAATCTGACACAAATTCTTGAGGCAATTTTGTTCGCATCGGGTACAAGCAAAAAAAAGTCGGATATTTTAGAACTTTTGCCTAATGCCACAAAAGCTCAATTCGATAAGAGTGTGGAAATATTAAAAGAAAAATATTCAGGGGACAGCGGTGTTTTGCTACTTGATTTTAACGGCAAATTACAATTTTCCACTAACACAGACTACGGCGACATAGTGGCGGAGGTGCTTACTCCGTTAAAGGAAAAGGAGCTTTCTAAAACTCTTTTGGAAGTGCTTGCGATAATTGCTTACAAACAACCTATAACAAGGGTAGAACTTGAAAAAATCAAATCCTCTTCTGCCGATTATGCAATAGGTTTGTTGTTAAAAGTAAATCTAATAGAAGTAGTGGGAAGAAAAGATGCCGTAGGCAGACCTGTTTTATACGGTACTACAGACGAATTTTTAAAGAAATTCCAACTTTCGGATATCTCTGAATTACCTGACTATCAAGCAGTTTTGGATAGACTTGAAGAATTGGGAGTGTTTAATAAATCTCAAACTCAACTATACCGTGATATAGAAATAAGCGATGAGCAAATTGATAATAATTATGACGATACAAGCGAAAAGCAAAGACTTGAAAAGTTGAAAAACATTGAAAGAGCTTTGGATGACGCCAGCATTATCGAAGATATGCTTAACAGCGAAGAAGAACTACCTGACTTTTTGGATGGCGAAGAATATAACGTAATCGAATAAAATACTATTCATTTGCATAAATAATTAAAATTTTATTTGCATAAAGCTAAATTAAATATACACACTAAATGTATGATAACAATACTTTTGGTGTGTATTTTTTTTGGGATAAATGCTCGTGTTTATTTGAATTTTGATAATATGAATGCCACTCTCGAAGTTATCTTGCCATTAAATTTGACAGTGATTTCGGTAAGGTTTAATTTGCATAACAAAACTTTATATTACAATATAAATAAAGGTAAAGTAAAGCAAATTAATATTAAAAACAACAAACGTAAAAATAAAAAGCAGTTTCATAAAATACGAATCCAAAAATTTAGTTACTCTATGATTTTAGGTAGTAACCAAGACTGTGTGAAAGCTTTATATATGGCAAATGCTATTGATTATTTGAGCGAATTGTTTTTTAATATTTCAAAAAAATATTTGGAAATTAACGAGTTTGACAAATTTATCATTCCTAATTTTAAAGATGATACAAGCAAAATAGTAGTCAATATAGTTATAAGTAAAGGTATTTTAGATATTATTAAAAATATCTTTGCAAAATCGGAAAAAAGAAAATATGAGGTTAAATATGCAAATTGATAAATTGATTGAGGGGACAATAGAAAACCTTAAAGGTGTGGTAGACAGCAATAATATAGTAGGAAAACCGATAGTAAACGGCGATTTAGTGGTAGTTCCTATTTCCAAAATTACATTCGGTTTTGTGGTTGGCGGCGGCGAATACGGCAGTGTTTATGACGGCGAGCACGAATTGCCGCATGCAAATGCAAGCGGTGCAGGTGTAAATATGCAACCTATTGGTTTTTTGGTAAGTGATAAAAATCACGTAAAATTTGTAAGTGTGGACGAAAGTCAGGGAGATAGTAAATGGTCGGATTTGATTTCAGCAAGTTTAAAACTAATAAAAGACAAAAAATAACAGCGATTATTTATGCCGTTTTTATGGTTGCTTTGCTTATGAGTATAGTGTTATGCGGTATGTATAAAGGTAATTTACAGGAAATATCAAACAATAACTTAATGCAAAATAACAGTAATTTATTGCAAAGTCAAATAGATAAAACTCAATCGGAGCCTACAGTAAATATTGGTGCTAAGTCCTCCTTTGCCGTAATGGAAGGTGGAAGAAATATACTTTTACACTCCCAAAATGCCACTACAAGATTACCAATGGCATCCACAACCAAAATAATGACAGCGTATATCGCTTGTACTAGTGGCAAATTAAATGATATGGTAACAGTACCTAAAGCTGCTGTCGGCGTTGAGGGGTCTAGCATATATTTGAAAGAGGGCGAAAAGTATAAGCTTATCGATTTGGTATACGGTTTAATGTTACGCTCAGGTAATGATGCTGCTGATACTATTGCATTATATTTAGGCGGCAGTATAGAAAATTTTGCAAAAATGATGAATGATACTGCAAAATTAATGGGATTAAAACAGACCAATTTTGTAAATCCTCACGGACTTCATGACGATAATCATTTTACAAGTGCTTATGACTTAGCATATATTACTTGCGAAGCGTTAAAAAATCAAGACTTTGCAAATATTTGCAGTGCAAAATCGCATAAGTTCCAAATGTCTACAGGCGAGCATAAATGCTATGTAAACAAAAATAAACTGCTGAATTTGTATGACGATTGTATAGGTGTAAAAACAGGTTATACAAAAAAAGCAGGCAGATGTCTTGTATCCGCCGCTAAAAGAAATGGGGTTACTATTGTAAGCGTAGTTTTAAATCAATATGATATGTGGAATTTAAGTATGGCAAACTTAAATAAGGGATTTGAACAGACTCAAGGTGTTTTGCTTGCAAAAAGTGGCGAAGTTTTTGCAAAAATAAAAACTCCAAACGGAGAGTGTTTAAATTTAGGTTTTATAAATGATATATATTATAGTGCATTGAAAAATGAAAAATTAAATATTAGTTACGATATAACAATAAATAAAAATTTGCCTAATTCCGTTAAAATTGGAGAAATTGTAGGAGAAATTAAATTTTTTAACGATAAACACTTGCTTTTTACCGAAAAAATCTATACTATTTAATAGGTGGATATTAAATTTAACTTTCCGCCATAGTATATAGGTTTTTGCCTATTACAGATTAACTAGGAGAAATATGGCAAGATTAGAAAGATTGAACAAATACTTGGCAGAGTGCGGTGTTGCATCAAGACGCGGTGCAGACCAAGTAATAGCTGACGGAAGAGTTAAAATTAACGGAAAAACAGTTACCGAATTTGGAACTAAGGTAAATATATACAATGATACTGTTGCAGTTGACGATGTTATTTGCAAACCTAACAACAAAAGCGTAGTGATTATGTTTAACAAACCAAAAGGTTGTGTAACCACTACAAGTGACGAAAAAGGTAGAAAAACTATTTACGATTATATCGATATAACTTCTCCTAGATTATTCCCAATAGGTAGGCTTGACTACGATTCCGAGGGATTGCTATTGCTTACAAATGACGGAAACTTAGCAAATAAAATAACTCATCCAAGCTACGAAATTACTAAAACGTATTTGGTAAAAGTAGCAGGAGAAATGCCGGAACATAAGCTTGCACAATTACGTAAAGGAGTTATGGTAGACGGCAGCATTACAAAGCGTTCAAAAGTAAAATTACTAGAGTTTAAGGACGGAATTTCAAGGCTAGAGGTTACGATAAGCGAGGGTAGAAACAGGCAAGTAAGAAAAATGTTCCAAGCGGTTGAGCGAGAAGTAATATTTTTAAAGCGAGTTGCAATCGGGGATTTAAGGCTAGGCGGATTGTCACGTGGCGGCTATAGATATTTGAACGAATATGAGCTTGAGTATTTGAAAAATTTATAATTTGCAAATAATATAAATAATAGTTTTTTTGATTTTATAGATATATACAAACTTAAATCAAATAAAACCTCTTAATATAAAAATATTTTAACAAAAAATAACAACCATATCCAAAAGATATGGTTGTTATTTTTTATTTTAAGTGATATGTTTTTACCTTAAATAGTAGTGCGAAGATTACTACGGAAAGAGGTAATAACACAAGAGAACATGTTGGTATGACGATAGCAGGTATATATTCTTGAGGTTTTGTTGGGTTTATTCCCGCAACAAAAAACGAAATTATTAAAATCAATACCAAAAATCCTATCATTAATATAATAGCAGATAACATTGCATTGTTCAGTGTCAAATTATTACGCTTTTTCCTAAGTGGAGATTTGCTCCAAATTATTGTACAAGCAATAGGTAATATTAAACCCAAAACGGCAAATCCCAAAGAATATTGCCACATTACGCCAGCATTTTGACCGCTTAGATAGGATATCAAGATAAATATCGCATAAACTGCATAAGTTATCCATGACCAATCGCGTAAAAGTTTGTTAGAATAGTAAAATTTGCCCGAATAATATGTAACCGTATTTGATTTTTGATAGCGCCTTAATTTAATATTTTTGCTTTCCAATGCTTGTTGCAAGTCATTCATAGTCATTTCGCTGTCAAAATCATCAAATAAATTGTTTGTTATTGCACTTTTATCGTTGTTAGCGTTAGCATTTTCTTCAAGCACTCCCTCAATCAATCCAACATAATCGATATTGTCGTCAATATAATCGTTATGGTTTATTTGGCTTTTTGGTTGAGAGTAGCTATTGTAGCTGCTGTCTTGAAAGTAGTAGTCGTCTTCGGTAAATTGAGTGCTACTTACGTGATAGTTATTATATTCTTCCGTAAATTCTTCGTCAGGAATAACATTTTCGGCAGTTGTAGAATATTCTTTATTTTCAATGTCGTCTACATCATTGACTTGGTTATTTCCCGAAGTATCATTAGTAATTTCTTTGTTAGTAGCATCGTTAGCTATTATAGGAACCTCGTCTTTGATTATGTAACTCTCTTTTATAATCGATTTATCGGCATTATCATATACGGCAACATTGTTGTTATCTTCAACATCTTCCTCATTATCTTGCATTTCTTGAGGTGAGTAGTTATCTATTTTAGCACCCGTATTTCTATCAATGTAAACAGGTTTTTCAACTTCTACATATTTTATTACTACTTTTTCTTCAGTTTCTTTTTTTGTTCGTTTAGTTAAGGGTCTGAAATCTGCCGGCTCAAAAGGTTTTTCGCTGTCTTTATCAAATTGTTTATCGGATAGCAATTTATCGATAATTGTTCTTGCAAATTCCCATTGATTTTGGTCTGCCTCTAAAAAAGCTCTACCATCATCGGTCAATCTGTAATACGTACGGTTTGCACCTTTTGTTTCTTCCCCCGGGTAGGAAAGTATAAGCCCTTGAGATTCCAACCTTTTTAAACTACTATATAGTGTAGGTTGTTTTACAGTATATAAATCATCACTCAGATTCTTTATTTCATTTAATATTTCCAAGCCGTATTTATCGTCATTTTGAAGAGTTCTCAAAATGATTGTATCCATATGGCTTCTTATCAAATCTATATTTGTATTGTTATCCATAAAGTCTCCTTATAAGATTTTGCTTATATTGTGCCATCAACTAATTTGTTTATATTAGTAATTTACTTTATAATTATAATATAAATTTATAAAAAAGTCAACATATTAGTAAAAATAATTATATTTTAAGCTGTTTTTCATAATAATAGGGGAGTATAACGGAAAAAATTAGAAAAAAATTAATCGTATGCTAATTGCAAAAAAATTTTTTTCAATATTAATTTATCTTTACGGGGATGATATCGCTAAACTGTTGATTTTATTGGCTTTTTTGAGGGAATTAAGATATTTCTATAGGTAAAACTCCCTTTTTAACTATTCGCAAAAGACAAGTTTAACGAAATGTAGAGGGTAAAAAACGTGTTTTTATGCGTACTTAATCATATTTTTGCAAATATTTTTTTAAATTTTCATAAATTTTTATAAATATATGATTATATTACAATTTTTTCATATATTAATCTATTAAGTATTATTTATTCGACAAAATATAAAATTATTATTTATGGCGTTCTTAAAATTGATTATGTTATTTAGTGTATGTTATTGTTTATAAAAATTTAGTTTCAAACTGCAAAATATACTTTTAGTGATAATGTATCGTAAAAATAATTAATTTTAAAATTTTTTCGCAATTAGCTTTTGATAAATTATTTTTGCTATAATTTGTGTTTATATTATTTGCCTTACATATTTAAGGACATAAATCGCGTTATAAAATGCTTAGTGTGTCAAATATCTGCCTTATACACAATCATTTAATAATTAATTAAATTGCTTATAAAGTAAAACGAAAAATTAAAAAAGTTATGTTTGATTTCAACATTTAATAATTGAATGAAATTTTACTTTTTATATTGTTGTAAGTATTTCGCGCATTTTGTGCATTAAATAGCTGATTTCGTAATCTTTATTTGTAAAACTAAAGTATGCTATACTCTAATTTAATTATTTACTACTTTAACAAAATTATTTATGTTTTGCGAAAAGTATTGAAATATTATTTGATTTATGTTACAATAAATTTATGGAAAAAACTTATTTTGATGAACGTAGGCTTGATAGCGAAAATAAAATAAAGCAATTACTTTTTGAACTCCCGGAATTTGCGGAGGACTTTTTTGTTGGAATTGAAACTACAACCTCGCCTTTAACTCGTTTAGGATATGCTCGTGATTTGTTGATTTTTTTTGATTATTTGTATACAAATTCACGTAAATTTTATGGATTGGACAAAGACAGCTTTACTTTATCACATTTAAATAAAGTCGAAGCTTTTGATATTGAAAAATTTATTTCCTATTTGACTCACTATATATATAACGGCAAGGAATACACTAATTCACTATCTGCAAAATCAAGAAAATTAGCCTCAATTAGGAGTTTCTTTAAATATATGTACAATAAAGACTTGATTGACGGCAATGTTGCATCAAAGGTAGATATGCCTAAACTGCACGAAAAACCTATAATTAGGCTTGAGCAACAAGAAGTTTTTGATATTTTGGATATTGCTGATAACGGAACTTCTCTATCCCCTAAGCAAAAAGTTTATCATGAGTTAAATCGCTTGCGTGATATCGCGATTTTATCATTGTTTTTAGGTACAGGTATTCGTATAAGCGAATTAGTAGGCATTGATATTGACGATATTGACTTTTATACCAATTCTTTTAAAGTGACTCGAAAAGGTGGAAATCAATCCATATTGTATTTTAATGACGATGTTTCGCTTGCACTATTGGAATATTTTGAAAAAAGGCAGCAACTTAATGCTGTGCCAAATGACGAAAAAGCTTTCTTTTTAAGTATGCAAAATAAAAGAATAAGCGTACGTAGCGTTGAATTATTAGTTAAAAAATACGCAAAAATCGTTTCTCCATTAAAACATATTACCCCACACAAATTGCGTAGCACTTTTGGTACTAACCTTTATCGTACAACAAAAGATATTTATGTTGTTGCAGAACTTTTAGGACATAAAGATGTTAATGTAACTAAAAAACATTATGCCGATATTAGTGAAGAAATAAAGAAAGAAGCTTCTAAACAAGTTAGTATTCGTGAAAATCCTACGAAATTTGATGAATAATTTTAATTTATAAATATTGATTTTTAACATGTTTTTTAGTATTGATTTTTTTGCATAAATTTTATAACTTATGTATACATTTTTAAAAGTTAAATTTTAACTTTTTATATCGGTTTTTGTGGCTTTAAAATTGATATTTGAATCTGAATTTTAAAGCCAAATTTTTTAAATTTGATTTTTTTAAAGTATTATTTATACATTAGTATAAAAAGGATTTTTAGTTAACTTATTTTGAAACAAACAGAATATTTATTTGATACAAGTTTAGAAAATATACGATGTGATTTTAATAAGGAGAATTATATGGAACATTTAGGAACACAAAAAATAGAAACAAATAGGTTGATTTTACGAAAAATTGAAATTAAAGATTCTCAAGACCTTTGTGAACTTCTAAATGATGAAAAAGTGCAAAAATTTCTTGCAGGTATACCTGAAAACTATACATTAAAAATGGCTGAAAACTATATTTGCAATATATTGTCAAATAGTTATATGAAAAAAGATTATTATGACTGGGGTATTGAAGATATAAAAACACATAAACTCATTGGAAGAATATCTGTTTATAAACTTGATGATTATCGTAGGATGGCTAATTTAGTTTGGTATATTATCCCAAACGTTAGATGTAATGGCTTTATGACTGAAGCAGGAACATCTGTTGTTAAATTTTTGCAAAATATAGGTTTTGAAAGAATTGAAGCTTTTGCCAATGTTGAAAATGTTGCAAGTATCAAAGTTATGGAAAAGATTGGAATGCAATATGAAGGCATATTAAGAAAATATGATTGTAGAAGAGATGGTAGTCTATATGATGCAAAAATGTATTCAATAATTAAATAAAAATTTATAGTATAAAATTTATAAACATTTTTTTATTTATAAATATACTTGTAAAAACGAACCAAGTTGCTTTTGGTTCGTTTTATCTTTTATTTTAATTATAAATAATTTTTATAAATTTTTATTTTTAAGTAATTCTGACACACACATTATGACAGCAATTTTTACATGTTCGTAAGTTAAACCGCCTTGAACGTAAGCTATATATGGTTCTTTTATAGGCGAATCCGCAGATAATTCGATACTGCTTCCGGCAACAAAAGTACCGGCAGCCATAATTACTTGATTGTCATAGCCCGGCATATCCCAAGGCAAAGGCAAAACATTGCTATCTATTGGTGATGCTTTTTGAATCATTTGAATAAAACTTATTAATTCATCTTTAGTATTAAATTTAATTGAACGCACAGTATCATTACATTTTGCAGTTGGATTTGGGCATACCTGATATCCTAAATCGCTAAATACTTGACCAAATAAAGCACTTCCTTTGGTAGCATTCATTGTAGTGTGCGGAGCTAAAAAAATACCTTGATAAAACTGTTGATAGCCGCCTGTATAAGACCCAATTTCCATGCCTATTGACGGCGATGTCAATCTGTAGGCAATTTGAGATATTACATTTTCTTTTCCTGCAATATATCCGCCTGTAGGAGCAATTCCGCCGCCCGGATTTTTTATCAAAGAGCCCACCATAATATCGGCGTTAACATCGCTTGGCTCAATTATATCCATAAATTCGCCATAGCAATTATCAACCATTATAGTAATATTTTTATCTATATCTTTAATGTATTTAATAGCTTTTCCGATTTTTTCAACCGATAAAGCATCTCTCCATTCGTAACCTCTGGAGCGACCAATAAAAATCAATTTAGGTTTTTCGGTTTCGATGGATTTATTTATCGCATCAAAATCGAAATCGTTGTTTTTTAAAGCAATTTGCTCATAAGTTACACCAAAATCTTTTAATGAGCCGATATTTTCTCCTTGAATTACAGACATTAAAGTATCGTAAGGTGCTCCGGATATTGCAAGCATTTTGTCGTTAGGACGCAAAACACCAAACAAAGCAAGTGTCAAAGCATGAGTTCCTGATGCAATAAGAGGCGACACTATAGCAGCCTCGGTGTGAAAAATATCGGCAAAAATTTTGCACAATGTATCTCTGCCAATGTCATCATAACCATATCCTGTTGTAGCGGAAAAATGTCTTAATGCAACGCTATTGTTTTGAAAAGCTTCCAAAACTTTTTTTTGATTTAAAAATGCAACATTTTCAAGTTCTGCAAAAAAATCTTTCAATTTTTCCTCTGCATCATTTACTATTTTTAAAACTTTTGAATCAAAATTCATATTTTCTCCTAAAATATATCTTATAAATTAAATTTTTCAATTAGTTGGTCTTTTGTTAGATTCTTTGCAAATTCGTATCTTTTAAACCAAGTAATTTGCCTTTTTGCATAATGTCTAGAATTTAAAATAATCTCATTTTTTACTTGCTCTAAGGTAATTTTTCCGTCAAAATATCCTTTAAATTCCTTATATCCTATGCCTTGCATACTTTGCATATTAAAATCACAACCGCTGTCTAATAAAAATTTGACTTCTTTCTCAAGCCCAAAATCCATCATAATATTAACACGTTTTGCTATATTTTCATACAATACTTGTCTGTCATTATCCAAAACGTAAAAATCAATATCATATTGCAGTATTTTATCACTTTTTGCACTTTCCGTTTTGCTATTGCCTGTTATTTTATAAATTTCCAACGCTCGAATAAGCCTTTTTGTATTGTTAGGATGTATTTTTTGTGCATCAACAGGGTCGATTTGTTTTAATTTGTCATGTAAGTAATTAGGACCGTATTTTTCCAATTCCTCATAAAGTTTTTGTTTGATTGTATCGTCTGATTTTGCACTTCCAAAAGTAAACGGATAAATCAAACATTCGTAATAAAGCCCTGTGCCACCTACTAAAATTGGTAATTTGCCACGATTTGAAATATCATCTATAGCATTTTTTGCAAGCAAAACAAAATCTGACACACTAAATGGTACGTTTGGCTCAACAATATCTATTAAATGATGAGGGATATTTTCCATTTCTTCTTGCGAAACTTTAGCAGTTCCTATATCCATACCTTTATATATTTGCATGGAATCCATTGAAATTATCTCGCCGTTTAGTTTTTTTGCAAGTTTAACGGCAACGGAACTTTTTCCGCTTGCGGTAGGACCGGCAATAGCTAATAGTTTTTGCATACTATAATATCCTTTTAAATAATTTGTCAATATCTTTTTTGGTAAATTTAATTATAGTAGGTCTACCATGAGGACATTGAATAGGTTTGTTTTGTTCGATTTTTTCAATCAAGTCGCGAATTTCCATATCTTTAAGTTTTTGTCCTGCTTTTATTGCCGATTTACAAGCTTTTTTTGCGATTTCACTATGTAAGACATCTTTTAAATCTATATTTTTTAACGAATTACGCTCTTGTAACAGCTCATTTATAAACTTACTACCATTAAAAGTAGGGAAAATAATCGGAATACTATTAATTTTAAATGTAAAATTGCCAAACTCCTCTATATCAAAACCGATTTTACGTATATCTTCAAGCAAATTTTCAATTAGAGTACTATCTTTAGCCGAAACTTCGATAACTTGAGGTGTAAGCAAAGGTTGTGTAGCGATATTTTTTTCTTCTATTTGCATTATCAATTTATCGTAAATAAGCCTTTCGTGAGCTGCGTGCTGGTCAATTAAATAAACTTCATTGCCTTTTGCAACAATTAAATAACAATTAAATATCTGGCCGATAATTTGATGCGTTACCGAAAACTCTTCATCGATTTCGTCAAATAAATTGCTTTTAACAATAGGCGGTTTTTTATTGAAATTTATTGTACTTGTTGATTCTCCCGCTTTGAATATTGACGAATTATTTGGAAATTCAAATTTTTTATCTGATTTAATTTGACTGAATTTTTCTAACAAATTATTACTTTTTGGTTGTGAATTTTGTTTTTCAGACTCTTTTTCTTCGGTATTTTCCTTTTCTGCTAATTTAGTAATTATTTGTGATAAATCGGGTTTTACCTCTTGTTTTTGGTCTAATTTATAATTATTATTGCTATTTTGTTCTAAATTAGGCATATTTTTAGAACAATTTTGTGCAATTTCGTCAGCAGCAATTTCATTTTTTATGATTTCATAAGCTTCGTTATTGTTTGAAGAAAATATTTTGCGATTTGAAGATAACGCATTTTGGACAGCTCTATAAACACTGCTGAAAACGCTGCGACTGTCAGCAAATCGTACATCGGTTTTGCTTGGTGTTACATTTACGTCTAACATATCAAATGGCATTATAATCTCCAAACAAAACACAGGAAAATTCCTTTTCATCAAAGTATTTCCGTACGCTTCCCTTACTGCGGTGGAAATTGTACTGTTTGAAATTAATCTTCCGTTTACAATAGTGGTTTGATAATTCCTGTTAGGTTTGGTTAGTGTAGGAAGTCCAATATATCCTCTTACTTGAATGTTGTATTTTTCGCTTTCCAAATATACCATTTCTTTTGTTATGGAAGATGGATAAATAGAATATAAAGCATTTTCAAGTCCTTTTCCGTTTGATTGAAAAATCACTTTGCCATCTGCAACATATTTTATTGCTATATTAGGATTAGCCAAAATCAATCCTTGAATTATTGAAGTTATCTCGTGCTCTTCGCTTTTAGGCTTTTTCAAAAACTTTTGTCTTGCAGGTGTATTAAAAAATATATTGCGCACATCTATCGTTGTGCCAGGATTGCAATCAATATCAACCACTTCCCCGCCTATACCGCCTTTTATCGTATATTGTACGCCTATATTTTCATCGGTTGCTTTTGTTTTGATTTGTACAGTGCTGATAGCTGCTATAGATGGCAATGCCTCGCCCCTAAAACCTAAAGTTGCGATATTTTCCAAATCTTCGCTTGTGGAGATTTTGGAAGTTGCGTGAGGTAAAAATGCTTGCTTTATATACTCTTTGCTTATACCATGACCATTATCACTTACAATTACGCTTGTTATTCCTCCGTCTACAATCTCGACAACAATATTATTGCTGCCTGCATCTATGGAGTTTTCTACAAGTTCTTTGACAATACTTGCAGGATTTTCCACAACTTCTCCCGCGGATATTTTATTGTATATTTCACTTGGTAATAAGTTGATTTTTTGCATAATTACCTCCCTGCCTATGTTACTTATTGATTTTACGCACTTTTTCTTTCAAATCGGATAATTCTCTTAACGCTTGCATTGGCGTGATATTATCGGTATCTATATTTTTTAAAATATCGATTATTTCGTCGCTTATAGAATTTTCAAAGAAAGAAAGTTGTTTTATATCGTCTTTTTCAAAAATATTTTTGCTGTCAAGCAAAATTGAATTAGTATCTTTTAAAATTTCGTTTTGTTCCAATTTTTTTGATATTGTTGTCGCTCTATCAAGTACTGTTTGAGGAATCCCCGCAAGCCTTGCAACCTCTATACCAAAGCTTTTGTTTGCACCGCCACGTGTTATTTTATGAGTAAAAATAACTTGTCCGTCAATTTCCCTTACCATTATTTTGTAGTTTTTAACGCCGTCAAGCATACCCTCTAGCTCGGTAAGTTCGTGATAGTGTGTACTGAATAATGTTTTTGTTTTAAAGTTATTTGTCACATATTCTATAACTGCCCAAGCGATAGACAAACCATCGCAAGTTGAAGTTCCACGGCCAATCTCGTCCAAAATAAGCAGTGATTTATCAGTAGCATTTTTTAAAATAGTTGCAACTTCCGTCATTTCCATCATAAATGTACTTTGTCCAAATACCAAGTCGTCACTTGCACCGATTCTAGTAAAAATCCTATCGGTTATTTCTATTTCGGCACTTTCCGCAGGGACAAAACAACCGATATGCGCAAGCAATGTTATAATTGCAACGCTACGCATATAAGTACTTTTACCCGCCATATTAGGACCTGTAATAATCATTGTGCGGTTTTCTTTTTTGTCTATAATAAAATCGTTAGGTACAAATTGATTTAAACCGATGATTTTTTCCACCACAGGGTGTCTGCCTTTGATAATGCTAATGCTATCCAAGTCAGTACTTATAATAGGTTTGCAATAGTTGTTTTCAAGCGAAACTTCCGCAAAGGAAATTAATGTGTCAAGTTGAGCTACTGCGTTTGCGGTAATTTTTAAAGCGGATGTATTTTCCTTGATTACGGCTATTATTTCGTCAAATATTTTAAGTTCCAATGCAAGTGCTTTTTCGTCTGCGCCAAGCACCATATCTTCCACTTGCTTTAACTCTTCGGTTATGTATCTTTCTGCATTAGCCAATGTTTGTTTTCTAACATATCTGTAAGGCACTTTTTCCTTTGAACTATTTGTAACTTCGATATAATAACCAAATACTTTATTGTAACCGACTTTTAGGTTTTTAATGCCTGTAGAAGCCTTTTCTTCCGCTTCGATTTTTGCAAGTATTTCACGACCGTTTGCTCTTGCATTTCTAAGATTATCTAAGTCGACATTAAAGCCGTCTGCAATAAAATCGCCTTCGCGTAATAAAGTTTTGCAATCGGATTTTATCGCTTTAAGCAAAAGTTCGGAAACATCACGCATTTCGTCTATATTATTATATATTTTTGTAAGAATTGTGCTGTTTTCCGTTTTTAATGCGGCTTTTATTTGAGGTAAAATTGCCAAACTTTCGCCAAGTGTTCTTAGTTCCTTTGGATTAACGGATTTATATGCGACTTTACTGACGATTCTTTCGATATCCTTAATTTGTTTCAGTGATTCCACAAGTTCGGTTCTTAGTGGATTGTTGTTTATCAAACTTTCCACTCCGTCAAGTCGGGCATTTATTTTTTTGCTGTTAATCAATGGTTGGTCCATCCAATTTCTTAACATTCTTGCACCCATAGAGGTTTTTGTTTTATCGATTACCCACAAAAGCGAGCCATATCTCTTACTGTCTCGAGAGTTTTGTGTTATCTCCAAATTACGCCTAGTAGCAGTGTCTAAAAACATAAAATTGTTGTTTTTAATCAGTTTTAATCCGTTTATATGACATAATGCTCTTTTTTGAGTGTCACTAATGTATTCCATCAAACTGCCTGCAACCGAAACTATAGGTTTGTTACCCTCACATTCAAAAATTTGTAATGATTGAGTTTTAAAACTGTCAAGCAATTTTTTATACGCATTGCCGTAGTTGTATGCACTGTCAATATAATTATAAGGCTTTGGAAGTCTGCCCATACGTATTGACGGAATTTCGGAAACAATAGGAAAACTTACCGAGTTTGTTATTATTTCGGCAGGATTAATAGTTACAAGCATATCTTCTATAAGTACTTTATTGCTAGATAATTCAAAGCAGTTAAACTCGCCTGTTGAAACATCTGCCCAAGCAATAGCGGCGCAATTATTATCGATATAAATGCTTGCAATATAGTTGTTTTTCTTTTCGTCCAAAATGTTATCTTCTATAACCGTACCAGGTGTGATTACCCTTATAACATCTCTGTCAACCATTCCTTTCGTGGTTTTGGGGTCGGATAGTTGTTCACAAATGGCTACTTTTTCGCCCGCTGCGATTAATTTTGCAATATAACTGTCTACTGCATGGTAAGGTACGCCACACATAGGGGCACGTTTTTCAAGTCCGCAATCTCTTCCCGTTAAAGTAATATCCAAAATTCCAGATGCTTTTATCGCATCATCAAAAAACATTTCGTAAAAATCGCCAAGGCGAAATAAAACTATTGCGTCCTTATAATTTTCCTTTAAATCAAGATAAAAAGACATCATTGGTGAAAGTTTTTTTGCCATTATTTTTCCTCCGTAATTTCGCCAAACAATGATGCGGATTGTGATTTTGTTATTAAAACATTTTTAAAGCTACCTATAAAAGCTTTATCTCCCGAAAAAGTAACAAGCCTACCACAATCTGTTCTACCGCAAAGTTTGCCGTCATCTTTGGCATCCTCTACTAATACTCTGTATATTTTGCCTTCGTAATTTTTGCTTAACTCTTTGGTTATTTGGTTTTGAGTTTTAATAAGCTTTTGTATTCTTTGAGATTTGATTTCGTAAGGTATTTGTTCCATTAGACTTGCAGGCGTACCTTTTCGCGGAGAATAAATATAAGTAAAAGCACCGCTGAATTTAACTTGCTTTACAATATCTAAAGTATCCTCAAAATCCCTTTCGCTCTCGCCCGGAAAACCGACCATTATATCTGTTGTTATGCCGCATAACGGCATTTTTTCTCTTATTTTCTTTACTATTTCAAGATATTTATCTCTTGTATAGTGCCTGTTCATAGCGGTTAAAATATTGTTACTTCCCGATTGAATAGGCAAATGTATATTTTTGCATAATGTATCGTATTTTGCTATAATATCAATTACTTTCTCGTTTAAATCTTTTGGATGAGAAGTCATAAATCTTATCCTATGGTCGCCCGGTATTTGTGCAAGTCTTTCAAGCAAACCTGCAAAATCAATACGTTTATCTTCAAAATCATTGCCGTAGGAATTGACATTTTGTCCAAGCAAAGTAATTTCCTTATATCCTTGATTAATAAGTTCTGTGCATTCTGCAATTATAGACTCGGGTTTTCGGCTCCTCTCTCGTCCTCTAACGTAAGGTACAATGCAGTAAGTGCAAAAATTGTTACAACCGTACATTATGTTAACCCAAGCATTAGGCATGGATGTCCTTGTATATTCCACGTCTTCGATAACTTGCGGTTTATCGTCATCTGGGGTAAGAAAAGTCTTTTTATGATTATTTTGCAAATTTAATATCGCATTTTCCAAATCTTCAAGATTGTTTGCCCCCAAAATAATATCTATGTATGGGTATTTGCTACGCAATTCCTCTGCCTTGCCTTTTTGACTACTCATACAGCCTACTATAGCTATAATCAGCTTTGGGTTTGCTCTTTTTATTTTTTTTAATTTTCCTATATGTCCCAAGATTTTTTGCTCGGCAGTGTCTCTTATACAACAAGTGTTAAAGACGATAATATCAAAATTATCCTCTTTAGTTTCGGTATATCCTAGTTTTTCAAGAGAATGTGCGATTCTTTCCGATTCATGCACATTCATTTGACAGCCGTAAGTGTTTATTTTATAATGCATCTATTTCTCCAACAGTATAAATGAAATTATCAAATTCCAATTTATATAATACTATAAAACAAATCTTTTTTCAAGCGATTTTTATTATTTATAATAAATAAATAAAATAAACACAAAATATTAAAGAGGTTTATTATGAAAAAAGCATTTAAAATAACTACAGTTGTATTTGCCGTTATTGTTGGATTAATAATAATTTTAACGATAGCCGGATTATCCTATTTTTTTATTTCGACAAAGGATGTAAAATTGGATTTGGATAAACTTGACGGAAATTATAGTAATATTCAAATATACGACAATAAAAATAATCAAATTATGCTTAAAAATAACAATTACTCTGATATTTCCGAAGTTTCTCCGTATATTATCGATACATTTGTAAGCGTTGAAGATAAACGCTTTTTCAAACATAACGGAATAGATGTTATGCGAATGATGTCGGCTGCACTTAAAAATATAGGGAGTAAAAGCTTTAAAGAGGGTGCGTCTACCATAACACAACAACTTATAAAGAATACGCATTTGACTAATGACAAAACCTTTAAACGAAAGCTAAGTGAAATTAAGCTTGCTTTAAAACTTGAAAAACAACTATCGAAAGAACAAATAATTGAAAAATATCTAAACAATTTGTATTTTGGTAGCGGTATATATGGCGTACATGACGCATGTTTGGCATTTTTTAATAAATTTCCTAAGGACGTAAATTTGAGTGAGGCAGCAATGCTTGTCGGTGTTGTAAAAAACCCTGCAAAAAATTCTCCTATTACGAATTTACAAGGTGCTTATGACCGCCAAAAAGTAATTTTTTCCGTTTTAAAAAACAATAATACATTTGACGAAAATACAATCCAAAATGCTCAAAATACTCAAATTACTCTAAAAAACGGCTTAATTCATAATAAAATGTATAAATCTTTTATAAATAACGCTATTTTTGAGAGTACTTTATTGCTTGGTATGGACGAAAAAGAAATCGCAAACAGTGGCTTTAAAATAGTGACCTATTTGGATAGCGAATTGCAAAACAAAATGTATAACGAAATTAATAGCTACGATAAAAATTATAATTATGTAAGAGCTAGTATAGATAACAGCGTATTAGGAGTTACTTCTTATATTTCAAATTTATCTCAAGTTGACAGCGATATAAAACGTCAGGCTGGGTCTATCATGAAACCGTTTAGTGTTTATCTGCCCGCCTATGAAAATAAATTGATAAATAGTTTAACACCTATTTTGGATGAAAAAGTCGATTTTAACGGTTACTCTCCGTCAAACTACAATAATGTATATCACGGATACGTAAGCGTTAAGGATGCGGTTGCACATTCGTATAATATACCTGCCGTAAAACTTTTAAATGAGTTGGGTATTGATACAAGCGTTGATTTTTTGTCACGATTTAATATAAACGTAAGCGATAATTCCAAAAACTTGACTCTTGCACTTGGAGCAAATTCCGTTTCGCCTTTACAAATTGCAGCCTGCTACTCTGCTATCGCAAATGACGGTAATTTTGGAGAATGTAGGTTTGTCAAGCAAATTATTGATAATGAGGGTAAAATAATTTATTCCAGAAAAACAAATTTTGCTAAAGTGATTGACAGCGATATAAATTATTTAATACTTGATAATTTAAAAGGTAGCGCGAAATATGGTACAGGTAGTAAGTTAAAAGATTTTCCTTTTGATATAGCTTGCAAAACAGGTACGGTTGCAACAAGTGACGGCAATAATACCGATAGTTGGTGTTGTGCAATAACTTCAAAAGATACTTTTATAGCTTGGGATGGAGCTAAAAAGGGTGAATTTTTGGAGAAAAAGCATACAGGTAGCGGTTTTCCTACAATGAGTATAAAAGAATATATGAATTTTGCATATCAATCGCCCCCAAACAATTTTGAACGACCTAGCGATATTGTTGATATCAAAATAGATTATGACAAATTGATAAACGAACATCTTGTAGTAGCTGTCCCCGATAATTTTGAAGGCAATACAATTACATCGATATTCTCAAAAAATAATTTGCCCAAAATGACAACTTACAATGTAGAATTTGATGTAAAACATTCATTATTTGAAGATATTATCGAATTTAGCGGCGTTAATAATGCAAAATACAATATTTATACCCAAGATAATGAGGAAAAAGTATTGATAAATAGCGTAATTTGCAACGGAGAAATTGTACGGTTAATTATAAAAAAGGACAATATTTTTAAAAACCATCAATATGTGGTGGAATTTGAGCAAGATTAATAAAATATATCCCGTCAAATAATCTGACGGGATATTTATTATTGTTTTTTAACATTTATGATTATTTCATAGTGTTGGTTATCCGCTAAATCTACAAAATATAAATTATCGGTAAAATTTATAGCTTTATTATCTACGATAAAACTGTCATTATCCGAAATAACTATTTTTATATTAGCACTGAAATTATCAAATTTTAGTTGTACTTTATAGTCGTTTAGCAATTTATTCGGTTTGATTATCAACTTATTGTTGTTAAAATTAATACCCAAAATATCATTCAGTATAACTTTATACATCCATGAACTGCTACCCGAATACCAACTCCAACCACCCTCTCCGGTCATATATACATCGCCGCTTAACACAAATGGTTCGTTTTTGTATTTTAAGCTTGTTTTGGAAATATTGATTGGGTTGATTAAGTTTAAAATTTCGATAGCTTTTTCCATATCGTATTTTGCAAGAGCCTTTATAAACCATGCTACCGAATGGGTGTATTGACCGCCGTTTTCTCGCACTCCCTCAGGATAGTTGGAAATATATCCATAGTACTTTTTGTCATTGAATGGCGGTGCTAACAGTTTGACAAGATTATTGTCCTTATCGGCAAGCGTCATTGCAAATACAAGTGATTTTGCTGCTTTTTCTTTATCACATCCGTCACAAATAGCTGCAAAAGCCTGGCTTATCAAATCTATTTTGCAAGAGTCGCAGTCTTCATTTCCAAGCCATTCGCCGTCCTTAGTAAATGCTCTGTTATACCAATTTCCATTGTATGCTTTATCAATTCCTTTTTTCAACTTCAAAAGATTTTCGCCGTAAAATTCCTTATCTTCATTTTTAAAATAATCGCTAAATTGATTGATTGCATAATAGCAGAGCATGCTAAGCCATACGCTTTCCCCTTTTTTGTCGTTACCTATGTTGTTAAGCGCGTCATTCCAATCGCCCTCTCCAATCATAAGCAATTCGTTTTCGCCGTATTTCAAAGCATTTTCAAACGCTCTTAAGCAATGCATATAAAGTGTTTCTTTTTTACTGCCACGCTCAAAAGATTTGTACAAATCTCGTTGATTTGCAGGTATTTTTTCACTTTTCAAATATGGTACAGTGATATCAAGAATATCCTTATCGCCTGTAAATTTGATATATTCGGTTACAACAAAAGGTAAAAATAATTTATCGTCGCTTATTTTTGTCCTTACGCCCTCGGCATATCCGTGCCACCAATGCAGCACGTCTCCCTCAATAAACTGCCTTTCCGCAGATAGAAGAATGTGATTTTTTACATATTCCGGATTAGTATAAAGATAAGCAAGACAGTCTTGTAGTTGGTCTCTAAAACCTATTGCACCACCTACTTGATAATACCCGCATTTACCGCATAACCTTGCAGAATAAGTTTGATACATAAGCCAATTATTAAACAAACAATCGAGTTCTTTGTTTTCGGTTATTATTTTTATTTTATTCAAATTATCAAAGTTGTCTAAAGTAACCTTAATTTTATCTCCGATATTGTCTTTGTTGTAACTTAAAATACTTTCTTTATCTTGTGACAATATAAGGTATATTTGTTTACTTTCGCCCTGCTCGAAATCGGCGGAAATTTGTGTGTGCAGATTACAATTTTCGTCCAAATAGCTATAAATATCATTGTCCAAAATACGAATATATGCTTTTTGTTTTGATATAACATTTTTCATTTCGCAAATATTCTCTTTAGTATCGATATAAATATTTCGTTTTTCTCTATTTACGCCCAAAGCAAGTTTTAATGTCAAATCGAATTTTGCAGTTTGTTGATACTCTCGCAAATTTTTGATATTTAATATATAAACTTTGCTTATTCCGTCGTCTACGACTGTAGACATACAGTTTGTATAAAATCCGTTATAAGACATTACAAAATCGATAAAGCCTTGACCATACTTTACAAATCCGCCCTCTGCAAACTTGTTCAGTACCCAACATTTGTTTTCCGAGTATATGGTTAACATTTCGCTATCGATTTTACTATAAGCCTCGCCACGCCATTCTGTTACTTTATCGTTTCGTGAGTTGCCAAAAAACGTGAAGTTTTCTCCATTATTGCAAGCTACAAAACCTCCGTATTTACCGCTTATAACATTGCTGAAAGGTTTTTGTGTAGGCTTAGTCAAAATATAGTTTTTACCCTCAAATCCTCCGTAATTATCTTGTAGGTCAAATTGCGGTATATCCACATGATTGCTGGTTATATCGGTAATTTTTAAGCTTTTTTCAACATTACTGTTTATTATTACTTCGCTGTTTAAAATAATAAAAGAGATTTTTCTTGCACAGTCTGCTATTTCGTTATTTTTTTCAAAAATTACTTTAATGTCAAAATATTGCTCTCTTATTACTTTATATATGCCTTCTAATCTGCTATTGCAAAATACTGTAAATTCGCCTACTAGAGGTTTTAAAATTCGCAAGCATTTTAAGAGTAATTTAAACAAATTGCTATCTAATGTGTTAAAGTATATCACATTATCATTTGCAGTGATACCGTAAGCTGAAAGTTGATTGATTATCTCTTCATTTTCCTTGTTAATTAAATTATTTTGATTATATTTTCCGTACTTTAATTTATAAGCAAGTTTGGTCAAAAAATCGTAATTGCTATTACTGTCAAATATCTTTCTTATTGCGGAAAGCGTTGGCAATTTTGCTGAGTAAATCAAATTGTAAACAGCTTTTTTATCATGGATTTGAGATAATTTGTTGGTAAGTTCACTATAACTTTCCGCATACATAATAATTTGATAATACTCGAAATTGTCTAATTTAGAGGTATCTACATTACCGTTGTATGTGAAAATCGGATAAACAATATCGCCAAATGAATTATCAAATTCTTTTTCGTTGAATACAAATTTACCATCTGTTGCATTTACACAATTACTTTTATTGCTCTCTAAAATTACCTTTTCCAAACCAATTATTCGTACTGCAAGGTATTTATTTACATCTGCTTTGCGTTTGTAAATTATAGTACAATCGTCAAATTTTTTGCTTGATACAAACATATCTTTGAACGCAGGATGTGCAATAAAATCATCCTCGCTCTGCAAATTAATTTCGCCATAGCCGCGAACATTTATATTATTTAAATTTTTGCAGTTGATATCAAATTTGTGTACTTCGCCGTTTATACAGTTAGGTATATAAATTTCTTCCACAATGCCGCATTTAGTGTTTGCATACAATACTTTTTCGCAATCAGCCACAAAAGCAAAATCTTGAGAATTATTATAAGTCGGATAGTATTTCAATTCGCTATTATTATCCAAGTCGTATATGCTGTTTTTAAAGCCGAAATCTTCAAACGTATTGTGATATTTGCAAATATTATTGTTTGAAATACTGCTTAAATTATCCCCGAAACTATTGTAAAATGCCGTGTATTTGCCGTTAGTCAATACACCGATTGCATTTTTATCTTCAGTCCTGTAGTTAGTGCCGTCAAACTTATCATATATGAAATCGTCTTTAGGCTTTTTAAAACTTCTCTCTTGAATAGTTTTTTCACTCAAAAGTATTTTAGTAGCGTTAATTTGTGCGTCGCTCTCAAAATATTCCGAGATATTATTTCCGCAAATTGCGTTGGTTATGCTAGCCAAAATCATACCTTGATGATGACTCATATATTGATAAATAATGTGTTTTCTGGAAGTAATATCGATAGCCTCGTAAAAACCATATTCTCCCATACCACATTCTTTTTTAATGTTTATTAAATTTTTTACTGCTTCTTTAACATTGATTCTCAGTGCCAATGCACTTGCATAAGGTGCTATAACGCAACGATTATGACTATTTCTTATAGCAAGTTCTTGCATACCAAAGGAATAGTATTGGTACCTTAAATTATCGTCAAATTTATAGTATCCGCTTTCCGATATTCCCCAAATATTTTGGCATTTATTTTTTACGGAAAGTTTTACTACATTGCTTTCTGTTTGATATAATAGCGAGTTTTTTGGCGCTCTTATAAATATGTTTGGTAGCAAATATTCAAACATAGTACCCGACCACGAAACCAAAGTATTTCCGCCAAAGCCTACGCAATCTCTAGATAAATTATCCCATGGTGTTGCGTTTTGATAAAAAGCGGCATATAAATAGTATAAAATTCGGGCTTCACTTGCCATTAAATCGTAATAATTGTCAAAAGTATTCGTTTTTACATTATATCCTATATGGAAAAGGTTTTTGTTTTTATCCAAAAGCACTTCCAAATTAATGCTGTCAATCAACTTTGAAATTATATCGATTCCGTAAAGCGAATGTTTGATAATAAATTGTTTTGCGACAATCAGACATGCAAGCATATTGCCATTATCTACAGACGATATATAAAACGGATATGCAGGCTCATTGGTCTCAACATTGTACCAATTATAAAAATTGCCGTGATATTTTTCCAAATTGTCTAAAAGGTTGAGCTTGTCTATCAACTTTCTTTCCGCATCAACCATGCTGATTATCGATAATTCCGCAGCACAAATCTCGCTTAAAATTGAAAAACCTAAATTTGTAGGCGAAGTATAATGCGATTTCCCTCCAAAAGGTCTAATTTGTATATTATCTGTTACAAGTTGTTTGCTGTTTTGAATGTCAAAATATTTGTAAGTTCTACGAGCTAAATCAAGCAAAAACTCTTTTTCACTTGCTGTTATTTCTTGCTTTTCGTTTTGTTTTACTGAAGTTATATATAACGAAAATGCAAGAGCAATAAATATTGCACTGTAGCCAACTACAAAGATATTGTTGATATAGATAATACTTAGCACAAGCATAGTAATACATTGCAAAACAACAAATTTGCAATAGTTATTTACTCCGCTTTTTGCCTGACTTTGCGAAAAAGTAGTCCAACTTAGCCTGTCACTTTTACGCGACATTCTGCAAATAATTGTATCTAAAGCTACAAGCAAATTATTGATTGCCATAATCGGCAAGGTGAAATATGAAATTACCATGTCACACAATATTGCAAGAAGATTTTTTGCTACAAATATAGGCTTTATATTGTGTCTTGTACCATCAATCGTTTGCAACATACATACAAAATATTGTGTAAAAAATCCTATAGCAAATGGTATATAATACCAAATATTGACTGTTATCATTGATATTAGCATTGAAATCAATAAGCCAAGTTTTGCAAATCCGCCCATTATATTTAAAAGTATAATGTGGTTATAAATTATCGGCTTATTTAATACTTTTACTTGCTTTTTATCATTTTTTATTTTATTTTTTAAGAATCCACCAAGTAACATATCTCCTTTAAACCAACGATTATGTCTTGCAATTTCGGATGGAATGCTGTTTGGTGCATTTTCAAATGCTACTTCCGGCAGTTCCCCTGTTTTCAAAATGCTACCTTCTATAATATCGTGGCTCAATATCCTGTTACTAGGGAAAAGATTGTTCAATTTTGTATAATATTCTTGCAAACGGAATATACCTTTACCGCAATATATACCTTTTCCAAAAAAGTTATAATAAAAAGAATTACTTGGCAAATATCTGGAATATCCGCAATCAAAATAATATCTTTTACCATATAAAGTGTTCATAGAATACAAATCGTACTTTGTTTTAAAAGTCATTAAGTCGTACTTTTTATTTAGTGGATGCAACATCCTGCAAACACTGTTAAAAATAGTGTTTGGTAGCAAACAATTATCGTCGTCAAGTGTTGCGATAAAAGTGGGCTTTTGTATTTCCTCACGCATGATATATGCAAATTTTTCGGTATTCTCCGTTAACAAACATTCGCATAAATCAAGTATAGCCCCTCTTTTTCTCTCAAAAGCAGTGTAAACTTTGCCTTGTTTAACTCTTTTTCTTACAAATACATTTATATCACTAAAACCGATTAGTTTACTGCTTATTTTTTTATTTAAATCGCAGTCACTTACGTCTTTTTCGTACTTGGATTTTTTGTAATCGATAAGCAATGCAAAAGAAATGTTTTTCCCTTTGTTTGACGATTGCAATTCTTTGATTTTGTTTACTGCTGAAATTGCCGCCTTTTCATCTGCAATAAAAGTTGGTAATATAACCATAGTTTTTGCATTGTCCGGCAATTCTTGCAAGTTTAACTTTGGCGTAGGTTTTTGTTTTAGCGTAATACTTAAAATAGTAATCAACAAATTATTTATAAGCGGTAGCAAGAAAAACGGCGATATAATAAGCGTAACTATCATGACTGCTAAATTTGAAGAAGTCAAAAATCCAAATAATGCAGTTATTGCAAGTGTTATTGCCCATACCGCTAAAATAAAATAAGTTTCTTTTATTTTTGTACCCTTTTTGTAAGTTAAAATTACTCCGCTGTTTATATAATGCTTTAAAGTTTCTTTTTCTTCATACAAGTATTTTCCGAAATGCCCGCTTGTTTGAGCTTGCAGTTCGAATAATTTTTTTACTACAGCCTGCTCTTCTATTTTGTGCTTGTTGCTTACTTCTTCAATGGTATTTAAATAATCATTTTTACTGATTATATCCATAGACTTGTAAAGTTCGTCTTGCTCAAGCATATTATTTGTGTGGTTTATCGAAAGCAAGTAAATTCCGTCCAAATCTTTTTTGATAAAATTTAATGAAGAAATTATATTGGCTGTTATTTCAAAGTCATGAGCCAATTTTTCGGTAAAAATATATTGTATATTGTCCAAATTACCACTATAATCTTCGGTAAATTTTTTATTATCATTCAACTTTCCAAATTTACTTAAAAAATATAAATAGTCATCTACATTTGCCAAATCTTTTGAAAAATCATATTTTTTTGCTGCTTTTTCATAATACGCCAAACTTTTTGATTTTTTTGCAATATGTGCAGTTTTGCATACCAAAGCATACAATAGTGCTTGCGGCAATGCTGAAATTTCCGCCGTAGATAAAGGCGTATATTCATTAAATTTATTTACGATTGCTTTTATATTATTTTTATTTATATCGCATTGAGTGTTGTTTATTATATATTCTGCAAGCAAAATTATCCTAACTTTGCCATAATTGTGCGGAAGTATGGCAAAGTATTTAAAATTTTGGTTATTAAAACGTGACATTATGTTATGGTAATTTTCGTAAATTAATTTTTCGTATAAATAAATTTCTTTATCATCCTTAATTTTATTTGAAATCAACCTATATATATTATTAATTTGCTTACGTACAGAAAGTATTTGCGGTGCTGCCCCGTAAGATTTTGGATTTCTTAACTTTTCCGCTAATTTAGCTGTATTTAATTTTAAATCCTCATCACTCATTTTTGCCATTAATTTGTGATTAAGCCTAATTTTAAATGCTAAATATCCAAAAATAACTACAAGTATACTAAGCCCAACAATAATGTAAATCATAATTACCTCCGCTATAGCCAATTATTTACAAATAAAATCATTGTATACTTATAATAAAAGTTTAAAATTAAATAAAAGTCTTTTTTTACATATTGTTATTGTAAAAGATAAAATAAAACTCACAAATATTTTGACTTAATAAATAATTAGTAAAATATTTGCACTTTTAATATAAAAATTGTGTATTTTGTTGTAAAATCATAAAAATTATGTTAAAATATATGTGAGTTGACCAGATAATCGCATTTATATGAGGAAAGTCCGAGCATCACAGAGCAGGACGCTGGCTAATTACCAGTGAAGGCGACTTCAAGGAAAGTGCAACAGAAATATACCGCATTATATTTAATGTAAGGGTGGAACGGCGTAGGTAAAAGCTCACCACACCCAAGGCGACTTGGGTGGTTATGTAAACCCCGTCCGATGCAAGAGACAATGACATTACGGCTGCTCGCCGGTCAGACAATCGCTTGAGGTTATTGGCAACAATAATCCTAGACAGATGATTATCTAATACAGAACTCGGCTTACAGGTCAATCTCACCATTAAAAAAGCGACTGTAATCAGTCGCTTTTTTGTGTTTTTATATTAAATTTTATTCTTATTATTATATTTACGCCAATTTTTGATTTTACACATTTTGAGAATAATTTCTCATTTTACTATAAAAATAGTCTTAAAATATAATTATTTATGCTAAATTATTATAAATTAAAGCATTTTTTATAGTAATTTTAAAAATTTCTTTTATTATGTGTTTGAATGTTTTAAGTAAAAATTTACAAAATCTTCAATAGTAAAATTTTTTATTTGGCTAATGTCAGAATTAATTTTTTTGAAAAAGCAAGTTGGCATTTCCCCTTTTTTTAAATTTTTAGCTATACATAAATTGCACCCTTTATCATGATTGCTTGGATGCAATGGACAGTTAGTATCTTCGCATGTGCAAAATGATAACTTCCATTTTGTATTCATAAAATATTCTCCTTTGTATAAATATAATTATCAATACAATTATATCATAAATATAATTGTCGGTCAAACATAAAATTCCCTACTCTAACCAATTAAAATTTATTTTTTTATTGACTTTTATAAAAAAGTATTGTACAATTAATAAGTAATTAAATTATAAATAATCTTTTTGCAAATTTAGTTTATATATAATTCAAATTTTAATTATATATTTTCAATATTAGAATAATTATTAGTAATTAATTATTAGTTAAATGTGATAAGTCGACATAAAGTCGACGGCTACGCCAACAAGCCCCTCCTAAGTGTTCACTATATCCACACGGAACACGAAAAAACAGCCGATTTCGGGGCTAAAATGGCTGTTTTGACGTACTTTTTACAACTTAAAATGAAATTGGTATAATTTCTGGTATAAAATATTTTTCGCGTGTTCGCGTGGCGTAATCGGATAACGCAATCGCCTCCTAAGCGATAGACTGTGGGTTCAATTCCCGCCGCGAACGCCAAATGCAACGACCGAGATAAATTCTCGGTCGTTTTTCTATGCCGTTATATTGTTCAACGCATTAAGTGCGGTGTCCTACGTATCGGGTATAAAGTGGCTGTACACTTTATGCGTTACCGTTGAATCGCTGTGCCCCATATACTTGCTGACCGTTTGTATAGGTACGTTCTGCTGACGAACTATGTCATAGGCTTTTTTGATACTCCGTAACATTGTGCTTGCCTCCTTGTTCAGATTAGAAAGCGATTATCACGTACAGCGGTATAATCCGTTTCGTTTACTCACTTTCCGCAAATACTATAACTTTTATCTTAAAAAATTACGAGTAGCAAGCAAAGTACAAACATATTAGTTTCGGTTTACTTTCTCATTAGTCCTACGGTTTTGGGGCGGTAACGAAAAAGGACAGAACAGCGAACTGACTAACATATTTTTCTCCTTGTTTTTTTATTTGTCTTTCGACAACCAAAGAGAAAATCGGGAAAAGCCTACGCTGTCAAAGAATAAGAAAAAAAATAGAGAACTCATTGACTTATTTATCGTTGAGCCGCTATATTTTTTCCTTTGATATTATTCAGTTTTAATAATGTCTTGTCTATCAGCGTAGGCTTTTTCCGATATACACCCCTGTCGAAAGACAAATAAATAATCTAATTTTACAAATTTATTACAACTGACTGACTAACTTTGTTACTTCTTCTTGCTATTCTATACTTGTCAAACGACAAAAATAAAAAATTCAAGGAGAAACAAAAAAATGAAAAAGCTGACAAAAATTTTAATGAGCGCATTGTGTATTACGGCAATATGCGGTTCTATGGCTGCGCTCGGCGGTTGCGACAGTAAAAAAGAAAGCATTACCGTTTCGGGTTCGTCTTCCGTTACACCCATAATGGAAAAACTTGCGGCGGAATACGAAAAGACGCACGACGTAAGAATTACGATAAATATGTCTTCGTCCGGCGCGGGCATAAGCGATACGCAAAAAGGCTTAAACGATTTCGGTATGTCTTCGCGTGAATTGAAGTCGAGCGAAACGGGCGTTATCGGTACAACTCTTTGTATGGACGGAATCGCCCTTATCGTCAACAAAGACTGTTCTGTTACGGACGTTAGCAAAACCGACGTGAAAGCACTCTATGAAAGCGGTACTGCAATTCCCGACACTACGATAACGGCGGCAATCGGCAGAGATGCGTCAAGCGGAACGCGCACGGCGTTCGACGAGCTTTTGAAAATCGAAAACGGTTACGCTACGAGCGTTGCCACGCTTGCCGAAACGGGTAACGTAATCGAAGCGATACAAGGCTCGACAAACAGCATAGGCTACATATCTTACGGCAGTCTGAAAAGTACGGTTAAAGCGGTAAGTTTAGACGGTGTTGCTTGCACGGTGGAAAACATTATGAATAACACTTATGCTCTGCAACGTCCGTTCGTTATCGTACTCAAAGAAAACGGAACCCTGTCGGCGGCGGCACAAGGCTTTTACGATTATATTATGAGTGCGGAAGCTCAAACGGTTATAACGGGCGCGGGTTATATTTCGGTAAAGTGATATGACTACGCTTACAAAGATTAAAACGGCAAAGTTTTTTTCAAAGGAAAATATCGCAAAAGCAATATTTATAGCCCTTGCGGCATTTTCCATTCTTGCCGTATTTACGATTATCGGTTATTTGCTTTATGCAAGCATACCCGCTTTTCGTGATATAGGTTTTTTCAAGTTTATTTTCGGCTCTGAATGGTCGGCAAAATCGGAAACTTTCGGAATATGGCGAATGATTGTCGGCACGTTCTTTCTAACCGTATGCGCCGTTCTGCTCGGCGGCACGCTTGCGATATTTACGGCGATATGGCTTGTATTCTACTGTCCTAAACGATTGAAAAAGATATATACGCAAATCGTAAATTTGCTTGCGGGTATTCCGTCTATAGTGTACGGTCTGTTCGGGTATAAATTTTTAATGCCGCTACTCGTCGATATATTCCACCCGAATAATGCGGGTTTCGGACTTTTGGCGTGTACGCTTATTCTCTCGGTTATGATATTACCGACAATAACTTCCATAACCAAAAACAGTTTGGAAGCAGTACCCATGCACTACTACGAAGGCGCGCTTGCGCTCGGCTGTTCAAAAAATCAAGCGGTATGGAAAGTTTTGCTGCCCGCCGCAAAGAGCGGAATTATATCGGCAATCATACTCGGCATAGGTCGGGCAATCGGCGAAACAATGGCTGTTCAGATGATAGTGGGTAACGGTTCGGGTTATCCGTTCGGTGCGTTCGTGCCGTTTACCACGCTCACAAGCAATATCGTACAGAATTGGGGTTATGCAACGCCGTCCGAACAGTCTGCACTTATTGCCGACGGGTTCGTATTGCTTATCTTTATACTCATACTTAATCTTTGCCTTATGGCTGTAAAAAAGGATAGCAAGGGCGGCAATAAATTCTTCTCTCGTAGATTGAGAGAAAGCGATCAAAAAGATACATTAAAAAGCTATCGTCGCACTGGTAGCGCTTGCGATGCGCTATGGATAGTTTCTTGGGTTATTTCTTTGCTGGTTGCGTTCATTCTCGCATTTATTGTAATATTCGTTTTCGTAAAAGGCTTTCCGCATTTGAGTATTGATTTTATGTTCGGGGAAAGCGGTAACGCACACACGACGCTTGCGCCCGCTTTTGTATCAACTACAATGCTTATAGGTCTTGCGCTGTTGCTTGCTTTGCCGCTCGGTGTAGGCGCGGCAATCTTTTTGAACGAGTATGCAAAGAAAGGAAGCATTTTCGTTAAAGTGATACGCCTGTTCGTCGATACGCTTGCAGGTATTCCGTCGATAATATTCGGGCTGTTCGGAATGGTATTCTTTGTAATCGGTATGAATATGGGCTATTCTCTATGGGCGGGCGGTATTACTTTGGCTCTTATAATTTTGCCGACGATTATACGCAGCACCGAACAAAGTTTATCGGAAGTGCCCGACAGTATGCGTGAAGCAAGTTACGCTCTCGGCGCGGGAAAACTGCGGACGATTTTCGTCGTCGTTCTGCCGCAGGCAATTACAGGAATTATAACGTCGATTATCCTTTCTATCGGGCGAATCGTAAACGAAAGCGCGGCTCTTATATTTACGGTGGGCTCGGCATCTACTTTTATTCCGCAAGGTTACGGTGATAGCGCGGCAAGTTTCGCCGTTCTCGTATGGAAGTTTATGAGTAACGGCTTGCAAGTAAACGAAGCCTACGCTACGGCAAGCATATTGCTTATATTCGTCATCATACTTAACTTACTCGTTTCACTTGTGGAATGGTTATTTAATCGGAGAAAAAAGATATGAAAAAACACATTATAGAGCAATTTTATTTGAGCGGCGATATTGCCGTTTCGGTCAAGGAAATGAATTTATACTACGGCTCGTTTCACGCGTTAAAAAGCATTTATATGGATTTTCCGAAAAATAAACTCACCGCTTTAATCGGACCGTCGGGTTGCGGCAAATCCACGCTTATAAAATCGCTTAATAGAATGAACGATTTAATCGAAGGCTGTAAAATCACGGGCGAAATCAAGGTCGGCGATACGGATATTTATTCCCGCAAGACCGATTTATCCCGTCTTCGCAAAAACGTGGGTATGGTATTCCAACGCCCCAACCCGCTTGCTATGAGCGTTTACGATAATATTGCATACGGACCGCGCACGTTCGGAATACGCGCCAAAAGCGAACTCGACGGAATAGTTGAAAGCTCTTTGAAGGGCGCGGCTATGTGGGACGAAGTGAAAGACAGATTAAATAAATCTGCGCTTGGACTTTCGGGCGGTCAACAGCAAAGGCTCTGTATTGCCCGTGCGCTGTCCGTACAGCCGCAAATTCTTTTAATGGACGAGCCGACGAGTGCGCTCGATCCCATTTCAACGGGTAAAATCGAAGAATTATGTATGGAACTCAAAAAGAATATGACCATTATTATGGTAACGCACAATATGCAACAGGCTTTCAGAATTGCCGATTATACGGCATACTTCCTTTTGGGCGAAATGATAGAAATGGACGAAACGAAAAAGCTGTTTGCTCATCCGCAAAACAAAAAAACCGACGATTATATCAACGGACGATTCGGTTGATTTTACGTTTTTATTACAAGTAGCATATTCTCAACACTTTACTTATCTGATGTAAAATGATATAATATAGGAAGGTGATTTTATGAAAGGCAAAGTATTTATTTTAGAAGATGATACAAGCATTTGCGGACTTATAAAAGTTGCGCTCGAAATGAACGGATTGGAATTTAAGGCATTTTCGACCTTAAAATCTTTTTTGGACGCTCTGAACAATGAACAACCGGACGTTGCGCTACTCGACATAATGTTGCCCGACGGAAGCGGACTCGATGCGCTCAAATACATAAAAGAAAAATATCCGTCCGTAAGTTGCATAATGCTTTCCGCACTTTCAAAAGAAGAAGATAAAGTAAACGGTTTGAATTTGGGTGCGGACGATTATATCGCAAAGCCTTTTTCCGTATTGGAACTTACGGCAAGAGTAAATGCAAGATTGCGCGGCAGAGAGCGGCAAAGCGTTTTGTCAGTTGATTGCGTTACGCTTAACTTGGAAACTTTCGTCTGCGAAATCGACGGAAAAGAACTATCACTCAACCATAAAGAATTTGAGCTGTTAAAATATTTTATGGAAAATCATGGTAAAGTTTTATCCCGTGAAAAACTTTTAACCGAAGTTTGGGGTTACGACGTAGGCGAAACGCGAACGCTTGATAATCACGTTGCCCGTCTTCGCAAGCTCGGCGTAAAGATTGAAACGATATTCGGTGTGGGGTACAAATTATGAAATGGCGCATTTGGATTTTATCGCTCGGAATTACGGTAGCCTGTCTTTTCGTCTTTTCTTTTGCGGCAACGCAGGTTTATTACAAATCATCTATCGACAACAGTAAAGAATATTTGCGCGTTTATATGAACGGCTTTGACGATAGCTTAACTTTGGAAGATTTGAACGAACAAAGTGCCGCAGCTTTTTCGGAAAAATTGAACGGCGCAAGAGTTACGTTTATGGACGCGCAAGGCAACGTACTTGCCGACAGCATTGCCGAAGACGATTTGGAAAATCATTCCGACAGATCGGAAATAAAAGACGCTATTTTCGACGGAGAAGGTTTTGCAGTGCGCGGCAGTTCTACGCTCGGTAAAAATATGGTGTACTTTTGTAAAAACTTCGACGGACGGTTTTTGGTGCGAATTGCTGTATTTACAGATACCGATTGGAGTATTTTCGCAAAATCGTTGCCTATTCTTCTGTATTTCTTCATCTTGGTTATAATATTGTGCGCCGTCATAGCTTTTGTTTCAACGCACTTTATTTTAACGCCCGTAAAAAAACTTGCAAGCGATGCCGCGAACAATCCGCAGGTTACGAGCAAATATTCCGAATTGCAACCCGTAGCGGACATTCTCAATGAGCGCAACCGCAATATTCAAAGGCAAATGAACGAGATACAGTCGGAAAAAGAGCTTGTGGAAAAAGCGCGTGTTTCAAAGGACGAATTTATATCCAACGTAACGCACGAAATGAATACGCCGCTTACGTCGATTCACGGCTACGCCGAATTGTTACAGGCGGGCGGTATGAGCGAAAGCCAAACGAAAACAGCGTATAAAACAATACTCACGCAGAGCGAACGCCTTACAAATTTGATTGCCTGCATTATCAATTACAGCGAAATCGACAACGACGATTTACCCCCTTACGAGGTGGATTTTTCCACGCTTGCAAGAGAAACAATTTACGCATTGAAACCCGAAGCGGACAAAAAGAATATTACGATAACGGAAAAAATAGACGATAACGTAATCGTAATGAGCAGACACGAACGATTAAGCGAAATCTTCGGAAATCTCGTGCGAAACGCCATTAAATACAATAAGGACGGCGGCAGTATAACGGTTACGCTTAACTATCAAGGCTTGACTGTTGAAGATACGGGAATAGGCATTGCGGAAGAAAATATGAGCAAAGTATTTTCACGTTTTTTCACGGTTGACAAATCGCACAACGGTAAAAACGGCGGCTTTGGTTTGGGGCTTGCCGTTGCCAAAAAGATATGCCAAAAATCCGGTTGGAAAATAAGCGTCGAAAGCACGCTCGGCGAAGGTAGCAAATTTACGGTGGAGTTTTGAAAGAGGTAACAAAATGAAAGCGTATGTTTGTTGTCCGCAATGCGGTTATAAATTATGTAAAGGCGAAAGCGCTCGGACGTTGATATTCTTTGTTCGCGTTGCTCACCCATCCTCCTCGAAGCATAGCCACTTCAGGGATTTGGCTACAAACAATCATGAATTGTTTGCTTAACGTGTCGCCCCTGTATACTCCACCAGCCAAACCTAAAACGGATTTCTTTTGGAATTGGTTTTAGGTTTTTTCTTTTCCTCCGATTTTAGTTGCTAACCTTGCTTTTTCTTTATGGTTGTTTGTTCGTCTATGTCGGTTTGTGGCGGGGGCTTGACATATCAAGCATCCGCTATGGTACCACAATTCCTATGATTTGTATAATATTTGTTTTAAATTCGCTGTTTATGGGCAATTCTTTTCCATATTTGTGTGCTATAATAGTAATACAAGACATAAGGAGATTTATATTATGGATATGAAAAAAATCGGTGCTTTTTTAGCTGAATTGCGTAAGGAAAAAAATCTTACACAAGATGAATTGGGCGAACAAATTGGTGTAACAAATAAAACCGTTTCACGTTGGGAAAATGGTAATTATTTACCGCCTGTTGAAATGCTACAAATCTTAAGCAAATTTTACGATGTGAGTATAAATGAAATATTAAATGGCGAAAGGATAAACGATTGCAATTATAAAAACATTTCGGAAGAAAATGTAAAATCAGCACTAAATAGAAGTAATGCCATAATACGTAAGCAGAAAAAAATTATGAATTGGATTATCGCTATTGTTGTAGCCTTTTTATATATTATAATTAGTTTAATAACACAAAAATGGCAGTATACTTGGATTGTTTGGGCTGTGTATTGTGCATACCGCATAGTTGAAAGCATTGTCAATCATTTTTTGAATATTCATGTTAATTCTAAATAAAAATTCTTTTTAATCACTATTGCTCCACACTTTAAACCTTGACCGAATATTTCGGTCAAGGTTTTATTTTTATAAATTATTATTATTTAGATATTATATTAAAATTCAGCATTTTTTTAACAATTATATATATTTCTATATAAAAATTATATTAATAAAATTTAAAAAATTATTGAAAATTGATTTCTATTGTTGTATAATAAAAATATGGAAAATGCGAATCAAGTTGAAAATGCTAAGAAAAAGACTAGCTTGCTGAAAAAGCTGTCAAAAATATGGTTTGTATTGTTTAATTTTGGGTATATCGTGGCTTACACTGTATACACTGCTTATGCTATTATAAATAAACATGTGCAATTTGAGTGGTTGCAGTATGTTTTGGGTGCTTTTATAATTGTATATTGGGGCGTTTTGATTGCGACTTTGGTTAGTGGCTCTAAAAAACAATTTAAAAGTGCGAAAAAAGATTATAAAAGTTCATTTAAAATAATTAAAAAAGTACTTAAAGTAGCTAACCTAATTTTGACTGTCGCAATGGCTGCAAATACTTTTATGTATGACAAAAAAAGTATGTTTGCATTTGTTTTGACTTGCATTTCTATTGCGTATATTATAATTCAAATTATATCTGAAATAGTTAAATTTGTTCGCCGTAAAAAGAAACAAAAAATTAAGGAAGAAAAAACAAAGTTGAAAAAAGAGTTTGTTGCGAATATAAAAACTGCAATTAGTGACGATAAAAGCTCAAACAATGTTGAACAAACGGCTGCTCTTGCAACAGTTGTAGACGAAACACAAGCAGAAGATAAAACTAAAAAAAGCAACTCAATAACAAGCGTTGTTAAAAAAACTAATAATGTAGTAGATTGTGTAAAACAATACAACGAAGCTAAAAATAATGTAGGTAAAAAATCAAAAAAGAAATAAAAAATTATAGTATTTGAAATTGCTTTTCAATTAAATAAAGGTATTATGGCAGAATATAAAAATAAAAAACATTATAATGTAATTATAGTTGGTGCAGGTCCTGCCGGGATTTCTACTGCCCTAAGTTTGTTAAAAAATGGTATAAATGACATTTTAATTATAGAAAAATACACATTCCCAAGGTATAAATGTTGTGCGGGATATATCACAAATAAAACTTTAGCTGCATATAAAAAATTCGGCCTTAGTGTTGATGACTGCCACTATTCATTGATAAAAGACTTTAATATATTTTACAAGCTTAAAAATCGTTTGAAAATAAATAATAAATTTTTATATACTAATGAAAAAATTGACAGAGTTGAGCTTGACTATGAGTTTTTTAAGCTTGCAAAAGATAAAAATGTTGAGATTTTAGAAAATACTACCATAACTAGTCATAATATGCACGCAAATAATCTTACATTGTCTAATAAAATAGAAATTGCTTATAATTATCTAGTTTTTGCAGATGGTACGATTGGGTATGGTAGTCGTTATCAAAAGAAAAAGAAATGTAATATCGCATTACAAATGACATTTGATAGTACACGAGAGGAATCTATTGGTATTCATTTTGGCGTGACTCGTAAGGGATATGCTTGGGTCAGCTCATTCAATGGCACAACAAATGTTGGAATGACAGATGTTTTTAAAAATAAAAAAGATTACAAAAAAATATTTGCAGATTTTTTAAAATCACAAAATTTTAATGTAGATACAACAAATTTAAAATCGGCATTTACTCCTATTGGCATGCGTAAAGCAGTTATCAACTCCAATATACTTTATGTCGGCGATGCTGTAGGCGCTTGTGACCCGCTTACACTGTCAGGGTTAAGATATGCACTATATACAGGCGAAATATGTGCTAAATCAATTTCACAAAACAAATTAAAAATCTATAAAAAATGTATTTATAGCCTTAAATTGCGATTTGGATTTATGCGGTTAATGCAAAAAGTTTTTTATATAAAAGGTATAATGTTTATTACTTTTAATATTTTTTGTCAGTGTTTTGGCAAATTTGTTAGCAAAATTTTTAACAACTTTTTTGTCAATAAGAAATAAAAAATATACTTATAGAGTATATATTTATTTTTTTATTCAATCTGTTAAAAATTATGCTCAAACAATATTATAAAATTAAAAATTTAATATTTTGTCATTGTATTGCAAATTTTATGAGTTTTTTATAAACAAAGTGGGGTTTTAATGAAAATCGGAGAAGTATGTTTATTGACAAACGATGTTATTCGTTTATCAAATTTTTATAAAAAGTTATTTAACATGGACAATGATTGTGAAGATGATGTTCATCAATTTATTATAACTGACGAGACTACTCTAACCATCTATAACGATGGATTGGTACGAAACTAAAACTGTCAAAATATTTGTCTTGCATTTACTGTAAATGACGTAGATATTGAATTTGAAAGATTAAAAACACTTGGTGTTAAGATTGTCTCCCCGCCAACGCTTAGACCTTGGGGGGCAAAGAATATGAGCTTTTTAGACCCGGATAAAAACTTGATTATTTTCAGAAGTTTTCACAAACAATGATATTTGCGTTTAATTATTAGGAGCTGTTATTATGGATAAAACACAGATTTTTAAATTTATATCAAAACAAAAAACGGCGTTTATCGCCTCTATTAATGAGCAAGGCTATCCTGTAATAAGAGCAATGCTCGCCCCTCGTAAAATTGATGGAAATGAAATTTATTTTTCTACTAACACCTCCTCAAATAAAATAAAGCAATATTTAGCTAATAATAAGGCTTGTATATATTTTTATAAACGTGGAAAATTTAAATACCAAGGTGTTACAATAATCGGAGAAATGCAAGTATGCACTGACCAAGCGACAAAAGAACAAATTTGGCGTTTTGGAGATAGCATATTTTATAAGCAAGGTGTAACCGACCCAGATTATTGTGTATTGAAATTTAAAGCCATAACTGCTGAATATTATTGTGACTTAAAAAAGGAAATTGTCCAATTATGATTATTTATTTAAAATTGCTACGAGTTTAAAATATAATATTAATTTAATAATAATTTTAGGAGTAATTATGGAAAAATTATTGATTATCAAAACTGAAAATTGTCCGCAAAATCATAAATGCCCTGCAATCAAGGTATGCCCTGTTGGGGCATTGTCACAAATAGGTTTTGAAGCGCCACTTATTGATAGCGAAAAATGTATTAAATGCGGCAAATGTTCAAAATTTTGCCCTAAAAAAGCATTAATTTTGCAGAATATATAAAAATTTTATAATTTACAAAAGAAGGAGTTTTTATGGCAAAAGCAGCTTGGATTTTTTCTTACAAAACTAAGAAAAATGTAACAAAAGACGGATTTATCGAAACAACTAAAAAATTGCATGATAATGTAATTTCTAAGGAAAAAGGCTTTATTTCTTGGGAACATTATCAACATAACAATACATGGATTGATTATGTGCTTTGGGAAACTTACGAAGACGCTATAAACGCAATGAAAGCCGGTCAAGGCAAAATCGAGGCAAGAGATTTTTATAACTGTATTCAACTACATACTTGCAGAAGCCTAGTTTCCGAATTTATAAAAAAATACTAATTATCAATTTTGTTCAACCAATCTTGCGTTTGCTTACGGAATGTAAATATCAAATAATCTACATTTGAATTTTGCAAAACATTCAAAATTTTAGGACGTATATCACAATTATAATTATATACCCATTCAATAAATTCGTCATCAACTTTCTCAATACAACCAACTGTCATATCTGGTCTATTAGTTCCAGCGTATTTATCTACTCTTTCTTTAACACTATTTATACATAGTTCGGTTGAGTAATCTAGAAAAATACAAAGTTCGGCATTTTTAAGGCGTCTTTCAAATGTTCTAAAATAGTTGCCGTCAATTATCCAACTTTCCTTTTTAAGTTCCTCTTCAAGTAGAATATCAAACTCGTAGTCCTCCCTCTCTACCCATCCAGATAACCAAAACAACATGTATAAATGAACTACATTTATCTTTAACTTTTGTCCTAACATAACAGCAAGTGTGCTTTTACTTGCAACACCACACCCTACAATAAGGATTTTTTGTATTTAAAATTCATTATTTTCCCTTTTTTTAACTATTTTTTTTACGCTTTCAAAAATATATTGAGCATAAATTTTAGCTACATTAATTCCTGTTATTTGCTCAAACATACCAAAAAAGGCATTAGAATTTACTTCACAAACAAGCGGAGTGTTCTTGTTATCTATCAGCAAATCTATCCCGCAATAGTCCAAATTTAAAATTTGAGCGACCTTTTCGCAAATTTCTATATAGCTTTGCTTTAACTCTACTTTTTTGCCTATTCCGCCAATTTCGATATTAGAGCGAAAATCTTTTGCATTTTGCCTGCACATTGTCCCAACACACTTTTTACCTACCAAAATTACACGTATATCCGTACCTTGGCTTTCCTTTATAAATTGTTGGAATAAATGAGGTTTTAATTTAACGTTTTCGGCTATTTTTTCAAGTTGTTCCCTACTATTTGCAAGATAAACACCTTTTCCACAAGAGCCATAACATTCCTTAACAATAATAGGATATTCGAGTTGTGTCTCTACGCTGTCCAAAATCGATTGTTTGTATTTAACATGCGGATAATAGCATAGCACTCCACCGATTGTTTTTGGCATAGGTATACCATTATTTGCAAGGTATAAATGTGTAAGCAGCTTATCGTCGCAAATTTCTATCCCGCTAGCATTATTAAAAATCTTTATATTTAATTTGTTCAATGCTTGTAAAATATGTTTATCTTTATCGAGATAAAGACAAAAATCTATCTTATCAAGCCGATTTATTAAATTGCCGTTATTAACTATAACAGCAATTTTATCCGTCGGAAATATTTCAATTTGCACCTGCAAATTTTTAAATTCTTCCTGTAATCTTATGGCTTGATTTAATTCTGATTTTGTTTGTGCATAAGCGTTTACTACAATTATACCTTTCATATTTACCTCTAAAATAAGTATAACATATTAATAGGCATTTTGCAATTAAAGCATATAAAAAACCGACTTAAGTCGGTTTTTAAGTTATTTTATAATTCGATTTGTCGCCGAATACTCCATATCTCCTTCGATTAAAGCGTTTTCATAATCTAACAAATTAATTACACTGCTGTAAATATTAAATAGCTTTTCGTTATTATACGCTTCGGTCAAATCTTTTGCTATAGTTTCAAGTTGATTTTTTGATATATTTATTTTTATTTTGCTTTTGATATTCATCCCATCGACAAATTTTTTATCGTTTTTAGTAATCAAATTAAATTTTGCTGTAGGATTTTCGATACTTAGTACATTTTTAAATATTTCTTCCGCATTAGTATCTGCAAAAGCATCAAATAAAATATGTTTTACAGTAAGTTCTGATTCGCCTAGTTTTTTATCGCAATTATTACATATAAAACCGTTTGCAATACAGCATATCTCGTGTGAATCAAATGATATTGGTACTTCCTTATTTACGTTAAAACTGTCCTTGTTTGTCGGAAAGAAAGATGCAATCGGATGACATTTTAATTCGTGATATATAGCTTTATATGCCTCATTTTCGGCTATATCATTCAACTTGATGTCAAATATTGCGGGTTTGGTCAAATTCTCTTTAAACATATCTTTTATATTTAAAACTTCGATTACACCCTCTACACTGTTTTTATCAAGCTGCAAATTGACTCTTAATCCCACTTTTGACCAAGCTTGCTCAAGGTGTTTAACTTTTAAATTACCCTGAAGATTTTTATAGTCAAGAAACATATTGATAATATCTTTAACATTTTCATTAATTTTTATCGACATATTTTTTCTTGTCTCGATATTAAGGAAAATTTTATCCTCTTTAATCTTTTTTTCGATATCAAATACCAAATTGTCTATAGTAACAATACCGCCGATATTCAAATTTTTAAAACTTAACTGTTCTATGGTTTCGTTTTGCACGGAATTGTCCCATACTTCTTTGGTGCTGTTGGTTATTTCCTCCGCAGAAACCTCTTTATTACAACCTACAACTGTAAATATAAGTATACTTAATAAGATAAATACAAGTATTTTTTTCATAACTTTACTCCTTATACAATTAGTTTAAAATAAAGTGCGAAAAATATACTATAATTTTCAAAATAAAAAGTCCCTAACATTGTCATTTTAGAGACTTTATATTTATTATAAATTAATTTAATTGATAGGTAGAAGTGATATTGATATTTCCGATTTCGATGCAAGACTCATTTTTAGTCAATTCTTTTACATAACTGTTAAGCAATTTTTTTGCGGTTTCAGCTAAATTTGCATTGTTTGGACTAAGTTTTTTTATTGCATTTCCTATAACATCAATTAGCTGAGTTTTATTATACATAAACTGAATATCCGATAAACTTATATTCATTTTTTTAATAAAATTTTTACTTATAAAACATTTGTTATTTGAATTATTTACAACCAATTTTTCATTTAGCAATCTAGTGTAATCAACCCCGAAAATTTCACGTATTGTATTACGCTCTTCCTGTGTGGTAGCAGATTTTATAATTTTATTTATATTTGTCGCTTTTAATTGAGCACCTGTTTCCAACGGCTCAAATAAAGTAGTATAGTGGCTTAATAACAAATCAAGTGTAAGCTTTATGCTTTCAGTATTATTGTCAATAGCTATGCTGCCCTCTTTATTTTGGTTAAATACTTCGGGTTTGTAATCTGTTTGGAAATTAACCAAATAATCAACTTTGCTGTTATTTTCACTTAATACCAAATGACAATTAAATGCTTTAAAATTGCTCACAATGCCTTTTATATCGTCAAAACTCAAATTTATATTTTCTATTTGACCTATAGCTATATTAAAAAGACCGCTTGCGTCATTATTAAAACGCATTTTTAATTCGTTTAAACTTATGTCGATTGTGACTTTTCCGTCTTTAAACTCTCTATCAATAGTAAATTCTGCTTTTTCAACTACTACAAGTTCGGCAATGTTAAAATTTAATATTGTGATGACATCTTGTGCTTGTTTATTTGCAGTTGAATCCCAAACCGCTTGAGTTTCCGATACAGTTGTGTTTTTCAGTTTTCCCGAACAACCTGCCAAGGCAAATATCAGCACAGCTATTACCGAAACAATTAAAATTATTCTCTTTTTCATAGTTACCTCTTTTATACTTACAATTATATTGTAATATATTTTATGTTTTTTGTCAATATGCAAAAGTTTTAACTACGCTTAAGATTAAAATATCTCGCAATAAATTAAAGATACATAATTATTTTTTAGTTGCATTTATCAAAATATTACTGCCGTCATCGATTAATTTTTTTAGTTTTTGATTATCTTTATTTTTCAAGCATACAAGATAATTTTGCAACTCGTTTATTATGCAAGAAATATCGCAAATCAAATTATCTCGATTATTATCGAACAATTCAATCCATAAATTGCTATCCATTTTACCTACTCTTGTCAAATCCTCAAAGCTACCACCTGTAAAACCCTCACAGTTATTTACAGACGGATTTTTTGCATAAGCATTAGATAGTATATGACATAATTGCGAAGTATAACTTATTATTTTATCGTGTGTTTTTGCATTTGTATAAACAATATTTCCAAACCCTAACATGTGTATAATTTCGTAAACTATTTGAGGTGGTTTTTCGGTTGTTATTACAACATTTGCACCTGTAAAAAGATTATCTTTAGAGTTGAAATATCCGCCTACTTCGCGACCTGCCATTGGATGTATGCCGCAATAATTCAAATTCAGTTTATTTGTAATTTGTTCAATCGGATTTTTTACTCCGCATACGTCAACAACCAAAGTAGTACCGATTTTCGTTGCATTTTGCTCTAAAAATTTAATAGTGTTATTAGGCGACAAAGCGATTACTATAACGTCTACACTGCTATAGTCAGTCAATATTTTGGCGTTATTTTCCTTTATTGCGGCATCCATAACTTGTTTGTTAATATCCAAAACAAAGCAGTCTACCCCACATTTCGATAGCCTTTTTAACATTGAGCCACCAATTAATCCTACACCTATAAAGCCAACTTTCATACTAATATTTTTCCTTCGAATTTTACTCTTGATTTTACATCTTTCATAATTGTGTCAAATGTATCGGGAGTTATAGATTGAGCTCCGTCACACAAAGCACAACTTGGATTATTGTGTACTTCAATCATTGCACCATCTGCACCCGCACCAATTGCAGCCCTTACCAATGGCTCAACAAGCCAAGTTTTGCCCGTTGCATGGCTTGGGTCAACAATGATAGGCAAATGTGATAGTCTTTTTAAAATAGGTACTGCACTGATATCGAAAGTGTTACGTGTTGCAGTTTCATAAGTTCTTATACCACGTTCGCATAGTATTACGTTTTGATTTCCGCCACTCATTATATATTCCGCACTCATAAGCCATTCCTCTATTGTGCTGGATAAACCTCTTTTTAGCAAAATAGGTTTGTTAGAATGTCCTAATTCATAAAGCATATCGAAATTTTGCATATTACGCGCACCTACTTGAATTACGTCAACTTCGTCAAAGTATTTCAAATTCATTATGTTTGTAAGTTCGGTTACAATAGGCAAGCCTGTTTCCTTTTTAGCGGCAAGCAATAGTTTGATACCTTCTTGTTTTAAACCTTGGAAAGCGTAAGGAGAAGTCCTTGGTTTGTATGCACCGCCACGTAGCATAGATGCACCACTTGCCTTTACGCGTTTTGCTACTTCTATTATTTGCTCTTCGGACTCAACAGAACAAGGTCCTGCAATCATATTAAAGTAGCCTTCTCCGACTTTTCTTCCGCTTATATCGACAATAGTGTCCTCTGGATGAAATTTTCTATTTACTGCCTTGTAAGGCTCGCTGACACGCTTTACGTCACTTACACATTCTAAGTTAATAATAGTTTGCGTGTCAACCCTAGAAGTATCGCCAATAACGCCCAAAATGTGCGATTGGCTACCTATACTTTCGTGCACAGTCAATCCGCGGTTTGTGATATTTTGTACCAACGATTGTATTTGCTCTTGCTTTGCTCCATCCTTTAAAATGATAATCATAAAAAACTCCTTAAAAAAAGCGACCTGTATAATAGGTCGCTAAAATTGATTAAATTTAATAATTTAAGTAAGGCTAAAGCGACCTTGATAAAGTTTTATCAACGTTAAAGTAAAAATAATAAAAGTTTACCAAGTTAATAACTTTCATAAGTTCGCTCCTTTTTTACTCTTGTAAGTATTATAAACCTATTTATTTTCAATGTCAATACTTTTTTTTAAATTTTTTTAAAAATCTATAATTATACAACAACCGATGATAATAATAGCATATTTTCATATCAACATATATTGATTTATTACTAAATTGATTATAATTATACCTATTATTAAATAAAAAGTGTATAAAAATACCTATTAAATTATATCATTTTCGTAAAGTGGGAATTTTTCGCACAAGCTACCGATAATTTTTGACACTTTTTCGATAGCATTTTCTTTTTGCTCGATAACGTCAGCAATGCAATTACCAATGATTTCCATTTCTTCCTCTTTCATACCCCTTGTAGTAACGGCAGGTGTACCTACTCTTATACCCGATGTGATAAATGGAGAACGTGTATCAAAAGGAATAGCGTTTTTGTTAACAGTAATATGAGCCTCGTCAAGCAATGCTTCAAGCTCTTTTCCTGTAATGTTATTATCAGTCAAATCAAGCAAAATCAAATGATTATCAGTACCGCCGCTGACCAAGTTTACACCGCGTTTTGACAAAACTTCCGCAAGTTTTTTAGCGTTTTTAACAACTTGTTGTTGATAAGCTACAAATTCTTCACTCATTGCCTCTTTCAAAGCAACTGCTTTAGCCGCGATGATATGCTCTAATGGACCGCCTTGGATGCCCGGGAATACGGCTTTATTGATTGCCTTAGCGTATTCTTCCTTGCACAAAATCAAGCCTCCTCTTGGGCCGCGTAGCGTTTTGTGTGTAGTTGTAGTTACAACATCTGCGTATTTCACAGGATTTTCGTGACAACCTGCAGCTATTAAACCTGCAATGTGTGCCATATCAACCATAAATATAGCGCCGACTTTATCGCAAATTTCACGGAATTTTGCAAAATCTATTGCTCTTGGATATGCACTTGCACCTGCAATAATCATTTTAGGTTTTGCCTCCAAAGCGATTTGCTCAAGCTCGTCATAATCAATATATCCTGTTTCTTTGCTAACACCATAAGGTACAATTTTGAAGTATTTACCACTTATATTTGCAGGGCTGCCATGAGACAAATGTCCGCCATGAGCTAAATTCATACCCATAACTGTATCGCCCGGCTCTAACAATGCAAAAAATACTGCCAAGTTTGCCTCTGCACCGCTGTGTGCTTGAACGTTTGCACAATCTGCACCAAACAATTTTTTAGCACGCTCAATAGCAAGATTTTCTGCCTCGTCTACATACATACAACCGCCGTAAAATCTTTTACCTGGCAATCCTTCTGCATATTTGTTTGTCAAATGTGAGCCTGCTGCCGCAAGCACTGTTGGGCTAACAATATTTTCACTTGCAATAAGCTCGATATTGCCTCTTTGTCTTGCAAGCTCTTTCATCATACTTTCGTACAATTCAGGGTCATTTTTTTTGATTATTGATAAATCTATCATAAATTTATACCTCCGTTATTATTTTTATTATTTAATAATTTGTTTATTACATATCCGCCTAATTTAATACCTGCCAGCGACGGCATGTAAGCAATACTTCCTATTACATTGCCATCTATTTGCATAGGCATTGCGTTGTTTGTGACAGTGTCCAAATGAGTAATACCATTGTCTTTTAGCAGTTTTCGCATTTTTTTTGCAAGCTTATCGTTTTGTGTTTTATAAATATCCACCACTGCAAAATCGTTCATTTCGATTTTGTTGCCTGCACCCATTGCACTGATTATATTTATACCTTTTTCTTTTGCGGTTTTTATCAGTAACAATTTGTCTTGAACGCTGTCAATGGCATCGATAACATAATCATATTGTCTGTCGAAAATCAAGTGTAAGCTATCACTATTAAAACGCAAATTCAACGCTCTTACATTTACATTTGGGTTAATGTCTTTCATCCGCTCTGCAAAAACATCTACCTTAGCTTTTCCTACTGTGGAATGTGTGGCGATTATTTGCCTGTTGATATTAGTTATATCCACATTATCGCCGTCCACAATAGTAAAATTGCCTACTCCGCTCCTAGTCAAAACTTCGACAGCATAACCGCCAACACCACCTACACCTACAATAAGTATATTGCTGTTTTGTAGTGTTTGCAAGCCATTCTCGCCTATCAAAAACTTTGTTCTATCAAAAATATCCGCCATATATTACCTAATAATTAGTCTTGCGGTTTATTAATTTCAAGGAATAGTTCCTTTAATTGAATATCGTCTACAGGACTTGGAGCTTCGGACATTAAGCAAGACGCATTTTGTACCTTAGGGAATGCGATAACGTCTTTGATATTGTCAGTACCTGTAACAAGCATAACAAGTCTATCCAATCCAAACGCAAGTCCGCCGTGAGGTGGTGCGCCGTATTTAAAAGCATCAACAAAGAAACCGAAACGGTTTTTGATATCCTCCTCACTCATGCCAAGCATTGCAAACATTTTTTCCTGCATTTTTACATTGTGAATACGAATAGAGCCGCCGCCAGCCTCTTGACCATTGATAACAAAGTCGTAAGCATTTGCACGCGCTTTGCCAGGGTCGGTGTCAAGTAGAGGGATATCCTCCGCTTTAACGGAAGTAAATGGATGGTGTACTGCAACATACCTCTTTTCTTCTTCGTCATACTCTAACAATGGGAAGTCTGTAACCCATAAAAAGTCGTATTGTGACTTATCGTATAAGTTATAAGTATCAGCAACATGACATCTTAAGCCGCCTAATGTATCCAAAACCAATTTTGTTTTGTCTGCTATAATTAATATCAAATCGCCTTGTTTTGCATCCATTGCATTGTAAATTTCGCTCATTTGTTCTTCAGTCATAAACTTTGCAAAGGAAGATGTAGTTCCCTCAGATTTAAGAGCAGCCCAAGCCAAACCTTTAACACCATATCCTTTTACAAATTCGCCCAAAGCATCAATTTGTTTTCTAGTAAGTGTTGCAAGTCCTTTAGCATTTATACCGCGAACGCTGCCGCCCTCTTTAATACAATTTGCAAATACGCTGAAATCGCAGTTTTTAACTAAGTTAGATAAATCTTTGATTTTTAAATCAAATCTTGTATCAGGTTTGTCGCTACCGTAATTTTCCATTGCCTCTGCATAAGGAATTTTACGGAATGTTCCAACTTTTAAGTCCATACCCAAACATTGATTAAAAATTTCGCAAATTAAGCCCTCTGCAATTTCCATAACATCTTGGTCTTTTTCTACATAGCTCATTTCCAAGTCTATTTGAGAAAATTCGGGTTGTCTGTTTGCCCTTAAGTCCTCGTCACGGAAACATCTTGCAATTTGATAATATCTATCAAAACCTGCAATCATCAAAAGTTGTTTGAACAGTTGCGGAGATTGAGGAAGTGCATAAAATTCGCCCGGATGTATTCTTGACGGAACAAGATAGTCACGTGCACCCTCCGGTGTAGACTTGCCTAAAAACGGAGTTTCTATATCCAAAAATCCCTTGGAATCCAAATAATCACGAGTTATTTTTGTAATTTTACTTCTTGTCATTAAAATGTTTTGAAGTGATGGTCTTCTTAAGTCCAAATATCTATATTTTAGTCTTGTAACATCGCCTACTTTTGCATCGTCACTAATAACAAATGGTGTCACTTCCGCCTCATTTAAAATTTTTAAATCAGTAGCGATAATTTCGATATCGCCTGTAGGTAAATTTTTGTTGATATTGCTACCTCTTGAGCGAACTACACCGCTTACGCAAACGACATACTCGTTACGTAATTTAGTTGCTTTTTCGAATATCTCGCTTGGTGTGCTATCGTCAAAAGAAACTTGAACAATGCCGCTTCTATCGCGAACATCGATAAAAATCAAATTTCCAAGATTACGATACTTTGCTACAAATCCCATACAAACGACTTTGCTGTCAATATCAAAATTTCTGAACTCGCCACATAATTTAGTACGTTTGTAACCACCGATTAATTCAGCCATAATTATTTACCTTCCTTTATAATTTCAAAAACTTTATCCAATTTAATTACAGAATTTTCCCCTGTTTGCATATTTTTAAGCGAACAGCTGTTGTCTTTAAGCTCTTCTTCGCCTAATATAGCAACATATTTTGCATTTAGCTTATTTGCATACTTCATTTGTGCTTTTGCACTGCGTGCCATTAAATCTTGTTCTACTTTTAAACCTTTATTTCGCATATCGGTAACGAATTTCAAAACAATTTCTCTGCCTTTATCGCAAATAGGTGCAACATACAAGTCAACTGAATTTTGTTCGCCAAGTGAAAGCCCCAAATTTTCAAGCATTATTATAAGCCTTTCCAAGCCCATACCAAAGCCAACTGCAGGACAAGGACTTCCTCCTACCTGTTCAACCAAATTATTGTACCTGCCACCACCGCAAACTGTACCTTGAGCCCCGATATTATTGCTTATAAATTCAAACACAGTCCTTGTATAATAGTCCAAACCGCGTACAATTTGAGGATTAATAATATAGTCGATACCCAAGTCATCCAAGCCTTTACAAACGGCGTTATGGTGTTCTAAACAATCCTCACACAAGTAGTCAATCACTTTAGGAGCATCGGTAAGCAATTTTTTGCAACTTTCCTCTTTACAGTCAAGTATCCTAAGCGGATTTTTGTCAAACCTATCGCGACAAGTACCGCACAAATTATTAAAATTATCTGCTAAAAATGCTTTTAATGCATCGTTGTATTTTTTTCTGCAAGTAGGACAACCTATGCTGTTGATATTAAGAGATATATTTTTTACTCCCAATTTATCAAAAATACTTTTTGCAATAAGCATTACTTCGATATCCGCAAGCGGACTTTCCGCTCCGAAATATTCGACACCAAATTGATGATGCTCTCTAAGTCTGCCGTTTTGCGGTCTTTCATAACGGAAAACAGGCGTGATATAGTACATTTTTGTAGGCTGTGGGTTAGCAAAAATCGAATTTTCAATAAAAGCCCTTGCAACCCCCGCAGTACCCTCGGGTTTTAAAGTTATGCTACGCTCTCCCTTATCCAAAAAAGTATACATTTCCTTATTTACAATATCGGTAGTATCGCCAACTCCACGTAAAAACAACTCGGTGTGTTCAAATGTAGGTGTCCTAATTTCGTTTACGCAAAAGTTATCTGCTACACTTCTTACTGTATTTTCGATATAATGCCACTTATAGCTTTCCTTTGGGGTGACATCTTTTGTTCCTTTAGGGATATTAATCATTTTTACCTTCTTTTTATAGCACAAAGCTAATTATAAAATATATTTTTTCAAGTTTAAAGTTTTAATCGTGCTATCCAAATTTTTAAGCACATATTCGCGATTGATATCGATTTTAATAACTTCGTTCAAACCGCCTGCCTCAAATGAAATATCTTGCAACAATTTTTCCATAATTGTATGCAACCGTCTTGCACCGATATTTTCGTTATTCTCATTTTCCGCAGCTGCAATTTTTGCGATTTCGCCAATAGCATCGTCATTGAAGTTAAGTTCTACATTATCAACCATCAATAATTCCTTATATTGTGTTAAAATAGAATTATCGGTAGATTTCAAAATCTCTACAAAGTCATTTTCACTCAAATTGTCAAGAGTTACTTTAATAGGGAATCTGCCTTGTAATTCAGGGATTAAATCGTCCACGCTAGCAATATGGAAAGCGCCTGCTGCTATAAACAAAATATAATCGGTTTTGATTTGTCCGTATTTTGTGCTAACTGTGCTACCCTCAACGATAGGCAAAATATCTCTTTGAACACCTTCGCGGGAAACATCTTGACCATTGTTGGCTTTTGCTGCGATTTTATCGATTTCGTCAACAAATATTATGCCCTCGTTTTCCACACGTCTTATTGCCTCGGCATTTACATTGTCCTCGTCAATCAATTTGTCGCTTTCAACTTCCATTAAAGCTTTATATGCATCTTCAACAGTTACCGATTTCTTTTTGGTTTTTTGAGGTATCATACCGCCAAAAATATCGCCGATACTCATTTCGATACCTGAGCCCGGGGCAAGTTGAATATTTTTTGGTGCGACAGGCAAATCCATTTCAACTGTAACATCTTTGTATTTGCCGTCTTTTAAATCGATGTACAATTTTGCGACCAATTCCTTTTCATCCATATCAGGGAATAAAGATTTTTTGATTGGATATAATGCCTTTGCAAGTTTTTTGTAGACTTTTTCACTTGCTTTGGATTCAACTTCTTTTATTTTTTCTTCCTTTACAAGTCTTACGGAAACTTCAACCAAGTCTCTTATCATGGACTCGACATCTCTGCCTACATATCCGACTTCGGTAAATTTAGTTGCCTCGACTTTTACAAAAGGTGCTTTGACTATTTTTGCAAGTCTTCTTGCAATTTCTGTTTTACCTACGCCTGTAGGTCCTTTCATAATGATATTTTTTGGTGTTATTTCGTCACGCAAATGCTCAGGCAATAAATTTCTTCTGTACCTGTTTCTAAGTGCAACGGCAACAGCCTTTTTTGCCTCTGTTTGACCGATTATATATCTATCCAATTCCTTTACTATTTCTCTTGGTGTTAATTGCATATTATACTACCTCCACTGTTATATTATCGTTAGTAAATACACATAATTCACTTGCGATTAATAAAGCTTTTTTTGCAATTTCCTCGGCGGAAAGCTTAGTTTCTTTAATCATTGCACGTGCAGCTGCCAAAGCATAGTTACCACCGCTTCCTATTGCACAAACACCACCGTCCGGCTCAATTACATCCCCTTGACCGCTGACAATATACAAATTTTCCTTATCGGCAACAATCATCATTGCCTCAAGCTTTCTAGGCATTTTGTCACTTCTCCAAAGCTCGGCAAGCTCAACTGCGGAACGCATTAAATTCCCACTGTATTTGTTTAACATACTCTCGAATTTTTCGGATAATGAAAAAGCATCTGCTACAGAGCCTGCAAAGCCTATAACAACGCGGTTATCGAATATTCTTTTTACTTTCTTTGCGGTTGATTTAAAAATAACACTCTCGCTTAAAGTAACTTGTCCGTCTCCTGCAACTGCAATCTTACCGTCTCTTTGAACGGCACAAATTGTAGTACCCATTAAATTTCCCATTATTCACTCCTTTATGTAAAATTGAAATTACTCAATTACATTCTTTATTAAAAAATTGTTTGTTATATTCCGTTATGTCCTTTAGCGACCTTTCATAATAAGCTAATTTCCTAAGTTTTTTATCTCTTATTTTGCTATCTAAAGGCGGTAGAATACCAAAATTGGCATTCATAGGCTCAAAATCCACATTTTTGCTGGAAATATGTCTTTGTAAACTGCCTATTATTGTGCTATCGGGTGCTAAATATCTATCTTTGCAAATAATATCACAGTGTAAATTTATACTTGCAATAAGCCCGCTCATTATACTTTCAACATACCCCTCTACACCTGTAATTTGCCCCGCAAAATAAATATTACTTTCATTTTTAAGTTTAAAATAACAATCCAAATGCTCGGGAGAATTTAAAAACGTGTTTCTGTGAATAACTCCGTACCGCAAAAATTCCGCATTTTCCAACCCGGGTAGCATACTGAATATTCTTTTTTGCTCGGGGAAAGTCAAGTTTGTTTGAAACCCAACTAAATTATAAGCACTCCCTTGTACATTTTCCTTACGTAACTGCACTACGGCATAATATTTATCGCCTGTTTCGGGGTGTTTGATTCCAACAGGTTTCATCATACCGTATCGTATAGTATCCGCACCGCGTTTTGCCATAACCTCTATTGGCATACAGGACTCGAAAATTTCGCCTTTTTCAAACTCATGTAAATTTGCAACTTTGCCATTTACCAATTCGTTATAAAATGCCTCGTATTCTTGTTTATTCATACCGCAGTTTAAATAATCGGACGGCTCCCCTTTATCATACCTCGTCGCAAAAAACAATTTACTATAATCAAGACTGTCGCCGCTTATAATAGGAGCAACGGCATCGTAAAAATGCAAATTGTCGCTGTTACCTATAAGTTTTGCTATATTTTCAGCAAGCAAGTCCGAGGTCAAAGGTCCTGTCGCAATTATCGTGGGTATGTTTTTATCGATATTTACATATTCCTCATCAATTCGCTCGAAGTTTGGAAAGTTATTTAATTCCTCTTCCACAAATTTAGAAAATTCCTTACGATTAACCGCAAGTGCTCCGCCTGATGGTACTTTTGCTTTTTCGGCACATTTTAATAGCAAACAATCTAAAGTTTTAAGCTCTTGCTTAAGCGTACCGCTAGCTGTCGAATTTTCCATACTTTTAAGGCTATTGCTACAAACAAGTTCACTTAAATCGGCAGTAGTATGACAAGGTGTTTGTTTAACCTTTCTCATTTCATACAATTTTACATTGTATCCCCTTTTTAACAGCTGATAACAAGCTTCCGAGCCTGCTAATCCACCGCCGATTACACGAATTTCCATATATTACTTAGCCTTTTAATTTTTTTTCTTTTTTATCGGTACAATATTTTTGCAATTAGGATAATTAGGGCAAGCATAAAATTCGCCGTATCTGCCATTTTTAATTACCATTTTTGCACCGCAATTTTCACAAATCACGTCTTCCGCTTGATTTTGAGATTGCTCATTATTTTTTGCCGCAGCATCAATCTCACGCTCGGCATTAGCAATATCACTATCGTAGCCGTTTGAATTGTAAAAAATAGTGTTTTCCTCAATATTTTCGGTTTGAGCACTTTCGCCGTCTGGATTTTTCATTTTTTTGACTTCGTTCAAGCGCAATATTTTATTACATTCAGGATAACCGCTACAACCGTAGAACTTGCCGTATTTGCTGTTTTTCAATACCATTGGTCTACCGCAGTCAGGACACAAAATTTCCTCTTGTTTTTCACTTCCGTCAGCTTGCGGATTGTCACTATACGGCATAATTTTTTTACAATTAGGATAGTCGGAACATCCCAAAAATTTACCGTACTTACCATCTCTTATAACCATTGGTTTACCGCAATCCGGACATTTAATATCTGTCATTATCGGCTCGATTTTTACCCTTTGTCCATCATTTGCTTTTTCTAAGTTCTTTAAAAATCCGGGATAAAAGTCGCTTATAATTTTGTGCCAATCTACTTCGCCGTCGGCAACGATATCCAACTTACTTTCCATTTCCGCAGTAAATTGTGTATCCATTATATTAGGGAAATATTTGACAAGTTGGTCACACACTATAAAGCCCAATTCGGTAGGTTTCATATACTTGCCCTCTTTTTCAATGTATTGGCGTTTGTAAATAACACTAATAATCGAGGCATAAGTTGATGGTCTGCCTATTCCGTTTTCTTCCATCGCTTTTACGATAGTACTGTCCGTATATCTTAGTGGCGGCTTTGTAAACTTTTGTTCTTTTGTCAATTCCTTTAATATCAATTTATCGTTTTCGTTAAAGTTAGGCAAAGTATTTGCAATATCTTCGTCCTCTTCGTCTTTACTTGCAGTATAAACTTTTGTAAAGCCTGCAAATACCAAAGTCTTTCCTTTTAACAAGTATCCGTATTTTGTACCGTTATAATTGCTTGCAATGTTCACAGTCAAAGTGTTATATTCCGCAGGTACCATTTGAGATGCCAAAAATCTATCATAAATAAGCTTATACAATTTCCACTGTTCGTTTTCTATTTTGCCTTTCAAATACTCGGGAGTATAATCAAGATTAACAGGTCTAATAGCCTCATGTGCATCCTGAGCATTGCCTTTTGTAGAATAAACATTGGCTTTTTTAGGATAATATTCCGCACCGAAATGTGTGTTAATAAAGTTTTTCGCCATAAACATAGCATCGTCACTGATTCTTACGCTGTCGGTACGAATATATGTTACTAATGCGTGCAATCCCTCATCCTTGATATTTACACCTTCGTATAATTGTTGTGCGATTTTCATTACTTGAGTTGCGGAAAAATTAAGTTTATTTACCGCATCTTGTTGCATTGTAGAAGTTGTAAACGGAGGGTTAGGTTTGCTTATGCTCTTTGCCCTTTTGACATTACTTACATACCAATTTCCAAGCTTGGACTCTTGCTCTACTTTTAACGCGTCCTCTTGATTGTTTATTTTGCGTTTTTTGCCGTTTATATCGTTAAATTGTGCTTTATGAAACGCTTGTCCGTCCGCCGAAATATTTGCAAAAATATTCCAATATTCTTCAGGTTTAAATGCAAGTATTTCCCTTTCCTTTTCGCAAATCATACGAAGTGCTACCGATTGAACTCTACCCGCTGACAATCCTTTTTGAATTTTCTTTGAAAGCACAGGCGAAATCAAATAACCAACCAACCTGTCAAGTACACGTCTTGCTTGTTGCGAATTTACCAAATTCATATCGATATCCCTTGGATTTTCGATAGCTTTGTTAACTGCTTTTTTTGTAATTTCATTAAAGACAATACGTACATTGTCTCCGTCAATACCCAAAATATTTTTCAAATGCCAAGAGATAGCCTCCCCTTCACGGTCGGGGTCGGTTGCAAGATATATTTTTTCACAGTTCTTAATTTCTTTTTTTAGTTGTTTTATAGTATTTTCTTTTTGTGGATACACCTCGTATTCAGGCTCGAAATTTCTGTGAACATTGACACCCAATTTGTCTGCAGGTAAATCGCGAACATGTCCACCTGATGCCAACACTTTATATCCCGACCCTAAATATTTACTTATAGTTTTTGATTTTGAAGGTGACTCAACAATAACTAAATCCATTAAACTCTCCTTTTAATTAGGTTGTAATTCATAAAAATTACCCGGTAACTGTCTGATGATTCTTGCACTGATTAAACCTTGCAATACAGCAAACAATGAACCGATTTCCATATTTGTTTTAGTGATAATTTCTTCGATATGTAATCTGCCTTTTGAAAGTTCGTCGACAACACATTGCTGTAAAAAATCCAACTGAATGACATCTTTTACCATATCACGTTCTTTGATATTAAATTGTTTTAAAATATCGTTGACATTAGTTACCATAAACACATTGTCATACGATTTTATTAAATTATTAGTACCTATACTTTGCTCGGAAAAAATACTTCCCGGCACTGCATATAACTCTTTACCCATATCCAAAGCAAGGTTGGCGGTAATAATCGTACCTGACTTTTCGCCCGCCTCGGTAACCAAAACGCCGTCAGCTAACGCGCTTATTATCCTGTTACGTTGCGGAAAGTTATATGAATAAGGCTCCGTTCCCAACGGAAACTCGGAAATTATCAAGCCGTTTTTTGCAATTTCGTTATATAAATCTTTATTTTCTTTTGGATAAACAACATCTATACCACATCCCAATACCGCAACCGTTTTACCCTCATTCAAAAGGCATTCGGTATGAGCTACCGTATCGGCACCGCGTGCCAATCCGCTTATTATGCAAAATCCGTTTAAGCTAAGCTCTCTGCTAAATTTTTCGGTAACATCCTTACCATATCTTGTAAGTCGTCTTGCTCCTACAATGGCAATCGAAAGTGTATCCAATAACTCGATATTACCTTTATAGTATAAAACAATCGGCGGGTCGACTAAATTATCCGATAACTTGTGAGGATATATCTCGCTCGCTATGGTAAGTACTTTGACATTTTTAATCATTAAACTATTAATCAATTTGTCAATGTAGTTATCGTCTATTAATATTGCCATTTGATTGTAAATTTGAATATCGATAATTTCCAATATATCATCACGGCAATTTTTAAATTCGCTCAAAAGTTCCTCAGCAGAGTTAAACAGGTTTAATAGCGATATTTTCTTTTTTGTGCTGATATTAAAACTGTCTAGCCAAATACAAGCACGCTCGTTATTATTGTACATAAAACACCTCAATTATTCCCAATATTTTCTGTCAAGAGAGCGATATTGAATAGCCTCAGCAATATGTTTTGTCTCGATATTTTTTGAGCCGTCCAAATCGGCGATAGTCCTTGCAACTTTTAATATTCTGGCATTGGCTCTTCCCGATAATTTTAATTTATCAAATGCGATTTCCATTAAGTTTTCCGACTGCTTGGAGATAGCACAATATTCTTCTAACATCGCATTTGTCATTTCGGAATTAGTGAATATTTTGCTTCCCTTAAATCTTTCACGCTGAATTTCGCGTGCAGCCTCCACACGTTGTTTTATCACTGCACTTGGCTCCGCTTTAACTTTCGAGCGTAAATCGTCATAACTTACACTGTCAACTTCTACTTGCAAGTCTATCCTGTCAAGTAGCGGTCCCGACAATTTGTTTATATATCTATGTATTTCGTTCGGCGTACATTTACAAGGATTTTTTGCCGACCCGAAATTGCCGCATGGACAAGGATTCATACTTGCAACCAACATAAAGTGGCATGGGTACTCAAGCGTCATTTTTGCTCGTGATATTACTACCGTACCATCCTCCAAAGGTTGCCTTAATGTTTCCAAAGTTTTTCTTGAATATTCAGGCATTTCATCTAAAAACAAAACACCATTATGAGCAAGGCTTATCTCCCCAGGTTTGCAATTTGCGCCGCCACCCGTAAGAGACGGAACTGTTGCCGTGTGATGTGGGGAACGGAAAGGTCTTGTTTTTACAATTCCCAAAGATTGGTCGAGTGTACCCGCAATGCTGTGAATTTTAGTCACTTCGATTGCCTCTTCAAATGTCATATTAGGCATAATCGTCGGTACACATTTTGCAAGCATTGTCTTACCTGCACCGGGAGGTCCAATCATAAGTATGTTATGTCCGCCCGAAACACTTATCTCTAATGCTCGTTTTGCCAAAAACTGTCCTTTTACATCCGAAAAATCAACATTAAACTTGTTAACTTGCTCTTCTATCATATACTCAGAGCACTTAATTTTTTCGATTATTTTATTACCCGATAAAAACTCTACTACATCCCTTAAGGATGAAACAGCATAGCACTCCGCTTTTTCCAAATAGCTAGCCTCATTTTCGTTTGCTTTTGGGATAATATATTTTGTATAACCACTCTCAAGCCCTGCTATCAATGTAGGCAATATGCCGTTAATATGTCTTACGCTGCCGTCAAGTGATAATTCTCCCAAAATGATATAATCCTTATACACGAATGCAGGTATTTGCTCCGATGCGGCAAGTATGCCTACAGCGATTGCTAAGTCAAAAACAGGTCCTTCTTTTCGCAAATCGGCAGGGGCTAAATTTATGGTTATTTTTTTAACCGGATAATTTAAGCCGCTGTTTTTTATTGCGGAACGTATCCTCTCTCTACTTTCCTTTATCGCTGTATCCGGCAAACCAACCGTATCATAAGACGGCAAACCGGCATTTATGTCGATTTCTATATCAATTTTAAAACCTTTTACTCCGTTTAAGGCAAAACTATTTGTTTTTGCTAACATTATTTTTTCCTTTGTAATAACTTAATAACTCTATTTTTGTTGTAATCAAAGTCCTCTTTGAACTCCATTAGCAAATTGTCAGGCATTGGCTTTATCTCCTTTTCTACGCCGTTTGCCATGATATCATACATAACCCACAACAAATAAATTACCGTACCTACTGTAATCAATGAGCCGATGATATAAAGCGGGTCTAATTTGTAAAGGTGCGAAAGCCCTGTGCCATCCAAAAACGCAAAGTTGATTGCTCCGCTTTTTGTTAATATAACTGCCGTATTTACAAAGTTGGTTATTGATAAAATACCAAACACTCTAAATACGCGTCTTTCCATTTTTAGTCCTGCATACAACAATAGCAATACAACACCTACAAGTGTAAATTCTACCCTTGAGCCTACACCGAATACCGACCATAAAATAAATGACATTGCAAGCAATAGGATATAATCAAGCCTGTTTCTTGTTTTGCTGAACAAATATACACCGAAAATGACAAACAAAATCATTACCAATGCAATTAAAATAATCATTGCAACTGAAGAGGCATTATTGCCCAAACCGAATATCGCATAGAAATTGAATGAGCTGTTTGAAATCAAATTGTTAGCTTTGATATTTTCAAGCATTTTACTAAACACTAGGAATACCCCGCTTGGTTTACTGTTAGGTGCAAAATATTCGGTTGCAAATGGTATAAACAAGCAATAGAATACTACAAAGCTTGCAACTGATGCAATAACTATAGGCAAAATTGCTTTTCTATCTTTTACGCAGAAGAAAATTTCATACCCAATAATTACAGGCAGTGCTATTAGCATTGCATTGCTGAACATTAATGCCAAAGTATACATAATAGGCACAAACACATGTTTTTTCTCTATCATAAAATTGATAGCGGCAACCAAAAATGCAATGCTTATACTCATATTAAGTCCCCAAGAAACAGATGCCGTAAATGCAGCCGGTAGAAGTGCATAAACACCGGCAATAACAGCACTATACTTATGGTTGTAGTTACTTGCTATCATTTTGTAAATCATATAGCATACTGCAAGGTCTGCGATAATATTAGGTATTCTTATAAGCATAGACATACCTATTGACTTTTCGGTAAAGTCGAGTGCATTTCCTATCAAACCGAATAGCGAAAGCACATACAAATACCCTGTCGGCAAACTATTGGAGTGAACACCATACAGTTTAGACGGTCCTTCTTTTGCAATATCAAGTGCAATTCCCGCATATTCGGTCATTGTGTCGCCCATACCAAACACAGTCATTATCAATATAAATCTTATTAAGAACGCACCGACCAATGTATAAATAAACAATGCGATAGGAGACAACAAAGTAGTTTTTAAGTTGTTTAATTCAAAAAATTCTTTAAACGACTTTTTAACTTTCACATCGGTTGCAGTCTTATCTTCGTCCTTTACTATTCCGTCATTGTCATCGTCGAATAGCGGTGCACTGTCGATATAATTGCTTTTCTTTTGCAAAATTCTTATAACGTAATAAGCACCGATAACCAATGCAGCACCAAATAAGCATAAAAGCACAGTATAAACAATACCGCCTACTTCCTTGTCACTGACACTGCTGCCCGGGGTTAATTTTGCTGTATTTGTACCTACAGGTACTTCTTTTACAGCTTTTATCGAAATATTGTCAAATGCGATTGTACCGCTACCGCCGCCCAAATCTTCCCTGCCAATACCTGCAACGAATGTATATTTTGCGGTAGAAGTCGGTTTAAAGTAAATATTTCTGGTTATCCAACCGTTTGAATCATAAGCATTGATTTCTTGGAAATTTTTATCTTCCAAAAAACCGAAATAGCCACCGATAGCGTCATTATCTCCGCTTTCAGTAGTAATCTTCTTTTTAACATTAAAAGTTACAGACAAAAGATATTTTTGTCCCGAATACAATTTGACACTTGTTTTTAAATATGCAGTAGCATAATCCTCGGTAGTGATAGAAATATACCTATCCCCAAATTCCGCCTCATTACTACCTACAAGCGGTTTTTCAGCTTGAAAACTTTTTTCGGAATTTTTGCTACCATCTTTGTTGACATACACAAAGCTCCAATTTTCAAGTGTTTTTGTATCTTGATTCATCGATTCAAAATTACCGTTTACAAGCAATTCGTTACCTATTTTATGGCTACAGCCCGTAAGCAACGTTGCAAGTATTGCGATAACAACAAAGCAAATCAAAAGTGTTTTGCCAAACCTTTTCATTTTGCACCTCTTATTTTTATATTATTATTATAATAAAACATTTTAAACTAAATAGCAACCCTTTTTTATTTATTTTTACAAATTTAACCAATTTAAATTCATAAAATTTGAAATTTTACATATAATATATTTAAAAAAATAAAAAGTAGCCATATTCTGACTACTTTTTAATATTTTTTTGCGTTTAAAATCAATTATTTCCTGTGAAAGGTAGTATCAAACTTTGTTGACCTTGTCTTTCGTGACCTTTAAAGAAAACCGCTACTGTATTAGGTCCTACATGAGAGCCGATAACACATGTCAAATCGCAATATTTCACTTCCAAACCTGTTCTTTCAGTCAATACTTCCCCAATTTCTTTAGCATCTTCCAAGCAATCGCTGTGTGCCATAATCAAAAAGTCGTTTTCTGGAATGATAATGTTTTTCATAACCATATCTACCATAGTTTTAAAAGCTTTTTTCTGACCACGAACTTTGCCAACTACATTAATTTTACCAACATAATCCAATGACAAAACAGGTTTAATACCCAAAATTGTACCGATTGTTGCCTCTATAGCATTAATCCTACCGCCTTTTTTCAAGTGTGCCAAATCTTGAACGATATAATAATGCAAATAACACAATTTATTTTCTTCGCAGTACTGTGCAACTTCCTCTATGCTTTTGCCTTGTTTTTGCAATTTTAAGCAATCATTTAATAACAAACCTAAAGCACCTGACCCGCAAAGTGTATCAACTACGATAACTTTATTATCAGGAAATTTTTTGCTAAGCTCGTTTACTGTAGGGGTAAAATTTTCAAATGTAGAACTTACTCCCGAGGAGAAACATAAATGAAGTATATCATATCCTTTATTTAGTAAATCGTTGAATTTAGTAATTGCATCAAATTGATTTGCTTGAGAAGTTTTACATCCTGCTCCTGCACGCATTTTATCATATAAATCTTTTGAAGATATTTTTTTGTTTTCCAAATCATATTCTTCCCCATCAATAGTGATAGGCATAACTACTCTCACAATGTCATTTTCATCAAAAAATTCAGGATAAATGTCGCAAGTATAGTCAGTTGTAATTACAAATTTATTCATTTTAACTCCTTATTCTTTTACCTTGATAACTAAATATTAACACATTATTTAAAATTAGTCAATGTAAAAATCAAATAAAAAATAATTTTATTAAAAATTTAATTTATTTTTAGAAATACACCTCAAAATTCACAAAACTTTTATTTTTTGTGTAATAATTATGTCATTTTAACTATTTTTTGTGTAAAGTTTTTGACAATTTATTTTACAACAAAATAATCTCCGACAATTTCGGAGATTATTTTTGCTTTAGAATATTTTGTATTTATACTTAAAATTTGAGTTTAAAAATTAAATTACTTTTTCTCAACGAAAACTTTTTTAAGTTTTGCAAATCTTGGAAGACCATCCTCAAGAGGAGCTTTGCAATCGCCTTGAATCAAAGGTAAAGCATATTTAACAAACTCGTCGGATACATCTGTACCGTTGTTAATAATCCACTCTGCAGGAACAGTTTTTTCGGTATTTGCAGCAAGCTCTAATGGCATCGCTTTGTAGTTGCATACATAGTTACCGTCTTTATCGTAAGAACGCTCGAAAATAACCATCTTATCTGTTTCGCCGCTCACAGCAACTTTAACGGACTCACGACCTGCATTGAAAGCTTCCTCAACGTCTACTTTACTTGCAAGGTGTGCACCGCATCTTTGCATCAAGCTAAATTCGATAGCTCTTGTCTTGCAACCGAATTTCTCTTTGCAAATGTTTGCAAGAGCTGCGCCTACACCGCCAAGTTGAGCGTGACCGAATGAGTCTTTTGCAAGATTTTCAGCAAATAGCTCAGCAACCAAAGTACCCTCTGCATTTTTAATACCTTCGCTTACGCAAACAAGGCATTTATTTGCATTTTTCTTCATTACAGCATCAACGTCTTTAACAAACTTATCAATATCAAAAGCTACTTCAGGAAGATAAATCAAATCCGGACCAAGTCCTTTGTAACTTGCAAGTTTAGATGCAGCAGTAAGCCATCCTGCATTTCTACCCATAACTTCGATAACTGTAATCATTGGAGTATCGTAAACGCTTGCATCAAGCTTAACTTCCATAGTAGTTGTAGCAACATATTTAGCAGCAGAAGCATAACCCGGGCAATGGTCTGTACCAAACAAATCGTTATCGATAGTCTTTGGAACACCGATTACTTTGCACTCCCAACCGCTGTTTGCCATAAACTTGGAAATTTTGTTACAAGTATCCATACTGTCGTTTCCGCCATTATAGAAGAAATATCTTACATTGTATTTTTTGAATACTTCAAGCAATCTCTTATAATCTGTATCGTCAACGCTTGCATCTTTTAGCTTATATCTAACAGAGCCCATTGCAGAACTTGGAGTGTTCTTAAGTAGCAATAGCTCTTCCTTTGACTCTTTTGAAATATCGTAGAATTCTTCGTGTAGAATACCTCTGATACCATGTGCTGCACCGTAAACTTCTGTGATGCAATCTTGCTCTAAAGCTTCGATAAACACACCTGCTGCACTGCTGTTGATTACTGATGATGGACCACCTGATTGTCCAAACATACAAGCACCTTTTAACATAAATTTTTACCTCCGTAATTTTTAATTATAAACTTAATATATTAATTTGCTCATATAAAGCATTATTAAATTTCCTCTTCATTTTTACTGCTTCCACAATGTCATAATCGATAATCTCGTTATCTTTGATACCGACTGCTCTTTGTGATTTACCCTCTATCAACAAATCAACCGCACGAATGGCAAATTTTGCTGCAAGTTGTCTGTCCATCATAGTTGGCGAGCCGCCTCGTTGGATATGTCCTAATGTAGTACATCTGATAGAAAGTTTAGGATTTATACCTTTAAGCATTATTTTTAGTTCTTCTGCATGGCAAACGCCCTCTGCCAATATAATAATATCGGAATTTTTGCCTTTTGCAGCATTCTCTGTAAGTCTTTTTGAGATATCCAAAATATTCAACTCTACTTCGGGAACTATTACATTTTCCGCACCGCCGCACAATGCCGTATACATTGCTATATCGCCGCATTTTCTGCCCATAACTTCCACAATGCTTATTCTGTCATGAGATGTCATTGTATCACGCAAATTGTTTATTGCACTTAAACAAGTATTGACAGCAGTATCAAATCCCAATGTATAATCGGTATATTGCAAATCGTTATCTATTGTGCCAGGAATACCAACGGTATTTATGCCAAAATTAGTAGTTAAATCTTTAGCTCCCATCAAACTTCCGTTACCGCCAATAACTACCAAAGCATCGATTTTATACTTTTTCAAAGTGGCAACAGCTTTTTCCTGTCCCTCTATTGTTTCAAATTCAGGGCATCTTGCAGTTCTTAAAATTGTACCGCCTCTTTGAATAATATCGGAAACCGAACGGGAATTTAATTCACGTACTTGGTCCTCAATCAAACCGGTGTATCCTCTTTCCACACCGAAAACTTTCAAACCTTTAGCTAAAGCGTATCTTGTTGTTGCTCTTATACAAGCATTCATTCCTGGGGCATCGCCACCGCTTGTTAAAACAGCTATATTTTTCATTTAATTACCTCTTATAGATAAAATTTTTAACTAATATTCAATAATGTCAAACTTTAATGATTTTTATAATTATTTAATTTTCTTTACTATTTCGTACACTTTCGATAATTCCGAATTTAGTATATATTTTGGCATTTCCTTTTATTTTTATCAAGGAAGTTTTATCGGTAAATTGCATTACTAGCACTTCCCCTTTATCAAGTCCCTCGGTATGGTGCGGACGTGTATCTTGTCCACGTGTCATTCCTATAACTTGAACATTGGGACTATCTGCTTTTACCACAATATATTCACTTTGAGTGTTTTCACAAGTCAAATCCATAAAAACTCCTTAATTTTCCATAATACATTTAAATACTAATATATTTTTGCTAGTTTGTCAAGATAATTTAATATAAATCAATTACTTTACAATCTTATTATATAATTTATCAAAAGCTTCAATTGTTTCAGAAGATTCACTAATAGTTTTCATATAATTATCCATATCTTCATATTTTATATTGGTAAAATTATCAAAAAATCTTTTACCCCTATATATAGCTTCACTTTCTGGTAAATAAATATTCCCTTTCATTTTTTTATTAGTAAAGTAAAATAATATAGGTTTTAATTTTATATTTTGTCCCAATTCACGCTGCAAATAAGCATAGGTTTTTAATAATTTTCTATTTATATCTACATATTTACCTGTATCATGGTCATCATTATATTTTATTTCAAGATAATAGTATTGATTATCTATTTTATTTCTAAATAATATGTCAACATCATGTTTGAAAGTTGCTATTTCATTCGCATTATCTGCTTCATTTACCTTAATTTGATTAATCAAATTAGTAAATGCCTCTTTTAGTTGTACTTCTGTATAATTATTAATTTGACAATTAGTAATATATGTATCAATAAGAGCATCCGATTTTTTAGTTAAAGTAAATGAATTACTTTTTATCCCAGAATATTTACTTATAATTTCATTGTTTTCATTATCTAAAATAACTTCTTCAATAACTTTTTCAATAAAATTACCAAATTGAATATTCATTGATTGAAGAATTCCTCCAAAAACCCTATATTTATATGGGATAAAATGTATTTTTACATCATGTTTATTTTTTAATAAATTAATTTTAGTTTCACTAGTAGAATGAATAATTAATTGTTTAATTGAATCTGTTAATATCTCTTTTATTTTGTTCATAGCCTTTTACCTCTTTTAAATATTTTTGTCTAATTTTGTTTATAAGAACAAATTCATCGTTTCTTTTTACACACCAATAATCCCATCCATTTAACCTTTTTGCTTTTGTACCCTTAATTTTTGCTATTCCAGAATGAATATCTATTTCTTCTAGATTTTCTAAATATAATTTACCATTAGCAGTTAATTTGTAGTACGGGATATTATTATAATACATTACTTCATCTTTATAAAAATATCCAGCATTAATCATTTCTTGAAAAGTTACTTTGGGAGGTTTTTTATCAAAAAAACCTGTTTCAATATCACCAATATTAGGCGTAATTAAATCCAATCTTTTTTGTCCGAATTCACAATATTGTTTATTATTATCTATACATATATAATTTCTACCCATTTTTTTTGCAACAGCACCTGTTGTCATAGTACCTGCAAAAGGATCTAAAATTACATCACCTATTTTTGAATTAATAGCAATAATCCGATAAAGTAACTCTTCTGGCTTTTGAGTAGAATGTAATTTATAACCATTAGTATCTTTAAGTCTTTCTTCACCTTGACAAGTACTTATTTTCCATACAGAACCTAATTGTTTTCTAATTCCTTTTTTAAATTCTTCTTCATATACTGTATCAACATTTAGTTCTTTAGCCGTTTTATAATTAAAAGTATAACTATTTTTTTTGTCTTTAATTGCCCATATCATAGTTTCATGCGAATTATTCAAACGTGTTCCCATAAAATTAGGAGTAGGATTTTTTTTATACCAAACAACATCATTAATAAACCAAAACCCCAATTCTTGCATTATTGAACCTATTGTATAAATACATTGCATTCCACCAATAACCCATAATCCACCATTTTTCTTTAAAATTCTTTTACACTCTGTCAACCATGCTTTTGTGAAACTTTGATAACTCCCTAAATCTGTAAATTGATTGTCCCATTCATCATTGCAACCATCGTATTCATTACCATTAACTCTATGCAAAACTCCTTCTGTTCTCATCCAATATGGTGGATCAGCGAAAATTAGATCAATACACTCATTTGGTAAGCTACGCATTGCTTCAAGTGTATCTAAACAAATTATCGTATTAACTTCTAATTTTTTCATATTTTCTCCTTTAAATTTTAATATTCAATTACTTCAATATCAATTTATAATTATCCTCTCCTACTATTGCTGCAAGTTCACTTAACAACGCGGTTGTATTTTGTATCCTAACCCCGCTGTTTAATGCTTTACCTTTAAACTTAAGTATAGCAGGAATCATACCGGGGTATGCGGATAGTACTTCGATAACATTTTTTACTGTAGACTCTTGATTATCCGCAATATTGACATACAATTTACTTGATTTATTTACCACTTTGTCTACTTTTGGTGTTTCATCGGATAACAGCCACTCTTTAATTCCTCTTACCATAATTTGCGAACTGCCCGAAACTTGCAACTCTCCGTCTACTTTTACGATTTTATCTTTTACCAATAAAGGTTTATATTTATCGTACATTGTAGGGAAAAATACAATATCTATTGAACTATGCAAATCTTCGAGCTTAACTACTGCCATAGACTTGTTTGATTTAGTTATTCTTATCCTCACATCGGTAATCATTCCGCCAAGCGAAACCATTTTTTTATCGTATTCCTTAATCAATGCGGTAACGTCGTTGTCTTCCATATTTTCTTCGCCGTCATCGCCCACTCTTTCTACATCCAAAATAGGTTTAATGTCATTTAAGGTAAAGGCTTCTTCTGAATATTTTTCCCTGTATTCGTCAAGAGGATGTCCCGACAAATATAAGTTAAGCATATCCTTTTCGCTAGACAAAATATCATTTTTAGGATATTCGGCAATTTTAGTCATATTAAAAGTGCTTTCTTGTTCGCCGAACAAATCTTCGAACATTGTAATTTGACCGCCGTTGCTCAAAGCTTTGTCATGGTTGCTCACATTGATAATCGCCTCGTAATTGACTATATGTGTTGCTCTCGTTTCGCCAAAGCAGTCCAATGCACCGGCCTTTATCAATGACTCTAACATTCTTTTATTTAAAGCGGATTTGTCGGAACGTCTTATCAAATCTTCCAAATCTTTAAAATTACCATTTTTCTTTCTGTCCTCTACTATAGTAGAAATCGCAGCTTCGCCTACATTTTTAATACCCATTAAACCATAACGCAAACCGCCGTTTTCGCATTTAAAATATACGTCGGAAATATTAATATCGGGCGGATAAATAGTTACTCCGCTACCACGCAAATATTCTACGTATTTTGCAATTTCGTCTTGGTTGGTAATACGGTTGTTGATAACCGCAGCGATAAACTGAACAGGATAATATCTTTTTAAGTATGCAGTTTCATACGCACAAACCGCATAAGCAGCTGCGTGCGACTTGTTGAATGCGTAGGATGCAAAGCTCATCATATTATCGAATATTTTGTTTGCTGTATCCAAATCTACACCACGTTTCAAACACCCGTCAACTGCCTTTTGCGCAGGCTCTACAAGGTCGCCTTTATCATTATAAACGGCTTCTTTTGCCGGTGCACCGTAAATAAAATACTCCCTTTCTTTTGCAAGCACATCTGCCTTTTTCTTTGCCATGGCACGACGTACCAAATCGGCTCTGCCGTAAGTATAACCTGCCAATACCTGAACTACCTGCATAACTTGTTCTTGATATACAAGACATCCATAAGTCATATTCAAAATAGGCTCTAAAAGCGGATGCATATATTTAATTTTTTCGGGATTATTTTTACTGTTTATATAATCGGGTATACTGTCCATAGGTCCCGGTCGATATAGTGAAATACCCGCTATTATATCCTCGAGAGATTTCGGCAAAAGCTGTTTCATAAACTTTTTCATACCCGGAGACTCTAGTTGGAATACCGCATCTGTCTCGCCCGAGCCTAAAAGTTCGTAAACATTAGGGTCGTCATAGCCCAATATTTCAAAATCCACTTCGTTACCCGTAGTTTCCATTATATATTGTTTAGCCTTTTTGATATCCGTCAAAGTCCTTAAGCCCAAAAAGTCCATTTTAAGCATTCCGACTTCTTCTACCTCTTCTTTTTGGAATTGTGTAGTAACGTCGTCGCCACTCTTTTGCAAAGGGACAAAGTCGGAAATAACTTCCTTACAAATAACTACGCCTGCTGCGTGTTTGGAACACTGCCTTGGCATACCCTCAAGTTGCATAGCAATATCAAGCACTTTCTTCATTTGAGGGCTGTTATTGTATGCATCCAAAACTTCGGGGATTATCTCGTCTTGTGTTTTACCTAGTCCAAGCAGATTTTCAAGTTTTACTTTACCGCCAGGTATCATTTTGGTTATAGCATTAACTTCCGCAAGCGGAATATTGTAAACTCTCGCAACGTCCTTAATTGCATTTTTGGTTGCCATAGTACCAAGCGCCAATATTTGACATACCTTTTCCGCACCATACTTTTCGATAACGTAGTCAATAACTTGTCCACGTCCGTCAACACAAAAGTCTATATCAAAGTCGGGGTTTGAAACACGCTCCGGATTCAAAAATCTTTCAAACAGCAAATTGTATTTCAAAGGGTTTACATTGGTAATACCTATAGCGTAAGCAACAATACTTCCCACACCGCTACCACGTCCCGCACCGACAGGTATATCATGATTTCGCGCATAATCGATAAAATCCCATACTATCAAATAGTACTCCGCAAAGCCCATTTTGATAATAATGTCAAGCTCGTATTCTGCTCTTTCCTTTATCTCGTCGGTTATAGTTCCGTAACGTTTTACCAAACCGTCGTATGCAAGACTCCTTAAAAATTCCGCAGGTGTCTGTCCGTTATCAGGTGTATACGGAGGCATTAAATCTTTCTTTTCTATCCTTACATGACATTTTGCTGCAATTTCAAACGGAGTTTCCAAAGATTCGGGACACCAACTAAAAAGTTCGTACATTTCCTCGTAAGTTTTCAAATAAAACTCATCCGAATAAAATTTCATTCGTTTTGGGTCATCGATAGTCTTTCTGGTTTGAACGCAAAGCAAAACATCATGAGCTTCCGCATCTTTCTTTTCAAGGTAGTGAGCATCATTTGTAGCTACAACTTTTACGCCTATTTCTCTTGCTATTTTTACAAGCAACGGATTGCACATTTTTTCTTCCGCTATGCCGTGGTCTTGTATCTCAATATAAAAATCGTCTTTGCCAAATATATCACGCATTACTATAGCGTATTCTTTTGCTTTTTCATACTCGTTTGCAATAAGGTACTGTGGTATTCTGCCACCTATACATGCACTTGTTGCTATCAAGCCTTTACTGTGCTTTTTTAAAAACTCCAAATCAATCCTCGGCTTGTAGTAAAAGCCGTCAGTATATGCAATGGAGTCAAGTTTAACCAAATTTTTATATCCTTCGTTATCTTTTGCAAGCAGAAGAATGTGGAACATTTCCTTATTAGTTCTGTCATACATATTGTCGCAAATATAAAGCTCGCAACCAATAATCGGCTCGATACCCGCTTGCAAACATGCTTTTTGAAAAGTAAATACGCCAAACATAGAGCCATGGTCTGTAATGGCACATGCAGGCATATTTTTCTCCTTACAAACTTCTATTAAAGGATGTTTTTTTCCGTTAGTTATTCTACATGCGCCGTCAAGCAAGCTCATTTCGGTATGTACATGTAAATGAATAAATGGTTTTGGCATTAGTTTCTCCTTTTATTATCAACATCAAATCAAATATATAAAGCTTTTGATAAGAATAAATGAAATTTCCAAGTTTATTTCTTTAAGTTTATTCCTGTAAATTTTTTGCGATTTCCATAATCTTTCTAAAACGGTGGTTTATACCGCTTTTAGAAATATCCCCACCTGCAAGTTCTGCAATTTGTTCTAATGTAAAATCGGGATTTTCAAGTCTTATTATAGCAATCTCACGTAATTTTTCAGACAGACTTTCAAGTCCTATTTTTTCCTCAATCAATTTGATAGCCAAATACTGTTTTTGTCCCGCTTCTATACTTTTATCAAGGTTTGCAAGCTCGCAATTTTTTATCCTGTTAATATCGTTCCTAACCGAACGGTATGCAATAATATCGTTCAGCTCCAACACTGCATTGCTGCCACCAAAAAAAGCCATAAAGTCACTTAGCATTTCACTTCCTCGTATGTAAAGCGAAAAAATATCGTTTCTGTTAACTTTTTTCAAAAATATATCAAACTGTGCAAAATAATTCATAACGGAATAAGCGATATTTTCGTTATTAAATCGCATATCAAGCGAATATCCGCCCTCAAATATATTCCGGTCATTTTGCGACTGTATTGGTACTGCGACACTTGCACTGCTAAGCGTAATTCCTAAAAGATATGCCTTTATCAATTTTTCGTCAATATACTCATTCACTGTCATATCCGAAAAACCTATAGCCATATCTCCCGAATAAATAATCATTCCTGTGTCTTCGGCTATTTGTTTTGTAGCTGCGGCAGGCAATTTTAACACAAACAAATTTCTTTTTAAGTATGGAACATTTTTACTGCTTATACTTATCTCAAAATCGTAAAGTGCTTTTAATTCGGTAGCCAATCGATAAACTAATTCTTGCAATTCGTTTTCAACTTCTATATTAACTGCATGTTTTGAAATGTGAATACTTCCGTTTTGCATAAACACAGCAGAGACAAAAGCAAGTTTTTCTTCCCTTGTCTCAAATTGATTTTTATTAAGTATTTCCAATTTAAAATTTGTACTAAAACTCATTTTGTCCTACTTTTAAATTTAAATTCGCAATATTCACTGTTTAATATGCGTTTTGCGTCAACATTATACTTATCTATTACCGCCAAAGCTTTATCGATATTTCCTATATCATCTACTTTATGGGCATCACTATTAAGTGTTAGCATAGCAGAAGATGCAAATAAATCCTCGTAATCTTTTTCCGTACAATCGCTGTGCCGCGATGATACTTCTATAGCAACGCCATAATCGCTTGCTGCTTTTGCCACCTCTTTCATATCAACTTTCAAATGATAATTTAGGTGCGATATAATATCTATTGGTTTTGATTTTATCAAATTTATATATGCTTTTGTATTTTTTTCAATTTGTTCCTTAGTAGGCTCATAAATAAAATGCGAATAGCTATTATAAAAAATATTAGTATAATCAGATAGTTTGTCCGCCCAAACAGGCTTATGAAAACCGCATAAAATTATATCGAAATTATTTTCAAATCCGCTGGTAATATCATATCCACCGTCTATCCCCGTAATATTTGACTCAACCCCAAAAAGCAGCTGAAAATCGGGGTATTTCTTTCTAATTTGCACAATTTCTTCCTTTTGCTTAAGCAATCTTTTTTCACTTACGCCAAATATAAAATGCTTGCTGCCATGGTCGGTAATTGCAATAGTTTTAAGTCCTTTTTCAATAGCTTTTTTTACATTATCTTCTATACTGCCCTTACCATGACTATACACTGTGTGTGTATGGTAATCAGCAATGATTTTGTATTTATCATATAAATTCTCCAAAGTATTTGACCTCTCTTTCAAGTTTTATATTAAACTTTTTATAAACATTTTCTTTGCATATATTCACAAGTTCCGCATAATCATTTGAAGTAGCGTTGCCTGTATTGATAATAAAATTTGCGTGTTTCTCTGAAACTTTACAGCCTCCAACAATATACCCTTTCAATCCGCAGTTTTCTATGTAATATCCTGCCCCGACATTGTCATATTTTTTAAACACAGAGCCCAAAGAAATATCGTTCGGTTGGCTTTGCCTACGTTTTATTTTATACATTTTCATATCGTTTGCAATTAATATTTGATTTTTTTCAATCAATTTAAAAGTTGCGGATAATACTGTGATATTCTTTTTTGATATACCGCTTGTACGATATTCGAATTCACATTCTTTGTTGGAAAGTTTTACTACTTTACCGTCTACATAAGCGGTAACACTATCCAAAATATCGCTTATAAAAGAGCTATAAGCACCTGCATTCATATTTACAGCCCCCCCCACAGTCCCGGGGATTCCGCTCAAGCCTTCCATTCCGCTTAATCCGTTTTCTTTTGCGACATTGCACACTTTAGACAGCATTTCTCCGCAATTAGCGGTTATTGTATTGTTATTTATGGTTATTCCTTTAATGCCACTAGTTAAAATGACCTCGCCGTCAAGTCCTTTATCAGAAATCAAACTATTTGTAGTTCCGCCAAAAATATAAGGACTATCCGTAACTTGTAAGCTAGTAATCAAATTATCAACACTTGTAGGCATTATTAATGTACTTACTCTGCCGCCTGTTTTTATATAAGTAAAGTCCTTTGCCAATTTATTATAACATATTGTTGCCCCACTTGCAATAATTAAATCGTATTTTTTCATATAACACCTCATTTTAATATATTTATATAAACAGCGTGATATGCAAAATAGTCTTGTATTGCAATAAGTAAATTTGTTATATAATTGCAAAAATAATAACCGACACGCAAAAATTCACGTATCGGTTATGTAATTTTTTAGTTAAAACCAATCAAAAATCGGTATTATTTTATAAATTCGTTATAAATGCTCTCGATAGTCTTTTCATAATCTTGTGTATTTACACCAACGATTATGTTCATTTCCGAGCTACCTTGGTCAATCATTCTTATATTGATATTTTGTTTAGCTAGCGCATTGAAAATTCTGCAAGCTGTACCGGGTTTGAAAGACATATCGTGTCCAACTGTAGCAATCAAAGAAAAACCTTTTAATAATTCGATATGGTCAGGATTGATTGTCTTTTTCAATCTATCAATTATTACATCTTCTTTACCCGCAATTTCACTATCGCTTACTACAATGCTCAATGTATCTATACCGCTTGGCATGTGCTCAAAAGAAACACCATAGTATTCAAACACACTAAGCACACGTCTTGCAAAGCCTAGTTCGCTGTTCATCATAGATTTTTCGATAAATACGATGCTATAACCCTTTTTGCCTGCAATACCTGTAATAATATTATTATTAGTGCTTTTACGATTTGCAACTATCATTGTACCGGGATGTTCAGGCTCAAATGTATTGCGAATGTTAATAGGAATATTGTTATATCTTACAGGGAAAATGGACTCGGGATGTAAAACATTTGCTCCCATATAAGCAAGCTCACGAAGTTCACGATAAGATAATTCCGCAATGTGAGCAGGATTTTTTACGATTCTTGGGTCGCAAATCATAAAGCCGTTTACGTCTGTCCAATTTTCATATACAGATGCCTCGGCAGCTCTTGCAATAATTGCACCTGTAATATCCGAGCCACCACGTGAAAAAGTTTTTATATTTCCACTTGTATCTGCACCGTAAAAACCGGGTATAACTGCTCTTGTTACGTCTTTTAATCTTTGACGAGTTAATTCGTTTGTTGTCTCCGCATCGAAATCGCCGTTTGCGTTAAATTTAATCAAATCTTTAGGGTCAATAAACTCAACTCCAAGCCTTTTTGCCATTATAATACCGCCAAGATATTCTCCGCGAGATGCAGCAAAATCACTTGAACGATATTTGACAATACCCTCATATACTTCATCTAAGTATTTGTCGATATCTATATCAAGTTTCAAATCATTTACGATTTCCACATATCTTTCACGAATTTGACCGAAAGTATCAATACATTCGCCGTTCAATTCTACTTGATGATAGCAAGCGTATAGCATATCGGTAATTTTTCTGTCATTGCTGTTTCTTTTTCCCGGAGCGGAAACAATGACAAAACGCCTTTCTTTATCGCTTTCGATAATATTCGCAATAGCATTTATATTATCGCTGTTAGCCATGGAAGTTCCACCAAATTTACATACTTTAGTATTCATAATATATCTCCAAAAATATAATTAAATTTAAATATTGCAATAAAATTATGCAATTTACTCTCTTTTATGAAATTAATTTTATCAATTAAATAACCTATTGTCAAGAAAATAAAAACCATTTTGATAAAATCATTTAATTTTTTTACTTTCCAAATAATATCTTTTATCTTCGGCATTTCCCATGGAAAAAGATTTTCTTGGAAGTGCACCTCGCCTTAAACAATAATCAAACAATCCGTTTTTGCTTATTATAGGCATTAGTATACCAACTGCATTGTGTTTCGCCGCAAGCTCAATCAAAGCGTTATCGCCATGAATATAATCTTCCTCGATTCCGCAGTGAGTATTTTTGTATTTATCGATAAAGTCTTGAATATCCTTTATCGCATCACTAGGATTTTGTGACACCGCAATCGAATAATTTTTTTTGTTATATACGGTTGTTATATGTGACATGTTTTCGTACTTTGGCATACTTTCAGCCATACAATCAATAAAACTCTTATCCGCACCTATTAATAGTCTATGTATTGGCTCAAATTCAAGTGATTGGTCGTAAATATTTACAAGTTCAACCAAAGAATATCTTGCAGGATGAGTCTCTTTTTCTTGCTCGCTTAAATTTTGTTTTATCAAATTCCAACATTCTTTTGCTGTAGCAAGCGAATGATTGCCGTCCCCTATTATAAAAGCAATATTCCCCTCATTATTGCCGTTATTTTTAGCTATGTTATTTAATTGGTCTACTAAACTTTTGCTGTCGCTAACTTTATAACCTTTTAAATGTCCTCCGTTCATATTTAAGTCAAAATCATACAATGTTTGCATATCTTGGCGGCTATTATATAACTTTTCTATTATTTCGCTGTTTTTATCGTCTAGCAACATCATAATATGAGGCATTTCCAAACAAGCATTTTTCCTTATATCAATTCTTGCAGGCAATCTTTCGGTTACTGTTTTTTCGGTTGCTTTAATGTACGCATTATTTTTATCGGAATAGTCGTATTGTTCCAAATCAATTTCAATCATTAAACCAAGTCTTACCTTACCGTTATTCAAAGTACGTTCTACCAAAATAATTGATTGAATTTCTTCAAATAATCCATTATCCACGTAAGTCTGCATATTTTTGTTAATTTGAATTACCTTTTTACTAGTATCACAATTAAGTTGTGCCTCGGGTAAAATCAAATTTAACGCAGAAGGGCTGTCGCCCACTAAATCAGCAAGCACAGCCCAATAATTTGGTTGACTAGAAAATTGGTCGCAAGCAATGCAAGACCATTTACTATAGTCGATATTTTTTTTAGGTAGTAAAATTTTAGGAATTTTAACGAGATTCATTATTACCTCTTTTTAGCTCTTTGTTTAGAATACTTAATGCCAAATGCCTTCTCGATTTCATCAGATAGCTTTTCAGGGGTCATATAACGTTTAATTTCGCCGTGTCTAACTGTACTGATTATTCCTGTTTCTTCACTTACAACAATAGCTAAAACGTCACTCTCTTCGGTAATACCTATTGCAGCCCTATGTCTTGTTCCCAACTCTTTGGAAATATCTTCACGTTGTGTCAATGGTAGGAAACAACCTGCTGCCAAAATCACATTTTCTTTTACGATAATTGCACCGTCATGTAAAGGAGCTTTTGTGTTAAATATACATTGCAATAAGCCGTCGGAAATTTTAGCATTAAGCATAGTACCTGTTTCCAACAAATGTGATGGTACAACGCTTGGTGTAATAACTATCAAAGCACCTGTATCGTTTTTACTTAAAGCTTGACAGCCTTTTACAATTTCATCAACTGCTTGACGCAAATCGTCTTCACTGTTGCCGTAATCATAACTGTCTTTGCTGTCATGCCATCTTGCAAATCTTGTTATACCAGACTTAATATCCTGTTGATAAGCAACAACAATACAAAGAATCAAGATAATTCCGCCCCATTTTAAAATTTGAGCAGTTATAAACAATAGATTTTTAGAAGTTAAAGCACATGCAACGCATACACCAATATATGCGCAAATATAAAATGCTACAAATATAGCCATTTTCAAATTGTTACGGCGTTTGAAAAACCAAAGAATAGCCGCAGCAGCAAGAATAATAACAACTAAATCGATTATCGCAAAATAATCAATGTTATTAAGATAATTCTTTAAAACCTCCATAAATCTATCTCCTAAAATCAAATATATATTTAAACAAATATATTATAAAATATTTTAATAAAAAAATAAAGCAAATAACACAACTTTTTAATTTTTTTTGCTTTTTTCTATATTTTAGCCAATATTAGTCTTAAAGTGTTTATATTTACTTTCAAATCACAAAAGCAAACAAGTGAACTTTAAATTAAGTTCACTTGTTTGTACTACATTTATTTTCTTTCATTTAAATAACTTTCCATTTCCGAAAACCAAGATTCCAAATCCTTAAATTCCTTATAAACAACCGAAAATCTAACATAAGCAACATCGTCGATTTTTTTCAATCCTGCCATTACCATATTTCCTATTTCATGACTAGAAACTTCCTGTTGCAATGAGTTAGTCACTTTCTTTTCAATCTCTGCAACAAGTTTGTCTATTTCGGTAATCGGAACAGGTCTTTTTTCGCAAGCCTTTAAAATACCTGTTTTGATTTTGTTGATGTCAAACGGCTCTCTTACCCCTGTTTTTTTTACGATATAAATAGGCAATGTTTCGATAGTTTCGTAAGTGGTAAATCTTTTTCCGCAAGAAACACACTCTCTCCTACGCCTAATATTTACACCATCTTCACTAAGTCTGCTGTCAATTACTTTATCTTCAAGGCAACCGCAATTTGGACATTTCATACTAAAGTCTCCAAAAATTTTCTTTTACATATTATATCAAAAATAATTTTAATTGTAAAGATTTTTTTGTAAATTTTGCAGTATAATTCTATACAATTACTTATAAAAATAATTTTACATACGATTTTTTGAAGATATTTTAATTTTAAACGCAATAATTCGGGCAGTTTTTATTAATAGTTTACTATAATATTTAATCTGCCTCAGGCACTTTACTGTTTGTAAGCTGTGCTAGTATAGTGTCCTCTCCTATTTTGGTTATACATTTCCAAGGAATAAAAAGGCTTTCGCCCGATGCAATCGCACGAATAGCCTTTCTTTCCCCCGGGACAACAAGTCCTACAACTTCGCCCGTACAAGTGATTACCATATCGATAATTCTGCCTAATTTTCTGCCGTCGATAGTATTGACTACTTCTTTTTCTCTTAATTCACAAAATGTTATATCATTCATCATACTATATTAAATGTGCAAAAAGTTTGAATTATGATAAATTAGAAAAAATTTTTTACGACAATTCTCAAAAGCAATTTATTTTGTTTATTTAAAACAAAATAAATACGATTTTCGATAATATTTTACATTAGGGCTTTCATTTTTTTTAGCGCCAATTTTTCCAATCGTGATACTTGTGCCTGTGATACACCTAATTTTTCGGCAATCTGCATTTGCGTTTTTTCAAGATAGTATCTTGCTTTTAATATTGCTCTTTCCTTTTCTGTAAGGGTCATAAAACTTTGTTTTAAAAGCATTTTTTCATTCCACATATCCTCGCATTCTCCTTTGTCATATAATTGTTCAATTAAGGATAGCGAGTCCTCTTCGTCCGAAAATACATTTTCGTAAATACTTACAGGCTCACTGACAGCGTTTAAAGCACAAGCTACTTCCTTTTCGGGATAGCCTGTTATTTCCGCAATTTCGGATAATGTTGCACATCTACCGAAATTAGTTTCGATACTCTCCCTTGCCTGCAGAGCTTTATAAGCAATGTCTCTTGCACTTCTAGGAACTTTAATACTCGAGCTGTCTTTTAAATATCTTTTGATTTCTCCAATTATCATTGGTACTGCGTAAGTTGAAAATTTGACATTGTATTTCAAATCGAAATTATTTATTGCTTTTAAAAGACCTATTACACCAACTTGAAACAAATCGTCACTGTTGTGTTTGCTGTCAAACCTTTGCAATAAAGATAAAACAAGTCTTAAGTTTGCCATAATAAATTTATTTTTGGCGGTCTCGTCATTGTCTCTTTTTATCTTTAACAACAATTCGTCAGCTTCCTTATTTGTTATCTTGGGCAATTTGGATGTATCCAATCCGCATACTATAACTTTATGCATATAACCTCCTTTGTACAGCAAATATTTTGCCATATTTTATTATGTCAAATTTTACCTTTTTTATTCATAACAGCCTAATAAAAAAATTAAAATGGCATATAATACACGATTACACACCATTTTTGTAATGTTTTTGATATAACTAAATGAATTTTATTTAATAATTAAATTATAATTAGTTGTTAAACCATTTTTGCAATTTCTTTTTTTAGTTTTGAAAGCACTTTTTTTTCAAGTCTAGAGATATACGATTGTGAAATTCCCATAATATCCGCAATTTCTTTTTGAGTTTTCTTTTCTATTCCCAATATGCCAAATCGCATTTTTATTATTTGACGCTCACGCTCTGGCAATTTGTTTGCACATTTTGCAAGTGCCTCCGTTTCAACGGATTTTTCCGCATCATAAAACACTTCGTCGGGGTCAGTTCCAAGTATATCGGAAAGCAATAGCATATTACCCTCCCAATCTACATTTAAAGGCTCGTCCAACGAAATATTGTTTTTAACTTTGTTATTTTTTCTTAGATACATTAAAATTTCATTTTCAATACATCTTGCGGAATATGTTGCTAATTTGATTTTTTTAGAGTTATCGTACGAATTAATGGCCTTAATCAAACCGATAGTACCAACAGAAATCAAATCTTCGATATCTAAATTAGTATTTTCAAACCTTTTAGCAATATAAACCACAAGTCTTAAATTATGCTCTATAAGCTTATTTCGTGCGTCTATATCGCCATCCATCATTTTAGCAATTACTTCGGCCTCTTCGTCCGCTTCAAGCGGTGCAGGCAAAGCTTCGCCACTACCTATGTAATGAACTTGTCCGCCACACTCAAATCCAAATAACTTTTTTAAAAACAGTAATATTTTTTCAAACATACTCACCTCAATATATATCATTATGTAATAATATTTTATATCCGCTGTTCAATTTATTAAATACGCAGTAAACGCTGTCGTAAATACGATTATCTACAGTCACTTTTTCCAATTTAAAAACTTCGGTATTTTTGTTGCCGCAAATAGTGTCGATGTTAATATGTCCTACCGCTTTATCTTCACATTTTAAAGATTCGTCCATTACAATTACCGGATAAATACCTTTATAGTATAACGTATTGCCGCTATCATAGTATGCCTGTTCCCTTATTATCTTTTTCTCTTGATTGATGATTACTTTTTTCACATTACCCTCCGAAATATGTTTTTTTTGTATTAATTGAAAAATTTTACGACTGAACGCCAAAACAATTACAAAAATACTGCACATTAAACCTATATTGACATTTGACGGATTAGACATTGTCTCACGGAATGGTTGCCACATATTCATTATTCCGATTATTATTCCGCCAAACGCAAACGAATACCCCAAAAATGCCGCAAATAGCAAAATCAATTTTTTTAGGGATAGTATTTTTGCGGTAAGTACACACATTATAAATGCTACAAGTATTTTGATAACAATATCACCCGTAAAATCAATAAGAGGCGAAAAAAGCGCATAGACAGCACCAATCAATGAAGATATACTTATTCGCCAAATAGTTATTTTTCTTTTAGATGTCAATAGGCTTAAATACAGCATTAGACAATCAATCGCAAAATTGTTAAACAATACACATTCAACATAAATTATCATACAAACATTATAAGTATTTTAAAATTTATATTAATTTCCTATTTGTCGAATAGTTTGCCATTATTGTCACTACCATAAAATATATGCTCACGTATCGACTAACTTGCCAAATTCAATTAAATTTGTTTATTTAAATATAAAAAATAACAAGCAAATAAAATTGCTTGTTATTAATTTTAATGTTATAAGATTTTTATTGTTAAAGAAAAAAGACAAGGCATTTTGCCTTGTCTTTTAAAATTACTTATTGATAATCTCTTTAAGTTTAGCAGCTTTACCTGTTCTTCCACGCAAGTAATAAAGTTTAGCTCTTCTAACTTTACCGTTACGTACAATATCGATATGGTCAATCTTTGGAGAATGGAATGGGAATGTTCTTTCCACACCTACACCGAATGAAAGACGACGAACAGTGAATGTCTCACGAACGCTACCGTTTTTACGAGCAATAACAACTCCCTCAAAAGCTTGAAGTCTTTCTTTGTTACCCTCTTTGATTTTGAACCATACTTTAACAGTTTGACCAATTTTGATATTAGGCAAATCTGTACGAAGATTCTCTTGCTCAATTACATCAATAATATTACTCATTTGACCTACCTCCTATTACGCAGTGTTCATAAAATATTAGCGGAACACCCGAAGTCTTTTATATATTAACATAAAATATTTTTATTTGCAAGCATTTTTATATTAAATTTTATTTATTTTTTACAAGTTTTACTTAATTTAGCCAAAATGCGTCTTTTATATGTTCTATTTTCTCCCCGTCAACACCAATCACGTCAAAACGAACCGCCACATTGTACATTTTGTAGGATGCAATATACATTTTTGCAGAAAAAATTATGTTTTTTATTTTAGACTCGGTAATTGACTCCAAAGGACTTCCGAACGAGGAAGTAAATCTTGTTTTTACCTCTACAAACACTAAAGTTTTTCCGTCCTTTGCAATAATATCTAGCTCGCTTTTACCTATATACAAATTCCTCGCAATGATTTTATAACCTTGTTTTTTCAAGTATTCGCAAGCAATATTTTCGCCTTTATTACCAATATTTTTAGTATTCAGTCCGTGCATTTTATCCTCACACAAACTTTTTTATAAAGCTTTTTCGATGTATTTCACATGGTCCGTGCTCTTTTATTGCTTGTATATGTACAGCAGTTCCATACCCCTTATGCTTTTCAAAAGAATATAAAGGATATTTATTGGCAAGTTCAACCATAAGATTATCCCTATAGACTTTTGCGATAATACTTGCAGCGCCTATATTATAGCTCAAGTAATCGCCTTTTATTATGTTTACAATAGGTATATCAGTATCCAATGTAAGGGCGTCAACCAAAGCAACATCAGGCTTTATTTTAAGTCCCTCTAAGGCGTTCTTCATACACAACTTAGTTGCCTCCAAAATGTTGATTTCGTCAATAACTTCAGGCGAAACCTCCGCAATGTTATAACAAATTGCATTTTCTTTTATTAAATCACTAAGTTTATTTCTTTTTTTCTCACTGACTTTTTTACTGTCGTCAATCCCCTCGATAAGCTTATCAAGCGGCATTATAACTGCGGCACAAACTACGGGGCCTGCAAGTGGTCCTCTTCCTACTTCGTCAACTCCAGCTATGTATTTGTAACCCTTTGCAAGGTACTCAGATTCGTATTTCAATTTATCTTGAACAGTAAGTTTATCCATATTTATACCTATTATTTTGTTATGTGTTTTAACCGATTATTAAGTGTTTTACAATCAAAATTTTTCGCAAGTTATTTTTTATATTAAAAATAATTCATTTTAAATCTTCACATTTCTCAAGCATAATCAAACCGAGCTTACCTTTTCTAAAATCGTCAATTACAGTTTTAGCAAGTCTTTCGGTATCGAGAATCCCACCTTTTAACAAAAAGCCGCGTTTTTTTGCAATGTATTCTAAAGCTAAATTGTTTTCCTGCGGGAGCTCTGTTATTTTATATCTTCCCAAAAGATTTTGTAAGTAATTTTTTCTGCAAAAATCAAGCATTTCTTCCGCTAGCTCTATTATATTTAATATATCTTCATTAATGCTGCCTACAAATGCTAAATGTTTTGCGTGTTCTTGATTTTCAAATGATGGCCATAATGTTCCCGGAGTATCCAAAAGTTCCACGCCTTTTGCAAGCACTACCCATTGCTTACCGCGAGTAACACCCGGTCTGTCACCCGTTATAGTCCTTTTAGCACCACACAAATTATTAATCAATGTAGATTTTCCGCTGTTTGGAATACCGACAACCATTGCACGTATGCTACGGTTTACACCTTTGTTTTGATATTTTTCTATCAAATTTTTATTTAATATTTTAAGTCCGTCAATAACTTTCTGCGTGTTTCCGTTTGCACTGTTACAAACAACTACTTGCATATTGTTATCCTTAAAATATTTTATCCAAGCATTTAAATCTTCTCTTTCAACCAAATCAGCCTTGTTAAGGACATACAAAATAGGTTTCCCGCCCGCAAGCTCGTTTAATTTAGGATTAAAGGAAGCCGCAATGCACCTGCTGTCAAGTACATATATCAAACAATCAACAAGTTTTACATTTTCTTCCATCATTCGCAGAGCTTTTGTCATGTGCCCCGGGAACCATTGTATATGCATTATTTTTCCTCCAACAAATCAGGTCTTTTTTCTTTTGTTATCCTTATCTGCTCGTTATATCGCCATTTATCAATTTCGCCGTGATTTCCGCTTAAAAGTACTTCGGGTACAGTCATACCTCTAAAATTTTGCGGTCTTGTATACTGTGGATACTCAAGCAAACCATTTGAAAAACTCTCCTCATTGGTAGACTCGCTACTTCCCAAAACACCATCGATATACCTTGCTATCGCATCTATAGCCACCATGCAAGCAAGTTCTCCGCCTGTAAGTACATAATCGCCTATAGACAACTCCAAATCTATTTCGCTGTCGATAACTCTTTGGTCGACTCCCTCATAGTGCCCGCACAAAAATAATAAGTTTTCTTCACTGCTTAACTGTTCAACAAGTGGTTGAGATAGTGTTTTTCCTTTTGGTGATAAAAAAATTCGTTTGCAATCTCTGTTTGGGTCAACAGCAGCAATAGCGTCAAAAATCGGTTGAGGTGTCATAACCATTCCGCTACCTCCGCCAAATGGATAATCGTCGCATTTTTTATGTTTGTCTGTACTATACTCACGTATATCCGTAACATTTAAAGTAAATTTTTCATTTTCCAACGCTCTGCCTATAACGCTTTCATTTAAGCATGCAAACATATTTGGAAACAATGTCAACACTTCAATCTTCATAAACTGCAATTTGCTCCAAAATTTCTTTATTTAAATATAGTTTTTTATTTTCGACATCAACTTTTGCAAGCACTGTTTTTAAACAAGGGAACATAAAATTTTTATCTCCTTTGACAACGTAAACATCTGCAGCACCATATTGCAAAATATCGGCAACTGTTCCGACAACACAGTCGCAAACAATAACCTCCATTCCTATTATATCGCTGACCAAATATCTACCTTGTTCAAGTTTAGGCATTTTCTCCCGCTCAAAAGCTACTTGCATACCTCGCAAAAGTTCAACTTGATTCCTGTCATCAACTCCGTCAAGTTTAAAAAACATACCGTTAACCAAATTTTTTACGGAAATAACTTTATAACATTTATCATTTAAGTAAATTTCTTTTAGCTTGCTTGCCAAAGCTTTATCTTGCGGCAAAATGTCAACTTTTATCTCGCCTTTTATACCTTGTGGTTTAATGACTTTACCAATAACAATCTTATCCATAATTATATAAAAATCTATCGAAAATCGACCTTAAATTTATATTACCTTATAAACTTATTTACTATCTAATTGTTACTACCTGTATAAATTACCAATAGACCCCACGGATATTTGTGGGGTCAATGGTGTATTATTTTTCATTAATTTCTACAGTGTAACGCTTGTTTTGCTTCATACCGGAAGACTTGATAATTGCCCTTATAGCCTTTGCTACTCTTCCTTGCTTGCCGATAATTCTGCCTATTTCACTTTTATCGGAGTTGATATTGATAACAAAATTATCTTCGTCAATCACGATATCAACCAAGTTAGGGTCATCTACAAGTCCATTAATAATTGTTCTTACTAACTCTTGCATAATTACTTGATTAGTCCTTCTTTCTTTAGCAAAGCTTTAACAGTATCTGTGCATTGAGCACCATTGTTTAGCCATTTGCTAGCAACTTCAGTGTCGATTTTTACCACTGCAGGCTCTTTAGTTGGGTCATAGTAACCGATTGACTCGATATATTGACCGTCTCTTGCCTTTCTGCTGTCCATTGCTACAATACGATAAAATGGCTTACCTTTTTTACCCATTCTTGTTAATCTTAATTTAACTGCCATAAATGTACTTCCTCCAATAATATAAATATTTATATAATTAAAATTAATTATCCTAATTTAAGTGCTGTTGTAATGCTAAAATCAAGCAACTTTATTCTCATTAAAACGGCATTCTCATTCTGCCTTTTAAACCACCGCTTGTCATTCTACGCATCATTTCTTTTGTTTGCTCAAATTGCTTTAGCAATGAGTTTACGTCTTGCAACGAAGTTCCGCTACCATTTGCAATTCTCTTACGTCTTGAGCCTTTTATGATTTGAGGGTTTTCCCTCTCGGTAGGCGTCATCGAACGTATAATTGCTTTTATTCTGTCAATCTGCTTTTCGTCGATATCCAAATTTTGACCTTTCAACTTACTGCTTAAACCGGGTATCATATTAAGCATATCTTTCATACTACCCATTTGATTTACACGTTCAAACTGTTCCAAATAGTCATTCAAATCAAATGACTTATCTTTAATTTTCTTTTGCAATTTTTTCGCATCTTCTTCCGTTATGGCATTTTGAGCTTTTTCAATAAGCGTCAAAACATCGCCCATACCTAAAATTCTCGATGCCATTCTGTCAGGATGAAAAGCTTCAATATCCGTCATTTTTTCGCCTATACCGCAAAATTTAACGGGTTTTCCTGTAACAGCTTTTATGGATAGTGCCGCACCGCCTCTTGTATCACCGTCAAGCTTAGTAAGCACAACACCTGTAATATCTAGTTGCTTATTAAAAGTATCTGCAACATTTACCGCATCTTGACCTGTCATACTGTCAACAGTCAAAAGAATTTCATGCGGTTTGTAAGTTTGTTTTATCGACTGCAATTCTTCCATAAGTTGCTCGTCTATGTGGAGTCTTCCCGCAGTGTCTATAATAACAACATCATTACCATTTTTATACGCTGCTTCAAAAGCACCTTTTAAAATTTTTAGCGGTGCGATTTGACCTTGTTCGTATACGGGAACACCGACACTGCCACCTACAACCTGCAACTGCTTTATTGCAGCCGGTCTATAAATATCACATGCAACCAAAAGCGGTTTTTTGCCTTGTTTTTTAAGCATTAATGCAAGTTTACCGCACATTGTAGTCTTACCTGCGCCTTGCAGACCGCACATCATAATTATTGTTGGTGGATTATCACTGACAGCAAGCTTAGAATGAGTAGCACCCATTAATTCAATCAATTCGTCATTAACAATTTTAATAACTTGTTGAGCAGGCGATAAACTACGCAATATATCCTCGCCGATAGCTTTTTCACTTACCTTGTTGATAAATTGTTTTACGACGCCAAAGTTTACGTCTGCCTCCAAAAGTGCAATACGCACCTCTCTCATAGCACCTTTAACTTCCAGCTCGGTAAGTTTGCCTTTATTTTTCAGTTTGGAAAAAATATGCCCAAGTCTGTCACTTAAACTATTAAATGTCCCCATCATTATCCTCCAATATTTCTTTTAGCAATGAGAGATTTTTTTTAGACAATTCTTTATCATTATTATCTATTGCTGTTTCAGTTTGTTTGATTAGCTCGGTCATACTTGCAAATTTTTTGCATAAGCCAAGTTTTTCTTCAAATCCGATAAGCAATGATTCCGCTCTTTTAATTGTATCTCTGACTGCTTGTCTGCTTACACTAAATTGCTCGGATATTTCAAATAAAGAAATATCGCAATCATAGTATAATTTAATCATTTCGCATTGGTGTTCGGTAAGCAGGCAACCGTAAAAATCATTGTATCTACTTATAAATAGTTTTTCCGATTTAGACATTGTCCGCTCCTTAGCATAATGTGTAAAGGACTTTACCTTTACAGCTATTATATATTAGTATTACTATATTGTCAAGCGTTTATAATAAAATTTCGGCAAATCACTCAATAAAATTATAATATAACTAAAAACCTTGCGAAAATCGATATTAATCAAATATTATTCCTTATAATTTATTTGATATTTTTTAGTTTTGTATTTCGGTTTACTTGTTGCGGTGGAAACAGTCATTTCCCTATCCGCATCAATTATTGTGTCGCTAATTAGATTTTGAACATCAGTGTTTAATTTTTCTTTATTTATTGTAAGAGACAATTCGTTTGCACCAAAATGTTTTTGAATAACTTTTACCAACAAATTTTCAAGCTTATCGCTGTACTTCCACAATCCGACAAACATTGCAACAACAGCTATCCCGATAATTATCCAAAGCAAAATACCCCACCAAGTATTAAGAGGTATTTTACCCATTATATCAAAAGTTAGTGTTTGTCCTATTATAGTAATCGGTCTTGTAACAATTTGCATAATAAAGAATGTTGTATACGACATTGTGGTAACGCCTGCAAATATACACAACAAATCGTCAGGGAAAACAGGTAACAAAAACATCATAAATAGCATCATTTTATCCCTGCCCTTTAACATTTTTTGATATTTGTTGTATGATTTAGGGCCTACCATCCATACTAAAAGTTTAACACCGAATACTCTACCCAATACAAATGCCAACATTGAGCCAAGCATCATTCCTACCAAGCTACAGACAAATACCAACCACAAATTTTGGAATGCAGCCATACCTGCGGCAGTTGAGATTGCCGACGGAATAGGAATAAATGTAACTTGCAAAAATTGAATTAAAATATAAATCAACGGTCCCCAAATACCTGTTTTTTTCATAAGGTCGGAAATATTATCCGCATCTTTTAAAAGGTCAAGTGCACCGCTTTTTAGCAAACCTATATAAATAGCAAAACCTATTGCAGCAAAAAACAAAACTATCAACGTTAGTTTAAACATTGATTCTTTTCTCTTATAAATACATGCTACACAAATAATAGAGACTAAAAACGCACCGACAATCAATAATATAGGCATATAAAGTGCTGTTTCGCCAAACAAAAATATAGCCTCAATCATTGTAGCAAGTCCTAAAAATACTGCTAGTAACGAAAAAGTCAATTTCGATTTATCACTCATTTATGCCTCCTAAAATTTTATCTACTTGTTCTCTTGCCATTTTGTCGCACTCATTGTTATAGACATTGTCACTATGCCCTTTTACTTTTATAAATTTTACATTATGAAAATTAACTAGGCTGTCTAACTGTTTCCATAATTCAAGATTTTTTATGCTGTTTTTTTGCTTTTTCCAACCGTTTGCTTTCCAATTATCCACCCAATTTTGAATATAAGCATTGACAACATAAGCAGAATCCGAAAAAATTTCCACTTCGCATTTTTCTTTCAAACAACTCAATCCGTTGATTACGGCAAGCAATTCCATCCTGTTATTTGTTGTATTAGGCTCCCCGCCGGAAATGCGTTTTTCAACTCCATTATATATTAAAATCGCACCCCATCCACCGGGTCCGGGGTTATAACTGCAAGCCCCGTCGGTATATATTTGAATATGTTTCACTTACCTAACTCCTCGGAACGATTTCTGCACTTTACCATAGCGCTGTCTATTATCTCATACAAATTGTCTTGTCTAAAACTTTCAACAGCTTGAATGGTTGTCCCGCCTTTTGAGCAAACTGCATTAATCAAATCGCAAATAGGTGTATTTTCACTTTCCACCATACCTATACTGCCTGCAAAAGTTTGAAGAACGCAAGTTTTTGCATCTTCTGCACTCATACCCATTTTTACACCGCTTTCAATCATACCCTCGATAAACATATAGACATACGCAGGTCCACTTCCGCTTACAGCAGTGACAGCATGAAACAATTCCTCTTCCAAGTATATTGTCTTACCAATACTGTCAAATATACTTTTTACAAAATCTTTTTCCTCTTGTGGTATGTTGTCGTTTTTACGTATTGCTGTCATACCTTTTTTCAATTTGCAAGGTGTATTTGGCATTACTCGTGTAACATTTGCATTTGGGAAATATTTTTTTATTCCGTCATAAGTAATCCCCGCCATAATTGAAATAATATGTTTAGCCTTACAGTTGCTGCCTATTTCTTTTGCAATTTCGTTATATATTTGAGGTTTTACTGCAAGCAAAATATACTCACAGTCATTAAGTACCAAAGTGTTGTCTTTATGGGTTACAACACCATCAATACCTAAATCCGCAAAAGGGTCGGTAGCAATAATCTTGCTTTTATCAATCAATTTACTGTCAACTATGCCATTTGCAATCGCTTTTGCCATATTTCCTGCACCGATTATACCTAATTTATAGTTATAATTCATATTATCTCCTTTCCTTACAAGTGATGAGTTTATATTTGATATTTTAAATTAATTTGCTACGATGTTTAAAAGCATATTTTAATGCAATACTTTAATATAAAATCTAAAATTTTTGTAAAATAATCTTAAAACATTTGACAACTGCAAAATTTTATCATATAATGGACTAGACTTAGGGGAGTGGCTCAACGGTAGAGTAGTGGTCTCCAAAACCATTGGTTGCGTGTTCGAATCGCGTCTCCCCTGCCAAAAATCGCTCGTTACGATTAGTAACGAGCGATTTTAATATAAAATCGGCTCAGTTACCATCGAACTCGCTTTTTCCTACCAAATACAAAATTTCGCTGACGCCGTATTTTGGTCGGCTTTTTATTTGTTAGTGTTGATTTTTTCGTTTGACCTACTTTTTCTATCTAAAAATGTCCCGTCATACTCAATCAATTTCATTGTTCATTCGAAACAAGCGTAAATTTTGTACGCTATATTCCATCCCGGCTTTATAAAGATATTAGCAGTTTGTCGTATTAGCTTGAACTTTCATCAAAAGTTCAAGCTAATTTCAATCGACTGCTTAATTTTATTTAGTTTTGATTATTCTCATTTTCGATAATTTCTTCGGAATTTTCAGTATCGGCATTTGGAATCTCATTTATTTCACTTTCCTCTACTGTTTCGTTTGTATTATCTACAACTTCGTTATTTTCAGATGTTACATCAATATTGCTGTTAATTTCGTCAAAATTTGCATCTTCACTTGCTCCCTCATTAGGATTTGAGCCGATAACATTTTCCAACATATTAAGTTTACCTTGTTCACTTTCAATCTCATCTGCATTTACTGCACTTTCTTTTAATTTTTGTACAATTTCAGCGTGTTTCTTTTTGTCTAGATTATAGAACAGTAAACAAATCAACATCAATGCACTTGAACCAACTGATATCCATAGTGCGACATTTCCGTAATTTTCCGCTAATTTTACCAATTCAGGAGTAACAAAGTTATTTTCGTAAACTTGACTTACAATATAATTAGCAGGGTTAAAGCCCATAGCCTTTTGAATAACTGCAGGAATAAGTGCAGCTGCTTGAGCAACAACCGATGTCAAGGAATAAGCGAAAGCTTGAATAAAGCCCTCCAACCTATAGCCGCAAATTGATTGTTGATAGTCTCCCATTTCCGAAAGCATAAGAGGTTGTAAACTACCTAAGCAGTTAAATAGTGATAAAAATCTTATTGCTGTAATAACATAAGGCGACCAACTACCTTGCGGGAAGTTTTGCAAGCCTATTAAAGCACAAATCAAGTTTGCCGAAAGGTTGCATACTTGCCAAAAAATCAAAATTGTTCTATTGTTGAATTTTCTTGTAAGCCATGGCAACAAAATCATATTAGGTGTAGCAGCAAAACCTACAAACAATGACAATCCACCGATAATAGCTGCAGCATCTGCCATATTTGTAGCATATTTAACCCTTGCAACAAATTCCCAACTTAAATCTATTGTATTTCTTAGACAACCTAAACATAAAGCAATAGTAAATATCATAAGCGGCTTGTTTTTGACAATCATCTTCAAGCCTTGCCATGTAGTTATCTTTTCTTTTTTATTTTCCTCTTCGGTAATAAATACTCTTTCTTTAACTCCGATTAAGGCAATTACTAACATTGTTCCAAGCACACCGCAACAAATAGCGTAAATTCTACCTGCCCAAATATCGCCAACATACCTTGCAATTACGCCGTTTAGCGCATTCATAACTGTTGGTGCAAAGCCCATAACCAAACCTATAGGAGACCAAATATCTGCTCTTTCTTGTTGATTTGGAGAGAATACACCTGGGAACATGTTAAATGAGTTATACCACAAATTCCAAAGCAATAACGCAGGTGTACAAGTCATGTACATATAAATCGTACGTGATGTAACATCCAAAGACTGTGGTGACCATAGTGCCATAATACCTAATGCAGATACAATAGGTGCCAAGAACATTATGTAAGGCTTATATCTACCAAACTTAGTATTGGTACGTTGAATCATTCTGCCGTAAAACGGTGTTAAAATTAAAGCCAAAACACTTGATAACAAGTACATAAGTGTGGCATGCAATGTACCGGATGTACCCATATCGTAAATTACCGGTATTTTGGTAATTGTAAGATAAATGCTTAGGGCATTGTAAATCATACTTACGCCAAAGCTGGAAACACCTAGACTAAGTATTTCTCTTAAATTCAAAAACCTACCTTTTGGAGGTTCTTTCCAAAATCGCTTTAGGTTTCCGCCTAAGGCAACTACACGTTTTGCAAATTCTTTTTCACTGAATTTGTTTGCATTTTCGCCGTTAGGCTTTTGCTTGTCTTTCTTTTTCATAACTTCTCCTCTATCTTATTTTATTATATTTTTATTTTTCTAAAATTACTGTCAAAAATGTACTTTCCCCTTGCATTGAAACTTGAGCATGAGGAATGTTAGGGTCAAAATATATGCAATCGCCGGCACGTAGGTAATACTCTTTATTACCGATAAGTACTCTTAGTTTACCGCTAAGTACATAGTTGAATTCTTGTCCTGTATGTTTTACAAGTTCGGGAGCAATCCCCTCGCTTATGGTTACAAGCATTGGCTCCATCTCACGATTAAAAAATTTATGTGCAAGACTGCTAAAGCTATAGCCGTCATATCTTTCGATTTCCAAACCTTGCCCCGCATAGCATATTGCAACTTCTTTGCTGTCACTATTTTGTCCGGTAAGCAATACTGTAGGGTCTATTTCCAATGCCGCAGCAATATTGTACATAGTTCCTATAGGAATATCAACTACACCATCCTCAATGTTTTTATAGTCTTCGACAGTCACATTTACTTTGGAGGCAAACTCTTCCAATGAATAGTCGGAAAATTCTCTTAAATCTTTTATTCTTGCCGCAATATCTTTAATTTTTTTATCCATAAATTACTCCTTATTAAAAAATTGCACATTAATGCTTATATTATAATATAAAAAAAACTTTTTTTCAAGTATTTTATTTAAATATTTCAATTAAAAATTTTTTATTTATAATTATCAACATATAATCATCATTAAATTTAAAAAAAACATTTAATTATTAACAAACTATGTCAAAACATATTAAATTTATCAAACATAAATATTTGAAGAAAAAAAAATTACCTACCACAATAAGTGATAGGTAATTGAATTATTTAAGCTAAAACGGACATTGCCATTTCTACAGCAGCTTCTTTTGTCAAATCATTATTGTAATATTTTGTATATAATTTTATATTATTTTCGTCTTCAGCCGTAAAATCAATTAGATCGGCAAATTTGCCTATTGTATATTTATCACTACTTGGCATCATAGACCTGCCGTGGAAAGTTTCCCAATCATTTGCGCCGACAGGAACATAAAAATATCCAACTGTCATACTTAACACATACTCTTTAGTAGTTGTAAGGTCAAATGTCTGTTGAGCAATTCCCTTGCCGTAAGTCGGAGACCCTATTATTGTAGCTTCAGGACAATAGTATTTAATTGCACCAAGCAAAGCCTCGCTTGCACTTGCAGAATTTTCATTTATCAAAACAGCTAATTTGTAATTAGGTATTTTCTTACCTGCACTATCTAATCCTAACCAATGATTACCTGTTGCAGTATAAGTCGTAACTTTTTGTGTTTTGCTAGACTTAAGTTTTATTACACCTAGGCCGTTTGAATTGCCCTCGCTATTGTGTATTAAATAGCTAGCAATCACAGACAAAATATTTGTCGAGCCACCGCCATTATCACGCAAATCAAGTATCAATCTACTATTTCCATTGCTTTTAAATAAATTTGCACACTCTACAAAATCCTCGTCAGCACTACCCGTAAAAGAATTAAGCTTGATATATCCTATACCATTGCCCATATCTTTATAGCTTGCTTCTTTTGTTAAAAACAATGACTTTCTTAATGTAAAATGAGCCTCTTTTCCGTTAGATTTTCGGACAACTAAGTCAATAGCATCCGTAAGTGTAGCTTTCCCAAAAAATTCCTCACCATTTAAAGCATCAGTGGTAAGCCCTTCCACAGATTTACCGCCAACAGATACCAAAATATCCCCTCTCTCCAAACTAACAGGAGAATTCTGACCGGAAATCAATCCTTTTGCACTTTCTGCAGGCGTTGGTTTTGTACTGTCAGAAGAATGACTAATTGCACTGATAATATGGTTATTGTAAGAATCGCTTTTTATCGAAATACCAAATTGCAATGCAGGAATAACACTTGTATAAGACAACCCACTATATTTGTCCATAGTACTTGATAGTCCTATTGCTGCCCATTTGTTAAAATCTTCTTTGGATATATCTTGGTAGTAATATTCTTTAATTAGCGAATATACTTCATTTGCAATGGCCAAATCGTCTTTGAAGTTAGATAGTCTTTCTGCATTTCTTCCTGCAAAATAACAACCGAGACAGCCTCCGATTACTATTAATAAGGATAATATTGCAACTATTACTATAGTAATTATTTTTACAGTATCTTTTTTCATCCTATATGGCGAATTATTATCTACATTATGTGGATTAGTACTATTTGAATTGTTAAACATTTTACCTCCCTAAGTGGATATTCTTCTTTCCGACTCAAAATCATATAAAATTCCGTCACTAATATCAAAGCTCAAAGTCAATTTATCTCCCTCCTTGTAAGGATGGTCTAAGTAAATTGTCGCAATATCGGAGTTAATATCCAAATATGCGATATTAAACTTGTTAATATAATAAATTTCAGCACTTATTACTACTTGTTTGCTGTTATTAAAAGATATTTTATCCGTTGTTAAGGCAAGTAATCCCTTGTCAAAAATTTCACTTTTTAGTTTAAGGTTATTTGCAAATTCATTTTCTTCAACATATATTTTTTTATTGTCAAGGGATATGGGAATTGAGCAAATTTTTTTGTTATTAACAAATTTATATCCTGCTAATGTATTTGCAAAATTCTCTTTATTGTGGATATTTCCCATCATGGCTATAGTACTATAAGCAAGCAATAAAACATTTTCAAAAGTGAAATTTAATGCTATATCATAACTTGAAAATGCAAATACAACTGTCTTATCTACGATTAATTTTTTAATTTTATCTATTAGCGTTTGCTGTTCTGTCAAAGATAAATTATCAAAAATATCGTCAATCAAATACAAATCTCTATCACAAATAAATAGCCTTGCAACAGCAACCAAAGTTTTTTGATATTGCGATAGACTTTTTACTTTTTTTGATAGCAAATCGGAAATCCCAAGCAAATTACAAATTGCAACAAGTTTTTCGGCAATATCATTATTGTCAACTTTTCGCAATTTTAACGGATATGCGATAATATCTTTTACCTTTTTAAATTTAGCAAGCTGCAACGATTTGTCTAAAAAACCGATATTTCTGTCCTTTATTTTAAAATTATTAATACATTTACCGTTTAATATTATTTCGCCGCTTGTTGCACTCTCTAACCCGGCAATTATGCTTAACAGCGTGGTTTTGCCACTTACATAACCGCCTAAAATGGCAAACTTACCGCCCTTACTTAATTCAAAAGAAATATCGTTTATTGCGTTATATCCGCCTATATATGTTTTGGAAAGATTTTTTATTGTAAGAAAGTTTTTCATATTACAATAAATTTTTCCTTAATTCCTCACCGCTTTTTGAAGATAAATATGAAATAGGCACGTCAAAAACAGTTACCGCACCTGTTTTTCCCTCTTTTGCAAGTTTTGCGATTGCCCTTGCATAAGCAGTAAGTACGCTCGAAGTAAATTCCGGATTGCTATCCAATTTAATAGAAAGCTCCAAAACATGCTTATGACAATCTGTAGTCTCGCCCGAGCGAATAACAAATCCTCCGTGAGGCATTTTACCATGGTCTCTTTTTAGTTCTTCTTCACTTATAAAGTGAACAACGGTATCGTAATCTGCAAAGTAATTAGGCATATTTTTTATTTCGCTTTCAATTTGTGCCTTATCCGCACCATCTTGAGCAACTACATAACATTCTCTTAAATGCTTTTCACGAGCTGTCAAATTTGGATTTTCTGCATTTCTAACCATTTGCAAAGCTTGTTCTTTAGGTATTGTATATTGAATACCGGCTTTTACTCCTTTAACTCTTCTTATTGCATCGCTGTGCCCTTGCGAAACACCTTTACCCCAAAAAGTATAGTCGTTACCTTGAGGAAGTATTGCACCAAACAACATTCTTGCTATAGAAAACAAGCCCGGGTCCCAACCTACGGAAATTATGCCCAATTTGCCGCTTTCTTTTGCGGTTTTATCCATTTCGGCAAAATATTCGGGTATTCTTGCATGAGTATCAAAGGAATCCACCGTATTAAAATGCTTAATCATTTGAACACCTTGTACAGGCAAATCCGTTGCGGAACCTCCGCATAAAATCAAAACATCGATTTTATCTTTATATTCCTCAATTTTATTTACGTTGATACATTTTAAACCTTTATCCGTAACTACATTGTCACGTCTTGTAAACACAGCTACAAGTTCCATATCGTTCTGTTGTCCGACAGCAAGTTCTACCCCTCTGCCAAGGTTGCCATATCCCAAAATACCTACTTTAATTTTATCCATTTTTATACTCCTTATATCAATTACTCTCCGATTGCAAAGATTTAATAAGCGCTCTGTGAGTATTTAAAATCATTGTGTTTATATATCTAATATCACTAAGTAACCTATCATTTTTACTGCCCTCGGCAGTCAAGTTATCCAATGCTCCAATCATCGACGAAATTTGCATTCTTACTTTTTGTACATATTTATCGTTTATTTTATTATTTACGCTTGACTCATAGTCTATCAACATATTTGAAATTTGACTTTTCAACATTGCTATATCTTCACGTGCAGAGGTATAGTCAATTTCCTGCTTTTCCAAACTAACCGCCGTATTGAATAGTGATTTATACATAATGTCTTGATATTTCAAGACATTTTTCGTAGCATTTCTTACAGAAGTAGGCAACAAACGATATTCTATATCTTCTATTTTAAAAAGATAGATATTTGTTACATAGCCAGCCAAATTCAAATTGGTTGAAACACTTTCCGCATCTTTTTCACTGCTGTAAACTTCGGCAATAACTCTGTACAAATCGTCATGTACTACATAACCGCTACCACCGCTTGCTCTTATTTCTTCGGATGTTATCCTCGCGGAATCCACATCATTAAAAGTAGCGATTTCCACCGCATAATAATAGGCAGTTGCATCCCCTTTGAACAATTTTGTGACAACGCTGTCAATCAAATATCCGTTAGACAAAACATCTGCAATTAAAAAGCATGATACAAATGCAAAAATAATAACGAACAACACAATGGCAAACTTTCTGCCCTTTGAGCGTTTTGGTTTATTTTTTCCTCTTTTTTTAGGTGTGCATTTATCACATTCACTTTCCGCGATTCTTTGTTTTTCCGCAGCATTAACCGCTTTTTGTATATTTTTATTTTTTTCGATGCCTTTAAGAGCAACCTGCAAAGTAAACGGTTCACATCTGTCAAAAGACATATTTTTATGTCTTATAACTTCGGCTTTAACTGTAGGCAATGTCAAATCCGCATTACCACTACGATTAAAGCTTATATATTCACTTGTTACGGCAAGATTGTCTTTTACTTTATAGCCGTTGTTTCCGTCCTTTTCGATATCTATGTCACTATAATGAGATTGAATGACGTCAGTATCATCTACACCGACAACTTCAACCTCTACATTATTGTTTTTCGGTTTTTTCTTATTAAAGAAATTGCTTAAGTAAAAATCTTCATAATGAGTTTCAGTCATATCAAAATCCGCCATAATTCTCCTAAAAAACAATCATATTTGCTTTATTAAAGATTATGTAACGAATTTTTAAATAATACTTATTATGATATTTTTAGGACAACCACTGCAAATTTTAGGACAAGCAATTAAGGTATTTTAATTTAAATCAGAGAATTTTTCTACCTTAACTCCTGCCTCGTTAAACATTTTTATACTAAATTTATCAGGATACCCCTCATCAAATACAACTCGAGTTATCCCTGAATTGATAATCATTTTTGCGCATATCGAGCAAGGTTGATGAGTGCAATACAAAGTTGCACCTTGTACACTTACTCCAAGTTTTGCTGCTTGAATAATAGCGTTTTGCTCCGCATGTACAGCATAGCAAATTTCGTGTCTTGTACCGCTTGGAATATTCATTTGTTCCCTCAAGCAAAAACCTCTGTCCACACAGCTGGAAATTCCGCTGCCTGCACCATTATAACCTGTAGTTAAAATTCTTTTGTCTTTTACGATAACGGCTCCGACTTTCCTATTAACCTTATAACAACTTGACCAAGTTGAAACAAGTTTTGCCATCCCCATCATTCTTTCATCCCATTTGTTCATAACAACCCCCAAAAAATCAGATATTAATTACTCTTACATTTTACACCATAACCCAAAAAATATCAATCATTTTCAATTTTTTTTGTTATTAATTTTATTGCGGACAAATATATAAATATATAATATCAATTTTTATTTTTAATTTTATAAATATATATTTCCTCTTAATTTTGTCGATAATAAGTAAAATATGTAAAAAATAATTTTGATTTTTACACACCAGCCCCCTTAAATTACCAAAATTTGTAATTTCTTTGAAAAATTGTCATTTTCTACTTAACAAATCGATATTGTTGTGCTATAATAAACAATGTTAGCAGTCGAAGTGTTAGATTGCTAATTTACATAGTAATATTTTGGAGGTATATATATGAAAATTAAACCATTATTCGACAAAATCGTTATTGAAGCAGTTGAAAGTATGGACAAAACTCAAAGCGGTATTGTTTTGCCAGGTACTGCGCAAGAAAAACCGCAAATGGCAAAAGTTATTGCCGTTGGTCCAGGCGGAATTATTGACGGCAAGGAAATTAATATGCAAATTAAAGTTGGCGATATTATTTTGTATAATAAGTATGCAGGCTCTGACTTTAAACTTGAAAATAAAGAAGTTACGATTTTAAGACAAGCAGATGTTCTTGCTATAGTTGAAAAATAATCTTTGGGAGGAATAGATATATGGCTAAAAAATTCAAATATGGCGAAGATGCCAGAAAAGCTTTGGAATGCGGTGTAAACACACTTGCAAATGCTGTAAAAATAACTTTGGGTCCAAAAGGCAGAAATGTCGTTTTAGATAAAAAATACGGTGCTCCGCTTATTACCAATGACGGAGTAAGCATTGCAAAGGAAATTGAGCTTGAAGATGCATTTGAAAATATGGGCGCTCAACTTATAAAAGAAGTAAGCGTAAAAACTAATGACGTTGCGGGCGATGGTACTACTACTGCTTGCGTACTTGCACAAGCTATTATCCGCGAGGGCATGAAAAACGTTGCAGCAGGTGCAAATCCCGTTATACTAAATAAAGGTATTAAATTTGCTTGCACACAAGTTGTCGATTGCCTAAAAGATATTTCAAAACCAATCGAAAGCAAAAACGCTATCGCTCAAGTTGCAAGTGTTTCCGCAGGCGACGAGTCAATCGGTGCACTAATCAGCGATGCAATGGAAAAAGTAGGCAAAGACGGCGTTATTACTGTTGACGAATCTAAAACAATGCAAACAAACCTTACTGTTATGGAAGGTATGCAATTTGACAGAGGTTATGCTTCCCCTTATATGGTTACCAATACCGATAAAATGGAAGCTATTATCGACGATGCCGTTATTTTAATTACAGACAAAAAAATAAGTAACATTCAAGAGCTACTTCCTTTACTTGAGCAAGTTGTTAAAAACGGCTTAAAATTACTTATTATTGCAGAAGATATTGAGGGCGAAGCATTATCTACCATAATCGTAAATAAATTGAAAGGTGTATTCAACTGTGTAGCAGTTAAAGCTCCGGGATTTGGAGATAGAAGAAAAGCTATGCTTGAAGATATTGCCATTTTGACAGGCGGTACTGTTATAAGCAGCGAAATCGGCTTGGAACTTAAAGATGCAACTTTAAACGAACTAGGCAGAGCTAAGCAAATCAAAGTTGACAAAGACAATACTACTATTGTAGGCGGATTTGGAGATAGTGAACAAATTAAAGCAAGAATGACAAGTATCAAAGCTCAAATTGCAGAAACTACTTCCGACTACGACAAGGAAAAACTTCAAGAAAGACTTGCAAAACTTGCCGGCGGTGTTGCTGTTATCAATGTTGGTGCTGCAACCGAAATCGAAATGAAAGAAAAGAAATTGCGTATCGAAGATGCTTTGGCTGCAACTCGTGCTGCTGTTGAGGAAGGTATCATTCCGGGTGGTGGTATTGCACTTCTTAGCACAATCGCAAATGTTAAAAAAGCAATTTCAAAACTTAGCGGAGACGAATTGACAGGTGCAATGAGCGTATTAAAAGCTTTAGAAGAACCTATCAAACAAATCACAGCAAATGCAGGTATTGAAGGCAGTGTAATTATTAATAATATCAAAAATGCAAGAAAAGGTGCAACTTATGGTTACAACGCATTGACAAACAAATATTGCGATATGATTGAAGAAGGTATAATCGACCCAACAAAAGTTACTCGTTCTGCTCTTCAAAATGCTGTGAGTGTTGCAACAACACTTCTTACTACCGAAGTTCTTGTTACAGATATTCCTGAGCCAACACCTCCTATGGCAGGCGGCGGAATGGACGGAATGTATTGATAAGAAATAAATATTAAACAGCTGCTAAATTTATAAATATAATATAAGTATTAAAAAACTGACATTAAACAAAAAATCGGGACTAATTTAGTCCCGATTTTTGTTAGGTTTTTTTAAAGTTTTAACATATTTTGGTGTTCGCAACAAAATATGTTAAACAAAAAAATGACTTTAAACTAAATTTAAAGTCATTTTTAAATTATGCATTATCTATGTTGCTATCTTTCGGCTTACCATTACTTTCCTGCTCATTGTCTAAATTAGTATCTTCACAATCTGTTATATCAAAATCACTAAACACATCCTCTTTCGGATTCTCTTCTCCATTGTACATTATGTCATCGGGAGTTGTAGTTTTTGTGGTCTTTTTTATTATTTTATTTATTACCATAGTGAAATTTTTAAATACAAGATGCATCATCAAATCATATAGCAAAAACAATGGAATGCCTGCTAAACTTACAATTAAATAAGTCATTTCTATAGTGTTGCCAAAAATTATAAATGCAGGTATAAGCTTGTTAAACAAAAACCAAAAAATTGCTATAACTGCTTCAAAATATCCTATCTTGATTACATAAGCAACCGAATATTTGAGTATCTTGTTTTTGATAAGCGGAGACAATTTTTCTTCTATCAGCCACTGAACGAGCACATACGCACCAAAAAACAATATAAACGGCAAAGCATTGATATTGCCAATCAAAAATGCAAAAATACTTGTTGAAACATAGGACAAAATTCCACCAAGCAAATATTTTTGAGTAAGCGGCATTTGAATACATATTGCCGATAATACAGCTAATGACAATGTCATAAATTCTACATAAATAGAGCCGACAACACAAATAAGTGCCAATGCACAGGATATACCCGACAAAGCAATTATATGACTTCTTTTCATTTACTCACCTTAGCAACAACTAATCAAATCGGCTCCGCAGCACTCACAACAGGTGTCACAGCAGTACAAAGTACAGCAAGTGTTGCAACATGCATCGGCATTTCTTTGAGAATTGCTCATTTGCGGCTCGGTATACCCACCTCTGTTTTGTTGTTGCGCACCGCTATATTGCTGACCTTGTTGATTTTGATTTGCAAACGGGTCAGATTGTGCCATATCTGCATTTAATTTGCGAAGAGCCTCGGCATACTTGTAATTTTTAGGGTCCATACTTACGCAAATTTCAAGCTGTGTCTTGCTATCGTTAAACCATTTTTTCTTGTAATAAACAATAGATTGGTAATAGTGCCACTCTGCATCCCTGCTATCAATACCATCAAGCTTGGACTGTGCCTCTACCAATTTATCTTCCTTGATAAGACGGCTTACATCCTCGTAAACTTTGTTTGAATCTGCAACAGTAGCTTTATCGTGTAAAATGTTTTGACATTCATTGTATGCCCATTCTAACTCTTCAAGCTTTCTTATTGCTTCCGCACCTGCCTCTCCTTCAAGAAATCTATCTGCCTTATATTTGTTTTGCAAATTTGTATAAGCGTCCTGCAATTCTGCAAAAGTCGCATCCTCACTGACACCTAATATTAAATACGGATTTTTTTGCAATTTTCTTTCCTCCCCAAAATATCTTGCGTTCTCATTAAAATGCCATACCATAAAATATTTGTAATAGCACCCTCATTAAATTTTAACTCTATATTTTTATATGCACTTTTTATTGCATTATAACATGTCATAAGCAAAAATTCGATTTCTGCACCCTTATCTTCATAAAACTTGTCTTTATCTTGATAAGTATACCCCACAAAAAAAGGATTAAACTCGCCCTTCTTATGGTCTTTATCCACATCGTCAATTCCGTCAATTATATAAACCCATTTACCCAAAAAGTAAAATAAATTTTCGATATTCTCAGTACACTTGCTGTCAAGCACTATTTTTACGGCAACTTTCAACATATTTGCAAACGGGTCTGCAAGCATATCTATACTAGCCGTTCCTTGCTTTTCAAGCTCTCGCAATCTTGCATATTCATCACAAAACAACTTGTCTAGCTCAGGGAAATGTTTTTTTGCTTTTTTATATTTACCGCTTACTACCAAGCTTTTTAGCATACTTTTAGCCAAGCTTTTTGCTAAATCGGATTTTTTACTGTCAAGCTTATCGTCAAGCAATTTATAATAGATTAAGAGTGTATTGATATCTACCACTTTATCAGTAAGCTCATCGCCTTTTACTACCGATTTCTTTTTAGGAGATAAAATACACGGCTCGCTATTATAATTTGGTTTTATTTCCATCACTGCGTGGCAAAACATATCAAAAAACACCATATCGTAATTGGTTGTCAATCTCATAAACTGCCCGCAATCTTTGCCGATACGCTTACAAAGACCACAATAATAAGCTTTGTAATTATAGTAATCTTTCATAAACATATTCATTTTATCGGGAATAACATAACCAAACATTATAGCTGCACCAATCCGACTTTTTTATAAACTTTGCGCAATGTCTTACGGGCTATGCTTGACGCTTGCTCTTGTCCTGCTTTTGCTATAGCCAAAAGACCATCTTTGTCTTTTATCAGTTCGTCATACCTTGCTTTTATAGGGGAAAGTAAATCCACAACACTTACACCAACTGCTTCCTTCAATGCAGCGTAGCTCAAACCTTGCAACTCTTTTACTGCATGCTCAACACTTATGCCTTTGCTACAAGCGTAAATGGTAATTAAGTTTGTAATACCCGGTTTGTCCTCTCCGATTCTTATCTCATTATCACTATCCGTAACCGCTCTTTTAAATTTACGCATTATATCGTCCTGGCTGTCCAAAATAGAAATAGTTGCATTTAAATTGCTATCGCTTTTGCTCATTTTGGCAAGCGGATTTTGCAAACTCATTATTTTTGCTCCTACCTTTGAAATATAAGGTTCAGGTACGGTAAATGTTGGGCTGTAAGCATTGTTGAACCTTGCCGCTAAATCGCGTGCAATCTCCAAATGTTGTTTTTGGTCAACTCCCACAGGTACAAGTGATGTATTGTAAAGCAAAATATCTGCTGCCATTAAAACAGGATAATCCATCAATCCCATATTAATGTTGTCAGGATGTTTTTGTGATTTTTCCTTAAATTGAGTCATACGGCTTGCTTCGCCTATATAAGTTATACAATTTAAAATCCATGTAAGCTCTGCATGTTCATGTACATGTGATTGGAAATACATAATGTTTTTTTGCGGGTCCAAGCCGCAAGCCAAATACTGTGCAAAAAATGACAATGCACGATTTCTAAATTCGCTTGGAACTTGCCTTACCGTTAAAGAGTGCAAATCTGCAATACTGAATATACACTGATACTCGTCGTTATCTTGCAATTTTAGCCAATTTGAAAGTGCTCCTATATAATTACCCAAAGTAACTAAGCCCGTTGGTTGAATACCGCTGTAAATGATTTTTTTGTCCATAAAGCACCTCCATTAAATAAATTCTAGTAAATTATACCATATATTTTAATAAAAGTAAATAGTTTTTAATCTTATTTTAATTATAAAGGTCTCAAATCAAGCATTGAATGTGTAAAATAAATAATACATTCTCTAGTATTTTTAACTATAAACACAGTAATGATGTTTTTTTTAATTATCTCAGTTAAAAAATCAATTCCAACAAAAAAAACATTCAAAAATCGACATTATTTTTAATTTCTTCATATTTTTATTGAAGTTTAACCTTTTGATTTTAGATGTCTCTCAGTATGTGTAATGCAATATCAATTTGACATTATACATTAATTATGATATAATATTGTTATCAATATAAATCACAAGGAAAAAGAGAAATGGATTTTAACAATATTAACGATAGTATAAATCAATTTATTACTTATACTTTTATTAACGAAAAAATTTTGGATGACGATTCAAATAATAACAATTCAGACGATGACAAATCCGACGATTAAATATTTTAACGATAAAAAATTGTGTGATATTATCACACAATTTTTTATTTAGTCCATCATTTCTTTATATTTGCTTTTCATTTTTCTAGCAATTTTTTTCATTGTTTTTTCTATTTTATTTTCTGACATACACGCATAAGTTGCAACTGCGCCTGCCGTGATACCAAGCAGAATTCCAACTTTCATAATTCACCTCCCCACTATAGTTTGTATAATTAAAGGCAAATTATTAAATAATAATTATATTTTACAATATGATTAAATATCTATTTATCCAAACAATTTTACACATAAATTAATTAGTATAAAACAGCAAAAAAAATAAATATTATCTTTTTATCACTACCCTAAAAATTAAAATGCCACCTTATATCGGTAGCATTTTAATTATTATATTAGTTATTCTTTTTGTCACGGTAATCTTCTACCGCTTTTTTTATTGCTTCTTCGGCTAAAACAGAACAGTGAATTTTTTGTGGTGGCAAACCTTGAAGAGTTTCAACTACATCTTTATTTTTAATTTCCAATGCTTCGTCTAAAGTTTTACCAATAACCATTTGAGTTGCAACAGAACTACTAGCAATAGCTGCTGCACAACCGAATGTCCTAAACTTAGCATCTGTTATGATATCATTGTCTATCTTCAAACTGATTTCCATAATATCGCCGCAAGATGCATTACCTACTTTTCCTACGCCGTCTGCATTTTCAATAAAACCTACATTTTTAGGCTCAGCAAATTCTTTCATTACTCTTTCGTTATACATACTTGTTTTCTCCTTTTTTAATCAAAAATAATGGCGACAACTCTCTTAAATCTTGTACTATCTTAACCAAATTTTGTACGCAATAGTCAATTTCTTGCTTTGTATTGTTTTTGCCAAAGCTAAATCTCAATGAGCCGTGTGCAAGTTCGATAGCTCTGCCTGTTGCAAGCAATACATAAGATGGCTCTAAGCTGCCTGACGAGCAAGCTGACCCGCTTGAAACGGAAATTCCTGCCAAATCAAGCCTTAACAAAAGCGATTCGCCCTCTATAAATTCAAAACTGAAATTAGCATTTGAAGCCAATCTTTTATCGGATTTTGTTCCGTTATAATAAACATTATCAATCTTACTTTCTACCTGTGCTACAAAATAGTCCCTTAGCTCGGATACATATTTGTTGTTTTTTTCTATATCTCTGGTAGCAATTTCAATAGCCTTGCCCATTCCAACAATACCGGGGGTATTTAATGTACCTGCTCTCATATTTCGCTCTTGCTCGCCGCCCGTCATGTAACTACCGAGTTTAATGCCGTTACGTCTATACAAAACACCTATGCCTTTTGGACCGTAAAATTTGTGAGCAGACATTGAAAGTAAATCGATATTCATTTCCTTTACATCTATTTTAACATTACCTATTGCTTGCACTGCATCAGTATGAAAAATAATGTTGTTTGCTTTTGCAATAGCGCCTATTTCCTTTATGTCCTGAATTGTTCCTATTTCGTTATTTGCAGTCATTACGGATATCAAAACGGTATCCGGTCTAATTGCATTTTTTAATTCCTCCAAGCAAATAAAACCCTCGCTGTCAACGCCCAAAAATGTTACTTCAGCCAAGCCATTTTTTTGCAAACTTTCCAAGGTTTTAATCATTGCAGGGTGCTCAATACAAGTGGTTATAATATGTTTTCCCTTTGCCTTATAGCCTGACAAAACTCCACGTATCGTCCAATTATCCGATTCGGTACCGCCGCTTGTAAAATAAATTTCACCGGGCTTTGCACCTATTGCATCCGCAACCTGACGTCTTGCTATATCTATATATTTTCCCGCTTCTCTGCCATGGGAATGTTGAGAACTGCCATTGCCATATATATCCGTAAAAAACGGTAACATTTCTTTAACAACTTCCTCACTTGTAGGTGTTGTTGCCGAATGGTCAAAATAAATTCTATTCATTTTCTTCTCCTTCGCAAATCTCTATTAGTTTCATATTATCTAAGGAATTATTTATCGTATCATAAAGCTTTTGCCAAACAGTGTAACATTTGCACTTTTTTTCACATTCTCCGCTTATACATTCTACAAACTTCAAATCGTCTTCCAATGCTCGCAAAATTTCGCCCACGCTGATATCGTAAGGACTTCTTGCAAGTTTGTATCCACCGCCCGCACCGCGAATGGAAACAATAAGCCCGGCACGTTTAAGTATTGCCATAAGTTGTTCTAGATAAGCTTCGGATGTACTTGTGCTTTCCGCAATTTGCAAAGTGCTTACCACTTCGTCGTATTTTACGGCAAGTTCACACATTGCTTTTAAGCCATATCTTGATTTGGATGATAACTTCATAATTTTAATTCCTACTATTTTACTAGGATTTATTTTATCACAACTTTTTTATATTGTCAACAACTTTCATACTACCCTTAAAATAATTATTATGTAAAATTTGCTATATTTAAAAAAATGAAACAATTACTTTATTATAAGATTATTTTCAATCAAATAGTCTTTCATTTTTTGCAATGCTTTTTTTTCTATCCTGCTTACATACGAGCGTGAAATTTGCATTTTTGTTGCTATTTCTATTTGAGTGTAAACTGCTGAATTTTGCAGTCCGTATCTAAGTTGGATTATCTCATATTCTCTGTCTGTTAGTATTTTTTTCATTATATCCAATAGTTTTTCCGCCATTATTTCATTTTCTACTTGCCCATAAACGCTTTCCTCGTCTGTCGCAATAATATCAATAAATGATATTTCATTACCATCTTTATCAAAACTTAGCGGCTCATATAATGAACGGTCTTGTATTCTTTTTTTAGACGCCCTCAAAGTCATCAGTATCTCGTTTTCAATACACCTTGCGGCATAAGTTGCAAGTCCTGTTCCTTTGCCTTTTGAATAGGTTTTTACCGCTTTTATAAGTCCCAGAGAGCCAACGGATATCAACTCGTCGGTATCATAATAATTATTGTATTTTTTTACTACATGTATAACAAGTCTCATATTGTGCTTAATAAGTTTATCCCTTGCATCAATGTCTCCCTCCGCTATTTTATCAAGCAGTTCCGACTCTGTTTGTTTATCAAGTGGCTTAGGAAAATTTCCGTCAGACCCAACGTAACAAGTTTGAAAAATAACATTGGATAAAAAATCAAATACTCCTGAAATCATAAATTCACCTCATATTTACTTTATTTCACAAAAAAAATATAATTACATAAACCAAGCTTACTGCTTGTTTCTTTTTTACACTTGATTGCGATTTTGTATAAAATGAGACAAATTTAATTTAAAATTTAACAACAAATCACGTTTTTAATAGCGTTAATTTTTCATTTATACGTTTAATAACAGTAATACTACGCAATTAAAAAAGGCGAACAAAAGTTCGCCTTTTTTTCACACAGTAACAGAAAAACAACACCCTTTAAGAGTGCTGTTTTTGTTAGTAATCAAAATTAAGCATTTAAGAAGTCTTTTAGAGACTTAGTTGCCTTGAAAGCAACAGAATTGCTAGCTGCAATATTGATTGTCTCGCCGGTGTGTGGGTTGCGACCTGTTCTAGCAGGTTTTGCTTTTAGCTCAAAGCTACCTAAACCTTGAACAACAACTTTGTCTTTCTTTGCCACATTTTCAGCAATAGCTTTTGTAAAAGCATCCATAACTTTTGCTACATCAACTTGAGTCATACCGGACTCGCTTGCAATACTTGCGATAAGTTCTTTATTAGTCATTTTATTCCTCCTAATTGTACATTCATAAATGATAATATTTTTTATGAACTTTTAATCTTATTTAAATTATACCATATTATGGACAAGTAATCAATAGTTTATGAAATTTTATACATATTTTTGACATATATTTTGCCTAATCTTTAGATAATGTCAATAATTTTATATAAAAATTAAATTTTAGTACCGATTTTTAGGGGATTATTTTTTATTTAATAATTTTTTTATTGAACAATTTATGCAAAATTATTAGCATTTACAAGCATTTTGCGATTGTAAATGCATTTAAATCCAAATAGATTACCTTAACTTTACAATCTATATACCTATATAATACATATTTGTCGTACAAAATTATTTTTTCTTTTTAGTAGTCTGCTTATTACTTTTGCTTATGTTTTTATTTGAATTAGTGTTTTTTTTGCTACTTGTTTTTTTACTAGATGAAGTGCCTTTTGAAAAATTCTTGCCGGATTTGGACGAACTTTTAGCTTTACTCCCTGCGACTTCTACATTAATTTTTCTGCCGTTAAAACGCAAATCTTTCATTGCAAGAATATTTTCTTCCAAGCCTTTTTTTACTTCAACAAAGCTAAACTTTTCCAATATCTTAACATCAACAATGTCGTCAGCTGAAATATTTGCCTTTGAAGTTACAAAGTTAAGTACATCTTTTTCGTTTGCACCGTCCATTTCGCCAAATGTAATAAAAAATCTGGTGGAATCGACTTTTTGTTCTTCTTTTACTTCTTTTTTCTTTTGACCTTTGCTTTCGGTCATTTGCATATAGCTGTTGCCGTCAATTACAACTGCAAGCAAATCAAGCGGAGTATAGTTTGTATCATTTTCCTTATTAAATTTATCCAATTCTCGCAATAAAAAATCTTTTGTATTTTCTCTGTTTTTATCAACTATTTTAAATATATTAGATAGTTTTTTACTACCAAAATCCCTACTTGCCTGCATATTATCCATTTTTGTCATATTTGTTTTTGTTATCCTTTCAAAATTTTCTATTAGGTGCTTTTGTCCTTTTGTATAAAAAGTATACGCCACACCTGTTTTTTTGGCTCTTGCTGTTCTGCCTATCCTGTGCACATAAAATTCTTCGTCAATCGGTGGGTCAAAGTTAAAAATTGCATCTATATCGCTAACGTCAATACCTCTTGCAACAACATCCGTTGCAACCAAAATATTGATTTCTCCCGCTCTGTAACGTTTCATAATTTTATCACGCTGACTTTGTTTTAAATCTCCGTGCAAACCTGCTGCTACATATCCAAATCCACAAAGGATTTCGGTAAGCTCGTCCACACGTTTTTTTGTATTGCAAAAACAAATACACCGTTTATAGTCATTTATATCCAAAATATCTGTTATAAATGGTATTTTATCTGCCTCTTTACACTTTATTGCTATCTGTTCGATTTTCGGTTTCTCCGCGTTTGCAGTTGCTTGTATACGCACAGGGTCAACCGAGTATGTATCAATCATTTCCAAAATCGGTTTAGGCATTGTAGCACTAAACATAGCAAGTTGCTTATATTTTGGACAGGCATTCAAAATCTTATCGATATCAGGTTTGAAGCCCATATCCAACATTTCGTCTGCCTCGTCTAGAGTCACACATTCGATATTGTGCAATTTTATAGTACGTCTTTCTATATGGTCAAGTGCTCTTCCCGGAGTTGCAATGATAATTTGAGGTTTTTTCCTTAAATTTGCAAGCTGTCTTTCTATATTTTGTCCGCCGTATACTGCACAAACGCGAACATTTTCGGTATACTTTAAAAACTTTTTAAATTCATTTGCTATTTGAATAACAAGTTCTCTTGTAGGGCAAAGTATCAATGTTTTTACATCTTTACTGTCTTTTGGCGTATTTGTTATAATTGGCAAAGCAAAAGCACAAGTCTTGCCTGTTCCCGTAGGTGCTTGCGCCACTATATCTCGTCCGTCCAACATTGCGGGGATAACTTGCGACTGAATTTGTGTGGGCTCGCTAAACCCCATATCACGAACAGCCTTTTTCAGTTCTTCCGCAATTTCAAAATTATTAAAATCTGTCATTTTTTCCTTTTATCAACTGTTTTTATCAGTTAATTTTAAATTAAATTTCTTAGCTAAAATTTTAGCATCATTACTGTTATACATCATATTTATTCATATCTGTGATTACCTTTAAAATTTTACTTTTAAAACTTATTTAACAACTACAAAAAATTTTCAACAAGCAATTTTTCGCTAATATTAATTAAGAGATTGCCAATTTGCAATCTCTTAATAAGTTATTACTTTCTTGGATTTTTGATATTAGCTTGAGCTGCTGCTAGGCGTGCGATAGGAACTCTGAATGGAGAGCAAGAAACATAATTCAAACCTACATTGTGGCAGAATTCGATAGTTGATGGGTCTCCACCATGCTCGCCGCAAATACCCAACTTGATATTTGGTCTTGTCTTTTTACCATTTTGAATAGCAAGTTCAACAAGTTTGCCTACACCTGTTTGGTCAAGTTTTGCAAACGGGTCAGATTCAAAAATCTTTCTGCTGTAGTACTCTTCCAAGAATTTACCTGCATCGTCACGAGAGAAACCGAAAGTCATTTGAGTCAAATCGTTTGTACCGAATGAGAAGAATTCAGCCTCTTGAGCAATTTCGTCAGCAGTAATTGCTGCTCTTGGAATTTCTATCATAGTACCTACCATAAAGTCAACTTTAACACCGTGAGATGCCATAACTTTTTCGGCAGTTTTTGTTACAACATTTTTAACATACTTAAGCTCTTTAACATCGCCGACAAGTGGAATCATAATTTCTGGCACAATGTTTCCGCCCTTCTTTGTGTTAATTTCAATAGCAGCCTCGATAACAGCTTGAGTTTGCATTTCTGCAATTTCAGGATAAGTAATACTCAAACGGCAACCACGGTGACCTAGCATTGGATTCATCTCGTGCAACTCGTCGATTGTCTTTTTCAAATCTTCGAATTTCAAGCCCATTTCTTTTGCAAGAGCTTGAATTTCACTATCCTTATGAGGTACGAACTCGTGTAAAGGTGGGTCTAAGAATCTAATAGTAACAGGTCTGTCGCCCATTGCCTCGTACAAACCGATAAAGTCAGCTCTTTGCATTGGCAACAATTTGTTTAATGCTCTGCGTCTTTCGTCCTCGTTTTTAGAAACAATCATTTCACGCATTGCAGGGATTCTATCTTCAGCAAAGAACATGTGCTCTGTACGGCAAAGGCCAATACCCTCCGCGCCGAACTCAACAGCTTGTTTTGCATCGTTTGGAGTATCTGCATTTGTTCTGATTTTTAAAGCTCTGCGGTGGTCAGCCCATTTCATAATTGTAGCAAACTCTCCGCTTACAGTTGCGTTTACAGTTGCAATCTTTTCGCCATATATGTTACCTGTGCTACCATCGATAGAAATAAAATCGTTTTGAGTATAAGTTTTGCCGCCGATAATTAATTTCTTTTCAGCCTCATTTACCACCAACTCTTGGCAACCTGCCACACAGCAAGCACCCATACCACGAGCTACAACGGCTGCGTGAGAAGTCATACCTCCGCGTGCGGTCAAAATACCCTCTGCTGCGTACATACCCTCGATATCTTCAGGAGAAGTTTCAAGTCTTACCAAAACAACTTTTTCGCCTTTATTTGCTCTTTCCACTGCCTCTTCTGCAGAGAAAGCGATTTTACCGCAAGCAGCTCCAGGAGATGCAGGCAAACCTTTTGCAACAGGTTTTGCTTTTTTGATAACTTTTTCGTCAAAAGTAGGATGTAGTAAAGCATCTAATTGTTTTGGCTCTATCTTCAAAAGTGCCTCATCTGTTGAAATCATACCCTCTTCAACCAAATCACAAGCAATCTTTAGTGCAGCACGAGCTGTTCTCTTTCCGTTACGAGTTTGCAACATATACAATTTTCCTCTTTCGATAGTAAACTCCATATCTTGCATATCTTTGTAATGGTCTTCAAGTCTTCTTGCTATTTCAACAAATTGCTCATATACCTCTTTGTTTGTCTCGGCTAATTGGTCGATTGACATTGGAGTACGGATACCTGCAACAACGTCCTCGCCTTGAGCATTCATAAGATATTCGCCGTAAAGTTTCTTTTCGCCGGTAGAAGGGTTACGTGTAAATGCAACACCTGTTCCGGATGTGTTACCCATGTTGCCGAATACCATTGATTGTACGTTTACTGCTGTACCCCAATCGCTAGGGATATCGTTCATTCTTCTGTAAACAATAGCACGTGGGTTATTCCAAGACCTGAAAACTGCCTTTACAGCGCCGATTAATTGGTCTTTAGGGTCTTGTGGGAAATCTATACCTTGGTCAGCCTTGAAATAAGCTTTGAATTTAGCAATCAACTCTTTCAAATCGTCTGCAGTAAGCTCTGTATCAAGGATTACGCCTTTTTCTGCTTTCAACTCATCAATCATTTTACCGAATGCTTCCTTACCTACACCGATAACAACGTCACTGTACATTTGAATAAATCTTCTGTAGCAGTCATACGCAAAACGTGGGTCTTGTGTAAGCTCAGCCAATCCCTCAACGCTGACATCGTTCAAACCTAGGTTAAGTATTGTATCCATCATACCCGGCATACTTGCTCTTGAGCCTGAACGAACAGATACAAGGAACGGATTCTTTTTATCTCCAAACTTTTTACCGGCCATTTTTTCTACTTCAGCCAATTTTTGAAAAATTTCGGCAATTATATCATCATTGATTATCTCGCCGTCATTATAATATTGTGTACATGCTTCGGTTGTAATAGTAAAACCTTGCGGTACAGGCATACCAAGTCTAGTCATTTCTGCCAAATTTGCACCTTTACCACCAAACAAAGCACGGTTGTTACCGTCTGCTTCCATAAATAAATAAACAAACTTCTTATTAGCCATTATGTCCTCCAAACAAATTAATCACTTATATATACTATCGTACACTATTTTACCATTTATTTCAAGTGTTTTTCTAATAAATATTAACTTTATTATAAAATAAAATATATTCTTCGAATGTTTTGAACTTTTTAGCCAAATTTTTACCTATTATATCAAAATAAATTTGTATAACGGCAATTATATCGTCCGTATCAAATGTTGCCTGAATATTTTTGTTTTCTTCAAAGCATTTAAGCAGAGTTAAACTACCCATAAGTAGCTTTTTAGCAGTACTATCGTAGCAATTACCGCACAAAAGCCCGCCTTTTAAATAACTATAGTAAAAATTATCATTATTGATTTCTCCGCAATTAAGGCATTTTAATGGCAATTTATATCCCAATAAATTTACTACATTATTCAAATATTTTGCAAAACTTATAAAATTATCTTTCGACTTATAACATATTTCATTTAAAAATTCAAGAGTCAAAACAGCCAATTTATCTCCAATTTCTCTATCATCTGCAACTTTATCCAAAATTTCCACACTGCACAATGCAGGATAGTACTTATCAATATCCGTCCATATACCATAAAAGCTATCTATCAAATCGCAACCTATAACATTGTTATAACCGTTTTTACCTGTTAAATAGTATTTACCAAAACAAAGCAAAGCCCCGGCATACTTGAGCTTTGCTTTAGATTTTTTTACTCCTCTTAATAAACAAGTAATTTTACCCTCGCCAAAGGCATAAAGGGTAACCAACTTATCATTATCTTTATAGTCAATGCTTTTTATACAAAGGCAATCAAGGGTTTTCTCCTTTTCCATGGTCTTTGTCCTGCTCCTCACCCAAAGCCTTGTACAACATATAAAGTCCCGGGTCGCCTGTTTTTGTAAATTGCTGCCAAATTCTTTCTTTGATATCCATAAGTCCCTCCGATAAAAGTATTGACTGATATGGATAAATTAATACAAAAAATTCAACTTTTAAAATGCAATTTTTTACTCATAAAAATTGCATTTATTATATAACCTTAATTGACAAATTTAATAAATTAATGCCGATTTTCGCAAGGTTTTAATACATACATTTAAAATATTATATATAATTAAATATCTTTAATATTGTATCCCAATTCGTTAAGTAGTTGTTCGCTGTCCCTCCAATCATCCTTAACCCTTACCCAAAGATTTAAAAATACTTTGCTGTCAAGCAACTTTTCGATATCTTGCCTTGCGGTAGTTCCTATTTTTTTGAGCATAGCACCGCCCTTGCCTATAATTATAGGTTTATGTGCTTTTTTCTCACACACTATATCCGCATCGATATCAATCAAATTATCATCGCGTTCCTTGAACAAATTTATATTTACGGCAACACCGTAAGGAACTTCTTCTCCCAAAAACTTCATCGCTTTTTCGCGAATAATTTCCGCAACCATAAATCTGACCGATTTATCGGTTATCATATCTTCGGGATAAAACTGCACGCCTTCTTTCAAATTTTCTTGTATTCTTTCCTTTAAAATATCAAGTTTTTTGCCTTTCACTGCGGATATAGGTATAATACTATCAATACCCTCGATATCTTTTAAAGTATCTATCATTCCAAGTACTTTTTCCTTATCGGCAACATCCATCTTATTGATTACTACAATAAAAGGTGTTGCAGCCGCAGCATATTGTTTAATTAGCTTTAGGTCATTTTCGTCTATATTTTTTTCGCCGTTTATAACGTAAATAACGATATCCACGCCATCCAAAGCGGACTCGACATTTTTCATCATAAACTTGGAAAGCTCATTTTTGGCTTTATGTATACCCGGAGTATCAATAAATACCGCTTGATAGTTATCCCCGTTCATAATACCTATAATTTTATCTCGCGTAGTTTGAGGACGCCAAGATACTATAGCAACCTGCTCCCCAACCAAAGCATTTAACAATGTAGATTTACCTACATTTGCCTTACCTATAATCGTAACAAAACCCGATTTAAACATATTATATTCCTTTTTATTTTTATTAATTTAGTCTCTGAAAAACTTTGCGATTTGCAAAATTTCATCTTCTTTAGCTCGCATAACTTTTCGCATATCTTCTTCTATATGGTCATACCCTAACAAATGTAGCAAGCCATGTGTAATTAAAAATGCAAGTTCTCTTTGCTCCGAATGTCCGTATTCAACTGCTTGTTCAGCCATAATCTCACGACAAACTATAATCTCGCCTATGTACAATGTATTATTTTCGGGAGATAGCATATCAATATAATTTTTTTTGTCAAACGGAAAAATTATATTATCAAGTGCAGGATAACTAAGCACATCGGTAGGCTTGTCCACTTGTCTTGTGGTCAAATTAAGTTGATGTATTTCCCTCATATCAACCATTGAAATTTCAACACTGACAGCGTTGGTTTTTATTCCGTGTAACTTGCAAACAGTCCTAAAAACTTTTTTTGCGACCTTTTGCTCCTCTTTTGTAAATTCGTAAAGCTCTAACATATAACCTCTCTTAAGTGTACTAAAAAATGCCTATTTTTTTTTATTGTAATCAATACGTTTGTGATATACACCCGGTACAACTTTACAAATAGCAGCTGCAATCTTTTTCAAATCGGAAAAAGTAATTTCAGAATTTTCAAATTGATGGTCAGCAATTTTTTCTTTTATAACATTTTCCACAATCGATTTAAGTTCATCCATATTTGCCGTATTTCTTGAACGAGTTATAGCCTCTACAACGTCGGAAATCATAACTATTGCCGCAATCTTGGATGTCGGTCTAGGTCCCTCATACATATATAGCTTATCATTTACAGTACCCTCTGTAAGCAATTTAGCTTTATTATGGAAGTACTTAACAGTTGTCGTACCATGATGCTCTAATGCAACATTTGCAATTTCGTCAGGTAAATGTGCTTTTTTAAGCATATCATATCCTATTTTTGTATGCGACATAATCATTTTAGCACTGTGCATAGGTATCAAATCGTCGTGCGGGTTGTAGCCTTGTTGATTTTCGGTAAAAAACTCCGGAGCACTCAATTTGCCTATATCGTGATAAATACCGCACGCTTTTGCTAGATAAGGATTTTCTCCTACTGCTATAGCACATGCCTCCGCCAAGTTAGAAACAATAATGCAATGGTTAAATGTGCCAGGCGCTTCATTTGACAATCTTTGCAACAAAGGTCTTGCTAAACTACATATTTCCGCAAGTTTGAAGTTTGTCCATATATTAAAAATTTGCTCGTATAATGGAATTAAGGAAGTAAATATAATTATCGCAATAAATCCGCCTAAAATCGAATAGGTGTAAGATAATAACAAGTACTGTAAATCCGTTGAAACTATCATAGCAAGCAATACTATTGGTAGCGATGCAACTAAGTTAATCGCAGCGGCGCCCCACATCAGTTTGAAACGAGAATAATTCCTACGAATCAAAAACATAATCAACAATACTCTTATCATAGATACAATAAGCGAAACAGTTATCTCATAGAAAGTGTTTGATAGCTCGCCTACCATACCATAATCCATTACAGAATATGATAAAAGCAATGTAGAAATAGTAACTACAAGTCCCATAAATCCTGTCCTACCGCCTATCATAATGCTAAGTATAATAGGTAAAACCGCAAGCGGCGAGCAATAAGGACTAATCAAATGGCTGAACAGTTGACAACTAACCACGGTAATTACAAGTGTTACGCCAATCATTATAAGCTTTTTGTAAGATTTGTCTTTGGACATATAAGTATAATACTCATAAAACATAATCATTGCAATGAAATACACCGCAACAATAATAAGTACATCTACCCATTTTGTATAGAGCACACTAATACTCCATGTATATGTCGTAGCTGCGGAAATAGCAAGCAAACAGCTTATTATAATAATACTACCTATTACAATAAGTTGCTGAACCCATTCCTTATGCAAAATTTCCATAGTGTTCTCATTTTTATTTTTTTTCTTTTTTATCGGATATCCCGCCCTTGTTCTTTCCATCGTTTTCTCCTAATTTTAATATCGGAAATTGTTGTTTATTATTTATCGGTCTCAATTTCTTTTTTGTAAAAATCGTCATAAGCTTTAACAATTTTCATTACAAGCTCATGTCTTACGACGTCTTTTTCATTAAAATAATTGATTGAAATATCTTCTATCCCATTTAATATGTGACTCACTTCAATAAGTCCGCTTTTTTTACCGTAAGGCAAATCGATTTGCGTAATGTCGCCTGTTACCACAACCTTGCTACCCTCGCCGATTCGAGTCAAAAACATTTTCATTTGCTCGCGTGTGGTGTTTTGGGCTTCGTCCAAAATGATAAAGGAATTGGAAATTGTCCTACCTCTCATATACGCAAGCGGTGCAACTTCTATCACTCCCTTTTCTATTAGCCTGTTATAAACTTCAAGCCCCAACATTTCACTTAAAGCATCAAATAACGGTTTCAAATACGGGTCAACTTTTTGTCCTAAATCGCCGGGTAAAAACCCAAGCTTCTCGCCCGCTTCAACGGCAGGTCTCGTCAAAACGATTTTTTCCACCTGCTTTGCTTTATAAAAGCTAACTGCCATAGCAACCGCAAGATAGGTTTTTCCCGTACCCGCAGGACCAATTCCAAAAGTCAACGAGTTTTTCTTTATAGCCTGCAAATATTTTGCTTGATTAATACTTTTAGGTTTTATAGGTTTACCTTTATTGGTATATGCAACGGCATCTGTCATACTCTCTATATTTTCGAATTCACCGTTTAACACCAAATCGGTTACCAAACGCAAAGTGGTTTTGTTTATACTTTCTCCTTTTTCCACCTTATCTAACAAAGCGGCAATAATCTCTTCCAATTTGTTTCTGTTTGTTTCCTCTCCTATAACTTTCAAGCCGTTTGTATCACGCACAACACTTATTCCAAGTCGTTTGGAAAGATATTTTATATTGCTGTCATATTCTCCGAACACTTCCCTTAGCTGTTCTGTTGTATAATCATTAAAATTAATAATAATGTCCTCCGTTATCCAATCTTTGTTCTGTCTCGTAAAAGATATCCAAATATTTAACACCTTCTACTTCTTTTATTTCATAGTTTTTGGAAAGCAATCTGCAATCATTTTGCATTGCAGCCATAAACTCGCTGTCAAATTTGCTTTTTAAACTTTCTATGTATGCGTTTTGCTCGATTTCCACCCTTTGCATTTCAAAATATTCATAAGTGACAACCCTTATAGGCAACACCCCGAACAATTTAATTTCCGTAGTACGCAAATCGTAAAATTCGTAAGGCGGTTTACCTGCTTTTAATATGTCAAGAGTATTAAATCCCAAGCATCTTTTTACCACAGACTTACCTGTCTTTATAAAGGTATAATTTTGTTTAGGTACTAAAAAGCGTTTATGAGTATAAACTTTCCCGTACACTTCGCCATCTGCTGCAACTTCTATCCTATCGCCGTTTTCCTCTCCATCGGACGGAGTGTTATCCGCAATATGATATCCGCCAATCAAAATGTCTCCTGCTTTTACCCTTTCACCCACTTTAACTTCACTTGTACCCGAGCGGACAATAACTCGTGTAACAACACCATCGTAGTCAGAAATTAAGTCTTTTTGGTTTTCGGTCACTTTTGGTGGCTCGCTGGCAACGATTTTTACCATTAAGGAAAATCCCTCTATATAACAAGTTGCAAAACTGACCTCTTCTACATTTGTCAAAATCAAATTTTCGATTGCTTTTAAATCTATTTTGTTTTTTGCAACAATTCCGCCATAATTATTTTCTTTTAAAAAAGTATGCACTTTATTGGCGTAAATATCATTTTGAGCATCTACTTGTATATTGTAAACAAAAGCGGTCGATGCAAATAAAAATATAAGACAAATCGTCGCTGCAATCATATACGGCAAATGCTTGTTAGTGTTGTGCAAAATTTTTAAAAAGCCGCCATTGTCTTTAATTTCAAGTTGAATGCTGTATACGTCAGCAAATTTTTTCACAACTTTAAAATCGTTATGTTTTATCCAAAAGACGCTCTTATCTTCCGACACCAAGTCATAAATGGCAATGTTTTCGTCTTTTAGCTTATTGATAAACCTTGTGCGGTTACTACCTGCTGCAACTACTTTTATTTTGGATAAAATCATAGCTCCACCGCCTTAAAATTATCCAATTTGCCTGTCACAATCAACAGTCCGTTTTGCAACTCTTTTATTACAAAATCACTACCGTCAAATTCAAGTTTTGTCTTGCCTGTACGCACCTCTATATGTTCTTTACTCTGATAAATAATATTTTTAAAATCTTCGACAATAAAGCCACTGTTGACAATAGTAATTTTGTAGCTTAACTTTTCTTTTACTGTTTTACAAATATCATCAAAATACGCCATAAACACCTCGCTTTTTATATTCTATGTTTTGGTATATTCGATTATACGTTTTACAGTATGATTATATATTATATTATTAAAATTATTATTCTTCGTCGTTCGGCGGAATTTTGATATTTGTTGCGGACACAGCATCTGAATATTCGGCAGCCCAATCCGGTTCTGTCATGCCGTCGCCGTTAAATGTTACAGTGGTTTCCCCAAGCGGAGGAGGTGGCACTAAATCTTCCACTTGTACCTTATAGTCTTGAGTTTCATCCTCTGTACTAACAGGAGCATTCTTATCCGTATCCGATTGCTCAGCGTTTGCTTTACCTGCTTCTATAGCTTCGTTCACTGTCGCCTTTTGCTGTTTTAAATTACGAGTTTCCTCAATGGAAAGCGGCGTAAATTTAACCATATTACCTTGCCATTTAAAGCTTATAGTACCACACGCACCGCTACGGTGTTTAACAATATGTAAATTGATAATATCTTCCACACTGCCTTCGCCAAGCTTTTGTTTAACAAGAAAGTATACTTGGTCGGCATCTTGCTCGATAGCTCCAGACTCTCTAAGGTCGGACATTTTAGGGTCGCCGTCATCACGTTTTTCCAAATCACGCGAGGTTTGAGATAGTGCAAATACAGGCACGTCAAGCTCTTTTGCCATAATCTTCAAGCTACGCGAAATTTCGGTAACCTCTTGTTGTATACTTTGCCTAGATGTATGTGCCTTAAGCAGTTGCAAATAGTCGATTACAACAAAATCAAGCCTTTTTTTCATTTGTTTAAGCCTACGGCATTTACTCATAATTTGCTCGGGGGTTGTACTTGCCGTATCGTCAATGTAAACATTGGATTGTTCAAGAATTTTCTTTGCTTGCCACAATCTTTTAAACTCATCAGCAGATGCGCCTGACACTACACTTTCGTGAGGCACACTTGCCATTGTAAGCAAAATTCTTTGAGTAAGTTCACTCATACTCATTTCCAAGTTGAATACAGCAACAACTTTCTCCGGCTCATTTTTTGCGATATTACAAACAATGTTCATTGCAAAAGATGTTTTACCGCAACCGGGACGTGCCGCCAAGACAATCATTTGACCGCCTTTATATCCGTTTGTAATCTTATCCAAATTTTTAAAGTGCGACAACTGACCTTTATTGCAATCGGGATTGATTAGCACGTCTTCATAGCCTTTCAAAACTTGATTGATAGTACTGTTTACATGCATCAAATCTTTGTTTTCTTGATTATCGGATATATCGAAAATCGTTTTTTCCGCAAAAGCTAGTGCCATTTCCGCATCGTCGCTTTTGTATGTATTTTCGGAAATTTTATTGGACGCATTTATAATTGTCCTCAACATTCCGTTTTTCTTTACAATGTTAAAATAATACCTATAGTTAGCCGAGGACGGAATTGCATCCGTAAGCTCGGTAAGGTATGACATACCACCGACTTTTTGCAAATTGTCGGTAGTGCTTATATTGCCATACTTATCTTTTTCGGTTGATTTTGAAAGTTTGTCCGATAAAGTTATGATATCTACAGGTTTACCCTCACGTTGCAAATCATACATAGCGTTAAAAATCAACCTATGAGAATTCATATAAAAATCTTTTTCGTTAAGTTCACTTAAAATTTCGGTTGTGACTTCGTCATCAATCATCATGCTGCCCAAAAGCGATTGCTCTGCTTCCAAATTGTTAGGCATTATTTTAGGATTTTTTATTTCACTCATTTTTCTCCCCTTGCACACTCTTTTAATTGTTCCAAAGTATCTTTAAATTCTTTCATTGCTATATCAAAAGTCTTTTTGTCCTCCAAATTTACGCCCGCAACTTTTAGTATTTCAGACGGAGGCATACTGCCGCCCAAACTCAAAAACTTTTTATAGCTTTCCACATTTTTATCGTCATTTAATATACCGTTTGCAATAACTACAGCAGAAGTAATTCCCGTAGCGTATTTATAAACGTAAAAGCTGTTATAAAAATGTGGTATTCTTGCCCACTCGTAAGCAATCAAGCCGTCATCCAATGTGGACGATTTGTAATACTTATCATTCAACTTTTTATATTCATTACACAAAAATTCCGCCGTCAAAGCTTCGCCTTGCTCGTAAGCATTGTGGCAAATCATTTCAAACTCTGCAAATTGAGTTTGTCTGAACAAAGTTGTTCTGAACATATCCAAATAATAGGATAACAAATATTTTTTTTCATTACCTTCCGCTTTTGCAATCATATATTTTAAAAGCAATATTTCATTTACCGTACTTGCAACTTCGGCTACGAAAATTTCATACCCCGCTTTTTCATAAGGCAGGCTTGAATTTGAATAATAGCTGTGCATAGCGTGACCCAACTCATGCGCGATAGTAAATACATCATGTGTTACACCACTAAAATTAAGTAACACATAAGGATGTACCCCATAGCATCCCCACGAATAAGCTCCGCTACGTTTACCTGTATTTTCGTAAACATCTATCCATTTATCGGCAAAAGCACTGTCTAGTAACTTCGCATAATCTTTACCAAGCGGCTCGAGTGCTTTTTTAACAATTTCCACTGCATCTTCATATTTATACAAGTGCTCTACTTCGTCCACGATAGGAGTATGCATATCCCACATAGCAAGTTTTGTATAGCCCAACTCTTTTTTACGCAACGCCAAATAATTATGCAACAATTTTATGTTTTTATCAACGCTATCGGTCAAATTTTTATAGATTATCGCAGGCACGTTTTCGTTAAACATTGCTTTATCTATGCTACTTTTATATCCGCGTACTTTAGCAAAAAAACAATTCTTTTTTACATTTCCCGCATAAATACTTGCGATTGTATTTATCATTTTTTTATAAGCACCAAACATATTGTTGTAAGCAGTTCTTCTAACCTTTCTGTCATTTGACTGCAAAAGCATACTGTATGTGCCGTGTGTTAACTTGATTTTTTCTCCCTCAAACTTTACTTCTCCAAAATCGACATCTACATTGTCAAACATATTGAATGCCGCCTTAAAGTTATCGGTAAACGAGGACATATTGCTAAGTAATTTTTCCTCCGTTTCGCTTAAAATATGCTTTTTCTCGCGAATTACGCTTTCAAAATAACAAGAATGATTTACAAAATCTTTATCCGCTATAAAGCTATTAAGTTGCTCGTCACTCAATTTTGTAATTTCAGGTGTTATAAAACTCGAACTTACCGAATAGTCAACCAAAATCCTCTCCGCCTTGTCGGTAAGAGCTTGATACTTGGCAACAGCAGAGTCCTCGTCCATTTTCATTTTTGAGTAAACGTAAATTTTCTCCAATTTTTGAGACACTGACGAATTTAATTGCAAACATTGCAAAATATCAGCTTTGTTATCAAGTTTGCCCGCAAAATTAGCAATTTCCTTTACCCCAATTTGTATTTCGTTATATAGTTTATCCCACTCTTCTCCGTCCGCTACAATATCGGAAAGCTTCCATTTGTATTTGTCGTCAATTTCATTTCTTAGCATACCTCTCTCCCGAAAAAATATATTCACAATTAATTATGCCTAAAATAATTATCAATAGTCATAATTATTTTGATTTCCTTAAACATTTTACTGCCCGTATCAACGGATAATTTGTAAATGTTATCTTTAACCAATCCGATAAACTCGTCGAAATAGTAAATTTTAAGTCTGTCAACGCCTTCCAAATAAGCTATTTTTTCGTACAAACTCAAAATACTTTCCGCAAAATTTTTGCCTTTTAATTTTAGTTCTTTGTTTATAACCTCGGTCAGTTGAGGCAAGCCTGCATAAATTTCGCCAAAAATATGTGCAAGCTCTACATACAAATCGTCGTTTAAGTCACAAAGTCCGTACCCGAAAGGCGATTTGTTTGACACATCGATAAAATAATTTTGTCCCACATATCCTCTTAGTAGCTTTAAACCGTCAAGGTAACCGATTTGTATTGCTCGCTCTGTTGACTGCGAAGTAAAATTCATAACTCTGCCCGGTTTTTCGCTGGGTTTGATATAAAAAACTTGGCTATTTTTATCTTTTGGATATTTTTTTGGTATTGAGCTTTTTGTTTCGATTGCAACAATATCCTTATAGCCTTTATCGAGCAACATATTTATAGGCATATTGTCATAAACACCGCCGTCAATAAATTCCTGCCCATCCACAACAGTCTTTTTAAACCCGGGGAAAGATGCCGATGCCATAACATAGTCAGCAACTTTATCTTTTGCCATATCCTCCACAAAAATTGACAATGGTTGTTTTTCTGTTACGGAATATGTCATAATTCCAAAGTCAATGCCCGAATCCCTAAGCAAATCCTCATCAATATTGGCCTTAATCAAATTTTTAATTTTTGTAGTATCCAAACCGCCTTGACCGATAATCTTTTTGACATAGTTGTAAAAATATCTTATGGTCTCCTGGTCGAAATTTTTGTTTACCACATTTTCGCCATAGTTGTTGTTTATGTCAAGTACATTAGCAAAGTCGATTTCACGCCAAATTTTCATACTGTCTTCAAACCTGTTTTGTGCTACCATAACGCCGTTAAGGGCGCCAACGGAAGTCCCTGCAACGCCATCAAATTTATAACCTGCCTCAAAAAGTGCTTTTAATACTCCTGCTTGATAAGCACCTCTTGCGCCGCCGCCCTCCAAAACAAGTCCCAATCTCTTTTGATTTTCCACTAACGCTTTCTCCTAACGTAAAATTTTGACTTTGCAAACAAATCTGCAATTTATACTCCTACATTTTAACATTATTTTTAAATTTTGTAAAGTATTATTTTTAAATATAATATTATTAAAGAAAAACGATTGCGTGGTACAGATATAATTTATTACTAAAAATCACTAACAAAGACATATTTATTTTTTTAAAAATGTTCGACAAATAACAAATAGTATCGATTTTCATAAGGTTTTATATGTTTTCTATTTATTCTCATATAAGTAGAAATATATTTCAAACAAAAAAATGACCTTTTATAAATAAAAAGTCATTTTTTTAATTGTTATTGTTTTTTGTTGTACATATTTTGAAATTCGTCTAAAATAGTGTTTTTACTATCTCTTACACAATTTATAATATCTATCATTTTATTTTCGGAATCTTTTAAAAGTTCCATAAGCGAATCCATTGTTTCGTATATCATTCTGTCACTTTGCTCTTTTGCATCGTCGATAATTTGATTTGCTTCGTATTTAGCTTGTTTGGTTAGCTCCGATTCGTCCAAAATTTTATTTGCTTTTGCTTTGGCATCGCTAATCAAATGACTAGCATAGTCCTCCGCCTCCCTCATTATATTTTCCTTTTCGGTCAATATTATTTGAGCTTCCTTTATCTCTTGTGGCAAAAGAGACTTTAATGTCAAAATATAATCCATACATTTTCCCTCGTCAATATATCTGTTACCTCCGAGCATAGAACGTCTGGAATCTTTTATTTCACTTTCAAGTTCATTCAAAATTTTTACAAAATCATTCATATTTTATCCTCCTTATCTCTTCTGTCACGTCATCTGTCAAAAAGTTTTTTATATTAGTAAAAACATTATCTGATTCATTTTTTTTGTTACTTTTTATTATATCTCTAACTTTTGTACTGCTTATATTTAAATATTCACTACTGCTTGCAATAAAATGAGTGTTGATACCGCAGTGCTTATAATTATATACTGCCATCTCTGTTTCAAAAGCATAGTCCATATTATTTCGAAATCCGCGAATAATAACGTCGATATTATTACTTATGCAAAAATCGCTAACCATACCATTACTGCCAATTACTTGCACATTTTCAAGTCCTTGAATTGCAATTTTACACAGCTTAACGCGTGTTTGTAAATCAAAAAAATGCGCTTTTTCCTCATTATTAAAAACACCGACAATTACGCTGTATCCCATATCCAATGCTTTTTTTATAATATCTATATGCCCTATTGTAATTGGGTCAAACGAGCCGCTAATCAAACACCTTTTCATTATTCCGCCTCGTAAATATCTATTGCTGTAATGCCATATTTTTTGGATTTTATTATCTTATAGCCGTCTACATTTTTATCAAAATCTTTTTCATACAAACTCTCAAAAATTACTATCCCACTAGGTGCTAAAACATTGTTTGCCTTAATTGTATCTAGAATTTTTTTAATATCTTTAAAATTGTATGGTGGGTCTAAAAATATTATATCGAAATCGCTGTTTTTAAGCCTAGTCAAAGCGTACTCAAAGTCTCCAAAGATTACTTGAGCCTCTTCCTTTAACATTTGCAAATTTTGCTTTATCAAACTTATGCTTTCTTTACTATTGTCAACAAAAACAACTTTTTCCGCACCGCGACTGATTGCCTCAATACCTATGGCACCGCTACCCGCAAATAAATCAAGGAATTTAGAGCCGATAACATCGTTTTGTATTATATTAAATATTGATTCTTTAACCATATCGGTCGTAGGCCTGACATCGCTGTTTTTAGGCGAATATAAAGGTCTGCTCCTATGTTTTCCCGCTACTACTCTCATTTTACCTCACAAAAATTTTATCCATTTTAATATCGTGACTTTCCGTTACTATCTCATCCAAAACTTGTTCTTTAAATGCCACGGCAACTTTTTTGCAATTAGGAAACTTAGCAAAAAATCTATCGTAATATCCTTTACCTTTCCCCAATCTATTACCATGCTTGTCCACTGCAAGCACAGGAACAAAACAAAGGTCAATGTTGGTTTGAACACTCTCTCCAATCGGCTCTAAAATACCAAAAGTTCCTTTTTGCAACGGACAAGGGAACTTAACAAGTTCTATTTCATCCCCGCAAACTCTAGGCAAATAGCATTGTTTGCCAAACGAAGAGGTAAATTCAAACAGCCAATCTATATTTACCTCCGTTATCATAGCCTTATACAACAAAATATGGCTATGCTCGTTAATTATCCTGCTGTTTATAATATCGCTTACTATCATTTGACTTTTAAAACTGCGGTCAAAATAGCTCATATTATTCAATTTTTCTCGTACTATAGCCCGTTGTTCCGCTTTAGTCAATGTACACATATTCAAATCTTCCTTTTAATGCTGTCATTAGCTCGTATTTAGAGATATTCATGATTTGTGCTCTGTTATCAAAGGACAAATTTTCAGTATCATAAACTACTATTTTATCCCCTACTTTTGCCGAAATATCAGAGATATCTATAATGAACGAATCCATACTTATTTTACCGATAACCTTACAAAAATCGGCATTAAATGCCATTTTTTGTCCGCAAAACCGCCTTATTATCCCGTCAAAATATCCACCATCGCAAACAGCGATTTTAAGTGGTTTATCGGCAACAAATTCCCCATCATATCCAATACATTCGCCACGTTTTATATCTTTTATTTGCAATATTTCGGATGTAACACCTATTGCATTGTCATATAATCCAATACCAAGTCTTACCATATTGCTATCAATAATATGACTGCAATTTTTGTAGTTCGTCGCAAAAATATGTGTCAATATTTCCCTATTAAACTTTTTTACGATATCTACGCTTTGATTAAATTTTTCCAGCTGACTGTCCGTCAATATTCTATTTGCAGAATAGATATGCGAGTATACTCCTTCAATATCTTTTGCATCCATTATTTTAAGCAGCTCTAACAAATTATCTTTGCCTTTTACACCGCACCTATTCATACCACTGTCAACTGCAATGTGATATTTTAAACCTTTAACATAGTTGTCGGGTATACTTATTGATGATGTTATATTATATTTTTTGCAAACCGAATACTCATTTTTATTAAACGACAATGACAAAATAGGCTTGTTTATACCCATACTTCTAAGCTTTACTCCTTCCAAAACATTTGCAACTGCAAAACCGCAAACATAGTCTTGGATATAGGATGCAATAAGCATACCATTGTTATAACAGTTAGCTTTTACAACTGCCATAACCTCTGCCCCGCAATGTAATTTTGCTTGTTCTATATTATTTTTAATTTGATTTATATCAATATACTTTGTTAAAATAATTACACCCCTAAATTATTAGCTTTCGGATATACATATTTTATTCACAAAGCAATATTTTTGTTATTATATAAATTAAATTATCGAATTTTCAAGCACTTTTATATTATTTTTTTCTATCACTGCCATAGCTTTTTGTATGTCGGATACTTTAAGCATTATTATTGCCTTTTTCGCCTCTGTTCTTGCATAGGAATATAAGTATTCGATTTCAACGCCGCCTATATACAAAAGTTCTAACACTTCGGATAATCCGCCTGCTCTATCTTCTACCTCTATACCAATCAAATCGGAACTAGTAACTGTAAAACCTGCCTCACGCAAAACTTTGACTGCTTTGGAATTATCACGTGTAATTGCACGTAAAATACCAAACTCCTTAGTATCCGCAATGCTCATAGATACCAAATCGATTTTGTTATCTGCTAAAACTTTTGCAAAATCGCCTACTCTGCCTTTACGGTTTTCCAAAAAAACTGCAATTTGATTAACTAACATATTTATCTCCCCTTATACTTAATTAGTTTTTTTACGATTATCGATTATACGCTTTGCTTTACCTTCGCTTCTACTCAAACTGTTAGGACTTACCAAAGTAATTTTTGCACTTATTCCAAGGTTAGAAGTCATTTCATGCTCGATTTCTTTCTTTAAAGCTTGAAGTTTACCTACTTCGTCGCTAAAATATGATTCGCTAATTTCTATTTGAATTTCAAAAGTATCCAAAGCACCAACTCTGTCAACAATAATTTGATAATGCGGAGAAATCCTATCTCCTATATTAAATAATACGCTTTCTATTTGAGACGGGAACACATTTACGCCACGTATGATAAGCATATCGTCTGTTCTGCCTGTTACTCTGTTCATACGAACAAGTGTTCTTCCACATTTACATTCGCCCAATTTAAAGCTGGTAATATCTCTTGTTCTATACCTTATAAGAGGAATACCCTCTTTCGTAAGCGTAGTAATAACAAGCTCACCCTTTTCGCCAAAAGGTACAGGCTCCAATGTATCAGGGTCAACAATTTCAGGGAAGAAATGGTCCTCATTGATATGAAGTCCGTCTTGCTCCTCACACTCCATAGCAACACCCGGCCCCATAATTTCGCTTAAACCATAAATATCGTAAGCTTTGATTTGCAATCTTTTTTCAATATCGCGACGCATTTCGTCAGACCAAGGCTCCGCACCGAATATGCCGCGTTTTAACTTAAATTGACTTCTATCCGTAAAGCCCTCTTTAGCCATAGCCTCGCTTAAATAAATTGCATAAGATGGTGTACAGCATAGTGTATCCGCACCGAAATCTCTCATCAACTGTAACTGTCTTAAAGTATTACCGCTTGAGGTAGGCACTGTAAGTGCACCCAATCTTTGGCTACCGTCATGTAATCCCAAACCGCCTGTAAACAACCCGTATCCGAATGACACTTGTACAACGGAATTATTATCTGCACCTGTCATACTCAAACATCTTGCAGCCATATCCGCCCAAACATCCAAATCGTTTTGTGTGTATCCCACAACTGTCAATTTACCCGTAGTACCGCTTGAGGCATGCACCCTTACGATTTCGCTTTGAGGAGCACTGAAAAAATTAAACGGATAGCTCTCCCTTAAATCGTGCTTTACAGTAAACGGCAATTTAGTAATATCGTCAATAGATTTTATATCTTCAGGCTTAACACCTGCAGCATCCATCTTTTTACGGTAAATTTCCACATTGTCATACACTTTTTTTACAACTTTTACAAGCCTTTCGCTTTGAACTTTTTTAAGTTCTTCTCTACTCAAATATTGCATATTGTCGCTATACATAATCTTGTCCTCCGAGTTGTTTAGCTATTGATTAAATTTTATTATTTGGCATTAAAACCTTTTTCTATTGCCATTAAGTTGATATCCAAAAATCTTGCGGGAACAGTCATCTTAACTGCCTCGATAATATCTTCGTATTTAAAGCCCAAATTTTTTGCAAGTGCACCAAGCATAATCACATTGGCAACTTTAACATTACCGCATTCGTGTGCCAATTCCGCAGCATTTATAAACAATGTGTTTTTGCAAATTTCTTGCAACTTTTGTTTTATATCACTAGGATATTCCATAGCTCCCGTAATAACAGGCATTGGCATAATTTCTTGCTCGTTTACAACCATCATACCGTCCTTTTTAAGGTAATGCCGCCACCTTAACGCTTCCAATTTTTCAAAAGCGATAATGATATCCGCATCGCCTACGGCAACTATAGGACTAAGTATATTGTTTCCTACTCTTACATGAGTAACAACACTGCCGCCTCTTTGGCTCATACCATGAACTTCCGACAATTTACAGTCTTGACCTGTAAGTACAGCATAATTACCCAAAACTCTTGATGCCAAAAGCGTACCTTGTCCACCAACTCCAACTATCAAAATATTAGCCATTAGTTTTTACCTCCCAACTTTATAGCATCAAACTTGCACATTTGCAAGCATACTCCGCACCCAACACATTGGTCGGCTTTAATGCTGAAAACTTTGTCCTTGGTCATCATTATAGCAGGACAACCTATTTTCATACACATACCGCATTTTTTGCATTTGTCATTGTCTATGTAATAAGGTGTTTTTACTTCCTTAGTCAAAAGTACACAAGGTTTTCTTGCAATAATTACGCTTACTTCGTCCTTTGCAAGTTCTTCTTTTATCGCTTTTTCAACGGCAACCATATCATAGGCGTCTACAGTTTGAACGCTGTTTACACCACAAGCCCTTACAACTTTTTCCAAATCAAGTTGATGTGTAACTTGGTCGCGAATCGTTCTGCCTGTAGCAGGATTAGGTTGATGTCCCGTCATACCCGTAGTTGAATTATCAAGTATAATAATTGTACTGCTACCTTGATTGTAAACAGCATCCACAACACCTGTTATACCGCTATGAACAAAAGTGGAGTCACCTATAACTGCAACTGTTTTTTTGGATTGCTCTCTGCCAAGTGCCTTATCCACACCATGACACATACCAATACTTGCACCCATACATACAACTGTATCTACTGCATTTAATGGTTGACCTGCCCCCAAAGTGTAGCAACCTATATCGGCAGTAACCATCAATTTTAATTTTTTCAAAACGTAAAACACGCTTCTGTGAGGGCAACCCGGACACATAACAGGCGGTCTTACAGGCAAAGTTGTATCCGCAACAGGGATAGGCTCGCCAAGCATTTTGTTTTTGATTAACGCAACAGAAAACTCCCCTTGGATAGAAAAAATTTCTTTTCCTATACACTCGATTCCTTGAGCTTTTATTTGAGTTTCAAAAATAGGCTCCAATTCCTCTATTACATACAATTTTTCCACTTTACCAGCGAACTCTTTTATCATTTCCATAGGCAAAGGATTTACCATCCCAAGCTTTAAAATACTTGCATCAGGCAAAGCCTCCTCAGCATATTTTGCAACAACGCCGCTACAAATAATACCGATTTTCGTAGACTTATATGTAATTTGATTGATAGACATACTGTTTGCATCCACAGCAAGTTTTTTAATTCTCTCTTCCACAACCTTGTGTCTGCCTACTGCCATTGCAGGCATCATTGCATACTTGGTAATATCTTTTACATAAGGTTTAACTCCAACCTCGTTTCGCTCCTCAAGCTCAACAAACGATTGAGAGTGCGAAACTCTTGTAGTGCTTCTTAACATAACAGGAGTATCATATTTTTCGCTCATTTCAAAAGCAAGTTTTGTAAACTCCTTTGCCTCGCTCGAGTCACTCGGCTCAAGCATAGGTATACTGTTTGCTATTGCATAATATCTGCTGTCTTGCTCATTTTGTGAGCTGTGCATACCGGGGTCATCCGCAACTACAAGCACCAAACCTCCGTTAACACCTGTATATGCAAGTGTAAACAATGGGTCCGCAGCCACATTTACACCAACATGTTTCATACAAACTATACTTCTTGCTCCTGCAACGCTTGCACCTATTGCAACTTCAAGTGCAACTTTTTCGTTCGGCGACCACTCCGCATAAATTTCTTTATACTTTGCTATTGCCTCAGTTATTTCCGTACTCGGTGTACCCGGATATGCAGTACTTACCTTTACGCCTGCCTCATAAGCACCGCGTGCGATAGCCTCATTACCTAGTAAAATTTTTTTCATAATTACCTCATTTATTTATTTCATATCGATTTTTGACGGGTTTTGGACATTAATTGCACTTGAAATAAACCATGTACAAATCAACTGCAAATATTAATCACTATATACTTTATCACGTCAAAAGATAAATTTTATATTTTTCTTAGGTCAGTTACTCTTTTTGCTTTACCCTCGAACCTTTTTAAAGATTGAGGCTCAACAAGCTTGACAACTGCATCGATTTGCAAAACCACTTTAAGCTTTTGCCTTACTTTCTTCACCAAATCTTCCAATTTAGAGTAGTTATCCAAAAGTGCAACTTCCTTAACTTCTACATTTATTGTAAGTTTATCCAAATGTCCTATTCTTTCCACAACAATTTCGTAGTTACCGCCAATCTCAGGTATACTCATAAGCACTCCTTCGATTTGAGATGGAAATACATTTACCCCACGAATAATAAGCATATCGTCCGAACGGCCTTGTATCTTATCCATTCTGGTAGTTGTTCTGCCACACTTACACTTGTCGGTTATAAGCCTTGTAATGTCTTTAGTGCGATATCTTAGCATTGGCAATCCCTCTTTTGTAAGGGTCGTAATTACAAGCTCTCCCCACTCTCCGTCTGCAACAGGCATCAAAGTCTCCCTGTCGATAATTTCGGGATAAAAATGGTCTTCGTTAATGTGCATACCGCATTTATACTCACATTCTCCGCTTACGCCCGGTCCGATTATTTCGCTCAAGCCATAGTTATCGGTAGGAAAAACTCCAAGTTTGTCTTGCAACTCTTTGTGCATTTCGGGACTTGAGGCCTCGCTGCCAAAAAGACCTATACGAAGTTTCAAGTCTTCCTTTTTTATACCCATTTTTTCCATAACTTCGCTGATATACAAACCGTAAGACGGGGTTGCAACAAGTGCCGTAGCCCCCAAGTCTTTCATAAGCATTACTTGTCTTTCTGTATTTCCCGAAGATGCAGGTATAACAGATGCACCTACCTTTTCCCAACCTTGGTGCAAGCCCAATGCGCCTGTAAACAAACCATAGCCAAAGGAAATTTGAACAACATCCGACTTTTTACCGCCTGCAGCAACAATAAGTCTTGCTACGCAATCCGACCACATATCCAAATCATTTTTTGTATATGCCACAACTGTTGGTTTGCCCGAAGTTCCGCTTGAGGCATGCACTCTTACAATTTCATCCATCGGCACTGCAAGCAATCCATAAGGATAGTTATCACGCAAATCGGTTTTTGTTGTATAAGGTATTTTGCTAATATCTTCGAGTGTTTTAATATCTTCGGGTTTCAAACCGATTTCGTCAAATTTCTTTTTATAGAAAGGCACTCTTTCATAAGCATATTTTACGATTTTCTTTAGTCTATCTAATTGAAGAGCACGCATTTCATCTCTTCCCATTTGCTCTATTTTGCTGTCAAAAAACATTTCAATCCCCTTATTTTCTATCCCTGTAATAATTCATTAAGCAACCGGATACAATAATTTCTTTCTCGGTATCTGTCAAACTATCCAACTTAAGTGTTATTTCTCGAACATTTTTGCCGTTAATAACCACTGCTTTAAACTCCGTAGCACCGCTTTCGATGCCCGCTTTTACATTAGGTATAAACAAAATATCATCTACTTGGAAATTGTCGTTTTCACTGATAAACGGAATCATACCCCAATTTATTAGATTTGAACGATATCTTTTTGTTGCATATTCTCTTGCAATATTGCCTGCACCGCCAAGCACTCTTTGACAGCTTGCAGCTTGCTCTCTAGCACTTCCGTCACCCGGTTTTGTTGCATATATAACGCTTGCTATGCTTATGCTACCTTGAGGTTTAATACTTGCAACTTTTAAAGCGTCTTCATACTCTTTTGGCAAAATGTTGTTTTCCCTTCTTGCAAGTTCTTCGCTGTAAACAGCTTTTGCTCTAGGAACATAGTCAGGCACTTTCCTTGACAAAGCGAACTCGGCAAGTTTTAACGGATTTGAACGATAGCTTGAGGTCTCTCCCGACGGAATAAGCTCGTCCGTTGTAGTAACAGGGTCATTGATTACCGCTGTCATTTTCAGCAAAATATTATCCGTTAAATGTATAACTTCCGGCCAATCTTTAATGTTTGGGCCATATATCAACTCTTGATTAATAGGCTTTTTAACACCATTGTAGCATCTGTTTTCGTAAATACTGCTGTCATAACTAAATTTAGGTATTGTGTTATCATAATCCAAATCCATTGCACTTGTAAGAATACCACCGTTCATAGCAGTTGCTGCAATACTTCTTGCATCCATCAATGCAACTGAAGAAATTTGACCATTAGCAGGCTTACTGCCCTCACGGCTTTCAAAGTTTCTTGTAGTATGTCTTATGCTTAATGCGTTGTTTGCAGGGACATCTCCCGCGCCAAAGCATGGTCCGCAGAAAGAGGTTTTAATATTTGCACCCGCTTTTACAAGCTTGGAAATCGCACCTTTATTCATCAAGTCGTAATAAATAGGTTGGCTTGACGGATAAACGCTTAAAGTAAATTCGTTTTTACCTATGTATTTGCCGTCGATAATGCTGCTTGCCTCAAAAATATTGTCATAAGTACCGCCCGCACAACCTGCGATAATACCTTGTTGTACTTGTACTTTTCCGTCTTTAGTAATCTTATCCAAAAGATTGAATTTAACTTTATTTGCCGATAAAAGTTTGTTACCCTCAGCTTCGACTTTAGCAAATATATCTTTTGGATTTGAGATAACATCTTTTAAATTGTAAACATTGCTTGGATGGAATGGAAGAGCGATTTGCGGCTCGATTTTACCCAAATCGACTTCTACAACTCCGTCATACATTGCTATTTCTGCCGGATTTAACTCCTTATAGTCCTCAGGTCTGCCATGCTCGATATAATAATTTTTAACTATTTCGTCAGTCTTCCAAATAGAGCTTAAACAAGTAGTCTCTGTTGTCATTACATCTATTCCGTTACGATATTCAATAGGAAGATTAGCAATGCCATCGCCTATGAATTCCATAATTTTATTTTTTACAAAACCTTGTTTAAATACCGCACCTATTATGCTAAGAGCAACGTCTTGAGGTCCTACGCCACGTCTTGGCTTTCCTGTAAGATTAATTGCGATAACATCGGGATAGTTTATATCATAAGTTCTGCACAATAATTGTTTAACAAGCTCCGGTCCACCCTCGCCAACAGCAATAGTACCAAGTGCACCATATCTTGTGTGAGAGTCACTGCCCAAAATCATTTTGCCACAACCGGACATATTCTCACGCATAAAAGTATGAATAACCGCTTGATGAGGAGGTACAAATATACCACCGTATTTTTTAGCTGCCGAAAGACCGAAAACGTGGTCATCTTCGTTTATTGTACCGCCAACCGCACAAAGTGAGTTATGACAGTTAGTCAAAACATACGGAATAGGAAATTTTTCAAGTCCGCTTGCTTTTGCAGTTTGAATAATACCTACATAAGTAATATCATGTGATGCCATTGCATCAAATTTGATTTGTAATCCTCTACCTTTTTCGGTAATGCCACTGATATTGTGTTTTTCAAGTATTCCGTAAGCGATTGTACCTTTATAAGCATTGTCAATTATTTTGCTGTCAACACCTTGACTAGCAAGATAATCTCCGTCCACAAACTTACCCTTGTACAAATATTTTTTACCGCTAATTAGATTAATCATATTGTCTCCTTATTTACAAAAGTTACTTTTTATCATTTAAATATTTCTAAAATCACAATTTGCATTATAATTTTATTTATATATACGCTATTTTATAATACAATATTTTTTTGATTTTTGCAAGGGTTATTTTAAAAAAAATACATATTTCTACATATATTGAATAAAATGTAGCACAATTTAACAATTAAGTTATATTCTGTTATGAAATTGTATTCCACGATACGTAGATATATAATTAATTAAAATCTCTTTATTGCGGATTATTGATAAATTTATAAAAAAAGATAGTAATTTCATTTTAAATTTGCTATAATAAATATATGGACAAAAAATACAAATTCAAATTAAATAAAAAAATTAATTTCACTTTAGTTACAATAGTATTAATTTGCATAATAGGCATAATTTGCGATGCAGTATTTATGTCTTTTGCTATAAAAGATGAACTATCTGTTACTGCATATATTATCAGCTTGGCACTTTTAATTGCTTTATTGGCATTTATACCGATTTTTATTTTCGGCAGCTCATACACTTTAGGTAAGGACAAATTTACTCTTTCTATGTGTTTTATCAAAAAGACAATAGCTTATAGTGACTTGCTTAACATAAGACACGACGCCAATATCAATCAAACAATTATGTACTACTATACTTACAATAAAAGCGGCGAACAGCTTGTCAGTATGCTATATCTTAACATAGACAACAAAAATTTAGATAGCTTTGTGCAAGATTTGAAAGACAAAAACAATATGATAATTTACGACATATTTAATAAAGAGGAAGATAATGAAAAAAATTAATGAGCTTATAATTGCAAGCAATAATAAACACAAGATAATTGAAATTAAAGACATTTTGGGAGAATTTTTTAAAAATATTTATAGCCTTAGCGAAAAAAATATAAATGTAGAAATTGAAGAAACAGGCAAAACTTTTGAAGAAAATGCAATAATAAAGGCAAAATACATTTCGGAACTTACAGGTTTACCTGCCCTAAGCGATGACAGCGGACTTGAGGTAGAAGCTTTAAATGGAGCTCCGGGTGTTTATTCTGCAAGATATGCAGGAGAGCCCAGCAACAGCGACATTAACAATAAAAAATTACTTAAAGAAATGCAAGGTAAATCTAATAGAAACGCTAATTTTACAAGCGTAATTGCTATCTGCTATCCAAATGGTAAAATTATAACCGCAAACGGCAAGACTTATGGTAAAATTTTAACCGAATTACAAGGCGAAAACGGTTTTGGCTATGACCCGCTGTTTTATTCAAACGATTTGAAAAAAAGTTTTGGACTAGCTACTTCGGAAGAAAAAAATGCAGTCAGCCATCGCGGACGTGCTTTACAAAATTTAAAAGAAATTTTAAGTAAAAGAAAGTAATATTTTATTAAAGATTTGATATATACTATTTGTTTTACAAATTTACTAAAAATCAATATTTAAAGAATATTCATCAAGCCATTAATAATTTTTTATGATTTCCTTCGCCCAAGCAAATATGTCTTTACACATTAGTTCAAAATCTACTTGTCCATTTATTTTTATATTAATATAATTTTGCAAAATAATTTTTTCAGACATTTCCACAACTTCAAGTAGTTGTAAGGTATCTTTCACATATTTCCCTGTTTGATAAAAATATATCGCTTGAATAACAAACTTGGCAGATTTATAGATATTTTTTAATATTTCCTCGCTTTTTTCGTGAACAAAATTGTGAACTACAGTATGATAAATATTGCATGCCCCGCTTTTAATTGCATTTTTTATATCACTTTTAGTAATTTTATTCAACAATACATCAAGTGAGCCGATAATAGGCAATGTATCGTAATAAAATTGAAACAAGTCGGCAGCAGACCAATTCATGAGTTCTTGTTTGCCCGATACAAATCCGCATATTAAATCTCGGTTGGGCAATTTATCCAACATTCCCCTATAAATTATCAAATCTTGTATATCAACTTTATCCAAAATCACAACAATATCTATATCACTATTTTCATTTGCTTCATTTCTTGCATAACTGCCTTGCAACCCCACAAACCAAATACGTTTTTTAAATGTTTCTTCCAACCTATTTACAAATATTTCTATCCAATTTTTTATATTTATCACATCGCACCTATATCGTTAATCCTGCTTTATAAAAGTTAAATTATCATTATAATTTTATTAATTTTTTTATTTTTTCTATAATTTTTTCAAAAAAAGATTTATCTTCTTTTTTAAACTCATCATTTTCTTTTGCCACATTATTCTTGATTGAATTAGAATTCTCACGTTTGATTTTATAAAAAAGTGCTAATGGATCTTTATAATTAAATAAATCACAATAAAATTCATCTATCCAATTAACGTCCGACTGCTCACATAATTCAGAATAAATTGGAACATCATGCGCAAGTTGATTCCGCATCCATCTTGAATGTTTTAAATTTTTATATGTTTCGTCCCAATTATTAATTTTATTTACGGCATAATCATAATTAAATTTTTCCATATCTAAAATATAATCATTAACACCTCTAGCTGATGAATACATTTCATTAAGCAACTTTTCAAGTTTTTTATATTTTTCTAAAAATTCTATATTTAAATCATACATTTTCTATCATTTCATCCTTTATTTTAAATTATACAACATATGCAGGAATATGTAAAGTTAATTATTTAGAAATATTAACCTTGCAATATTTGATTTTTTCTTTTTATAATGGTATACTATTTTTGCAAATAATATAATTAGGAGTTTGTATGCTTAAAATCACATTTGTATGCCTTGGAAATATCTGCCGTTCGCCAATGGCAGAACTTATTTTTAAAAATATGCTTGAAAAACAAGGTTTATCGGATAAATTTGAAATAACATCTTCTGCTACTTCTAATTACGAGACAGGAAATCCAATTTACTATTTAGCACAACAAATTCTATCAAAACACAATATTAATGGTAGCCATACAGCAAAAAGAATAAGCAAGCAAGAGCTTGCTAGTAGCGATTTTATTCTTGTTATGGATAGCGAAAACTATCAAGATATCATGCGAATAAATGGGGTAGATAAAAATAAGGTTTTCAAACTATGTGATTTTACCTCCAATCCACGCGATGTCGCAGACCCTTGGTACACCCGCGACTTCGAAACAACCTACAACGACATCCTAGACGGCTGCACCTCATTTTTGGAGTATTTGAAATCTAATAATTTTTTAAAATAATTAAATACCATTAATTTATACTATATCAAAATCTACTGTGCCAATATCGCTGTGATAAACGGCACCTATAACTTTTAAATGCGAATTTTGAATACATAATGCTGTTTTTATTTCATTAACACCAAAAATAACATTTTTACAAGTAGCAAGGTAATCATACTTGATTTCGCCGATTATTTTATATATTTTGTCTATTGTAGTTTTTATCATACCACTAGCATTACCATTGATTGCACTGTTTATAGCACCGCAACCTGTATGACCCAAAACTACAACAAGCGGTGCTTTTAAATGAGAAACCGCATAATCAACACTCGAAAGCACTATTTCGTCCACAACATTCCCCACAACGCGAATTACAAACAACTCCCCAATACCCGCATTAAATATGCTTTCCGGTATTACGCGAGAATCCGAACATGAAACAATAACTGCATACGGTTTTTGACCATTATCAAAAGTCTTTTTCCTTATTGCCTGCGATATATCTCCGCCACTTGTTTTCGCTGTTAAATATTTACCATTTCTATCTTTTAAAGTTTGCAAAACTTCTTCCCATCTCTCAATATTACTCATATAAACACATAAATAAATATTTTTTTATTATAATATGAATGTTAAATATTAAAAAATTTATAACATAATATCAAATTATTTTCAATAATCCTTATAAAACTACATTTCGATTTCACTAACAAAATATTTTTCTTGAAAACTTATTTGCTCCATAATTTCTTGTTTTGAAAATGTCACGTTATCGGGAACAACAATAAGTTTATCTTCTATATCATTTATTCTTCGTACAATAGCAATAACTTTACCTGTAAATCGCCTAACAGGCATATTTACTCCTAAAATATATGCATCCTGTTCTTCTCCGTCAGGTGCGAATATCCCCTTAATGTATCCATAATTAACCTTGTAAACAATTTCAGGATAATTCGGATGACACGTTTTAAGCGGTCTATCCACAATAACCGTCACAGTTTTACCTATTATGTTTTTATCCATTTTACTCCTTTATTTTTATTGTGCCTACTTTTATTTTGTTTTGCAAATAACACATTGTAGATTTTGCTATTTTTGAACTGTTTTATTATCCATATTCTACTTTTATTAATTAAGGAAAATTACTTTTTATTAGGTTTTCTTTTAATGCTCAACAGTCTAACAAAATCATTAAACAATGAAGTGTCCGTTGGCTCAAACATTATCCATTTCCCATCGTGGTAAGTGTGGGTATTGTCATATATTTCTTGAACTTCTTTTGAATAATTAGTTCTACTTTCTTCAAATTTTGCACGTTCGTCTTTCCCTAAAATAACCATAAAACCTAAGCAATTTTCTTTTGCATAAAGTGCACAAAGCGTTTTACCGCCTCGACGATATTTATACTCATAATCCCAAGCCTTACCGCCTTTATTCCATACACACTCCATATCGTAGTTTTCATTGATTAAAGCACATAACTTATTCCAAATATCGTATAGATTCTCCCCAATCAAGGCAAACATTTCTTCTCTCGTAGGTTTAATATCAATCATAATTAACTCCAATTTATATCAACATTTATTTTAATTTTGCTAATTTTGTATACTTTTGCACAAACTCTGTTTTAGCGTTAGTATAAGCATCTCTGTCAATTCATATTTTTTCCATAGCTTTATTTTCAATTCTTCATACTCTTTTGCAATGTCGGGATTATCGATTAAATAATTTTTAAAATAAACCTCGTCAATATCACCCTTTAATCGTAAATGAATATGGTATACTTTTTCAGCAAAGCCACTTTCTGTATATCCTTTGTTCAGTGCCATCCGATTATCTTTTTCGGACATAATTATATACCCATTCTCTTTCAAAATATTTGTAACCTGGCTCATTTGATTGCAAGTGTCAACTGCCACTATAATATCGATTATTGGTTTAGCCATAATACCGCTTATGGCAGTACTGCCGATATGATAAAAATCAATAGCTTGTGGCAAAATATTTTTTAAATTTTTCACTTCCTCATTGTACCAATCAACCCAATATGTTTTATGGTTTTCTAAAAAAATGGGGAATAATTGCCATAGCTCTTCAAGCGACATTTCCGATAATTTTTTACTCATTTTAATTTTGCTCCGCTTTTTATATTATACCATACAAAAACCTTAAATGCAATATATAAAATCTTTGACATACACACTTTTCACATGTAAATGACAAAAAATAAAAAGTACAAACTTTTAGCCCATACTTTTTAAAATTATGTATCCAAGATATTACAAAACAACTACTAATCAAATACTATACTATAAATATTTTTATTAGCTATTTTTTCAAAATACTCTTTTAATTCTATATTTTTATCCCATTTATCATGTGGATAATAACCATATCGATTTTTCACGTCTTGCATACGTAATTCTATCTCAACCACTCCGTCAGCAGTCCCCAAAGCATCACAAAGTTGAATCAGCTTGTCATAATCGTCATACTCCAACGTCAAAAGTTCATTTTCAAGTTCTTTTTGTTCATCTAAAGAAATATCGAAATTTCCTATATATGAGTGCATATCCTTAATGCCGAACGAATGTGTCAAGCATATTCTTGCGACTTGAAAATATCCTAATTTCAACATATATTTATACCCGTCATAAACATGCCCCAAATGGCGCGTCCCAAACTTTCTACCTATATCATGCAATAATCCCAATACATACGCTTTTTCGCTATCCATACCACATGCATCGGCAATTTTTTGAGCGCAAATAGCAACATAACGACTATGGTTGCTCCATAGCCCTATATTGTGTGTTTCAGCTTCTTTTAACAACTCTTCCGCTGCTTTACGTGAAGGTAATCCTGTATCAAATTCATTCATATAAATATTTTAACACAGTTAAACAAAAAAATCAAATTAACTAAACAAAGCATGCAGATGTTTTTTTTGCTATACCAAAATTCGAAGCAAAATGCTGGTTTTCAATGGCATTTCTACGGCTTATCACGACACAATTACAAATCAAAAATGGCATAAAAAAACCACTAGACTACTTGCCTAGTGATTTGGTGGGCAGGGGTGGATTCGAACCACCGAAAGCGCTGCTGACGGATTTACAGTCCGTTCCCTTTGGCCACTCGGGAACCTGCCCATATAAATGGAGCTGGTGATCGGAATCGAACCAACAACCTGCTGATTACAAATCAAGCAAATAAAATGTGTAACCAATAACGCAAAGCGACCATACTATTTCTTTATTAGGAATAAAAAACTTTTCTCGTGACACAAATTCCCCGCCCCTTGGGGCTTTATACAGGTGGAATTTGTGCAAATGCTCATAGGCGGTAGGACCAGCAAGGACCTACAAATCAACCCGATAGCCGAGCCCAAAGGAAGTCGCAGCGCGACGACTGCGGGAGTAAAAAAGGGACTAATTCACTAGCCCCTTTGTTTTATTAATTTGACGAAACATAAAAACCACAATCAGTGCAAACTTTAACATTTGTAAAATTTATTTCTTTATATTCCTCATAAAAAAATCTAAAATCGCCATAAGCAGAAGTTGAACTAAAATAAATAGTTATATAGTCATTTTTGCTATTTGTTTTATGTGAAGTAATTTTTGCAGAAATTAAATTATTATGTTTACAATTACGCATCTCATTAGTTTTTTTTGCTTTTAATTTTACAAAATTTTCTGGGTTTTCATCAGACCATCCTGTACAAATTACTTTTGCGTGGTCATATTCTTTTGTTGTTTGTAAAGGTATATATTTTGAGTATAAACCATTCATAGGTACTTCATTTTCAAATGTTTCAATTATTTTTCCGTCTAAATATAAATCACATTTATATTTTATAGCATTTAATTTTATATCAGAGTCGTGACAAATATCAATCATATAATATTCGATTTTTCCTGTATCAGTATTTGTAGAAATGCCTGTTAAATTTGCTGTAGCAATAATATAATTATCTTCAACAAAGTATTTACCTTTAGGCAATGTACAGCTTGTTAATAAACATAGGCAAATAGACATTATTAAAAGTATAAATATATTTAAAATTTTTTTCATATCATTTACCTACCTTTATGTTAGAATTAGAAACGTTATTAAAGCTATTTGATATATGTACTGCTCTATTGTTGTAATCATTTAAACAAAGAATTTCGTTAGCGTCTAAGTCTAAAATAGCGCATAAGTTTGCTAGCGTGTCTAAAGCAGGCATTTTTTTTCCATGTACATAACAAGATATTTGTGTTTGATTAATTCCTAATGCTTGAGATATTTGTTGTTGAGTTAAACCACTTTGTTTTATTGCTTCTGCAATTTTTTTTTGTATTTGAATTAAACTTATCATATTGCTCCTCTTTTGTAAAAATTTTACCCGATAGGTATAAAAAAAATCTTGACTTATACCTATTGGGTATGTTACTATTATAGTATACCTAATAGGTATAAATATTTTTAAACAAAAAGGAGCAAACAAACAAATGGAATTTAATTGGAAAGACAAAGAAATAGAACTGCAAGAGCAAATCAAAAAATGCGTTAAGGAATATAACGATTATATCAAGACAGATTTTGCTCAATGTTTAGCAAATGGTAATAAAGATTATGGCAAAGACTTTACTGCCGTATTATGGTGGAATGGCAAGAATATTGAGGTTTATGAATGTGGTCCATTAAAAGATTTTAAACACGGTCCAAAATCTATTATAGATTTTTATCATTTTTCAAAAGCACGAACAAAAGTAATTATTTGTAGTACTGGTGAGGATATAACTGACAAAGTAGAAATTAACCCACTTTATCGAGATATTTTTGACGATAAACTTTTAAAGTCGCTTAACATTTAAGGAGCAATAAAAATGGAAACAGTTTTAAATATTGTTGTGAAAGAACCAGGCAAAGCCCCCGAAGTTAAATTAATTAAACATGATATTGAGGAATTTCAAAAAATTGTTGGTGGATTATTTGATATGGTCCGTGTACCACTTATGGAAGATATGATTTATATGGTATGTAATGATACCGGCAAATTGGATAACTTACCTTTTAATTTTTACGAGCCTGCAAGATACGACGTTATAGTTGGTAATGTATTTTTTGTTGCAGGAGATTATGAAGGCAATACATTAAGTTTAAATAAAAATCAAATTGAAAAAATCAAAAGTTATCTGAGTTATCAGACACTTTGGTAATAAAAATTAATTTTTAGGAGGAATGAGCAATGTTTTCATTCAAAACAAAAAACGGTAAAGAAGTAACAATTTATGACCCATCAGAACGTGGTGCAATGTATGCAAATGATTTAAAGAATGGCACAAATATTAATGGCCAAGAATTATCAAAAAATCAAAAAGCATATCGAGCGGGATATTTAAAGGCACAAAACGATAATGCAAAAGCATATAATGCCCGTAAATTTAAAGAAGAAAATCCTGACTATAAAAATAAGTTAAAACATTCTGTAGCAGAGATTAAAAAGCAACGAAAAAAAGAGTCTAAAAAAGGTGATAAAAAATGAGCAAGGCAAAAATAATAGCAATAAAAATAGTAGTTTTTTTGTTGATTATAGCAGTAGTTTTAACAATTAGTTATTTTTTTCATGGTTTAATGTACGATTTAATTCATAAACCTACAGCAGACGTTCCTCTACAAGATATAGTCGAGCCTGAAAAGCCAAACAATGAAGATAATTCAAATGTTGTTGCAAAAGAACTTGTAAGCAAAACTATTGTTAGTGAAAAATATGGAACTTTTGAAATACCTGTCAATAGTATGCTTTTGTCAAATACGACCAATAATCTAATTTTTGCTGATACTACTGATTTTAATTATATTTTTGATAAAGAAATTGAAAAATTAAAAGACAATAAAGACATTACTGCTGAATCTACTTTTGTATTTAAATGTAAAAGAGATAACCTTCTTTCAGATATATTAAATGGTACTAATGTTAATGTTCCGAGCGGAAATTGCTATTTTGTTATTGAAAATCAAAAAATTCAGTATTCATTTTCAGATAATTTATATGAAAAGATTTATCCATTTTTGATATATGATTCTATGACATTAGCAATATCATTGCCTAATGATGAAATTACCCCTTTTCAAGAAATTGATGTGAATTTTTATTGTAAGTCATTATATTTAAATGAAACTATTGAAGATTATGCAGGAGAATTAACTTTAGAATTATATTTTTCAGATGTAATAATTTCTGACACCGGCTGTCCTCTTACTGACTATATATTTGAAGAGATTATGTCAGACGAAACAACAAAAATTATTTATAATTATGCAGAGTAAGGAGTAACAGATATGAGTAACAAAAAAATTAAAATCATAGCGATAATACTTGTTTTAATCTTAATTTTATCTACAGGTTTTGGTCTTGTAGCCCATTATTCTAATTGGTTTACAAATTGGGATAAGTTTAATCCGTTTAATTGGGGTAAAAATGACCAAGACAATAAACAAGATAAATTTTTCGCTGGTGCTTATGTAAACCCAAGTATCAACAAAGGCATTTCTGTTGTAAGTTCAGCTATAGCAGCTGAAGATTTCGAAAGTAATAATATTTCGGCTGAAGCTGATGCAGGATATACATTAACTGCTACACTTCAATCAAACCAAACACGTAATATGCAAATAGATTGGTTTGTATCATGGCAAAAAGAATCTGATTGGAGTAATGGTAAAAATGTTTCCGATTATTTAACTTTAAATACTACAACTACTCAGAGTGGCGAAGCTGTAATTTTAACATGTCATAAAGACTTTGCCGAGAAAATTAATATTGTAGCAACATCTAATTTAGATAAAACTAAAAAAGCTTTTTGTGTAGTTGATTATATTAAAAAAGTTAAATTTATTAATTATAGAATTGGCGAAACTGAATTTAGTAATATAAGTTTACATAGTATAAATTTTATTCATGCTAATGTACCATGCTATGTTTATTATGAACCGGTATATTCTGAAAATTACACTTTAAATGTTGATTATGAATGTGAAGTTGTAGGTAAATTTACAGATACTTTTGGATATGGTCAAGACCAAATATATGGTAATGTTAATAGCGAAAATAAATTTGCTTTTTCTAATGGTGCATCAATTTATGATTTATTACCATTGACAGAAGAAATTAAGTCTTTTGTATTAAAGCTTATAGAAGCTCGTTCATATACAGAAGATGGATATATAAATGGAGTTTTTTACATTGATTATATTGACGAAGTAATTGCAGAATATGATTTAGTTTATCAGAATATTTCATCTGAAGATAAAAAAAATAGATATGTAGAAGCTGCTTGTTTTTTATATTATACTCTTAAAGGACTGAGAGAAAATGGCAAAATAAACTTACATTATTTTAAATCTTATGTGGATACTCATGCTCCTCTTGAGGATTTTTTAACAGTAATAACTTTTAATTTTATGAATTTAAATTTGTCGAATGTAGAAGAATTTGTTGAAAGACTTAAACAATGTGCTCAAAACGGAGTTGGTGTAATGGAATATACGTTAACATATACCGCCGCTGATATTGTTTATACTACAAGTATTCAATTTGGATATAATGAGTCTTCTTTAAATGTATTCAATGTAAATGTAGATTTACCACCAAATATAGTAATTTAATATTTCTTCCCCATAAAAGGCGTTGGCAGTCCTTGTAAAAAACAATCTGCTACAATTAGGACGTATAATTATGTATTTTCATTTTGTTTGTTTCCTTAATACATTGATTTAAAGTTATTATACGTCCTTTAATTTTTTAGGAGTAATTATGAAAAAATTATTTTTTATATTGATTTTAATAGTATTTGTTTTTATTTTTTGTGTTTCTTGTACTGAAGATTCTTCAGACGTAAATATTGACGTTGATTATACCTCTAATTTGAGTATTGATAACATATCGAATAACAATATTGAAATTCAATATACTTTGATACCAAGTGAAGCATATAAAGCAAATAATATTCCTAATGATACAATTTGTGCTTATATCTTTTCTGCATCGATATTGAGTGATAATTTAGAAGATAAAAGTTTATATTGGGATATATTTTGGTGTGACCCAACGATAACAAATGATACAAATAATTATATTATTGTTGAACGTACAAGTGAGACAACTGCAAAAGTTATATGTAAAAAAGGCTTTAGAGTACCTTTAACTTTGAAAATTACAAGTAATACTAATCCAGATATAAATGCGAGCTGTAATATTAATTATGTATTAAAGGAGTTGTAAAATGCAAAATAAAATGAAATATAAAAATTATACTATTGCATTAATTATCGTTTTGATATTAGCAATAGCGTTTAATGTTTTTAGCTTAATATTATCTAAAGTTTATGCAGAAACTTCCAATAGCACAAACGTTTTAACTGATTTACAAAAAGACCCTAATTTTAAAGTGTCAGACTATCTAGACAAGTCGGATGACTACTCAATTCAAATTATTCAAATTGCAGAAAGTACTGCTAAAGAATTACTTATATATACATTTCAGCCTTGCCAGCGAACTCATTATTTAGTAGCAACTTGTGTGAATATGTCATTGTCTAAAAATGTTGCTGGCACAAATTTATATAATTTGGAATTGTTAAGTCAAGAAGGCGTTTTTTGCAAGTATAAAGTCATGGACGTTGTAGTTACTGATACAGACTATAGATACTATAACATAACTTCAATTTATCGTGCTTGGAATGAAGATTTAGACGACCCAAGTGGCAATGACAATACAATTAATGGTATTGCTTATGCTGTTGGAAAATTATATAAAGCTTCTACTGTTGACGGAAAAGTTACATATACTCATGAATTTGTGGAAACTATAGAAATAGTAAATCCTTATGTAGGTTTTTTAACTTATAGCAATGGTTTTTACTTATGGGCAGAATCTTGCAACTCACATTTTATTGCTTTTGATACTGATAAACAGATTGATTTTTTAATGGAAGCAGATGTTTATTACACTTTTCAAGATTTTAGAAAAGACACAGGCACTATTAATGACGGCGAAAAGCCTTTAAGCAAACCCGAAGAAACGAAAAAAACTGTTACTTATATTGAAAAAGGCGAAACATTAGATTATGGAGTTTTTGCTGAAAAATTTACATGGAATCGTATTTCAAAAAGCGAAGATTTTATCAATGATAAAGACAATAATTTAACGCAAAATGCTAAAGACCAAGTGGGCAAAACAAAATGGGTATTGCGATTTGTTGAAACAAAATATAATTTTGTTAATAGTGGAATGGCTGGTTGTTCTGAAACTTATACCAAAATTGAGAATGTCTCTATTTTAAGGTTGAAATTTGTTACAAACGGACGTCTTTATGATTTAGGAGCTGTTTCAAATAAAATAACCAGCGATAATGTTCCAGATGGTGGTCAATCAAATAAGTGGGATGTTTTCGGTTGGCTTGTCGATAAGAGTGGTATACCTGTTTGGGCATTTATATTAATTATTGTGTTGATATTTTTAGCAATTTTATTGCCTGTATTAGGGCTTATATTCCCTGTTGTTGGACAAGCCCTTAAAGTAGTATTTAAAGCAATAGGAAAACTAATTAAATGGTTATTTAATGCTTTAGTTTGGATAATTTCTTTGCCAATAAAAGGTATTGTTTGGATAGTAAATAAATGTAAAGGTGGTGGCACTGCGTGATTTGTATAATCTTTGCTCCACCAAGGACCGGTAAAACGTGTTTTTTAACTCACGTGTTAAATACTTATATGTTTGATAATGCTCGTAATTACAAAATGCAACAAGAGATAAGACAAAAGCAAGTCAACGGCTTTGAATTTATTAAAACAATACCGCAACATTGTGTATCTAGTAATTACGGAGTTACCGGGTATAAGTTCAGATACTCTACTCGTCATAGCCGAATAATAAACCCGTACAAGTTAGGTTTTAAAAATAAATGGGTTGAAACTCATTTTAACTTGCCTTATGAAGTGATAGGTATTACAGAAGCACAAAAGTACTTAAATAGCAGAATGTCGCAGTACTTCCCTGATTGGCAAAGCCGTTGGTATGAACAGCACGGCCACAATTATTTAGATATATTTCTTGATACTCAACGTCCGGGTTTAATAGACGTTAATATTCGAGAATTATCTCACTTTATAGAAATTATTAATCTTAAGAAAAAGTACGATAAAAATGGTAATATTACAGCTCTGACTTGGACCATTAGGCATATTGATAATAATGCATTATATGAGCGATATATTTCGAGTGGTAAAAAAGACAGTGCGTGTTATGAACAATTAATTGTAACAGCAAATTATAACGTTTTTGAGTGTTACGAAAGTACATGCTGCAAGCCTAAATTTTATCAAGGACATTTTGAGGAAGATATAGACTATTTGTTTTCTTCTCAAACGGAAGAAACTTTGGACGGATATATTGAGTATTTGAAAAACAATGACGACGAATTGCCGGACAATTTTTATCAAAAAAGGAGTTTAAATAAATGATTTTTCATAAAAACGATTTAATTAATGAAACGTTGGACAAGCATTTTGCGACATGGATGCACACTTTGAATACCGCAGATTTTGTACCAAAAAAGTATTTAAACTATGTGGACCGAATTATTTTTGAAAATCTTAAGAAAAAGTTAAAAGAGGTAGATATTTATAACCTACTTTACTTGGAATTACAAGGCTATAAATTAGGTTTTTTTGACAAACTTAAGATAAGTTTTTCCGGTATTAGACCATTGTTTGAAAATGAACTTCAAGCAATACTTAAGGCTCAAGAGAAATCTGCAGAACAACAAAATAAAATCGAAAACAAATAAAATGCTCGCCCCCATTGAGCAAAAGGGGAAAGGAAATATATATGAACAAAATTGAAATCATTGGCAGATTAACTGCCGACCCGCAACTTAAGGTCATTAATGGCGACGTGCAAGTTTGCACTTTCACTGTAGCAGTAAATCGAAGATTTAACCGAGAAGAAACTGATTTTTTTCCTGTGACAGTTTGGAGAGAAACTGCAATAAATTGCAATAAATTTTTAGCAAAAGGAAATCTTGTCGGAATATGCGGCTCATTGCAAATACGAAAATATGACGATAAAGATGGTATCAAACGTATCGCTGTAGATTTGCAGGCAGACGAAGTTGATTTTTTGACTCCTAAAAGTGAAAATGATTCTACTGATAAATCAACAGAAAATAAAACTCCAAGTGTTAGCGAACTTAAAGAAGTTGAAGACGACGATATGCCATTTTAAGAGGTGTATCAATGAACAACCAAATTTTATTTAAAGAGTGGTTGAAAGATTTTTACGAGTACAAAAGTAAGAGAGTTAAGCCTAGTACTCTAAGAAATATAGGCATAGTGATTAGGTGTCACGTGCCTATATTTTTATACAACACTCCCCTTGTAAAAATAACAGACCAAGACTTGGAAAAAATGATATATGACGTTAAAGCAATGCGTATGCGACAATACACTTATCAAGTCATTAATGAGGCTTTAGATAGGGCTGTAAAACGTAATATAATTGATTTTAACCCCATAACTAATTTGGATAGCATAAAACATAGACAACGTAAAGGACGTGCTTTAAACGCCGTAGAACGGGCTAAATTGCTTGAAAAGGTACAGCAACCTACTTTAAGGTTATTGTTCGAATTTTACATTTATAGCGGTTGTAGACGTTCAGAGGCATTATCTTTGACTTGGGACGATATAGATTTTGCAGGCAAAAAAATTATTATTCCCGGTACAAAAACTGAAGCAAGCGAAAGAGTGTTGCCAATGTCAAAACCTTTGCTTGAGATAATGAAAAAGTTGTCGCACAGTGCGACAACAAATAAGGTTTTTAACTACTCTCCAGATTATGTTTCTAAACAATTTAAAAAGTATTGTCCTAAGCATAAACTACATGATTTAAGACATACTTTTGCGACAATATGTCTTGAAAGTGGTGTCAGTATTCGCGTTGTACAAAAGTGGTTGGGACATACCAGCATTGATACTACAGCAAGAATATATACACATGTAATTGACGAATTTCAACGTCGAGAAGCAGACAAAATATGTTAAAGTATGAAGATTTAAAAAAGCGCATATATTATAATGAAAAATACATAGTGCCTAAGTTAAAGGCTGTTGAACAGGATAAACTTGCATTTAATATTGAGAATTGTTCGAAAACAAGTTGCATTGCGACTTGTTCCGGTTGTGGCGCTAAATATTATGCTGGCTCAAGTTATTGTAAATCAAGATATTGTGCTGTTTGCGCTAAACTTAGGGCATTGGCATGGCTTTGCAAGTTGGTCCCGTTGCTTGAGCAATATTCTAGCAATGGATATAAACTTTTTATGTTAAATTTTACAATAAAAGACCATAAGGACCTTGACTACATACTTAATAAGTTAATGAAAAGTTGGCGAATAATGACACATGACGATAAACGTTCTAAGAAAGAGTTTCGTCGCCTTAATGACGGGGGTATAAAATCTCTTGAGATTAAAATAGGCGAAAACTCTGGAATATGGCATCCTCATATACATAGTATAGTGCTTTTAAAGACTGAAGAAAAAGTCTACCAATACAATGATTATAGAAAACTTTGGGAATATTGCTCTGCTCTTGCTTATGGTACAACTGACAAAGTCGGGAGTGTTGATATACGAGGACTTAAGGGGTATAAGGGAGATATTGTATCCGCTGTAGTTGAAACATTTAAGTACATGACTAAACTAGATTGGTTAAATATCCCGGATGAACAATTACGTGAATTGTTTAAAGTTACAAATAATAGACGTTTTATATCTTCTTGGGGTGTACTTTATCGAGTTAATCAGCAAGTAGAGGCATTATTAAACGAAACTAGCGAAGATAAATTAAAAAATATGGCTTGTAAAGTCTGCGGTTGTACTGAGTTTGAACTTGAAAACCATTTAACTAAAATGTTGTCAGCAGACATACTTGATTTAAAATAGTAAGCAAAAAAAACGGGAGGTTTACCCCCGTTTTTTGCTTGCTATTTTGAATTTTTACAAAAGCCAGATTTAAAATTTTGCTAAAATAATGTGCATGTACGCGCGCATATACACACGCACACCCGTAATTAATACACGTACGCGCACTTGCCAGCGCGCACGCACGCACGCATTTTTTGTTTTTCTGTCTTGATAATATAGAAATAAGTGGGGTAAATGTTACACTTTGTTACCATAATTAAATAAGTGGTATTTTAGGCTAAAATTTAGGTAAAAAATAGGACTTTAAGACTAAGGCTAAAAATGGCATAAAAAAACCACTAGACTACTCGCCTAGTGATTTGGTGGGCAGGGGTGGATTCGAACCACCGAAAGCGCTGCTGACGGATTTACAGTCCGTTCCCTTTGGCCACTCGGGAACCTGCCCATATAAATGGAGCTGGTGATCGGAATCGAACCAACAACCTGCTGATTACAAATCAGCTGCTCTGCCAATTGAGCTACACCAGCACATTTTCATGTGTTTTTGCCAATTTTAATTAATAAAATCAACAACTTATTTCCAATCTATTGATTGGTGCCTCGGGACGGAATCGAACCATCGACACAGGGATTTTCAGTCCCTTGCTCTACCGACTGAGCTACCGAGGCTTAAAAAAATGGCGATCCGGAAGAGACTCGAACTCTCGACCTCTAGCGTGACAGGCTAGCGTTCTAACCAACTGAACTACCGGACCACATAAAATGGTTTAAATATATTGGTGGGCCATCAAGGACTCGAACCTTGGACCGATCGGTTATGAGCCGATTGCTCTAACCAACTGAGCTAATGGCCCACGAGCAATATTTGGTCGGGGTGAAGAGACTCGAACTCCCGGCCCCATGGTCCCAAACCACGTGCGCTACCAAACTGCGCTACACCCCGTCGCCATCGTGTCATTTGGCTTTTAGCCTTACGACTTATTTATAATACAATATAATTTTATATTTGTCAAGAGTTTTTTCAAAATTTTTTTAAAATTATTTTTTTAGTTATAAATTTCCTAAAAACACAAGCAAATCAAGCTTTTTACCACACTATTTATTAACTTTTTTATTGATATAATACCATTTGGAAAAATAAAAATACTTAATTAATACAAACATTATGCTAATGTATAGTAAATAACAGGATTTATAAAACATTGATAACTAATTAAAGCTAAAATAACTCTTGTAAAATACTATATAATAAAGATAATCTTGTTTATAAATATTTTTATACTACCACTACCCTATACACAAAACAACAAAATAATAATTATTAGATTATATTAATTTACTTTAAAGTATTGACATTTGCGAGCAAAATATGTATAATTATAGTATTAATTTATCCCTATGGGGGAAAGGAGATTTTATATATGAATACACAAGAGCAAAATATTGCAGAAAAAAAATTAATTAATTTAACAATTTTCAGCCCTGTAAATGTATCTGTATATTACAATACAAAATCAACATTACTTATGTCAATCGACTTAAATACAGGTATTAACAACGATACTAAAGAAATTATGAGCGAAGACAATTTTAAATTGATTTTTGTCACTCACGGATTTGAAAAAAGTATCAACTTTATTGCAAAGCCAGCTGATTTCCAAGCTAGATACGAATTCAATTTGGCAGATATGTTAACTCAAGAAGAAATCGTTTCTTCTTACGACAGAGAGGCTGCTATTTACTTTATCAATATCGAGCCAAATGGTTATGCTTTTGAACAAATGCAATCTGTTGCTGAAGAAGGAGATATCGAATTACTTCACAACAAATTGATTGAATTATCTGCTATTGAAGAAAGCGATGCTCATAACGATTACCTAATTGCTTGCTGTGCAATGGCACTTGGTAAAAATGCAGAAAAATACAATAAACCTGAAGAAGTTGATGTAATTCGCTCTGTTTATGAAAATTATAATTCTAAAGAAACTTATGGTTATATTTTTGAGAAATTCATAAACGAAAATAACGAGCAATAATTTAACATATAATTAAAGTGCTATTTAAAAATAGCACTTTTTTATTTTGCAAACAATAGAAATTTTTTATTATATATCTCAAATAGTTATAAATAAAATTGACATAAATACCCACTTTTGTTATAATAAATTGAAAATATTTAAAAGAGGTTTTGCTTGTGAAAAAAACTCAATCCAACAACTCAGATTTAGGGGCAAAATTTAAAAGAAAATGCAAATCTTTACTCATTTTATTTTGGACTATGTTTAAAATAGGACTTTTTACATTTGGCGGCGGATATGCTATGATTCATTTGCTAGAGAACGAGTTTGTTGCCAAAAAAAAATGGCTTGACAATGACGAATTTTTCGACTTAGTTACCATTGCAGAATCTACCCCCGGTCCCGTTGCGATAAACTGCTCTACTTATATCGGATACAAAACTGAAAAAATTCTTGGTTCATTTGTTGCAACAACTGCGATGTGCTTGCCGTCCTTTATAATTATTTTTGTAATATCATTATTTTTCAATGCTTTTTTGGAAAACACTTATGTAGCCGCAGCATTCAAAGGTATACAAGTATGCGCAGTGTTTTTGATACTTTGTGCAGGCATAAAAATGGCAAAAAAACTTAAAAAATCGATATTTAATTTGTTATTATTTATTGCTACTTTCGCGGCAATGATTTTAGTAAGTATATTTAATGCCAAATTTTCCTCGATATTTTATATTTTAATTAGCGGTGCTATCGGTTTGTTCATCTACTCTGTCGGATACTTTAAAGATAAAATGAAATTGAAAAAAGCTTCTGCAAATAACAGTGAAATCGCTTTAGATGAAAACTCAAATTCAACTTGCATAAATACAGATGAACAAGCAAATGCTAGTGCAAATATTGAAACAACTGAAATAAATGCTGAGCAAGTTTGTGATAATAACGAAATTAAAAATGAAAATAGTGTATCCCCTGAAAATGTTACTTTAAATGAAAGCGATTGTTCCGACCTTTCGGATAACGATAATAAAGGAGGTGCAAAATGATTTACTTAGAATTATTTTTAAACTTCCTTAAAATAGGTGTTGTATCTTTTGGTGGCGGATACGGAATGATTCCGCTAATTCAGGAAACAGTTGTAACTAAAGGCTGGCTTTCACAGGAACAAATATTGAACTTTATTGCAGTGTCGGAATCTACACCGGGACCAATCGCAATAAATATGGCAACCTTTATAGGCTCGTCACAAGGAGGTATTTTAGGCTCGTTTATTGCAACGCTTGGAATAGTTCTTCCGTCATTTGTTATAATATTGATTATTGCTTCCCTTGCCAAAAATTTAATGAAATTTGCAGGCGTAAAAGCAACTTTAAATGGTATTCGCCCAACTATAGTTGGAATGATATTTGCAACTTTTGTTACAATGTTTATCAGCACAGTATTTGGTATTAAGACTATTGAAAGCGTATTTTCTTTTGATTGGAAAGGCTTAGTGATTTTTACAGTTGTTGTAATTATTGCCGTTGCATATAAGCTAATTAGGAAGAAATCTCTTTCTCCGATAATCTTGATTATCTTCTCAGGCGGGCTTGGAATGCTAATGTATTGCGGATTATTTTAATAACTTTGAAAAGGCAAATCGGGGCAAATAGCCCCGATTTTTGATTAGTTTTTTCACTTTCGTTACAATAAAAGATAAACTTTTTTAATATCACGTTTATAGTCAAACAAATTTATATTCAATTTCATACCCTGCACTTTCAAGTACGCTTAAAGCCAAATTAAATTTTTCGCATTTAACCAAAATGTAATCGGTATTAAAAGTAGACACTGCAAAAATACTAATATCATTTTGAGCAAGCAAAGCAGATATTTCGGCAATAATTCCTATTAATGAAAAATCCAATTCCCCACTAATCCTAAAAGCTTTCCAACCACTGTTTACTGTATCGATGTTATTGGGGATTGCATCAATAGGACAAACTAATGATATTTCCTCATCGGTCTTTCCAATAAAGCAAAATTTGTTATTTAATAAATTTGTTGTAATTGATTTGATTTTACAAATTGCAAAATCATATTTTAAAGCTTGTATTTTCATAGTTTTATTATATCAATATTGCTAACATTAGTCAATAACAAATTAAATAATTAATTTTGATATATTAGTTGGCAATATTTTATATGTATTATATAATGTGCTTGTAAAATTAAAAATGGTCATCGGAGAACTGATGCCGCAGCAGTCGGACGAAAATCGTCCTTTGTTGAAAAGATGTCGAGTGCGCTCGGTTATTGTAAAAAATAACTGAGGCATTTTTTATTTACATACCATTTATTTTATTATAAAATTTGTTTGTTTTAATAACAATTAAAATAATTGTGAATATAAAAACGGCGTTAAATATGAAAATTAAAATTTCCGAACATTTTACAACTAAAAAATTGATTGTATTTGTACTGCCTTCTATATTTATGATGATTATCACTTCTATTTATGGAGTGATAGTCGAAATTGGATATACTATTGGATGTGCTCCGATAATAGCATATAATTATGGCTCTGAAAACCACTTAGAATTAAAAAGCTTATTCAAAAAAAGTGTTATAACTATGAGCATTGTCGGTATTATCTTATCAGGGTTAGCTCAAGCACTTGCAATTCCACTTGCTAAATTATTTGTTGGATATAATGAAGAATTATATACATTAACAGTATATGCTTTTAGACTATTTTCTTTCTCATTTATTTTTTCAGGAATAAATATTTTTTCATCTGGATTTTTTACAGCACTTAATAATGGAATTATTTCTGCTATAATTTCTTTTTTACATGGTTTAATATTTCAAGTGGCATTTGTATTTATACTTCCATTAATTTTTGGGGTAGATGGAATTTGGTGGGCTATGTTTGCTACAGAGATTTGCGCTTGTATAGTTTCCGTTTCTTTCTTTATTGCTAAAAGAAAAAAATATCATTACGCATAATAAAAATTATTCGACACTTTTTTTACTAAATAATTTTTTCGCTATTGATTTTTTATTTATTTTGTGTTATATTAATATATGAAAGTACTATTAAAAAATATCGATAGTAGGAGTAAACTATGAAAAAAAATCTTGTTGCAATAGAAACCGCTGCAATCCTTGTTTTAATCGGTTTAATTATTGCGGGTATAATATTAAAAATCTTCACACTTATTATAATACCTATTTGTTTGTTGATTATAGGCATTTTAGGTATTGCAATTTATAAAATTATTGAACTTAAAAGAAATGGCGATGCCAAAGGCAATACTAACACTGACAATGATAAAGACGGAAAGGCAGCAAATTTTTCAAATCCGAAAAATGCTTGGGAGTTTTCCACAATAGGCGAAAAGACAAAAAGCATAGCTTTTATTTTTACCTTTACAGTTTGCTGTATAGCCTTTTTGATACTGTGTATGTACGGCCATATTAAAGCAGGCATAATCACAATAATTGTTGGCATTGTTTTAATAGTTTTAGCCATTATTACAATGGCAGTTATCGAAAAATATTTGATAAAAAAACATAAGGAAAATAAAAATAATTACAGTTCAAATTCGGAGCTTGTTGAAACAACAGAAGAAAGCAATCAGCCTTTAAACATAGTCTCCACTACCCCAATTTCACAAGAACAAAACAAAGATTTCGCATTGCAAATCGAGGATAACGCTGACCAACAGCCTTCCGACACAGACATTTAAATTAAATTTGTTGATATAAAAAAACAGCCGTAAATTTACGGCTATTTTTTTATTTAAAACATTGTGAGTTGTTCGCAAAGTACTTTTTCCTCAAAAGTCCTGCAATACTCAAACAGCTTATCTATATTAGTCTCTATACCATACTTTTTGCACTCGGAATAAAAATATTTCATAATTTCATCATTATTTTTACTGCCTACTACATAACTATCGCCGTAAATTTTTTTATATTTTGCAGACAAATTAGGAAAATGTTTGTCGAGCTGCTTATAAAAATATTCCCTGTTTCCGTTACGCAATGTAAGCCCCATACCAAAACAAATAATACCATAAACTTTTGCTTGTATGCAATAATTTAAAATGCCCTCTATATTTTGTTTGGTATCGTTGATAAACGGAAGTATTGGCGACAACCATACAACTGTTGGAATATCGTTATCTCGCAATATATTTAAAACTTCCGCACGTCTTTTTGTAGTACAAACATTAGGCTCGATTTTTTTGCACAAATCTTCGTCAAAAGTCGTCAAAGTTATTTGAACAACGCATTTTGCTTTCTCATTTATGCTTTTTAGCAAGTCCAAATCCCGCAAAATCAAGTCCGACTTAGTTATAATGCTAACTCCAAAACCATATCTGTCAATTAGTTCCAACGCTTTTCGCATATTACAAAGTTTGCTTTCCAATGGTATATACGGGTCGGTCATACTGCCGGTACCTATCATACATTTTTTACGCTTTTTTCTGAGTGTATTTTCCAGCAATTCAATCGCATTACCTTTTACTTCAATATCTTCAAAATCATGATACATTTGATAACAATCACTACGTGAGTCACAATAAATGCAACCATGTACGCAACCACGATATAAATTCATTCCATTTTTAGCAGATAAAATCCCCTTTGACTTAACAATATGCACTATAATTTCTCCTATTTTTATTATAACATAAATTATACATTTTTTCAATAATAATTGCGTATTACAACATTTAAAAATAAATATGCATACCTAATAACTAGGTGTGCATATTTAATAATTTTTATTATTAGTAGTACATGAAATTAACTTGTAAAATTACTTTTTTTGCAGTTATCATTTGACAAATCTTATTTTGAACGCATAAAAATTATAATGATGCTGAATAAAATGACATATCAGCTTTTTGTAAAGAATCCAAATCATCTTGCATAAGGTCCTTTATAGTAATACTATCAAAATATTCATTAATCAAATTATGCAGGTCTTTCCACATCTTTATTGTACGACATTGTCCCACATTTTCACATGGTTTAGCACCACATTCTAAACAGGCAACAGGTGCAAGGTCTCCTTCAACAAGCCGCAAAATTTCTCCTACTGTATACTCTTTTGGATTTCGTGTTAGCTTGTAGCCACCACCCTTACCATGAAGTCCTTCAACTATATTATTTTGTTTAAGTATGGTCAAAATATGCTCCAAATATTTTAAAGAAAGACTTTGTCTTTGTGCTACTTGTTTCATAGGGATATATGTCCCATTGCCATTTTCAGCAAGGTCTATTATTATTCTTAATGCATATCTTCCTTTTGTAGAGATTGTCATTTTATACTTCCTTTATAATTTATTTAATAAACACTTATTTTTAGCAAACAAAAAATTTATATTATTACTTATATTTATTTTAACTTAATCATTGAATAAAGTAGTTGATAAATACCTGTCTCCTGTGTCTGGCAAAAGAACTACTATTGTTTTTCCTTCATTATCAGGATTTTTTGCTAGTTGAATTGCAGCGTAAACTGCCGCTCCAGAAGATATACCAACCAGTATACCTTCGCTCTTACCTATCAACTTACTGGTAGCAAATGCATTATCATCAGATACTGAAATTATCTCGTCATAAATCTTTGTATTAAGCACATCTGGAACAAAGCCTGCTCCAATACCTTGTATCTTATGCACTCCTGCTACACCAGTGGACAAAACAGCAGAAGTAGCTGGCTCAACTGCCACAACTTTAACTGCTGGATTTTTGGATTTAAGATATTCGCCTACTCCAGTTATTGTACCACCTGTGCCTACGCCTGCAACAAAAATATCAATTTTTCCATCAGTATCTTCATATATTTCTGGACCTGTCGCAACATAGTGTGCCATAGGATTAGCAGGATTTATAAACTGACCTGGTATAAAACTATTAGGTATTTCACTTGCAAGTTCTTTAGCCTTAGCTATTGCACCTTTCATCCCTTTTGCACCCTCTGTAAGTACAAGTTGAGCGCCATACGCTTTCATTATTTGTCTACGTTCAATGGACATTGTCTCAGGCATAACAATGATTATTTTATATCCTCTTGCAGCAGCAACGGATGCAAGTCCTATGCCAGTGTTACCTGAAGTAGGTTCAATAATCACTGTATCAGCATTTAATTTTCCTGACTTTTCTGCTTCATCAATCATTGCCTTAGCAATTCTATCTTTGACTGAGCCTGCTGGATTAAATAGTTCTAATTTTGCAATTATCTTTGCCTTAAGGTCATATAGTTTTTCAATATGTGTCAACTCTAAAAGTGGAGTTCTACCAATTAATTGGTCTGCTTGTGTATAAATCTTTGACATATTTTAGTCCTCCAAATTATTTTACTGCCTGAAAACCCTTTTCAAGGTCAGCTATAATATCGTCAATATGCTCTGTACCAATGGAAAGCCTAATGGTATTTTGCTTGATACCTTGGTCTTTAAGTTCTTGGTCTGTAAGTTGACTATGAGTTGTTGTTGCAGGATGAATTACAAGACTTTTTACATCTGCAACATTAGCAAGCAATGAAAATATCTCCAAATTATCAATAAACTTGTGTGCTTCAGAAACTCCACCTTTTATCTCAAAAGTAAAGATAGAACCGCCACCATTTGGAAAATACTTTTTATAAAGTGCGTTATCTGGGTGATTCTTAAGTGATGGATGATTAACTTTTTCAACTTTTGGGTGTTTTGATAGATATTCAATTACTCTCTTAGTATTCTCTGCATGACGCTCTAGCCTTAAAGACAGTGTTTCTGTACCTTGTAAAAGCAAAAATGCTGCAAATGGCGAAATAGTTGCACCTGTATCACGAAGAAGTACTGCTCTTATATATGTAACAAATGCAGCAGGTCCAACCGCTTTTACAAAAGAAATATTGTGATAAGACGGATTAGGTTCTGCTATTGCTGGATACTTGCCAGAAACAGTCCAATCAAATTTACCACTATCTACAATAACGCCTCCAAGAGTTGTTCCATGACCACCTATAAATTTTGTTGCTGAATGCACAACTATGTCTGCCCCATGTTCAATAGGTCGTATAAGATATGGTGTGCCAAACGTATTGTCAACAACTAGTGGCAATCCGTACTTGTGTGCAAGTTCTGCAAGAGCATCAATATCAGGTATATCGCTGTTGGGATTTCCTAGTGTCTCAATATATATGGCTCTTGTGTCATCTTGAATTGCATTTTCAACCTCTTTAAGATTGTGTATATCTACAAAAGTAGTTTTAATACCAAAATTTGTAAGTGTATGAGCAAGAAGATTGTAGCTTCCACCATATATAGTCTTTTGTGAAACAAAATGACCGCCATTTTGTCCAAGAGCTTGTAGCGTATATGTAATAGCTGCAGCACCTGAAGCTAAAGCCAATGCTGACACACCACCTTCTAGTGCAGCAATCCTTTTTTCAAACACATCTTGAGTTGAATTAGTCAAACGACCATAAATATTACCTGCATCCTCAAGCCCAAAGCGAGCTGCAGCGTGAGCAGAATTCTTAAAAACATAAGATGTAGTTGCATAAATAGGCACAGCACGAGCGTCCGTTGCAGAGTCTGGTTGCTCCTGTCCTACATGAAGTTGAAGTGTTTCAAATTTATATTTATTAGACATTGTTTTTTCTCCTTTTAATTATTAATTTTATATATTGTAATATTTTTAATTTAATTTCTTAATTTGATTTTTGTTGTTTATTATTTACTTCATTGTTTTTTACACATTCGTCCAAAACGATAATTTGCTCTGACAAGCTTTTCAAAATAATTTTGCATGCTCATACCTTCCTATATACTTTTAAATTGTTTTATATCCAAATTGAATTATTCAACCTACTAAGTTACTATGATTATAAACCTATTTACCTACTATGTCAATAGGTTTATAGTATTTTTTTAAATTTTTTTTCTTAAAGTTATATTTTGATATTATTACTTTATGTAGCAATATAGAAATTACTATGCTTCTAATAGAATTTCAAATGAAGATAAATATAAAATTTATTTTGATAACTTTATTAAAAATTCATTTAAATTAATATACTCCAATTATAAAACAAAAAAAAGCTGCATTATTTGCAGCATATTTAATTTAAAATAGTTTTAAAAAGAAAAATTAATTAATTAGCCAATAGTTCCTAAATTTATTTTATAATAAAAGACGCAGATAAGATACTTTCATTGTATCAACTCTACGTCTAAATTTGGTGCACCGACTTACCGCAAAAACGAACACGGTAATATACAAGGTGAATAGACGAGAATTGTATTGCGCGTTGGAATTGCCGTTGTCGGACTATAAACTGTACGTCAAGCAGTTAGCCACGCGGTGATTGTTCACGGCTTGCAAGGGCTGTCATAGCGTGTTTGTAGATACGCTTTGACAGCCTTTTTGCTTGCTCTTTATCGGGCGGCTGTTCGGCGTATATGTTTTTGCTTTGGTCGTTAAAATAGATAACCGATATTCCGAGCGGTATTGTCTTATTCATATTTGAAACCCCGTTAATTCTTTATAACCCCACCCAAACCCACCCACAGCGGGCTTGTTTTCCGTTCCGTGTTCCGTAGTGCCAATAAGGTAATAGTAACTTATTGCCACACGGGGCGGCTATCGCCGCCCCGTATTGTGCCGTATTTCCCTAAAAGTGTTACAGTGTTACGGGGTGGACTAAGGTAATACTATGTCCACCCCGTTAGTATAACGATTGAATTTACGTTACACGTTACGGGGTTAACGGGTAATATTATATACTGCAATCGCGTAATTGCTTTTGCAAGCGTTTGCGTATCGTTTTCATACGTTGCGATATAGCGGTATGCGATACGCTCTCTTGACTTGCAATTGTCGCATTGTCATTTCCTCATAATAGAATTTCCGCACAAAATCGCGCCGCTTGTCCGATAGAGTAAGCAACGCTTTATGTACGCGCTCGGCGTTTTCTTTCCGCACGATTTCAGCAAATAAGTCTATACGCTTGTCCTCAAAGTCTATTCCCATATCGGTAAAGTAATAAAGCGAGGTGTGCCGCCGTGTTTCGCGCCAATGGTTGCGCTTTTCTTGTTGTAATAATTCCAAGTGTATCAAGTAAATATCTTCCGTAACCTCGACGGCGTTCGTCGTTCCGTCCACAAACTTATATATAATTACTTGCATATAGAAAGCCTCCACTTATAAGCACGGCGACGGCGTTGTGGTAAGGTTTTTTATAAAAATTCTCAAAAATAAAAAGCCCGACAAACTTTCAGACTTAATTCAGCCTTGAAAATCTGTCGGGTTTTACTCTTTCATTGAGAGCCATAACACCTATGACAAACGCCGGCGATAACCGTGCGTGCGATTACTGCCCGATATTCCATTGCGAGGGTATAGGCGTTTTATGAGGTATCTAAGTATAAAAAAAGAATTGAGTGTTCCATTTACTGCTCCCAAAATAATTTGTCGTTTTACTTTCGTACACTCAATTCTTTATTCTTGATAAAGTTTTATTCGGTTGTTAGGTTTTATCTGATAATATTTTTTGAATAATGATTTTGCCGTCCTTGATTTCTATTTGTAATTTTAATTTGCATTTCGGACAATAGATTTCCGCGTTTGAGCCATCGCCAGCCTTTAACAATTTATACCCGCAGTCGGGACATACAACGTAGTTTGTCATATAACCTCTATATAGTCGGAAAGATTACGCCGCAACCCGCAATTCACACCATATTCGTCCACATAACCCAGCCGTAAAATCATTTGCACGGGAGCGGTAACGCCTAAATCGGTTTGTATGGACGAGCAAAACGGTTGTGTTTCCAACGCGGCGGAAAACGGTTGTACGGCAATATTGTTTGCGGCACAGTCAAACCAAAACGCTTGCGTTTTTCTACCCGTGTTTATCAATTCTTCAAACGTATTGCCACCCGTAATAATGGCGAATGCCCCGCAATTATTTAGTTGTTTTTTTGCTGTGTCAATTCCTTGTTGTGCGAATTTATCGCCTTTTGCGCTTTCTCTTGTCGTCGTCCAATAATAGAAAGTTTTGACTATGCCTTTTAAGCCTATCATATCGGCGGTAATACCGTCTAACTTGTTTTCGGCATCCTTGTCCGAAAAGCGCATCCATTCCGCCAATTCGTCGCGGTATGCTTGATTAGCCGATTGCACCGTAACAGCGTCCATTGAAATGCGTTTTACATAATCAAAATTTTCGTCGCCGTTTTGATATAGCGAAATTGCCGAATATTTATTTAATAAGGCAGTTGCCGTTTCTTGTTTGATTTTTCCGTTTGAGTACGCCGATTTATCGGTATGCCGTTTATCAATCAATGCAAGTTTGGCGGTATCGACAGTTGCGTTTTCGCGTTTTTGATATGCAACTTGCACGGACAAATCGTTGCAGTTTATTTGTGTATCATAGCCGTATGCGCTAAACGCAACGCTCATTGTTTCTACATAGCAACCAAGCGAAATATACGCCTCGCGTTTTTCACTATCAACTACATTTAATACGCGACTTTCGTCTATTGAAATTTGCAAGCGGTTTTCGTTGAGGTAAAGTTTAACGCTCCACATTTGCGTATTATGTGAGTTAGCCGCAATAGAGGAATACCACAGCGCATTTTGAATATCTCCCTCAACACCGTCTAATTTACGCGACGGATTAACTTTTAACGGTCTGCCCATAATTGCCGCCGCAGTAAGAACAGCGGACAGCGCGATAATGACCGCGCCTAAAATCGAAAATACAATAATCATAACTTTATTTTTCCTTGTCATAGTTTTCCCCCTTATTTGCAAGCACACAGCAGCCGTTCAAAACAAAACGCCGAAAAATCTTTTTCATTTAATTGCAACATTTTCAAATAGTCTTTTTTGTGATTTATCATTCTGATTATGCCCGCAATCGAACTCCAAACGAATAGCAAAATTGCCGAATTGTCAAGCGCAATATTGATAATTCCTTCGTCCTTTCCTTGCTGTAATAAAGCAATTAGTTTTTCGTTTAATGCCTCGCCCAAATGGTATATGTCTTTGTAAATTTGCGGCGTATCGTCGGCTTTTATGTTTACGTTAATCGTTCCTATAAGCCCCTCGAAATAGAGCGGGTAACGAGTGGCAAGCCGAAAAACATCTTGACATATTTTTGTGAACGTATCGCTGAAAGCGTTTTTTTCGTCGATTGCTTTATCTACTTTGACGACTATCTTTTCCATAAACTCCAAAACGAGCGCAAAATAAACCTCGTCTTTATCTTTGAAATAGCCGTATAACGTGGGTTTGCTATAACCTGCCGCTGTTGCAAGTTGTTCCATTGTCGTCTTTTCAACGCCGTTTTTGCAAAATAATTTGTCGGCGGCGTCTAAAATGTTTCGACGATTAAACGCTATTGTTCTTTGTGTTCTTGTGTTCATAGTACCCTCCTAAACTTTACTATCGGTAAAATTATAACACTTACAGTAAAGAAAAGTCAAGCATTTTGCTTGGCTTTTCGTTTGATATTTGCTATAATGTCAATGTAACACAAAAGATTTTTTTCGTATACATTTTGTAGATTTGTTATTTGCTTGTGCTTACCGTCTGGGGACGAAATACGCCGCCTCGACAAATTATCAAGGGGACGATTTATCTCCCGTCAAGTATAAGACGACACAAACAGAATATTTATAAATGCTGTTTAGTAGAAATCAAAGCGCGATAAACAACCTAATGCAAGCCCTTATGCGCGGCAAGATTGCCGACACGCTTTTAGCGCAAATCGAAAAGTTAGAGCGAGAAAACGCCGAATTGAATGCAACGATTGAGAGCGAAAAGGCGTTGGCAAATCAATTACACTTATGACGATATTCGCAAGTGGTTAGAACATTTCCGCACATTGGACTATACCAAGACGAAAAACCGCAAGGCACTAATTGACACGTTCATTTATCGCGTTGTGCTGTATGACGATAAAATGAAAGTGCTTTTCAATTTGAAAGGCGGGCAAAAGAACGAGCTACTTTTGAACTTGATTTTCCCCGATTACCCCGACGGCAACGGCGGCGCGGACGAAAACAGCGCAAAAGAAAAAGAAACCGAAAACTCGGTTTCTCAATCTGGGTGTTCGTATACCCCTGTTATGGTGCGGATGAAGAGACTTGAACTCCCACATCGTAGATACTAGATCCTAAGTCTAGCGCGTCTGCCAATTCCGCCACATCCGCATATATAAATGGAGCGGGAGACGAGATTCGAACTCGCGACATTCGCCTTGGCAAGGCGACGCTCTACCACTGAGCCACTCCCGCAATTTTTTTAAATTGGTGCACCTTCAGGGACTCGAACCCTGGGCCCAATGATTAAGAGTCATTTGCTCTACCAACTGAGCTAAAGGTGCATATTTGGTGCGGATGAAGAGACTTGAACTCCCACATCGTAGATACTAGATCCTAAGTCTAGCGCGTCTGCCAATTCCGCCACATCCGCATA
>CAJUOU010000002.1:0-83281 GCA_910588545.1 uncultured Christensenellaceae bacterium
TAAATTTACCCCTAATAATAAACAATTATTTTTACCAAATTATACCATATTTTGACAATATTGGCAATAGGTTTTGGGGAGTTTTTTGTGGATTGTTAAGCCATTTTTAAATTATTTTTCTTGAATATATTTAAAAATATTTAATCATTAATAAAAAGATCTTTTCTATAAAAAGTCTTTTGACAAATAAATTGAGCATAAAAAAAGATTCCTTTACAGGAATCGTTTTTTAACAATAATAAAGCCGATTAGTCAGCCTTTTTTTCGCTCATATCTACTACAGTTTTTCCATCATAAGCACCACAATTTGGACAAACTTTGTGACTTGCTTTTAATTCGCCACAATTTGGGCATTCAGATAGATTTGGCGCGCTAATTTTCCAATTTGCTGCTCTTGTATGTTTTCTTTGTTTTGAAGTTTTATTTTTTTGAACTGCCATTACTTGCACCTCCCGTAGATTTATTTTAAATTTTTCAACACACTAAACGGATTGTTCGGTGTAATAATTTCTTGATTTTGCAATTTGTCGCAATCGCAAGATTTTTCGTTTAAATTTGTTCCGCAAACTTGACACAATCCTTTGCAATCTTCCTTGCACAATACCCTTGTAGGTAAGTTAAGAATAATTTCCTGCATAACAGGGATTGTCATATCCACAACATTATTTGTATAAGGATAGAAATTTTCCTGAGCTTCTTCCCCATCCAAATAAAAGCTTGCCATACACCTTACGCAAAAATCTTTTTTAACATCGTCCAAACATCTTGCACACTTAAAGATAATTGAATAAGAAAGTTCGCTATCAATGTAAACATTGTTTTTATCTACTACATACGTACCTTCAACTTGAATATCGCTGTCAAAAGTAGCAAGCACATCGGATAAAATATCATTGTTTGCTTTGATATTAAGTTTAAAAGGATAAAACTCGCCTTGATTTGCTTTTGCAATGTTTATGGACATAGCTTACCCTCCTTAACCTATCAAATTATATATTAATATAAATTGTTTGTCAATTAAAATAGCACAATTTTATATAAAAATACACTTTTTATTGAAAAAACAATCAAATTATTTATTTTTTGCGGCAATTAATAATCAATAAAACATGTTAGATTAAGTCTTTTGTTTCCCTTGCGATAACAAGTTCCTCATTGGTTGGGATGACAAAAACCTTAACTTTAGAGTCAGGTGCGGAAATTTCCACATTTTGCTTTCTTGGACAATTATCATTTTTATCCCAATCGATTTTAACACCAAGCCATTCAAGTTTATCAAGTACCCTACGACGTGCAGCAAAAGAATTTTCTCCAATTCCGCCTGTAAACACTATGCAATCCACGCCTTGCAACGCTGCGGCATACGCACCGATATATTTCCTTATACGATATGAAGTCATCTCTTGAACAAGTTGAGCCCTTTCATTTCCGTTTTCGGCAGCATTTGCAACTGCTCTTGCATCGGAAGAAACACCTGAAACACCAAGGAAACCGCTCTTTTTATTTAAATAGTTAAGCATTTCGTGAATATCCATACCCTTTTTATCCATCAAAAATTCAAGACAAGCAGGGTCAATATCCCCCGAACGAGTACCCATCATAAGCCCCTCAAGCGGGGTCAATCCCATAGAAGTATCTTGACATTTACCATCCTTAACAGCGGAAATGGAAGACCCGTTACCTAAATGACAGTTAATAATTTTGCATTTATCTGTGCCCATCATTTTAATAGCCTCGCCCGTAACATATTTATGAGATGTTCCGTGGAAACCATAACGACGTACTTTGTATTGTTCATAATCTTCGTAAGGAATAGCGTACATATACGCATACTTTGGCATTGTCATGTGGAAAGCCGTATCAAAAACCGCAACCATAGGGACATTTGGAAGTAAACTTTGGCAAGACTCAACACAAGCAAGATTTGCCGGCATGTGAAGAGGTCCCAAAGGAATATTCTTTTTCATTGTAGCAAGAGTTTCTTTTGTAATCAAAGTAGAGCCGTTAAAGTCCTCTCCGCTGTGCAAAACCCTGTGTCCAACTGCCGATATTTCACTTATATCGCTGACAACACCGTGGTTTTTATCTGTCAAAAGACCAAAAACAACTTTTAAAGCCTCTGTATGGTTTTCGAAATGATGTTTTTCGATATGTTCCTCTTTGCCACTTACTTTATGTTCGATTGTCGATGTTTGTTGACCGATGCAATCAACACCGCCACTGCAAAGACATTTTTCGTTATCCATATCTATTACTTGGTATTTAAGCGAACTACTACCCGCATTTACAACTAATATTTTCATCTTTAACCTCTAATAATTTATTTTTTAATTTTCAAAGCAAATTTAAATTTATTTTTCCGATTGGACAGCAGTAATTGCCACAACACCAATGATATCGCTGACTACACAGCCTCTTGACAAATCGTTGATTGGTTTTGCAAAACCTTGACAAATTGGTCCTACAGCCTCTGCACCGGCAAGTCTTTGTACTAATTTATAACCGATATTACCTGCACCTAAATCAGGGAAAATAAGGACATTTGCTCTTCCCTCAAGTTTACTACCGGGTGCTTTTAGCCTTGCAACCGACTTAACCAAAGCAGCATCTACTTGCAACTCGCCGTCACAAATCAAGTCATGGCATTTTTCCATAACCATACTTGTTGCTTGAACTACTTTATCAACATTTTCGTGTTTTGCACTACCTTTTGTCGAAAATGACAACATTGCAACCCTAGGGTCAAGTCCCGCAAGAGTTCTTGCTGATTCCGCAGTAGAAATTGCAATATCACAAAGCTGAGCCGCATTTGGGTCAGGGTTTACGGCGCAATCTCCGAATACCATTACATCGTTATTTTTGTACAAAGTACCATCAAAGCTCATTAAAAAGCAGCTGGAAACAGTGCTTACACCGGGCGCGGTTTTTACCACTTGAAGACCTGCCCTTAAAACATTGCCTGTAGAATTTATTGCACCGCCGACCATGCCGTCAGCTTCGCCAAGCTTCAACATAATCGCACCGAAGAAAAGCGAATTGCTTTTTACTAAATTTTGGGCTTGCTCAATAGTCATACCCTTTGCTTTTCTAAGCTCGTACAATGTGTTAGAGAACAACTCAAACTTATCCGAAGTTTTTGGATTAATCACTTCAATATCATCCACATCGATATCGGGACGTACAGTTTTAATAACTTCCCTATCGCCAAGCAAAATTACTTTTGCTATTTTGTTATCGGTAATGCACCTTGCTGCCTCGATTATGCGCGGCTCTTCGCCCTCCGGCAATACGATAGTTTTGCCAAGTTTTGTTGCTTTTTTGATGATTGAGTCCATTAACTTACTCATAAGTTTTTCTCCTCCAAAATAAATTACTCAAAATACTTTTTTTTTTCGCTAAAATGTTATATAATGGAAATATTAAATCCGATTAATTTTAATTATAAAACATTTTAAAGTAAAAATCAATACTTTATAGGTAAAAAATAATAAATACTAAAAAACTTTAAATAAGGAGAAACAAATTGATTGCGGCAATTATTGTAGAATACAATCCACTTCACAACGGGCATATTTACCATATCGATAAAACCAAAGAAATATTGGAAAGTCTTGCACCAAATCAAGACAATTATGTCATTGCAATAATGAGTGGCAATTTTACTGAGCGTGGGGATATAGCTGTACTTAACAAATATACCCGTGCAAGGCATGCTATTTTGGCAGGTATAGATATGGTTATTGAGCTGCCGGCAATTTATGCGACTTCTTCTGCGGAATATTTTGCAAACGGTGCTATGCAAATTGCAAGCAAAATCAAAAATTTAGGTATGATTTGTTTTGGGGCGGAATGTGATGATATAACAACGCTTTACGAAACAGCCAAATTAACCACCTCAAAAGAATATGACCGATTAATAAAAGAATACTTAAATCAAGGCTTATCCTATCCTGTATCATCGGAAAAAGCAATACAAAACCTATCAAAAATCGACCCTAATACTGTTTTTTCTCCTAATAATATGTTGGGTATAGAATATATAAAGCAAGCAACCAAACTTGGTATTAAAGCCCAACTACATGCGATAAAACGTGTTGGTGGAAATTACAATGAAAGCGAGTTAAATGCACAATTTAACAGTGCAAAAAGCATACGAAAAGCAATTTGTGACGGCAATTTGAATTTAGATGAACTTAAAGTGCCACAATATGTTTTTGAGAATTTGACAAAATCTCAAGTAGATTATGACAAACTATTTGCTATTATAGCAAGCAATGTTCTTACTATAAACAATGTTTATGAGGACTCCGAGGGTATAATAAACAGGATAAAAAAATACTCCCAAACCACAAAAAATTATTTAGAATTGGTAGAGTCCGTACATACAAAAAGATATACAAAATCAAAAATACGCCGTATACTACTTCACATCGCACTAAATTATTGTGTAAATGATTTATGTAAAATTGGAAAGCCTAACATACTTGCCGTAAAGCAGGATAAAAGACATCTATTATCCTCGATAGATTTTTACGGTGACGATATATGCTTAAACCAAAATGCCTATGCCAACAAAATTTACAATATTGTTAGCAATGATAAAATAACAAACGAAACAATGTTGATTTTGTAAAACGCACCCCGCTGTTTGATACAACGGGGTATTTTAATACCGATTTTCAATCATTATTACGCATATTTTACCTGTTTAACAATATAAAAAACATATTACTTATAGCACGATAATTATTTTAATAAGTATTCATAATAAAAATTTAGCCACATAAATTATAATGTGACTAAAAAAATCAATAAACAACTTTTTTTGACATTTTTAATTATTAGCACGATAATAACCGCGCTTATCTCCCCGTCCGACTATATTGCCGGTACTTTGGGGGCTTTTATACTTTATGCGAAAAATGTTTTACCTGCATTATTCCCTTTTATATTTTTCAACAAAATGCTGACGATGATTGGCTCGGCAAATCAGCTATCCGTAATGCTAAAAAAGCCACTTGGGAAATTATATAATGCTCCGCCGATAAGCGGATATGTTATGGTTATGAGCATATTTTGCGGATACCCTATAGGGAGCAAGTTGACCGGAGACTTATACGATAGCGGAGCAATAACAAAAAGCGAATGTATAATAACCAATATACTTTCCGCTATTTGCGGGCCGATATTTATAATCGGAACGATAAGTCAAATGCTTGGAAGTGCTAAATACGGTTATATTATTTATTTTGCACATTTACTTTCCGCTTTTATAAACGGCTTTATTTACAGACCCAAACAAAAAGCCAATAATGATGATTATAAACTGACAATAAAATACGACGATATTTTGAGTAAAAGTATGTTTGACAGTATTATCAGCATAGCTATTGTCGGCGGTTACATAGCAATTATGAGCTTTTTTATAACATTGTCGGATAAAATATTTTTGACCAAAGGAGTTACAACATTATTCGGTTATTTTGGAATAAGCGAGGACATAACAAAATCCGTATGGTATGGTTTGTTTGAAATGACAAGAGGCATTAATAGTCTTTCGCAATGCCATTTGCCCGCTGTTATGTGTATACCCATTGCCACTTTTTTGGTTACTTTCGGAGGAATTTGTATAGCACTGCAATCACTTAACTACTCTCAAAAATGCGGTATGACAGTATTTAAGTACCTTTTATCCAAAACCACCCAAGCAATTATCGCAACAATTATAAGCATAATTTTAACTTTAATATTTTTAAACTAAAAGAATGATTGGATTTTCCAGCCATTCTTTACTTCATAAAACTTTTATATTATTTCGCATTTTTTGCTTCGTCAGGAATACTTATTTTATCACATCCGATAGTATAAGTAGTTATAACGGCTTTTTCGCCTTCGCCCACAGTAACTACCATTTCCTTTGAAGAAAGCTTAATAGTTGTACCTTTAAATTTACCGTCTTCATTGCCTACGAAAACACCATCTTTTTTAGTAAAATCTTTGTCAAAATCTTTAAACTCATCAGGATTTAAATCCATTTGAAATTTAAAAATATCGCTTATATTTTTAAGGTCTTCTTCCAAATGGAACATTTCCTTAACTTCTTGCATTGTCATGCTGCTTTTTGACCAAACCATTTTTCCATTTTGATTTCTGCCGTTATACATATTTAAAGTATCTCCGTCTAATTCCGTATAAGCTACAAACTCTTCGTTACCTACTTTTGATTTTGAAACAGCTACATTGCCATAAATACTTATTACAGTATCTCCCGATTTCATACTTTTGCTATTACTGCTTAACCATTTATCCAAAAAGTCAGTTGGGCTTTTTGGTGCACATCCCACAAGCAATACGCATGTAGTTACGGCAATCAATACGATTGCAATTACTAAAACAAACTTCTTTTTCATTTGTTTACCTCCAAAATATTATTTTATAATAACAGCCTATTAAGGCTGATTACTACCGCATACAATAGGCGAAGATAAATTTAAGATTAATCCTAAAAACTATTATCTGTCAGAAAAGGTATACTTTTTCTGACAAAAAAACATTGACAATTTTAGTATGATATTATATAATATATTTAGTTAAATATGGTAAATATTGCCAATATTATAACCTGCAATTATTTAATCATTATAATAATTAAGTGTCAGAAAAAGTATACTTTTTCTGACACTTTTTACACTTTATGTAAATAACAGTGTAAATAATCATTTACAACAAAAAAGCAACCTATTTAATAAATAAGTTGCTTTTTATAATTTAAAATTACGATTAAAAGATTTTTAATTCCTTAACTTCCCTCAATACCTGTAAAACAAATTCGTCTTCGGACATAATGTTAGAGTTTTCTTCCCCTCTTCTTTTAACGCTGACGTTACCGCTCTCTGCTTCCTTATCTCCGATAACCACAATGTAAGGTACTTTTTCCATCCTTGCACTTCTTATTTTGTAACCGATAGTTTCGCTACGGTTATCAACTTCTACCCTAATACCTGCGGCATTCAATTTTTCCGCATAATCTCTTGCATTTTCCGCAGTTCTGTCCGTCAAACTTAACACTTTGACTTGTGTAGGGGCAAGCCATAAAGGCATAGCACCGGCAAACTTTTCAAGCACTAAAGCAAGAGTTCTTTCATAGCAACCGATTGAAGTTCTGTGAATAATATAAGGTCTTTTTTTGTCTCCGTTTTCATCTATATAGCTCATATCAAAGTTTTCTGCAAGGAACATATCAACTTGTATAGTAATCAAAGTGTCTTCCTTACCCCAAACATTTTTAATTTGAATATCAAGCTTAGGACCATAAAACGCAGCTTCGCCGATTCCAATAGAATACTTAATGCCAAGGTGGTCAAGAATTTTACCCATGGTTTCTTCCGCAGAATTCCAAGTATCCGCATCTTGAATAAACTTCTCGGTATCCTTAGGGTCATATTTTGAAAATCTATAAGATATATCGTCTTGCAAACCGACAGCTGTCAACATATATTTTGCAAGTTCAACGCATTTTTTAAACTCTTCCTCTAATTGCTCAGGAGTGCAAACCAAATGTCCCTCGCTAATTGTAAATTGTCTTAACCTTATAAGTCCGTGCATTTCACCACTGCTCTCGTTACGGAACAAAGTTGAAGTTTCGCCATATCTGCAAGGTAGGTCCCTATAAGATTTTAAACCGTTATTATAAATTGTATATTGGAACGGACAAGTCATAGGGCGCAATGCAAAAACTTCTGCTTTAGGGTCATTTGCGTCTCCCATAATAAACATACCGTCTTGATAGTGGTCCCAATGTCCCGAAATTTGATACAACTCACGTTTTGCCATATAAGGTGTTTTTGTCAACATATATCCTTGCTTAGCCTCGGTGTCTTCCACAAATCTTTGCAAAACTTGAATGGTCTTTGCTCCCTTAGGCATCAAAAGAGGCAAACCTTGTCCAATATTTTCGTCAGTCATAAAATAACCAAGCTCTCTACCGATTTTGTTATGGTCACGTTTTTTAGCCTCTTCCATTTGCGTCAAATAATCTTGCAAATCGGATTTTTTATCAAAACACGTACCATAAATTCTTGAAAGCATTTTGTTTTTCTCATTACCGCGCCAATAAGCACCTGTCAAACTTGTAAGCTTGAAAGCCTTTACCATACCTGTATTGTGCAAGTGAGGTCCTGCACATAAATCGGTAAAATCGCCTTGTTTGTAAAAAGATATAACTGCATCGTCAGGCAATTCATTAATCAATTCCAATTTATAAGGCTCGTCAAAATCGCTCATAAGTTTAAGAGCATCTTTCCTAGAAAGTTCAAATCTTTCAATAGGATACTTTGCTTTTATTATAGCTTTCATTTCCTTTTCGATTCTTTCCAAATCTTCAAAGGTAATAGGTGTTTTAAAATCTATATCATAATAAAAACCATTTTCAATAGCAGGTCCTATGGCAAGTTTTGCGGTAGGGAAAATATTTTTAACAGCTTGAGCCAATATGTGCGAACAAGTATGTCTGTACACTTTTCTTCCGTCTTCCTCAGCAAATGTCAATACTTCAAAATTGCAATCGCTATCAATAATATCACTCATAGCACAAACTTTTCCATCTATTTTGCACGCGACAGCAACTTTTGCAAGCCCTTCGCTAATGCTTTTTGCAAGTTCGAATGCACTGATAGGTTTTTCAATTTCAATTACATTTCCATCTTTTAAAATAATTTTCATACTTCCTCCAAGGGCAATGCCCATATATCAAATAAATAATTGCAAAAATTATTTAGGTAATTTTCTTTATAAATAATTAATTATTTTGTTCACAAATTTTTTTATGTTTAAGTTTAAATATTTCGACTTAAAAGTTTACTGATAAAACGGCATATACCTTTATTTCAAAAATTGAATATCCCAATAAGCAGCAATATATTTTCCTATTGTTTAAACTAAAAAAACGTCCCTATGCCAAAAGCATAAGGACGGTAATACCGTGGTTCCACCTTACTTCACACAAAAAAGTGTCTTAATTAACATACTGTCGCGCATGTAACGTGTGATTTTTTGTATCAAGGTGGTATACAAAATTACTACTACATTCTCACACCAACCGAATGCTCTCTGAAAATAGCCCAACTTTGCACATGTCCTTTAATCACAATAATATTGTAACTTAATTATAGTAGTTATTATTTACTTTGTCAAGATATTTATGACATTTTACAAAATTTAATATGATTAGTACTTTATTATATGTATAATCGCAAATATATTACATAATAACAGTTAAATAATCTTCCAATAGCATTTTTGCACCTTCTAAGTCGTGTTCCAAATAGTTACCACACTCTTTCCTACTATTACCCGGGATTTCGTTAAGCTCCAAACATTTTTTGATGCAATCGATTACTAAAGCTTTAGTTTCCTCCGCACTACATCCAAACATTAGCAAATAAAAACCTGTCCTACATCCCATAGGTCCAAAATAAACTACATTTCCCTTTTGCGTGGAATTTCTTACAGCTGTTGCAAAAAGGTGTTCAACTGTATGCATTGCTGCGTTATCCATATAATCTCCGCCATTAGGCGTTTTAAATCGCAAATCATAGGTATAAATATTATTTGCTACTCCGCTTAAATAAAAACCTACTTTATGAATATCGTGGTCAATAGTGAAAGATTTAATTTTTTCCATACTATCCTCCAATAAAAAATATTACTTAAATATTTTATCATAATATCAAAATTAATACAATAATTTTGATATAAAATTTAAAAATATCAACAATGGTTATCCACACAAAATAGATTTTTCCTTTTTCAACTTTTAAATTTAAAAATTGTGTAAATTTTACAAAAAAATATATTTTTGTATTTACAATTATATAAAATAATGTTATAATAAATTTGATAGATTATACAGTAATCTAAATTTAAATTTAATTGCAAATATAATCGGAACTAAATTTTTGATACTTAATATTGCTTAAGCAATAAACATATAAATTTAACAAATAATATTTTTGTAAAAAATTAATAAAATTTTTTAGTTATAATAAAATTTACGACAATTAAAATGACTTACACAATAATTTATAATTAGATATCGTCATACGCATATTATAAACTACGGCAATTAAGCCCAAAAAATATATTTTTTAATCGATATTTAGTAGTTTATATTCTAAAAACAACCAATTACAAAAGATTTTATCAAAAATTTAACATTACCGTACAGTTGCAAACTAATTAAATTAGTATAATGATTGTATGGTTTTTTATTTATTTTCCGATTCTATATAATGAGAATATATGAATAAATTATTTTACTTATCTCCTGCAAAGGTATGGCGACATGCGCTACCTTTGGGCAACGGACATACAGGCGTAATGTTATATGGTGGCAAATCGTCTGAAAAATTAGTATTTAACGATACCAATCTTTGGTCGGGATATCCTAAAAATCACGATAATCCCGAAAGTTTGGAATATTTGGAAGAAGTACGCGAATTAATAATGATGGGGGAAAATCTTCAAGCTCAACAAATTATTGAAGAAAAATTTGTTGGCGATTATAGCGATGCTTATCTTCCGCTTGGCGAAATCTATATAAAAATTATCGGCGCAAATAAACGCAATTATTCAAGAAGTTTGGACTTGGCAAATGCCATTGTAAACATTGATACAGCTAATATTCAAAGAGAAGCTTTTGCAAGTTTTCCTGCCAAAGTTTTTGTATACAAAATAACTGCAAAAACACCTATTAGCATAACATTAAATGGTAAATCTAAATTAAAGCATGAAATCGATACTACAGATGGTAATTTTAATATTTTAGGCAACGCACCCGATTTTGCTGCACCTCATTATTTAAAAACCAAAAAAGTCGCAAATTATGACGAGGGCAAAGGCATGAGCTTTTGTTTGTCGGCAAAACTAGTTACAAATGGCAGTATTTCTACAAATCAAAAGTCTATTTTGGTATCTAAAGCCACGGAAATAACTATTTATTTTGCAACAGCCACAGGTTTTGTAGGCTTCGACAAAATGCCAAAAACTTCAAGAAAATATGCTTTGGAATTAACTCAAAAAACACTTACCAAATTATCTAACAATTATGAGCAAATAAAGCAAAATCATATTGCTGACTACAATGCTATTTACAGTAAACAATCTTTGGATTTAAAAAGTGATATAGATTTACCTACCGATAAATTGTTAAAAGAAGCCAAATTAGGCAGAGTTCATAACGGCCTTGTAGAACTAATTTACAATTACGGTAAATATCTTTTGATTTCATCAAGTCGTAAAGGTAGTAGCGGTTGCAATTTGCAAGGTATTTGGAATAAGGACTTAAAAGCCGCTTGGTCAAGCAATTACACTACAAATATCAATACCGAAATGAATTATTGGGGTATGAGCCAATGCAATTTATCCGAATGTGCAGAGCCTTTTGTGCGAATGGTAGATGAAATTATGCAGCACGGCAAAACAACGGCACACACAAACTATAATTGCGACGGTTTTGCCTGCAATCATAACGTAGATATATGGCGAAAAACAGCCCCTGTAAAAGGCGAAAGTGAATATATGTTTGCTCCGTTATGTGGTGTTTGGCTTGCAAACGAGCTTTATGAGCACTTGCGCTACGGCGATATGGAAAAATATCGTGATAAAGTGCAAACTATCACTACCGAAGCTGCAAAATTTGCTTGCGATTATTTAATTCTACGTAAAGGAGAATATATTACGTGTCCGTCAACTTCTCCCGAAGCAAGTTTTATAAAAGACGGCAAAAAATGCAGTGTGGACTATGCAAGTGCATTTGATTTAGGACTAATAAGACAAGTCTTTGACAATTATATGGAATTTGGAACTGACAAAGCTTTACTGCAAAAAATTTCACAAAGATTGTCGAGACTAAGAACTTTCACTTGCGGAGAATACGGTTTGAACGAATGGAGCAGCGATTATACCCCATCTGAAAAGGGACATAGACACTTCTCTCCGCTATATTCGTTCTACCCTGCAAAAATCATTGGATATTACAGAAATCCACAAGAAAGAGAATGGGTTGAGAAATTGTTTAATCGCAGAATACAATACAGTTCCTCACTAATAGGTTGGAGTTCGGCTTGGGCAATAAGCTTAGCTGCAAGATTGAGAGATGCGGAAACCGCAAAAACAATATTAGATAAGATGATAAAGATGTCTTTCTTTAAAAATCTATTTGATACGCACCCACCATTCTTTTTCCAAATTGACGGCAACTTAGGATTTTTATCTGCAATCAACGAACTATTGGTTACGGAAGAGGACGGAGTAATAGAACTGTTACCTGCTTTGTCCGATAAATTTAGCGAGGGCGAAATCAAAAATATCAGAACTGCTACAGGCAATGTTTTATCATTTGCTTGGAAAGACGGTTTGATAACTTCTCTTTCAGTAGTAGGAAAACCAATAAAATTAAGAAATTTACATCTTGATAAAAATTTGATTCTTGAAAATGCAGAACTTATATAATGTTAAAAGTTATACACATAAAATGAAACTACTAAAAAAAACAACTTTCTCATAATATCAATACAATATGAATACTTAAAATATTTATCAATACAATAAATAAATGATTATTTAAATAAAATAATCATTTATTTATTAAGAGGAGAAAATTATGTTGCAAATCAAAAGACCACGTATACCGCGTTTTGCCAAATGGGCAAAAATCAATGTACCCTTTACAAAACCAAAGCATTACATTGCAAGCGACGGAAAAAGTATTGTTTACAGTGTAAAGGAAAATATCGAATATTCCAATCATATTGAAATGTCGTCCTTTTATGTTTCGGGTATTATAAGTTATGGTGCCGATAAAAATGGCAAACTTCGCTTAATGAGACATATTATATTTCCTACTTTAAGGTGTTACCCTAACAATACAAGTGGCTCACTTGACCATAATTTTAAGGGAATTGACATAAGTATTGACGGGGTGAAAAGTGTTGAGCGTGTCAAAGATTTCATTTTTGACGGGAGCTTAAGTATTTTAAGCAAAATAGACAAATTGAAAATCGAAAGAAAAATTTTGCCTGCACAATCGGAAAAATGTTTTATCGAAAAAATCACTTTGACAAACAATAGTCAAAACGATTATTTTGTTAAGCTAATCAATAACGATAAGAAAATCACTACGCCTGCAAGATACGGCAATATGCGTGAGAGATATAATGTTTTTACATATATCTCAAACAATTGTGTAACTTTAAAGCCAAATGAAAGTGCCGTAATAAATGTGGCATATTGTGCGTTGCGACTTGATGAGCAATTCAACTTGAATTTTAAAAACGAGCAAGCTTGTCGTGAGGATTTTATAAAGAAATTGGATGACACTTTAATTATCAAAACTCCAAACGAACATATCAATCTTATGGCAAGATATGCAAAAATAAGAGGGTGCGAAAGTATTTTTAAAACAAAATCAGGGCTAATGCACTCCCCGGGCGGCGGAAATTACTATGCTGCACTTTGGACAAATGACCAATGCGAATACATAAATCCGCTATTTGGTTATTTAGGCTATGAAATCGGCGAGCAAGAAAGTATAAACTGTTACGAAATGTACCGCAAATACGTATACGACGATAAAGCGTTAATTACAAGCATTGTTGCAGAGGGGGATGATATTTGGCATGGTGCCAAAGACCGAGGCGACAGTGCAATGTATGCCTACGGACTTGCAAGATTTTTATTGACTTACGGAGATAAACAGCTTGCCGAAAATTTTGTAGAGCTAATTGATAAATGTTTGGCATATACACTTTCACAAACCAACAGCGACGGAGTTATTTCATCCGATAGCGACGAATTGGAAAATAGGCTTGAGTCAGGCAAGACAAACCTTTGCACATCTACCTTGGCATTTGATGCACTTATTAGTGCAAGTTATTTGCATTTGGAGTTAGGAAATGCGGAAAAAGCAAACTTTTATAAGGAAAAAGCAGCTACTTTAAAATCAAATATACTCAGCTACTTTTCAAAAAATGTAGAAGGCTACGCAACATTTATGTACTGCTTGGAAGAGCCTAAATTACGCTCGTGGATATGTATGCCAATGGTTGTAGGCATTTTTGAGAGGAGCAAAGCTACTAAAGATGCACTTTTATCCCCTAAACTTCGAATGGCGGAGGGTTTGTTATCCGCAAGTGGCGACAAAACATTTTGGGATAGGTCAACACTTTACACTTTGCGAGGATTGTTTAATGCAGGATACAGTACCGAAGCACTTGAACTTCTTGAAAAATTTTCTACCGCAAGACTACTTGGAGAACATATCCCTTATGCAGTAGAGGCTTTCCCAGAAGGCAACCAAGCACAGTTATCCGCCGAAAGTGGCTTGTATTTAAGAATATTTACCGAAGGTATACTTGGTATGCGTCCTACGGGATTCGGCAAATTTACTGTTACTCCAAACTTGCCTAAAACATGGGATTGTATGGAATGTAATAAATTAAAAATTGCAGGCAAAATAATCGATATAAAAGTTATCCGCAAAAAATCGGGATATGAACTACATATTACCAACAAGGGCATAACTTTGGATTTTGAGGGCAAAAACTTTGAAATTCAGCTATAATATTGTATATTGTAATTAATCACATAATATTTTTATAATTAGTCATAAAATAATTTAATAATAAAACAAAAAAAACACGGATTAGGGTGTGTTCCATAGGGAATTTACAAAAAACTAAATTTTAATCGGAATACACCTTATAAGGGTGAGTCAAGAAAGAACAGGAACTTGGGTTCAAGTTCCTGTTCTTTTCTATTTAACCTTTGCTGTTAAATTTGTTTTTTGACCACACTCACAAACATATTCTATCAAATGACTTGTTTCATTTAACTTGGGAGCCAATAATCGTCCGCAAGCACTACAAACGGGATACAACTGATGGCTTCGATGCGGAATATATTCTGGCAACTTGAATTCATATGTTTCCGAAGTTAACTCATCCAATATTGCGGTTTGAATTTTAGAAAGCTCATACCTTTTGTCGATAGCCTCTAAAACTGTTTGGAGAACCTGTGCGAATTGAACGATGTCATCACCGGTATCTAATTTAAATTTAGCGCCATTGATTCCATTGTCTAAAGGTTTATCAATATCTGAAAATCCTATATCCACAACAATATTCATATACTGTCGATTTGTTGCCCACGCCGCACCGGCCTCCGCCAAACAAGCATTAGAATCATAGAATGATTTTGTAAAGAGAAACAGTATATAATAATTGGGTCTAAAACACTGTTTTAGCTCATCGAAGATATTTCTACCTTTATTTAATCCAAAATGCGGATTAGAAGTAAACACTATTCTGCTTGATAATGCTGGATTGATTTTAAGCATTACGTTTATTATAAAATCACCATACGGGCGAAGTTCATCTTGTCTATGACTAATTAACAGGCGATTAGGCTTAGTGTCGTGATACTCCAATGCTATTGCACGTGAAAATTGTGTATGGTCTTCTTCAATTGCTGTTTTATCCTCTTCGGTCATTCTTTCAAATACACCTTTGCTTTTGATGTGACCGCTTTGAAATGTTGCTTTTATCTCTTCCGCTTCAGCAGTATCCTCGTCGGCTTTTCTTTGTCTATTAACACTTTGTTTTGTTGATACAATTCTTGATACAAGGAGCTTTAAATTACGACATAATGTCTCATATCTTGCATCATCCTCTTGATAACCACGTCGATTACTTGTTGCCATATCCAATAAGGTATCGTCCTCAAAGTCATCAACAAAGATTTCTCCTATAATATAAGCATCATTTGCTGCTTTAGTTTTTAATTTTGGCAAAATGTTATATTCGCCGACTTTACCACGAGAGTAAATTGAGATACGATTATCGTCAACAACAATAATGTCTTTGTCCTCAATATCCTCTTTGGAATATCCATCGTCAGCTAATAAACTTTTAAAACTTTCTTCATTTTTTACTGTTCCAATCCATCCGTTAAATTTAAAATCAAAATCAATTTGACTGGATTTTTCCTTATTAAAAACTTTAATCTTTTTAGGCAAAACGTCAAATTGTTTTTGGGGTTTTAATGTCTTAGTTTCCTCAACCAATTCTTCATACGTAATAATACGTTTGTATTTTCCCTCTATATCATTATGTTTAACCAGCTCAGCCTTATCAGTAAACTTATCGCCTATGGTTGCAAAAACATCAATATATTTAAAATAATCTAAACGACCACGCTTGATTTCTTGATAGCCTTCGTCGTTCTTTTTGATAAACACTTGCACTTCTTCGTTATTCAAGATGAATGAACGAGCAATACTGCTTACAATGAACTTATATGACTTACTTAAATCTTTAACAACATTTTCTAATATTATTAATGTTCCCGATCCTTTTTCAGATAACTGTTCTTTAGATATTGTGTATTCTTCTTTAGTAGTATCAAAAGGTTGAGGTTGTCCATCTTTTTGACAAATTACATCAAAGTCCATATAACAGCCTACAGGTTTATTTTCTTTTACTGAAATCATACGGACTTGTTTAGACAAGGCAAATACAGCGAGTTTTCCAATCCCTTTTTGCCCCATAGCTGGTCTGTCAATACCGTTGTCTGTTAATTCCTTTTTTAATTCATCACGTGTTCTACGGTTATATCCAATATTTAAATAGTAATTATTAATATCAGACAATGACATTCCTATTCCGTCATCCTGCATCCTGATTTGATATGGGAAAGTCGTTTTAATCGAAATCCATATTCTTTTAGCGCCCGCATCATATGCATTAGCCACTAATTCATTTACAACACTCGGAGTATCCCCGTATAGATGTGCTCCGAGTAATTTTATAACTTGACGATCTATAGTAATAGAGAAAGGTGATTTATCCATTGTGTACTCCTAAATTTTTTATTGAATATTGTATTGTGCTAAGTGCTCTCTTATTGTTTGTCCGATTACTTCCCCCAGTCTAACAGGTACTGCGTTACCAATGTGCCGCGCCACATCTCTCATACAAAAGTCGGTATCGGGATTGATAAAATCGTAGTCATTGGGGAATGTTTGCAATAACGCGCCTTCACGTAAGGTAAGTGCTCTATCTTGTACGGGGTGTCCATATCTGCCTGTACCATAACAATGGAATTGAGTCGTCATAGTCGGACCAATAGCATCCCAACGCATTCTACCGTATACCGATGTGTAAGTTTTGCCCGTATCTTTTTTATGACATTCACACCGTAATTCTTCCGGCCAATCTTTCCAAGTCCCCCCTGGAATAGAAGCTCTGATTCTTTGCAAGTTCTTATCAGACAAGTGGGCGGCTCTATGCATAGGATCGGATGGACACACTTCGCCGGCATTAACAGGCGGAAGATTCTCAATAAAAGGACGTACTGTTACAGCTTGCCTATTGTGAGAGGGTGGTATCAAATGTATTTCGCCTAAATTAGACGCCAATAAAACGAACCGGTGCCTATTTTGCGGTATACCATAATCGGGACAATACACAACATTGCCACCATCCGTATAATAGCCTTCCTCATCAAGAATCGCAAGAAATTCTTTAAAAATGTCTGTATTGCGAATTTTGGGGACATTTTCCATAGATATTACAGTCGGATGAACACGTCGTATCATTCTACCGAATTCCAAAAGTAAATTGTATTTCTCATCTTCACGAATTGTTTGTTCTCCGCGCTTAATGCTCATTTGCGAAAATGGCTGACAAGGTGCACATCCAACTAAAACTTGTGTAACATTTTGAGCATAACAATTAAGTATTTCATCGCCCGTCATATCGCGTATGTTTTGTTGATGAAAAGGTATATTATTATTGTGTTCGTAAGTATATCTACACGTTGCATCTAAATCAAAGCCGGCAACAACATCCAATCCAGCTTGTTGAAGCCCACAGCTTAGTCCGCCGACTCCGCAAAATAAATCTACTGCTTGTATTGGCATAACTAATTTTCTCCTTTTTTTGACGATGCCTTTAATTTATTTGTTATAATCGCATCTAATTTGTCACAAAATTCTTGATTTTCGCGCAATGCTGCTATTAAATTCTTCCGCCTTGACAAGTATTCATTCCACAAATCATCGCCAAGTATTTCTTGATAATTAAGCGGAACACCTATACGACTTATATAATTTTTTATTACGCTAAACCGCTCTTGAATTTTGTCGTTGCTTAACCCTTTCTTATGTAATCTATCCACGTTATTTTTACTCAAATACCATTCCGAAAAATCCTTTTTACCTTTTGCGCTATTACAAGCCGAACAACAAGGAACTAAGTTGTGTATATCGGTTATATAACCTGTAGGAAGTCCATCAGTAACTAACGGTTTAATATGATCCATAGCGTTGGCGTCTCCAAGACAATATGCGCATTGCCCTTCCTCAATAGCCAATAAGTCATAAAAATCAGTTATCTCTTCAGATGTCGGATAAATGTACGGTGTAATTGAAATTGCAAAAGCATTACTAATCGTAGATGAGCGCCCTTTCAAATTGGCTTTTGTAGGAAGTTTAAATCTTTTGTCTTTCATAAATGTCCTTTTGAATACTACTTTAATAGTTGATATAGTAGATTTACACACACCGTGTTGCCAGATTGCTTATATTGCTCTCGTTCGGGAACGGTATCGGGGAATGCAAATGATGACGGAAAGCTTTGTAGTATCAAACATTCGGCAGGTGTTATACTTCGGATACCGAGGGCGTCTTTTATAATCGGGACTCGGTTGGGGTATATGCCCATATTGGCTTTGAGCGTGAATGCGATTCCATCCTTGCTTGACTGAATACCCCAATCGGAGAAGCGGTATAGCTCTTTGCTGTCGGTGATTGCTTTTTGCAGTCTTGCATACTGCGGTGTATCGGGGCGATAGTAGTAATTTTCGTCCACCGCAACCGAAGTATCGATAATGTCGGCTATATGTTTTTCGAGCGGTACTTTTTCGGGGAAGCGGAAAGCATCGCAAGCCGTTTTGTCTTTGAACGCAATAATATATGTTCGCGTTCTATGCTGCGGAATGCCGTAATCGCAAGCATCGGCAATTATATAACGAATATAGTAGCCGCGCTCCGCGAGTTCGTTGTGAATTACGTTGAACGTCTTTCCATTGTCGTGTTCGATTAAGTTCGCCACATTCTTTAAAAAACACAATTTTCGGTTGTTTTGCGTCTATGACTTTGCCGACTTTGAAGAACAAAGTGCCGCGTTCGTCGTTAAAGCCTTTTTGCTTGCCGCATACCGAAAACGGTTGACACGGAAATCCCGCCGTAACGATGTCGCAGTCCGGAATCGACGATTTATTCACGGAACGGATATCGGCTTCGACTAAATTCACGTTCGGAAAGTTGTGCCGATAGGTCATTCAAGCGAATTTATTTATATCGTTCGCCCATATGACTTCGTGTCTGGCTTGCTTGAAGGCAAGGTCGATACCGCCTATTCCGCAAAAAAGACTACATACACGCATATTACTTTTTCAGCTTAAAACGAAATTGCAGAGCAAACTTCAAATAATACTTGCCGTCGGCTTTTTTGTAAATCGACATATAATCGTGTCTGCCGCAAGAAGGAGCCTCAAATCTCAATTTATCGACCAAAAAGTCTTTGAATTCGTCGGCAATACAAGAGTGGAAAGCAACGACATCCCCGTCGCGCTTTACGACGATATAACCGCCGCTAACGTCGGATTTTCCATTCCAAGGTTTCAAAAAGCGCAATCCCGTAAACATAGAATAAAGCAAATTCGCAACTTTCAAATGATAGGTATCGTACAAGTCACCGAAGCCGTATCCTATAACATCTTTGTCGGCGAGATAACGAATGGACTCGTCTACGGAAGTATCCGTGCCGGATTTATTATAGTAATAATATTTCAACATCTCGGCAACAATTAAAGGCGTTTCCAAACCGCCGCAACGTATCAAATTTTGTCCTGCGGTTTGTTTGGCAGTTTGAACGAATTTTACGTAGATTCCGCAAGACTTCAAATAATTCATACGTTCGCTTGTCGCAACGTCGCGGCAAACAATGCCTTTACGAACGACTTCTTTATAAAGCGAATTAAATCGATTCATAATTTCGTCGTTCACATCACCGACTAATTCATACTCGAAGTTCGTATTGTCTCCGCTTGCATTGAAAAGCGTAGACGCGGCATCTATATCCGATTTGCAAGAAAAACCCATAATCTGATCGACGCCCGAGCGATAATCTCGCGTATCGAGAACAATATCTTTCGTTCCACCGAAATAATCATTTTTCTTTTGTGCGGGCGCGGTGATGTTATGTATGAATATGGATTCCAAAAACGCTTGTATTTCGTCGTCGGTGAAAGTCGTATTGCCCTTATTGTCCGTTATCATTTTCCAAACACGCGCCGCTTTTTCGGTAAATAACGAGCTGTCGAGGCTTTTGATATCCGTACCATTCAACGTGATTCTTACCATGTCGCCGGTGTAATAGCGATATTCCTTTCCGGCTTGTTCTTCGCGAATAATGCTGACGATATCCAAGAATACGTCTTTCAGTTTGTTCATATCCTTGTCCGCGACATATACTCTTCGATCCGACATAAGTTTGAAGAATATATACATTTCGGACCATTCGCCCTTATTCTTGCCTTTAATTTCCGTCATTTTCGAGTATCTCCTTAACTTTATCAGCTATAGCTTTGATGACGGGAACGGTTACGCTGTTCCCGAATTGCTTATACAAATGAACGTCCGCAAGTACGAGCTTGTAACTGTCGGGAAATCCCTGCAAACGCGCCCATTCTCTCGGCGTCATTTTACGAACGCCTTCCTTATTGATTTCGCCTTTAATGTGCGTAGTAGGGGTAAGATCGGTTTGCCGTTTATCGATAATCAAATTCCGCTCTCTGCCCATACCGCCGCAAACTATCGCGCCGGCGACATCGTCCCAATCGCGTATTTCATAGCCGAAGCCGTGTCCTTTTGCGGCGTGTCGCGCTTTGTGGTCGCGAAGCGTTTGCATATAACATTCGCTCAAATAATACTTTGCCGGAACGGGACCTTCCAAAATATCCTTGATGCGCTTTGACGAATCCGTAGGTGTCGGGAATATAAACTCTTTCGGTGCGATGTCGTTACGGAAAGCCACGATATAAATACGTTCACGATTTTGCGGAACTCCGAAGTCTTTACTGTTTAGAATATGCTCATATGGTGTATAGCCTATCTCGCGTAGCGTGTTTTTGATAATATCGAAAGTTCTGCCTTTGTCGTGAATGGTAAGACCTTTCACGTTTTCGCAAAATATTACCTTCGGTTTCTTCTTGTCGCAAATACGAGCCACATCGAAAAATAATGTACCGCGCGACATACCTTTGTAATCGTCCGCAAAGCCTTTGCGTTGTCCCGCAAGACTGAACGCTTGACAAGGGAAACCCGCAAGACAAATGTCGAAGTCCGGAACGTCGTTCTCCGAAATTTTAGTAATATCTCCGGCAATTTCGAAATCGTCGGCAAAGTTTGCTTTATACGTCTTTTGCGCATATTCATCCCATTCGCTGACAAATACGGTTTTCAGCTCTTCTCCGAAAGCCTGTTCGAATCCCAAGCGTATCCCGCCGATACCGGCAAATAAATCAATACTTTTCAACATCTTTGTTTGACCGCCTTTTCTATCTTGTCGGCGCAACACGCCGCATCGGTTTTAATTTCCTTTCCCCAAAACCGCAATACGAGCCAGCCGTCGGTTTCGAGTTTTTCGGTAACTTCTTTATCACGTTGTATGTTTCTCTCTATCTTCGGAATCCAAAAGTCTTGTCTGACTTTGAAATCTTCTTTGCGATGTTCCCAATCATACCCGTGCCAAAACTCACTATCGCAGAACACCGCTATTTTCTTTCCTATAAACGCTATATCGGGATGCCCGAATACCGATTTGACATTTTTACGATACCGTAAGCCTTTTTGCCATAATGCTTTACGAAGCAATAACTCTATCTCGGAATCTTTGCATTTGACTTGCTGCATATTGTACCGAATTTGTTCTTTGGTTTTCGACATATCAGTCCTCGAACTTCAAGCCGTTCCTGATACAAAAATCACGAATCGCTTTCTTCGCTTTCATATTCGGCTCGCTCTTTCCAGTTTCCCATCTGCAAACGGTAATAGAATTCACGCCAAGCTCGGTAGCCATCTCGTCCTGCGTCAAAAGCAGTCTTTCTCTTGCATTCTTAACCTTTTCGGAATAGGTCATATCGCTTAACTCCAACTAACATTTGATTATCAATATTTTAGCATTTTTTTAGCATAAAGTCAACGGTATATCATACCGAAAATCGGGTATCCCGATTGTTTCTGCGCGGCGAAAGCCGAGCGTCAATAAATATCCCCACGTTAAACGTGGGGTTTTTCACATACGGGTATAACCCTTGTTACTAGCAACGCTTTGCTAAGCGTATATGACTTGACACCTGCATGCCAGTCCTACTTCTCTACTTTAAACGGGTCGTCGAAAAAATCCATCTTTATCTGTTCTCCAAGTTGGTCTTCTTTTAACTGATTTGCTATATATTCTTTTATTCTAGCTGTATTTTTTCCGACTGTATCTACGTAATAGCCTTTACACCAGAACTCTCTATTTCGATACTTAAATTTCATATTTCCCCAACGTTCATATATCATCAATGCACTTTTCCCTTTTAGAAATCCCAAAAAACTAGCTACGCTAATTTTTGGTGGGATTTCTATTAGCATATGTACATGATCTATACATACCTCTGCTTCTACTATGTTTACTCCTCTCCATTTGCACAATTCTCGCAGAATTGCTCCTATTTCTAATCTTTTTTCTCCATAAAATGCTTTACGTCTATATTTTGGTGCAAATACTACATGGTACTTGCAATTCCACTTCAAATGTGCTAAACTATGTATGTCATTCATTTGAATGTCCTCCTTTTGTTTTTTTAATTGTAGATGTCAAGCCACAATTATATTTTAACAAAAGGAGTTTTATTTTTCAAGACTCATATGTTTAACATCTTTTGAACTCACGTGCCTAGCACGTGGTTTTCTTATACAACAAAAAAAACACGGATTTCCGTGTTTTTTGTTTTTTATATTGATTAATTTTAATTATTAACTGTTACATCGACGCAAATTGGCAAATGGTCTGAAATTCTGCTTGTCCTATCCTCGTAATTATGAAAATAATCGGAAGTCAAAACCCTAAATGTTAATACTTTAGCATACTGTTCATTGGTCATAAAAATATGGTCCCAAGTCGGGTCATCATAAAAATACCCGCGTGTATTATCAAACTTTCTTTCAACACCGTCCACAAATTTTGTATCGATATATTTACCTATAATTTTTTCGTAAGCAAAAGAACCGCAAAGCTTGCCATAGCATTTAAAGTAAGTCAAATCATTTTTAGAGTCGTACTCTGTACCTGCAAATCGGCTGTTTTCGTGTTCCATAGAATTATAGTCGCCTGTCATAAAAATAGGTACATTTGCATATTTTGCCTTTAAACTATCAATAATTTCAAATAATTCGTCAACTTGACTAAGCATTATGCTTTTTTCTTTTTCATAGTCTTTCATGCGAATTAAATCCAAGTGAGTCGAAGTTACAATAATCCGCTTTCCGTCACTTATCCTTTCAAAAACACCATAAGTGACCGCACGACACCCATTTTTATCGCCTTTGGTATACTTTTTAAGTCCGCTTTCAATCAAATTCAATTTACTTGTATTATAAATAATTGCGGAACGGTTTTCCATAAATAATGAATTCTTTTTTTCGATAACTTGGTAATCGCTAAGTTGTGGCATCAAATATTTATACCATTCGTTACACATTTCTTGCATACCTATTACATCGGGTGCATAGTGCTTCACAGCCTCGGCAAAACGATGTGCTCTTGGTTTTACAGGCTCGCCGCCCCAATCCTTAATATGCACCAATACATTTGCCGACATAATGCGAAAAGCACTTTCATCAAGTTTGGAATTATCTTCTTTCCATAACTCTTTAAATTCCTCATCTCCAAAAACATAGCAATCTTTTGCACTCAAAGCACAGCCAGATAACACAACAGCCAATATCGCAACTAAAATTACTATTAAAAAGGTATTATATTTCCTCACTTTTCACCCCAAATCACTTAATACTATCACTCAAGCACAGATGTTTTTGTCTGTTCGATAATTTGTTCCCCGTCCAAATTTTTATCCTTAAAAATAAGGCTTGCAAGATAAGTAACAATAGGACTAACAGCCATACAAATCACTCCGATAAGCGGAGCCCTTTTAACACCGTCCGAAATCATATTGCCAAAAGTAAGTCCATTTACCTTAGGCTCGATAACGCCAAACACGATAACTAAGACAAGTGTAATTACCAAGCAGGCAATCATGGAGGCATAAGCGCCGTATTTATTGACTTTTTTGCTATAAAGTCCTAATACATAAGGTCCGATAAAGCAACCTGCAAGCACTCCCCAACTTAGCGACATAAGCGTTACGATAGCAGTAATCTTAAATACTGCAAGCAAAACGGAAACCACTACGAAAAATAGGCAAAAGCCACGTAACATCCAATTAACTTGCTTATCGCTAGCATCCTTTTTGATAAAACCTTTGTAGGCATCTACAGCAACAGAGGAAGCCCCCGACAAAGAAAGCGAAGCAAGCGTAGACATACTTGCGGATAGCACAAGCACTACAATAAGCCCCAAAACAGCACTAGGCAAAGCCTTTTGTAACATTTGCGGAACAATCAAATCAAAGCCACCCTCAGGCAACTCACCAAAAAACAAGTGACCAAGCGAGCCTGTAAAATACGCGCCAAAACCGATAACCAAGCAAAAAACAGTACTTACGACCATTGCTTGAGTAATTGATTTGTTACTTTTTACGGCATAAAATTTATGTACTGACTGTGGCAATCCCCAAACACCAAAAGAGGTTAGAAGCACTAAAATAATGCAGTTGAATAGCGGTGAATCAAGCCCACCGCCTGTGGCAGGCACCAAACCAAAACCGTCAGTCCAAAGTTTGCTCAAGCCCTCTCCCCAATTAACTTCGGGTGCTCTTAAAAGCAAAAATACCATTACAACTACACCGATAAGCATTATAATACCTTGAACAAAGTCGGATAAAGCGGTTGCAAAATAACCACCAAAGAAAAGATATAACGCTGTTAGAGCTGCCATAATCAAAATACACCAAATGCTGTCAATGCCAAAAACCATTTCAAACAAATAGCCAAGCCCTTGATAAACACTTGCGGAATAAGGAATCAAAAATGTAAAAATAATTATAGCGGAAAAAAGTTTTAAGCCTTTGTCATTGTATCTTGTAGCAAAAAATTCTGGCATTGTGCTTGCACCCAAATTATGTGTCATAAGCCTTGTACGTTTAGCAAGCACTTTCCACGCAAGTAATGCCCCGATTAAAGCGTTGCCTATGCCAATCCATACAGCACCAAGTCCCATAGTCCAACCGAACTTACCTGCATAACCTACAAAGATAACCGAACTAAAATAAGTAGTACCATAAGCAAAAGCCGTCATCCAACCGCCAAGCCCACGTCCTGCTAAAAAGAAATCGTTCAACGAACGGCTTTTTTTGCGACAAACAATCGCAATAACAATCATCATCAATATGTATGCAACCAAAATCAAAGATGGTGCCAATTTTTCACTTACGGCTGAAATTAACATAAACAGCTCCTTTTTATCCGCATTTACCCTTTAAGTATACAACAAAACGCCCGATATAGCAAGAGAAACTCCCAAATATGCCATTTTTATTTACCTATAATCTTTTTTACCTGCAACAAACGATAACCTTATAAACCAATTTGAATAATTACTCTGCTACTTCAAGCTAGTACAGAGATACAGGGCAACAAAAGCAAATTAAACGCTTTAAAAATTCAAACGTAACATTAACTTATCTCAACACAAAAACCCTTTGGAAAATCCCAAAGGGTTTTGTTGTTTTATGATATACCAATATATAAATCGTTTATATATATTGTTAACTTAATATAAAGTACTTAACTTTACAAAGCTTAGTTTTAGAAGTTTTCTTCGTCTTCCAAGTCGATATCTTGGCAAGCAGGATTATACAATCTAAATACATACCAAGCAATCAAAGCTGCGCAAACAATCATAAAGATTACAAATGCCAATAATACATAAAGAGTAGTATTTGTAGCTTTAGTCTCGTTCTTAATGTTAAATCTTAAGAAGTTGATAGCTGCCTCTTCATCGTAAGCATAGTTTGTATCGATTAGGTTTGCAGTAATTTGATAGTTACCAGGAGTGATAATCAATTCGCCTGACTTTTGGTCTTTTTGAGGTGTTCCAAAGTCCAAATCCTCTCCGCTGCCGGACATTGTCTCGATAGTGAAAGATTTTACAGGAATCTTCTTACCGTACATATCGATATAGTAAGCAGTAACCTTAATTTCGTCTCCCTCGCCGAATCTTGCATTCAAACCTTTCTTATCATACTTGAATTTTTCGTCAAACTCATAGAAAATTTGAACTTGAATAGGTTTGATAACCAAAGTAGCCTCTACAGTAGCTTGCTCATAGTTAGGGTCATTTTTACCGCTACCGTTAGGGTCAAGTCTGTTGAAAGAGCATACGATAGTGTATTCGCCTGCATTGATAAACTCGTTCTTTCTCATAACGATTTTGATATTTCTACGAGCGAACTCAGCTTTTTGGTCATCAGTGTAATCCAAAATCTTAGGAGTACCGTCATAAGTATATTCCTTATCGCTAAGTATAAAGTCCAAAGCGTCGATTTCAGTTTGCAAATCTTCGGATTTCTCGATAACGAAACTGTCAACAATTCTTCTCTTTTCGGTTACTTGCAACTCATCGTCGTCCCTTGGGATGTCATCGTCCTTGTCATTCTTATCGTAAATAACAACATCCTCGGTTACGTAATCGCCGTTTTTATCAAGTCTCCAAAGTTCAACAATCTTTGTCTCCCAGTTATCAGAGTCATCGGCTCTGGTAATTTCCGCAGTTACTTTGTACTCGCCTGCTTTAGAAACGCCTTTAATCTCCTTACCGTCATATAGATAACGAATATTATAGCCCTCTGCAATTACCAAATCATGGTCTATAAGATTAATTGAGTAAACAGATTCAACGCCGTCAATCTTAGTGTAAACGATACCGTTTTCTAGTTGAGTTTCGTCAGGAGCTGCACCATCAATCATCCAAACGCTGCTATCAAATTTACCTACTCTGTCGCCGATTTTCTTTTTAGTGATTTCGACTTGAATAGTATAAACATCACTTGAAACATTCATATTATCAACTGCAACGCTTACCTCGTAAGTACCTGCATTTCTAAGAATGTTGTTTGTAAATTGAATTTCGCTTTCTGCAACGCCAAGATTTTCCAAATCTGCCAAACCGCTTTCGCCAATCTTGAACTCAACGTCATAGCCATTGTATTCCATAGTGAACTTGCCGTCATCGGAAACATCTTCTTTTTGCAACTTACCATCTAAAGTGTACTCTGCTTGAAGAGTGATTGAATTTACAGGTGCTTTTGCAATAGTAGCTTGTATATAACCATTACCTATTTTAAAGTTAGGGTTAGGGACTCTCATTCTAATAGGAATATTGTAAGTACCCGAGTTAGGGAAATACAAGCCCAACTTACCGCCTGTAACAATGTCGTCAGGGTTAGATGGTTTTTGTCTTATAACTTCAACACCCAAATGTTTGTAATCGTCAATACCGAAATACAAAGAGTTTACTTTTTGTGCAATACCGGTATCAGGGTCCATATAAGGGTCTGCAATACCATTGTCAATCAAAGCCTGAATGTCATTTTCGGTTAGTAGCAAGTAAGTACCACCTTTAAATACTTCATTGATATTACTTACTTCCAAATCAACAGTTCTTTGAGAAATAGAAACAATAATAGTAGCATTTCTCAATCTTACATTAGGACTACCGCCGATAGCAAGACCTGTCAAGTTCAAAGCGATAGTATAATTACCTGCCTCAGCTTTGTTATTGTCGGAGAATTGATAAGGCAATTCGCTTTCAGGAGTGCTTGCATCAACACCAAGTAAGCGTCTAAGCGTAGCCTCAAATTCCTTTTCCAAAGACAAATCGATTGTGTTATTCAAACCATTGAATACTTTTGAAATAGTAATAACACCGTTTGAATTTGTAGTAACTGTAATGTTCTCGTCACTTTCATATTTGTCGGTATCGAATACAACATTCAAATCACGTGTTACGATATTAAAGCCTGTTGACAAATAAATTGTATTAATCTTATCGCCGGAAATCGCAAGTGAAACATTGTAATATCCAACATTGATAACATTGCTTGCACTTACAGTTCTGTTATTAAGCTTATAAGTAAAATCAAAATCATAATATTTTGTAACACCGCCGTTAGCAATTTCCTCCTCGGTAAGCAAAGCTTCAAGCTTGTCACGCAAAGATTTGCTGATACTGTCGATAGTTAAGTTAACAACTTTATTATCGAAGTATACGCCGTCAATGGACACTTGACCTTCTTCAACAGGCGTATTAGGAGCTTTTACATCGTCGTTTGTAGCAATAATAGTTGCAGGAACAACCTTTATCTCATACTCTTTGGTAAAAGGAGCATATCTATCGTCGCCACGTTTAATTTTCAAAGTAACAATGTAGTAACCAATTTCATTGATAATAGTGTTCTCAACCTCGTTAGCGCCGTACAAAATCATCATTTTATCTCTTAAAGCGTTTTCGTCAAAATCAAGCAAAGACCTAAAATCGATAAATCCGTTGATAAATTCAACTTCGATAACACTTGTAGTAGGGTCCAAGTCTCTGATAAAGAAGTTTCTTCCCTCTTCAACGTTATCTCCTACAACGCTAAAGTGACCGATAAGCATATTAGGGTCGCTAAGGTTAACATAGTTAATCAAGTTTGCATCGTCAATCAAAATAACATAGAAGTATTTACCGATAGGAGCTCTCTTACCCGGGATAAATTCAAATTCTTCCTTATCTTGGTTTTTATAAATAATGTCCAAGTAAATTCTGTGAGCCTCGGTTTTAATACCTGTAGCGTCATAGAAATAAGCTTTTACATTAGGGGTTTCAAAACAGCTGATAGAATTAAACTCTCCGTCGATATAAATGTTGGAAATTACAGCTCTCTTGATTCTGAAATCGCCCCTTGTATTTGCATTGCTTGCCAATTTGTAGTTTATGCAATCTTCGTCAATAGTTGCAGTTACATCGTATCTTCCTGCATTTGACTCTTTTGTTGCATTAGTATGATAAGTAATCTTAACATCGTCAATAGTATCGCCGGAAACCAACTCACCTGCACCCAAAGTAACACTGAAATCAGGGTTAGGCTCCCAATAAGTCTTTTCGATATAATCTACAGTCATATCATTAATGACTTTCTTTTGAATACCTACAGTCTCAACTGTTTGCAAAGTATTGTTGATTTGGTATTCAATAGCATTACCTTCATCATCAACCGCATTTGCCTCGAACACATAAAAGTTGTTTTGTGATTGCTGATTTGTTATAGCAAAATCGTAAATAGATTTTACCCTTATATGAACAAGCAAGTAATACTTAGCATCTCTGCCCTCGTTTGCATCGGTTACAGGATTATTACCCGATTTGTCCGAATAGAAACCTGCCGATACAACTTCGATATATGTATTAAATTGTTCGATATCATAAATTGCGTCAATGCCCTCTAGTTTTTCTTTTGCAGTTTGTTTTCTTGTCTCATCCGAAAATCTTACGGAAATTCTAGAAGTATCAAAACCGTTACTCTTACTGTAAACCTCTGTCAAATCTCCGTTATCGGAAGTAATGTTGATATCTGCTATCAAAACTTCGATAGTCTCTTGCTTAACAATGATTACAACAGTGCCATTAATAGTCTTTTTTAAGCTACTGCTCTCATCGCCTTTGGTAGCAACAGCGTTACTTATCAAAGTAAAGTTATACGCAGTACCGCCGTCCATAGTAGTCTTAATTTCCGCATCGAACACATTGTTCGTGCTTTGTATTACTGTTCCTTTGGTGTTTAACTCGTTATCAGGTTGATTTGCAGCTTCGAAATAAACTTTACCACCTGCAGGACCAAAGTTTGCACGTATAGTTGCAAATACCGATTTCGTAGAGCCTTTAGAAGGGTCGTATGGATCCGTACCACCGGTTATCTTTTTGATATAGTACTCTATATCTGCCGTAATATCCGGATTTGTCTTATCGATATGAGCATTAAACTCGTAATCTTTTGTATTATCAGCCTGGTCATAAATCTTTATATGATATTTGTTATAACCATCCGCCGTAAAAGTAACCCTATTATTTTGTAAAGTGCTGTTTATACGTTCCGGATAACTTCCGATTATAGGATTACCTTGATTATCCAATGCTGTTTTAAATACATCTACCGTCTTAACACCGGAGTTTGCATCTGCAACTTCAAACTCAACTGTTTTGTCAGCATTAAACCATACATTTGTTTCGTGTAGATAATCAAATTGACTATCATCCATAGTAGGGGCAATATTGTCTACAAAAACATTTTTACCCAAATTTAACGGTACGACTGCACCTGCATCGTCAAACTGACTGAACACTACAGGGTTATCGTTTTTATAACCGATAATCTCGTATTGAGCACCCGCTAACGGAGTGGAATCACTAATTGTAAAGCTGAAACCGTTTGCTGCAGTGTGAGTTACGGCTTGGCTCTTAAATGCAGTAGTTCCTACTATTCTGTACTCTACCCTATCTACGGCATTATTTTGAATCCTGTTGCTAGTATTGTTTTGGTCATCACGTAGCAATACATTTATTGTTTGAGTTTTACCCCATCCGTTAGGAACTGTAACCGTGTTTCTTGCCGGCAACATTTGTAAATTAGGCATTTCAGCTGTAGGAGCAAAACAGAATCTGTTTTTGTGGTCAACATAAGCATAATCAGGGTCCACAGTACTTTGAATAGTTATTTTAGCAGCTCTTTTTGGATAAATCAAATTCCAACCGCTAATAACCTTATCATTTTCAAGTATTTTGATTAAACTTGTATCGAAAACTACGTTTGTATCTACTTTAACTTCGTTAATCTTTTCTCTTGCGGCAGCACTGATTGCATTGTTTTTAAATAGCGTCAAATAATCATTGCCCGTATACGACTGATTACCCAAAAGTTGAATGCCGTACGTCGACCCGCTTAAGCGTTTACCTGTAACAATCTCAAATCGTTGAACATCCGCAGCCATATTGTCGGTAGCCATATTGAAATTCACATCAAAAGCTTTATTATTATCCGAACCGTAATAAACTGCAGGATTACTGCTTATAGCATCGGTTGCACAAGTACCTACACGGAAGAAACAGTCAAAAGTACCGTAACCCGTCATAGTTCTTTTGATATTCAAATAACCGGGGTCATTTGTAAATTTCATCTCGATACTACCAAATTTTGCGTCATATTGTGCCATATCGATTTTAGCTTTACCAAAAGACCTGTCTATTTTACCTCTTTTGGCATCGCTAGTATCCATACCCCAATTTACAGAGCTATTGGTAGGCATATCGTTTTTACCGTAACCGCTAAGTAGATAGTTAGCTCTTTCATTGCTGTTTGAAAGCCATTCCGAGCCGTTAGCACAAACGATTGTTGCAGTAGGAGAATAGTATCCGTTAGGTATACCCGTCATAGCGGCAACCTTAGAACTTTCAAAATCACTAGGCGAATATGTTGCACCATTTGCAGACTTTGCCCTTACCCAAAAGCTACCTTGATAATCCCATACAACGCCTTTTACACCTTGTATATTATATCCGGCAACTGCTCCGCAAAAGTTCAATACACCATCGTTTTGACTCAAACCTGAGCCACCAGGCTCACTATCTGCTGTTAAAATTACGCCAGAGCCGCCTTTCATCATAAGGTTGGAAGTATTTAAAGCAGCAGTAGCACTTGTATAAGCGCCATATACACCGCCGATAATACCCATTTGTAAAGCCATATATCCACCGTTTGTGTTTCTCCAGTTTTTTGTATTTACTTTCAACTCGGTATTTCCTGTTATGTTAACATAAGCATTGTTTAGTATTCCGCTTTGAGCCCCGCAAATACCACCCAATAATAATTTATTGGCATATTCTTTATCGGCAAAAGTATCGGCGTGCATTTCTACTTTGGCAGAATCTATATCCAATCTTACATTTTGGATAGTACCTCTATTCTCTCCGCAAACAAGACCGAATGTTGCGATAGTATTTTTCTTACCCTTATGCCATGCAGTCGGTGAAGCAAACTTCCAAGTCAAACTTTTATATTCGAATGTTACATTTTTAATAACACCGCCGGGAGCTAATACACCAACAAATCCCGCACCGTAATAGTTATCTCCCGAACCTGTCCAAGTATCTAACATAGGCCATCCGTCGGAACTAGTTCTTAATCTGACAACCTTTCCGTTACCGTTAAAAGTACCGGTATAACTATTGCTGTTAGGTTTACCGCTTCCCCAATCCAACTCAACGTCATTTGCCAAATAGCAACTTCTATTGTTTTGTATAGCGCTTTTTAATTCAGCTTGTGTAGTGATACGGTCTCCCGAAGTACCGTCAGGATTGGTTTTTCCTGTTGTGCTGTTATCTAAGTTAACACTATCGGCAACATTACCCATCAAACCGTCTGTTATACCTTCAGGGGTGGAGTTACCCTTAGGGCTATATATCAATAGCCCTGTGGTAACAGACAGTAGCATTGCAATAATTACCGCAACAGCTGTCACTATTAATTTTCTTTTATTTTTCACTGATTCCCTCATAATTCCTCCTAAAATCAGTCTACCTTAACAATAGGTGCCGCAACTTGGAAATACAAATATGTCTCCACTACTCTACTATTATCCAAAATAGGGTGTTCGTCATTTGCATCACTTTGCATATACAACAACCTTACTGTTACTCTTGCTCTACCACCTTTATCTCCAAGTGTAATACCTCTATCGATAATCTCATAGTTATTAGCCACTGCCGTAACAGGTTGATATTTCACGGCTTCTTCCAATGGCAAGCTTTGAATATATCTTCTGTTTTCAGCATTGTTTTCCTTAAACTCTTCGGTTTCACTATGTCTATAACCGATAGTGTATGTTATTCTGTCAACATAGTCTGTCACTCTTCCGTCCGAAGATATCAAACGTAAATCCAAATCGTTGAATTTTTTGTTTGCAAAGTCTTCATAAGAGATTTCGCAATATCTCTCCCCGTTATCAGGGCCTACTTTTGCATATTTAATTACAGCCTCGTTGATTGCTATAGTTACGCCTTCTACCTTGTTCATCTCAAAACCGTCAGGATAGCCGTAATCTTGGTCAAACCTAAATGCAACATTGTCATATACACCTTTTTTGCCGAATGTCATTGTCTTTGCAGATGCACCGGTAGCCTCGGTATTAACAACATTTGAGAAATCCCATCTGTCATAAGGTATCGAATAAGTTTCCATATCGCCGTTTTTAAAGTATACTCTTACACTCTTTGGCAAATCGGATTGAGTTTGCACAGTATCCATTACAATAGTGTCTTTACTGTCAAATCTTACAAAATCTACAATTCTAGGTTTTACTATAACTTCTCTTGTAAGTGGCATTTGCTGTGCATGAGCATTTTTAAGCACTATTGTAAGCTGTGTTCTAAATCCTGTTTCACTCATCCATTTGCTCTCATTTGCAAGTGAGGCGATATTTCCGTTACTATCCAAGTTAAACAAAGCTTCATAACCTTGAGAAATACTTATGCTTTGAACATCTTGATAAATCCTTCTTCTATCAGAGGTTATTACAAACATTTTTTCTGCTTTGTAATAATTGTTAAAGAAGTCTTTGTAATCAAAAATGCTTATTTCGATAGGGTCTTTTTCAACCAACTCAAGTTTTGCATCGTGCCATTTAACTTGTGTTGTTTTGTAAATAGGACTGCCTGAAGACAAATTAATCTTAACTTTTGCATTTTCGTGTGTTACACCATCAATGCTTGTTTGCGGTGCCGAGTTATTACCGTTTTCGTCCTTAAACTCAAACTTGTTCATTGCACCTTCTACATTTCTTATATAAATAGATTTATCCAACCTATCGTTAGTAAGTGTTATCGAAGTAGGAAGTGTTTGACCCGAACGAATTTCGATATTCTCCACATAAGTGTCATTTTCTCTAATAAACGCTGTATTATCCTCTATAACAATCCTTACTTGGTTTGTAAACGTACCTTTTACTGTACTTGCAGTTTCCGTTGCAATATAATAACCAGGTTTATATCTTCCGTTTGCCTTAAATGCACTCATATCGGTCTTTGTAAACGCATTATTAAGTGCATTTTCGTTCATATCAAAGCCGTTTTCGTCATAATAAGTTACAGCCCAAATTACGTTGTTCTTTTGAACTACAAATGGCTTGTTTTCCATTGCAGTATCATAGTACATTGTGTTTTTGTTAGGAACATACGCATAGTCAGTAAACTTATTGATAAAGTTGCTCTCACTGTCAACGGCCATATCGAAATGAATATATGGTGCTTGACGTACTACATTGTTCAAATCCAATGCATCCATATTTCCGAAGAATGCTTGTGAGGACATATCGTTGAATATCCTTAACTCCAATCTGTTACGATAATCACCGTTCATTGTCATATCATATCCGACAAGTTGAATGTTATCAAGTTTACCATTTACGATATAAACGTTTGCATTAAGCTCGGTGAACTCCGGCATTGGCAACAACCTAGATACCAGGTTAAGTACATTGTTTTTTGCACCGCTACTGTTGATAGCACCATTCACTAGTCCCATAACTCCACCAAAACCGGCATCCTTAACAGCAACTTCAACAACAGGATATATCAAGTTATCCCAGAAGTTATTTAGGAAGTCTGTATTTTGTTTATTGTTATAATTGATACCGCTTACAGTATACGAGTTGCCTTTTGAAGGGTCCAACTGTATGAACATACCATTAAAGCCATTTACCAATTTAGGTACAAATTCGTTTATTACGTTATGGTTTAGTTCTACATTAATCTTAATGTTTCTTACACCGTAAATTTTAACATTGATACCTTTTAACAAGCTATCGATAGAGAAGCCGTTCAACGCATCTTCAAAACCTACTGTATCTACTTTATTAATATCATTGATGATTGGACCTATCAAATCGCTAAGCATCTTTTTGATATTAAAGTCGATTGCGATGTTTACCATAGTATCGGCATGAACACTAATACCCAATAAATCGATATCAATTGGTAGCAAATCTTTTGTGGCTCTTATCCACAACTTATTGCTGTTAATATCCAAAATGATATACAATGCAGGGACGCCACCGCTAATTGCGTCGCTTGAACCATTGCCATCCATACGCAATAGTTTTATCAAAATGCTTCCGCCATTTGCCCAACCGCCTGTTGTATATGGCAATGACATACCCTCGATAGGCACTTTTTCCATTGTTATCTTAGTATATCTAAAGTAATCGTTAAACGAATAGTTTTTACTAATCAAATCAATCCAAATGCCTGGGTCCAAATTATCCAACAAAGAGTTAACGAAGATAGCACCCGATGACATATCAAGTTCAACATAAGCCGAATCGGTTACATTGATTGTTAAATCTTCAACTCCGCCTATATTTCTTACTTCTAGTTTAGCAGCCATTGAAATTTCGGCAAAGGTCAAGTAAAGTTCGATTATACCATGTTTCAAATCCAAGCTTGCTTTTACTGTAATATTTTCTGCAATGTTGATATCAAGCTCTTTCAAAATAGTTCTCATCATCTCGGCAGAAATATCTATATTAAACACGCCGTCACTCATGCTCAAACCTTTTAGCAATAGTGTAACGTAGTCTAATATTTCAAATGGTTTGTCTTCTTCCCCTTCGATTTCGCCGTCACGCGCCATTCTAAATAGCTCGCTGTTCATTTGCTCTACAGACATATTGTTTGCTGTAGCAACAGCATTTTGTAGGTTTGAAGTACCGCTGTTTACTAAGGCACCTAGCAAGCCGTCCAATGCATTACCTACAAGATAAGTAATTTTTGCTGCCAAGCCGGAATTTACCAACGAGAATTTAGGAAGGCCTAAGCCTGACATGTCGACATAAACATTTCCTCTTGTCATGTACAATGACATTGCCATTTGGTCGTCGCATTTCAACTCTAAAGCAATATTAGTGTTTCTTGCGTCGTCATAGTCGAAATTCCATTTCAAGCTTAATTCCAACTCATTTGAAAAATCATTCAAATCAACATTGATAGGCAAAGCAAGATTCATACCGCTGGATGCCAAAATGTTGTTCAAAAGTCTTTGTACGTTAATTGTCGAAGAGTTAGCGCTAATGTTTAATTTTGCATTAATTTCGCCGTATTTCAACAATGTTTTTACTATGTTACTAAAGTCTGTTGCATAGTAGCTACTTGTAAAGTCTTTAGGTATTTCGATTTCGTTCTTAACACCCAAATGCAACATAGGCAATGCCAATGTAGCGCTTATTGTTCTGTCGGTATTGTCATCCGAATCTTTTGTAAACAAGTTGATTACTACCGCAATACCTTTGTCGGCATCTGCTGCCGCATCTACTGTAAAGTTAGGCAATGTAATCTCACCCAAGTTTACATCAAGCATTTCCAATATTGCGTTAATCAAATTGGTAGTTATTACAACTTTAATATAGTTGCCAAGTGCAGGAGCTGCAGCAGGTCCGTTTAAAGCATCGTTTACCATACCGATACCGTTGTCAGCCATGCTATATGCAGCATTTCCGCCACCGCCCAAATTAATGTTTCCACCAATACTAGAGCTTATAGATTGAATGATTTGAGTTAAATCGATATCCATTGTTACAGGTGGAATTGTGATATTTGCAATATTCAATCCGCTGAAATCTGCAAACAATGTACCAAATGTTTTGTTTGTTATGCCTGTAGTCTCGTCATAAGAAGGTCTCTTCAATCCCAAAGCGGAACTGTTCCTGTTTGCCTCCAATCTCCAATCGAAATACAATAGTTTTGCAACAGTACCTTGCTCGAACAAGAAGTTTTCCGAGCCGCTTATAATTTCTATACAAGCTCTTGACAAAATAGTCTCGTATGCACCTTCTACAATGTTTCCGTTATCGTCATATTTATGAACATTGTCCATTTGCAACTGAATATTCAATGTCAAATCAAGATTGAATGCTTGTGTAAACTCTACAAACAATTCGTCAATCTTAACGCCTGCCATCTTCAAGATAGGTGCAAGATTGTATCTACCTTGAGGTACATCCGCTTGCAATTTAATTTGAATATTGGTATCATCCAATAATCTGTAAATTACAGAATTAATATCGCTTATAACTTTTGTGCCATAATACTCTCTGTAATCATTAAAGCTTGCAGGAGGAGAAATATATTCGATAGTTTGACCAAGTTTAATGTGCTTGATGCCTAAATTCAAAGTGATTGAATTTACACTGCCGTCATCATTAGGCTTATTAATATTAGCATATAACTTGATACCATTAATTTGACTTATTGTAAAGTTACCGTTTAAGCTATCCAAGAAATCAGGTACTTCAAATACAACACCGAATTTTTGCAATAACTCATTAATTAATTGCATTGTGATATGAACTTGTAAATAGTTACCTGTCTCTTCGGTAGGCAATGCAGCATCTGCTACCGTACCGAATTGTTGAGCCATTAAGCTGCTCATATATCTTGAAATATCCGAATCGATACTTGCAGATTGAGTACCCGCACCTAAATTAGTGCTTAAGTTATCGATAAGTCCTTTTACCAACTTTGTCAAATCGATATCCATAACCATATTAGGCACTTTCAATTTTGCAAACTCAAACTTATCGGCATTTACAAACAAGCTACCATGAGTTTCCTTACCATTTACACCATAGGCAAACTGTCCGCCGTTAGCTGCATCCAATGGAGGCAATGTATTGTTATTAGGACCTCTGTCGTCATAATAATATACGTCCAATACAGGCACTGTTTCAGATGCATGCGAGAACAATATATTAGGTGTTTTGTTATACAAACTTATTCTTGCTTGAGTTATGCCGCTTGCATTATTCACTTTTGACTCTGCATCAATAAAATCATTCCATCTTATTTTAATGTTAAGTGTTAAATCAAGTATAAATTCTTGGCTTACTTCAATATTAATAGGCTCATCGCCAAGGCTTAACCCGAACAAACTCAATACTTTAGAAACGTCATATTTACCTTTTGTAATCTCAAACGCCAAGTCAAACGACAAATCTACGTCGTCAAGTGCTCTGTAAATCATTGTATTTAGCAATGTACTTAGGTCAAGTGCTGTTGCAATACCGAATTTTTTAATATCGAAATCCGCAGGAGGAGCAATTTCATCATCTGTTAATTGCTTTCCTAAATGCAATTTGCTCATACCGATTCCGGCACTTACATTCTTCTCGCCGTCTTTACTTGCTATATTGATAGATATACCGTTATCGGCATCTACAATAATACCGCCATCGATATTAGGCAAACCAAACTCTAGGTTTACACCAACCATTCTCAAAACTTCTTCGATTAGTTTTGTGGTCAATGCAACTTTTACAAAGGTTGTACCTTCTTCTTGATTATCTCCATCTGCCACTGCTGCAAATAAATTTTGTACCGCACTTGCAGCATCTGCCTCGCTGTAGTTGTTAAACGAAACGTCACTCAAACTTATATTACCGATAACTTGCGATACGATTTGTGTTAAATCCACATCAAGTGCAACATCAGGCAATACAAAGTTCAAAATATTGAATGTAGACAAATTTAACAACAATGTACCGTGCGTCTTGCTTACATTGTAAACAGGTTTACCGCTACCGTCAACACCTGTTTGTGTAGCACTGTATGGTTTTAGTCTTAAGTTTTTGTTGCCTTCGTATCTGTCGTCAAAATACATGATTTTAACAACACCGTTACCCTTTGGAGTAAGAGGATTTTGTGCCTTATTTTGAAGTGTAATCATAGCACGGCTAATAATTTGCTCGTATTCGCCATCGATTACGTTACCCGAAATATCCATCTTAGGTACGATAGCACTTTGAAGTTGAATCATAATATCGAATTTCAAATCAAAGCCTTCGCTCGAGTAAATAGGAATACTAGGCAATCCTGTTTGAATACCCAAAATATTGCTGATATCATAAGTGCCTTTATCCAAGTGGATATTTAGGCTAAACTTGATATCCACGTCGTCAAGAGCTCTGTAAATAATACCATGTAGAACCTCTTGCAACATACCTTTATTGGATGTATCCGACAAATCGCTAATGTTGATAAACACTCCGTATTTATCCGGATTTTCCTTTATACCATCGGTTAGTGGTGTAATATCGATAACCAAATTAGGGCTACCCATTTTAAACTTATTAATACCTAGGTCTAGGCTGATTGTCTTTTTATCTTGGTCTACGCCGTCAAATGCCTTAATGCTCAATTTGATACCATCGATTTTATTGATTTCCGCATCAATGCTAATCTCAGGAAGTTCAAAACCTATATTAATATCAAGCAATTTGAACAACTCGTTTACCAATGCACTAGTTAGCTCTACTTTTAAAAGTCTGTCAACTTTTGTTGCATCTTTTGTATACAAGTCGTAAATGATAGAGTCATCATCTGCGGTAACTGTTCTTGTATTTCTGTCGTCAAGACCGAATGTTTGAGCACCTTGGTTTTCATTAGAGTTTAAGAACTCAGGAATTTTGAAATCGATAGCCAAGTCGTCTATCATGCTGAAAATCAAATCAGTCAAATCAATGCCGATAGCAAAGCTTGGAATACCAATTTTAATCATTTCAAACTCTGACATATCCGCATAAAGTGTACCATGAACGCTGTTGTCTTCCTTTGTAGCCGACATAACGTTCATTACATTGTTTTGCTCGTATCTGTCATCCAAGTAATACAAACGAACAGTCATTCCGTCTTTAGGGAAAATCGGATTTCTTGTTACATTTGTAATACCGATATATGCACGTGTAATTATTTTCTTTGTTACATCTTTATTATCTTCTTTATATGTAACTTCGTCCATTTGAATTTGAATATTCAATTTCAAATGCATAATAAACGCATCGCCAACCTCGATATTAACATTTGGTAGTCCTGTGTTAATACCAAAAATATTAGCGGCATTATATATACCTTTATCTATTTGTAATTTAGCCTCGAACTCTATATCCAAGTCGTCAACTGCATTATAAATAAAGTCTTTTAAATTACCTATATATGCTCTACCGTCGGTTGCAGCATCGATTTTGCTTAACAACTCATCACGGTGTCCGAAACCGTAACGGAAATTGTCAAGCTCTACCCTTGCGTGCAAAACGCTTTGCTCATCACCGCTAAGCGACTCGTCAAACACTGCTTTGTTCAAATCCAAATCTAAATAGCAAGAGCCTTTTGCAAGGTCGATACCAAGAGTAATCAAACCAAAATCTTTCATTGTTGCAAGTTCGTTTACATTTATGCCAAATTGATTGCATAATTTATGGAAGAACTCGTTTGTGATTTTAAGTTCGATTTTGCCGGTTTCCGCATCCCAATCGATATAGTCTTCAAAACCTATTGTATATCTAACAATATCCAATATAGTACCGAACGTTTTGCTTATATATGTTTTGCCATTGTCGTCATGGCCAACAGGAAGCACGATATCGCTCAAGCTATATCCGTCTTTAAATTGAATATCGTTTACCGCTGCAAAAGTTTGAGTTCCGCCCTTTTCTTCTTTTGCAAACAAATCGTCCATCAGTCCTTCAACCAAACCTGTCAACTGACCGATAGCAGATGTAAGCCATTTACTTACCTCCGCACCTTCAACAACGATATTGCCCGGTCTTATATCTATATTTCCGCTCTCGGTTTTGATAGCGTCGTCAAGATTAACATAAATCTTTTTGTCTTTTAAGTAAATACCTACCATAGGAACATCTTTATTGTCGCCATAAAGCTCTAACAAGAAAATACTCTTGTCATCCATTTGGTTAGGGTTTGCACTGTTTGGCTCTTCCTTTAAGCGGATATCTGCATCAAGCTTGATTGTCAAGCCTGCATTTGCAGATAACCTCAAACTATTTTCAGGCAAGAATTGTTTGCCCGCAAAAAAGTTGATAAGTTTGCCGACATCAACATTATTGACGTCAACAGTGATTGTGGTGTTAAATTGGAACTTTAACAAACCGAAAGGTTGATAAGTAGCAATGTTATCGGGAATAATCTTGATAGCATCTGTAGTGCTGTAAACAACACCTGTACTCATGTGGAAATATTCAGTTTGCCAATCATATACATGTAATTGCAAACCTTTGTTTCCGTTTACATCGGTATCCATAACAACCTTTTTATTTTCGATATCTGCCTCAACATAAACATCGATGTTAGGGAACGCAAGCGTTGCCAAGAAATCGTCAATGCTGTAAGGTTTCATACCGCCGTTACCGTCAGGTATCATTAAGCCCATACCATATCCTGCCAACACACCGTCAATACTTGTACCGTCAAGTGCAGTAACGATAGTAGCGATTAATTGGTCAGGGTTGAACTTCAACGCAATGTGACCCGAACCTGTTGTAGTATTGTATGTAGTCATTTGATTGTCGATTTGGAAAATAAGCATTGCAACAATGCCAATCAACTCGTCTACACTACCTTTTAATCCTAGTCCCGGGATAGAGCCCAAAATAGTATCTACAAGGTTTTGCAAACCGTCGATTTTCCTCAACTGTTCGATAATCCAATTAAAGTCAATGTCTTCCAAATACAAAGCAGTAGTACCTACTTTCATGTAGAATCTACCGTTATGTAAAAACAATTCGAAATTTTGACTTTGGTCGGCTCTTTCGTTTCCGTTTGCGTCGGTCGCAATAACACCCAAACCTAGTTCAACTTCACCCTCGTCATCCCCGGAGTCAGGTCTGAAATTGCCCTTTAAGTAAAATTTACGATAGTCCCAAATCGGATTTTCTACACTACCAACATTGGTCTTGATTTCCGATTCGAAATCCATGCTCACAAAGTCCTCATCCATTTTGCCCATGCCTTTTAGCATAATAAGCAACAAGTCTCCTACGCTCGGTGCGGATTCACCGGCTACAGGAGCCTCCGGAGTGACTATTTGAGAAGTTCTTTCCTTACATGCAACTAAAGTGACAGAAAACACTGCCAACAATAGCACGACAAGCAAGCAAGACAAAAATCTCTTCTTCCTCATATTTCCTCCCAAATGCACAGTCGCCTGCGCAATAGTCTTATTAACTAAATAAATTATATAAATGCGACCTTAAACCAACCTTAAACGTTCCCTAAATTTACAAACACTTTACGTGCAGTTTTCTTTTTATACAATAGATAGCCTGTTACTTTCTAGCAAGAAAAAATATTAGCAAGTTTTTTTCTATTAAAAAGAGCTCCCGTAGCTAAAAATAATTAATGAAATTTATCTAAAAATTTGTTTAAAATTTAATCTTTAAACTAGTAATCATTATCACTTTATTATAGATTTTCCGCCTCGAATTTTGATATTTTTTATAGTCGATTTTTTGGATTTTACAATAAAAAATCATCAAAAAAAATGGTCGTTTTTAGCATAAAAAACACAAAAAATTTGTATCGAAAAATGCAAAAAAGTAGCTTAAAAGTGTAAATAAACAGTGGCAAAATTGTAAAAAAGAACAGCAAAAAAAGCTATCATTTTTTTGACAAATACAGCTTAAATTTTTCATTTTTTTTCGTCATACCCCCTGTTAAACTATGATTGATTTTATCAATATGAAATTAACTTTTTTACTATTTTATAAGCGTTTTTGACTGCTGTATTTTTGTATCAAATCGTTTACAAATGGCGTTTTTTGTGTTATAATATGCTTAAATAAGCTATACAAAGGTATAAATATGCGCATTTTAGGATTGACGGCAATTTTCGCTTGGATAATCAAGGCGGTTATAAAAATCGCCAAAATTCTTTTGCACATTATTGCGTATATGCTTTTGTATTTCGGCCTATGGATTCCTGCAATTTATATGATTATTTGCGGTATACTTATGCTTACAGGCGGGCTTAATATAAGTGTGCTTGATACTAACACAATTTTGTTTTATATCGGATTAGCCTTAACTTTGATAGGAAGTTTAATAATCTCGATTAGAAATTTGATTGTAAAACCTATAAAACAAATTATGGAGAGTGAAAAAGCAAAGCGTGAACTTCAACAAAGAAAAGATGCGGATAAAAGGCAAAAAATGTACGAAAAAAAGCCCGTAAAATACTTTAAAAAGTACGAAGGCGGTATGCCACACAAAAGTCATCCTTATTACGACCCTAACATTAGCAGAAAAGGTTTTATTCCGCCAAAAGTTTACCGCTCGAACAACAATCCGTCCATTATAATTCACGAATATCACAATCATTTTAAGGTATTTCAGGAATATACAAACGGGGATTTTAAACTTATTGACGTAAAGGAAAAACCATTAAACTACGAAAAGGACGACAAACGTTATGGAAAAAGAAAATAATAGTGCTCTAACAATCGCAAAGCCACTATCAAAACGCAAGTTATCAAAAGGTAAAAACCGAATTTGGGAACTTGATTTTATTCGCGGTATTTGCGTTTTGCTTATGATTTGGGACCATTTTATGTTCAATATATCCGAAATTTTCGGGGAAGCTTGGGCTACCGCCAATCCTATTCATAATGGTATTTTAGATTTTGCTTATAATTACGAAAGCGGTATGCTAAGGGAGATATTTCATCCTATTATATTTTGCCTTTTTTTCATACTTTGCGGTATTTCCTGCAACCTATCAAGGAGCAATTTAAAACGCGGAATCGAGGCTTTATTTTTAGCATTCGGCATAACAGTAGTAACATCCTTGTTTGATATGTCCATTACTTTCGGCGTATTACACATGTTGGCTTTTTCCATTTTGATTTACTACATCATCTCAAAAGTTTGTATGGATAACAACCGATTGATAAGTATGGTATGTTTGATTGCAGGGGTAGTAATTATAGTTGTAACGCAAGTTTATACCGCAAACCCGCCGAAAAACGTAAATCCCGACTTAGGGTTTATCGCAACATATTTTGGCGGCTATCAATCAGCAGACTATTTCCCTATACTGCCTAATTTGGGATATGTTCTTCTTGGTGCAAGTGTAGGTAGTTTTGTTTATGCGGAACGGAAATCCGTACTTCCTATGCTTGACAAATACGGTTGGTACAAACCCGTAAGTTTTTGGGGTAACAAAGCTTTGGCAGTATATATTTTGCACCAACCTATTATAATTGTTTTGCTATCGCTAATAAGCTATTTGTTTATTACTCCGGGAAATTTCGTTTTTCCATTTTAATTTATCGTAAAACAACTTGAAATCAGCTGTTTTTATCGTTTAATACCGATTTTCGCACGGTTTTTATGCAGATTAATATATTTGTATAGTTTTATGAATTTATTTAAAACACAAAAATTTGCTTGTAAAATTTATCTATAACAACAAAATAGCTCCCGTTGATGCGGGAGTTATTTTTGTTTTATATCCTAAAAATTATATCAATTTTTTTATTATTTGCTCTTTTTCGCAGGAGCTTTTTTTGTTGTTGCCTTTGGTTTTTCAGTTGCTGGTTGACTTACTTCTGCCACAGTTTTTGTTGCCGCTTTAGCAGCTTTTGCCTTTTTAACCTTTACAGGAGACAAAGCCCAAATCCTATCAGCATACTCTTGGATAGACCTGTCAGAGGAGAAGAAACCGCTTTTTGCAACATTTACAAGTGACATTCTGTTCCAACGTTCAACATCTCCGTAAGCTTTGTCAAGTGCATCTTGAGCATCCACATAGCTTTGGAAATCTGCCAAGCACATATAAGGGTCTTTGGTTGTTAAAATGTGAGCAATTTCGTTAAATTTAACACCGGCAATGCCCTCGTTAAGCATATCTATTACGCGTTTGATACGATAGTTTTCGTTATAGTATCTAGATGGATAGTAACCCTCTTTGTACATTTTGGATACTTCCTCTTCCCTCAAACCAAAGATAAAGATATTTTCGTCGCCGACATTCTCGTGAATCTCAACGTTTGCACCATCCATTGTACCCATAGTAACAGCACCGTTTATCATAAACTTCATGTTACCTGTACCGGATGCCTCCTTACCTGCGATAGAAATTTGTTCGCTTACATCAGATGCAGGCATAACGATTTCCGCTAAGCTTACGCGATAGTTCTCCAAGAATACAACTTTGATTTTACCTTTTATATCTGGGTCATTGTTAATTTGCTCGCCAAGCATACAAATCAAACGAATGATAGATTTTGCGGTATAGTAGCTAGGAGCTGCTTTTGCACCGAAAATGAATGTTCTAGGATGTATATCCAAATCCGGATTTTCCTTTAGTCTCAAGTACAAATCGATAATGTGCATGCAATTTAAAAGCTGTCTCTTATACTCGTGCAATCTTTTAACCTGTACATCGAAAATACTATCTACATTGACATCAATGCCATTGTTTTCCTTGATATATTTAGCAAGTCTTTCCTTATTTTCTCTCTTGATTTTAGCAAACTCGCCAAGAACTTTTTTGTCACCTTTAAATTTTATCAAATCTGCAAGTTTATTGCAATCTTTCAAAAAGTCATCGCCAATCAAACTGCAAATATAAGCTGTCAATTTAGGGTTGGAAAGTGCAAGCCAACGTCTGTAAGTAATACCGTTTGTTACGTTTGTAAACTTTTTAGGTTGCATATTGTAGTAATCGTGGAAAACATCTTGCTTTAACAAATCACTGTGCAAAGCACTTACACCATTGATTGTGTGTGATGCAGCTAAGCACAAATTAGCCATTCTTACTTGACCGTTTTGCAAAATTGCATTATTTGCCACTCTGTTCCAATCATTAGGATAAAAATCCCACAAATCAGCACAAAATCTCTTGTTGATTTCTTGCACGATTTGATGAACACGTGGAAGCAACATAGCAAACAAACTTTCAGGCCATTTTTCCAAAGCTTCTGCCATAACAGTATGATTAGTATAGCTCATTGTACCGCAAACTATCTTCCAAGCATCATCCCAACTGTAACCGTATACGTCAAGCAATATTCTCATAAGCTCAGGTATGCACAATGTAGGGTGTGTATCATTGATATGGATAGAAACTTTGTCCGCAAAGTTATCCAAAGTACCGTAATCTGCCAAATGCTTTTTAATAATTGATTGGATAGATGCCGATACAAAGAAATATTGTTGTTTTAATCTTAATGACTTACCCTCGATATGGTCATCTGCAGGATACAAAACTTTGCTTATGGACTCTGCAAGAGATTTATTGTACAAAGCTTTGATATAATCGCCTCGTGAAAATGCTTGAATATCAAAATCCATAGATGCTTTTGCATCCCAAAGTCTTAGTGTATTTACGGCATCTGTATGATAACCGCTTACATTCATATCATAAGGAACTGCAAGGATAGTATCCGCATTTTTGATTTCCACAACCATGCGGTTATCGTTCCAATGTTGAACTACTTCTCCACCGAAAGTTACAGGGAAAGTATCCTCCTCACGAGGTGCTAGCCATACCGCACCATCTTTTAGCCACTCGTCAGGCAATTCCATTTGCCAACCGTCAGCCATTTTTTGTTTAAAAATACCAAACTCGTATTTAATTGAAAAACCGCTTGCAGGATAACTCAAATTAGTAAGTGACTCCATATACGCTGCAGCCAATCTACCCAAACCGCCGTTACCAAGACCTGCATCCGGCTCGATTTCGCACAATTCGTCAACACTGCAACCGTATTTTTGGCATGTCTTTTCCACAATATCGCTAATACCAAGATTAAACAAATGATTTTTTAAAGATTTTCCTAGCAAAAACTCCATTGACATATAATAAACATGCTTTGCATTTTGCTCCGCGCATGCCTTTTTGAAAGTTAATCTTTTTTCGGTTAAAATATCTTTAACCGCACTTGCAATAATCTTATAAAGTTGATTGTGATTGCAATCTTCGATTTTTCTACCAAACATCACGGTAGCCAAACTTTCAACTTTTTTCTCGAATTCTTCTGTTGTTATCATATTACTCCTTAACAAATCGCAAGGAAAACTGCCACGAGCTTTCCAAGCGATGTTTAAAAATTTATTAACTATTTTATTCAAGCAATTAGCACCACTAATCTTTAATATCCGCATATTAAAGTATGATTGCTGCCACTTACTTTTTAATTATATGTCAAATTGCGATTTTAAGCAACAATTTGCATAGGCAATTTGTTTTATTTTACAATGAGTTTACATTATAAATTTATATAAAACTAAAAATTACTCTATTTTTGTCCTAATAAACAACACAATATTGACTAAAAATTTATCAATTTACAATATTAAAGCCTGTCGTAAAGCTCAAGATATTTGCTTGCGGATGCTTTCCAAGAGAAGTCTGCCGACATAGCGTTTGCAATCAAAGATATCCACTCACGCTTATTGTGATAAGTGCCTACTGCCCTGTAAATTGCGTCGCACATATCATCTGCATTAAAGCTGTAGAATGTAAAGCCATTTCCTGTAAGTTCAGCAGGATTAAAGCCTATAACCGTATCGTTAAGTCCCCCTGTCCTTCTTACAATAGGGATAGTACCATATCTCATAGCAATCATTTGGCTCAAACCACAAGGCTCAAACTTAGACGGCATCAAGAACATATCGCTGCCCGCATAAATTTTGTTGGCAATATCGGTAGAAAAATTGATAATAACTTTCAATTTGCCGTAATACCTGTTTTGCAACTCTTGAAGTTTGCTTTCGTACTTCCAATCGCCTTTACCCAAAATGATAATTTGCAAATCGCTTTGCATTAATTGGTCAATCCTTGCTAATAGCAAATCAAGTCCTTTTTGCTCGGTAAGTCTTGTAACCATACCAATAAGCGGTGTATTGCTGTTAAAGTTCATATCGAACATTTTTAAAAGTTCTTGCTTATTGATTTGCTTATCTTCTATAGTTGTAAAATCAAAGTTTTTAAACAATGCTTTATCAGTAGCAGGATTGTACAAATCCACATCGATACCATTTACGATTCCGCTTAACTTATAGCCTCTCTGTCTCAAAATATTATCCAAACCATACGAATAATATCTATCCATAATTTCATTTGCATAAGACGGAGAAACAGTTGTAACGCTGTTACTTGCCTCGATAGCACCTTTCATAAAGTTGGTGCATTTTGCGTACTTAACCAAACTATGTTTATCTTCAGGCAAGCCCAAAATATCTGTTATCAAATCTTCTCCGTATTTGCCTTGGAATTCGATATTATGAATAGTAAATACAGTTTTAATGTTTTGATACTCAGGTATACCCCTATAAAAGCAATCCAAAAATACGGGTGCCAATGCGGTATGCCAATCGTTTGCGTGTATAACATCCGGATAAAAATCAATCAATCTTAATGCTTCCAAGCAAGCTTTCGAGAAAAATGCAAATCTTTCCGCATCGTCGTAATGACCGTAAACGCCGTTTCTCTTAAAGTAGTACTCATTATCTACAAAATAATAGGTTACACCATTGTAATTATACGAAAACAATCCGCAATATTGATATCTCCAAGCAAGTGTAACATAAACACTGCCGATATATCTCATAGCATTTTTGAAATCTTGCGGAATTTCCATGTAAAGCGGTAAAATTACTCTAGCATCTGCACCAAGTGCATTTAACGTTGCAGGAAGTGCCCCTGCTACATCTCCTAATCCGCCTGTTCGGATAAATGGTGCGGATTCTCCTGCCAAAAACAAAATTTTCTTCTTTTTAGGCTCCTCTGCCACTGCTTTTACCTTAGGCTCTGTTTTCTTTGGTGCAGGTTTTATCACTTCTTCTTTTTTAGGAGCAGCTTTTACCTCTGCGGCTTTATTTTCCTTAACAACAGCAGTCTTTTCAGTCTTAGGTGCACTTGCAGATTTTTTTGCAGCAGGTGTACTGTTTGCCTTAGTCTCTGTTTTTTTTGCAGTTGTTTTAGGCTTACTTTCTACTTTTACTTCAACATTTTCTTTTTTAGTTGCTTTTGCATTAGTAGTGGTTTTCTTTTCGGTTTCCATTTTAACCCCCTTATATCTACTTAAACTGTCTTATTCTTTGCTATTACAACAGGATATGTATCGTAACCGGCAATACGTCTGCTTTCGGTTATTACTACGTTTTTATCAGTAATAGTATAGCTTAACTGAGCATCCTTTTGAATTATACCATGTTCCATAACAATACTGTTTTTAATAACAGCACCTTCTTCCACTACGACGCCACGGAACAATATACTGTTTTCTACAGTACCGTTGATATCGCAACCATCGGCAATCAAACTATTTTTGACAGTTGATTTTTCCCTGTAAATAGTTGGAACGCTGTCTTTTGTTTTTGTATAAATCTTGCCTGCTCGATAGAACAAATCGTTCCTTACCTTACTGTCAAGCATTCTCATATTTTCGCCGTAGTATGATTGAATATCGTCGATAATCGCAGAATATCCGTTATGCAAATATGCATAAATTTTAAGTTTGTCAAGATTTTGTTGTAAAGTATGTCTTTCAAAGTTCATGTGACCTTGTTCATATCCCATTTCAATCATCTTTACAAGCAATTCCTTTTTCATTAAATAAATATTCAAAGAAATTTGAGAAATCTCGTCCGATTTGGTATTTTTTATAAGCATTTCCTTGACAAAATTGTTTTCGTCACTCTCTACTATAACTCTTGTACAGTTATTGGGTTTTGCCATGTGAGTTATCATTGTAATATCCGCATTTGCCTTGATATGTGCGTTATATACTTCTTCATAATCTATGTTTGCCGCAATATTACTGTTAGTAAGTACTATGTATTCTTCTTTTGCGTTTGTTATATAGTCAAGTATACCATGAAGAGCCTCAATCTTACCCCTGTAAATGTTCCTACTTATATTAGAAACATAAGGAGGAAATACTGCAATACCACTGTTTTTCCTGTTCAAATCCCAATCACGTCCCATACGGATATGGTCCATCAACGAACTGTAATTTGATTTTGTAATAATTCCTATAGTAGTAATGTTACTATTTACAAGATTTGACAAAGTAAAATCTATAAACCTATATCTTCCGCAAAACGGTAAAGATGCTGTAGTTCTATGAATGGTAAGTTCATTCAATTTTGCCTCCGCCGAATCACTTGCAAAAACTACACTCATTATATTGTTATTCATGCTAACTCACCCCCATCTATCATAGCGTTTACAGGCACTTTTGCCTTTGGTTGAACTATTGCATTAGGCCCGACAACGGTTATTTGCCACTCGCCCGCAACAGGCTCTTTTTGCGTTTCGCCTACTACAGCACCGCTGCCTATTACGGCACCTGCACCAATAATGGAGTGTTTAACAACTGCACCGTCTTGAATAATTACGCCCGGCATTATAGTACAATCTTCCACTACCGCATTTTCGCCGACTACAACTGACGGAGAAATGATAGAGTTTGTAACGCTACCAAGTATCGAGCAACCTTCGGTTACCAACGAATTTTTGATTACTGCTTTGTCGCCTGTAAAATGAGGAGGCTCGGCTGTAGAACGCGCATAAATCTTCCATTTATCGTCATTTAGTACCAAGCCGCTCTTTGTGTCAAGCAAATCCATATTTGCCTCCCACAAACTTGATATAGTTCCAACATCTTTCCAATATCCCTTAAAATCATAGGCAAACAATTTTTCACCCGCATTCAACATGTTAGGAATAATATTTTTGCCAAAGTCGTTTTCGGAATTTTTATCTTCCTCATCGGAAACAAGATACTTTTTAAGTTTTTCCCAAGTAAAGATATAAATACCCATTGACGCATTGGTACTTTTCGGTTTTTTAGGTTTTTCCTCAAATTCGTAAATACTTCCGTCAGGATTTGTGTTCATAATACCAAATCTCGATGCCTCTTCCTTTGGCACATCGATAACCGCAATCGTACAATCCGCATTGCGTTTTTTGTGTGCGGCAAGCATTTCCGAATAATCCATTTTATAAATATGGTCGCCGGACAAAATCAAAACATATTCTGGCATAAATTTATCGATAAATGCAATATTTTGATAAATCGCATTGGCAGTACCTTTATACCACTCGCCTGACTTACCTCTCATATATGGTGGCAATACATAAACACCGCCGTTCAATCTATCCAAGTCCCAAGGTTGTCCGTTGCCTATATACTGATTCAAATCAAACGGTTGATACTGTGTTAAAACACCTATCGTATCGATACCCGAATTTATACAGTTAGATAACGGAAAGTCTATAATACGATATTTACCGCCAAATGGTACAGCCGGTTTTGCAGTATCTTTAGTAAGCACGCCAAGTCTTGTACCTTGTCCGCCTGCAAGTAACATTGCAACGCATTCTTTATTATTGTGTAACATGAAGTCCCCCTCCTAATTATTTACATTTAAAAAACATAACGCTGTTTGGCTCAATTTCAAGCGTAATGTGATAATCACAACTGTGCATTCCGCCTTTTTTAGCTTTATATGACTTGTTTTTTATCTTGTGTCCGCCGAATTTCTCAAGTGAACTGTCAAGTTTAACCGAATAACTGCCTGCCTTAGGCACACCCATATCGTACTTTTCCCTTTTTACCGGCGAGAAGTTAACAAGCACTATGGTAAAATCGCCGTCTTTTGCGTACCTGACAAACGAAACTATATTTTGTTCCCTGTCATCTACAACCAGCCATTTAAAACCATCATAGCTGCAATCCTGTTCGTACATTTCTTTGTTATCAAGATAGTATTTATTTAATGCTTTTACAAAATCTTGTAACTTACGATGTTTTTCATAATCAAGCAGCAACCAATCAAGCCCTTGTTTGTAATTCCACTCGATAAACTGTCCGAATTCGTTACCCATAAAGGATAATTTTTTACCCGGATGACCTATCATATAGCCGTAAAAAGCTTTTAACTCTTCAAATTTATCGTCATAGTATAACGGCATTTTGCCAATCATACTGCATTTGCCATGCACAACCTCGTCATGCGACAATGGTAAAATATAATTTTCCGAATAAGCGTAAGTGATTGAAAAAGTTACTTTATTGTGATTGTCTTTCCTGAAAAACGGGTCAAGGGAAACATAACTTAGCATATCGTTCATCCAGCCCATATTCCATTTATAATTAAAGCCCAATCCGCCGTCCTCCGATGGTTTTGTAACCATTGGAAAAGCCGTAGACTCCTCTGCAATCATTAATGCGCCTTTGTGTTCTGTTAAGCAAGTTTTGTTTAACTCTTTCAAAAAGTCTATAGCCTCTAAATTATAGTTGCCTCCAAAACAATTAGGTCTCCACTCTCCGTTTTTCCTGCCATAATCCAAGTAAAGCATACTTGCAACCGCATCAACTCTTATACCATCTATGTGGTACTCGGAAAGCCAATACATAGCCGAGGATATCAAAAATGACTTAACTTCGTTTTTGCTGTAATCGAAAATTCTTGTACCCCATTCCTTATGCTCACACTTAAGTTCATCGGTGTACTCGTACAATCTACTTCCGTCAAACTCCATAAGTCCGTGTTCGTCTTTAGGGAAATGGGCAACAACCCAATCCAATATAACACCTATCCCTTCCTTATGACACTTGTCCACAAAATACATAAAATCTTTTGGCAAGCCATATCTTGAAGTAGGAGCAAAAAATCCCGTAACTTGATAGCCCCACGAGCCGTCAAAAGGATATTCCGTCATTGGCAAAATCTCAATATGAGTGTACCCCATTTTTTTAACATAAGGTATAAGCTCTTTTGCCATATCCTTATAACTCAAATAATTGCCGTCCGGATACTGTTTCCAAGACCCAAAATGAAGCTCGTAAATATTCATAGGTGCTTCAAACGAATTGGTATTATCGCGTTTTTCTATCCACTCGTCATCCGACCAATTATATTTATCCAACTCATAAACTTTGGAAGCGTTTTGCGGAGCGGTTTCCGCATGTATGGCATAAGGGTCACACTTAAGCACCTTGCTGCCGTCTTTTTTAAACACGCACAATTTGTATGCATCGAATTTTTTTGGTTTTGCCGTTACACACTCCCAAATCCCGTCGGAAATCAATTCGAATTTATCTTCGCCTGTTTGCCAATGATTAAAATCGCCAACCAAATGAACAGCTTTAGCATTAGGAGCCCAAACACGGAACACCCAATTTTTTCCTTCTTTATGAGGGCTGAAAAATTTATATGACTGATAATTCTTGCCTTCATGATACAAATAAATCGGCAAATCGTTTTGCGTATTATTCATATACCCCCCTTTTTATCTATCTTTATATATGTTTTATTTTAGCACATTTTACCATATCCGTCAATACTAAATTTTTAAAAAGTATAAATAATTTAATTTATATTCAGTTTTACATTTATACACTATATTTACCCGTTTTTCGACATTTTGGCAAACTGTTAAAAATAAAATTTCATAAAAATTCACAAATATCCGAAAAACATCAAATTACGACTTTATCCACATATTTTGATTGCATATACTACCAAATTAATACCGATTTTCGGAGGATAAATTAAAAAATGCGACGGTATACCGCCACATTTTAAACAATTTATTTTACTTTAAAAACTCGTAAATCATAGCAATACACAAAGCACTCCGCCCCTACCTTCGTTCACAATACGGCAAACTGTTTTACGCATTTTGTTTTGCGCTTCAGGTGGCATTGCATACATTTTTTGCGACAATCCGTCTTTTGCGATATCGCATAATTTTTTGCCAAACATATTAGTTTGCCAAATTTCGTCTAAATTCTCGGCATACTCACTCTCAAGATAATTTATCATATCCTGTGCCTGAGCACCTACACCAATAATAGGGTTAACGCTTGTTTGAATATCCACTTTCATAATATGTAAGCAGCTGCAATCTGCCGTCATTTTGATATTTTTCTTACTACCGTTTACTTCTATTTCAGGTGTGTTGTAAGCAATTTCGTCCTCGTTAGGCACTACTACACCATAACCGAATTGTTCAACTGCCTCCAATGCTTTATCCATTTTGCTTGATATTTTAATAGCACGGCTTGCATTTTTAATATATCCAAACAATGCAGATTCGTCTTTGACATCCACACCACAACAGTCACTAAGCACTCTGTAAAACAACTCCTCTTTCGGGATAATATTTACAGCTATGCTACCATCGTCAAATCGTACATTAATATCGCTTACATTATTAAAATCGTTATCCGCAGTAAAGATATCTTTTAGTTTTGCATAATCGCACATTTTGTTCAAGTAAGCGGTTTTATCTGCAAGCGCATTCATAACTTTGCTTATCAATTCGCTGTCAAATGATAGCATTTGCATCCACTTTGGCAAAGTTACACCAATCATTCTAAGAGGAAATTCGCCCAAAATGCAATACAATAATTCTTGAATATCTTTAACAATCATACTGCTGACATCTTTAGCCACAACAGCAACGCCGTATTTTGCACTCATATCCTGTACAAGCTTTTCGGTAATAGGGCTATCGGGATTTTTTGTGTTTAGCAAAATTATAAAAGGTTTGTTTGTCCTTTTCATATCGGCAATTATACGCTCTTCGGACTGCTCATAATCCCCACGTGCAAACTCAGTGACACTACCGTCAGTAGTCACTACAATACCGATTGTAGAGTGATCACACATAACTTTTTTAGTTCCGATTTCGCCTGCCTCCGCAAAAGGAATTTCATGAGCAAACCAAGGAGAATTAACCATTCTATCTTGATTTTCCACTCCGTTTACCATATATCCAACGCAATCAATCAACCTAATATTGACGTTTAAATTACCTTCTAAATCAATTCTTACGCCTTTATCGGGTACAAATTGCGGTTGAGTCGTCATAACCGCCTTACCTGTTGCCGATTGCGGAAGTTCATCGGTCACACGTACCCTTTCGTTTTCGTCGGAAATATTAGGTAAAACCAACTCGTCCATAAACTTCTTAATAAATGTAGACTTGCCGCTTCTGACAGGGCCTACTACTCCGATATAAATATCGCCATTTGTTCTTTTTGCAATGTCTTGATAAATAGTTACGCTATCCATTCTCTATCCTCCAAACCTTTATCATTATAGAATATTGCTATACTGTCGCAATTATGCCAAAGAAATTATTTTTTATGAAATTTTTTTCAACATCTCTAAAAATGGATATATTAATAACAAATAGGCAGTTTTCTATTGCAATTTACACACAATAATGATATAATAAAATTTAATAAAACTATTTAATAGGTGCAAATGATGATAAAAAATTTAAATTATTGCCAAAAAAGAAAAATAGTGATGGCAACCTCTGCCACTTTACTGTTGCTTATAACTATTATAGCCTGTATTTTACTTATCTTTCTTTTATACGGAGAGGCTCTTTTTTCATCAAAAAACACTCAACTTAAAAAAGCGGAAGAATATGCAGCTATCGCAAATCAAACCAAAAAGGAAGGGGTCGTTTTTGTCGGCGACAGCATAATGGAACTATATAATTTGCCTAAATATTTTAAGGATAAAGATTATATTAACCGCGGCATCTCTGGCAATAAATCGGAAGATGTTTTAAATAGATTGCAAACAAATGTAATAGACCTAAATCCAAAAACAGTTCTTGTTCATGTAGGTACAAACGATATAGGTCACGCCATTCCGGAAGAAACATATCTTTCCAATATGGATAAGATTATCGAAATGCTTCAAACAAACTTACCAGATTGCAATATCATTGTAAATTCAATCTTCCCTACTGTAACACTTGATAATTACAACTCTAAAAATTTAACTAAAAAGCGTGATAATTTTACTATCATGGATATAAATTCAAAATTAAGAAATTTGTGTAATACAAAAAAAGTCATTTACTTAGATATTCACAAAAGCCTTTTGCTTAATGATAAATTAAACAAAACTTACACTTTAGACGGATTGCATTTGAGTGACGTAGGGTATAAAATAGTAACTCGCGAAATATCTTATTGCTTTGAAAATTTTTTAAAACGTAACTAATTAGCTTAAATAAACAAAAAGTTTGAGACAACTCAAACTTTTTGTTTTTATATATAATTTTAATACTGCCTTATTATAGACCTAATTGCCCCAATATTTTAACCATTTGTCTTGGGTCTTTGCTATAGTAATCGGCACCTATTTGCAATGCGATTTCCTCATTAAGCACTGCCCCACCTACAAAAACAATTACACCGTCTATATTTTCTCTCAAAGCTTTTATAGTTTTTTCCATATTTTTTACGGTAGTTGTCATAAGTGCAGATAATCCAACTATCTTGGCATTTTCTTTTTTTGCAGTTTGCACAACTTTTTCAATCTGAACATCTTTACCCAAATCAATAATATTGTATCCGTAATTTTGTAAAACAGTTTTAACTATATTTTTACCTATATCGTGAACATCTCCCTGTACAGTAGCCAAAACTATTTTTGCACCATTATCCAACGAGCTACCACCTAGTGTAAGTTTGATTGTATCGCAAACGGCTTTTGCACAATCGGCAGAACTTATTAACTGAGGTAAAAACAGCTTGCCTTGTTCGTACATATCCCCTATATAGTCAAGTGCGGGGATTACCTCTTTTTCAATAATATCAAGTCCGTTTTGATTTTTAAGCATATTTTGTACTACACTTACGGCTTTTGCTTTTAACGATTTTATTATACAGTCCTGCAACGAATACTCTGCCCCAATAACCTCGGTAGCATTATTAATAACTCCGAAATGTTCTATAAAATCTTTACCGTTTTCGTCCACACCGCTTATCAAGTTAAACACCCTAAAGCTTTGCATCATTTCCGTAATATTAGGGTTTATGATAGCTAAATCCAAACCAAAACTTAAAGCCATTGTCAAAAAGTGACTATTTACAATTTGCCTGTTTGGCAATCCAAAAGAAATGTTTGAAACTCCAAGTACTGTTTTTACACCAAATTTTTCCTTTATCAATTTAAGTGCTTGCAAAGTTTTCATTGCTTGGTTTTGTTCGCCACCAACTGTCAAAGTTAGGCAGTCAATTATTAAATTTTCTTTTTTAATGCCGATTTTTGTAGCCTTATTTATTATTTTTTCGGCAATACGCACCCTTTCTTCCACACTTTTTGGCACTCCGTTTTTATCTATCGTAAGTCCTAAAAGCATAGCCCCGTATTTTTTTGCAATAGGCAAAATATTATCCAAAACTTCATCGTCGCCGTTAACGGAATTTATAATGACTTTACCATTTGCATAACGTACGCCTACTTCCACTGCCAACGGGTCGCTGCTATCAATCTGCAACGGCAAATCGGTAACAGCCTGAACTGCCTTTACGGCAATTTTCATCATCTCTGCCTCGTCTATGTTTGGTATACCCATATTGATATCCAAAATATCGGCACCCGCCTGCATTTGCTCTACAGCTTGATTTTCAAAGTAAGCAATATCTTTTTTTGCGATTGCCTCTTTCATCAACTTTTTACCTGTAGGATTAATCCTTTCCCCAATTATTTTAGGGCTGTCAATTTCAAGATATCTCGTACCGCTTGCAAGCGAAGATACAGGAGCAACCTCACGTTTTATAGGTTTAAGCCCTTTTATCTTATCAACCATAGCGGCAATATATTTATCGTCTGTTCCGCAACATCCGCCGACAATACTTACACCGCGCTTAACATACTCCGCCATAACCTGTGCAAAATCTTCGGCATCAACATCGTATTCGGTAACACCATTTCGTATAAAAGGCAAGCCTGCATTTGGTTTTAATACTATAGGAATACTGCATTTCTCTACCAATTCATCTACAATACTGCCAAGTTGTTTAGGTCCTAACGAACAGTTAACTCCAAGGGCGTCTACTCCAAGACCTTCCATTGTAGCAACCATTGCAAGTAGCGGACAGCCCGCAAAAGTCCTTTTGCTTTCGTCAAAACTCATTGTTGTAATAATAGGTTTGTCGCTGTTTTCCTTTACAGCAAGGACTGCTGCCTTTAACTCGTACAAATCACTCATTGTTTCCACAACAAACAAGTCAACCTCATTTTTTGCTATAAGTACAATTTCCTTATAAATTTCGTAAGCTTTGTCAAATGTCAAACTTCCGATTGGCTCAAGCAACTCCCCAATACTACCCATATCCAAAGCGACATAACCGTAGCCAAAATCATTGACGGCACGCTTTGCAATTTTAATACCCTTTTCGATAACCTCGCGATAAGGATAATTTTTCATTTTCACAGCATTTGCACCGAAAGTGTTGGTGTAAATAATATCTGCACCGCTTTTTAGATATGCTTTGTGGATATTGTATACAATTTGAGGTTCGGTTATATTAAGCATTTCGGGCTTTTCGCCGACTTTTAAACCGGCGTTTATAAGCATTGTGCCCATCGCGCCATCCAAAACCACCACTTTTTTTGCAAATAACTCTTTCATTTTCAGCCTCTTTATTTATTAAAAATAACTTTGTTTAATTGACAATAAAAATTTAAACAAAGTTATCAAATTTTCTCACTCTGCCTTGCCACACTTAACCGAACATTTGCCCTTTTGCGGGCAAGTAAGACAAATACTACCAAACAACTGCTTTTTGCTTGAAAAACCTATAAACGCGGTTATCGATTTAAGCGGAGTCATAAGGTAATTTTCATTTACATTTATACCCAAATACTTGCTCCCACCAACCGCTTCAATCAAATCTTTTTGCAAACTTATATCCAAATCGCCATAGCCGGGACTAAAACGCATCGTTTTATACAAATTTGTTTGAGCAGTTATTTCCGTCTCCAATTCGTCCAAAATGCTCTCGGCGTAAACGCTTGCTACTGCATCCATAACCAATGAACGCACCATATCTACTTTTGCATAAAAATCAATTTTTTTATCTATAGCAAGCCCCAAAGTTACTACCAAAGTAGCAATGCTTTCGCAATCGTCAAACAAATTGTTTATATCATGGCTTTTAAGCAACAAATTCAATTTATTTATCTTATAAAATCCATTTTCTTTGCTAACATCGCTTATTACACATATTTTTTTAGGATTGCTTATGTTTTTTACTTCCAAAAAAACATCATCTATCAAGTTGTCAAAACCGCTGTCAAGCCCTTTATAATTAAGATATTTTTTTACCGTTTTTTTATCTATATCCATAAACTCTCCAAAAATTAATCACACTTCCAAAAGACCTTTTACCTGTCCGTAAATATTTTCGGCAACGGCGGGATTATTCATTGTATACAAATGTATTCCGCTTATGTCACTTGATAAAAGTTCCACTATTTGAGAAGTAGCAAAGCTTGTCCCTGCATCAAACATTGCATTGTCGTTGTTGCCATATTTTGCAATCAGTTTTGTCAATCTTGTTGGCATACTCGCACCCGACAAAGATATAACTTTTTCAATCTGTCTTGTGTTGGTAATTGGCATTATTCCCGCTTCGATAGGAATGTTAATACCGGCTATTTCCGCAATATCTCTAAACCTGTAAAACTCTTCATTGTCAAAAAACATTTGAGTTATCAAAGCACTTACACCTGCATCGACTTTTTTCTTTAAATTTAAAATATCTTCCTTTTGATTTGCGCTTTCATTATGTCCCGCAGGGTAACAAGCCGCCAAAATATTAAACTTATCCCCCATTTTTGACTTAATATAATATATCAAATCAACTGCATGCTCAAAATCGCCTTTTTGAGTAACATTAGGGTTTCTGTCTCCGCGCAAAGCAAGTATATCTTTTACGCCTATCGCACTTAAAGCAGCTAAAATTTCATCGATTTCGCTTTTAGTAGAGCCTATACATGTAAGGTGAGCAACGGGCTTGCTTTTTCCGCTATTTGCGATTAATTTGCAAACTTCGACTGTCCTGTTATCCTTAGCAGTACCTCCCGCACCGTAAGTAACACTTATAAAATCCGGATTCAATTTTATCAAACTATCGGTAACTCTTTTTATATTTTCAAAACTCGTACTTTGTTTTGGCGGAAACACCTCAAATGAAAATGTGTGTTTCCTTATTCCGTTTGTATTATACATAATTCACCTTAAATAATTTTTTTATTCCTTTTCTCTATTTAGTTTCCAAACAAGTTTAGGCATTCTCATTTTAATCAAAGCCATGAACAAAACATTGGAAAAACTTTTGTTTTTAGCATTGTCAATATATGTTTTGATTTTAAATGCACTATATTCCTTTAGTGCGTAAATGTTTTTAACTTTTTCCTTATCGTAATATGTAGAAATATGAGAAAGTTCGTGATAAAACAAATTCCATATCAAATTGAACTTTACAATGCCTTTTATATTTTCGTCCTTGACAAAGTTCTCCACGTGTCTATATGCCTCTGTCTTTACAGTAATAAAATTGTCATTGTATTTTTGTATCATATTTTCGTCCAATCTCAAATAATACAAATACTCGTCCACCACATAGTAAGAAAGCGACATTTTTAAATACTCAAACAAAAACTTTATATCTTCCCACATTGTTATACTTTCATCAAACTTGATATTCCATTTATTTATAATATCCGTTTTAAATAAAGTTCTCCAACTACTTAAAGTCACGGCATTTTCTCCGTCTTCCAAACAAAATACATTGCTTGCAAACTCATCAAAATTCAACAAATAATTTTTGCTGTTTTTCAAATTGTTTTCATAAACCTTTTCATTATGGCTTACATAATATTTTTTATATTTGCAAAAGGCAATATCCGTTTCAAAATGAGTTATTCCGTAATGCAACATTTCAATATAATTCTTGGCGATATAGTCACCGCCGTTAACGAAAGTGACATACTTACCTGTAGCTTTAGACAATCCTATATTTTTAATTTCACTGCTGTTCAAGTCAGGCTCATGCACAACAACTATCCTTTTATCTGCAGATGCCGTATCGTCGCAAATTTTTGCAGTTCCGTCAAAACTGCCGTCATCTACCAATATTACTTGCAAATTTTCATAAGTTTGGCAAAGTATGCTATCCAAACATTCCTTTAGATAATTTTCCACATTGCTGACAGGGACAACTACGCTTATTAAATCTTTCATTAAATACTCCTATATTTATTTTAGTAAAAAACACGGAAGTCCTACAATTAATTTTATTTTTAATCAATAAAATTATTCATTTTTTCAAATATATCTGTAATTTTACTATTTTTACAATTATACAAAACTATTTTAACATAAAATTTTTAAATTAGCAAATATTATAACTTATTATCTTCTTATATAAAATATTAAAATTTTTAAGTACACTATAAAACTTAACATTTTTTAATTTTTCAGCTTCCGGCACGCAATTTTTTTAGCACCTTTGCAAATATTACAGCACTTTTTTTATAAAAGTTTTTATATGCTATACAATAGTCCAAGCTTTCTTTTTCCCGTTTGCAACCACCGCCTCTGCAATATTTAAAATACTCACATTTTTTACATTTGTCATTTATTTCATAAGATTGTTTTAAAAACTGTAACCCTCTTTCTGATTTTGTAAGTATATTAAAATCGCAATATTTTATATTACCAAGCAACCACTCGTCACTGCAATAAAAATCACAAGGATATACATTGCCGTTACTCTCCACCACAAATTGACGTGAGCAAGCGCCAATCATTCCGCATTGCTCAGGTTTAACTCCCCCATAAAGGCGTACAATATTATCAAAACTTCGTATGCTAGTATATTCATCATTCAAAAAATCATTTGCATACAACCTAAACAGCTTAATCAAATAATTTTGATACTGTTTCCCTGTCATAAAAAGTTCGCTTTCTTCATTACTTCCAAATGGTTTCAAGCAAGGTATAAACTGTAAAAATTTATAACCCTTACTCTTAAAATAGTTGTAAATTTCTTCCACATTATCGGCAAAATAACCTGTAACCACACTCAAAATATTGTAATCAACTTTATATTTATCAAGTAATTTTATCCCATTTTCTATTTTTTCGAAAGACGAGCTTTGGTCACTCATTACTCTAAATTTGTTATGTATTTCATTTCCATCCAAACTTACGCCCAATAAAAAATTATTAGCTTTAAAAAATTCCGCCCAATCATCGTCAATCAATGTGCCGTTTGTCTGCAAACTATAATAAATTTTACCCTTATAATTGTAACTATTTACGCAATCGATAAAATGCTTAAAATATTCAATACCCGCAAGCAATGGCTCGCCCCCTTGAAACACAATGCCAATATTATCGCCGTTTGCAAACGCGATGGCTTTTTCTATCAAATTATCTGCAATGTCATTGTTCATAACGCCATATTGTCCTGTTTTTCTATGGCTTACTACATCGCTGTAAAAACAATATTTACATTTCATATTGCATAGTCCCGATGCAGGTTTAATCATTATAGATAATGCTGGCATACTCTAACTCCTATAAATAATATCGATTTTCGACAGTTTTTTTACCTTTTAAATGGTTTTTAATAAAATCCGACATGCAAAATTTCAAATGGCTTCAATACAGCTTTATCGTTAAAGTCGGATAATTTTCTTCCAAAATATTTACGATTTCCGCATTATCAAAGTCTGCCGATTTTTTAGACTTAAAATTGGCATTGTTTTTCTTAAACCACATTTCAACGCCGGCTACTAAAAACATTTTAATTTTGCTCATATTTTTCCTATATTTTTTATTATAACATAAAAATAAACGTAAAGCAATATAATATTTTTTAAAATATTCTCAAGCAATTCAATCAAAAATTACATTATTTTTAAAATAATTGCCATATTGATTTTTTGTATTAGATATGCTATAATCAATTTATAAGAAAGTTTTAAAAAGGGTTATTATGAATCAAATTTTGCAAGAAGTTTTCGGACAATACAAAGTTAATTTAAACTGCTTAACAAATTACGGTTTTAATTTTAACAATGATTACTATGAATATGTTACAAACATAGTCAGCGGCAGTATGAAACTAACGGTAAAAATCAATGTAATGGGAAATATAGAAACCGAGGTTTACGATTTGGAAAGCGAAGAAATTTATACTCTTTTTCTTGCAGAAGGTGCAAGCGGAGTTTTTGTCGGAGAAGTAAAAAAAGCTTATGAAAAAGCATTAATCGATATTCGCGATAAGTGCTTTACAAAGACTATTTTTACAAGTGATTATGCATTGCAAATTATTGATTACATAAAAAATAAATATGGAGACAATCTTGAATTTTTATGGGCGAAGTCTCCTAACAACGCTATTTGGAGAAGAAAAGACAACAATAAATGGTACTGTGCCCTGCTTACCACAAAAGAAAAATCTTTAGGGCTTGATGGAGATAAGCCTGTCGAGATAATCGATTTTATGGAAAATCCTCAAATTATCCCGAATATAATAGATATGAAAAACTATTTTCCTGCCTACCACATGAACAAAAAATATTGGATTACTATCCGATTGGACGGTTGCAGTTTGCCAATAAAAAAAGTGTTTGAACATATTGACAAAAGCTATCTACTTGCAAACAAAAAGGCATCGAAAATCGGGGCTAAATGCAAATAAAACTAAAAATTTTTAATTTTTTTTATTTTTTATATTTATATATTTGTCAATTAATAAAATATATGCTAAAATCTAAATATCAAAATTATGAGCAAAAGCAAAGGAGTGGCTAATGGTTAAATCGCTGTTATTAAAACTTAAAGAAGCATTGATTTCTGTACTTCCTATTACAGCAATAGTTTTGATTATTTCCTTTACGCCACTTGTCGATTTGTCAACTACGGAAATTGTATCATTTGCTGTTTCCGCTGTTTTTTTGATTTTGGGTATCGGACTATTTAATTTGGGCTCCGATTTGGCAATGACCCCAATGGGCGAACATATCGGCTCAGGTCTTATCAAATCCAAAAAAGTTTTTATTTTGATATTTGTTAGTTTTGTTATGGGCGTGCTTATAACGATTGCCGAGCCCGACTTATCTGTTTTGGCAGGACAAGTAAGTGCCGTAATATCCCCTACACTACTTATTATGACAGTTGGACTAGGGGTTGGACTTTTCCTTGTAATATCCATTTTAAAAATACTTTTCAAAAAAAATCTATCAATGATTTTGATGTTCTTTTACATGCTATTGTTTGCATTTTGCGCGGTTATGATTGAATGTGGTAAAGCCGACTTTTTAGCTTTGGCTTTTGACTCCGGCGGCGTAACAACAGGTCCTATCACAGTACCGTTTATTATGGCTTTGGGCTTTGGTATTGCAAATACGGTAGGTGGCAGGAATTCAAACGAAAACAGCTTTGGTCTGATTGCACTTTGCTCTATTGGTCCTATGATAGCTTTGGCGGTTTTAGCATTGACATCAAACGGTCAAATGTTGTACGAGCTTGCAGATTATTCTGTAGAGGCAAACCTTTCAAACTTTGGCGGCGTGCTTTTAAGTCACTCGCTTGACACTTTAAAAGCCTTAGGGTTGATTATACTATTCTTTTTGATATTGCAATTCACCATATTAAAATTGCCTGTAAAAAAACTTTTGCAAATAGGCATTGGCATAATTTATACATTTTTCGGACTTACGATTTTCTTTGTTGCAGTATCGGTAGGTTTTATGCCTGTCGGCTTTAAGTTAGGCGAACAAATTGCAGAGTTCAGTCCTGTATTGCTCGTATTTATCGGTGTGCTTTTAGGTATGGTGGTAGTACTTGCAGAGCCTGCCGTACACGTACTTAACAAACAAGTTGAGGAGGTTACGGGTGGCGGCGTTAAAAAAATAGAAATGCTTGTTGCTTTATCTGTAGCAGTCGGCATATCTATCGGACTATCTTTAATAAGGATGATTTTTAAATTTTCGATACTTTACTACTTGATTCCCGGCTATGCTATTTCACTCGGACTGTCATTCTTCGTACCGAGGATATACACCGCAATCGCATTTGACTCCGGTGGTGTTGCAAGCGGTCCGTTGACCTCAAGCTTTATACTTCCGCTTGCAATCGGTGCATGCGTTATGATTAGCGGCAATCCTCAAAGTGTACTTACCGACGCATTTGGCGTGGTCGCAATGGTTGCAATGACACCGCTTATAACAATTCAAACACTTGGATTTAAAGCTATTATGTCGGCAAAAGTCCGCAACAAGATTGCTATGAAACGTATCTTGTCGGCAGACGATGAACAAATCATTTACTTTGATTAAGGGGGTATGGTATGCCAAATAGATTTTCAAATTTAAAAAACGAAAAAACTGCTACCCCGCAAAGTCAAATTAAGCGAAAAGAAAAACTTACTAAAATCCAAGAAAATATAAAGGTCAAAATGCCTCAAAAGGCAAAAACAACTGCAAACAAATCTAACAAAGTTTCCTCTAACAAACTTAAATTGTTGATTACAATAGTCAACAGAAACAAAGCGGAATTTTACCTTGATTTGATACAGTCATTTGACGTAAATATGCAGGTAGTTATGCTCGGCAATGGTATGGCACCAAAAAGTATGCTTGAATTGTTAGGTCTTGCCAATAACGAAAAAGCTGTGATTTGCAGCGTGATAGGCGAAAATAAAATTTCCGATGCACTTCACGAGATAGATAATAAATTTAATACCATAAAAGACGGCAAAGGTATTGCTTTTACAATACCGCTTACAAGCGTAATCGGAACATTGATTTACGGATTTTTAAGTAATAACAAAATGGCGGTTAAGGAGGAAAAATCAAAATGAACAAATCAAAACACGAATTAGTATTGTGCATAGTAAATGCGGGATTCTCCGAAGCTGTTATGGATGCCGCCAAAGAGGCAGGAGCACGCGGTGGCACAGTTATTCATGCAAGAGGTACTGCAAACCGTGAGGCAGAACAGTTTTTCAACATAACCATTCAGCCGGATAAGGAATTGGTAATGATTTTAGTATCCAGCGAGATAAAGGATAATGTACTGCACGCCTTATACCAAGGTGTAGGACTTAAAACAGCAGGTCAAGGTATTGCTTTTTCTCTACCCGTTGACGATGTTGTAGGTTTAACCTCTGCCCCAATCACAACTGCAAAAAAGGAAGTTGAGGGAGAGTCCTCTACAAGTATACAAAAGGAAAAAGCCGATGACAAAAACAATCAATAAATTTATGTATTATATTGTTTTGCAAAATATTGTATTGAAATTTTAAATAGTATTTATTATTCAAATAAATTAAAAACATAAAAGTTAAAATAAAAAAACATTGCTTGGTGTATGCCAAGCAATGTTTTTTTATTTGTTATCAGTAAATTAAATCAAGCAAACCTACATCCCCTGCAGCACGTTTATAAACAATGTTTACAAGTCCGTTTGCCTCGTTGATAAATACATAAAAAGAATGGTCAAGCAATTCCATTTCGGCAATAGCATCTTTGACAGACATTTTCCTTACTTCGGTTTCCTTAATTCTAGCAACGGCAAGCTCACGTGTTGGCTCGCTGTCTCCGTACAACGCCTCCATATCAAAGGCACTTTCTTTAACTTTTTTCCCCAATTTTGTCCTATATTTTCTGACTTGCCTTTCAAGCTTTGGCAAGATTATATCTATATTATCATACATATTGTCAGATACAACTTCCGCTCTCATAATCTTTCCGCCGCCGAAATTGATTGTGATTTCCATTGCATCTTTGTCTTGATTAACTTCCCTAAGAATAACTTTTGCTTTAGCATCTTCTTCAAAATACCTAGAGAATTTGTCAAGCTTTTTCTCAATAATGTCTTTTAGCTTTTCACTAAGTTTGTAATTTTTTGCAATAATTTCAATACGCATATTTATTGCCCCCTTAAATTAGTTATTTTGATAAAAACAAATATTTTTATCAAGTATATTGTACCATATTTTGCCATGAATTACTATACAATTTATATAAATTTTACATTGAAAATCGATATTATTTTGTTTTTTTGATAAAATGTTACCTATTTTCACAGCACAAAGAAATATCCTTGCAAACAATAACGCTTACAAGGATATTTGTTTTTGTTTATTCTTTTTCAAACACCAATTTATCTTCCTTAAAATCAATGTTTACTTTATCACCTATCGCTATACTTCCACGCAAAATTTCGTCGGACAATTTATCTTCGATAAGCTTTTGCACACTTCGTCTTAAAGGTCTTGCACCATACTCGCTGTTAAAGCCTTGCTCAGCAATATACTCCTTTGCTTTTTCACTTACCGCAATATTAATATTTTGTTCCTTAAGTCTTTTTGCTAGGTTATTTACCATCAAATCGCAAATATTCATTATGTTTTCTTTTGACAATTTGCGGAAGATTATAACATCGTCTATACGGTTGATAAACTCGGGTTTCAATGTCTGCCTTAATGCCTCAAGCTGTCTGTCACGCATTTCGTCATACTCGTCTTCGGAAACACTATTTTGAGCCCCGCCGAAACCTAAAGTAGACATTTTGCCAATCTCGCTTGCACCTATATTGCTTGTCATGATTATTATAGTGTTTTTAAAAGAAACCGTCCTGCCGTGCGAGTCTGTAAGTCTGCCGTCATCCATAATTTGCAACAAAAGATTAAATACATCAGGGTGTGCTTTTTCAATCTCGTCAAACAAAATTACCGAATATGGTTTACGTCTTACTTTTTCGGTTAGCTGACCGCCCTCTTCAAAGCCTACATAACCCGGTGCGGAGCCAATCAATTTAGACACATTGATTTTATCCATATATTCGCTCATATCTAACCTAATCATAAGGTTTTCGTCCCCAAACATAGCCTCGGCAAGCGCTTTGCAAAGTTCTGTTTTACCCACGCCTGTTGGTCCTAGGAATATAAATGAGCCGATTGGTCTGTTAGGGTCTTTAAGTCCCGCTCTTGCACGTCTTACAGCTTTTGATATACTTGTTACTGCCTCTTCCTGTCCGATTACACGCTTTTTCAAAATATCTTCAAGATTTATCAATCTTTCCGCTTCGCTTTCGGTCATTTTAACAACAGGGATGCCCGTCCAACTGCTTACAATTTGAGCGATTTCTTCTTCTCCGATACTAAGTTCTTTGCCCTCCGAATGTTCAGTCCAATTAGCCTTTTTGCTGTCGAAATCGCGGGTCAACTCTTCGATTTTTTCCTTATATTCATTGGCTTTCAAGTATTGTTCTTGTTTTAGAGCATCTTCCTTTTTCTGCTTATATCTTATTATTTCGTCCTCGATTTCCTTGATTTCCTTTGGCATAACTTGGCTGTGCGTCCTTTTACGGCTTGCAGCCTCGTCAATCAAGTCAATAGCTTTATCGGGTAAAAATCTGTCACTTATATATCTGTCGGAAAGTACTGCCGCAGCTTCGATTGCCTCGTCCTTTATTTGCACCTTATGATGTGCCTCGTACTTGTCACGCAAACCTTTTAAAATACATATCGTATCCTCGACAGACGGTGGATTTACTATTATAGGCTGAAATCTTCGCTCTAACGCAGGGTCTTTTTCGATATATTTACGATACTCGTCAATGGTTGTCGCGCCTATTGTTTGAAGTTCTCCCCTTGCAAGCATAGGTTTTAAAATGTTTCCCGCATCAACGGCACCCTCCGCACCGCCTGCACCTACCATTGTGTGAATTTCGTCAATAAACAAAATTATATTACCTGACTTTTTGATAGTGTCTATTGCGTTTTTCATCCTCTCTTCAAAGTCTCCACGATACTTTGTACCTGCAAGCAAGCTTGAAATATCAAGGCTAAAAATTCTTTTACCTTTTAACATTTCAGGGCAGTCGCCGTTTACAATAGCACTAGCAAGCCCTTCGACAATGGCAGACTTACCTACACCTGCCTCGCCAATCAAAACAGGGTTGTTTTTTGTACGTCTTGACAAAATTTGAATAACTCGGTCAATCTCCTCGTGTCTGCCGATAACAGGGTCAAGTTTGCCTTGTTCCGCTTTACTTGTCAAGTCCACTCCCAATTTTTCAAGCCCTTTTATACTATTCTCGCTATCCGCACCGCCGCCGAAACCCTCGCTAAAATCGTTGCCCTCTCCGCTTTGGTTTATATTGTTATTCAAATTGATAGCATTTGAAATTGCAAGTACCAAACTGTTCACATCACAGCCCAAATGAACAAGTGACTTGTAAGCATAGGATGTCCTGTCATTCAAAATAATCGCCAAAATATGTTCGGGTATTACATAGTTAAGCCCCAAACTTGTTGCCAAATTCACACTGTTTGCAATCACGTTTTTTGTACGTGGGCTAAAATAAGTAGAATGGCTTTCCTCCCCCAAACTAATGACCTTAGGGATATCCGTTTTGGTAAAACCTACCCTTTCCAAAATTGTTTGCACATTGGTACCATCCACATACGCCATAGCACAAAGTAAATGTTCCGTACCAATCAAACCGCCGCTAAATGAACCTAGCGCAGTTGCTTTTTCAATTATTTTATTACTTTCACTATTAAATTTGTTCATATATTACCTCTCTTGAATCTTACTTCTTACTAAATCAGCACGCAATTTATCGCGCTTATCCGCACTCAACTTACCTCCGCCATATCTGCACAAACTTGCAGGCTGACAAAACTCCGTCAAATGATTAAGCATAGGCATACTTAAATCAAGTATATTAAGTGCCGTCCCCAACTTGACATTTGCAATATGTTCCATAAACTCGCCAGAACTCAACCTTTTTGCATACAGCAAAATTCCTAACGAGCGGGAAACACTATCCTCCAACGCAATGCCAAGCTTGCTGTGCAACTTTTCCCTTGCACTTTGCTCGCTTTCACAAATCTTGATTACGGCATTTGCAACATTTTTAAGCAAATCTAATTCACTTACGCCAATGGTTATTTGATTGCTTATTTGATACAAATAACCTATTCCCTCACTACCTTCGCCATAAAAACCTCTTACGGTAAGTCCCATTTGTTGAACATGGTTTATTATGCTAGCAAGCTCCCTTGTTTTTGTCAAAGCAGGTAAAAATAACATTACGCTTGCCCTCATACCTGTTCCTAAATTGGTAGGACACGCAGTCAAATACCCAAGTTTATCGTCATAGGCAAGCGCCGCAATTTCGCTAAGCTTATCGTCAAAAGCATTAACCTTTTTATAACACTCTTCCAAGCAAAAACCGCCCATAACACATTGTGCACGAATATGGTCCTCTTCGTTTATCATTATGCTCATTTGGCTGTCTTTACTTATGCAAACCGCACCATTATCAGTGTTTTTTGCCAAATTAGGGCTTATTAAATGCATTTCTTGCAATGTAAGCCTGTCAATATCGCTTATTCCGCTCATTTTGTAAAAATCATATTTAAAGAGCTTGTCACAAGCGGCAGTAACCGTATTTACAACTTTTTCACTTGACTTAGGGCTGCCTTTCAACATTGCAGGAAAAGGTATGTCTTTTAAGTTTCTTGCAAGTCTTACTCTTGTGGAAACAATTATACTATCGTAATTTGCCATATCAATTACCTCCCTTGTTTAATGCAGCTATTTGTTTTGCTATCCTATCCGCATCCAAAAATCTTTCTTCCTTTACGGCAGTAGCAAGTTCCGCCTTTAATTTGTCCACTTGCGACAAAGGCGCATTTGCGTTATTTGTCTCCACCCCTGCATTTTGTGTAGCTTTGTTTTGTTTTGGAGCTTTGCCTTTATGTGCAAGATATCCTCTTGTGCTCACATAATTTTCCACAATATCACGAAAGACATTGTAACATTCGCTACAGCCAAACTTACCGTTATTAATAACATCTCGTTCGGTCATACCGCACTTGCAAACACGCATTTTTTGTTTTTGAACTCCTGCCAAACTATTTCCGCCAAAGTTAAACATTGCGGATATAAGATTGTCAAACGGATGTCCGTTTTCCAAAAGTGCCAAACACTCGTCACAATAATACGATACCTTTGTTACGCCATTGATTGTTTCCTTTTTGCATACGGTAGCAGGTTTGCCACACACACAACAATAATAATTTCCACTCATATTTAACTCCTTTTTGATAAATTCAAAATTATTTCCTTTAACATTTGTGCTCTAAGCCTTGCACGCATATTCACAGGGCTTGCAAGCGACTTATCCGACATTGCAACTTTTAGTAAGTCGCTTTCCTTTTGGTCGATTATGCCGTCGGTAACCAGCCTTTGCAGTATATGCAATAACTTGTTATACTCTAGTGCACCCTCTTGCATTAAATAGTCGTAAATGCTTTTTAATACATTTTCCTTATCATCCGTTATCCTTATCAAATTGATACAACCGCCACCGCCTCGTTTAGACTCGATTATAAACCCTTTTTCAGGCGTAAATCTTGTGGATAAAACATAGTTTATTTGGCTTGGTGCACAACTGAAATAATTTGCCAAATCATTACGCGATAATTGCAACAATTCGTCGTCAGCAAGTGCCGATAAAATAAATTCTTCTATTATATCACTAATAGTCGCCATTTTAACTCCTTTAACTTTTGTGTTTTGCCAAAAGTTTAATTTTGCCGATATTCAATATAAAATATGTAATTGCATTTTATTTTATATCAAACTTACATTATACTTTATAAATACATTATTACCTATTAAAGTATATTTAAATCGTATTTCTGACTTTCTTTGACCTTTGACTTTATTATATCACAAATTTTGCTATTGTCAAGTATTTTTTGCAAAAAAAATCAAAAAATTAGCACTCTGCAATCCAGAGTGCTAATTTTTATTCCTTATTGATTTTTGACCATATATGGAAATTTAATTTTACAAATAATTTTGCAAATCGATTTTTTTATCTATAACTAATCTCAATATTTCTCCGTCTACAACGGATAAACCACCTCTGTTATCTATTGTACATGCAAGTTTTTTTGCAACACTAATGTTATTAAACAATGCTTTATCACTTGCTAATTGCCTTAAATAGGAAATATCGCTTGCGGTTATCCTACCATCTCCATTCACATCGCCTAATACGGATAGATAAACCGTTTCTATCTTTAAATTACTGTCGGAATATGTTTCCAATCTCCAACCTGTACCGACCGCATTTAATATACTGTTGTTTATATCAACTCCGCTTGCAGCAGAACCCTTGTTATAAACCACTTGCCCTTTACTATTATAAATCACAACTTTACTACCTGCAAAATTAATATTTGATATAAGTGTATTTATCGATGTATTTGGCATTATATTTCCTAAAATATAGTCACTCATACCGCAGTTTTCCAATAAACGGAAATCGTCCCTGCCATGTATAATATTATTATCCTTATAATTTTTCCTGTAACCATTTTGATAATACATCAAGTCATATTTATCACTTTTTATTTTTTTACATAGCATTAATTTGTTGTTTTGTACAGTAGCAATATAATCATCATTATCACTAAAGAAAAACTTTAGCGGATTAACACCATTGTTATGAGTATTATAATTACTACTTATACTTGTATTAGCGGCTCCTGTTAGTCCTATACGAGTTATTTTGCCATCCTTATCAAGAGGCTCCAATATGATAAAACCATCACTGAAATTACTTTCAGCTTCGCTGTCTATTAATTTATTATCAAAAACTTGAAATCCTGCACCGATCTTAGTGGCATGCGAATCTCCATATGTATATCCTGCAACTATATTACCATAATTATTTTTGATTATCAAGTCATATAAGTACGAGAAGGCATAATCAGCGACCAATACTGCAGCAGCTCGCCAATTATCTTTATGTTCCCCATTTACTATAGTACTATTAAAAGCAACCAGACCACCAAAAAAATATGCTTCAGCCCAACCATTATTATATATAGCACTTGCAGTAAAGCCAAAAGAAGAACTTGGAGTATAGTTTAACTTATTATTATAAAAAACTCCACCATAAATTTTGCAGTCATTGCTCCCATCAATAGATAAAGCTGCTTCCATTTGTGATGAAATATTTGCACCTGTAATTTTGCCTATTCGCGTACTTTCTATTTTTGCTACACTATCCAATGTTAGTGCTTTCTCTTTTGTATAATAACTATCCTTTAATACAAATTCTCCTGCTACACTAATAACTCCACCACCCTTTATAGCTGTAGTTAAATTTCTATTTATGGTATATCCATTTAGTTCTAATGTTATTTTTGTTCCCGAAGGTATAAGTATTCTTCCCTTAGAAAATCCATCCCCTGTTCCAAATGAAGTTGTATATGTGCTATCGCTTTGTGCTGTCCAATTTCCGCCTAAAGTGACATTGACATTAACTGCACTGTTATTTTTGGAGTATGCAATAGCAGTATTCCAAGTTGCAGCCATTTGCGAACAAGTCCCGCTTAGCGTGTAGCTTTTATCCGCAGTTTCTTGAACGTTTCCATCATTGTTTTGCAACTCGGCATTTTTACCTTCGGTTACAGTATTTACTGCGAACATACAGCCCAATATCAATAGCAAGGAAATTACTAATACCAAAAATACTATCCCTGCCCTTTTTATTATTTTTGCCATAATAAAACCTCCGTTTTTATTCTCCATAGAATAAGTATATCTATGTACAAAATCACGATTTTTCGGAAAAGTTTTTTAAAGTTTTTGTAGCTTTTTTGTAAAGCTATTACAAAATGTTTAATTAAATGTTGACAAAAGTTTACTTTTTACCCTATAATATATATATAAAATGTACATAGATATACTTATTCCATGTACCCAAACTTTACATTAACGGCAATTTTTTATCCCTAATAATACCGATTTTTGATAGGATTATTGCAGTGAACGGCAATTTTTGCCAACTTTAAACTTTACATAAAAAGTAACACCCTAAAACTAATTGTTTCAGGGTGTTTTTAATTTTTAAACACTGTTAAAATTTATATAAATATTAGAATTATTTAGGCTGAAATTTAAAAGCATTTTACTTTATTATTTTATTTCTTATTTTCTACCATATATACCAAATGTGGCATTTTCATATTATAATAATGTTTCATCTCCTCCCCTACAACACTCATACCATTTCGAAAAGCAACTGCTTGAGAGGCATAGTTATTATCTCGGATAATAGAATATACTTTGTCTAGCTTAAGTATGTTAAAAGCATATTCCCTACAAGCAACAGCTGCCTCGGTTGCATAACCTTTATGCCAATATTTTTTGTTTAACAAATACCCTATTTCATGCACCTGTTCACTGCCGTAAGGTTGCATAGTAATGCCTATGTTTCCAATCATTTTTTGACTTTCCTTTTCTATTACTGCCCACAACCCAAAGCCGTATTTTTTATATCTTGCAAGTTGACTGTCAAACCAACATTGCACTTCCTCGTCCGAAAAAGCGTGTTCATACGCATACATAGTTTGTTCATCTTGCAAAATCTCACACAGGTCAACAATGTCCGTTTGTGTTAATTCCCTTAAAATCAATCTTTCAGTTTGTAAAATCATAAAACGCTTTACTTTGCAAGCAAATCTTTTGCTTTTAACATTGCTATAACTGTTTTGCTGTCCTTAATTATATTGTCATTTATCATTTGCAAAACGCTATCAAAGTCGAAAAACTCCACTTCCAAAAACTCTCCGTCATCAAGTTGTTGTTTTTCAAACACCACATCCAACGCTAAATAAATATAAATTTTTTCGTTTGTGTAGCCGGGAGAGGGATATATAACACCCAAGTCGATTATATTATCGGAATATCCGCCGACTTCTTCCTTAAGCTCGCGTTTTACCGTTTGAAAAGGTGTTTCTCCACTATCGATTTTACCTGCGGGGATTTCGTAAATAACTTCCTTATAAGGATATCTGAATTGCTTTACCAAAGCCACCTTTCCGTCATTTGAGACAGGTAAAATGCCCGCACCGCCATTGTGACAAACATATTCCCTGCTTGCAACTCTTCCGTCAGGGAGTTGCACGTTATCAAGCTTAAGTTTTAAAATTTTTCCGTCAAATTGCAACGAACTTTCCAAAGTTTTTTCTTCAAGTTTCATAAAATTTCCTTTTTAATTTATATATATTTATAATAATATATTTTATACTATTTTATTTTAGCAGTTTTATTTACAAAAAATATGCACTTTTCAGTGCATATTTTAATTATTCAATTAAGCGTTGAATGCTCTTTTTACTGCGCTTACTACGCCGTTATAAACGGATTTTTTCAAAACAAGTTCAAACTTAAATTCCGCATAGCCCTCGGCTGCATCCTTATCGTCCTTTTTGTCAAACAATTTTTCTCCGTACATATCAAACACTTTTTCGGTGTGACTGCTGTACGCGTTGCTATCGTAAGTGTTTTGAAGAGTCTCGGAAAGTTTTTCTCTTAAAGTGATTGCCTTACCTGTCTCCTCGTCAAAGCCTACATAAGCATCCATAGTAAATTTGTAATAAGAATTTTGCTCTTTTATTAAATCCAAATCAGCTTGAGTGTACTTTTCGTTTTCCTCGAATTCTGTCATATCAAAATCTTTATTCTCGATAACTTCGTAGTGAGTACCCTCTTGGTTGTATCCCATATCTACAGGCACAGTTGTAAGCATTACGATATGAACACCAAACTCATTGATAATAAATGAAATTTCATTTTCAGTGTCGGTATAAATTTCTACCTCTTTAGTACCTACTTTAGCTTTTGTAATAACGATATTTGCATAATCTGCTTTACCGCTTAAAGCAATAGCATTTTTTTGGTCAACCATTACGCTGCCTGCAGTACCTTTATCCAAAAGCAACTGTCTTACCAAAGCAGTATATTCAACTACATAGTCACTGCTATTGCCGACAGGAGTTTCGGTATACTCCTTACCCTCAAACATACCGCTATCGTCATTTACAAGATAAATCCACTCTTCAAACAACTCAGCTCTCTTTTGGTTAACATACATTTGTTCGCCAACTGCATCATTTGCGTTTGGATATTTTTCCTTATATTCAGCCTTTGCAGAATCGTCAACGCTCATTAAAGCCTCGCCTAGCTCTGCAATAACATCAAGGAAAGGTACGCTTTGCCATTTTTCGCTGTCAGGGTCATTTTTATCGTAACTAGGATTTTTGATATAAGGGAAATTCATATCCTCATCCTTAGTATTTTCGTCTTGGTCTTTAGGGTCTCCCGCAGGTTTCTTAGGGTCGTAATTAGGGTTTGATTTGTAAACAACCAATCCGCATAGGTCGTCGATATATTTATCAAGTTGCAAACTTTCGATAACATCTGTACCAAATACCAAAGCTTTTCTTACTTCTTGTACATATTGCTCAAAAGCCTCGCCTTCAAATTTCTTTTTGATATAATCCAAAGCAGCCTTTTGCTCGTCGGAGAATTGCAACAAAATACTTTTTACTTTAACATATCTACCGTTGTGATAAATAACTGTTGTATCGCCCTCGATAGCACTTTTATAATTGCTTGCTGTTTTGTACGAATTGATTTGCTCTTGCAAAGTCTTTTCGTAATTTTTGTTAACTTTTACGTCAACACCATCACTGCTTGCTTTAAAGTAATCTTGATATTTACTTGAAAGTCTGCTTTCCGCTTGTTTTGCAAGATAATAATCATAAGATAAATAAGTGTTTGTCAAAGCTTTCTCTTGGTTTTTATAAGCATCTTTCTCGTATTGAGTGGAGTTGTCATTAGGTTTGTTTGCAGTAAAGAAATCAATAACACTATCAACATCTTCCTTAGTTACAGTGTTGTCTTTCTTAAAGGTTGTATCTTCTTCCTTATCCTTAGTAGGTCTAGGGTCTTTTACATCCTCTTTGGAAGATGATGAGGAATTATTTTTTTCTTCCTCGGCTTTGATTCTGTCATTTTCAACTTCAGTCTCAATATATTCGTCATAGCTGTCTTGGAACATTTTGTTTGTTTGCTCTTTAACATACTTTTGCTCGTCTAAATTTAAAAGTGATAACAAATAGTTAGCGTATACGTCATAGCCTTTTTTAGCATCGCCTTTAGTCACATTATCTTTTAAAATAGCGTTAAACTTGTTTTTATCAACTTCGATACCACGCTCTTTGCAAACTTTTTCCACAGCCAAAACAACTGTCATTTTTTGTCTTGCAAGAATTGCAATAAAGTACTCGCCTGCTTCCTCGGGAGTCCATTGAAAATAACTTGCATATTGTTGATAATTTTGTGCAAAGTAGTTAGTAAACTCGGACTTTGTTACCTCTGCAACAAGTCCGTTATGTTTAACCGAAGCAACAACTTGGTCTCCGTCACGCTCCGCATTAACAGTGAACAAGTTACAACCTGCAAGTACAAAACTTAAAATTAAAATAACGGCTATAACCAAAACAAGCTTTTTTTTCATTATAACACTCCTTAAATTTATGTGAAAATGGCATAATTTGCCTATAATTTTTAATATTTCTTATTTATTATACAAGATTATAAATAAAATAGCAATAGTTTTTTAATTATTTTTACATTTTTTTAAAAATTTTATTATTAACTCTAATTTTTGCCTAATATTAAGAGATTTATCCTTAAATATCACACTTGGATTTTCTTTTATCTCAAAACTACACTCGTCGGACATATCACTTACCGCAAATATTACATTTTCGTTTTTAAATACGTTGTTATCAAAATGCACGGCACAATTTTTCAAATTAATATCCACGGCTACAGCACCGCATTCCGCCGCAGAGTTTTTTATTACAGCAACATACATAAGGTTGCAAAGTCCGTCGCCGGGTTCTCCGTATCTATCCTTTAAGTCAAGATACATTTCGTTTATCTCCTTGCTGTTTTGAAGTGCTGCAATATCCTTGTAAACTTTGATTTTCTCGTCATTTGACGGGATATATTCAGGGTCAAGATAACTGTCGATATCAACTTTCATTTTAACATCCGACTTGCTAGTTATTTCGCCTCCGCTAATCTCCTCCACAACTTCCTTAAGCAGTTTACAGTACATATCATAACCGACTTTTGCAATGTGACCGTGTTGCTCCTTTCCAAGCACATTGCCCGCACCTCTAATCTCCAAATCACGCATTGCAATTTTAAAACCGCTGCCAAAATCGGTATAATCTGTTATTGCAGTAAGCCTTTTCAAAGCATCGCTTGTAAGCACTTTTTGCGGTTTTGTGGTAAAGTATGCATACGCCTGTTTGTCCGAACGTCCTACTCTACCGCGTAATTGGTAAAGAGCGCTTAATCCAAGCCTGTCCGCATCACAAACTATCAAAGTATTTGCATCTGCCAAATCTATACCGTTTTCTATTATTGTTGTACAAACAAGTACATTGGCTTTTTTAGTATAAAAATTGTCAATCGCATCCTCAAGCTCGGTATCCGACATTTGTCCGTGTCCTATCACAACCTTTGCATCGGGAACTAAAGTCATTATTTTATTTGCTATTTTCTCGATATCGTTCACTCTATTATAAAGAACATAAACTTGTCCGTCCCTTTCAATCTCTCTGCTTATCGCATCAATTAAAAGTCCGTCCGTAAGCTCGGTTACATAAGTTTCCACAGGAAGTCTGTGTTTAGGCGGTGTTTCCAATACCGAAATATCCCTTATACCGCTTAATGCCATATTAAGTGTTCGCGGTATAGGTGTAGCGGATAAAGTAAGTACGTTGATATTGTTTTTTAGTGTCTTTATCTTTTCCTTGTGTTCCACGCCAAATCTTTGTTCTTCATCAAGCACCAACAACCCCAAATCATGAAATTTGACATCATTTGACAGCAATCTATGCGTAGCAACTATTATACTTGCCTCTCCGGATTCTATTTTTTTCAAATTTTGATTTATCTCTTCCTTTGACTGAAACCTTGACATCAAAACACACTTTAATTTGCTGTCATTAAACCTTGCCAAAGCCGTGTTATAGTGCTGTCTTGCAAGGATGGTTGTAGGTGCGAGTATCGCGACTTGCTTGTTTTCCATAACCGTTTTAAAAGCAGCTCGCAACGCAACTTCCGTTTTACCGTAACCAACGTCGCCACAAAGCAGCCTGTCCATTACAACTCCGCTTTCCATATCCGCTTTTATCTCCGCAATAGCCTTTAATTGGTCATCCGTTTCGGTGTACTCAAAGGCATCCTCAAATTCCTTTTGCCAATAGGTATCGGGTGGATAAACATAGCCTTTTGCTTGATTTCTTTGTCTGTAAAGCTCAAGCAAATCAAACGCCATTTCTCTTACCGACTGTTTTACGCGGTCTTTTAATTTTTGGAACTCTCTGCCACCTAATTTGCTTAGCTTAGGCACGCTATCGCTACCGCTGTACCTCTCAAGTTTATCCATTTGGTCAACGGGAATATAAAGCTTGGCGCCTTCGGCATAATTGATGACTACAAAATCTTTTTTTGTGCCAAACGCGACAATTTGTTCAATCCCGCTACAAAGTCCTATACCGTGCGTTTCATGAACAACATAGTCGCCTATTTTCGGCATTGTAAACACATTTGTCTTATGTTTTTTAGGGGTTATACTAACTTCGCGTTTTCGCAATAAATCATTTACACCAATTAGTACAAATTTCGCATGCGGATAATTAAAACCATGCTTTATTCCAAACGGCGTAACCGCTATACCTGTAAAGTTTTCCGCAACATTTACGGTATATCTGGAATACAAATTGTAATCTTTCAAAGAACTTACAAAACTTCTTGCAGTATGCTCGTCGCCCGCACAAAGTAATATCCTGTATCCGTTTAGATTAAAGTTTTTCAAATCGGTAAACAAGCTATTATAATTTGCATAATAACTCCGCATAGGCGGATTGGTAAGTTTATAAATTTCACTAGGCTCAAATATGGGGTTTGAGCTTGTTATATTTGCAAATCCCAAAGTATAAAACTTTTCGACCAAAGCAGAAAAAACTTCGGGTTTTCTTACAGCTTTCAAATGCTCGTGGGTTGTTTCTCCCTGTTCAAGCAAACTTTTACCGCGGTTTGCAATATCGTTGCAGTAAATCTTAGCGTGGTCATAAATATTCTTAGGGTCGTCAAACACCACAATGGTATTTTTAGGCAATATTTCCTCAATGCCTTGCAAATTGTTGCAAAATGGTAACAGCCAATTTAAATTTTTAAAATTGCCCAAATTGATTTTTTCTTCAAGAGCGGCTAATATTTCCTTGGCACGAGTTTTTGCAGTGTCGTCAAATTGTTTTATGCTTTTTTTCGCTTTAGTAAGCACTTCTTGCAAATTAAGTTCACTAAAAGTCCCATCTATTCTAGCAAAAATTTCAACATTTTCCAAACTATCGGTGGACTTCATACTCTCTAAATCAAAAGACTTTATGCTTTCAATCTCTTCGTCAAAAAAGGACAACCTTACAGGCAAATCTTGATTCTCGGGGAATATAGCGAGGATATCTCCTACAATACTGAAATCCCCTTTTTCCGCAACGCTATCCACCCTGTTATATCCCATTTCTTGCAAGCTCGATGCCAAGTTTTGCAAGGGTATTTGTTGGGTAACAGCTAAATTTAGTACCGATTTTCGTATGTTTTGTGTATTTGGGAAGAACTGTAACAAGGCTTCGCAGGTTGCAACCATAATACGGCTTTTACCGCTTATAAAGTCATTTATAGCACGTAGCCTTGCCGTAATATCCGAAGATATGGAAAGTTTGCGATACATAAGCATATCGTCCCTTTCAAACAATAAACTTACATTATCCTCGTATCCTTTGAACTGCTCAAATATCTCCCTTGCTTTAACCCTGTCGGACACAACAAAAAGTGTGGGGTTATCCATTCCCCACGCGATATGTATACGCTCGGATTGATTAGCGGTAAACACCGCAGTGTTTACACCCGAACGTACTTTTTGTCTTATGTTTTGAAGCACTCCGCCCAATTCTCTTAAGTCCAAGAGATTTACCAAACACTCGTCCAAAGACATTCTCCTTTACTTATAAATAATATAAAATTGTATTTATTATTGATTATACAAAGCCGATAAACACAAAAAACCATTCGAAAATCGGTATATTTTGTTTATTTACTATCTCTCATCATTTTTTCCAAATCCTTATGGCAAATAAAATCCGCAATAAGTTTTGCTGCCTTTTCAAAGGACTTGTCCAACTTATCTTTATTGTCGCCTTTTATGTGACTAAGCACATAATCTACTAATTGCATAGGCGGCTCGGGTTTTCCTATACCTATTCTTATCCTAGGGAAATTGTTGTTGCCAAGCAAGCCGCAAATATTACGCATACCGTTGTGAGTGCCTGCTGAGCCGCTTTTTCTTATCCTTATATCTCCTACAGGTAAATCTATATCATCATACACAACAATTATATCGCTAATAGGTATATTATACCTGCTGCTAAGTGCGACAACAGCCTCTCCCGACAAATTCATATATGTTAGCGGTTTTGCAATAATTACCTTCTCGCCGTTTTTGTACATAGTAGCATACTTAGCACGGCAAGCCTCTTCCTTTAAAGTTATATTTAAAATTTCCGCTAGTTTATCGATAACGGCAAATCCGACATTATGGTATGTATTTTCATACTTTTTTTCGGGATTGCCAAGTCCAACTATCAACATATTTTACTCCTATAGCAAATTATTTATTCTTCCTATAATTACATGCATTGCTATTTTTATTTAGCTTTTTATCTTCCCTTTTCTTTTTAAAAAAATCTGTCAAAATTGAGGAACATTCAGCCTCTAAAACTCCGCCCGTCACTTGTACTTGATGATTAAGTTTGCTATCGTTCAACAAATTATAAAGGCTGACTACTGCTCCGCTTTTCAAATCCTTTGCTCCGTAAACAACTCTGTCAATCCGACTGTTTACAATAGCCCCGCAACACATAGGGCAAGGCTCCAAAGTCACATACAAGGTGCAACCATCCAAATACCAATTATTTAATTTTTTGCAAGCATTGATAATTGCAACTACCTCTGCATGATAAACAGCACAGTTCTCTCTTTCCTTAAAATTGTTGCCTACAGCTATTATTTCGCCATCTTTCACAATAACAGCACCTATTGGCACTTCGTCGTAAGCCAAAGCCGATTTTGCCTGTTCGATAGCTTTTTGCATAAAGTATTCGTCTTGCATATATTCCTCTGTAATTTATTCTATCCGCTCGATTTCCTCAGCTATAACGGCTGCTGTATCCAACACTGCCGCATTTTGTTTGTAAACTTCAGGTAGCACTCCAAGGTCAATCGGATAAGGAATTTCCCCATTTACGACTTCGAGCGTCAAACCTAATTTAAAAGTTGTAGCCGTATACCAATCTTTGTATCCGCCTGCACTGTCCGTACTTTCAAAAATTGGATAGCCTGTTACATTACTTATTCTTTGAGCGTACTCAAAATATGGTTTTATACACTCAAACCCCCAATATATGACTTCCCCTTTGGTGTGATAACTCAAAGTAACGCTTGGCTGCAACTTGTTTGTAAAATCGCGAAGTGCTATGTTTTCAGGCTCAGACACAGGGAATTTCCCTATATAATCGCTTGGTGCTGGATAGGTAACATTTTGTCTGCCCTCACCCCATCTTGCATTGTAATTTACATTAAGGTCAACTGCTCTTGCATTTGCTTTCCATAAGCTAAAGTCTCTGCTACCGCCGTTTACATCAAGCAAAAACTCTCTTAAACTAGGGTCAGGCACACTGTCAAGTCCAAGCTGACACAATAACACACCATCCACATTAACCATTGGAACGCACCACACTCCGACATTTCCATTATAGTTTTTCATCATCTCGATGACAAGCGGTGTGGTTATATATTCCCTTGCGTGCATACTTGCTTGAACAAACACACAAGGTCCACTCAAATTACCTTTTACAACACATTTTATAGGCCTGCCAAGCACTGTATAACCTATGGTAAAAACCTTTGCACCTTGGCTTTCCAACACTGCCAAATCTTTATCCAACGCGACATCATCGTACATATAACACCTCACATTATGTATTACTTGTATTATATGCAAAATAAAAGCTTTATGTTTTTTAGCTAAAAAATCACTCAAAAGGTCGCAACATTGTTTTATGTGTATTACTCTTCTTGTTGATAACCGATAAATATACCTTGCAAGTCGGACTGAAATACAGCGTAGCGAAATTTCACGCTTGGTCCGAGAACGCGAGTTCGACCGCCAACGAGTCGATTTTTTTAAATAAAAAAATCACTCAAAAGGTCGCAACATTGTTTTATGTGTATTACTCTTCTTGTTG
>CAJUOU010000002.1:83381-254120 GCA_910588545.1 uncultured Christensenellaceae bacterium
AAAAAATCACTCAAAAGGTCGCAACATTGTTTTATGTGTATTACTCTTCTTGTTGATAACCGATAAATATACCTTGCAAGTCGGACTGAAATACAGCGTAGCGAAATTTCACGCTTGGTCCGAGAACGCGAGTTCGACCGCCAACGAGTCGATTTTTTTATTTAAAAAAATCACTCAAAAGGTCGCAACGAGCGTTTATTTGTGATATTCCGAATTACTGTTTATCATAAAAGCACGATAAATTTGTTCCGACAAAACCACTCGCATAAGTTGATGCGGATAGGTCATTTTACCAAAACACAAGCTAAAATCCGCCTTTTGTTTAACTTCGTCGGACAATCCGTAAGAGCCGCCTATAACAAAGGATATTTCACTTACTCCGCCGCTTTGCAAGCTGTCAATTTTTTCTGCCAAATCAGGGCTGGATAGCATACTGCCTCCCAAATCTAAAATAATGACATATCCTTTTAATTTGGACAAAATGCTTTTACCCTCGTTTATTTTTACTTTATTTATGTCATTTCCCTCAAGTCTGCTTTCCGCAAGTTCTAATATGTTAAACTTGCAAAATCTTGTAAGACGTTTTGCATATTCCGCCACAGCATCACGATAAAAGCTTTCCTTAATTTTTCCTATACAAATTATGTTGATATTCATAGCAAATTAATTATCCATACAGCAAGAGCAATGCCGATTGCCGCAATCAATGAGTACAAATCGAATTTTTTACGTTTTTTGATAGTCTGCTTATTTGCCTCGGTCAAAAGCTTATCTAATTGATTATCTTGATTGCCTGTAGCAAAACTATCAGCTTGCAAATTATCATTTTCAATTTGAATATCGCCATTTAAATTAATGCCATCGCAAGGGTCATCAAATAACGATTTTAAAGAGTTTTCCAACCTATTGTAATTATCCTTGATACCTTGTGCTGTAAATGCCTTGCCAAGGTCCTTTGCCCAAGCCATTTTATCGGTTGTATTTTCTATCCCTTTTGCTTGTTTACTCAATTTCATAATATATCTTAGCAAGAAATACAATCCTACAAAACCGACAATACTCATTACGACGTAAATTGCAATAAGTGCACCATTTGAAATTTGAACATCGACATTTACAAGTATAACATCAAACAAAACTGCTAGTGCATTGTTTGAAAAATGGCAAATTATGGATGCAAGCAATGAACCTGTTACAAAATATACATAAGCAAACACTAAACCGATAAAAAATTGATGAACTGTTTGCGCCGCATTGCCGTGAAAAATTGAAAACATAAATCCCGACACTAGTATTGCAAACAAATAATTTTTTCGCTTAAGGCTTCTTGCAACACAGCCACGGAATAATATTTCTTCCCCGATTGCAGGAAAAACACAAACGAAAATTATTGAAACAAGCACTTCCCACCACTTGGTACCAATACTAATACCGACACTTGGAGTTTCTTTGGTAATCAAAGTTACAAGTTGTACAAAGCCTTGTGCAAGCGGCAAAAATGCCAAAATGCCAAATATAGCAATAACAGGTAGTATCAAAATTTGTTTATAATTTAATTTACGTTCTATCCTGCACTCACGAAGCAAAGGTTTGCGAGCGATTCCGCTATAAGCCGCCACTGCCAATACAAGCGCAACTTGATTAATAAACAGCATTACCCACGAAAACCATATTGGCAAAGTTTCAAGATTGTTTATATCAACACCCGTTAAATATGCTATTAAAAGTAAAACTACTTGGAAAATATATAAAAATACAAAGCCGGCAACAAATACGCCTGCCCCATCACTTACCCTAGGTCCGAAATAACTTTTGTTAATATCTTCGATTTTTTTCATATCCCACCCGTACAAACAGTTTTTTAAATTTATATTTTGCTGCAGACAAATTAAATATCATAAATTTTGCTGGGAATATATTGGTCAAGTATATCCAAAATTATATCCCCTTTTTCCGCACCTATACTTTTAAGGGCATTGCCGCTTTCCTTAAAAGCAAGTTCTTTCAAATTATTATCCTCGCTAAGATGAGCAAGCAAAAACCTTTTTGAGCTTGGTGCAAGCTTTAAAATTGCGTTTGCTGTTTCAAAATTTGCAAGATGCCCGCGGTTACTCATTATCCTACGCTTTAATTGTTCGGGATAATGTCCCTTTTTTAACATATTAATGTCGTGATTTGATTCTATTACCGTAAGGTCAGTACCCGTTAAATGTTTTAAAATGCTTTCGGTAACCACCCCAAGGTCTGTTGCCAAAGCAAACACTTTGCCTTCCCCTTCTATCCTATAACCGACCGAATAAGTAGCATCGTGCGGTGTACGGAACGGCTTTACAAATACACCACCGATATAAAAACCATTTTCGTAATTTTCGTTATCCCCACAGTAATCAACGTCCCCGACTTTCCCGACGATTGCTTTAAAACATTGCGGATGAGCGTAAACTTTAGCCTGCGTTTCTCTTGCAAGAATACCAATGCCTTTTACATGGTCGCTGTGGTCGTGAGTAATCAAAATATGACTGATGTCGGAAAACCCCAACCCTATGCTTAGCATTCGGTTTTTAAGTTCCCTACAAGACAGCCCGTTATCGATAACTATCCCCTGTCCTTCCACATTTATATAAATACAATTTCCTTTACTACCGCTACCAAGCGAACAAACCCGCATTTTTACCTCTGTCTATCAACTAATTATTTTTAATAAATAAATCACATACATTTTAATTATATATTATATTTTTATTAAATGCAATCTTTTTATAGCTAATAATAAAAAGAATGACTAAGCAACCTACTTAATCATTCCTGTTTATTTTTATTTACTCCTAAAATTACTAATTGAGTTTAAACCGCTTTTTATTTTCCACATAATTGACTATTACATTTGCTATTATGCTGAAAAGCACTAGTAGCACGGCGGATAATATAATTGCGAGTTTTCCGCTTACTGTTGTAAAGCCCGCTTGTCCGGAAATTACCTCATAAACACCTATTCCAAGCACACATAAAATACCAATCGGAGTGATATATCTTATCAAAAAGCCCCAAATCTTATAAATGGTAATTTTATTTTTTGTATCTGCACCCAAATCATCCATCAAATTTTTAGGTTTAACTTTAAACCCGACAAGCAGACAGGTCGTGGCTGCAGTAATAGGCAAAATAATTTTGTTGGTAACGGAATCAAATAGTGTTAACAAATCTACCCCTTCAACCTGCAAATTTTTAACACCGAATGACATAGCGATAAACGAGCCTATACCAAAAACAATGCCCGCTACACACATGGACGCCAATTTTCTGTTTATATGAAATTTTTCCACAATAAATTGTACAGGCACTTCAAGCAAGGCGATTGAGGAGGTTGTTGCGGCAAGAATTACAAGCATAAAGAAAATTGCACCGAAAATCCTACCCGCGATAGGTCCCATACTAGCAAACACTTCGGCAAGTACCACAAACAACAATCCCGGTCCTGCAGTAGGCTCAAGCCCAAAGGAAAATACCGCCGGGAATATCGCCATACCCGCAAGCATTGCAATAATTGTATCCATAATGCCAACCATTACACTGCTTTTGCCGATATTCATATTGTCTTTCATATAACTACCGTAAGCAACATTAATACCCATACCAAGCGACATACTGAAAAACACTTGACCTAGCGCAGATAAAATTGTAGAGCCGTTTACTTTTGTAAAATCGGGTTTGAACAAAAACTCTAGACCTTTGGACGCATTTGGCAAGGTCAAACTTTTTATGACTACAATTATCAAACACACGAACAGGGCAGGCATTAGTATTTTACTTGCTTTTTCAATACCTTTGTTCACGCCAAACAAAACTATGATTGCAACAACAAAAGCAAATATGAACAAGTAAAGTACAGGCATACCTACGCTTTGCGTAAATGTACCAAACATATCTCCTACATGATTTGCACCGCTTGCAACGCCAATGCCGCCAATATAGTCAACCATATATTTAATTGACCAACCGCCGATTACTTGGTAATAACACAAAATCAAAAAAGGAACAATAACACCGAGATAGCCAAGCCATTTAGCCCACTTGCTTATCCCTCCGAATGTATCTATAACATTAACACCCGAGCGCTTGCCTATGACAAACTCGCCTATCATTGCTATGACACCGACCAAGCAAACCATAATGATATAGATAAAAACAAAAGCCGCACCGCCGCCTTGACCTACTCTGTATGGAAAACTCCACAAATTGCCAAGACCGACAGCCGACCCAACTGTTGCCATTAAAAATCCAAATTTACTTGTAAACCCTTTGTTACTCTTTTGCTTGTTCAACTTTTTGCTCCTGTTATTTTATTTCTTAAATTCTCCCCACAAATTATTTGCTTTCTATATACTTTTAATCATTGTTATTTTCAGCATTTTTTATATTAGAAACATCTGTTTTAGTGATAATATCCCGATTTTCGCAAGGTTTTTGCTCATTTTCGTCAATATTATTCTTTTTATCAATATTATCCGCATTTGTCTCGTGTATTATTTTACCGCAGTCGTTTTCACAATCAAAGCTATTATTTTTACCTTCCTCTTTCACTGTTTCCGAACTGTTTGAAACGCTATTTTCGTCCTCATTATACAATGTGTTTTGTGCGGCTTTTTTCTTTTTTATCTTGCCTTTAACAACCAAATAAATTATATTGATAACCAATAGAGCCAAAACAGCGACCATAAATATCGTTAAAAATAAATTTAAATTATCTTTAAACAATATGCTCAATCCCGTCATTATCAAGCCTGAGGATATGTTACCCAAACTTACTGCAAGCAAAGATTTCCAAAAACCCAAACCTAAAAATACTGCGACTGCCGTACCCGTCCAAACACCTGTTAAAGGCAGAGGTATTGCAACAAACAAAAATACGCCAACCATTTTTATAATATCTTCCGTATTTTTAGAGTCTGCTTTGTTCGCTTTTTTCCTTACACTTTCCGCCTTTGACTTAAATAAACTTTCCACAGCGTTTGCAAGCCCGCGGAAAATTTTTATTTTTTTCATAGCATTTAATATCGGCATTAAAATTAAAAGCAAAATCGGAGCTACGATAATAGAGCCTAAAAAAGCATAGCCGAAAGCTTCGTACCAACTAAGCCCCATTTCTATTGCAACAGGTATTGCACCGCGCAACTCCACAATAGGCAACATCGATATAATAAATATCGTCAAAATATCGTTATTAAGAAGCTCTCTAAAAAAATTTATTACCGCATCTGCCATTTAGCACATCTCCGCATCAACATAGATTTGATTATAAAATTTTAAATAAAATATTAAATCAGCATACTATATTGTATTTTTATACTATTTAATTATAACTAAATGGTTGCATAAAGTCAATAAGATAGTGTATATTAATATATATTATATACCTAGCAAGCAAAATTATAATGATTTTAGCGATAATAAAGGGGTTAGCTATGCAAAAAATACTCGGACTTACACGAAGAGCCATTGACGATTATAAAATGATTAAAGAGGGAGATAAAATTGCCGTAGGCGTCAGCGGCGGAAAAGACAGCATTTGTCTGCTTGCGGTTTTAAATGCGTACAAAAAATTTGCTCCCTATAAATTTGATATTATAGCTATAAACATTAATCTTGGGTTTGAGCAAACCAAAGCGGAAGAAGTTCAGGCATTAAAAGACTTTTGTAAACAGCAAGATATCCCTTTGATAATACACGATACGGATATTGCAAAAATAATTTTTGAAGACAGAAAGGAAAAATCGCCTTGTTCGCTTTGCTCAAAAATGCGAAGAGGTGCGCTTAATACAGTTGCAATTCAACATGGTTGTAATAAAATCGCTTTGGGACATAATGCCGACGACATATTGGAAACAATGCTTATGTGCCTTATGAACGAGGGAAGATTTAGTACTTTTTCCCCTGTCAGTTTTATGGATAGAACAAATATGACATTGATAAGACCTTTTATTTACATAGAGGAAAAATATTTGGCCGCCTTATGCAAAAAATACAACTTCCCTATCGTACACAATCCTTGTCCTAAGGACAAAAATTCAAATCGTAGTGAAACAAAGCAATTAATAGAGCAACTTAATAACAAAACACTAGGTACAAAACAAATAATGCTTGGGGCAATTTATAACCCATCCCGCAATAACCTTTGGGATACTTCAGTACCTAAAGATTATCAAAGGGAAAATGACGAAAACAGGAAAATTTGACTATTTAATACCGATTTTTTAATGTTTTTTACAAAATCAATAACAGAAAGACAAAAAAAATACGCAACAAAATTTTGCGTATTTTTTTACATTTTCTATACTTATTTAAGCAATTTGATTTTACCTATCAAAGGCAACTCTTGGTCCTTATCGGTTACTATATATACAATACCGATTATACCAAGAACTAAAATAGCTAAAGAATAAACAGCTGCAATTATACTAAAAATCCAAGTTACTCTTGTCAATATGCCAAAAACAATATTGCCTACTACCGAAAACAAAAGTAATAACAATCCTTCATTGGCATGCCTTGTTGCTTTTGCATCGCCTTTATACATTAAAAGCGGAATAAAAAACAATATACCCCACAAATAACAAAGTGAAAAAATAACTTTTCTGGTCATTTCACTATCTGCTTCCACACCATTATTCTTACTTTCGGAATCAACTTGTTCCGCTTGTACTTCCGGTGCGACATTTTCCTGAGACTTTTCCTTTTCGTCCATAATACACCTCGCAAAATTTGCAAATAAAATTTACTAATAAATATTATACGCTCATTGAATAAAATTTGTCAATAAAATAATATAATTTAGTACCTTAAATATTCTTATCACTAAAATTGTAAATCATACATAAATTAATATAGCAAAAATTACCTAAGCTTTACCAAAATTTTTGCAAAACAATGTAAACAAACTTGACTTTTACGGCTGTTTGAGCTATATTGTTTATATATACACATATATTATAAAATATTTAGTATAAAAATTTTTATGGAGAATAACTATGGCAGAAAAAAATTCTAAATCCAAAAATGTAGAAAATACAAAATCTACCCTAGCCACAACTCAAGAAAAAACAACAAAATCTACTGCAAGTAAAACTGCAAAAGCGGATGGAACAGCAAAAGCTACGCCGTCTAAGGCTACTGCGACTACAACTGCTGAAAGCAAAAAAACAAGTAGTAAAACAGCCGACAGCAAAGTAACAAAAACAACTACTGCAAAAGCGGATACTACAAAATCAGCCGAGCCTAAAGCAACGAAAGCTACTAAGGCGGCAGACACCAAACCAACCGCTGCTAAAGCTGCCGAGCAAAAAAAGGCAGCACCAAAAGCAACTGCGGATAGTACTAAAAAAACTGCACAAAGCGAAAGTGCAAAATCAGTAAAAACGGACGGTACAAAAGCTTCCCCTGCCAAAAAGGTCGATAACAAAAAAGAAATTGCTGCGACAAAAGATACTACTGCTACCGCAAAAGCAGTAAAATCTACTGCTGCCCCAAAACAAGAGGCAAGCACTAAAGTAACAAAAACAACGTCTGCAAAAACGGATACTACAAAATCAGCAGAGTCAAAAACGGCTAAAGTTACTAAAGTTGCTGATGCAAAAACAGTAACTGAAAAAGCACCTGTAGCCGAAAAAGCTACTGCAAAATCAAAAGTTACAAAAACTTCTGACACAGCTACAAAATCCGAAAAAGCCAACGAGAGCAAAAAAGTAAATGCAGCAGACTTGAACAATGTTACTGCTTACGACAAAGTGAACTCTAAGCAATCTAAAAAGACCGAAACTTCTGCTAATAACGAAGTTTTGGCTACCAAGAAAGCCAAAACAAATAAACAAACAACTAGTACTGCTAAAAATACCGACAAAAAAGTAGGAGATAAAAAATTATCTTTGAAAGAGCGTTTAGCCGCTATAGTTGCAAATGATAGCAATACTAACTCGAATGGCAAAACAGAATCACATACTTTGACTTTTAAAGATTTTATCACTAACAAAAAGTTGCGACTTTTTGCTATTTCCGCAATTATTTTGTTGTTTGTGTTTATATTGATTTTATCCGTTTCTATAGGTGCTGTAGCAGCAAATAAAGATAGATTACCGGGTGGTAGCGCTTATAGTGTTATGGACAATGCCTTGACAAAAGGTGCTTCGTACGATTACGAATACAGGACAACTGCTGTTGCAGGTTATACCGAGGAATTTTTGGGTTATGTTGACAGAAAAATTCCTAAAGACTCCGAAATTACCAACCAAGGCATGGTAACAAACCCTAATATGTACCCTACTTACGGTTACACTCCTAGAGGCATTACCGAAAATGACAGAAGACAACTTATTAGCGAAGCATGGAATTTATGCTCCATAAATACGCGAATCGGTAGTGATGGTTATCCAAAAAACACCTACAACAAAATGGATAAAGACGGAAATCTTTCTTTGACCAGTGGCGTCGCAAACGAAAATGCACCTACAAAATTATATAAACATACATCTGCTGTGGGAATGTATTACGGAGATGTTTCAAACGACGAAAAAGCCATTATCAAAAAAATGACTTTCAATCCACGTTCATACTCTAACCACGAAATGTATAATGTTACAGGTATTTATGCCCCTGCGGGAGAAGTTATCAAAATAGAAATTAGCGAAGAAGATATGAATAAGACAAATGGTATAATGATTCATATCGGTCAAGCACTTTATAACAGAAAAGCAAACAATATTTGGCTAGGAAAAGGTCAAATGCAACGTTTCCCTGTTATCCTTAATACAATGGTAATTGATAAAACCACTGCTGAATATGACGAAAAAACACATACTTATACAGGTTATGTAGGCTCGTTCTTGGGTGGACCGCTTTATATTTGTACGGAATCGAAAACCTTTACTGTTACCGTTTCAGGCGGTGTTCGTTACTCACATTTTATTTTAGGGCATACTACTCCTGAAGACTTTGAAGCTAATAAAGATTCATCTGCTCCTTATTTTGACTTGGAAGTATGGGATAATGGTGTACTACACTCAGGGCCAAAACTTCGTGCTCAAAACTTCTCTTACAATGACTTATTTAAAGTTGCTGAGCTTTGGGATAAAGTTACTTCCGTTACAACGACAGGTAATAATCAAAATATCGTATTCTTATATGACCCGTTTGTTGCGGCCGGAGCTGCGGTTGCATTCCCGGGACAGCACGCTGTTAACTGTCCTGACAGTTGGATGTCAAATTCACTAAATTATGAAACAATAATTAAAAGCGGCGGTTGGGGTAATTTCCACGAATACCATCACAATTTCCAAGGATATGGTGTAGGCAACGGAGGAGAAGTTACTAACAATGGACTAACTTTGGTATCTTATGCACTATTTACAAAAATATCGGCAAATCGCGGAATCAACAGTTACGGCTCGGCCGGTTTAGGTGGTTGGAATAATTATACAAGTGCAACTTGGGCATTAAATGATATATTAAAACTTTCTGACGATAATCCTAATACAAATCCTTCAAACGGAGCACAAGGTTTGGCATTATATGCTACCCTACTTCATAATTTCGGAGCCGACGCATTTATTCAAGTACGTAAATTGGGCGGTGGTCAAAGCTATAAAAACTACTTTAAAAAATGGGAACAGTATACTCACAATAATATGACTTATTACTTTAAGGATATATTAAAAGGAGATGCTTACGGTAATTTAACAGACGAATGGTTAAAAGAAAATTCAAATCCGGATTACCCAATGTTCGTACCCGTATCAAGCGTATATCAAACAGGCAGAAGCTACATTTATGATGACGAATATAAATATTTCCAAACAATGCAACCTTATATAATACCTTATGGAGAAAAATTTGTAATCGATTTAAGTAAATATGTGGCTGAAGCTGATGGTACGCATAAGTCAGGAAGTATAGTTATTCCAAATGGTTTCACTTACAAAATTAAAAGTATAAGCCAACCTGAAAACGGAAGTATTACTAAAGAAGGCGACTATTTATACACTTATACTCCAAGCAGTGCTACTCATTCGGGCGAGATTATTGTGACACTTCAAATTACAAAAGACGATAATGCATTTAAAGTTGAAGATATCGACTTGGTTTTAGGGTTTGAACAATCACATGAGCTTACGGGCAGAATGCTTCAAAGAACTACTTACGAGTTTGATAGCGATACAGCTAACCTAACTGCTGCAGAGGCTTTTGAAACTAATTATCAAGGCAGCACAAAAACAACTTTAAGCGATAACAAAAACGCAGTTCAAAACTCTAATACGGATATATGGTTAACTGCTGATAATAGAGCGGAATTGGTAAGCAAAAATGCTATACTCGAAGTAAAAGGTAAATTTTATGTAGATGAAACAACCAAATACAGATTTATGCTTCGAGGCAGAGGCGATATAGCATTGTATATATCCTTAGACAACGGCAAAAGCTATGAAAAGGCTGTACATTATAAAAATACAACTAACAGTCCTAACTTCCCTATTTCAAATAGATGGCCGTCGCGAGAGGATTGTTACAAGGACTATGACTTACAACTGAATACTTGGGTGTACTTTAAAATGGTGTTGGTTGTTAATTCGCATAATAATAGCTTTATTGGATTAGGAACAGGTAAAGTACCATTACGAATGCCACTTGTTGATGAGTACGGCGACCCGGTAGTAGATAAAGACGGTAACTATATTCTTGCAGAACAAGAGCCGACAACAATTAGTTACGCAAGCACTTACAGAGAAACCTATCAATTCCCTGAAAACAAGTTTAATCCAACATATTTTTATAACAAACAATATAGTTGGTCTTATAGAAGTGCTGAAGATGTTATGGATGTAAATCCAACTGTAATATCTTCAAAATATAAACCTTGGGATACTTCAGACACTTATAAGATTGGTAATTTATTTGATAATGATAACACAACATATATACACACCAACAAAGAAAACATCTCGGAAGCAAATCCATTTGAATTGGTTGTTCAACTTGATAAGGAAGTTACTGCAAATAGATTAGTATTCTATGGCACTACGGAAAATAGTAATAGATACTCAAGATACTTGCCACGAAACGTAAAAGTATGGGTAAGCAATGACGGAGAAAATTGGACATTGGTAGCAGATGTTGTAAGTGCTAGTGTAAGCGGTGTAACAGTACCTATTCAATTTAATAAGACGATGACATTCAGTTATTACAAAACGCAAATTACCGATACCCACGCACCTACTATCAAATATTTGGCTTTGGATAAAATAGAAATCACAAATATCCTACAAATAAGCGGCGGTACAAGAACAGGTTTAGGTGATAAAAATGTTAAATTGTACGGAACTTGGAATATAGAATCCACAGAGTCAAAATTCGGTCGTGTATATATCGGCAAACAAAATTCTTCAATGGAATTTGAGTTCACAGGAATAAGATTAATACTTTTCTCCTCTATCAAATTCAATAAGAATTACGAAGTTTACATTGACGGTAAAAAAGTAGAGTCAATCAACATTTCTCCTAGTACAGAGGTATGTCAAGAAAGCTTTATATCTTCGGAAATGAAGTACAAAAAACATACAGTTACAATCAAATGCTTGGGCGAGGCAAACTTTGAATCTATAGTAGTTGTAAAGCCTAATTAAACCAAAAATACTCTTACATCTTTGTAAGAGTATTTTTTATTGCATTTTTTATAACTTGCTATATTTATGCCAAAATTAATAAACGTTAACAATTAAGCTAGATGTATTTTGTATGTTTATACAATAAATTTAAATTTTTAAAAATAATAGCGGATAGAATAACTTCTACCCGCCATTAACATCCTAATACTTATTAATTTGATAATAAGCTATTATTCTTCAGTTTTTTCCGCCTCTGTTTTTACTTCGGCATTGTCTTCAGTTTTCTCCGCCTCTGTTTTTACTTCGGCATTGTCTTCTGTTATTTCTTTAATCTCATCCTCATTTGTTTGGATAGTTTCAACTTGTTCGGTTTGCTCTACTTCCGCATCGATGATTATTTCTTCCTCAGTGTCGCCGGATAAAGCTTTAATTTGTCTTGTAAGTTCTTTGTTTTGTTTTTTAATTTTAAACAACGCCATTAAAGCCACAAGCAATGCAATTAACGCTACAACAGCAGCTGCCAAAGGAATCATACTAGACAAATCTTTCTTAGTCTTTACAATGTTCTTAGTTTGAACTAGATAATGTCCGGTTTCAACAGGGATATTTTCACTTCCGCTATACTCTATTTCCTTACCGTCTTTATCAATATAAACTAACTTGATAATAATTTCGGTATATTCGTAATCCCAATTTACTGCGGATTCCACAGTAGTTACTTTGTACGAATAAGTTACTTTGTTCTCTCCCTCGCCCTCTTCGATTGTAAATTCAGCCAAATCAAGTGGATTGATAGGAGCAACAGAAAGAATACTGCCATATTCCTTATATTCCTCATAATCATACAAAGCTGCCAAACCATCACTTCTATCACTTGTCAAAGTAATTTGATTATCACTTTCTTTAAAGTTATCATAGTTAGGAATATCAATCTTCGGACCTTGATACATTACATCCAATGTATATTCTTCGTTAGTAGAAGAAACCGACATAACCCTTGTCTCTTTCTTATCGGTGTAAAGCAATACTTTAAGTTCGCCCCATTTGCTATACTCATGATTTTTGTTAGTAACTTCAAAAACATAAGTAGTAATTTTACCTTGCTTTACATTGCCTTTTTCTGCAACTTTAATATCATCTTTGGTTAGAGCTTTCAAACGAGCAAGTACATTTGACATTGTGTAATCGCTCATATTTACATTCTTTCTTCCACCGTTATCGTTGTATGATGTTCTAAAGTTAAATGTATCCTCAAAAGCTATCTCATTGCAATCTTTTGTAAATACAGGAGCGTTTTTCGAAACCTTGTAGTTTTCAAATACATACCATTTGTAATCAGTAGGTTGTGCGGATTTAGCTTTTACGTTCTTAGGTAAGGATTGACCGAAAATAAATGTATCTGTACTTTCCGTAATGCCTTTTGTATATTTGATACTAAAGTTTATCTTAGTATTGTTAACACCTTCGATACTTTTATCGTCAGCTTGAACATTAAGCATATACTCTGTTCTTTCATTTGTAGCAATGTTTTTTGGATTGCTATTGATTTTTTCTCTTATGTAATAAGTTGAATAATTTGTTTCGGAATTTTTGATTGCATCTTGCAATACTCCGATTACATCTTCATCCACATTTTCTATTTTTATATTAGAGCAACCTGCTAGCACCATGGATAACAAACAAATTACGGCAATTACTGCTATCAAAATTTTCTTTTTCATTGTTTGCCTCCTTCGTTATCGCTATTTAACTCTTCTTTTATTTCTTCTTTTTCTTCTGCAAGTTTGTTTGCAGCATTTAATTCTCCTACAACCAAAGCAGTTTTTTCCAAAACATCTACTGTCGGAACAGCAGTATTTGAAACTTGACTTTCATCTACAGGAACTGTTACCTCTGTCGACTCGACATTTTTATTTTTATTCTTTTTAGCTTTACGTTTCTCCTCTTTAGCTTTATCTTCAGCCTCTTGTTCAGCAAGTTCTTTTACTTTTTCGTCATATTCTTCCTGAGTAATGTCCCCTGCTTCCAAGTCGGCATCCAATGTGCGCTGTTTAAGTTCACGCATCATTACTCTCAATTTTTTCTCGCTCAAGTTATAGAAAATCATTGGTACGCAACAAGCTAAACCTCCTATGAAACTGATAACAGCAAGTATTCTTACCAAGTTACCTCTAAATCCTGCCTCATATAAAACATCATAGTTAGTTAGCAAACCATAAGACTCTGTAACTGCCGGAATTACGAAACCTGTAGCCATACCTACAACCGAAGTAATGATACCTATGTTACAGAAGAAACCATCCATTCTCTTTCCTGTTTTCCATTGATGATAGTCAAGGATATCGGCATTAATTGCAGGACCTGTTATGATTGAAGTTGAATTTGCTGCATTTGCGATATAAATCAAAACAAATGTTACATAGAAACTTCCCGTACTAAAGAAAGTCAAACCGTAAGCAATCGCAAATAAAATGTTTGAACCGATATTCAAATTACGCTTACCTATAAACCTTACTATAATCGGAGCACCAACCATACCTATTAATGATGCAGTACCCATTAAAGTAGTAAGCAATCCCATTATAACTCCGTTTTGTAATTGATAAATAAATACCCAATTCACAATAAGCGAAGATGCGTTTCTTGCAAACAACATCATTTGTTGTATGTTATAAAGCCATAAGTACTTGTTACTGAAAGCACTCTTGATACCTTCCATGAATGGAATTTTTTCGGTATTTGTTTTCTTTTGTACAACCCTTTCTTTTGTACCGAAATATGCAAAGAAAGTAAGCAAAATACCCAATATACCAAACACAGGGAACAATAAACGGTAAATTTTGATATCAATCATTGTTCCGCCAGCAAGTTCTGCTATAACAGGGAAGAACAAACCTGTCAAAGTAGGAGCCATTGAGTAAATAATAGAACTTACCGAAACAATAGTTGTTCTCTCTTCGCTGTTAGGGCTGATAACTTGTACCAAGTTCATATAAGCAAGATATAATAATTGATTATAGAAAATGTTTACTAAAGTAAAACCTACCATAATCAATGCAAATTTTGTATTGTAATCTGCTGTAAGTGGTATGTACGCCATAGCAATAGCTATAGCTGCTGCCGGTATAGACGACCACAAAATAATTGGTCTATATTTACCTTTTTTACTCTTTGTATTGTCCATCAACATACCTCTAAATGGTACAATCAACAAAGAAATCAAAACACCTACAACCGCAATTATTTGCATGTGTGAAGGAGTTAAACCGTAAACCGAGCCGATTAGCAAACTACCTGCCGACATTCCAATGTAACCAACTACAGCCGCGATAAACTGAACACCGATACCACCCAGACTGTATGCAGCCATTTCTTTGATAGTCACATAGTTGCCTTTAGCGGGTTTATTCCATTGCGAAGTAACCCACTTAATCTTTCCTTTCAAGTCAAGCTTCATAATTTCCTTCCTTATATTTTATTTAATTAAAATATAATATTTTAATATGTTAATAATAACATAATATTAGGGCTATGTAAATATCTTTTTAAAAATTTACCAAAATTATACATATCGTTACATTTAAAATTTGACAATATTTCATACAAAAGAAAAAAGCTGACTAAAAAGTCAGCTGCTTTTCGGTAACTTTATTTACAATATTTTTCAAATTCGTGATTTTGATTTTTTGACCAATTCAACCATGCTTTGGATGCTCTACCCCAATTTTTAAAGCCTCTTACCAAGTATGCGTCACGATTTGCGTATTTTATGTCAAGTGCATCCATAATTTGCATTTGCAAAGGCAATCTTCCCTCAAAATCGATAAAATCTTTATTTTGCTTAGCTGTCCAATTTATTTCGCCAAGTGCTTGCATCCTAGGATAAATATTAAATTGCAATTTCTCCTTACATCTTACATATTCCGTCCAAAGCGGTGCTTCTATCCCCAAAACTTGATTTTCGAAAGCTGGACTTAGCCCCATTGTATCCAAATCTACCGAGTAGTACTTTTTCAAATCTTTCATATCGTAGCAATGGTCCATATACAAATACGGCTCCGGAGTAAGGATAACTTTATTGCCTTTTGCAAGCCATTTGTCCACTCCGCTTGCTTTTGCCGAATGTATCCACCATTGAATAATCGTCTTGTCAGATAACTCCGTTGCACGCAAAATTTCATTCCAACCAATCATTTTTATACCTTTTTCCTTTAGGTACAATAAAATTTGATTGTTAAACCAACCTTGCAAATCCTCCTCGCCTTTTAGTCCAAGTTCTTTTATTTTTGCTTGGCATTTAGGACAAACTTTCCATTTCTTTTTAGGCACTTCGTCACCACCGATATGGAAATAAGGGTATGGGAATAGCTCAGCTATTTCGTCGATAATATCTTTTACAAACGGCATCAATTTATCTCCGCCAACGCAACCGATATCATCCAAAATACCCCAATGGGTAGAAACATCTATTTGCTTACCCTCACAAGAAAGCTCCGGATAACAATGAATAGCTGCCACCAAATGTCCCGGCATATCTATTTCGGGCATAACCTCTATATGCAACTCTTTTGCATAAGCAACAATTTCCTTTATTTGCTCTTGAGTGTAATACAACCCTTCTCCGTATGTCTCGTTTTCCATTTTATTGCCAGCAAGTTGAGTAGCTGTTCTGCAAGCACCTTTTTCGGTCAGCAATGGATATTTTTTAATTTCTATTCTCCAGCCTTGGTCGTCCGTTAAATGCCAATGGAAAACATTCAATTTGTTAAGTGCCATCATATTAAGACATTCTTTAATAGTGTCTATTGTGGAATAATGCCTTGCAACATCAAGCATAAAAGCCCTGCGCTTAAATCTAGGCTTATCCTCTATAACGCAACAAGGTATTTCTATTTCCTCTGCATTAGTGATAATATCCGCCTTGCTTAATTGCCTTAAAGTTTGCAAACAATAAAAAGCCCCCGCTTCATCGCTTGCTTTTATAGTTATCTTGTTCTCTGCGATATTTAAAATATACCCTTCCTTATCAAGGTTTGTATCGGTTACAAAATTTATGTCCCCATCGCCCGCAACAATCGTAGCCTCTACACCGCTTTTGGAAAATGCTGCAACAAGCTGTTTTTTTGTTTTAGGAAAATCTCCACCTACTTTTGTCGAAAATGTAAATTTAAAAATCCCTTCACCTTGAACAACTTTTAAGGGTTTTGGAATAATTTGAATCATAATTTTCTCCTATTCTATTGAAATTTTTATATTTTTTTATTTTTAATACCGATTTTCAAAAGATTATTTGCTTTTAGCAATAATATGTTATTAAATAAAATTATAAATTTAGCCTTTTATTAAATATCCATAATGTTAGATTTTATCTCTTCCTTAGTAGGTTTATTGTCCCCGTGTTTTACAAACAACATTACAATAAAAGCTATAAGGATATTTATCGACGCAAAAACAAACATAACATTATCCCCAAGTTTATCCATAAACAAACCTGCAAAGAAAGGTGCTACCGCTTGTGCTGACATAGATGCAACATAATAATATCCCGTATATTTACCAACGTTGCTACCCTTTGACATTTCGCAAACCATAGGTAATGTATTAACATTTACGATAATCAAACCTATGCCTGCAAGAACAAAACAAATTCCAACTATATACGCCGTTTTGCTGTTCACAAATAAGCATGGGAAAAAGGCAATACTTGCAAGTGCAAAGCCAATCAATGTTGATTTTTTTCTACCTATCTTACCTGACATAAAGCCCACAGGGATTAGCGCCAACGCTCCGCCTAAGCCGTTTGCAAAGTTAATAAGTCCTACACCGGAGGATTCCATAAGCAATTTATCAGTTACATATACCGATAGATGCGAACGCACTGCATTGTACCCCATAAACCAAAAGAAAATAGATGCCAAAATCAAAAGCAAACTTATTATTTTACCTTTTGATAGTTTTTCCTGCCCTTCGGTTTCCTCTTCGTCAATAACATTCCATTTGCGTTCTTCTTCATACCTTAAGTTTACAAATTTCTTTTCGTTAACTAACAACATATATCCTGCAAGCAACATATACATAAACATTACTAGTAACAAAAACAATAACACAAATGAGCCGTAATCGGGGGCAAATAAGCTATATAAGCCTATTGATATAAATCCGCCTATACCACCCATAAAGTTCATAATCGCATTGGCACCCGAGCGTAATGGTTTGATTGTAACATCGGGCATTAGCGCAACCACAGGGGCACGAAACGCAGACATTGTAACCAAAAGCACAAACAATACAATAATAAACAGCACAAGCGATGTCGGATTAGCAATGGTATTTGTAATCGCCATTTTTACTTGAGCCGCATGAAAATCGATACTAAATTGTTCAAACAACGGACTTTCGGCATTAATAGTCTGATAAATCGGGTCTAAATATTTGCTGTCCAAATATCCTTTGGAAACTAGTTGGTCAATATTTTTTACGCCCATTTCGACAAGCTTGTTAAACTCGGTATTTTCAATAGCGATTAGCAACATTACAAGTATACCTGCAAGCAAAGTGCCTATCACAATAAAAGGCGTTCTTCTGCCAAAAACTTTGCCTTTTGACTTGTCGGATAAACTACCAAACAAAGGTAGCAATACTATAGCCAAAATATTGTCCAATCCCATTATAACGCCACGCCAAGTTGCGGATAAACCATAAGTCCTGTCAAGCAATATAGGTACAGCAAAATCGTACACTTCCCAAAAAAGCATAACGATTATAAATGCTATTCCTACCTTAAAAACTCTTGCTTTATCAAGTTTCATATTCCGTCCGATATATTTTACTTTTATTAAACTGCAAATTATTACATTAATTATACCTTAAATTATCACTAAAGTCAATATATAACCTCAATTATAAATTGACAGCTGTTAAAATATCTTTTTAATTAAAAGTCAATTTAATATTTACGATTTAAATTTAAATTTGCAATCAATAGCATACAAAAAATTGCTTTCCCAAAAGAAAGCAATTTGATATTTGTCGCAATTTTTAAATCAAATAATTTCGGATATTTCCTCTCCCTCATGCATACCGTCAAGTGCGATTTTGCTTACCGATACTTCATAAGCAGTCCTGTCCTCAACTATTCCGTCACTATCAATCTTTTGATAAACCCTGCTTTGAATTCTGCCAGACAAACTTATTTTTGTGCCTACAGGAAGATTTTTTATAAATCTAGCATTACGTCCCCAAGTAATACAAGGTATGTAATCGCTTTTGTTGTATGCCCTGTTAACAGCAAGCAAAACATCGCAAATTTCTCTTTTAAAAGGAGTCGTCCTGTAAACAGGCGGCTTGCAAATATATCCTACGATATCAATATTATTACCGTTTATTATCTCTTCCTCGCCAAGTATTTCCCTAACAAATATAGTAAGCATCAATCTGCTTTTATCGTCAACCATTTTATTGTAAGAACGGAATTGTCCACTCACGGAAATAACATCTCCGACTTTTATATCATGCTCTAAGATAAGTCTTTCGGAAATAGTGATTGGTAACACGTCAACTTGTTCGCTTAATCTTTTTACTTCTATCTTAGTCTCATAAAACCCTTCTCCAAACACTTCGTGTGAAAAAACCGGAACTTCCAATATTTTGCCTGTGATTGCCAATTTGTTGTTGCTCATCTGTTCGTAATTCATTTCAAATAACTCCCTATATTTATTTTTTGTTTATTTTGTTAATTTTTTATTTTTGTTTATGTTGCACACCATTTACATCAATGGTAAAGCCGTTTTTGTAAACCAACTCGCTTACCGTTTGAAAAGTATAGCCACCTTCAATCAAATACTCGATTACCTTTGGCAAAGCATCAAGCACATGGTCGGAATTGTTATGAAACAATATTATATCCCCAAACGACACTTTGCTTTTTACTCTTTTTAAAATTTCGTTTGCATTAATGCCCTTCCAATCAAGAGTATCGATACTCCATTGCACTGCTTGCATATTAAGCTTGCTTACATTTTCAATCAACTTGTTGTTGTAATCTCCAAAAGGTGCCCTGAATACATACGGTCTTTTACCCGTAAGATTTTCAACTTTTTTGTTTACGTATTCAATCTCCTCTACAATGCTTTCCGCTTGCAAAGTAGACATCTTCAAATGATTGTGGCTGTGATTGCCTATGTCAAAACCGTTTTCTGCAAGTTTTTTTACCTCGTCTTCATACTTATCGACCCAAAACCCAACCAAAAAAAAGGTTGCTTTTATATTATATTTATTAAGTATGTCTATTATTCCTTGTGTTTTATCCGCACCCCATGCAGCATCAAATGACAATGCTACGACTTTATTTTCGCCCGTATCAACTCGGTAAACAGGCAATTTTCTGTTTTCTCCGCTTGCAAGAATTGTACTGTTTGTTACCATAAACAAACAGGCTGTTAAAGCCACAACTAAAACTAATGATACCAACACTTTGTAAACAGATTTGATTTTGAAAGAATAAAACACACGCCACCCTTTTATTAAAGCAAATGTCAAAAAAATCTTCCAACCATGACGATTACTTTAATATTATACATAAATAATGCTAACTAAATTTTAGAGATTTTGTCAATAAATGTCGAATACTCCATTTGCGTTACAAAATTCGATTTAGTATTACAATTTATTTCAAAAAACAACAAAATAGAACTTCTTTCAATTTATTTTTTGAAAATATAAAACATCTAAAATCAGTCATTATCAAGACTCCATAAATTATCAAGCCATATTGTGGCTACGGTAAATTGTGTTAATTTTGAATAGATAATGTACCGAACATCATGCTTTTATATTAATAAATATGCTGTTAAAATGCTAATTATTACATAAAAAAATAAGGCAATATAAATATATTGCCTTATTTAAAGTTAAAATATTTAGTTTTTAATAGAACAACTCGATTCCTATGATTTTGTCAATCACATTCCTTACGATTTCCGCATCTGCAGTGGTTATTTCGCCTTTGTTTATTACCATACTCGCTAGCTTTTTCTCCACACTTAAACTTTCGTATAATGCGTTGTCACTTGCTATTTCTCTCAAGTAGGACACATCGCTTGCACTTATCCTTCCATCGCCGTTCACATCCCCCAATACGGATAGGTATATCGTTTCGCCGTTTGTCTGTATACACCATCCTGTTCCTATTGCCATCTCTTTGCCGTTATCTGCAATAGCACTGTTTATGCCACTATCTACTGCTCCGTTTTGATAAATTGTTTTGCCTTTACTATCCGATAGTTGTAAATTGTTTTTATCAATACCCAAAGGTGCTAGGTTATTTACAAATTCGTTTACCGAAGTGTTTGGTTTTATATTTCCCAATACATATCTTTCCAACTCGCTGTCATTGTAACCGTGTAATTTGTCATTTTCAGTATATGTTTTCCTATAGCCGTTATCCAAATAAACAAAATCATAAATTGATTTTTCTTTCAAATCAAAAATTACTTCCTCATTTTTCAAAACAGCAACTTTTTTGCTGTCTTTGGTAAAAAAGTATTTTGACGGATTTTGATTTCCGTTGCCGTAATAAGTATACCCCAATGTGAAAGTTTTAAATAAATTATAGTTATCATTCAAATCAACTTGAATATGAGCATCTTTACCTTCGCTTGTAAGCAGACCTACTACTTCAACTTTAATATCCTGCGGCAAACACAAATCTGCATATTCTCCGTTGGATGAGTTGTCTTTTATAACAGTTGCTCCGCTGATTTGCAGCTTGCCTGCGCGAATATTTAGTCCGCCAGCATTTTCAGTTGCATGATTACCTGTTATAGTAGTATTTTTAATTGCTATGATATCTGCGATTGTAGAAATACCTGCGCCGTATTTTGCAGTGTTCCCCGTGATTTCGCAATTACTAATGCTCATTAGGGTCATATTATCATCGTTATAAATTCCACCGCCGGATTCTGCACTGCTATTATTTTGAAACACACAATTATTTAACGTACAAGACGAATTTTGATAATTAAAAATTGCACCTCCATAATTGTTTGCAACATTGCCTACAAAATTGCAGTTTGTAATCGTTGTAATTCCGTTGGAGAAAATGCCTGCACCGCTCATCTCACTTTCATTTTTATAAAAAACACAATCGTTTATTGTAACTTTTGTATTTTCATGAAATACGCTCAATGCTCCGCCATTTAATTTTGATGTGTTATTGCTGAAAACAACATTGTTCATTTCAAAATTTATACTGCCTGCAGCCATAATAGCACCTGCTTCAGTAGAAGACTTGTTTCCTATTATAATTGAATTGCTAATAGATGTATTGTTCGTACAATGAAATGCTGCACCGCTAGTTTTTGTAGCACAGTTATTCATAAATAAACCGCCATTCACGATAAGTTCTCCTGCAGCACAAATCGCACCGCCGGCTGGAGCATAAATATTATCAATTATCATACCACCATTAAATGTCAATTTTGCATTAGATTGAATATAAATACCACCGCCTGTATCCATACATGCTCCACCTGTGATTTTACCAAAAGGCAAAGCTCTTAAAGCATTTATTTGAGTTGCTAATGGTTTGTCTTTATTTTCCTCGTAAGTATTAAACATTAACTCACTGTCGTATTTACTATCTATGATTGTCAAAGTACCTCCATTTAAAACTGTAAAAATAGACCCATAGCTCATTTTTGTAGTTTGTTTTTTATCAAGCGTATGTCCGTTTAAATCAAATATAATTGTTGCGCCATGTGGCACTGTTATAGAGCCACTGCCATTATAAAAGCCCTTACCTACACCAAAAAAATAAGTATCTTCATGTGCAACCCAATCACTGTCAAGCAATACTTTTATTTCTTTGTTATTACCATCAAAGCTTTTTTGTATGGCACCACTCCATAAAGCAGCTTTTTCATCTGTTGTACCTGTTAAAATAACATCAGGTGTATAGCCAACATCGGTAGCTTTTTCACTATCTACTATCTCTCCACTGCTTTGTGTTTTTAAAGTTTCGGTTTGTAAAGCAATGTTTGTAGATGCAAACAAACATCCTACAACTAAAAGACAAGAAATTACTAATACAAAAAATATTATTCCAACTTTTTTAATAATCTTTGCCATAATAAAACCTCCGTTTTTATCTTACATAGAATAAGTATATCTATGTACAAAATCGCGATTTTTCGGAAAAGTTTTTTAAAGTTTTTGTAGCTTTTTTGTAAAGCTATTACAAAATGTTTAATTAAATGTTGACAAAAGTTTACTTTTGACCCTATAATATACATATAATATGTACATAGATATACTTATTCCATGTACCCAAACTTTACATTAATGGCAAATTTTCAACCCCAATAGTCCCGATTTTTGATAGGATTATTGCAGTGAACGATACTTTTTGCCAACTTTAAACTTTACACAAAAAGTAACACCCCAAAACACAATGTTTCGGGGTGTATTTTATTTGTATGGCGTATTTAAAATTGTATAATTTTAAGAAATTTTACGGCTAAAAAATGTCTATATTAATTTATATTACTACTATCCTTTTCAATTTTTATTTATATATTCTATTTGATAAACAAGTGCAATTTTTAATTAAACATATAATTTATAGCAAGCAAAAAAGCCATTCTATTGAATGGCTTTTTTAATTAGTTATGCTTTTTACCTTTTTGTTTTTTAGTGTTTGTTTGCGTTTCGTTTTGGTTGTTTTTATTTACGCCTTTTCTTTTTATTCAATTTGCTATTAGGCTTGCTATCTTCATCAATTTTATCAGTGTCCACACCATCAGCCGGCGTTATTTGATTTTGTAGCTTTTTAACCTTTTTTGCTTCGCTTTCTTTTAATGCGTAAAATAATATTCTTTCTTGCGGAGCTTCCAACACACTCAAGTTCAAAACATCATTTTCCTTTATTACAAATGTCCAATCTTTGTAACCTACCTTGTAGTTATTTACTATCGTTCCTCTTACATTTACTACTTCCTTTGGTTTTATATCCTCGGTATTGGTATTTGTCGCTCCGTTGTTTTCGCTTGCTGCTTGTTGGTTGTTTGCGGCATACTGTGCATAAGGTATTGCTTGTTGTGGAGTATTTTTATTTTTCTTTACTACTATCAATATTATTATCAACAACAATATAAATATTATCATAAAGATAAATATTGCTATTAATATCCACCACATATACGGAGGCATATTTTTTAGTGTTTCTATTACACTATTCATTCCGCTATCCGTATTACCATTACTTCCACCATTCGGTTTGCCGTCAGTTCCGTTGTTATCGTCCTCGCCGTCGCCACCACTTGGGTTAGGGTTTACCTCTGTTTTAAAGCTGTATGTTTCCGTCTCGTCAACTAGCTCTCCGTTGTATTTTAAAAACACACTGCCCTTATACTCATTTTTTACTTTCAAGGAGATTTGGTAATTTGTATCATACTTTAGCGTTGCAGTTGGCAATATTACATTGCCTATTATCTGCCCGTCTTTTACTTGGTATATTTCGTAATCAAAATACTTTTCTATCTCACTTTTTTCGTCAGATAATAGCGTTGGTCGTTTGTTTCCCGTTCCGTTTTGCCATCCGCTTATCTCAAACTCCAGCGTTTGTATATCCAAAGTTATTGTATATGTCGTGTTATCTCTATCCTCCCACACTACATTGTCTACTTCTCCGCCATTTGCTGTGTTTACTCCGTTTTTAAACGCTATTTGTATGCTATACTTTCCTGCTTTTGTAAACTTGTAGTTTTCGTCTACTACATTGCCGTCTACTGTTATTTCAAAGTAGCTCTTCCAATTTGTCGGCATATTGGCTACAGCACTTAACCCAAAGCCTTCTGCATCAAATATGTTTACTTGGTCTGCTTTTGGCTTTCTTATCTTTAAGCTTTCTATCTCATAATCAAAGGTATCTTCTCCTACTATCATAAAGTCGTCCAAACCACTTTGCAATCCTACCAACACTTTATATCTTCCTACATTTGTCGGTGCTCCGCTCAGTGGCGTACCGTCTGCTGTAGTGTAGCTTATTACCAAGTTACTTGCTGTCAATCCTCCGCCTGCTACATTTAGCTCTACAGCTTGTGACAAACCATTGTATGTAAACTTATTATTCTTTAAGCTTACCTCTACTTTATTTATTACCGACCCTGTTTGGAATACTTCCGATACTGAGTTTTCCTCATTTCCATCTACTACAAATATACAGTTAGTGTTGTTAAATCCTATTGTATTTGTCGTAAATATTGCTTGTATATAATATGACTTTATTTCACTTATATCATTTTCTGCAAATATTTGCTCTAATGTTACTTCATCAGTCAAATCACTCTTTCTAAAATACTTGTATTCTATTGCATTAGCTAAGTTTTCCGCTACTTGTAATCTTGGTATTGGTAGCGTTATATCCCCTATTGTCACATTCTTTTTTGTCCATGATACCGCTACTTTCTTTTTGGTTATCTTCCAATTATGCTTTAGTTGTGGTATATTTGCTAGTTCCGCACTCGTATATGTTTTGTAGTTAGGGTCACTGCCTGTAAAATCAATTACACTTGCGATATAATCTCCTACTGCGGACTTAGCATTATTGTCATACACTGCTGTTAAAAAGGACGGTAGTCCAGAGGCTATCTCTACCTTTTGGTTTTGACCATTATATTCAAACTCGCTTTGACTCCACGTGACTTTGCTAAAATCTATTTCTGCCTTGTTTATGGTTATTTTTATCCATCGGACTGTATCGCTTTCCAAATGGTCGCTATCTGTGGTATCCGCAGTTCCTCTAAATCTTGGTTTTCTAAAATCTATTACTTCCTGTTTTTCGGTTTCCGTCCAACCGTATTTTAAAGCATCTTGCTCTACCAATGCAATTATTTTATTTGTCCAACTCTCTTTTATCTCTACCTTTACCCAATACTCTCCTGCGTTTTCGAATGCTTTAGTACTGTCGGGATAAGCAAGTTGAATAAACTCGTTATCTGACTCATACAAATTTTTGTCATACCAAGCAGTATTGTTGTTTGTCTTTACAATTTCACTTAATGTTTGTGCTGTTGCATTATATGTTGTCTCCAAATCTTGGGGATTTTGCACTCCGTTTTCCAAGCCTCTTAGTATTTCGCTTAAATTTACATGTATTGCAGGGCGGACACCTCGCTCATTTGTTATACCCACATTAATCCATCTACTAGCATCTGTACAAGTGGAATCAATATCGGAAAAAGCATATCCCCAACTATAATTATTATGATGAGCAGAACGTGTCCATGCTGTAGTAATCCCTTTTGATGCTATTTGCTCAGGCGACAATTTCCATCCAGATTCTACCAAAGTTCCATTGGAATAGTTTCCGCCAATTTCATAGACACTAGGTATCCAAATATAGTCTTTACCCCAGTCGCTATATTTAATACCATCTACTGCATAATCGACTTCATACCCCCCGCCTGTATTAAATTGAGGTTTCCAATCAGGATAGTTGCTGTTTAGCGCATCATTTCCATAATCATAGGTACTAAACCCAAGTCTCATTGATTGTAGTTGTTGGTATTTAATATACTGCGGCTGAACTAAATATTTTGTAGCAAAATCGCCTTCGATAAATTGAGACATTTCGTTACTTGACAAAAGAGTATTTCTCAAAGTGCTGCTACTGTACATATTATTACCTTTCGATGCAGAACCGTTTGTATAGAACTTGGACAATTTATACGAATCTGCTAAATATAAAGTTACAACAACATCTTCTTTGGAATAAAAATTTATATCGGTTAAAGTTACAGATGTAACTATCCATTGATATCCACCGAGAGTAACAACTAAACCTGTTTCAGAACCAACTTGCGTATTTATAGTAGTAGCATTAACTAAATAAGTTGTTGTATCCATATCAGGATTAATTTTATATACATGTTTTTTTACATAATCAGTCGGATTTTCTTTATTAAATAATTTTTCTTTCAAATTTAAAATTGCAAAATTATTAAAAGACTTATTAACATTATCATATAATTCAGCACCATTCGCAACTTGAATAGCAGAGCTTGGATTTGATAAAGCCAATGCCTGTTTTGGAAAAATAAAAATACTTGCAATAAGACTACTAAATAGTACTATCATAAATGTTAACATTACTATAAATAGATACGATTTTTTTATGGTTTTCTTCATTTTTATTTTCTCCTAATAGTACACTTTATATCAAATGAAACATTTGTACATAGAATATATATAATCTATGTACATTTAGGAGCATTTTTCAAGCAATAAAATTAAAGTTTTGGTATAAATTAGTTAAAGTTCTTACAAAATGATTAGTTTAATATTGACATTACTTTACTTTTAATCTTATAATATAACTGAAAAAGTACATAGATTATATATATTCTATGTACTTTTTTTATCCTTTTATTTTATGGTAAATTGCAAGTTAATGCCGATTTTTGACGGCATTATTGCAGTGAACGACAATTTTTATATACTTCAAACTTTACATAAAAAATAGCAACCCGAAAATTATATAAATAAGGTGCTGTTTTTTATATTCGAAATTTTCGTTCAATGCAATTAGACATATTTAGGCTTAAAATTAAACCGAAAACTGCTTTTTAAGCAAAATATTTATACTACAGACGGCTTGGTTAAATAAAAAAATAAGGCATATACCTTAAAGATATATGCCAAAAACGCAAATAGCGTGTAGTACCGCTCAACCGAAAGAAAACTATTTGAAAACCTCGTTCTTCGAGGTGGGTTAGCTACCTGATACCGCTGTCTTCCCCTGCCATAACCTAAAAGGTCGAGGGCGTGACATTGAGTACCACAACTCGCAGTCCCTTATTATAAATGTGGTTACAAAATGCAATTTCCTTTCAAATCTTGCAGTTATCCTACAACAATAGTATAACACATTTGAATGGTCATTACAATACCCTTTTTAAATTTTAATGTAAAAAATTTCCTAAATTAATGTTTAATAAACTTTACATTTAAAAAAGACCTAAAGTTTTACTTTAAGCCTTTTAATTTATTTATATCAATATACTTCTTTTACGGAATGCTTGCTGTCGATAACAGTTTCGGCATCTATATAGTATTTTCTTTCGTTCCTACGATAGTAAATTACCAACCCGATGCTTTGATAGAAAATGTTTAAAAAGCTTGTTGCCATAATAAAGCCGATACCAAAAGTAATAAGCCCGAATAACATAATAAACATATAAGACACAAAATTGATTGCAGTAAACAAGCCCCAATTTTTTATTATCAAATCTTTATTAGTCAATATTGCTTTTTGCAAGCTTTTAAAAATACCAAGTTCCTCATTTATATAAGTTGGTAACCACATTGCAAACACTGAACGTTTTAGTGCAATCAACACCATAAAAATCGTTAGGCACAGCGTTAAAGCAAACACAACCGACAACTTACCAACACCCCAAAATGTCAAATAAATCAAACCACACAACAATAGCATGTATGGGATGTAAATCAATGTATCTACAAAGCTGTAAGCAACTGATTTTTTCAAATGTGCAATTAGGTTTGATGTAAAACCAAATTTGCTATTGCTGTTCATAAAATTATTTAACACATCTGCAAGCGGATAATGACCGATTGTGATTAAAAACTTTCCTAAAAAAGTAAATGCAAACAATGCACAAACAGCACCGACTACATTGTTCCTGTTAGTTGCAAACACTTCCGAAATTTTTGCAAAGTCTTGTCCCAAAATACCAAATGCAGAATTTTGAACAGCTAAATCGCCACCGAACATAGAGCGGAATGCATCCATACAATGTTCAAAGAAATGCATATTTTGTACGCCTTGTATAATAGGTCGCATAATATAGTACATTGAACTTATAGAAACCGCAGCAAATATAAGCATAACAATAGTTAAATACAGCAAAAATTTATAAAACAAGGAAAACCTCGAAACGGTTATCGAAAAAGAATGTTTTGCTAACATATTAATCCTCCACCAACTTTAAATATTTATTTTTAAGGTCTTCCCTATCAATATCTTCGATATCCATATAAGTAGTATACATCAAAGTTATATAATATGAGAAAATATATACAAATAAAAATATATTAATTATTTTTCGCCACCAAAAACCATAAGCTGCAAAAACTGCCATTAGGATATAAGGTATTATCGTTGGTATTAAAATAGCAAATAACATCCTAAAGAACTTGCCTTTTAATAGTGTTATTGACTCTGCAATAGCTTTTCTTAAATTTAAACCTGTAATTGACATAATAGGCAAAGTCAAACTTAAAAGCACCATTGCACACAACATTACCAAAAACAATAATACATTTATTGTGATTGTAAGTCCTAAAGCAACTGCTGCTTTTTTGATTGCTTTAACCCATAAAAAGGTAAACAACGAGCAAACAACAGCGTATAACTCCATAACAAAAATAAACACAAGTACCAATTTAAATACCGGCAAAAAGTTATTGTTTACACGCTTTAACAAATCTTCTCCCGATAATATACCCCAACGCATGTGTTTAGACTCAAGTCCGCACACTATACTGAAAAATATACTAAAAATCGGCAAAGCAAATAATCCCGCAACTACTGATTTCCAATTTATTTCGCTAACCGCAAAAAATACGTCGCCAAAAGTTACAAGCTTACTTTGGTCAAAGTTTACAAATAACTGAATCATAGTACATGGCTCTGTAAGCAATCCCATTACAATAGACGGAACTAATGTTGCAAGCGCCAAATACCAAAAATTCTTACGCAGGTACTGAAGAGCAAGTCTTGAAAATCGCATAACCTTTCTCCTTTTTTAAATTGATTTCTATCAAAATACCAATATTGTATTTTTTAATTTTTATTGTTTTTTAAATACGTCAATCAAATCGACAGGCTTTTGAACACACAAAATAGTCCCGATTTTTGACATATTTTTCACATTTCCAAAGCCGTAAGCCACTGCCAAGCAGTCGACACCCACTTGCTTTGCTGCCATTGCATCGTATATGGAATCCCCAATCATAAGGCAGTCATTTTTGTTGGCGCCGGATATTTGAACTGCATACTCCAAAATATCTTTTTTGTCAATCCTGCCCTCGCTTTCTACAGTACCAAACACTCCGTCAAAGCAATCCCTCACGCCAAACTCTTTAAGCATTTCGCTTGCAATATCTTCCCTTTTGCTGGTCGCAATAAACATTTTATATCCAAAGCTTTTTATTGCGTTTAAAATATTGGGCATATCGTCAAATAGCTTACACATATTTTGTCCGCCTTGATTTATATAGTATTCCCTATACAACTCGCGTGCAAACGGCTCCTTCTCTGCCCCAAACATATCGGTAAAAGTAACTTTCAACGGAGGTCCGATATATTGTTTCCTATCCTCTGGCGGTACATTTACCCCAAAATGTTCAAAAACTTTGCCAAAAGCAAAACTACAGCCCTCAAAACTATCCACTATTGTGCCATCAAAATCCCAAAACAAATATTTATATTCACGCATTTTTCAACTCTTCGATTTGACTTTTTATTTTTTCCGCAAGTTGTGTGTAATTGGCAAGTTTTTCCTTTTCCTTATCTACCAACTGTTTAGGTGCTCTTGCAATAAAGCCTTGATTGTTAAGCATTTTGGTTGCACGTTCAATTTCGCTGTTGGTGTCTTCCAAATCTTTTGTAAGTCTTGCAATTTCTTTTTCATTGTCTACAAGATTGCCAAGCGGAATCAAAATATCTCCGAAATCGCTGATAATCACACTTACCTTTTCGCTAATTTCCTGTTTGTCTTTAATATATGATACACTGCCGATATTAGCCATTTTTATAATGTACGGCATAATAGTATCCAAAACTTTTATGTCAACGCTAGGTGCAATAATCAAATCGATTTTTTGAGATGGTTTTACATTCATTTCCACCCTCAAGTTACGTATACCTTTTATAATATCCATAACTTTTTCAAATGTTTCCCTTTCCTTTTTGTAGTTATACTTTTTAATAACTTGTGGCCAATCGCTAATCATAATGCTGGATTTTGCAGTGGCAGTAAACGAATAAATTTCATCGGTAATGAAAGGCACAAACGGATGCAACAACTTTAATATTTTGTCAAGCACATAATTCAAAACTGTTACAGTGTTTGTTTTTTTATCCGCATTATCGCCATACAAAGCGGCTTTTGATAGCTCTATATACCAATCACAAAAATCATTCCAAACAAAATCGTAAATACTGCTACAAGCCAAGCCCAAATCGTATTTCTCCATACATTTAGTGCTTTCCTTAACAGTGTTGTTCAATTTTGATAATATCCATTTATCGCTAGGTGTCAAGCGGAAACTGCCCATTTCCTTTAATTTAACATTTTGGGTATTCATCATAACAAACCTAGATGCATTCCAAACTTTGTTAAGGAAGTTACGACAACTTACCACTTTTTCCTCAATAAATCTAGTATCTCCACCCGGAGCAATACCCATAAGCAAGCTAAGTCTTAAACTATCCGCACCATAATTATCTATAACTTCAAGCGGGTCAATACCATTTCCCAAAGACTTACTCATTTTTCTGCCTTGGCTGTCACGAACAATACCGTGTATCAAAACTTCAGGGAAAGGTATATCCCCCATGTGTTCCAAGCCACTGAAAATCATCCTTGCAACCCAGAAGAAAATTATATCATAAGCAGTTACAAGCAAGCTTGTAGGGTAAAAATATTGCAAATCTTTTGTTTGCTCCGGATATCCAAGTGTAGAAAACGGCCACAATGCAGAGGAAAACCAAGTATCCAAAACATCCTCATCTTGTCTTAAATGTGTGCTACCACACTTGCTGCATACTTTAGGTGCATCTTCCTGTACCATCATTTTACCACAATCTTCGCAGTAGTAAGCAGGTATCCTGTGTCCCCACCAAAGCTGACGCGAAATGCACCAATCTTTAATATTTTCCATCCAATTAAAGTATGTTTTGCTAAATCTGCTTGGGATAAATTCAATCTTTTTATCCTTAACAACTTTAACTGCCGGTTTTGCAAGCGGTCCCATTTTAACAAACCATTGTTTGCTGACAATAGGCTCAACCACATTGTGACACCTATAGCAAACACCTACATTGTGCTTGTATGGCTCTTCCTTAACAAGATATCCGCCTGTCTTTAAATCTTCTACAATTTTAGCTCTTGCATCCAACCTATCCAAACCGCAGTATATGCCTGCAAGTTCGTTCATAGTTCCGTCATCGTTCATAATGCGGATAACATCCAAATTGTGTCTTAACCCCACTTCAAAGTCGTTAGGGTCGTGCGCAGGTGTAATTTTAACCGCACCACTACCAAAATCAAGCTCTACATACTCATCCGCAATAACGGGAATTTGTTTGTCCGTAAGCGGTAAAATAAGCATTTTGCCAATAATATCTTTATATCTTTCGTCCTTTGGATTGACAGCAACGGCACTATCACCAAGCATAGTCTCAGGTCTTGTAGTTGCAACAACAAGCTCCCCACTGCCATCTGCAAACGGATACCTAATATGCCATAGGAAGGAGTCCTGCTCTTCATAGTCAACTTCCGCATCACTCAATGCAGTTTTACAGGACGGACACCAATTTATAATACGGTCAGCCTTATAAATCAAACCTTTATTGTATAGCTTAACAAAAACGTGTTTTACCGCTTTTGTAAGATTATCATCCATTGTAAAAGCAAGTCTGCTCCAATCGCATGAGGAACCAAGCCTTTTTAATTGCTCGATAATTCTTCCACCGTACTGTTCTTTCCACTCCCAAGCACGCTCCAAAAAACCGTCTCTTCCCACATCGGCTTTTGTAAGTCCGTCTTGTTTCATTTTTTCAACAATCTTGACCTCGGTCGCAATAGACGCATGGTCTGTACCCGGTAGCCACAAAGTAGCATATCCTTGCATACGTTTAAACCTTACAATAGTATCTTGAATACTGTTGTTCAAGGCATGTCCCATGTGTAATTGACCCGTAATATTAGGAGGCGGAATAACAATGGAAAACGGTTGCTTGTTGCTATCAGCTTCCGCTCTGAAATACCCCTTTTTCTCCCACTCTTTATATAATTTTTCTTCAAACTCTTTCGGATTATATGTTTTTGACATATCCATAAACCGCACCTTCCTATTTTTCTCAAGCATTTTATATTTTTATCTAAATTTATTTTACAAAAAGCACTGCAAGCAAAGCCCCTATCAAGGTTACTCCAAAAGCAACGCCTTTGAATATCAAGCCTACATTTGCAAGTTTTTTATCGTCTGCATCTTTCATTTTAAGTGTAACGTGATAGGCAATTTTATTGCTGAATATCAACAAAACTATTCCTATAAACATAACGACTATTCCACTTATTACAAATGGATTTTTAAATCTCTCCCAACTCCACTCGAATATTGCGGAAAGGCTGTAAGCAAAGTCAATCATACCTGTTTATCCCCGTCGCAGACTGAAGTATCGCTACTTAAGGTATCTCCCGATTTTTCTTCCTTACATAAATCTGCGTCATTGATATCTGCGTTTTCTACAGCAACCTCGTTTACAACATTTTCCTCAACTTGGGCTTGAAGTACAATTTCTTCATTTTTTTGATTGTCCGAGTCGACTGCAAATTTCAATCTTTTTTCAGTAATTTCTCTTTTTCTAAACTTAAAAAACTGAACTGTATAAATAACCGCCGTGACGACTGCAAAAACTGCACCGCAAGTCAAAATCACATTAACGGCTATGTCGTAAGCCATATTGCCCTCTTTTGCGAAAAATCCCAATACGATACCCAATGAATTTAAGCAAGTTGCGAATTTGCCAAAGATATTGGATTGCAACACGTAATCGCTTTTAAACAACTTGACAATCACACTACCGCCAAGCACCATATATGTTTCCTTAATGAAAAACACTACAGGAAATCCCCAATGTATCTTACCCAAAATAGTAAGACAAAGCAATGTGGAAACCTGCAACAACTTATCTGCAATAGGGTCTGCAACTTTACCGATATCACTAATCAAATGATAATGTCTTGCAATAAAGCCGTCCACCAAATCGGTAATCGAAGCAAATATGAATATTCCAAACGCTATGTAGATATTGTTGGGAATACTTTTATCTAAAATAATCCAAATGAAAAATGGCACACACACAATCCTTATGTATGTCAAAATATTAGGTATGGTAAATATTTCATTTTTGCTAAATTTCATTTTTTTCACCTTCAGTAAATCAGTACTACAAAGTAGTATATCATACTTTTATTTATTTGTAAACATTTTTATTAATTATTAAATTAAACTTTTTAAATAATTATTTTTATTTTTTAGCTTGTTAATCAAACACGTTATACAGTTATATATTAAATTGCAAATTATCAAAATGCAAACGATAAGGCCTATTTCGCCGATCTCTCCATAACAAAAAGCAACCAAACTCGCAAAATCAAGCCCGTCAAAATAACAAGCAAGTGTAAAGAACAGCACAAATACTATCCACTTATGCGGCAAAAATTTTAAAATCATATCTGCAAACGCTCTTCCCGAGCCGATAAGAGTAGTAAAAATTGCAAGATATACGACAATGGCGGCAAGTGCACCCAAACCGTAACTCCTTGCAACCTCGAATACAGGCATACCCGCCGCAGGCGATTGCATGCTTATTACATAGCAAATACTCATTAAAAGTGTCATAACGAAAGCGACCAATACGCCTGAACAGACTATTTGTTTGTGTGACAAATCACATCCCTCTTCGCTCATAAAGTATCCACCCAAAAGCATATTCATACCTGCATATTTCAGTGAGGATGAAAAATCGAAACCGCTGTACAACTCCCCCCCGCCGATTATCAAAATTACCAACATTATAAGCACAATCAAAGGAACGATAATCAAATTTAAAATCTTTATGATTCGTATATCGTAAAGCATAATAATAGCAACAACAAATCCCGTAATTATACCGAAATATTTAATCCCAAACTGATTATAAATAAGTTCACTCGTGCCGCTTATCATAATGCAATAAGTGATTATCGATGATAGAAACACTACGATTTTCGTAAGGTTTTTCATTATTTTATACTTGCTTTGCAGCTTCCCGAAATAGCAAAATGCTATGCTGAGCAGCCCCATTATAATACCCGATATCACAACGGAAATATACCCACTATTTTTAAAGTACAAAACTATTTCGCTACCCGTTGCAAACCCGGCACCGATTACCACCCCAACAAATAAAAACACTAATTTAAAAATACGTCGCATATTAAAGTGTATGCGACATATTAATTATTAATAATTTTTTTTAAAATTTTGTATTATTCTCCGGGATTTTCGGATTTTAAAATTTTGTTATGAATTCTTTTTAAAACCAATTCAAAAATATCATCGTCTTCCAAATCGAAAAACTCTCCGTTCTTTTTTATTGCATAAATATACGATTTTACTCGTTTTTCATTGCACTCCACAACACGAGAAACAGTTTGTACAATATCGTCATTAACAAGCACATAGCTGTTACAAATAATAGCAGCAGCCAAAGCATACTCGTCACGAAATTTGCGTTTTGTCTCTTTCATTGCAGCAAGCAACTCTACTGCGGAAGTGTATATATTTTTGCTAAAATCCTCAGTGGAAAACGCACAATATGCAAAAGCATAGTAATAAGCATCGCTATAACATTCTGGATAATCTTTTAACTGGTCGATAGGCAAAAATTCTTCCTTATTTAAACCGCCGTCGGTAAAAAATGTAAATTCCGTTATTCCGCACTTTAGCATGGCGTATAAAATACCCGCTCTTATGATAGACGGAATTTCTCTCAAATAATTTATAGCCAAAATCTTTTGAGAAAACTTCAAGGTAAAACTATCTTTAAAATCAATCAAAAATTTTATTATTATATCTTCGTCGGCAGTCATTACGATAAGTTCAAACACATTCCACAATTCATCGTCGCCAATCGGTTTGTTAATTTTTGCTTTGTCATAAACATCCGATAACATTGCATTTGCAACTTCCCACAACTCATCAGGAATGCTGTTGTAGTTAACTATTTTAAGGGCTTCCTTATTACAATCAAACAAATAACCGTAAACAAGTCCCAAACCTATAATTCCGTAATAGTTATTGATTTTTTTAAGTAGACGCTTTGCATCTTGATAATTGCCTATTTTTAAATTTGCAATCATTCGCATCATTAAAATATCATAATTGTTTTCGTTTTTTGTACTGTAATTATTTAGCAATTTTACACATTTTTCATATTCTCCGCGAGCATCCAAAACCTCACATATTCTTTTTAGCGAAAGTATATTTTCTATAGGACTGTACAACATTTTTTCGGTTAGTTGTTTGCTGTCAAAATCACTCAGGTGTCTTTTAGTATAAAGATACATTGCTATGGCCTCTAAATTATCCGGAAATTTTTTAAACCTACGTTCACTGATATCTGCGAGTTTTTCTTCGTCAAATAAAGTTAAATAGATACAAATCAACAGTTCGTACGCAGGTTGATAGTCGGGGAACATTTCAAGCAATTTTTCAAGACATTCACAAGCAACATCAAACTCCCCTTTGCTGTATAATTCATAAGCTTTTTCAAGCATATCGTTGCTTTTAAAATCATCATCTACCAAAAACAATTCGTTATCTAGTTGATTTTGACTCAAACTATTAAAATACTCCACCAATTCTTCGGCTTTTGAAAGACCTTGATAATCCAAATTACTAAAAGTGACTAGTGCCTCTTTAAAGCCGCCAATTTCGCCACAATTCTTACAAACATTTGCCAAATCAAGATACGCGTTGCTGTTTAAAGGATTGCATTTAATCGCATATTTAAAAGCCCATATTGCTTGTTCAACCGCATCCCACTTGATATAAACATTACCCAGCAACTCAAGTAATTGTGATTGTATTTCCAATGGACATTTATCGTATTTGTCTTGCAAGAACTCTGCTACAGCCACATAGTCTTGCTTTTCATAATATTTTGTAGCCAGCTGCAAAATTCTTTCCGGACTCATATATTCTTCAAAACTTATCATTACCAATTCCTTATTTTTACATTTAAATATTTGCAATCTCTTTTATGCGTTTTGCATCAAAAACATAATATTTGTTACAAAAATCGCAATGAATTTCAATTTTATTCTCTTTTGCAAGTATATCTTTTATCTCTTCCTTATCCAACGATTTGATTATATTTATCATTCTTTCTTCACTGCATTTACACTTAAATTCGGGATAAACAGGCGGCATAAGTTTACATTCGAAATGTCCGAAATTTTCTTCTATAATCTCTTCCGCAGTTTTGTTTTGTATAAGTTCGCCAAAATTTGTAAAATTGCGGACAATATCCTGTAAAACAACTACATACTCCTCCTCACAATTTGGCATTGGTTGAACGATTATTGCCCCGCAGGATGAAACTTTGCCGTCTTTAATCACCGCACCGCTTGCAACTGCCGTAGGAAGTCCCTCACTAGTTGTAAAGTAATATGCAAAATCGCTGTCAATACTTCCGTTTACAATTTGAGTTTTGCCAACATAAGGATTTTTTAGTCCGAAATCCTTAATAACCGTTATACTTCCCTCTTTTCCGATACATTCGGAAACATCGTATGTACCGTTAGCCGACTTCGACACTTTAGGATTGCGATTTTCCACAAACCCTCTAACGATACCGCCTGTCTCTCCTGCAACAATTATTTTGCCGCATTTTCCGCCGCCATCAACAGTCACACTCAACCTTATGTTTGTTCCTTTGATACCGCAACCTAAAAAAGCACCGATACAAAGCACCCTTGCAAGAACTTCGCTTGCAGCATCATTTGTTTGCTGTTTATCTACGGCAACCTGTGCCAAATCTTTTCCGTTTACTACGCTTACAATAGCTTTTCCGCCAAATAATATCGCTTTTTGTATAATGTCCATTTTTCACCTTGTATTTGATTTATTAATTGTACTGCTTATTATAATTTTTTGCAAATAAATAAAAGCCTTAAACTTTCGTCTTTCAGACTATCAAACTTTTCGCCGTCAAATGTTTGTACGCTAAAACCTGCATTTTTCAAACAATCTTCCACAAATTGTCTATCATGAATATATTGTATATGACTCTCGTCTTCTCTTTTATACAAATCCCCTATTTTTTCAAAAACAGTTATATCCATTTGTACAAAATCCTTATTAAGTTTATTTGTCCATAGATATGTCAAATCGTCCCTATCCTCGTAAAAAATATTATTACCTATAACATTTTTCAATTTATAGCTACTGCTTATATCAAAAATAAAGTATCCGCCGCTTTTCATATACCCGCTTATTTTGTCAAAAGCCTTTTGCAAATCGCAATCCGTTATGTAATTAAATCCATCACATACGGCAATAACATTGTTTGCTTTAAAAGGAGGTACGAAAGTCAAAATATCGTCTTTTACAAATTGAATATATTTTCTGTTTTTAAAATTGTTTTGCACAGCTTTATCCAACATTTCGCTACAATTATCCACAGCAATAACGCTATCACAAACTTTGACTAAATAATCGGTAAAAGCACCACTTCCACATGCAAGTTCTACGACCTTTCCGCTAAAGTAGTGCTTTATAAATTCAAAATATTTTGAGTAATCAAAGTCAGTATTAGCGCTATCATAAAATTTTGCTATAACTGAATATGCTTCCATCATCTTTTTCCTTTATTCTTTTTGTTTTTATTTGTTCCTTTGCGATTGACACTCGCCTGTCTGCGTCTTTCCTTTTCTTGCGTGTAAAGCATATTTTGATATAAAACGGTTGTATAATTATCCGCAGCATAAACGCCGAAACATTGGATGGCAGTTGCATACGCCGCAAAACCGAACAAAACAAATGTAACCAGCAAAATCATTTGTGTCAAACTTGTCCAAATCAAAGCAACCGGCAAACCTATCCACAAAATGCCAAGCATTGTAGACGGTAACAAAAGCACAACCGCAAGCAAAATGCTGTTTTTTATTTTATCGCCCGCTTTAAAGTTATACATATTTATAATCGGCAAGAATGTAATCATAAAGAATACAATCGCAAGTGCAATAAGAACGGCAATAATCATTACTATATACATATACCAAGTGGTCATACCTGCTATGCTCATATACAAGTATCCGTAAATTGAGGCAAGAACTGCATACACTGCAATACCTATTATGGTAAATGCAAGCATATATTGCCACCAATATTTTTTAACTCCACGGAAAAAGTGACGAAATTTGATTTTTGCACCCCAAGCCACATTTCTACTTGAGTAAAACAAACCCGACATTCCAAGACCAATCAAACTAAAGCATGGTATAATCAAAGAGTAAAACATCAATCTAAACAAATATATCCCTTTAATTGCCATTACAGTATCCGTTGTACTGCCTGTAAATCCAAGTCCCAACTCTCCTACAAAGTTAAAGGCATTTTGTAAAATCCACCTTTGTTCCAAATTAGGCATAATAAAAAATACCAAAGCAATAAACGGTGCAGCAAGCAACATACACAAAATATTTTGAATAACAAGCGAGCTGTAATTCGATTTAAATGTACGCCACCAATGACGAATCATACCTGTTTCGATTGGCGCTCTGTTTATACTTATATCATTGCCCAAAGTCATTTTATCCAATACTTTTGCAGCAAATGACGGTTTATTTGATTTTTGTCGGTTTACTGTTTTTGCCATACTAAAAAACTCCTAATTATCTAAAAACGAAATTGTCGAACTAATTAAATTAAAATGTACTGTTAAGAAATTCACAAAAATTTTAAGTTTTACATATCATATTTCAAATAGCAAAATAAAAAAACTCCGCCTACAACTTAATAATTTTTGACATTTTCGCTCAAAATTACACTACTTTTCATTATACTATATTTAACTATACACTAAAATTAAAAAAATATCAATTAAATTGTAGCAAATCTTTTGACAAATTAAAAATTTTATGATATCATTTAGTAAATTAAATTTTGATGCTAATAGAGGAGCAATCAGCAATAGTATGTCCGCCAAATGGTATGCAATTACCGACAGGCAGAAAGGGTATGATTGCCGAGGTCTTAATCATATTGCAGTGGTTAAGGTTGGGTATAAGGCTAAATCCTTATAACTGTCATCTTAGATGGAGTACTATTATGCTAGCGGTAAAAATGCTTTTTATTGCAGTACGATAGTCGTACTGCTTTTTTAATATTCAAACATAAATTTCAAGCAAATTATATGTATAAGCAGTTTTACAAGCATGTTACAATCGGATAAATCAAAAAATTATTTATCCGTTATAAATTAGATTTTTATTTTTATTCATGGAGGCATATATGAAAAAATTCAATGTTGCAGTTGTTGGTGCTACCGGTATGGTAGGCAACAAATTTTTGGAAGTTTTAACTGAAAGACAACTTCCTGTGGAAAATTACTATCTTTTTGCTTCAAGCAAAAGTGCGGGTAAAGTTATCGATTTTATGGGCAAACCTCACACTGTTATCGAACTTACTAACGAAAATATCGCAAAATACCCTGTAGATTTTGCTTTATTCTCTGCAGGCGGCTCTACTTCTGCAAAATTCGCACCTGAATTTGTAAAATGCGGTGCTATCGTTGTAGATAACTCTAGCCAATGGCGTATGTATGACAATGTTCCGCTAGTAGTTCCGGAGGTTAATCCCGATGATATAGATTGGAACGAAGGTATTATCGCAAACCCTAACTGTTCTACTATTCAAGCTATGGTTGCCCTAAAACCTCTTCACGATAAATATACTATCAAACGTATTGTTTATAGTACATACCAAGCTGTATCAGGTGCAGGTGTTGCAGGATATAACGATTTGGTTGAGGGTGTAAAAGGTGCAGAACCTAAAAAATTCCCATACCCTATCTTTAATAACGTGCTACCTCACATAGACGTATTCTTGCCAAGCGGCTACACTAAAGAAGAAGAAAAAATGATGAAAGAAACTCAAAAGATTCTTGACAAAAACATCAAAGTTACAGCTACAACTGTCAGAGTGCCTGTATTAAACAGCCACAGTGAATCTATTAATGTAGAGTTTGAAAAACCTTGCACTTTGGAAGGTATTTACGATGCTTTGAGAAATGCTGAAAGTGTTATTTTGTATGATGACCCAGCAAACTTGAAATACCCTATGCCTATTATTTCTAGCGGCCACGACGAAACTTATGTAGGAAGAGTAAGAATTGACGAGACTGTTCCAAGCGGTTGTAACTTATGGGTAGTTGCAGATAACATCCGTAAAGGTGCTGCAACAAATGCCGTTCAAATTATGCAAAAATTAATGGAAAAGAAATCTAAATAATAATCGGAGGTACTATTATGTTTTCAGGCGTTGCTACTGCTCTTATCACACCGTTCAACTTTAAGGGTGTGGATTTTGAAGCTTACGGCAGACTAATAGAAGACCAAATTGCAAACGGAATAGATGCTTTGGTTGTGCTTGGCACAACAGGCGAGGCATCAACAATGTCACATGACGAAAAAGTGGCTACTATCAAATTTGCAATCGAAAAAATAAACAAAAGAGTACCTGTTATAGTAGGTACAGGTTCTAACTGCACCGCAACTGCTGTTGAAAACAGTATCGAAGCCGAAAAATTGGGTGCAGACATGTTGCTTGTAGTTACACCATACTATAACAAATGCACACAAGAGGGGCTTATTGCGCACTACTCTCAAATAGCAAGTGCAGTAAACACTCCTATCATCGCATACAATGTTCCTGGCAGAACGGGCGTAAACATTTTGCCAAAGACAATCAAAGCCCTAGCAAACATTCCTAATATTGTTGCAGTAAAGGAAGCAAGTGGCAACATAAGCCAAATAGCAAGCGTTGTTGCCGAAGTACGCGGCAGTGATTTTAAAGTTTACAGCGGCGACGATGGTATTATTTTGCCTGTAATGAGCTTAGGAGCAGATGGTTTAATAAGCGTTGCAAGCAATGTCATCCCTAAACAAATGGTAGATATGGTAAAAGCTGCTAAAGAGGGAGATTTAAAAACAGCTCAAAACTTGTTTTTCAAATATCGTCCTTTGATGGAAGTAATGTTTTGCGAAACAAATCCTATTCCTGTAAAATTCGCTTGTTCAAAGTTAGGTTACGGTGAAAATTTGCCAAGGTTGCCTTTGACACCTATTTCAGAGACAGGAAAAATAAAAGTATTGGACGAAATGTATAACGTCGGATTGATAAAATAACAAAATTACTCTCGGAGGAGTTTATGACTAATGTATTAATATGGGGTATCGGTGGCAGAATGGGTCGAACTTTGCTTGAATGCCTTAACAAAAACAGCAATGCGAACGCTATAGGCGGTGTAGATAAATTTGCAAATAAAGCAGATTTTAATATCCCAATCTTCAAAAGTGTTTCCGAAATCAATGTAAAAGCAGACGTAATTATAGATTTTTCACGTGCGGAAGCAATTTACGATTTTTTGCCATACGCTAAGGAAAATAAAATTCCGGTTGTGCTATGTACCACAGGTTATAGTGAGCTTGACTTGGACTATATTTCCGAAATGTCAAAAGAAATACCGCTATTTAAATCCAGCAATATGTCAATAGGTATTAACTTGCTTATCGATTTAGTTAAAAAAGCAACTAACCTTCTTGGCGAAAACTTTGATATCGAACTTATCGAGCAACACCATAATGTAAAAGTTGATAGTCCATCGGGCACTGCACTTTCTATCGCAAATGCCATAAATGAAGAAATGAACAACACTTTAGAATTCAAGTTTGGCAGACACGATAGCAATGAACGACGCAAAAAAAATGAATTGGGTATTCATGCCGTAAGAGGTGGAACAGTTGTCGGCAAACATGAAGTACTATTTCTTGGAAATGACGAAATTATTACAATTAAACACGAGGCAAGCTCAAAAGCTGTTTTTGCCGAAGGTGCTGTAAAGGCTAGTATTTTTATGACAAGCATAAAAACTCCGGGTATTTACAATATGAATGATTTAATTCAATCAACTGAAAATTAATTACAAATCAATCACTTTAAAAAAGGGTTTGCAGTTTTTGCAAATCCTTTTTTCATTTAAAAATTTTTATTATAATTATAACAAATTTTTAATTAGCGGAAAAATTTTAAAACTTGATATATTTTATAAGCTTTTTGCAAATTATATTAAACATTTTATACGAAACTGACAAAGCTGTTTTTATAATGCTTAACGCATTGCAAATATTACCTATAAAAATATTGCTTTTATTAGAGTTAATATCCACATAAAGTAGATAAATGCAAGATGTATTAATAGATTATATATCTCATTTCGATTAATAAAAAAAATATCAAGTCATTAAATTTTTTTATTTGATTTATTTTATGAGAAATAGTGTAATATTTTGATTACACTGTCAATTTTACAACAAATTTGATTTTACTTTTTTATTCACACTTTATCTACACTCTGTGGATTATATAGCAAAATAAATGCAGCTAAATAGCTGCATTTAAGTTTTTTAATAGTTTTTAATTAAAATTGATTAAAATAATTACCTGTATTTACTTCTGCTCTATCGTAAGTAAAATAGGTGGTAGCAAGTAATGACGTTCTGTTTTCAAATCCCAATGCATTTACAATATATGACTCTTCATTTCCGATAGATTTGATTAGACCATTTTCCCACATTACTACAGTTAGTCTAAGTTTTGTAAAATTAATACCCTTTGGAGTTACGCCGCCCTTTTTAGTCTTATATTCCATTACTTTTATATAATCCTTAGTTGCAGTTTCTAAATCTAAAGTAATATTAAATTTATACGTTTTATTCTTTGCATCATAAATTGGTTTTGTTGATGTTTTTAAAGTTTTGCTATTAACAATAAACATGTTAATTTTAGTTAGGTCATCCGGGTATACTTGTAAGCCTTGTCCTAAGCTTTCAAAAACCTCGACTGCCGGCCATTTGGATACACTCATAGTACCATCTTTTTCAACTTTAATGTCTTTTGAATTAGCTGACCTTACTCTATATTTACCATTTTCGTAAATACTTTGGTCGCTCATTTTTATTGTTGGGCCACCTTTAATCGTATAGCTGCTAGAGCCCAAATAATATCTATTATCTTCTTTTATTTTTAAACAATCAAGTTTTTGGGTCATATTTCCCGTAAGCTTGTTGTTGGTAGTTATATTTCCTAGTTGACTTGAAGCAACAAAGCTTGCTGCTTTAAAATTTTTAACTCCTGCCTCGTACATTTGCAGTGCTGTCATAGATTTATTAATCTTATATTGTGCAGTCACATTTTCCGGATACTTTTCGCCGAATGGTGCTGTCACTTCAACATCTGTCTCGATATCTTGCCCGCAAGCAACCAAAGTTAAACAAACTAAAACCATTAGAGCTGATACAAAGAAGCTTTTTAATGTTCTTTTCATTATAAACTCCTTTTTTGTGTGGAATACACACATCTCTATACACTTAGCATACTACATAATCTGACAAAAATCAATATTTCAAAGGTTGCTTTGTGTAAATTTTACGTAAACAACGCCTTTTTTCAATGTTTTTACTCAAATATTAATTGAAATTTGTACGATTTGCAGATATTTTATGCAAAAATTATTAACAACTTTACATTCATTTAGCAAAATTTAGCTTTTACGACTATATTGGGCTGTTTTTCAGCCATAAATTTGCTGAATTATCAAGCGATATATGCCTATATGGTCATAATATAAACAATTAAATAGGTTATTTGTTTACTATTATATATTAATTGTAAAATGAAAATGTAAATTTGTTAAATTTTTTGTGTAATAGATTGACATTTATACACATATACCCTAAAATATATACATGTATAAATAGTTAAGCTTGCATATTTGCGTAAACAACAGTATTTTAATTAAAAATGAATTATTCTTATTATTTATCACTGTAATATGCTACTATATGATATGTTTTGAATAAAACAAATATGCTATTTTGATTATTTACATATTATTAAGAAAAATTAATCAAAGGAGTACTTATGTCTTATTTTATAACCACAGATGCTACTTGTGATTTCCCACAGGAACTATTAAATAATTTTACAAACTTTAAAATCATTCCAATGGCATACACCATTGACGATATAGAATATGGTATTGATAAACAACTTTCGGGTAAGGAATTTTACGATAAGGTAAGAAACGGTGCCATGCCGACTACATCCCTTATAACTACTTACACAGCAACCGAGTTTTTCAGGCCTATCTTAGAGGACGGCAACGATATACTTCATATTTGTTTTTCTTCAAGCTTAAGCAGTACTTACCAAAGCGTTACTTTAGCTGTTGAAGAATTAAAAAAGGAATTTCCCAATAGGAAAATATTTATGCTAGACTCTAAGGCTGCATGCTCGGGCGAAGCTTTGCTTGTTTACTATTCACTTAAAGCACGCGATAATGGTATGGATATCGAAAGCAACTATAACGAAACAGTTGAAAGACGTGACCACATTTGCCATTACTTTACACCAAATGATTTATATCATTTAATGCGTGGCGGTAGAGTAAGTAAAACCGCTGCTGTTGCAGGTACTTTACTTCAAATTAAACCTATGCTTTATGCAAATGTTGACGGAAAACTTTCTACAATAGGTAAAGTTAAAGGCAGAAAAAAAGCTCTTTTGGGACTTGTTGAATATATGCAAGACAAAATGATAGCAGATAAAAACGAAATTATTTTTATTGCTCACGCTGACTGCTTGGAAGACGCGGAATTTGTTAAGGAAAAAATTATCGAAAAAACAGGGCTTACCAATATAATAATCGATTATATAGGTCCGGTTATCGGCTCACACACGGGACAAGGCACGGTAGCATTATTCTTTGTCGGAAAAGACAAAATCGAAGCTACGGACGATTTATTAAAACAATAAAAACTGACACTACGGAGGGATTATGTCTTATTACATTACAACCGACGCGACTTGCGATTTTCCACAAGAATGGTCGTATTTTGAAAATTTTAAAATTATACCAATGACATACACAATAGGAGATACCGAGTATGGTATTGATAAAAATCTTTCAGGTAAGGAATTTTTTGATGCGATAAGAAATGGTGCCATGCCAACAACTTCGCTTATTACAAGTTTTTTTGCCGAAGAATTTTTTAGACCGATATTAAAAGCAGGAAACGATATATTGCATATCTGTTTTTCTTCGAGCTTAAGTAGCACTTATCAAAATGTACTTACCGCAGTTGAAGAATTGAAGCAAGAATTCCCCCAACGTAAATTTTACATGCTTGACTCAAAATGTGCAACAACAGGCGAAGGTTTGCTTGCCTATTATGCATTAAAAGCCCGTGACAACGGTATGAGCATTGAAGATAATTACAATGAAACTCTTATTCGTCGCGATAAAATTTGTGTTTATTTTACTCCTGATGACCTTTTCCACTTGATGAGAGGTGGCAGAGTAAGCAAAACCGCTGCTATAGCTGGCTCATTGCTTAAAATCAAGCCTATGCTTTATGTAAATAAAGACGGCAAGCTTTCAACAATAGATAAAATAAAAGGTAGAAAAAAAGCTATTTTGGAGCTAATCGACCATTTGCAAGACAAAATTATTCTTGAAGAAAATGATGTAATAATTATTCTTCACGCAGACTGCCCTGACGATGCAGAGTTTTTAAAGGAAAAAATAATCGAAAAAACCGGTATTACAAATATACTTACCAATTATGTAGGACCTATCATTGGCTCACACACAGGCGCAGGCACAATAGCTTTAGGCTTTATTGGAAAAGACAAAATAGAGCCAAACGACGAATTGTTAGAAAAATAAATATTGGACAAGTTTTACGGGACAAGTCATTATTTTAAATTTTATAGCATATATTTACTTATAAAGATAAACAAAGGAGTAATTATATGCTATTATCATTTTTATACAACAAAACCATTATAGACTGCAACCAAGCTCAAAATTTAGGTACAATAAGCAAGATACATGTCAATTACAAAAAAATCGATTATATCGAAACCAGCAGAAACGTAAAAATTGACGTAAAAAACATTTATCAAATAAATGATGCTATTATGTACAAGTCCGAATACAGGAATTATCCAAACTTTAAATTCTTTAGAGTAGGCGGACAACTTGTGACTGACGACAAAGGTAAAATACACGGCAGATTGGTTGACCTTATGATAACCAAAGATTTTGATATAAAAAAGATAATTACCGACAATAAAAATCTTCTTAATGTAGAAATTCTTTCTATATCCGATGACGGACTAGTGTTTAAACGTATGCCAAAAGCAAAAAAGAAAGAAGTAAAAACAGATAAAATAGCAACCGTCGCTCCCGTAGGACTTGTTACCACAATTTGCAATTACGGTTTTTTGATAGGTAGAATAACGCAGAAAAATATAACCGCAGGCAGTACCATAATAGTTCCCGCCGGTAAAAAAATAAGCAAGCAAGATATAGATAATGTTCAAAAGCACGGCAAACTTATTGACTTGACGGTATATTCCAAGTTTTATAATATCGAAAATTTATAAACATACTATCGTTATTTCCAATCAAAAAGTATTTATAATATAAACAGTTTCTCCACTCAAATAGGACTTATAAAAACAAACACTCTCTTTAATTCTACACTAAAGAGAGTGTTTGTTTTTGAGTTTGCTAAATGCTAATATACTTATTTGCAATTAGAACAATTTGAGCAATTTTTTGCACCGGATTTACTTACGCTTTTAGTTTGAGTTGATTTCTTAGACTTAGTTGCAGTCTTGTTTCCGGCACTGTTTTGTTGACTTCTTGCCATAATTTTCTCCTCTGTAGCATCTACTGCTACAATAATATTTTGAGCAAGAGTAAACTTAATATACAAAACTCAAATTATTTATTTACCATTTAATTCCTACAATTTGTCAGGATGTACAAATGGCAAAACTTGCGCATCTCCGTCTATAATACAATTAAGCAAAATAGGCTCTTTAAAGTTGCGATGTTTTTCAATAATTTCCGTCAATTTGCTAGTACAGTCTATCGTATAGCTGTGTTTAACGCCATAAGCTTTTGCAAGCATTTCAAAATTTACCCTACCACTTATATTTACTCCCTCATAATGTTTTTTATAAAACTCCGTCTGCCATTGTTTAACCATGCCCAAGGCTCCGTTATTCATGACTACAATCATGATTGGCAATTTATTTTCCACTGCAACCGCAAGCTCATTATTGTTCATCAAAAAACTTCCGTCGCCTGTTATAAGCACTCCTCTTTTGCTTGTGGCAATAACACCGCCTATACAACTACCCAAGCCATACCCCATTGCTCCTAGCCCGCAAGAAGTTAAAAATGTTCTTGGTTTTTTAAACGGATATGTTTGAGCTGTCCATAATTGATGCTGCCCCACATCGGTAGAAATTATGTCATCCTCACGCAAACCATTTGCCAATAATTTTATAATATTATTAGGCGAAAAACCTTGGTTATCGTACACATAGTCTTTTTGCTTTTGAGTGTTAATAAAATCCCACCAATCACTATTTTGACGTTTTTTAACCATAGGAAAAATTTGTCCTAAAAATTCGGTTACCGAGCTTTTTATCAAGCAATCGCACTCGACGTTTTTATTAAGCTCCACCAAATCAATATCAACATGTACTATTTTTTGACTGCAAAGTTTTTCCTGTACATTTGCCCTATCATTAAACCTAACACCCAACGCCAACACCAAATCGGCATCATTTTTTATTGAATTTGCACAAACATTACCGTGCATACCCGTCATACCGATATTATATTGTGAATCATAAGGAATTGCAGTTTTGCCCATCATTGTACATGCAACAGGTGCATCGATAAGTTTTGCAAGTTCCAACACCTTTTCTCCTGCATTGTCACTTACCACACCGCCGCCACAATAAATAAGCGGTTTGTTGCTACTATTTATAAGTTCTGCTGCTTTTTCATAGTCGGGTTTATAGTTTAGAACTTTTTTATGAATTTTAGCAGTCAAATTACCATAATATTCACATTTTTTATTAAGGATATCTTTAGGCATATCTATAAGTACAGGTCCTGGTCGGCCACTTTTCGCAATCTCAAACGCATCCACGATAGTCTGTTCCAAATCTTCAACATTTCTGCACAAATAGCTGTATTTGACTACAGGCATTGTAATACCGTAAATATCTACTTCCTGAAAGCTGTCCTGTCCAAGCTTGCTGTTTGAAACATTACCTGTAAAAACTACTATAGGTACGGAATCCAAAAAACTGTTTGCTATCCCCGTTACCAAATTGGTTGCCCCGGGACCCGAAGTTGCAAGCACAACTCCGACTTTCCCGCTTGACCTAGCATAGCCGTCTGCTGCAAAAGTCGCGCCTTGTTCAGACGACATAAGGTAATGTTTAACCTTTCCGCGAGCTTTGTAAATTTCCTCATAAATATCCAAAATGCTACCGCCCGGATATCCGAATATACATTCGACCCCAAGTCTTTGCAAGCTTTCCAATATTATTTTTGCACCGGTATATCTCATAACAACACCACTCATTATTTTATTAAAGTTATTTTAACACATTAAACAAAAATATACAAGATTTTAATGTAATTTTTAAAAATAATACTCATTCTTTAATTATCGTCCAATAAGTCATACCTCAAAATTTTATTTGTATTCTTTTTATCATAAGTTTAGCAAACAATACGCTGTCATTTTTTTATTGCAAACTTTAAATATTCTTGTAGAATATAACGTAAGGAGACTAATTATGACATACAAAAATTAGTTGGAAGAATGGCTAAATAATTTCATTAAAATTTCAAACAAACAACGAACTTTTGAGAGTTACAAAAACATTATATACTTGCAAAATTATTAATGATTTAGTAATTCCTGAAAATGTTACAAAGATATCGAGTTTTGCCGTCTGCAATAACGACGAGCTAACTAACATAACACTAGCAGATAATGTAACAAAAATAGAATATCAAGTTTTTTTATAAGTGCACATGACTATCTGACATTAACCATAATAAAGTGGCTTTGATAGAGAGTTATGCATTTTATGAATGTGAGAATATAACAAATATTACAGTTTCCGATAGTCTAAAAAGTATTAGACATTCAGCATTTCAAGATTGTATATGTGTGGAAACAATGAATTTATGTAGCAAAAACTACTAAATCAATAATATAAATAAAGACTATGAGTGGAATTTTAGAACATATAATAATTATGCAGAAATTTTACTGATGTTAGACTTGATATATACGACAACTCTGTCGAAGCATTTGGAAATTAATAATAAAAACAACGATTAAGTTTTAATCGTTGTTTATTTGATATAGTTTTGAGCAAAACGAAAACTAAAGGACAGCGAAACGCTGTCCTTTAGTTTACTATAATTTAATAATTTAGCAATTAATTAAATTAGTCAATGCTGTAGTTAGTAAAATAGTTTTGTATCAAAATGATTGGAGTACCTTTATCGCCACTACCGGAAGTCAAATCACAAAGGCTGCCAAGCAAATCGGTAAGTCTTCTTGGAGTTGTACCTTGTGAAGATTGGTCAGCAACTAGGTTTGCCTTTTTCTCCTTTATTAGCGCTTTCATAGCTTTTTTAGCCTCTTCTCCAGACAAATCGCCAATAGCATTGTCTGCTAGATATTTAAGTTTCAATTCGTTAGGAGTACCTACCAAGCCTTTTGTATATGCTGGAGATACAACAGGGTCTGCAAGTTCCCAAATTCCGCCTACAGGGTCTTTAAACGCACCGTCGCCGTAAATCATAACTTCGATATTTTTGCCTGTAATGCTCTTAAATTTTTCGGCAATAGCATCAACCAATTTTTGTCCGTCGCGAGGGAACAATTTAACAGAGTTATCTGTTGCCAAGTTGCTACCATACAAACCATATTGATTGTAACCGCTGCCGTCAACACTTTCGTTCATGATATCAGTCAAATTCAAGCAAACTTTAGCACCTGCTTCCTTTAAAATGCGTTTTGTGCGGTTTCTTGTATGTATATCTGCATTGATAACTTTATCGGTATATTTCAAAATTTCCTTTGGATTATTTGCAAGTATAATTTCGCAATTATCGCCGCCAAAGCTCTTATAAAGTTCGATATAATCAAGACCTGTAAAAGGATGAAGAATTTTACCGAAAGTTGCATAGTATTGTTCTTCGGTAAACACGTCAGTATAAGGATTTACACCTTTTTCATCAATAATATCCATTGGGATAAGTGGGTTTCCTACCTCGTCACTCGGATAAGATAATTGAATAATCAATTTATCAACCCCCATTGCAATACCCTTTAAAATCATAGAAAATCTGTTTCTTGACATAATAGGGAATACCAAACCGACAGTACCGCCACCGGTTTTACGTCTTACATCTTTGGCAATTTGCTCAAGTGTTGCATAGTTACCTTGTGCTCTTGCAACAATAGCCTCGGTCATTGCAACAACATCTTTATCTTGCAATTCAAACTTGCCTTCCTCGCTTGCTGCAAGTACACTGTCAACAACGATGTCAACCAAATTGTCGCCTTTTTTAATAATAGGTGCTTTAATACCTCTTGAAATTGTACCAATAGTTTTCATAACAAAAACCTCCTGTTTTCCTTGACCTCTCATATTATACAACAAAACAATTTTTTTTGCAATTAATTACAAAAATTTCAATATAATGAAATCTTAATATTGATATAAGTAAAATAATACCGATAAAAAATGTACCGTAAATAAGCTTACGGTACAAACAATTTTTACATTTTTGTAGGACACTTTATGCCAAGCAATGACATACCATCTTTTATAATGTTTTGTACAATCTTTACAACTGCAAGACGTGCACATTTGTCCTGCTCGTTTGAATTGGAAATATTTTGTTCCAAATAAAATTTATTAAACTGTACAGCCAAATTATAAATATATCTTGTTACGATAGACGGCTCATACTTTGCACCGGCATCCGCAACTATGTCAGGGTATTTATCTATCAATTTGATAAGTTCATAGCTCTCCGCACTTGTCAAATTGTCGTAATTGATACTGCCGCTACTTTCGATTTTGTTTAAAAGCGAACAACATCTTGCATAAGTGTATTGGACGTAAGGACCTGTCTCTCCCTCAAAATTTAAAACTTTATCGTAACTAAAGCTGATGTCTTTGATACGGCTACCGACCAATGCACCAAAAACGACTGCTCCTGTTCCGACCATTTCAGCTACATCCTGTTTGTTTTCCAAATCGGGATTTTTTTCGTTTATTATCTCAAGTGCTTTGTCCCTTGCGGTATTCAAAACATCCTCTAAAAATACCACATTACCGTCACGGGTGGAAAGTTTTCCTCCCTCAATGCTTACCATACCAAAAGGAACATGAATCATATCCTTTGCCCAATCATAGCCCATCATTTCGATAACTTTAAAAAGTTGTTTGAAATGCAAGTTTTGTTGATATGCCACTACATAAAGCGATTTATAAAAATTATAAGTGTTTTTCCTGTAAAAAGCCGCAGCCATATCACGAGTTGCATACAAAGTAGCTCCGTCTGCTTTTTTTATAAGGCATGGTGGCATATCTTCGCTTTGGTCAAACTCCACTATTGTAGCTCCGTTGCTTATTTTGGTAAGCCCTTTTGCCTCTAGCTCGTCAATCACAGGTTGCATTTTGTCGTTATAAAAACTTTCGCCGTTATAGCTGTCAAAATGAACATCCAATCTGTCATATATTTTTTGCACATCACGAAGTGTAACCTCTTTAAACCAAAGGAATAATTCCATTGCTTCGCTATCGCCGTCTTCAATCTTTTTAAACCAATTTCTTGCAATGTCATTTAACTCAGGGGTGCTTTCCGCCTCTTTATGGAATTTTACGTAAATTTCAAGCAGAGCATTTATACCTCTATTGTTTATATCCTCTTTATCGCCCCACATTTTATATGCAACAATCAATTTACCAAATTGGGTGCCCCAATCGCCCAAATGATTGATGCCAACCACCGAATATCCAAGTTTTTTATAAATTCTGTACAAAGCCGCGCCGATAACAGTAGTGGATAAATGCCCCATGTGAAAAGGTTTTGCAATATTAATGCTAGAGTAGTCAATGCAAATTGTTTTACCTGCGCCCTCAGTACTTGCACCATAACTTTCGCCCAAAGCCAATGTCTTATCCACAGTCTGCTTAACAAAATTCAGTTTGGATAATTTGAAGTTAACATATCCGTTTACTGCTTCGATACTCTCGATAAAAGCAGGTTTTTCTATGCTGGATACTATCTCTTTTGCAACAATTACAGGCGATTTTCGTAAGGTTTTTGCAAATTTAAAACAAGGAAAAGCAAAATCCGCCAAAGCACTGTCTTTTGCCGCCACAACTAGCGACAAAATTTCGTCAAAGCTTACACCATCTATTTTTATTAGTTTTGCTATCTCAACTTTATAATCCATCTTCTGCCTCTTAAACATTAAATCTGAACAACACTACATCGCCATCTTGTACGACATAGTCTTTGCCCTCACTTCTTACTTTGCCTTTTTCTTTTGCTATAGTATACGAGCCAAGCTCAAGTAAAATTTTGTAGTCAACGATTTCCGCTCTTATAAAACCTCGCTCAAAGTCACTGTGTATTTTACCTGCTGCTTGCGGAGCTTTTGTGCCTTTTTCTATTGTCCAAGCACGAGTTTCCTTTTCGCCCGCAGTAAGGTAAGATATTAATCCCAATAGCGAATAACACTCTGTTACCAAAATATCAAGTCCGCTTTCGGATAATCCCAATTCCTCAGCGAACATATTTCTTTCTTCCTCATCGTCTATGGATGCAAGGTCTTCTTCTATCTTTGCGCATAAAACAACTACGCCGGCATTGTCGCCTTTTGCAAATTCCTTAACCTGCTTAACATAGTCATTTTCCGTACCGATTTCCCCCTCACTAATGTTTGCAACATAAATAACGGGTTTTGTCGTAAGCAAAAACATTTCTTTTACGGCAACTGCTTGTTCATCATCAAACTGCATAGAGCGAACAGGCTTTCCGCTTTCCAAATGAGCGTAAATTTTCTCCAAAAACTCGGCTTCGGCAACAAATTTTTTATCCCCGCCCTTTGCACTGCTGCGTGCTTTTGCAATTCTTTTGCTTACCGACTCCATATCCGCAAAAATAAGTTCCAAATTTATTGTTTCTATATCTCTAAGCGGATTTACGCTTCCGTCCACATGTGTGATATTGTCGTCGTCAAAACACCTTACAACATGTGTTATTGCATCTACCTCACGTATATGCGACAAAAACTTATTTCCCAATCCTTCGCCGCGGGATGCACCTTTAACCAATCCCGCAATATCTACGAACTCAAGATAGGTGGGAGTAATTTTTTTGCTGTTATAAAGTTTAGCAAGTGCGTCAAGCCTTTTATCGGGAACGGCAACAACACCAACATTTGGCTCGATAGTGCAGAAAGGGTAGTTCGCACTTTCGGCACCAGCCTTGGTTATTGCATTAAACAATGTACTTTTGCCAACGTTAGGTAAACCTACAACACCTAATTTCATATTTATCTCCTAAAATCCGCAATATTTACTACAGATAACTAATAATTATTTTTACCAAATAATTATAATAAAAAAAAGACCAAAAGTCAAGCAATTTAACTTTTGGCAAGCAACATATACAATTTATTATATTTTTTGAGCATATCAGCATATTATCATACATTGATAGGATAGATATCAACTTATGTCAATTTATTCATAAATGGTTGTATTATCATATAATCAAAAGTTAATTTATCAATATATGACAATATGATTATTCATTAATAATTTAATAATAGGCATATCTACATGTATAAATTTATTACAAAAATCGCTACTATTTCATATTTTCATATCTACATATTGTGATATGATGATATATCTATTCTTTTAAAATGGCTTTACACAACTCAATAATTTTTTGACAAATGCTTGTTTAACATATTCAAAAAATATCTTTTATGTAAAGTCCATTTAGGAGCGACCAAAGTTTTCCTATCCCCGTCTCCCGTCAATCTTTCTATATAAATTTCCTTATCCAAAATACAAAGTTGCTTAGCTAAAACAACAATGTACTCATCCATTTCCAAAGGTTTGTACTCTCCGCTTTCGTACATTTCGTGCAGCTTAGTTCCAAAAGGCACATAAGTACAATGTATTTTTACCGAATGTGGTTTCATACTACTTACAATTTGAGCTGTTTTTAACATATCGCTTTCTGTCTCGTAAGGCAAACCATCCATTATATGCACGCAAACTTTTATATTATTTGCCTTAAGCTCGTCAAAACACTCTTTAAACTGCTCAAAAGTATGCCCGCGTCCGATAACCTTAAGCGTCTTATCAGACACAGACTGTAACCCAAGTTCCACAACCAAATGTGTTGCATTGTTAAGTTGGGTCAAATACTCAAGCATATCGGAAGTTATACAATCGGGTCTGGTTGCAATGCTTATCCCGCAAATCTCGCTATCTTGTAACACTTCTTTTACACGGTCTTTAAGCTTGAAAACAGACATATAAGTATTACTGAACGATTGAAAATAAGCTATGTATTTACCGCATTTTTTATCTTTCAATTTACTTTTTGCACAGTCTAATTGCGTAAAAACAGTTGCATAATCCCCGCTGCCTGCGCCGCTGCAATATATGCAACCTCCTGTACCTTTACTTCCGTCTCGATTTGGGCAAGTCGCACCTATATCCAATGCAAGCTTATACACTCTGCCGCCGAAAGTCTGTTTATAATATTCGGTTATACTATTATATTTCATTCCGTTATCCATACAATTATTTTAACACATTTAAGTATATTTTGCTATACTTTTTTTGTAAAAAACAAAGATAATTTATTATAGAAAATATTTTTATATTTGATTAAGGATAACCTAAAATACAAATTAGTACCGATTTTTAAAAGTTTTTTACAAAACTTTATGTATTAAAAAGAGTGCTTAAGTCAGCACCCTTAGTTATTTATTTGTTGTCGCCTACAACATATTGCATCGGGTCAACCAATTTGTTATTTTGGGTTAACTCATAATGAATATGTGCATCTTGCTTACACTCAAATTGAAATTTGCCTACAGTACCAAGTACGGTTTTTTCGTCAACCTTATCGCCTTTGCTAACTTTAACATCATTAATCAATCTGATTGTAGCTACATAACCCTTGCCATAATCGATAGTTACGCTACCGCCGTAGTAAGCATCGGTAGTAACATTTGTTACTGTTCCCTCAAAACCTGCATATACATTAGCGCCTTCACTACCTACGATATCAACAGCCAAATGTGCGTCGTATCTTGATAAAGTCGGATTATAACTTAAAGCTGTATCCGAAAAAGCTCTACCTTGTACTCCACCCTCAACAGGCATAATCAAAGCAAACTTCTTTTCAACAACAGCCGGTTTTTCGTCATCCGGAGCTTCTATTGTTGGCTCGTTAGGTTTGTTTACATCGACATCGTTTGTCTTTGTTGTGTTAAGCACTGCAACTACTGTTACCACTACTCCAATCGCTATCACGCATAGAATCATCAGGATATAATGAATATTCTTTTTTAAAAAAGCCATTAATCTGCTGCCGATAGCCTTTGCATCTTTTTTTTGCATATTTACCTCCAAATATTCTTAATAACTCCCCATTATCAAAGGGGTGCCTACTGTGATTACATTATCCCTTATAGCGATTTGAAAATTGATATTCATACCGTTTGCTGAAATCGGCTTGCCACAACTTTCAGATATACCATAAATGATATGTACATTCCCTACAGTTTCCTCACTTAGGACTGCCACTTTGCATTTTTTGACCACACTTTTCATATCGTCAAAATCGCCGTTGAATGTAGCGCTTATTCCTACTATGTTTACCAAATTATCTGCAGTCTTTTGTCCTTCCTTATAGTCGCTCGTAACCATAAAAATGTCATCGTATAGGTATATAGCATTTTCGCTATATCTACCTTTAGTAAAATAATTGATAGTGATATCCTTGTCCGATTTAGGTAGAATTACGGGCAAAGAATATGTAACAAACAACAATAAACATAATGATAAAACAATCAAAGCTTTCTTCATTTTTCAATCCTCACAATTCTATTCTTGCCACATTATTTCCCATGTATACATATAATTTCAAATTTTTGATTTTTAAAAAATACTTGTATAAAAAAATATTTCCTTATAGCAAAAACATATACACAACAAATGTTAAGCAAATAAAAATTATTTATTTGTTATAATTGTTATTAAAAAACATAATTTAATAACTTTGGTTTTATTTTGCTTAAATATTAATATCCCGTCCCGAAAAGTATGATAGTTTAAAAAGACTAATTTTTATCCTCATTTTCTTTCAAAAAGCAGCAAAAAAGCACCCTTCGCATTGCAAAGAGTGCTTTTTGAATATAAAAAGACACCTAAAAAGGTGTCTTTATTTTTCTTTTTATTATTCTTATTTTTCGCTTATCAATTTTTCAATGCAAGCAATTTTTGTGCTGCATACTAAAATTTTGCAAGCTGTATCCAACTGATTGGTGTTTGTAAAAGTAGGTGCAATACGAATATTGCTGTCATTATCGTCTTTACCATAAGGGAAAGTATCGCCAACAGTAGTGATTACAAGACCTGCGTTTTTGCAAAGTTCGTAAACTTTTTTCGCGCAACCGTTAAGTACATTGTAGCTGATAAAATATCCGCCTTTTGGATTACTCCAATTTGCAATATCGCTGTCTGTGCCAAACTCATCCTCAAGCACATTTAAAATGGTATCAAATTTAGGTCTGATAATAGCAGCGTGCTTTTTCATTATAGCACGTACTCCGTCCATATTTTGCAAAAACTTTAAGTGCAAATATTGATTGATTTTATCCGGTCCGATAGTTTGGAACTTCATTGTTTTAAGCGCATCTTTCAAATTTTCTTCGGAGGATGCAAAGCATGCAACGCCCGCACCAGGGAAAGTAATTTTCGAAGTACTTGCAAAAATAAACACTCTGTTAGGGTTGCCGTTTGCAAGGCAGGCTGTATAAATATTTTTTAGCGGTACAGTGCTGTCATACAAATCATGCACAACATAAGCATTATCCCAAAAAATTCTAAAATCTTGTGCTTTTGTAGGCATTTTAGCAAGTCTGTCTACTACTTCGTCGCTAAATACAATACCTGTTGGATTAGAATATTTAGGAACACACCAAATACCTTTTATTGCCTCGTCGTCTGCAACCAATTTTTCCACAACATCCATAATTGGTCCGTTTTCATCCATTGGGATAGTAATCAATTCGATTCCAAAAACAGCTGTCAAACTGAAGTGTCTGTCATAACCGGGTGCAGGACACAAAAATTTAACCTTTTCAAGCTTATTCCAAGGGGTGCTGCCGTTAACACCAAATTGCATACATCTTTGAATTGTATCATACATCATGTTTAGGCTACTGTTGCCGCCTACCAAAACATTTTCCGCTTTTACGCCCAACATTTCGCCAAACAACTGACGTAAACCATAAAGTCCCTCAATACCGCCGTAGTTACGGATATCCGCACCCTCAGCAGGCAAATCGGCTACGCTATTTATCATATTCAACATTTCCATAGAAAGGTCAAGTTGCTCTTTGCAAGGCTTACCTCTGGAAATATCAATCTTTACATTTTGTTTAAGAATTTCTTCATAATTTGCTTTTTCTTTGGCAAGTTCTTTTTCCAAAAAATCTTTTGTTTTATCGCGATAAATCATATACAAACCTCCGTTTTTCCTATTTTATCACATACGCATTAAATTAGTCAATTATATATATAAATGATTAGATTAAAATTTTTTATATTAATTATAACCTCAATTAATGCAAAATTTATTATCAAACAAAGCTATCATCTTCATTTTTATTGCGAAATACAAGCCTTATCGGAGTACCTTTAAACTCAAATGATTTTCTCAAACAATTTTCCAAATACCTTTTATACGAAAAATGCAACAATTCGCTATCATTTACAAAAAAGACGAATGTAGGCGGATTACTGCTGTTTTGAGTTGCAAAGAAAACTTTCAATCTCTTGCCATTGTGTGCAGGTGGCTCTACCAAACTTACCGCATCTTGAATAATATCGTTCAACAATCCCGTAGTTATTCGTTTGCTTGCCTCACTGTAAACAAAATTTACCTCACGCATAATCTTATCCGTTCTTTGTCCCGTTTTGGCACTTACATATAAACTATCGTAATAGTCCATAAATTTCAGCTGCTCGTCAAGCCTTGCATTGTACTTATTTATTGTATGAGTATCTTTTTCAACAATGTCCCACTTATTCATTATAATTACGGATGGTTTACCTTGTTCATGAACATATCCGCAAATGCGAATATCTTGTTCGCTAAGTTCTTCTCCCGCATCGATAACAACAAGACAAATATCTGCTCTTCGTATTGCTGCAAGACTTCTCATAACGCTATAGCTTTCCACACTTTCGTCAATGCTGCGCTTACGTCTTATACCCGCAGTATCAATCAAATTATACTTCTGTCCCTCGTAAGTAAATGCAGTATCAATAGCATCACGGGTAGTTCCCGCAACATTGCTGACTATTACTCTGTCATAGCCAAGCAACCTGTTTACCAAACTGCTTTTACCTGCATTTGGTTTACCTACAACGGCAATATTAATTACGTCATTATCCGCATTAGTATCGATTTTCGGCAGATAATTGCATATTGCATCCAACAAATCGCCAATACCTTTACCCTGTTCCCCCGAAACAGCATAAGGCTCGCCAAGTCCTAATTCATAAAACTCGTAAGTCTTTTCCACCTCATTATTATCTAGCTTGTTTACAGCCAAAACGATAGGTTTTTTGCTTTTTCTCAAAAAATTTGCAATATCTATATCGTCGGAAATTATCCCTTGTTTTCCGTCTACAAAAAGCACGATAACATCTGCAACCTCCACTGCGATTTCCGCCTGTGCTTTTATATGTTGCCACATTTTATCTTCGCTTTTAAGTTCGATACCGCCTGTGTCTATCATTGTAAAATTATATCCGCACCACTCGGCATCGAAATACAATCTATCGCGAGTAACACCAGGTTTATCCTCCACAATAGACACTCTTTTTCCTACTACTTTATTAAAAAATGTCGATTTACCTACATTGGGTCTACCGACAATCGCAACTAACGGCTTTGCCATATATCCACCTACTTTACTATTTTTTATTATGATTTCTATAACTTAGCGATAATTTGCACCAAATGCTCTCCATTACGACAAATATGAAGTTTTACTCCAAGCTCTTTTTCCACTTCTTTAACACTCATTCCATCCAAAAAAGTAGTTGTAAATTCCTTTAACATTGTGCTTGGTATAATTACATTTTTATAAAGCTTACCTTTGCATTGTTTGATAATATCTCCCGCAGTAATCAATCCCGCAACAGTAACAGTCTCTCCAAAAAACTCGTTTTTGATTTTTATTACCTGTGTTTGCAATCCTTTTAATTTGCTTTCTATCCTACCGCAGTAGTCTTTCAAAAAGTCCCCGAAAGACTCCCCTGTAATCAAACTTACCTTTGCTTTGGACTTATTTTTCTTAACTTCATTTAATGCGCAGTCTACTTCGTACTCAAACATTCTCACAAGTCCTACGCCGTTTTCAATCTGCTCAAAATCGCCGTAATCCTCATAATTTGGCAAAGGCAATTCCGCTTTTATATAAAACTCGTCCGACGGATAAACAAATATACCGTATTTTTTATTTATATCGTTCGCTAAAGTTATGGTTTGTCTTGCTTTTTCCTTATCCACAGGTATTAACGGATATAATCCCTCCCTATGTTTAGTAAGCCCTACGGGAACAACTGCAACGGATTTTAACATAGGTCTCAAACTTTGCAAATCCTCTAAAGTATGCAACAGTACTTCTCCATCATTTTCGTTTGGGCACATTACTATCTGCGTATTAACTTGTATGCCGTTATCCGTCAAAAACTTTAATTTTTCAAAAGTTTTGCTACCCTCGGGATTTGTTACAAGTTGATTTTTTATATTATTATCGATAGTGTGTACCGAAACATACAAAGGTGATAAATGCAACCTTACTATCCGTTCAAGTTCTTCCTTAAACACATTTGTTAAAGTTATGTAATTGCCCGATACAAAGGACAAACGATAGTCGTCGTCTTTGACATACAAACTTTCCCTCATACCTTTTGGCAGCTGGTCTACAAAACAAAATTTACATTTGTTTTTACAGCGTATAGGGGTAAGTTCCATACTTTCGTCAAGTTCAAGTCCCAAACTCTCGTCATAATCTTTTTCAATTTCATAGTCGGTTATTTGTTCTCCGCGGCTTACGGTCATCACAAATTCTTCCATACCGTCATAGTAATGATAGTCCAAAATATCTTTTACAGGATTTCCATCAAAGCTAAGTAAAATATCGCCTGACTTAATGCCAAGCCGATAAGATATACCACCCTTATCCACTCCGATAATTTTTGCCATATTTTAAGTACCCCTAATTTATATTTTTCCATTAAAAAAGCGATATAAATCGCTTTTACAATATTTATTCGAACTCAATAAATTCATTTTCCGCAAGCAAAATAGGTTGCAAATTGTTTTGCTTGATATACTCCTGCCTACTGCTTTCGTTTGAATGAGGGCAAAAACACCCCTTTATCAACCCGTATCCGTCTGCAATTTCGTATTCCTTGCTTATGCCCGCCATTATTTTGTAGTCGGAAACACTTTGTTCAAACATAAGCATTGCGCCTGCACTGTTGCCGACGATTAGACCTCCTCGTTTATAAAAATCGCAAACAAGTTGCTTTATACCCATTTTTTCAAATTCGTGGTAAAGCACATCATATCTTCCGCCGCCTATATAAATACAGTCTACCATATTGAATTTTTGTTTTATGTGTTCAAAGTCCATTTCGCCTTTTGCCCACAAAGCACAGGTGGTTTTACATTTTAGTCTTGTACCAAATTCCCTCGTAAAAGAATTTACGTACGGTTTAGATTCAAAGCTTGCCTGTGGCAAAAACATTATTTTGGGTTTTCTTTCCATTTCTTGTCTTATATGCTCGAGCTTTGATACTATATAATCATTTACGGCAGTCATTTCCTTCATACTTCCGCCACCGATTGCGATAAACATATTCTTCCTTTTCGTTTAATTTGTAAATTATAAATTTTAATTACGATTTTCAAATGGTTTTTTTATAAATTTATGCCGTAAGCCTTAACATAATCTTTCACAGTGCTTGCAGGCATAGCATAAGCAATTCCGAATGTGACATTTTGATTTGAATTTGAATTGTCATACTGTCTTAAAGTAACAATTCCTGCAAGTTTACCCGATGCATCAAAAAATCCACCGCCACTGTTGCCCGGATTAACAGGTGCATCTAGGGTTATAAATTCCGTAGAATGAATAGTTTTGATTGAGTGTTGCATTAACCTTTTTGGATTGGAAACCATTGCATGTGCACATAGGGTACCAAGTTGTTTTGGGTTTCCGATAATCACACCGTACTCTCCCCATTTAACGTCTTCATCTTTCAATTTAACAGGTTTAAAATCATTTTTGATTCTATCCGTTATTTTTAAAAGTGTCAAGTCTAAGCTTGCCAAATTACCCGTATTTTTCTCGGACAAAATAATCGCTTGGCAATACTCTCCATTTGCAAATCTGATATCCGCAGTTTTTGTAGTAGAATCTTTTACAACGTGATTATTTGTCAAAACATATCCATCGGCAGAGACCACAACACCTGCACCGCCCGAAGTTCCGCTACTAGTTGTACAGCTTATTGTAACTGTTGAGTCGATAACTTCTCCTACTACTTTTTCAAATATAAAGTTTGCGGAAGTCAATGTTACATCTTCTGTCACTTTTTTTGTAAAACAACCGCTTGCGGTGACACAAATCACAACTAAGATTAAAGCTATTAATATAATTATACTTTTCTTTTTCATTATATCACCCTCCTATATAATTTGCTTACTTTGCAAAACAGCTTTTATGTTGCTGCTGCGTACAGCATAACCTATACCCGCTACTATATGTTCGTTTGAATCCGTACCGTCAACCCTTCGTAAGTAGTTGATTCCAACAAATTCTCCCGCAGTATTAAATAACATGTTGTTTGTCAAAACATAATTATCATTTTTATCTATTGCCTCAAAGCCGTGTTTAAAATCCAACCCCGTTACATAAGTATCGTAATCCGACTTGTTGAAATAGCCTTGTGTTGTGAATGAAGCTGCCATCATTTCCGCAGGTATTCCGTTAGGATGATTACTCATAATGTCCACACCTGTCATCATGGATTTTGAAGAAACCAATACAGGAATAGTCTTAAAATATTCCGCAGTAGGGATATCCAAAGAAGAACTGTTGTTATACACCCTGCTGTCAGGCACAATAACTTCCACCCCAAAAATCATTTGCCCAAGTTTGACTATGTCGGTAGTATCGTTATTTTTTGCAAATTTGACAGGCTTTAGTTTTACACTGTTTTTGTCCTTAAGCGTTAATACATTAAAACCATAATCATTATTCCTTGCAAAATTGTTATCTTCCGTCTTGTAGACAAAGTCAAATCTGCCTTTTGTATTATAAACTCTGCCCTTATAATAGTTTATCTCAGGCAAATTCAGTTTATTTAACGGAATCGTTTGCCTTGGAACAATTATTTTATCTTCGGAAATAGCAACTCCCATAGAATAATAATATGTAAAATTTCCCGGAACAACTTCCACCACAACACAGGAAGACAAAACATCTTCCATAGCATCGGAAATTACGACACTTCCGATGCCGTCCAAATTATAGTTTCTCTCCTCCGGTTTGCACCCCGTAAAGGCAAGTAAAGCTAGCGTTAATAAAATCGCTAGCGATACAAACAATTTAAACTTAATTTTCATTTATCAATGCCTTTATATCGCTGTATAGTTTATCTGCGATATGTAATTTCCAAATTTCCGTATGAGTGGCAGTCCCTCCAATAGGAATGTTTTGCAACTCTGACAAACTTTCCACTTCAATAAAATCTTTACAAGTATAAAGCTCTGTAGAAGAAGAATAGTCTGCGTAATTTCCATCCCTCTTTGCTTTTGGGAAAATCTTTTCCACTAATTTGTCGCCACGAATGTAGTAAACAATACCTTCGGTATTTAATGTTCCTATTTTCATAGGTCCTTTGCAATCAGGGTCTTGCCTCATGCTTATGTAATCTTGTTTTATTTGCAACCTGTCATCCGCAACATCCGTATACGGCCAAATAACTAAATTGCGGTTAGCAAGAAGTCCCGTATCTTCCTTTGACATAGGGATAACTGCCGTACCGTATTTGTTCATAACGGATAATGCCCACAATGCTACATTAAGCGGTTTGTCGCCGCAATTATAAAAAGCATGTTCAACAGTTACGTCGCCATTTTCTGTCATAGTAACCTTTATAGTTTTTCCGATACCGGTAACTTTATCGTTTCCGCTAAAAAATACAGCACCATTATCAATCAAGGTCACATCTACCTTATTATGGTCGGGTTGATAGCTGGACTCATCCTCAGGAGATTTCCAAAGTCTGTGACCGCCATAAATTTTCCAAACTTCGCCTTTTTTATAGTTTTTGTCAAGAAATTCGCTTGGACGCTTATTTAATCCAAGGTCATCGGTGTGCATCATATTATCTTCATCCGTTGTTCCGTAATAAATAATACGCGGACCTAAATCAGTAGTAACACGTAGCACAACAACACCGTTTGAAATTTCCAAACAATTACCAAAAGTGCTGAAATTTACATTTTTAATAGTAACCATATATAACCCCTATCTTTTTCATATCTATTTATTAATTTTTAAATAAATATATCACAATAATATAACTAATTTAAAAATAGATATGTTCAAATTATTTACGTTTATCCGAAATGCCAAGCAAATAATCGCTTGTAACATCAAACAAATTCGCCAAATCAATAAGTGCTTGGAAATTAGGTTCTTTAAACCCTCTTTCCCAATTACTGATGCTAACTTGAGTTACACCCATATAGCCCGCAACATATTGTTGATTAAACCCTCTTTCTTTTCTCAGTTCAGATAATCTCTCACAAAACTTCATACTTTCTCCTATTAATCTAAAAATATTAATACTTAGATGCCCCATCATTTAAAGTCATTTAGCGGCATTTACCAAATAAATTTGTCTTTCAGATAAACTCATTTGCTATATGCAACCACCCTTTAAGATAACAATTTTTAAATTTATTATATAATATTATAATACAATATAATTGTAGCACAAATATTTTCTTATTTCAATATGTTTACAATTATTTTTGTAAAAATTTCTCATTTTTTTTGTCGTCTATCAACAGCAAGTCATTTAAAACGCTGTCTATGTTTATTATTTTTTTACTGCTATTCAAGCAGATTCTCACTTCGTTGATTACATCTATCATTTGATAACGAAAATTGGTAAGAATCCTTTTGATAAACGGAAAAGCCGAGTAAATACTACCCGCGCAATTTGTAACTGCATAAGCAATAACGCCTGCAATATCTGTGTACTGCATTCCTTCTTCCACACTATCGTAATCAATGCCGTAACATCTTCCGTCTTTTATAATAAAATTATCAAAAGAAATATCTTTTAAAATATAATTATCCGCAAGCGTATAAAAGATTTGCAAAAAAATCGAAAGTTCGTTGGCAAGTCTTATAAGTCCGTCAACATTATCGCTCATAGTATACAATAAAAATTTGTCTTTTAGCAAATCTCCCTCGATATACTCGTAAATGATAAAGTCTTCTCCCATTTCTATTATTTTGGGAGCATAGCCGGAAACCGAAAGTTGATTTAATATAGTAGTTTCAATATTCAAAGTTTTTATGTCTTGATATTTTTTTACTACTACAGACATACCTTTTTCATTTTTTGCAAGACATACTTTATTACTTGTACGACTTAATTGTTTTATTATTTCTAGATTCATAAGTTCCCCATACTGAATTAGCGTAAAAAATTTTATTTCCAACGCAATCCGCACTATGTAGTATTCTATCAAATATTTTTTAGTATAGCAAGCAAAAAGGCTATCAATTTTTAAAAATAAACGCATTTTAGCTAAAAATATCGCGAATAATTGATAAATAATAGTAAATACTAATATAAACAAAAGATTATTAGGAGGATTTATGAAAGGTTTAAAATGCACTACAAGCAACTGCGAGTTTAATGAGGGTTTTCACTGTAAAGCCGGCGTTGTAAACATCGATAAAAGAGGCAACTGTATTACAAGAATAAAAAGAGAAAACGGAGTAATCGAACAAGAATTCGTCAATATGGAAGTTTCAAGCGAATTTAACTATTCAGATAACGAGGATACTTTAATAAAGTGCAATAGCACAGACTGCAGTTACAACAAATGTTTCAAATGTGCTGCCGATTTCATCAATGTAGGAGAAAAATTGCTTTCTACCAAATGCAAAACAAGAACTAAAGACTAAACGAAAATTCAAATAATTTGTAAATAAAGATAAAAAACAGCAGACATAAAAATGTCTGCTGTTTTTTATTACTTTATATCAATTTTATTTCCAATTCAATAACACCGCAAATAGGATAAATATAATCGATTAATTTTTTATCTTCCGTGCCGAACAATTCATTTATATTATCCAAAAATCTATAAATATTATTATTAACACTACCACCTACAACCAAGTATACCGTTTGAGTTGTTTGAGTTTGTGCAATGTCTAAACCGACAATGTCAAGTATAGTTAAGTTTTCGGTAATTTGATTGTTTAACATATCAACATATTTGCCTTCTACACTAGCACCAATTAAAGCATTCAAATCTTGAGCTGTCAAATCCTTAAGAGTACCGTCCCCATTATAGATATCTTGAGCTGTAATTATTTTAATAATGTTTTGTGAATTGAATGTATAGTCGATTTTACTATTTATAGGAGCCATAATATCTTTGATACCGTCTGTTTCGCTGTAGCAAAACTCCCTGTTTTCCAAAAACTTTGCTTTTATATTCCAATCTGTTATATGCTCGTTAGTATGAACAACAGTGTAATCTATACTATCTACATTAGGAAATACTATATCCAAAACTTTTGCGATTGTATCTTTATACTCCGCAAAGACATCTGCTTTCAAAATACTATTTACTATTTGAGTAAAATCAATCGTATTACTGTCATTTACAGCCATAATTTGTGGCAAAATAATATTATCAGTACTACTTACTTCAGCTTTTTTAATATAAGCCGACGGGTCAATACTAAAAATCAAATCTTCTTTTGGTAAAAGGTCTAATATCTCTTGTGCGGAAACCAATGTGCCGTCATTTATCATTTCGGATATTTTTTCCGCAAAATCGGCACCTACGCTGCCCCTTATATTAAAAGCAAAGTAAACTCTATTAGTCCCAAAAGAATTAGGGTCATAAGCAACAGTCAATAACGGACGAGAGTCATTGCTCAAATGATTGATTTTGCAACTATTATCGCAAATGTGTTTTACCTCTATATAAATTTTCCCGCTCTCGTCTTTAAACATTTTGTCTACAATCGGCATTGCACTTTGCTTTACGGCACATTCTATCAAACTTGAAAATATTTGTGTTTTGTTAAAATCAAAATTAGCAGTATATTCATAATTTCCTAAAATATCGCCGTTTTTATCTTTCAAATTAAAAGTGCCATTCAAATTGCTTGGCAATAAAAAGCTGTCAAAATCCATAAATTCCGTAGGCGTACTAATAACAGGTATGCTGTTTAATAATCTAAATCCACCGACGCCGCAATTAACAGTCATTTCACTTGTGCCAACTTTTGCGGCAATTTTCATATCAGTTAATTTTCCACCTTTATAGTTATATTTTGGTGCACCTTTGGCTGGTTTTACAACTTTTTCTCTTTGATTACCTGCTGTTTTTATATCAAAGTAAATACTAACATCATTAAGCTCTGCTTTTACACTCTCAAATATCTCTTCGGAGCCTGGGATAAACGACATTAATCCGTCAATCAAACTATTAAGTTTAAAATCAAATGTATAATTTACATCATAAGAATTTTTTTCTTTAAGCACAGGTCTTACGGTAATACAGCTCCCTTCCATATTGATTGCATCATTTACCAAATTTATTATAGGCATCTTTAAAAGTCCTGCCAAATCCCCTACGCTAAAGCCTAATGTTTCATTTATAATAGAGCCTATGCCTTGAAATTTTATTTCATTTATTTTTAACGGTTTATCATTTAGCCCGTCAGCATAAACAAAAGTACCATCACTGTTTGATATTACCTCTGCGATAGTTTTATTTGCAAAATTATTTACTATTGCTAAGTGCAAGCCCTCTTTAACGCTTGCGTTGCTGGAAATACCGCCCTGCAAAACAAAATTGATATCTTTGCCTTCGCCTTTTAGATTGACATTTACATCAATACCCAAAGTATCCGTTGCCGTCTGAAAATTATCAATCGACCAAGCATCCCAAATTTCTTCAAGCGTTATCATACTGTCAACAGCAGAAAACGACTCCGGGTCTTTAGGGTCACATGCAACAAGTACTAAAGTAAGCATACTTACTAGCAGTACGATTACAATAGCAAAACTAAATTTCTTTTTCATACTTTCACCTCTATAAATTAGCGCAAAAATAAACTCTTTCAATAATCAAGTTACCCCTCAACTTATAACGATTATTTAGAGAATATACCGCAGATTTATTTATATTATTATATCATATTTAAATTAAATTTGCAATAGCTAATCAAAAAAATGACACTCTTAAAATAAATATCTTTACATTATCATTCTATTGTGTTATAATTTAATATATGAAATTTTTTGAATATCTCAAAAATACTTCCCGATTGTCATTGTATACACCTATTTTCCCAATGATTTGCGGGTTTGTCACATTTTTTTGTTGGATGACAGGCAATAGTTTGCTTGGCATGACTATTTTGTTGTTAATCACTTGTGTTGTATTGATTATCAACGAAGATATTTTGCCTGTATTGCCTTGTTTGATATATATGATTTTCAACACCTCAAACAATAATATTTTAAACGAGGATAAAACTTGGCCTGTTATGTTCGTATTGGCAATTTTATTAATCGGTGCATTTATATCTCATTTAATCAGTTATCCTATCAAATTTAAAAATTACAAGTTGACTTTGCCGTTTTTTGCGATAACAATAGCACTTTTTGCAGGAGGTATAGGTTTTTTGAGTTTAAAACAATACTTAAACGGTATAATGTTTATATTAACTCTCGGTCCTGTAATGCTAATACTATATTACTTAATTATGACCTATACAAAACCTCCTAAGGATGTCGATTATAAAAAGTATGTATGCTATATTATGATTACGTTGGGCTTTATAATTGTTGCAGAAATGTTAACTCATTTTTTGCGTTCGGATGAGCCGTTTATTGAAATGCTCAGACTTGACGTAATAAACTTAGGTTGGGGTAACAGAAACGGAATTGCTACACTGCTTGCAATTATTGCTCCTTGCGGTTTTTATTTGGGATATAGCGATAAAAAATTTGCTTGGCTGTTTTATACAATCGGACTGATTTTTTTCGGATTTATTTTTATTACATTTTGCCGTAGCGGAATATTATCCATATTGATTACTTTTCCGGTTTTATTAATTTATTCATTTACAAAGGGTGCAAATCGCTCACAGTTACTAATCTCTATATGTGTACTTGCTATCTTAATATCTATATTTGTATTGATAAAAAAAGAGTTTATCTTAAAAGCATTTGAGCATATTTCAGACTTATCATTTACAACTAGCGGAAGAAGTAACTTATATGAAGAAGCGTTGGTTTGTTTTATTAAAAATCCTATGTTTGGAGTAGGAATGGGATATGTTGGGCCTAACTTGCATTTAGCAGATTTCTGCATATATTGGTTTCACAATACACTTTTGCAAGCACTTGCAAGTATGGGTATTATCGGAGTACTAGCATATTGCTACTATTACTTTGTACGCGGCAAAATAATGTTTAGCAACTTTAAAAGATTCAATGTTTCAATCTCACTTGGTATAATAGCTTTTGAAATACAATCCTTAATGGATGCAGGCAGCTTTTTACCGGTGCCTTATGTTTTGATAGTTGTTATACTTACCGCTATACTTGAGTTTAACAACACTAAGGAAAGTAAAACATTTATGAAATCTATCGACGTAAACAACATTGATGTTTGTTCAGCATAAAACAAAATTTATTAGAATTTCAATTAATTAAATTTTAATAAAAAATGCTTTCAGTAAAGATGCATTCCTATAAGGAATTAAAAAAAGAGTTGCACTTTCAATTAATAAAGAAAGCTCTCGAACATTTTGTTCGAGAGCTTTTATCTACACATTTTTAGAAAAATAAATTGAAATTTATTGATTATTTTTAAGATTGTCTAATGCTTCTGCATTATTAGATATTATCATACCGACAGTTTGACAGCCATTAATTGCCAAACAGTTGCCGCAAGTTTCACACCCTTTTTCAAGCGCACATTGTCTAATTGGACATAAACTATTGCAATATGGCGTTTTTAGACCGTTCATACGGCATCCCTCACAATTTATCATTTCGGGAGTAATCTCCACTCCATTCATTTCTGACCAAAGTTTTGCAACTTTTTCGCGTAAAGCATTATCGTTATTAAGCGTAGCAATTCTTGCATCACATTTTGCACAATCAAGTCCGCAATATGCTATAAGTTTTTTCATAAGTGTTTATCCTCCTAATTCAATTTATATTGGAATAATTATATCATAAAATGAAAGTAAGTCAACCAATTTAATATTTTTGAATAGAAATATCTCCATATCTCACTAGGCTACTAATAACTAAGTTACTCCACTAATTATAAATATCAAAAAGCGTGGCTTATCGCCACGCTTTAATCTCTACATTTTGCAACTTACCAATTCCTCTATAGCAACTATGGTAATACCTAAGGCGTTTTTATTTTATATAATTTCAACAAATTTCTATCGAAAATCGCAATTAAATTGCAAAAATTTAAACATATTAAGTATTTATCAGCTATACTTTTCAGTTTTTACCGAGCGACTAAACAAAGAAGATAACGCATCTTTTAAATCGGCTTTTTCAAACAAAACTTTATATACCGCTTCCGTAATAGGCATATCAACATTCAAAGCTTTTGCTTTTTTATAAACTGCCTCGGACGTTTTAACACCCTCTGCTAGTTTTTCAAAAGGTTGCCCCAAAGCCAATTTTTCACCAAAATTACGGTTGTTTGAATACTTGGAAAACAAAGTTGTTTCATAATCCCCCAAATGAGTCAATCCATAAGCTGTATATCCGTCGCCACCCATTGCAGTTATAAATTTTGAAACCTCAAAAGCACCTCGTACCATAAGCGGACCTTTCATTGCACCGTAACCCAAGCCGTCAAGTACTCCTGCACAAATTCCCATAATATTTTTACAAGCTGCACCTATCTCATTACCTATTATGTCATTGCCATAATAAAATCTGATAAGTTCGCTCGCCAAATTATCTGCCAAATAACAAGTCAAATCTTTATTGTAGCTATCTATAGTCATACAATTAGGTATACCGCGAGTAAAATCCTGTATATGCCCCGGACCAAGCCAAACTGCCAAATTATTTTTATCGATACCCTCTTCGATACAAACCTCTGTAAGTCTTTTGCCGCTCGGAGTTTCAAGCCCTTTCATGCAAAGCACAAATTTTTTACCGCAAATATCGTAGTTATTATTGATATTTCGTATAAATTCACGCAAATTTTGCGCGGAAATACTAATAATTACTATATCCGCAAAGTTTAAAGCCACAGATAAATCACTTGTTAAAGTGATATTGTCATTTAATTTTACGTATTCATTTTGTCTTGTATTTTTAAGTTGCAAATAGTTAGCACTTGTAGCTCTTCCGTAAAGACAAGTATCATAATTCTTTATATCCGATAAATACCAACTTATAAAGGACCCCCATCGTCCACAACCCAATACCGAAAATTTCATACTACAATCCTTTTATAAAATTATTGCTGTTTTAGATAACAAATTAATCTAGATATTATTATAGCATAAAATAAAGTTTTTGGCAAGAGCAAATATTGTATCAAATTGTATATTTTACACCAATGCCAAATTATAAATTTGCCATAGCAGTGTTTATTTCGGAAAGTTTGCGGATTTTATCCAAAGCTATTTTATCCAACTCTGCAATATTATGATGACACTCCATTTGAAGCCTGTCACATCTCATTTTTTCATTGCATATTCTGTCATAATTATCTAGCCACTCTTCGATTTCCATTTTTTCAGTAACCAAATTATTTAAAATAGTACGATTTTTGACGTGTTTTTTATAGCTTTTATCATCATATACTATCTTACCGTCCACATATTTTGCAAAAAGCAATTTATCTGTATCAACTTCGTAATTATCTTCCAAACAACCTGCTTTAAAATTTTCTACTACTTCAGTCAAATTCCCGTCTTTGTCAATTTTTATATACATTTTCATCCCTCCAATAAAATATATCTATAATATCCCGTAGTTCTCTTACCCGATGTTTGGCATTGACAATAAAACTTTACGGTTGTATTTGCATCCAAATAATCACACAAAACTACACCCATAGCGGCAGGCGATAATGTATGCCCGATATTGCTTACCGCACCTGTTGTGTTTCCTGCACTTTTCACAGGCAAAATTCCTACTTTAGACACTGCTGCACCACTATTACAACTGCCAAAAAACACAACCAAATAACCTTTTGCAGGGGTGGTAATTGTACTAACCTCCGAATAAGTTGTTGAAGAAGTAAAAGTAAATTCTCCAGAATCTTTATGGAATTTTTTCAAATTATTATTAATATATTGGGTAGAATAAACTTCGCTGGCACTTGAATAATACTCATTTTTAACAGCCGAGGTATTTAGTTTACCACTAAGACCGTTTTCAACATTTGTGACCTTACTACTTATTTGAGAAATACTACCATTTAAACTGCTTATATCTCCTTTCAATTCATTTTGCACTTCGGCAATCACACTTTTATTTTCTTCTATTTTACTTGTATTGTTGCTTATACTCCCCTCTACTCCAACAAGTTGACTTTTTAAATTATCGGCAACATTTTCGATTTTTCCGTCTATAACCGTTTGATACTCTGCAAGCTTGTCATCTACTGCTTTAAGTTGCGCCTCTACAATGTCGGTAATTTGAGCAGGCACGCTTTCTATCATTTTGTCAACAATGTCAATTTTATCAGACACACTTGTCACGACATTTTGGGCATATTCAAAAAAATCGCGTCTCTCACTGCTATCCAAAGCATTACTTGCAAGTATTGATTGCTTTATTACAAACAATGGGTTACTTGCTATCAACGAACGGCTGATAAGTGCAGCATCTTCATTAGACATTATTATCATTTGCACATAAACTTCCCCGATATACTCTGATATCCCACGCGGTAAAATTATCTCGTATTCCTTATCGGCAGTACGAGTCAGTTTTTGACTTATGTATTTGACATTACGCGGACAGGCGAACTCCAAATAATAATTAGCGTCATTCCTCTCTTCCTCTAAAACTACCGAGACTTTAATTTCCCCGCAATCTTGCGGCAAATCGAGAGTATCGACTTCCAAAACACCGTTTTTAAAATATTTTATCATACAAACTCCTTTTTATTTTTATGCTAACATTGATTTTGCAAATGGCAATATTTTTATGACAAATTAAATTAAAATTAAACACAAAATTACACTTCGGTATTATCCATTTGACTGTAAATTTTGTATTTAATTTTCATAATTGTAAAAAATCCATAATTGTCTTATAACAAAAAAGTCTGCTGTTTGGCAGACTTTTTCAATCTAATTTTATGTTAATTATACAACCGCAGTATCTTTTACTTCTTTTTTCTCTTTTACTTTTTTAGGTTTTGCGATTTTGTTTTTATTTTTAACTGAAGAAGCATCACTTGCATTTTTCATTAAGCAGTACAAAGATGGAGCAATGAATATTGACGAGAAAGTACCTGCAAGCAAACCAAACAATACAGGAAGAGCAAACTCTCTAATTGAAGAAACTCCTATAATTGCCAAAATAACAATCGCAGCCATAGTTGTAATAGTAGTCAAAATACTTCTTGATAAAGTTTGTGCGATAGATTTGTTTACAACCATATTATTATTTACACTCTCACCTACAGGCAAAGATTTATAGTTTTCTCTTACTCTGTCAAACAATACGATAGTATTATTAATTGAGTAAGCAATAATCGTAATAATTGCCGCAATAAATGACGAGTTAATTTGAATATGGAAAATAATCGTCAAAGCAAAAACTATCAAAACGTCATGTATCAATGCGATAACCGCAGACAATCCTGTAAATACATTTCTAAATCTAATTACAATGTAAACCAAAATCAACAAAGTGGAAATTAATACCGACAAAAATGCTGTCAAAATCAATTCCTTTTGTACACTTGGTCCATTACGTTCTATTGTAATGTTATTTACAATATCACTACTAAGTTTCGCATTTAGCGTTTGAATTATCTCATCGGTAATTTGGTTGTTGACTTCCGCATCTTTTGATAGTGAATTAAATCTTACTACCACATCCAATGTTGTATCGCCCGCCATTTGGTCATAGCTTATTTTTGCATTTTTTTCTGCAAGCACATCTTTAACTACATTTAAAGTTTCGTTGTATTTTGCATTTGCGTCACTTGCGTTTGCATCGTATTTAGTTTGAATTGTAATAATGTTACCGCCCGCAAAGTCAATACCTATATTAACACCCAAAGCAGCATCTTTATTAACACCCGCATAAATACCAAAAGCAATTAACGCGATTAAGAAAATAGCCAACGGAACAGAAATCCAATACTTCCATTTTTCTACGACTTTTTTACCAGCCAATGTAAAATTAATCTTTTTCATTATGCATTTACCTCCGCTGTTTCAGTCTTATTGTTGTCATTTACAACTGCTTTATCTGCATTTTTATCTTGAACAGGCTCGGCAATTTGTTTAGCATTATTTTTATAATCTATCGAATAATCTACATCCTTAACATTTAAGCCATAAAGTTTTGTAGAATCGTCATTAAATGCAAGGAAACATTTAATCATTAAACGGCAAACAAGCAACGAGCTTATCAAAGATATAACGATACCTATTAGCAATGTGATGGCAAATCCTTTAATAGAGCTAATAGCTACGATAGCAAGTACGATAGCACCAATCAAAGTTGTTACGTTACCGTCAATAATTGCAGATAATGAATTTTTAAAACCTTGAGTCACACTTGCACGGATATCTCTTTGGTTGTTACCTGCCATAAGTTCTCTTATTCTCTCAAATATAATTACGTTCGCATCCACCGCCATACCTATCGACAGCAAAATACCCGCAATACCGGGAAGTGTCAACTGTACCCAAGGGAATATAGATAAGATAAATATATAAGTCAATGCAAAGAAAATCAATGACAATGATGCTGCTAAGCCTAACATTCTATATCTTGCAATCATAATGATAAAGATAATCAAAAGTCCTACGCCGCCGGCAATCAAACCGTGATTGATTGCATTTTTTCCTAACGTTGCGGAAATTACGTTTGAGCTATCCATACTAAGTTTCACACCCAAAGCACCCGACTGAATTTGAATAGCATATTGGTTAGCAGTTTCATAAGTATAGTCGCCTGTAATAACTGCTTGTCCATTTGTAATTGCACTATTTACTTTAGGAGCCATCAAAGGTCTGCCGTCCAAGAAAATACCCAAATACTTACCATTTAAGTTAGTGGTTGCCTCCGAGAATTTTTTGGTACCGTTTCTGTTAAATTTAAGTTGAATAACATATTTACCTTCTTGCATACCGACACTAGCCATTTGAATGTCCGAGCCGCTTACAAGCAAATCATCGTTAGCTTTTGTTATATTACCTTGACTATCGACATTAGCTTCATACATAGTAAGTGTAGCAGGTTTTGCAATCAACGCAAACAATTCGTCAGGGTCATCGACATCGGGAACTTCTACACGAATTTTTTGATTATCTCCGCTACCATTTACAGTTACTTGGGCTTCGGTATAGCCCCTACTTGTCAAAAGGTCGGTCAAACGAGATACCGTACCTTGAACTGCACTGTCAAAAGCATAGTTCACTTCGTCCGTTTTACTTGTATCTCCCTCATATTTATTTTTTATAAAATCGTCCTTGTCAACATTGAAAACTGCGTACACACCGCCTTTCAAATCCAATCCAAGTTTAATGTTGCTCGCAAAGTTATTATAATCAACAATGCCAAGCTGTCCGTCTTGAAGTGGAACAAAGGCAAAGACTGCGCCTAAAATCACAAGCAAAGCAAAAATAGTCAGAATAGCAATACTCCAACCTTTTGTAAGCCCTTTGGATTTTAATTTACTATTATTTTTCACCGTATGCCTCCTATCATCAACCCACTATAAAAATGCTTTAAAAGTATATATTTATTATAGTCAAAGTTAAATCACATTTTAACATAAATTATTTATTTTATTTCAATCGCTTTAATATAATTGTTATTTTGTGCCTGTAGCTTCAATCGCACTTATTGCAAGTGAAAGTTCAAATCTTTTTTTCATCATTTCGCAACTTATGGAATAAGGCGTGCTTATATCCCCGCAAAAATGAATATTATTTGCACAACATCCGCCGCTGCAATAATATTTTGCAGGACAATTTTGACACTGCGGCTTGTTTGTAACAATATTTGTTGCAAACTTTTTGCTAATTTCCAAACTAAAATCGTCATTCAAAACATTGCCTAGCTTGTAATTTGTCTCTCCCGCAAATTGATGACAAGGATAAATATCTCCGTAAGGCGTAACCGCCAAATATTCACACCCGGCACCGCAGCCTGTAAGCCTTTTTTTAATGCAAGGTCCACCCTCTAAATCAAGCATAAAATGAAAAAAGTTAAACCATTTTCCATTTGCACGTGAATCAAGGTACTCTTTAGCAAGCTTTTCGTACTCCGCAGCAATTTGAGGCAAATGTTCTGGTTTTATAGCCATAGGACTATCATTAGGCAATACAACCGGCTCTATACTTATTTGTTCGAAGCCTTGGTCACGCAAATACAATATATCTTGTACAAAATCAAGATTGTATGCGGTAAAAGTACCTCTTACGTAATAGGACTTATCTCCACGTTTTTCGGCAAACTTTTTAGCAGCCTTTAAAACCAATGCTTGTGAGCCTTTTCCGTTTGCAGTCTTTCGCAATCTGTCATGCACTTCTTCCCTGCCATCAATAGATAGCACAACATTGTACATTTCCTTATTAAGCCAATCTATAGTCTCGTCATTTAAAAGCAAACAATTTGTTGTTAAAGTAAAATTAAAGTTTTTACCGTAAGTTTGGCCTTGCTCTCTCGCATACTTGACAATTTGCTTAACAACATCCAAGTTCATTAACGGCTCGCCGCCGAAAAAGTCTACTTCCAAATTTTGACGCCTTCCGCTTTTTTCAATCAAAAAGTCAATCGCTTTTTTACCTACTTCAAAGGACATATACTCTTTACATTTAGAGTGGTATGTTCCTTCGTCGGCAAAACAATATTTACACCTTAAATTGCAATCGTGACAGATATGCAAGCACAAAGCCTTAATCTCTCCGATTTGTTTTTGAGTAGCCATAATTTTTGCAGGAACATTCAAACTTCCGTTACTTTCAAGCTCTTCAAACTCTTTGTCTATTTCAGCTACCAAATTATCTTGCATAGCGGAAAAATCCTGCAAATCCACACCATCCAAAACGCCATATCTGTTTTTTGCAACAAGATAAGCATCTTTATCTACATTGTGCAAACTTCCGCTTTCCACATCCCAAAGGAAATGATAATCTCTGCCCTTATGGTTATATTTAAAGCAATGTACCATTTTAAATTATAGTAAAGGTTTTTTAGTTGTATTTATTCTTTCGTCTTGGTGTCTGCAAGATTGGTTACCTACAGTACAGCTTGTTTTGCAAGCAGATTGGCAACTTGATTGGCACTCACCGCAACCGATATTACCGGACTTTTTCATTCCGTTATTTACAATAGTATTAATATGTTTCATAAACATACTCCTCCATTATTTTGATTTTGACATATTAGCATTATAATATAAAATAAAGTATAAATCAAGCGTTTTATAAAAAAATAGTTAAATTATTACAAAAATTATTTTAAACGCTAGCAGTTTTTAGGCTAATATAACATTAACGCTAAATTTCTTTGATACCATACGGCAAAGTTGTGCAAGCTTTTACAAAAGGAATGCTATTTTTCAGTTTATCCGCAACCAAATTGGCATCGGACATATTTTCCATAACAGCAAACACGCACGCCCCGCTACCACTCATACAAACATGGTTACTATATCTTGCAAGCATACATATTACCTTTTCCATATCCGTGCATAAATTGATTGCACTCGTCTCAAGTCCATTGCCGATAAATGCAAGTTCATTACCATCTTCAAAAGCGGATAAAAACAGCTGTGTATGATTGCTTGTTGTGCCAATTTCGTCAAATTTATAAAAAACTTCTTTTGTACTTGTGACAGTCTTTCCGCGTGCAACCACCAAGCTGTATTCCTTAAACGGCAAATTTTCCAATTTATCCCCTTTGCCGCCTGCTCTGCACAATCCGCCTTGCAAAATAAAACTGACATCTGAGCCGACTTTTTCCGCTACTCTTGCAATTTCCTTAGCAGCTAAACCGAACATTTTTTGCACGCAGTACAAAACGGCGCTTGCATCAGCAGACGAGCCGCCCAAACCTCCGCAAAAAGGTATTCCTTTTGTAATTTCAATTTTTAGCGGAGGGATGCTGTACTGTTCATGGCAAATTTTGGCAACCTTAAAAGCAGTGTTACTTTCGTCACACTCTCTTGTATCCATAAATACACAAATCTTATCGGATAAATTTACTTCTACAATGTCAAATATCCCTATAGATGCCATGACTGTATCAAGCTTATGATATCCCTCTCCAAAACTGCCGACAACATCTAGCGTCAAATTTATTTTTCCATTTACACGAACTTTCATTATTACTCCTTTTTAACATTTTACCATTTAATAGTAAAATAATCAATAGAAAAATCAAAATACGCAAAATAACTTTTCTCCTAATTTTTAGCCGCATTGTTAAAATAAAAACCAAATTAAAAAAGCAAGGTTTGGGCCTTGCTTTTTATTATTTTTCAAATTACCACCGATTTTCAGCAGTTTATTTGTCTATAATACACAATTTTTCTGCCTGCAAGGTCTCCGTCCAAATCCGGATTTTGACTTGCAATATTCTCCATTGAGGTACCTATTGCTTTGGCAACTTCCCACAAATCATCGCCGACTTTGCAGTTATAAATTACAATGCTGAAATTATTACATTTTTTAATATCCGTTACTATGATATTTTTTATAGCAGTACACTCAACAGTGTCGCTGGCAGTAATTACAATGCTGATATTGGCAGTAATCTCAAACTCTTTATCTCTTTTTACTTTTGCATAAAGATTATCTATAATAGCGCCTGCACAAAGTGTTTTGTTTGTCCCCTCTATAACCTCGTCAAATTGCAAGCTGTATGGTAATTCAATCAAAATGCTTTGAGGATTGTTTTCTACATTGATATAAACCACATTGGCAGCAAGAACACCTTCTACAACGATTTTTCCGTCGTCATAGTATGTATTTACCAAAATGTTACGGCTTAAGCTAGTGCAAACCACCTTGTTTGCAGCAATCGCATCATCGCCGATAGAGGCATTTCCTACAATTTTGTCAAACATATTGTATGTTTTGTCATAAACGGAATGCTTGCAAATTGTGCTTTCCAATTCTAGCTCACTATCTGCAAGAAAAGCATCGCATATAATATCCTTGTTTGTTTGACGCAAACAATCTACCCTGACAGTTACACATACTTGCATCAAAATAACATTATCACCCTCTACGCCTGTCAAAACGATTTTGCAGTCTGCACATTTTACCAATACATTTGCTTTATCGTCCTCTAGCATACCGCTACACTCAATCTCTTCCGTAAACGGAGTATTAAAGTTTTTGGAAGTTACAATACCCTCGCTCAAATAGCACAAACTACCGCATATATTACCGCTTACAACGCATTTGCCGTCCATTGTCTTTACATTGTTTACCATTGCAGTAACGTCCGAGTGTAGTATTTTGTCCACAGTACAGCCGGTTTCAAAACTCTCTTCCATATCAAATGTGCCGTCTACAATATTAATAAGGTTTTGAGTTATCATACTGCCTTTTTTGCAAATTACATTTTCGGGGATTTCATCCATAACTTCGCAGCTTTCGGAATAAATGCCCATAACTTTGATATTTACCACGCTTTGCAACTTAATCATTTCGCCTACAACGCTGCTGTCAATATCCGCAACGCCGCACACTGCCCACAAATGATTAAAGTCTTGCAAAGATTGACTATCTTTACTGCTTATAGATTGTGTAAAGTCGCATAGGTAATCGCAGCTGTCAAATTCGCCTGCTTTATTTAAAAATACCACCTTACAATTTAAGGTCGCCATAACTTTAGCGGTGTCGCCATTCTTGTCCACCGTAGCACTTTTTACATTTGCCGAAACAGATAAAAGTTTGCTCACTCCACCCTTTTCTGTAACTTCGATATTACACTCTACAGTAGCACTGCCACTACCGAACTCGCGAGTATAATCATTCATTAAAATTTCCATATTATCCATAAATCCTCCAAAATAATTAATTGACGGCACCTTTTACCTATACAAATATATTTTGGAAAATTCGTGATTATGACAAAACATTTTGACTTTTTTCGTCCGGAGGAAATATTTTTATCCTTTTAGTCATTAAATCTACATAGCTAAAGGACATCAGCCTATTTTCGCCAAACAAAAAGGCTTCAAAAGTAAATACATAAGGATATAAATCTTTTATTTTACCCTCATAGCAAACAAACCTATTTCGTCCCTCATTAACTTGCAATTTTACTTCTTTATTTTGTAAAAGTTCTGCCCTTTTTTTTGCAATATCCATTCTATTCATAAGCACTCCTCCAAATGTATTTGATTGTAAATAAATATTTTATTTTGCTTGTTGCAGCAGAATATTATATTTACCTATTTTCAAAAAATACATTTTTTCTAAATGATTATTACCCAAAATACTACATTTTACACAAAAATCCTATTAAAAATCGGGGGTAAATCTAATTTACTCCCGATTAATTTTGCAAAATACAACATATTGCAACACAAAAATAATAAAAATTACAAAAAAAGAATGACTTTGGATAAATCCAAAATCATTCAAATAATTTAAAGGTCACTTTCCTCTTCGAAATCTTCTTCGTCTTCGTCATCCTCGTCAAAATCGTCCAAGTTGCCAAGTTGCTCTACCTCTTCGAAATCTTTTTCAAGTTCGTCTTCGATAAGGTCTTCTTCCTCCTCTTCTTCCTCAAAGTCCTCATCCTCTTCCTTACCGTCAAAGTCTTCGTCTATATCGATAAAGTCGGCTTCGTTACCAAAGCTATCATTGTCGTCAAATGAATCCATATCTTCATCTTCCCACTCTTGTTCTTCCATTTCGGATAAAGAAGTAAGTTCATCGTCCTCTTCAACATCAGGTTTACTATCATCCCAATTACCTTGCATTTTTTGCAAACAAGTCAAGCAGTATTTCTCGCCGGGCTCTACATAGTTTTGTTTACACTTAGGGCAAATAACATCTTCCTCTTCTTCGAAATTTGTATCGATACCTTTCAATTCGGCTTTGCAAACTTCGCAATAATCATCCTCTTCTAAAATATAATTCAATTCGCATCTGGGACATTTTTTATATCTTGGCATATTAACCCCCCTCGTTATACTTCATTGCAATATATTATATCACTTAAGCGTAAATGTCAATACTTTTTTATAAAAAAAATTAAAAAAAATACATTTTTTTATATTTATATTGCTTTTTTTGCCTATTCTACTTCAAATATATTTATTTCTTTTATATTTTGTGACTATATTTAGCAAATATTCGTCTATAAACAAATTTATTTGTAACTTATTTAAAAGCATCTTTAAAAATAAAATAAGGCAAAAATTTGCCTTATTTTTTACACTTTATTTTGTCAATAATAAAACTCAATAAAATTCTCTTTATTAATTATTGCTCTTAATATTTCGCCATCCGCACTTGTAAATTTACCTTTGTTATCTATTATAGCTGCAAGTTTTCTGACTATTAGCATACTCTCAAAAGTCGATTTTTCATTTGCAAGTTGCCTTAAATATGTACAATCGCTTGCGCTTATTCTGCCGTCTCCGTTTATATCCCCTAATACAGATAAAAACAATGTTTCAATCAATACACCGCTGTCATTGTAGGTTTCCAACTTCCAACCTGTACCTATTGCAAACTCAATACCATTATCATACTTGTTTGTATCAATGCCGCTAACCGCATTACCTTTGTTATAAACTATTTGTCCTTTGCTGTTATACATTTTCACGCTACTGCCGGCAAAATTGATATTTGAAATAAACACATTTACACTTGTGTATGGCTTTATATTTCCAATTATTAAATCTCCGTTATTTACAACAACGCTCTTTTTATAGTCATTAACAGCGTGTACAAGATTATTGTCCTTATAGTTTTTCCTATATCCGTCCTCTAAATAAATGTAATCGTAAATATCACTTTCCAAAGTACTCTCAAAAGACACTTCATTATTATTAAGCGTTGCTATTTTAATGCCGTCATTAGCAAAGAAATATGCATTCGGTTTTTCGGGATTATAAGTCTCATACCCATCGGTAAATACACCGTCTCCGTAACTATTTGCAAGCTTGACACCTATATGTGCGTTTACCAAAGGTTTATCAACATGTACTTTTATATCTTTGTTTACAAACAAATCCTCTGCCACCTCATTCGCCTTGTTATCGTAAATTTGTACATTACCACCAAGTTTGAAAGTGCAATTCTTATCTCTTACGCAAACCCCTGCACCATAAGAATATTTATTTGAGATATCATATACCAAATTATTTTTTATCACGCCTCCATACAAATTTAATATTCCGGCCGATAAAAGCAATATCCCCCCACCTGTTACTTCTCTTTCTATATTTGTTGTTATAACATTGTCCGCAATTAAAACATCTTCGATAGTAACTTCGCTATTAAGTCCGACCAGCATTCCGCCTCCACCATTTTCACCATTAATACCTCGGTCGAGCATACGATTTCCCGTTACCGTTCCGTTTTTCATAACAAGAGTAGAATTGTTCCAAATCAAAATACCAGCTGAATTATTTGTGCTTTGATTATTTTTTACTTGAATATCAATAATTTCAATATCCGAATCATAACAGGCTACTCCACCAGCGTAGTAGCTTGAAAAATTATTTTGTACTATTGCATTGTAAATGGTACCTGTGCTCCTTATTTTTCCGGAATCGGCCACGCGAGCATCAAAACTTATTCCTCCGCCATGAATATTACAAATATTATTTGCAATCACACCATCATACATATTTGTTTTTCCACCTAATGTTGCAACTCCTCCGCCAAAACGCTCGGCATAGTTATCACAAATTACGCCGTTGTACAAGTTAAATATATTTTGGTTTAATATTCCGCCTCCCGTATCTAAAGTCTTATTGTCGCAAACAATTCCGCCATACATATTTAAAGTACCTGTCGGCTCCACTGTTATTGCACCACCGGGGCTAGCTGCTGAACAGTTTCCTCCAATAAGTTTTCCGAATCCTGCCAAATGCTTTAATGCATTAGGAGTAATTTCCAAAATTTCTTTAACTTTGTCATCGTTATAAAATCTATCATAGATATTAAGCGTCCCGTAAATTTTAAATATTCTACCGCCTGTTACACCCGATGTCAGTGCACGATTGATTGTCATACCGTTTAGTTCCAAAGTTATTGTTACATTAGCCGGAATTGCTATCGCACCTGCCTCAAACCCAACAGCATTACCAAAGCTTGTTGTGCTTTCCACAACTTGTGCCGTCCAATAATTCATAAGAACAACATTTACATTCGCCCCACCATTGTCAGTAGATTGTTTAATAGCTTTAGACCATTCTTCAGCCATTTGCGCACATGTGCCTTCCAATTTAAAATCATACTTGGACTCATCCAATTCAGGTGTTTCCTTAGTGTCTACAACCACACTGTTTGAATTACTAAAATCATTCTTTCCGTTAACATTTGCAGTTGTTGTCAAACCGATTATCATTAGACAAGAAATTGCTAATGCAAAAAATACTATTCCCGCTCTTTTAATAATCTTTGCCATAATAAAACCTCCGTTTTTATTCTCCATAGAATAAGTATATCTATGTACAAAATCGAGGATTTTTTGAGTTTGAATATATAATTTTTGTATGCTTAAAGTAAAGAGTTTACAAAACCTTTATCATAACGTTGACATTATCTTACTTTTTAGTTTAAAATATACATATAATATGTACATAGATATACTTATTCCATGTACCCAAACTTTACATTAACGGCAATTTTTTACCCCCAATAGTCCCGATTTTTGATAGGATTATTGCAATGAACGGCACTTTTTGCCTACTTTAAACTTTACACAAAAAGTAACCCCCTCAAACAACTTGGTTTGAGGGTATATTTATTTTGAAACAACTACAAGTATTATAAAAATATCAGCCATAATTTGGCTGTATAATACTATGATTAAATGAAAAGAAATGATGTTTATTTCAATTTATGTAAAAAAAGTAAAGGTCGGAAATACCCGACCTTTTGTAATCATTAATTATTGAGTAACTTTAACTCCTCTTGATATTGCATCTTTTATAGCATTATGTAAAGATAATTCTTTGTCCTCGCCGATGTCAAAATCAAATTTAAATACCGATACGCCACCTAAACCACTAGCTATTGCATAAGTTGTTTTATCACGAATCATAGCGTATCCGTTGTAGTATAAATAGCTATACTTTTCTATGCCGTCCTCTCCTACATAGTTGTAGTTTTCTCTTTTATTTATCCACTTATTTATACTAGTTGTATTCTTTTCGTAATAAGCATCATAACCTACGATAATTGTCGATTGGTTAGTTGTTCTTCCGTAAAAAGGTAAACCTAACATTATTTTATCTGCAGTAAATTTAGATTTTTGCATAAATGTTTGAACAGAATGTATGCAAGTTTCGTAATTGGATGAATGCTCGCCTCTTTCGTCAAACATATCATAAGTTTGCAAGTTTACATATTCGATAGCATTTCTTGCTTTTTTAGACAAACTGCAACTATTTGGTGTTAGGGAAACAGTAACATATTTACCCGCTCCGTCCAACTGTTTATCAAGCTCGACAATTAATTTGGAAAACCAATTCCATTGTGTTCCGTTTTCAGGGTAATTCCAATCAAGATTCAAACCATCAACATTGTGCTCGTTTGCAAACGCAACCAAATTTGATACAATAGTGTTCATATTTTTCTTTATCCATTTATAAACTGCTTTGTTAGGTTTCTTTTCATCACTTGATACGGATTTTGACCTAATATCAACATTTACAACAATCTTCATATCAGGATTGTTTGCCTTTGTCTCGCCTTTAAGCAAATTAATTGTCTCGATATCGCTTACAAAATCTTCCTTTCCTTCATTGTAAATGACATTTGCATCTGTACCCATACTAATATCGCCAAACAAAAGCAAATCATCAACTACCTTAAAATGATTGTAAAAATCTTTTTTATTTTGATTGTTTTGTAATTTTTGGTCGGTGGAAAGAATGTAGTCCACTACTCTGAAAGAAGTTTCTCTTTTAACAGCCTCGCTATCATAAGCTTCTATATTGTTGATTTTTACATTGCCTTGTTTGTTGTATATTTCAATACGCAATTCATTGGTAACAATTTCGTCCAAAGAACAAACTCTGTACTTATCAATTCTGTTTTGTTTATAAATCAAAGTATAACTACCGTCATCTTCTTTTCCGTAAACACCAAAAGAAGTTACATTATCTGTCTTTTCTTCCAAAATCATTGTGTCGACACGTTGTTTGCCCTTTAAAGTAACAGTGTAAATATCCCCTTTGTTTTCAACCTCTTGAACAAGGTTATCCGAATATAAGGTAGCTTTTCCTTTATTATTACTACAGCCTACAAACAATAAACAGCAAGATGCCACAAGTATACAGCATAATAATATAGATAATAACTTTTTCATAAAATCTCCTAAATTAAATATTTAAAATTAAAATTTTTATTATTTTTTGTATTTTTCTGTTGCAGTTTCATAAAGATTGTTGCCTTTACTGTCTGCTACAACTATAACAGGTAAGTTCTCCACTGTAAGTTTACGGATAGCCTCCGTGCCTAAATCGTCATAAGCCACAACTTCCGCCTTTTTTATACATTTTGACAAAAGTGCACCTGCACCGCCAACAGCCGCAAAATAAACACCACCGTTTCTTACAACTGCATCAAGTACTTCTTGTGTTCTTTTACCTTTACCTATCATACCAATCAAACCCATATCCAAAAGTCTAGGAGCGTATTTATCCATACGGCTTGCTGTAGTAGGACCTGCCGAGCCGATAACTTTACCGGGTCTTGCAGGAGTAGGTCCCAAATAATATACTATATTGTTTTTCCAATCGACAGGCAAACTCTCGCCTTTATCCAATGTCTCGTTCATTCTTGCATGAGCAGCATCTCTTGCTGTATAAATAGTACCACTCAAGTATACGTAATCGCCTGCAGTCAATTTGCTTGTATCCTCACGAGTAAGAGGAGTGTTCAATTTAATATCCATTCTTGTTTCTCCTTATAATTCGCGTGTAATGTGTCTGTTTACATGGCAACAAATGTTGATACCGACAGGAAGTCCCGCTATATGAGTAGGATAAGTTTCCACATTTACGGCAAGCGCAGTAATTCTGCCACCTAATCCCGCAGGTCCGATACCTAAGTTGTTGATTTTTTCCAAAAGCTCAATTTCAAGCTCTTTTACGTAAGGAATTTCGTTGTGAGAAAGAGCGTTTCTTGTAAGTGCTTTTTTAGCAAGAATTGCACATTTTTCAAATGTACCGCCAATACCTACGCCGACAACGATTGGAGGGCAAGCGTTTGGACCTGCCTCTTTAACAGCGGTCAAAACAGCCTCTTTAACTCCCTCTATGCCTTGTGCAGGTTTTAACATATATACTTTACTCATATTTTCGCTACCAAAGCCTTTTGGGGATAAAGTAAGTTTAACTTTGTCTCCCGCAACTATCGAATAGTGTATAACCGCAGGGGTATTGTCCTTGGTATTTACCCTTTGAATAGGGTCTGCTACTACGGACTTCCTCAAAAATCCGTCCACATAGCCTTGTCTTATACCCTCATTGATTGCATCCTCGATATTTCCGCCCACCAAGTGAACATCCTGACCGATTTCCGCAAACACAACTGCCATACCTGTATCTTGACAGATAGGAATCATCTCGTCTTTAGCGATTTGCATATTCTCTTTCAGTTGACCTAAAATTTGTTTGCCTAAAGGAGACTCCTCCTTTTTATCCGAATTATTAAGTAGTTCGCACATATCAGGCGATAATTCGTGATTGATACTTATTGCCATTTCTCTTAATGCGCAAGTAATTTCTTTAACATCTAACTCTCTCATACTACACTCCGATTAAATTGTTTTAATATTATTGTAATTTGGTAGCAACTTTGGAGAAAGCTCTTTGTAAGTTACTCCTGCGTCCTTACACTCTTTATCAAAATCTTTAACGTGGTTATAGTTCAACTTACCAGGCATTGGGATTTGCTTAGCTTTAGCTGCTGCATATTGACCTGCATTTCTACCAAATACGATAACATCTAACAAGCTATTTCCCATAAGTCTGTTTCTACCATGAACGCCGCCTGCTGCCTCGCCTGCAACATATAGGTTATTTACAGTAGTAGTCATACTATCCGCAGTTACATCCACACCACCATTTTGATAGTGAAGTGTAGGATAAATCAAAATCGGCTCTTTTCTCATATCTATACCCATTTTTTGATACATTCTTAGCATTCCAGGCAATTTCTTTTCAAGATAACCATCGCCGTGAATCATATCAATCATTGGGCTATCTAACCAAATTGCATCTCCAAGAGGAGTTTTTACACCGTTACCGCGTCTGCATTCACGAATGATTGAAGATGCTGTAACGTCACGACACTCAAGCGGATTCATAAACGCCTCGCCGTTTACATTTACAAGCATTGCACCGATACTTCTTACCTTTTCAGTAACCAAAGCACCACGCATTTGTGCAGGATAAGCAACGCCTGTTGGATGATATTGGATAGAGTCCGCATCACGCAAAACCGCACCTGCTCTATATGCCAATACCAAACCGTCCGCAGTTGCACCATAGTGATTTGAAGTTGGGAAGTCTTGATAGTGAAGTCTGCCTGCGCCACCTGTACAAATAACCACTGTTTTTGCTTTTGCAACAGTAACCTCGCCTGTTTCCATATTTAACAAAATAGCACCAGCTGCATTACCGTTGTCGTCTTTCAAAATTTCGATTGCGGAAGTAAACTCTACAACCTCGATATTGTCATTCCATACTTCGTCACGCAAAACACGCATAATCTCTGCGCCGGAATAGTCTGCACAAGCGTGCATTCTGTTTCTTGAAGTACCGCCGCCCGGAGTAGTAGCCATTACGCCGTTTTCGTCTTTATCAAACATTACCCCCATATCGTTAAGCCATTTGATAGCCTCAGGTGCTTTGTAAACCAATTTTTTCAAAAGTTCGGGTTTATTTGTAAAGTGTCCGCCACCAAAAGCATCCAAATAGTGTGTAGCGGGGCTATCATTTTCCTTATCAGCAGCTTGAATACCGCCCTCTGCCATCATTGTGTTTGCATCGCCGATTCTAAGTTTTGTTACCATAACAACTTTACAACCTGCATTGTACGCCTCGATTGCTGCACTCGCACCCGAGCCACCACCACCGATAATCAACACATCTGACTCGTACTTAGGTTTTTTAAGGTCGATTTTCTTGCCCAAAACACGGCTTTTGCCTTGTAATAAGTCTGCCAAAGCACAAGGTACTTTTTGACCTTTGTTTGCACCAACGCTAAGGGTTGTGAACGCACTTTCGATATAGTCGGGATGATTTTCCGCAAGAAGAATATCTTTTTCTTCCGCAGTCATACGTCTTGGAACTTGTCCTATTCTTGCCTTACGAGAAAGTTCAACTTTCTTCATAGATTCTAACATTTCATCAGTATACATACGCCACTCTCCTTATTTTTGTTCCATATCACGGTTATTGTAAAGCTCTTCAATTTCAGCTAAAGGCTTATTTGCGATTTTCTCAAGCATATCAAGATATTCGCCGTTTAAAATATCGTTTACTCTTTTTTCCAAATGCTCACTCTTAGGCATAATGTACTTGCCGTTAAGACGTCTTGCAAGCAATGATACAAGTCTATGAGAAATACCTGCAGGGCATCTATTTGAGCACATACCGCAAGATACGCAGTCAAAAGACTCTTCCGCACATTTTGCAAATTCAGCTCTTTGAGCGTAAGCAATATATTGCATAACTTTTAAGTTTTGAGGGCAAGCTTTAGTACAAGCATTGCAACCGATACAACTGTATATTTCAGGATATAATTGCATCATAATTTGCTCGGTAGGCTTAATCTCGTTAATGTCATATTGAACCTTTTGAGTTGGAAAATAAGGGATATTTGCAATATACATATTATTTTCAACCTTAGTTTGGCAAGCCAAAGCAAACTTCAATTCACTCTCTCCTGCAATTCTGTAAATTGTGGCACAAGCACCGCAAAAACCTGCTCTGCACCCACAACCGCGAATATGTTTGTACCCAGCATATTCCATAGCATTCATAATTGTAAGCTCTGCCGGTACACTGTACAACTTACCCATTATGTAAATATTTACCATTTCATTCATAATATCATCCTCTTTTTTCTCCGCTAATTGCGACCTATCGGCGAGATTTTCTTTTCAAAAATCGACACTTTTTAGCCGAACTTGCGTTTTTATCCGACCAAACGCAAGTTTTTAATGCGCTGTATTTTGGGCGGATATTTTATATATAATTTTATTTTTTTCCTTGATTTAAGTTGTTAAAATATCAAGTTTTATAAACTGTTTTTAATCTTAATACTAAAAAACAAATTTCAAACTCTACATTTTAATATCAAATAAAAGCATTAATATTCGTTCGGAAGTTCGTCAATTTCGTCGCATCTGAACACAGGACCGTCTTTGCAAACAAATTTGGAGCCAATATTACATCTTCCGCATTTGCCGATACCGCACTTCATTTTAAGTTCAAGTGTAGTGTAAACTTGAGTTTTATCAAATCCCATTTCAATCAAACCTTGAAGTACAAACTTAATCATGATAGGAGGTCCGCAGATAACAGCTGTACGGTTATTGTCAAAAGCCAACTCTTTTAAATATGCAGGAACAAAACCTACATGTCCGCCCCAACTGTCTTCCGGTCTGTCAATAGTAACATAAACATTAAAGTCTTTGTCGTTAGCCCATTCTTTGGTCATTTCTTCGTAGTCAACCAAATCTCCGGAGCTTCTTGCACCATAAAGCACATCAACATGACCGTAATTATCTCTGTTTGCTCTTACATAGTTTATTACCGAACGCAACGGAGCGATACCGATACCACCTGCAATAAATAGCAAATTCTTTTTAGCAAAAGCATCGTCTACAGGAAAAGGCTTTCCGTAAGGTCCGCGAACTGTAATTTCGTCCCCAACCTCTAGCTGATGAATAGCCTCGGTTAAAATACCGCATCTTTTTATAGAAAACTCTTTAAACTGAGTATTTGTTGGAGATGAAGTAATCGAGAACATCGCTTCCCCTACACCGGGTATAGATACCATTGCACATTGGCCCGGTCTATGGTCAAACATTATGCTACCATCAATCCCAACAACGCCAAATGTTTTAACATCGTTTGTATCCGTACGTACACTTATAACTTTTGCAACATGAGGTACTAATTCGTCTTTTATAATTTCACTCATTATTTATTACCTCCCAAAGTTTTCATAACTTTTACGATATTCATGGAAACAGGACATTTTGCCACACATCTTCCGCAACCTACGCAAGAAAACTCGCCATTGTGATTTGCAGGATGATATACAAGTTTGTGCATAAACCTTTGACGGAATCTTTGCAAATGACTAGGTCTGTTAGTACCATGTGCCATCATTGTAAAGTCTTTTCTCATACAAGAGTCCCAGCAACGGAATCTTTTTACGCCTGTATTCGTCTTATAATCTTTAACATCGTAACATTGACAAGTAGGACATACATAAGTACAAGTACCGCAACCTATACAGCTTTCGGATAAACCTTGCCATTCGGGTCTATTGAACAAAGCATCCAACTTATCTCCGCCAAACTCGTTTAAAGGCAAATTGGAAAGAGGTAATTTTCCTACTGTCTCACGTATCTTCACTTGCAACTCTTTAACAGCTTTTTCGTCGCTATTCTCAAACAAACTGTCAAATTGTGTCATAAACTCTGTACCTTTTTGAGTAACAGGGTTAAAATACATATAGCCGTCTGTTATGTAACTCTCCACATCGCCCTTAGGCTCTGCAGGGTCAATACCAAAGTTGGTGCAAAAACAGCTTTCTTCAGGCTTATTGCAACTTAACGAAATAACAATACCATGTTTGCGTCTTGCCTCGTAAAAAGTATCAAGATACCCTTCCAAAAATACTGTATCCAAGATATGAAAAGCTCTTACATCGCAAGCCCTAACACCAAAGATTACAAAATTTTCGGAAACAAGTTCCCCTTGCTCTACGATAATATGTTTGCCATCCTTTTTAAAGTTAGACAAATCTTCACATTGAGGGAAAAACGCATCTTTTGCACTTTTTATTGTCATTTTGTTAAGGTTAACATTTGCTCCATCGCTGTACTCGCCAAAATTAACTGCGCCGTTATTTTCGATAGGCAAATATAACTTCATTTTATCGTTAATAGCATTGTATAAACTATTAAGGTTAGATAACGCTAATTTTTTCATTATTTACCCTCCTTATCGCTTATAACAGTAGCCTCGATATCGCTTTCCGTAAAGTTTACAAGCGGATTGCGTTGATTTGACTCTTCGCCTGCTTGATAATCCCCGTAAAACTCGTTGATATCCTTGATAAACTTTCTATTCAACAAGTGTAGCGGAATGCTTTGAGGACATACTCTTGAGCACTCGCCGCAGTCTGTACATCTGCCTGCAACGTGGAATGCTCTTATAATATGAAACATTTTTTCTTCAAACTCGGTAGCATTTGCCTTTGCAGCTACATTGCTTCTTGCATTGTCAAACACACAAGTACGACAAGTACAAGCAGGGCAAATATTACGGCAAGCATTACACCTTATGCACTTTGAAAGCTCGGATTTCCAAAAAGCAAATCTTTCATCTGCGGTCATAGCCTCAAGTTTTTTAACGCCGTCAAATCTTTCATCGCAAGTAGGGGTTTTAATACCCTCGCCTATAATTTCGTCGGATATTTTAAGTTCCGAGCCCTTGCAAGATTGACATTTTGAAAGCAATACGCTTGCTTTTTCGATTTTGCTATCGCCGTAAATGCTATTAATAATTATATTATTATCATTATCTATAACATTGGTAATACCGCTTACCCCTTGTGCTTTAACTTTGTCAATGTCTATATGACCACTGCAACCTACACCGATAATATAAATATTATCCCTATTTACTCTGTGTTCGGTAATAAGTTGATTCATGCTATATGTATCGCAAGGCTTTAAAATTACTGCAAACTTTTTATCGCTTGTAATTTGAGAAACCAAATACTTGCTCAAATTAGCCCCGCAAAAACTATTGTAAACAAAGCCGTCAAGTCCACTTTCCTTTGTAAAGATTGCAGGAGTTACATCATAAATAAATTCGCCTTTTGTCCATCCGATAACACAGTCTACAGTGCCGTCATCCAAAAGTTTTTGTAATCTTTCTTTTAATTTCAATTCTAATCCTTGCATCTTATATCTCCTAATTTAACACATTCGCCCAAAGCCCTGATGTCTTCAACGAACTTGTTCATAACTGTAGAAAATTTAACACCTTCTGCCGCAGATACCCATTCCACACGTGTACGACCTCTTTCGATACCCATATAATCTAACATACTGTACAAAAGTGCAAGTCTTCTTCTTGTGTAATAGTTACCTGTGCTGTAATGGCAATCTCCCGGATGACAACCGCAAATAATAACACCGTCTGCACCTCTTTCAAAAGCTTTAAGTATGAACATTGGGTTTACACGACCGGAACAAGGTACTCTAATAATTTTGACATCCGCAGGATATGACAATCTGCTTGAACCGGCTAGGTCCGCACCCGCATAACTGCACCAGTTGCAACAAAACGCTACTATTGTAGGTTTAAAATCTTTTACTTCTTGCATATTGCTTCTACCTCCGCCATAATTTGACTATTTGAGAAACCAAACAAATCCATAGCACCGGATGGGCAAGCAACCGTACAAGCACCACAGCCTTGACACAAAGCAGGGTTAACAACGGCAACTCTTCTGTTCTCTCTGATTCCGTGGTCGTTAATAAGTTTAGTTTCATACCCGATTGCACCGTAAGGACAAACATTTGCACAGTTTGAGCAACCGTTACACAACAATTCGTCGCTGTGAGCAACACAAGGATTTGTAACCAATTTAGCTTTGCTCAAAAGTCCGATAACCTTAGCAGCACAAGCACTTGCTTGAGATACTGTCTCAGGGATATCTTTTGGACCTTGGCAAACACCGGATAGGAATATACCCGCTGTAGGGCTTTCTACCGGCCTTAACTTAGCGTGAGCTTCGGTCAAGAAATTGTTTGTATCAATACTTGCAGTAAGCATTGATGCTACCTTTTTAGCGGACTCGTCAGCCTCGATTGCAGTAGCCAAAACAACCATATCGCTGTTTACCAAAATTTGCTCGTTGTTTAGCAAATCGCTTGCTTGCAATACAAGGTGTCCGTCGCTTTCATATACTTTACCAACTTGACCTTTTATGTAATTTACATTATATTCTTCAACCGCTCTGCGATAAAACTCGTCATAGTTTTTACCGGGAGTACGTACATCAATATAAAATACGTTTACGTTTACGTCAGGGTATTTATCACGGATAAGCATTGCGTGTTTTGCAGTGTACATACAGCAAATTTTAGAGCAATAGCATTTACCTCTGCCGCTTATGTCTCTTGAGCCAACACATTGAATAAAAGTAATTGTATGAGGATGAGAACCATCGCTTGGTTTAACAAGTTTACCACCTGTAGGGCCTGCCGCGTTCATCAATCTTTCAAGCTCCAAACTTGTGATGACATCCTTGCTTTGGCTGTAGCCATACTCGTCAAACTTATCAAGCTTAATTGGCTTATAACCTGTAGCAGCAACGATTGCACCGTACTCTCTTTCGATTATCTCGTCTTGTTGCTTATAGTCGATAGCCTTAGCCGAACATACAGTTTGACATAATCCGCATTTATCCTTTGTTATTTTTATACATTGTACAGGGTCTATAACAGCAACATTAGGTATTGCTTGAGCAAACGGAATGTAGATAGCAGGTCTGTTATTTAAACCGCAGTTAAACTCGTTTTTGCCTTTTTTGGACGGACACTTTGACATACAGTCTCCGCAACCTGTACACAAATCGGTATTGATATATCTTGCTTTTTTACGGATTGTAGCTTTAAAATTACCTACGAAACCGCTTACTTTTTCCACTTCACTGTATGTAAGCAACTCAATATTAGGATTAGCAGCTGCATCCACCATTTTAGGGGTCAAAATACATGCCGAACAGTCAAGTGTAGGGAAAGTCTTGTCAAGCTTTGCCATGTTACCGCCGATTGTAGGACTTTTTTCCACGATATCCACTTGGAAACCGGCCTCCGCAATGTCAAGTGCAGTTTGAATACCTGCAATACCACCGCCGATAACCAACGCTCTTTTTGTAACACCGCTCTCGCCACTGATAAGCGGAGCATTCAATTTAACTTTTGCAATCGCAGCGTTTGCAAGTGCAATCGCCTTGATAGTGCCTTCTTCCACATCCTTATGTATCCAAGAACAATGTTCACGAATGTTTGCAATCTCAACCATAAATGGGTTAAGACCTGCTCTTTCCGCATTTTTACGGAATGTAGCCTCGTGCATTCTTGGAGAACATGAACAAATAACTACACCGTCAAGTTTATATTCTTCTATCGCATTACGCATAATAAGTTGTCCTGCTTCCGAGCACATATATTGGTAATCTGTTGCAAAAACAACACCTTGTTGCAACTTAACCGCTTCGACAACTTGTTTTACATCTACAGTTGCTGCAATATTGCTACCGCACCAACATACAAATACACCTATCTTTAGCACTTTTGTTCTCTCCTTACTTCTTGAATTTCCTAAAAGCACTTACCAATGCTTGTTGTGGAATTTGCTCGTCAACAATAGCAGGAATATCATTTGCATCCAAATAATTCTCGCCGATTTGTCTTTGTTTTACCACTCTGATAGCCTCAACAATTTTGGCAGGCTCAACTCCTCTAGGGCATCTTTCCACACACGCAAAACAGCTCAAACAATGAAAAATCGATTTGCTTTCCATAAGTTCTTCTATTCTGCCGTGTACAACCATATCCACAAACTTGTGTGGGGCATATTCCATCTCATTAAATGAAGGACAGGATGCAGAGCATTTACCGCATTTCATACATCTGATAGGGTTTGCACCGCTGATACGAATCACTTCATTTGCAAGTTCCATATCTTTTTTCATTTCGCCCTCCTTACTTCACGCCCAAAGCTTCCGCTAAAAGCTCCGTAAAGTATTTAACTTCGATTTTATCCGCACCTGCATTTGCATTCAAATTATACATGCAAAGCGGGCAAGCTGTTATTAATTGTTCACAGCCCTTATATTTTGCGGATGCAACAATTTTATCTACATTTTTGGCTGCTTGACTTTTATTTGTTACCGATATGTACCCGCCGCAACATTCGTTACGGAATGGATATACTACAGGAGTCGCACCCAATGCCTTTATAAAATTCTCTAATATAGAAGGATTTTCAGGGTCGTCAAATGCAAGCTCGTTACTAGGTCTTAAAAGTAAGCAACCATAGTAAGCGCCGATTTTGCGACCTTTTAAAGGATTAACCACTTTTTTTGCCAAATTATCAAAACCGACAACCTCTTTAAGCAATGTCAAAAAGTGAATTACTTGGGTTTCGCCATTGTAAGGCTCATCAAATGCGCAATAATTGTTTGCACGCATATTTATATCGCTATTTGTCTTCATATCATTATTGACACGGGTCAAAACATGATGGCAAGCAGAACATAGTGTCAATAGCGGACGACCAAGCTCTTTTGCTTGATTCAATGTTCTGATTGATGACAATTTAGTAGCGATTTCGTCTTTTGCCAAAGGATAAACTCCTCCGCAACATTGCCAATTATCAAGCTCCTCAATCTCTATACCCAAAGCTTCAAGTGACTTACGTGCATAAATGTCAAGCTCTTTAGCTTTTGTCTTTAGGGTACAGCCAGGATAATAACTATAAATCATATTACCTCCACTGATAATAAAATCTTAAACTGATTTTTGTTTGCAATATCAAAATTTGATTTGCAATATCTTAAAACAAAATTCAAAAATTTTTGTTTTACTCAAACTTATTAATTACAAGCCACAAACTACACTATCAAATTTCGATTTGAGCAATAACACTCTTTAGCATATTTGCACTATTATGCAACTTCTCGATTTCTTCCTGTGTCAAATCCGGTAAAATCTTACCGCAAATACCATCCGGTCCTACGATAAACGGAATGCTTAAGCATACATCTTCTATGCCGTATTCGCCGTGCATCATCGAAGATACAGTCATTGCAGTGTTGCTTTGAGAGAAAATACACTCTAACAAATGACAAACGCTAATTGCGATAGCATAAAAAGTTGCACCTTTTCTTTGAATAATCATACCACCGGATTTTTTCATATAAGTTTCGATTTCTTGTTTGTCAAAATCAAACTCTTTTTGGTCTTTGCAGCTAAACTTGTTTTTGTAGTCTACTAAATTTACGCAACCAACTTGAGCGATAGACCAAGGCACAAAAGAACTGTCGCCATGCTCACCCAAAACATAAGCGTGAATACTCTTTTGGCTTACAGCTAAATGGTCTGCCAAACTTGAACGCAATCTTGAAGTATCAAGCAAAGTACCTGAGCCGAAAACTCTCTCCTCTGGAATACCCGAAACTTTTGTAAACACATAAGTCATTATATCTACGGGGTTACTTACGATAACATATAAAGCGTCCTTTGCATAAGGAACGATATTTTTAGCAATATCTTTTATAATGTTTACATTTGTTTGAGTTAAATCGATACGCGATTGACCCGGTTTTCTTGGGATACCCGAAGTAATAACGACAATGTCACTTCCCTCTGCATCCGGATAATCTCCTGCATAAATATCACATGGTGTGCAAAACGGAATACCTTGACGGATATCCATAGCCTCTCCCAACGTTTTGTCCTTGTTGATGTCGATAAGCACTATTTCGCTTGCAACACCTTTTACTACAGCAGTATAAGCGATAGACGCTCCAACACTACCTGCACCAATAATCGTAATTTTTCTGTTCATAGTAACCTCCGTATTTCTATGCAATTATATATTTTGTTTTATTGTTAACGAATTTTATTTTATAACGCCTATATAATTATAATAAATATTTTATCTATAATATAGTGTACATTAGTATTCTAGCAATTTTTATCGTCATTGTCAATAGAAAAAGTCTCATTTATTTTATTTTCCTCAACAAATTTTGGTAAATTACCCTTATTGCTTTCCTATAGCCCATATTTGGCTGCAACAATAATTGTCAAAATAGCAAAAAATCAAATATGATTGTGCCAATTTTAAATGCCGATTATTTTAGAGCACAAAGGACTTAACATCCCGATTAATAATCTATAATACAATCAATCTACACAATGCAGATATAATAATATTCATAATAAAATCAAGCTTTTTCAACAAGTATTACTCTTTTTTTTGCACATTTTTCCACGTTATGAAGAATGCCGCAATTTTTTTTATATTCTTTAAATCCATTTACAACAGTTATCCCCAACTTGTTTATCAATACAAATAGTTTGTCTCTATCTGTAAAAAAAACAAACTGCATTTTATTGCAGTTTGTTTTATAATTTCATACTATATAACATTTTGTTATTTATCTGCCAATCTTTCCTGTAACTCTTCCATTGGATTATCTTCTATTTCCGCACTTTTTATATCGTCAGACGCAACATTGATATCGCTGTCTGCCGCATTTGAAAAAGCTATTTGTTGAACTTCTCCAAACTCTTCCGCTTCGCCGTCTGAAAATTCGCTTTTTACATCGTCGATATCTATCTCTGCGGCATTAATTTCGTCTTGAGCAGTAATCTCTGCTATATTCTCTTTAACTTCATCTAGATTTTCGTTAATCTCATCTATTTCCTGCGCCTCGTCATTGTTTATAAAGCTTTCGTCTCCGCCATTTTCAGCAATCATTTTTTTATGCAACAAATAGTTTCTGACAGCAGTAGCCACAATTATGCCAACAGACAAAATTATAACAATAATTGCAACTATTCCAATAATAGTTTCAGTTGCAATTGCACATAAAATACCAAACATCCAAAACTCCTTCAACCTAAGTTTATCACTACATTTAATCTAATTATATTTTTAACAACTTTTTAATAACAAAAACTCTATTATGCCTATATTTTAAAAAATAGACATTATATGCAACTTTTATTTTATAAGTTCTTTGCAAGTTCTTTTATATATTTTGTAAGACTTTCGCCAATCTCGTTATTTCTCAAGCCATACTCGATATTGGCTTGCAAATATCCGAATTTGTCTCCGGTGTCATATCTTCTACCCTCAAATTCATACGAATAAACACCAACTGACTTTGCCATATCGTTGATTGTATCCGTCAAATAAATTTCGCCGTTCTTTGCGGGCTTGGTGTTTCTGATATAATCAAAAACATCGGGAGTAAGCACATATCTGCCTAAGGACACCAATGTTGACGGCAAATCCTCCAATGCAGGTTTTTCAATTACACCTTTCATTTCGCAATATCTGCCCTTTTGTTGGCCTTTTATTACAGCACCGTATTTGATTGCTTCCTTAGCCTCAACCTCTTGCACTCCCAAAATACTTTTACCGGTCGTGTAATAAGCCTCAATCATTTGACCGATTGCCGGCAATTTATCGCCGTTAAATACAATATCATCTCCGTATACTACGGCAAATGGCTCACTACCCACAAAAGCTTCTGCCGCAAGTACTGCCATGGCAGAGCCGTTCATTTCCTTTTGTCTGCAATAAAAATAATTTGCTTTATCTGCCAAATTATTAATAACTTTTATTTGAGCGGCTTTACCTGCTTTAGACAAGATTTTTTCAAGTTCAGGTGCGTAATCATAAAAATCTTCTATACATTTTTTATTTTTGCCCAATACTATCAAAATATCCGTAATACCACTATTTATACATTCATCTACAATAATATCCAAAGAAGGCGTATCTACGATTGGCAACATTTCCTTTGGCACAGCTTTTGTAATTGGCAAAAAGCGTGTACCGAAACCTGCACAAGGTATAACAGCCTTAGTAACTTTTTTCATTTCTATCTCCGTTATAATTTTTAAATAAATCGCCCCAATAAATATTCAAACGATTATAACAACAATTAAAATTATATCACAACTATTATATTTTGTTTTTTGTTAATACATTACTGTTTATTTAATTTTATGCCCAATATAATTGCAATCTATATCACACACAAAATTAAATTAAAAGTTTTGTCGTATCATTATTTATTATAGTATACACTATATTATCTAATAAAGCAAGTAGTATTGTCAAAAATTAGCATTTATCCACATAACGCAGATAAATGTAGCAGTATTTTTGCTAAATTTGTCGAATTGTTTCAAATATTCCACTTTTCAGAGATTTATTATCACTTATAAAAACATCCATAAGTTTGTTTGATATAAAAAAACGATTACAATTTTATAGTGTACACACTTGTATTTTATTAAAAAATACGTTATACTATAATTAACAATTACAATTTTTTAATTGTAAAAAAGCTTAAATATAAAATAAATATTTTAAAATAAATCATAAAATTACTCGTTATAAAATTGTATTTTAATAACAAATTGTTATAAATTTTGCAAAAAAGGTATATATGCCAACTATTCTTCACTGCGATGCAAACAACTTTTACGCATCGGTTGAAATTATGTTAAATCCGGAATTAAAAGATAAACCTGTTGCCGTTTGCGGAAATCCCGAAAAACGGCATGGTATTGTGCTTGCAAAATCCGAAGCTGCAAAAAAAGCAGGCGTAAAAACGGGCGAGCCAATTTGGCAATCCAAGCAAAAATGTCCGGATATTGTTTTTGTACCGCCTCATTATGACGAATATGTAGCGATAAGCAATCGCCTTTTTGCTTTATACAGCGAATATACCGATAAAGTGGAATCTTTCGGCATTGACGAATGTTGGCTGGACTGCACGCAGTCAACAAAACTATTTGGCAGTGGCGAACAAATAGCAAATACATTGCGAGAGAGGGTGAAAAAGGAATTGGGAATAACTATTTCCGTTGGCGTATCTTTTACCAAAATATTTGCAAAACTAGGCTCCGACTACAAAAAACCAGATGCAGTTACAGTAATTGATGAAAATAATTATAAAGATATAATTTGGGGACTTCCTGTTTCCGATTTGCTGATGGTAGGGCGAAAAACCGCAAAACTATTTAAACAGCTAAGCATTAATACTATTGGAGACCTTGCAATATACGACGAAAAAACACTGCAACAATATATCGGCATAAACGGTAAAAAACTACATGCTTACGCAAACGGCATAGAAACAGAGGAAATACGCTTAGCAGATGACAAACACGTACCCGAAAGCGTAGGCAACAGCACAACAACACCATTTGATGTCACAAATCTTAGCGAAGCGGAGGCAGTTATAACATCTCTTGCGGAAATGGTTGCTATAAGACTTCGAAAGCACAAGCTTATAGCAAATGGTATCGGGATAAGCATACGATATTGTTCTTTGGACGGAACGCACAAGAACAATCTTTTGGGATATTCTACATGTAACGCCCAAGACATTGCAGAGGAAGCAATGAATTTGCTGGTATCATTACACGATTTCAAAAAAGCTCCGCCAATACGACAACTTGGCGTGTACACATATAAACTTTCTCCAAGCGAAGTAAGGCAAGCAAGTTTTTTTGACAAACCTCACACCAAACGCGAAGATTTAGATAAATCAATAGACAAAATTCGTGCAAAGTATGGACAAACTATCGTAAAATCAGGTATTGTTGCAAAACACGAAGAATTATGCGACGGATTGATAGATAAGGAATTTCAACCGTTTAAAAAATAATTATAGCATTTAAGCAGACAAAAAATAATCGTAAAACTTTTTGTTTTACAGCTTGACAAATGTATTAGAATATATTATTACTCGTAATATATACTAATATATGACAAATAAAAAAGCTCGATTTCTCGAGCTTTTTTATTTGTTTTCTTAAAAGAAAATATCTATTCCAAACATTTTGTTTATTACATTTTTTACTATTTCCGCATCCGCGCTTGTCACATTGCCTTTGTTTATTACCATACTTGCTAGTTTCTTTTCCACGCTCAAACTTTCGTATAACGCGTTGTCACTTGCTATTTGTCTTAGGTATGTAACATCGCTTGCGCTTATCCGTCCATCTCCGTTTACGTCGCCTAGTACAGATATATATATTGCCTCCGTATTTCCGTTGTTTTGGTACTCTACACGCCATCCTGTTCCTACTGCTAGTTCTTTGCCGTTATCAAACTTACTTGTATCTACAGGGTTTCCGTCCTTAAATATATCCTTTCCCTTGCTGTCCTTTATTGTTATTTTGCTTTGCTCAAATCCTAAGGTTTGTATAAAGCTTTTTACACTTGTGTTCGGCTTTACATTGCCTATTACCAATTTTCCGCCGTTTACTCCGCTATCGTTTATACCATGTACCAAACCTCCTTGCTTGTATGTCTTTCTTACTTGCTTTCCGTCCTCATTATCTATATAGATAAACTTATACTCACTATCATCCTCATCTACAGGCGGAGTCAATGTTACAGAGTAGGATAATATTATATCCTCTACTCCTCCGTCATTCCACATATAGTTATGTTTATCTTTTAGTGATATTGTTGCGTTATAATTACCTACTGCTGTTGCTTTATTACCTGTTATATTCATTGTTACATTGTTATAGCCGTTTGGAATATACTCTTTTTCACTTCCGTCATACTCAAATGTACCGCTACCCTTTGGCTTTTCCAACTTGGCTTTTGATATGCTAAACATTTTGTTCATTGTTGAGCTATTTATCTTATAGTTTTTGTTACTCAACCCTGTTGCAGTTGCTACATATCCGCTACCGCTGTTTATTTGTTCTCCTATTACGGTTACCTTGCAGTTAGGGTCTTCGGCTATATATGCTGTTGGCTTTTGACTGCCTCCGTTATATACTAGCTCCGAGTTTTCCCATTTTATGTCTACTTCTGCCGGCAAGATTGTAAAGGTAAAAATAGGATTAGTACAATTTTCTGTAGTGTAAAAGGAATATGCCCCCGCATCTGTAACGGAAAAAGAATCGCTACCAATAGTAACACCTTGCTTATAAAAGTTTTGATTTTGTAATTTTATTACAAAAGGTGTACCGCTATATGTAACTGTTGCCGACATCAAGTTACTATTTCCATTGGTTACACCATCCCAACTCCAAGTTTTCGTAATTGTAGGCAAAGGATTATCGGTTGTGGCAGCTTGCATTTTCACTTCTTTATTTTCATAAATAGGGACTAAATTATCATCGGAATAAAAATATCTATTAGGAGCAACTCCAGAATTTTTAACACCATATTTAAAAGTAAACGCATTATCCCCGTAATCACTTGCAAGCTTTACACCAACATGAGTTGCTTTATCGCTGTAAGCCAATGAATCATTAACTTCAATCACACAATCTTTTAATAAATAAATATTAGAAGATTGTGAATTCGCTGTATTTCCGTAAATTTGACTTCCGCCACTCATAATTAAACGGCTTATTGAATCAAAATATACACCGCCACCCAAAGCACCGTTAGATTCTTCCGCTTTATTATTTCTTATTATTCCACCTTTTAAATGCAAAGAAGAATAACCTATAATACCTATACCGCCACCACGAACCGGTTGATTAATTGAGCTATAAATAAAGTTTTCATAAACTTCGCCACCATACATTATCATATCCGACCTTTCGCCTACAAACACCCCACCACCTACATTATGTTCGTTCTTAGCAGTATAATTAACTTGGTTGTTATGAACTTTACCACCATACATTTCTAGGAAAGAATTATTCCACACCAAAACACCGCCGGAATCGTTCAAGGAGCTATTATAACTTATTTCGCCATCATAAATTTTCCCATAAGATGCATCATGAAGTATCAGACCTCCGCCGAAAGCAGTACTTTCGTTATTGCATATTTTTCCTCCATACATATTAAAATATGCCCATCCTGTGACTATTCCATTTTGATGATTTCCGGTTAATCTAATTCCCGCGTAATTACCATGGTTATATGAAACTTCTCCACCATACATATTCAATTCTGAAACTAACACATAAATTCCTGCGCCTGCACCAGACTTAGAGGTGTTTTGACATATTGTTCCGCTATATAAATTTATTTTGCTGTTATTATAAGAATAAATTCCGCCACCGCTGACACTGCATTGATTAGCTGCTATGATTCCACCATAGATATTAATATTACCGTTTGATGAAATTCCACCACCATTAACAGTTGCATGATTATCCACAACTATTCCATCAAAAATATTTAAAGTTGAATTAGAATAAATATTTATTCCCCCACCTGTACCAGCATAATTATCTGAGATAATGCCTCCGTAAATATTAATCACAGGACGATATTCAGCACTAGATGGGGTATTTATTGCACCACCATTTCCATGAGTTGCACCCCCATTTATCCTGCCAAACGGTAAAGTTTTCAAATTTTGAACTAAATTATTTTGATTGTCTTTATAGGCATTGTATACATTTTGAACTTCTAAACGATTATACGAACTATCCATTATACTTAGTTCTCCATAAACAAAAAATACAGGTAAATATTCATCCTCCAAAGTACTATCAAATTTTTTATCAATATCAAAACCATTTAAATCAAGTATGATTTTAGCTTGCGATAAAACATATATAAAGCCTTTTGTAGCAAAAGCACTGCCCATACCAAAACTATGATTTGCATCATTTTTTGCAAGCCAATCCTCTTGCAAAGTCACTTTGACTATTTTATCTGTGGCTATCGATAAAGCATTTGCTTCATTCCATGAATCTTGTTTGCAAGTACATTCTGCAGTATTATTACAATCACTTTTATGTGTTAAATTAAATTCATAATCTGCTTTAGGTACTTCGGGTACCTCTGCCTTTGGCACAGTATAACTGCCGTCCTCATTATTTTGGCTAGTATAAATATTATTTTGTGTGTCTGCATTTACAATGCCGTTATTGCTACTATCCGTAACTTGCATTGTCATTACGCACCCCAAAGCTATTAGACAAGATATTACTGACACAAAAAATATCATTCCCGCTCTTTTTATTATCTTTGCCATAATAAAACCTCCGTTTTTGTCTAACATAGAATAAGTATATCTATGTACAAAATTGAGGATTTTTTGAGTTTGAATATATAATTTTTGTATGCTTAAAGTAAAGAGTTTACAAAACCTTTATCATAACGTTGACATTATCTTACTTTTTAGTTTAAAATATACATATAATATGTACATAGATATACTTATTCCATGTACCCAAACTTTACATTAACGGCAATTTTTTACCCCCAATAGTCCCGATTTTTGATAGGATTATTGCAGTGAACGGCACTTTTTGCCTACTTTAAACTTTACACAAAAAGCAACACCCCAAAACTAAATGTTTCAGGGTGTATTTTTATTATCCATAGAATATCATAGCTATGAAACATTAGAAATAAATTGACTAATAAATACATTTCTTGTAAATTGAATCGTAAGGAATAAAAACATATAAAAAAATATTATACAAACTAATACTTACAATCAAAATCTGTTTAATATTATTTATAAAAAAATAAATACCAATAATTCTATCTATGCAAACATAAAAAAAGCAAGTGCTTAAAAGCGCTTGCTTTTTTTATTTAAGTATTATTACTTTTCTGCATAAACACTAACTTGTTTATCATCCTTACCTTTTCTTTCAAATCTAACTATTCCGTCAACAAGAGCAAACAATGTATCATCTTTACCGATGCTAACATTCATTCCTGGGTGGAATTTAGTTCCTCTTTGTCTAACCAATATATTACCGGCTTTAACAAATTGACCATCCGCACGTTTAACGCCTAATCTCTTAGCCTCGCTGTCACGTCCGTTCCTTGAACTACCTACACCTTTCTTATGAGCGAATAATTGTATATTAATAAACATATTATTGTACCTCCAATTCAATAAAATCCGAAAAACCTTGATACAAATCCGAAATACCCAACAGCATAGTATCTAAAATATTATCGCAAATTTCGCGTTGTTTTTGAGTAATGTTATTTGGTATAGTAAACTTTAAATAACCTTCCTCGTCGCACCTGTCAAACTGCATATTTACACCTGCAACACTAAGTACTCCCAGCATAGCCGTTTGCACGATTGACGATAACGCACTGCAAACAATATCTTCTCCACTGACACCATATCCGGTATGTCCATCACAAGTTACTTCGGTAATGCTACCATTTTGTTTTACAACTTTAACACTTGTCATTGATTAAGCCTCTATAGCAGTAATCTTAAGAGCCGTAAATGGTTGACGATGACCTTGACGTTTTCTGATATTCTTTTTAGCTTTATACTTGAAAATGTTGATTTTCTTTGCTTTATCTTGAGCTATAACTTCAGCTTTAACAACAGCCTTTTTAATATCATTGCCAACTTTCACAGCACCATTATCGGAAATCATCAATACATCAAGTTCAACACTATCTCCAACGTTTGCATCAAGTTTTTCAACTTTAATGATTGTATCTTGCTCAACTTTGTATTGCTTACCACCTGTTAAAACGATTGCGTACATTACACTTTACCTCCTCTACCCAGTCTCGCTAAACAAAATCGGGGATGCCATTACAGCATACTTAGGGCCCTTATTATGCGGCTACAACAAATTTACCATAAATTTTACTTTTTGTCAAACAATATTTAAAGTTTATTTAAAATTTGTTTAATTTTTATTATATATTTATTTAGGGTTTTTATAACAATCGATAAATCTTTTACTATTAAACCTAAAATTAACCTTCAAATCCTAATCGAAATACAATAGATTAATAATTATTTGTTTATAAAATAACTAATAAAAAAGCACTTAGACAATTTTAATATCTACGTGCTTGTATAAATATTTCTAAAATATTAACCAAATAGTACCGATTTTCGATAGTTTATTTGCAAGTCATTCTAATAAGCAATATTATTATTTAATAGATTATCTAAACAGTTATAAAAATTAGTACAATAGTTTTGCATTGTCCGGAAGCTCGATAATACCCGAACGCACCCTTTCACAACTAAACTTTTCGATATGATATAGAGGGTCTGGTATAAGATAAATACGAATATTTTCCCACACGGTTGCAAGTTCCTTTTCAAACAAATTTAACGAAAACATTTTGCTGAAAATAATAGGATTCACAGTAAGTTTAACTGCCAAAATACTATCATCTTTAAATATTTCGTACAAATAATCACGTATACGCATAATAATATGCTCAGGCGAATGAACATAAGCATCTCCGCCGCAATAAGGACAAATTTGAAGCATTGTATCCATAACTCTGCTACGCATCTTTTTACGTGTAATTTGAACAAGTCCCAAATCGGTCATACCTACCAAAGTACATTTAAGCCTATCTTTTTTAAGTTCTTGTTCCAAAATTTTCAAAACTTCGTCCTTATGTTCGTCATTATTCATATCGATAAAATCTACAATGATAATTCCGCCCAAATTTCTAAGTCTTATTTGTCTTGCAATTTCAATAGCAGCAATTTTATTGGTTATAAAAACCGTTTCCTCCAAGTTTTTATCCCCTACATATTTACCTGTATTGACATCGATAACCGTCAAAGCTTCCGTTTTGTCAATCACAAGATATGCACCGTTTGACAACATAACTTCCCTTTTTAAAAGTTTATCGATTTGCGGATTTAAGTTATAATGGTTTGTCAAAGTATCCGAGCCGTTATAAACTTCGAACATATCTTTTTTCTTACCGAAAACGTAAGAAAACTCTGACTCCAACATTTTGCATACACCCATATCGTTGACGATTATTTTATCGATATCCCCCCGCATAAAGTCTCTTACCGCGCGTATTACAAGGTCTCCCTCGCTGTGAACTAACGAACATTTAGGACAAGTTAAATAATCTTTTTTGATTTTTTGCCATTTTTCATTAAGCTCTTGCATATTGGTAAGGATTTCCTCCTCGCTGCAAGTTTCAGCCTCTGTCCTTACAATATAACCACTCTTATCCGAACGATTTTTGCAAACCAAACTCTCTAATCTTGCCCGTTCGTCCTCGTTATCAATTTTCCTTGAAATAGCAATATAATCCACAAAAGGCTCCATAACGATAACTCTGCTTGGAAGCGAGATATTCATTGTTAGCCTTGGACCTTTTGTATCAAATTGTTCCTTTAACACTTGGCACATTATTATATCGCCGACTTTTAAAGGTAATTTGTCAGGTGCATTCGTTCCGTTATGAGATATCATTTTTCCGTCTACGCAAATATCTCCGCCATACAAAAAGCCGTTCTTTTCCAAACCGATATCAACAAAAACAGCTTGCATACCTTTTAGTACATTTACAACTTTTCCCTTATAAATGTTGCCTACCAATTTTTCAGAATTTGTTTTTTCAATCGCAAAATCAGTCAGGTTTCCGTTTTCCACAACGCAAACCCGTGTACCTGTAATATGAGTATCGATAATTAAATTTTTCATTTGATATACTCCTGCAAAAACTCTTCTGCTGTCAAAATTTTATCATTATTTATTACTAATTGCTTAGTACGTACTATATCAAACGCTTTTTGTGACAAAGCCAATTTATCACATATTGCTGAAACAACTCTATCCGGTCTTAAATTAGGGTTACCTGTAGCAATAATCATAACTAACCCTTTATTATACACTTTTAAGCTGTGAATAAGAGGTGCAATATCCTGCTCTTTTTCCGTACCTTTAAAATCGTATTTGATTAACCAACATTTTTCGTTTTGAAAATTTTCGATTTCTTTTTTATACTGCAAAAAATTACCTTTGACCAGGTATTCGCAATAATTTACATTCTTAGCAAAGTTAGGATTTTTTATACAGTCATAACATTTTACGGCAAGCATACCGCTAGGTATATTGTTGTTAAAAGCATTTAAAACTTGCTCCGCCGACATATCATCATTTGCAATCACAAAAAATTCCTGCTCGCTTTCCACCCCTAAAGGTAACGGATGGGAAGTATATGTAACGGGATGAGGATTAAACCCTTCGGACAACTTGACATTTATGTTTGCCCTAATCAATGTACGTTGTAAAACACGCATACTATCTATGTGGGAAACATAGCTGATATTTCCTTTTTTAATGTGCTCGATTACTTTCATGAATAGCACCGTCCCAATTTGTTTGCCCCGCAACCGGTACACGAGTTTTTACCGCAAGCCTTTGTCGCAACTCCGTCGTATGCCTTATGCCTTTCGCTAAGCAAATATTTTTTTGTTACCCCGTGTTCGACAAAATCCCAAGGAAGTATTTCGTCCTCTTCCCATTCACGAGTGTAATCACTCATATTTATTCCCGCATTATCAAAAGCTTGTTTCCATTTGTCAAAATCAAACCTTTCGCTCCAACCATCAAACTTACAACCCAAAACATACGCTTGCTCAATGACATCAAGCAATCTCCTATCCCCGCGTGAAAAAACCGCTTCGATTATACTGCTATCCGCACTATGCCAATTATAACGTACATTTTTTATATGAAGATTATCAATCAAGAACCTCTGTTTTGCAAGCATTTCTTGCTCATCGATTTGCCTTTCCCACTGAAAAGGTGTAAGCGGTTTTGGTATAAAAACACTTGTGGAAACTGTAATTTGAACAGGACGTTTGCTTTTGCCGTAAACTTTTGCCATATCTTTAATAAGAAAAACAATATCGACTATACCTTGCAAATCTTCAATAGTTTCCGTAGGCAAGCCAATCATAAAGTATAGTTTAAAACCTGTATAACCGTACTCCAATGCACTTTTTATTGTATTTTTTATATTTTCTTCCGTAATGTTTTTATTTATTACATTACGCAACCTTTGACTTCCTGCTTCAGGTGCAAAAGTAAGCGAGCCAAGTCTGCCACTGCCCATATATTCCGACTTATAACTGTCAAGCCTTAATGACGGCATGGCAAGTCGAACATTACCATTGCAAACATCCGCTTTAAGTCCGCAAATCAACTCATGCAACGATTCATAATCACTTGTCGACAGACTTGATAAGGAAAGTTCACTATACCCTGTACTATCCACTAGCTGCTTACCTTGCTCCAACAAAGTTTGCAATCTTCTGCTTCTAATTGGGCGATAATAAAAACACGCTTGACAAAATCTACAACCGTTATTGCAACCTCTGTAAAGTTCCAACACCGCTCTGTCGTGTGTAATCTCAATATTAGGTACAAGTATTTTTGTAGGGAAATATTCCTTATCCAAATCTTGTACAACTGCCTTTTTTACACAGCCCGTAAATCCTGTAATTTTACCATCTATTACTACAGGATATGTTTTAGACGGAATGTACACCCCGTCTAAACAAGCGGCTTTTTCCAAAAACGCACTTTTTGAAATCCCCTGCTTTTTACACTCGTCATAAAGAAGAGTAAATTCTTTCAAATTCTTTTCCCCTTCTCCAATCATTATCGCATCGAATATCTCCGCAAAAGGCTCGGGATTTACCACACATGGTCCGCCTGCAATCAATAGCGGATAATTGCCATTTTGTCTATCCTTTGCCCTAAAAGGTATGCCTGCCAAATCCAACATATACAAAACATTTGTATATAAAAGTTCGTAACCGATTGACATTCCTACGATATCGAACTCCGATAATGGTTTTCCGCTGTCAACAGAAAAAAGCGGGATATTGTTCGCTTTTAATTGTTCCCCCATATCCACAAAAGGTGCAAAACAACGCTCACAAACTATATCCTGCATATCATTTAATAAATGGTACAATATCCTTACGCCGATATTACTCATACCGATTTCGTAAATTTCCGGAAAACATAAACACAACCTTGTTGAGCAAGGTTTGTTCATATCCGGCATATTAAATTCTCCACCGACATAGCGTGCGGGTTTTTCCACCTTTAAAAGTATCTCTTTAAGTTTATTATCCATACTGCAAAATGATTAAATACCGATTGAAAATCGGTATTAACGTTAAAATTACATTACCAAAGCAGCCGCACCGATTATACCTGCGCTATTACCAAGGCTTGCTTGAACAACCTCGATATAAGGCAACATACCGCTTAGTTCCAAACTTTCATTAAGCTTTTGTCTTAACGGCTCCATTACATTTTTCCCCTCGTGAGAAATGCCTCCGCCTATTATAAACATTTCAGGATGCAAAATGTATCCTAAATTCAAAAGCCCTTCGGTCAAATAATGTATGTACTGTTCGCAAACCTCTTTGCCCGCTTGGTCGCCCGCATCCATTGCCAAAAATGCAGTTCTGCCGTCAACTCCGCCGTTTTCATTTGCGATTTTGTGCATAATGCTATTTGCATTTTCCGCCATAGCATGCTTAGTTTGATTGATAAGACCTGTTGCGGATGCATATCTTTCCCAACATCCAAGCCTTCCGCAATTACATTTTTCGCCGTCTATACGGATAATTTGATGTCCTACTTCGCCGCCTGCTCCACCGTTGCCCTCGTAAAGTTTTCCGTCAATGATAATACCTCCGCCGATACCTGTACCCAATGTTACCATTACCACATTTTCGTGACCTTTACCCGCACCGAATCTTTGTTCGCCAAGTGCTGCCATATTTGCATCGTTACCAACAGCAATAGGAACATTAAAATATTGCGACATTTCTGCCACCAAATTTTCGTTTTTGCAACCGATATTTACAGCGGAAACAATCATACCCTTTTTGCTGTCAACAGTACCGGGAATCCCAATACCGATACCGCCCAAATCGATAAGAGAATAACCACCCTCCGCAATCAACTCGTTTATCATATCAGCCGTTCTTGCGAACATACTTTTAAAACCTTTTTCTTGTTCTGTTGCAAATGCTTTGGATAGCAAAATTTTACCGTCACTGCTTACAAGCCCTATTTTAATGCTCATTCCGCCGACATCTACACCTACATAAATCATAAGACACCTCAAAATTTAATCTATAGATAATTTTTACAAAGATAGTATAACATATATAAATTTAATTTTCAAGTATTATTAATAAAATATTAAAACTATCGGCAATGTTTTGATTTTATATCTTTCAAACAATATCGAATACAATAAAAAACGGCTAAAAAGCAAACCGCTCATAGCCTTATAATTAAGTTGATATATTTTGAATACTAAATCAACACTTCTCGCAAAGTCAATTTATGGTCGAATTTTTCCATAATGCCGTTTAACCTGTCCTCATCGATTACAGATAAGTCTTGCCCTTTTTCATCCACAACGATAAATGTAGTAAGATAATCTCTGTTGAGGTATCTGAACAGCTCGAAAACTTTGGTTTCGCAACTTATATAAACATCTCTTGCCAAAACACCTTTTTTATAATTTTTCACAAATGATAACCTACCTGCAATACAACTATATTCTTCCTTTTGCCCGCCGAAAATCGCCCCTATTAACAAAAATACCCCAATATTTATAATAGAAATATTCATAGTTACAAATAGCGTTCCTATGCCCGCAGCAATAATAAGTCCGCTTAAAACTATCCCTATAATTTTAAGAATTTTAAGTGCTTTTATTTTATCTTTACACAAGCTCAAGACTACCCTTGAGCCGTCCAGAGGAAAACAAGGGAGCAAATTAAAACACATTAGTGTAAGATTGCTGTTTAAAAAATCTTGAGTATAGGCATAGGATACAGGCAACAACCACCATACGGCGACAGTTAGCAGTGCTAAAATTCCATTGCAAAGAGGTCCTGCAAGTGCTATTGCTATTCCTTCCTTGCGATTAAATTTTTCACCGCCGTAAATCATCGCCCCATAAGGCATTAAAACTATTTTAGCCATTTGATACCCATATTTTTTGCCTGCTATGCTGTGTGCTATCTCGTGTAGCAACACGGTCACAAAACAGCTAAAAAACATCCAAGCTTTGCCTATTACGATATAGTATAGGCAAAGACAAAAATACAATGGGTGTATTGTTAATTTGTAACCGAACAAATTTTATCTACCGAATATATTCAAAAAAGTTTGCGCCAAGTTGCCGCTACTAGCAAGAGTAATAACACTTGAGATAAGCATAATCACTGCAAATGCAGCACCGAAAATAGCAGCGGTATAAGCAACATCTAAGGCTTTTTTGCCGTCAAAACCTTTCAAACCTTTTAACTTTTTAGGTCTTCTGCCAAGTTCGACTGTAATATTTTCGTTTGGATAGTTATTGCACTCAACTTTTTCGTAATCGTCATATTTCATAAAACACACTCTCCAATTAGTTTACTAAGATAACTTATGCAAGCATTTTTTGTTTTATTCCAATATCCGAATTTTTTTGTTGATTAAATTTATTTGAATTGTTTAAAAATAATGTTATATCTATATTACTTATTATTTATTGTACATTAGCTTTTATGCCGTCCGCCAAAGCGTCGAAACTTATCAAAATTTTTCCGTTGTTTTGAACTTCTATCCTCAAATCGCTGTTAGCAGCTTTAATATTCATATAGCCCGAAATTACTTTTAGTATTTCTTTTTTCAAAGAATCTTCAATCATAATAGGCATTTGCAATTTATCTTTTTTTAAAATTTGAGATAATCTTTCCGAACTTATCGAATATCCCGTTTTGTAATTTTGATTAAACATGCTTACTCCGCTTATGCTCTTTTTAGCATCATTTTTAATTTACCCACCATTCCGCGATACTGTGCGGTAGGGTCATAAAGTCTGCGTCTGCCTGTGATAAAGTTATCCGCTACACACTCAAAAGAACGCATAGCAAGGCATTCCCCTCGTCCTATCTTTCCAAGCTCCGAAAAAATATGAATCTTGTCATCTTCGGGTATAACACCGATAGGCGAAACACCTAAAAGTTTAGATATTTCCAAAACAGACATCATTTCGCCATTTATAATCATATCGCCTCTGATCCTGTTTACAATCAAATTGATACCGTTCAGCTTGTAATTATGCAAAATACTTATTACTTTATCCGCATCTCGAAGTGAGGAAACATTTGGGGTTGCGACCACCAACGCTTCGGTACTTGGGCTAACCGCTCTATGAAAGCCTTTGTCAATACCCGCAGGGCTATCAATAAAGATAAAATCAAAACCGTCACTCAATTTTGTAATAAGCCCTCTAAAATCTTTCATACTTATGCTATCGCTGTTGTAAGCATTTTGTGACGGCAAAACATACATATTAGGTATATCCGGACTTGAAACCAATGCTTGTTTTATCCTACATCGTCCGCTTATTACATCTGCCATATCGTAAACAACCTTGTCATCTATCCCCACAAGTACATCCAAGTTGTTAAGTCCTATATCTCCGTCTATTAAAAGCACCCTTTTACCGCGAAAAGCAAGCATAGCTCCTATACTTGCCGTACACGTCGTTTTGCCTACCCCGCCTTTGCCGGAGGTTACTACAATTACCCTTGCCATAAGCACCTCTATTTTATAAATACTACTTTGTCATTATACAATAAATATAACTTCTTGTTTTAATATTTTTTGCAGTTTATTTTCCGTTTATGTTATCTATTGTCAATTTTTTTTAATAGTCTACACAAATCAGCCTATTAATAATAATCGTGTAATTTTACTTTTTATTAAGTAATTATGAATAATATTCTCATTAATACTAAAGATTACATAATAATATACGCAGTAAAATCAAAAAACACCCCGATTTTCGGAGTGTTTTTTATTGATTTTATTTTTTATAAATTAATTCAAATTATCTATGCTTAACATTCTTGAAAGCTTGCCTTTGTCATAAAAGAATTTGCTTCCGCCCTCTGCAACCGCAAACTCCGGCTCATCCAAAATTTTTATATCCAAAAACAATCTGTCTTTTAAATAGTTTGCAAGCCCCGACAACTTACTTGTGCCGCCTGCCAAATACAAACCGTTTTGTTCGATAATGTAAAGATAAGTTTTTGGAATCATCATACAAACGGATGCAACAACTTCTACAATTTTATCTATTGTACTTTGCACAAGAGGTCTTAGTTCCGTTGCGGTTATTTTTACCTCGTTTTTAGTGTTTTGTAGCACTGTTTTACCTTTGATTGTAATTGTAGAAAGGTCATTTTCTTCCAATGTAGCTAGTCCTAATTTAATATCTTCGCTGCTGCCTTTGCTAATTATCAATTTGTATTTATCACTAATATAATCCACTATTGCATAATCGATATCGTCTCCGCCGACATTTATCGAGCAACCGTTTACAATACCATCGTCGGTAACAACTGCTATCTCGGTATTGCTACTGCCGATATTTACCAACAACATAACTTTATCGTTATTAATAGCTTTTATGGAAAGTGGAGATTCCACTATAACAACCTCTTTTACTCCTGCTTTATAAAAGGATTCCTCTATCATGCGTTTTTCTATATTGGTAAGTCCGCAAGAAACATTTGCAATAACGCTCACATAGTTTTTTAAAAATTTCTTAGGAGTCAATCTGTTTATAAAAGTTTTTAACAAATATACAAATGCAACCTCATTATCCACCACACCGTTTTTGATAGGATAGATTAATTGTGCATTATTACTTGCGTTTCTGTAATATGTAAGTGCTTCCACTCCGCAAGCTACATTTTCAAATTTACTATTTAAATTGGCAGTTGCGACTACACAAGGCTCATTTAGTAAAATGTGCGACTCCATACCTGCAATCACAATATTTTTACTACCGATATCCACACTTAAACAAATCTTATTCATAAGTTTATCAACTCCTTACATACTTTCAATATTTTATCCACAGGCAACCCTATAACGGTATTTATATCTCCGCTAAAGCTTTCCACCACAACTCCGTCCTGTATCCCGTAACTACCCGCCTTGTCAAGCGGACAGTAATTTTGGATATAGCTGTTTATATCGTTATCCGACAAGTTTTTAAAAATTATATCGCTTTTATCATAACCTGCAACTACTTTACCCTTATAGCTTACTGCAAACCCGCTGTAAACTTGATGGCAGTTCCCGGATAATTCTTTAAGCATTTTAAAAGCATCTTTTTCATCTTTCGGCTTGCCGTAAACTTTCCCGTCAAACCAAACTATCGTATCTCCTGCAACAACTATGTCATTAGGATATTCTTTGTATAAATCCGCAAGTTTCAGTTTTGATAGCTTTTGCACGATTTTATCGGGCGAAGTTTCGCTACAACACTCCTCAACATTTTTCGTAACCACTTGAGTTTGCAAAAAATGCGGACTTAAAAGGTCATATCTTCGCGGCGATTTGGATGCCAATATCAATTTTTTATTTATCATCATAATCTCTTATTATCTTAATATCTTTTTCGTCTGCTTTGCTATTTTTTACTTTTTTGGCTTTTAGCGCATAATATACAATCACACCTACCAATGCAGGTGCTAAAATACATGTCAAAACAATAAATGTAATATTGACATTGGATACTCCGCTATCTGCAAAAACAGTGCAAACATTTGCCAAAATCAATAATACCACTATGAATATTGTATAAATAAGTTTTTTCATAAACGCTCCGCTTAAAGCTTATAAAAAGAATTTCTTTTTTAGTTCCAAAAAGTATTTTTCTCTCCCTAAAATCATCAACATTAACAAGGTAATCACACCCACTGCAAGGCAAATATAAATCATAAAATGCACCTGCTTGTACATTGCACCGGAGATAATCGCAGGTATTGCAGTAACCAAACACATAGCAGTAAGCGGCATTGCCAATCTAACCCAATCTTTATACTCTATAAGCATATACACAAAAAGTACTGCTATGCCACCAAGCAAAAATGCAGGGGTTGCCCAAACCAAAGCCCAATTTTGAGCTTCCGTTACTTCAAAAGTGCCGTATATCATTGTTTGAATGTAATAACAAATTACCGAAGCAAAAACGCTGTACCAAAAAATCTGCTTTCTCATATCCAAATGGAAAAACAAACTCCTACCGATAGTACACCAAAAAATACCCCATCCAAATAAAACATGGTATGCCCAAAATATTTCATTGGCTGCTAAGAAATTTACCAAAAAGCTAATGCCTATGGAAATCAAACACGCATAAAGTACAACTCTAAAAGCAATTTCCCTTACAACAAGGCTTTTGCCGACCTTTGGATAACCATAGTTTATCCCATCTTTTACAATATCAGTTTGCTCTTCGCGTTCAATATACGAGCCGCATAAAGGGCAATTACTCAAATTACTGTCAACTTTTACATTGCATCTAGGACATTTATCAATCATTTTTACGTCCTCCGTTATTACCACTTACGAATATTTCCAAGCCTTTTTCTTGTAAAAACCTAAAAAACTCCCTTTCCAAATAGGAATTTTTGATTGTTTTTACAAAAGTAAACACCGTTTTATTGTTAAAACTGCTTATTGTCATAGTGGAATTATTGTATTTTTGCGGTCCGATTATAAGCTCGTACCTGTCAATGTACTCCGCAAATTCCTTAGGGACATTCATTTTTCCCATATTTGTTACTATCAAACTGCTTACTCTATCCGCTTGGTTGTAATAGGCAATTTTCATAATGATATTTTTTATAGAAAGCGGCACCGCTCTTATTATCCAATTACGTTCCAATGAAAAATTACTATTTATAAAGTTTTGGAAATTTTCTTTCTTGCTTCTTTCCCGACTCTCAGTTGCCATAGCCTGCAAAATCTCCTCAAAAGTCATATCCTTTGCCGATGTTTCTTTTAAAAGAGTATTTACAAAGCCCGAAAACATCCTAAGTGTGGATGACGGGAAATAGTGTCTTAAATCAACTGAATACTGTACGGAAATAGGTCTTTTTGAATTTTTATTTACGGCATCGTATTTCCTTTTATTGTAAAGGCAGTATGCCAAAATCCCTATAATATATTCATTTAGCGTTACGCCTGCGCTATGGCTAAGTTCAAGCAATTTGTCGGTAGCAACTTCGCCGTGAGTAACATTTACCACACCCTTAAGTTCTTTTGCGCCTTGCAAATGATATGCACTGTAATTCTCCGGCAACGACTTACTGCCTTTAGGGTCGTAATATCTGCTGTAACTATCCTCAAACTCCTCCTCTTTAGGAGCATCGTGGTAGTGCAAAAGCGGACCTCTATCCACCTTTTTGCCAAGCAAATGCAAATACTTCAATATTAATGTATTCAAAAAATTAGTACTAGCATTTCCGTCACTCAAGCAATGCGAAAACTCCGCCATTATCCTATTACCCGAATACATTACTCTAAATAACGGCTCTCTGTTCATAATATCAAATTTCCTGCAAGGATAATCTTTTTCACGCGTTACTACAGGTTTTAGCGTAGCACCTTGCAAAAAGTACCAAAAGAATCCCCTGCGCAAAATAACATTGTAAGATGGAAATCTTTCAATAACCACATCCAAAGCTTGTTGCAAAACTTCTCTATCCACACGCTCTTTCATAACCGCACAAACGCGATAAACAGCATTCCATCTAGCTGTACCGCTGGACGGATATATTTTGGATGCATTGTCAAGTTTAAACCATTCTTCGGTATTTTTTATTTTTTTCATATTTGCACCTATACGAAGTTATTATACACCAAAACTTTAAATTAGTCAAGACGATTAAAAACTATAGGAAATAAATCTTATAGCATAATTATGACTTAATTAAAAGACATGTATACAAAGTATGCGGTTTTATGTAAAAAACATAATTCATATAAATAATAATATTTAAAAAGCGTAATACTTGACAATTATTATATCTTGTATTAAAATTATATTAACTTGATTTTAGAGGATAGTTTTTTGTTTTTATAAATTGTTTTTTTACAATCAGTTTATGACAAAACGATTGGACATGACTTGTTTTTATAATTAAACCAATCACAACAAAATACAATAGCTAAAAAGTTATTTTTTAATTTATTTTACAAATAAAATATTATATTTGGAGTGTAATAATTATGGATATGTTACAAGTAGAACAAAAATGGCGTGACAAATGGGAGAAAGACAAACTTTACAGTTTTGACAAATCTAGGATAGACAAAAAATATTATGTACTTGAAATGTTTTCCTATCCTTCCGCAGCCAAACTACACGCAGGACATTGGTATAACTACGGACCTGCTGACAGCTTTGCAAAATTCAAACGTATGCAAGGCTACGAAGTTTTTGAGCCAATGGGCTTTGATGCTTTCGGTCTGCCTGCCGAAAACTATGCAATCAAAACAGGTATTCATCCAAAAGACAGCACTCTGAAAAATATAGAAACGATGGAAGAACAGCTTAAAAAAATCAACGGCTCGTTCGATTGGGATTACGAAATCAAAACTTGTACTCCCGACTATTATCGTTGGACACAGTGGATTTTCCTACAACTTTATAAAAACGGCTTGGCTTACAGAAAGGAAGCACCCGTAAATTGGTGTCCGTCTTGCCAAACAGTGCTTGCAAACGAGCAAGTTTTGGACGGCAGTTGCGAAAGATGCAAAACTACTGTTATAAGGAAAAACCTTACTCAATGGTTTTTTAAAATCACACAATATGCCGAGGAATTATTGCAAGACCTTGACAAACTTGATTGGCCTGCAAAAACTATTGCTATGCAAAAAAATTGGATAGGCAAATCTGTGGGTGGCGAAGTTGAATTTGCATTGGAAAACGGTGGCAATTTCCGCGTATTTACGACAAGAGCAGATACATTGCACGGTGTATCTTATGTGGTCTTATCCCCTGAGCATCCGCTTGTAAACGAGCTAACAACAGAAGATTGCAAAAAAGCTGTCGAAGATTACAAAGATATGTGTTCAAAAGTCAGTGAAATTGACAGAATGAGTTCGACAAGAGAAAAAACGGGTGTATTTATAGGAGCGTATGCAATCAACCCTATCAATAACAAAAAAGTGCCTATTTGGATAGCGGACTACGTACTATATAGCTATGGTACGGGTGCCGTTATGGGTGTACCGTCTCATGACGAAAGGGACTTTGCTTTTGCAACCAAATACAACTTACCTATTACCAGGGTTATAAGCAATCCAAACGGCAATGACGATTTACCTTATTGCGAATACGGCGTTTTGGTAAACAGCGACGAGGATAACGGCTTGACTTCTGAGCAAGCAATTAATGCTATTTTGGATAGGCTTGAAAAAATTGGCAAAGGCGGCAAGAAAGTAAACTATCGTTTGCGTGATTGGTTGGTTTCACGTCAAAGATATTGGGGTTGTCCTATCCCTATCATTCACTGCGAACATTGCGGTGATGTGCCTGTACCGGAAGACCAATTACCTGTCGAGTTGCCTTACAACGTAAACTTTACGCCGGACGGCAAATCTCCGCTTGCAAAATGCGACGAATATATCAATACTGTTTGTCCTGTATGCGGCAGACCGGCAAAACGTGACGAGGACACATTGGATACATTTGTTTGCTCTTCTTGGTATTATTTGAGATATCCCGACAGCAAAAACGACAAACAGGCTTTTGACCCTGAAATTATAAATAAAATGTTGCCTGTAGATAAATACATCGGCGGTGCCGAGCACGCTTGTATGCACCTTTTATATGCAAGATTTTTCACAAAAGCTTTGAGAGACCTAGGCTATTTGAAGTTTGACGAGCCTTTCACTTCCCTTGTACACCAAGGCACTATCCTTGGACCGGACGGCTTTAAAATGAGTAAATCAAGAGGCAATGTTGTAAGTCCCGACGACATAATTTGCAAAGTCGGCTCGGATGCTTTCAGACTATACTTAATGTTCGGTTTCAGCTATATAGAAGGCGGGCCTTGGAATGAGAATGGTATAGAATCGATTACCAAATTTATGGACAGGGTGGAAAGAATCGTAAAATCCGCATACAGCAATAAAGCAGTAGATAAGGAAGTTACTAAACAAGATAAGGAATTGCTTTTTGTGCTAAACTCTACAATACAAAAAGTTACTGCGGATACCGAAATATTCAGCTTTAATACAGCTATTGCAAGGATTATGGAACTTGTGAACGCACTTTATAAATACGAGCAAGTCGAAGATAAAAACTACAAAGTATTCCAAGACGCTTGTTACAAATTGATATTGTTGCTAGCACCTTTTACCCCTTGCTTTGCGGAGGAATTGCACGAGCAAATTGGCGAAAAAGGCTCAGTTTTGAACAAAAACTACCCTACTGCCGAAACAAAATATTTGGTTAAAGACGAATATGAACTTGCCGTTCAAATCAACAGCAAAAACCGCGATAAAATAGTTGTCCCTGCAGATAGTGACAACAAAACTATTATTGAAATTGCAAAAAACAGTGATATTATCAAAAAGCAACTTGAAGGCAAAACAATCGTTAAAGAAATCGTAATTCCAAAAAGATTGGTTAACTTTGTAGTTAAATAATAAACATAAATTTGCAGTTTATTATCAGTTACTACCGATTTTCGAGCGATAATTTATTTAATAAATAATCAAACCACATTTATTTGTCAAGGAGAATAAAAAATGTTAGATTTAAAATATGTTTGCGAAAATATAGATTATGTGACCGAAAAATTGTCACACCGTAGCGGCAAATCCCCTATTGGAGAAGTTGCTCCGCTTGCAGAAAAAAGGGTTGAACTTATTAAAAAAGTAGAGACTCTTAAAGCCACCAAAAATGCTGTTTCCAAGGAAATTGCCGAGATAAAGAAAAATAAAGGTAACGCCGACAGCAAAATTGCCGAAATGAAAGAGCTTGGCGAGGAAATCAAACAATATGACGACGAGTTAAACGCCGTGCTTGAAAAACTTAACGAATTAATGCTTGCTATTCCTAATATTCCTGATGACAGCGTTCCTTACGGCAGCGACAGCGACGATAATGTGGAAGTTAGAAGATTCGGCGAGCCCACCAAGTTTAACTTTGAGCCAAAAGCACATTGGGATTTGGGCTTGGATTTGAATTTGTTCGATTGGGAAAGAGCGGGTAAAATTACAGGTGCAAGGTTTACAGTTTATAAAAATTGGGGTGCCAAACTTGAACGTGCTATAATGAACTTTATGCTTGACACTCACGCACAATCAAATTATACTGAGGTATTCCCTCCTTTTATGGTTAACCGTGACAGCATGATTGGCACAGGTCAATTACCTAAGTTCGAGGAAGATATGTACGCTGTTAAAGGCACTGATTTTTATTTGGTACCTACTGCGGAAGTTCCCGTAACAAACTTACACAGAGGCGAAATACTTGACGAAAAACAACTACCTATTAAATATTGTGCATATACCGCATGTTTCCGTGGAGAGGCGGGCTCTGCAGGCCGTGATACAAGAGGTCTTATACGACAACATCAATTTAACAAAGTGGAACTTGTTAAGTTTGCTCATCCCGATAACAGCTTTGAAGAACTTGAAGAACTTACAAATTGTGCGGAAAAGATTTTGCAATTATTAAAACTTCCTTACAGGGTTGTTACTCTTTGCACAGGCGACTTAGGTTTTGGTTCTGCAAAAACTTACGATATAGAGGTTTGGATGCCAAGTTATAACAGATATGTAGAAATTTCTTCTTGCTCGAATTACGTAGACTTCCAAGCAAGACGTGCAAATATAAAATTCCGTGATGCGGACAAGAAAACCAGATTTGTACACACTTTAAATGGTAGCGGTCTTGCTATCGGCAGAACAACTGCCGCTGTTATCGAAAACTTCCAAAACGAAGACGGCTCGGTAACCGTACCTGAAGTTTTACGTAAATATATAGGTACTGACATTATAAAATAAGGATAAAAATGGCTGATAACACACAGATAATAAACTCCTATTGCGATTATATAATCAATATGTCTGATAGTCTTGAAAAAGAGTTAAACAAAAAATATCATGATACTCAATACGGGTTTCCCATTCATAATGACAACGAATTGTTTGGCAGACTTATTTTGGAAATCAATCAAGCAGGACTATCTTGGACAACTATACTTAAAAAACAAGCCAATTTTCGCAATTCGTTTGACAATTTTGATATTAAAACAATCGCAAACTACACCGACAGTGACATTAATCGTTTGCTCAGCGACAGTGGTATTATTAGAAATAGACTGAAAATAAATGCAGTTATATATAATGCTCAACAAATACTTGAATTGCAAAAAGAATATGGCAGTTTTGAAAAATGGCTTGATTACAATCATCCTTTGTCAAAAGCAGAATGGGTAAAACTATTCAAAAAACATTTTAAATTTGTCGGTGGCGAAATTGTTGGAGAATTTTTAATTAGCATAGGATATTTGAAAGGTGCACACAAAGATGACTGCCCTATAAATAAAACAATACTTTTACAACACCCTAAATGGAATGATTAATAATTTTAATCTACTCTATACTTAAAATCAAATAAAATTTCATAGAAAATCTTGGTTGCATACACAACCAAGATTTTATTTTTATAAACTCATTTTAACTTTAAATTGCATTACCTTTTTTATCTAGTTTACCATCTGTACATTGAATAACAAAAGTTTTACTAGGCGAAGTACTTCCTGTATTAGAACTATACCACTCTGCGTCTTTATTTATAGCATTCCATTCTTCTTTTGTACCTTCAAAAACAATAGTTTCTAAATCATAACACCAATTAAAGGCTCTATAACCAATTTCATTCAAATCTTTTGATATAGTAATCTTTCTTATTTCAGACGTATTATTAAATGCTCTTGTCTCTAAAACTTGTACTCCATTTAAAGTTACTTCATACATACCTGAACAATAATAAAAAGCATTTTCAACTAAATTTTTTATACCGTTTATAGATACTTTTGTCACACTCCCAATATTGTAACAAAATGAATAAGCATTTATTTTATTAACAAAATATGTTTTATTATTATATAGTATACTTTCAGGTATATTTATTTCTCCCTCCAAATTATTAAATTGGTTTGCAACAATGGCTTCATTATCTTTTAGTGCAAATTTAAATCCACCAAAATTTATATACTCATATCCGTCTTCATCTATATTTGAATTATTGCAATTCCAAATTATAGGAGCTCTAACACCTTCAAAAACTATATTCCATTCTTCCGTAAAACCAGTTTCTGGCTTTGCTGGAAGTTCTGAACAAATTGTTAAACCACTCCATCCAGAAAATACTCTACTTTCAACATAAATAATATTTGATGGCAAAACAATTTTATCTATATTATAATTACCTTTAAAAGCATATTGTCTTATTCTTTCAGCACTTGAAGGTATTTGTGTGCTACCAAAACCAAAAATAATAGTAGTGCCATCTTTATTCATAATGCAATTACCTTCGCTACTAAAATTTTCATTATTGCTATCAACAGTAATATTTTCTATTGCTCTGCAATTTTCAAAGGCATTCTTTATTCTATCCGCAATGGTTGTTACACTTGCAGGTATTCTTAAACTTTTAATAGAAATACATTGCTGAAAAGCATAATCCCTAATTTGACGAAGCCCATTATTGAAAGTCACATTTTCAAGATTACTACAATTTTGGAAAGCACCAATCTCTATGGTGTCCATATTATTTCCTAATGCAATACTTTTTATAGTTTTATTATCACTAAAAGCATACATATCAACATAAGTTACAGGATATGTTTTATCCTTATAATTTATAGTATCTACAATTACGACATCTTCAAAAATAGGTGCTTGTCCCCTTGCTACTTTTGCAGTTCCATTATTACCAACCTTTATTTGATATTTTACATTATCAAAAACCATATAAGCATAGCCATATTTATCAACATCATTTGATTTATAATTTGGTATTATATCACATTCTCCATTAGAAGATAAGTTTGTTATATCTTCTATAGCTAACTCACAACGTAAAGTCAAGTTATAAAGATTATAAAATGAATTTTTGGCAACCATAGTAACATTTGATGGTAAAATCATTTCATAAATTGCAGTACAATACTGAAAAGCATATTCGCCAATAGACTTTGTATTTTGGCTAATCGTTACATCTACAAGTAAAGCACATTCCTTAAACATTTTATCACCAACTTTTTCGCTATTGATAGTTGCTTGTCTCAAATTTGAACATTTCCAAAATATATTTGTACCCATTGTTTTTACTGTGCTAGGAATAACTATTTTTTCAACTGCGCATTGGTAAAAAGCGTAAGCACCAATTTTTTCAATGCCATCCTGCAATGTCACATTTTTCAATTTATTACAATCTTGAAAAGCATAATCTCCAATGCTAGTTACATTACCTGTAATATTAATATCTGTTAGAGCCGTTTTTGCAAAAGCCGTACTACCAATAGCAGTTGCTTTTGCAGGAATATTTACCTTGCTTAATTTTCCACATTCGTAAAACAAATATGTTTTCAAATCTGTAACATTGTCACTTATTTTTGCACTTTCCAATTCAGTACACTGCCAAAATACTTGTGCCCCTAATTCAATTACACTTTCTGGTATTACAACAGACTTGATTTTTGTCTTTGCAAAAGCAGCCTTTTTTATAATTTTTACATTATTTGATAGATTTATTGACACTAGATTTGTGTTCTGAAAAGCATATTCTCCAATAGTTTCTACACTATCAGGAATTATTACGTTAGTTATTTTAGTTTTTGCATAAAAAGCTTGACTTGCTATTTCTTTTACTGGTTTCCCTAGATATGTACTATCAATATTAATAGTATTACTTTGTACAGAGTTTTCTGCAAAGCCATTACAAATAGCATAGCTTTCATCTTCACTCAATGAATAACTTAATAAAGGTACTACAGGATTTTCCGGCTCGCCTGTACTCTCTTTCTTACCACAAATACACTCGCCGTCTACATAAGAGTGATTTGCATTATCTTTTATTTCGTCACATCCCTTACATTTGTGCCAATGATTAATTCCGTCGCTTGTCCATTCCGTTTCCCAATCGTGAGTGTGATTTTCCTCATCGAATTTGCACGAAGATAAAACCATGCACATTCCAAAAATTAAAACAATTGTGGTAAACAAAGTTAAAAATCTTCTCTTCCTCATTTGCTACTCCTTACATTTACGCTTATTAAGCGTAATTTCTTTTTATTATACTACGCTTGATAAGCGTATGTCAAGTATAAATACGCTTATTAATGGTAAAATAATTTCAATAGGAGCATATATGATTACATTACAAGATATTCAGGAGAAATTAGCCGAAGCAATAAAACAATCGGGGATGACGCAAACTAATATCGGGCAACTTCTTAACATAAGGCAACAAACTGTTTCGCATTATGTAAAAGGCGACATTATGCCTGCTTTGGATACTTTTGCAAACTTATGTATGATACTCGATTTAGACCCCTCTGATATACTTTGTATAAATGATTATAAGGTAAACAATAATTAATATATAAATTTCTAATTATCAAGTTTAAAAACTATCATAATTTTAACACAAAATAAAATATAAAAAACAACAAAAAGACTGCAAATATTTGCAGTCTTTTTGTTTTATAATCATTTAAAAAATTTATTCTTATATTTATATTATATATAAAATACATAATAATCTTACAGCTAAATAATTTAATGCTTTATTACATCATTGCAAGTTTATCGATAAATTTATCTACACTTGCAGTGTCTCCGCCGATTACTATGGTGTCGCCTTTTCTCAAATAAGTATCACCGCTTGGACTTGAAGTCACTTTGCCCCCATTTTTTATTACAAGCAAGGTCACACCGAACTTCCTACGCATATCGATTTCTATAAGTGTTTTGTCCTCCCACTTTTGAGGGACCTCCGCCTCTGCTATGGTAAAGTAATTGTCAAGTACCATTATATCATTTAAATGTGGGGTAACAAGTCGTACAGCCATTTTTTGTGCCATTTCTTCTTCTGGCTCCACAACCAAATCCGCGCCTATTTTGTTTAGCACTTCCTTATGCTTTCTTCCGCTTGCTTTCGCAACTATAAATGATGCACCTTGCTCCTTACAAATCAATGTTGTAAGTATGCTCGCTTGCATATTTTTACCCATACAAATTATAACGGCATCAAAATTGCTTATGCCTATTGCTTGAATAGCCTGTTCATCCGACGCATCGGCAATAACAGCATGAGTAGCATAATCACTGACAGCATTTACTTTGTCCTCGTCAATGTCAACAACAAGCACTTGCTTGCCCATTTCATGCAATTCTCTTGCAATAGCGCTGCCGAATTTACCAAGTCCGATAACGGCAAACTCCGACATTTCCTTTTTTACGATAGCCATATTTCCTCCTAACCAATCAATATTTTAGCATCGGTGTATTCGATTTTATCATTAATTTTTTTACGTTTTGCAATAGAAAAACCTATTGTAAGTGTTCCGACTCTTCCTATAAACATTGTCAAGCACAATAGCAATTTACTTGCAACGCATAGCTTGGATGTTATACCCATTGTAAGTCCTACAGTAGAAAAAGCACTAGTAACTTCAAACAAAACATTTTGTACATTTGCTGCGGTATTGTGAACATTCCCTTCAAAAATCAATATTAAAATGGTATTTACCATTATTATTAAAATTGCAAGCATAATAATCGTTATAGCTCTTTTAATCGAATTAGGGTTAATTTTTGTTCTTCCCAAATTGACATCTCTTTCCCCTTGCAAAGTCCTTATACCGGTAAGCAACAACACTGCCAAAGTCGTCGTTTTTACACCGCCACCTGTTGAGGACGGAGAAGCACCTATAAACATTAAAATTATTGTAAGCATATACGATACAGGTGTAAGTGCCGCCTGTGACACAGTTTCAAAACCTGCTGTCCTAGGCGTAACTGATTGAAACAATGCCGTAAGTATTTTTCCGCCTACACTCATATCTTTTAAAACGCCATTCCACTCTGTCGCCATAAATGCAGCCCAACCGAATACTATCAAAACAGCCGTTATGATTAACACCATTTTTGTATGCGGGAACAATTTCTTTTTCTTTTTAAACGCTCTGTCGCCAATATCTATAAGCACCATAAAACCAATACCGCCGATTACGATAAGCGCCATTACAGGCAAACAAACAAACGCATTTTCCGCAAACCCTGTAAGCGAGCCAAATTGATTGCCACCTACTACGCCCAAAATATCAAACCCCGCATTGCAAAAAGCGGAAACCGATATAAAAATACTTACCCAAATACCATATCCGCCGTAAGCAGGGATAAAACTGCACATTAAAATAAGTGCACCAACCGATTCAATGGAAAAAGTTAAAATCAAAATCATTTTTATGGACTTGACTATTCCTTGAAGCCTATCCTCGCTAAGTGCTTCCTGCAACATTAGACGATTTTTCAAAGTAATACGTTTTCGCATCATCAAAAACAACAAGGTTGTTGCCGTCATTACTCCCAATCCGCCTATTTGAATTAAAAGCAATATGACCATTTGCCCAAACAAATTAAAGTGCGCCGCCGTATCTACAACAATCAAACCTGTAACACAAACCGCCGATGTAGAGGTAAAAAGGGAATCCATAAAAGAAAACCACTGTCCGTCATTATGTGCAATAGGCAAACTAAGGAAAAATGCCCCTACAAAAATTATAAGTGCAAAACCGATAGCTATTACCCTGACAGGGGTTAAAATTTTAAATTTCTTTTTATCTAGTGCCATATCCTCAGCCAAATACATTAGATTGATAACAACAAATGTTACATACCTATTGTAGCAAATTTAAACAAAAATAACAAGTCATAAAGTAAACTTTTTTATTTTATATATTATTATAATCATTTAAATAGCAAAAAATAGAGTAAATTGCTCAAAATACAACTTACTCTAATCAAATTTTATCAAAATTCCGTTACTCTACTTGAGTTATTGTTACTTCCACTTTTAAATTAATATTGTCCAAAAAGTCGTCAGCCATTATTTGGCTTGTTTTTTTAGGATATTTCTTTTTAAAGCCATCTACTATACTAAAAGCATCTACTTTTTGTGCTTTTGCATACTCATATAAAGCCTTTACCCTAGTATCTAAAGATTGTTTTAATCTTTCTTGTTCTTCGTCGCTCAATTTAAAGGAAACCTTACCATTGATATATCGAGCATCAGTGCGGATTGTTTTTATTTTTATCTTTACTTTACATTCCATTAAATCTAAGTCATAACTCAAGTTTGTCTTACTTTCCACCAAATGAACGCTAAAAAAGTCTTCCCCCTCAACTTTTATTACACCATCTTGCAAGCTTTTTTTTACCAAACTGAATGTTTGTGTCATATCCAAATCCAATAGGCACTGCAAACCATTGTTATCCAGCAAAGCCGATTGTGTAATCAAAAATTTATCTGCCTCATCCTCATTTTCCTTTGATTGGTCGGTTGACGGTTCTGTTTTTTCCACACTAATCATTGGCATATAATTGATTTTGTTACTATTTTTAGCATTTCGAATATACTCTTGCATTGTAATTGTAGATACGCCAAGCGGTGCTTTTGTCGGACTTAATTGCCTTACCAACTGCAAGCTTGCCACTTCCCCCGCTGCAACCGTCGCATTCATAACATCTTCCGCTTTATCTTCCGCCATTACTAATAGCAAGTTGTCATGTACTCTGTCATCCATAAAAAAGGCTTCAACCAAAGTCAAATCGCCTGTCTCAACCATGCTTTTACCCAATACCAATATAGCAGCTTGAGCAAGAGATAAAATCACACCTTGCTCTTTTTCGATTTTATCAATCGCAATATTGATATTTTGTGCATTAGTTTTAAGAGTAATATAATTATTACCGCCACCACTTGCAACCCCTCCGTTTTTAGGCAATACCACTTGAGTATGCAATGTATATTCCGTCCCGTCGAAATCAAGCCCCAATCCTACTACTATATTTCTATTTACCACACTGACATTAAAAACCAAGGCATTGAATACTACCAAAAGAATTAGCACAGTCATTATTATTACCCATTTTGACGTTAAAAACTTTTTCATATTTTCCCCTTTGCACATAACTTAGCATAAATAACCATAGCGATTGGTATTGCAAAAGCACAAACAATGACAAAATATTTAACATAGCCTATTGCAAAATTATGTGCAGTCTCCAAGTTTTTTATAAAAAACCATTGTAGCGCAGAAATAACCAAGGTATTTACCACTATTGCTAGTATTCTATTTTTAATAATGCACATCAACGCATTACATGCAGTCAAAAAAATCATTGTAATTTGTAGTATAGACATTATCATCCAAACCAAAATACTTAGGAAATTTGTCGCTCCCAGCAATTCACTAAGTGTATTGAACACAGACATACGATTAAAAGCAAAGCTAACAAGTCCACCTGCCTCGCCGTATACAGCAATAAATGCTATATAAAAAACCACTATGCCGATTGTCGCACTTATTACCGCGACAGGCACGGATGCCTTATCGATAATTTTATTTTTGTTGTTTTTTACGGTAAAATAAAGCAATGGAACATAATCCCCAAACCAAACGGAATAATCGATAAAACTATTAACTAATTTTGGATTATTTTCGCCGAAAATCGGGGTTAATTCGCTAAAATCCGCTTTAAAGCTAGGTGTCAAAACCATTACTAGCAAAATTGCCATGACAAAATAAAACAACATCTCAAATAGTCTTGCAACCGAGTTGCCGCCTTTACTTGCGATATAAGGAATTACCAATGCAAACGCTAATAATATAAAATCGATTCTGCCTTGGTCAAACAAACTCGACGAGGTGTAAGTTATTAAGCCGGAGTATAAAACCGTCAATCTAATCATTGCATATACATACATAAAAGCATGAAAAATATACAGCCATTTATTGTTATCCGCAAGCAAATTCACCCTTTTTGTTATATATAAAACAACAAAAAACATTGCCGCTTCTATTGCCATTAGTATACCGATAACTATCCAAGCATCTCGCCCCGCCGTTTGATACATATAAGACGGCAAGTTTGCAATCTTAAAGACTACCATAACTATAAAAGCTATGATAGCAAATTGATTTGAGTATATCACATTGTCGTGAACATAATTATTTAATGATTTTTCCATTTTTGCCTTTTAAACACTGCTTTGTGTTAAACTTTATTTTGCTCTTACCCTGTTTGAGGTAGGGACAGTGAACGGTCTCTTTTTCATATCAATCAAATTATCTTTTGTAATTCCGTCTTGCATATCACTGATAAGCATTGGCGAGAAAGGTGCCATATAACTTGTGCCGAAGTTTCTTAAACCTACCATATAGGCAAATAGCGCAAATACCGCTAATATCAATCCGAATATTCCCAGCACACCTGCAACACCTACAAAAAGTATCCTCAAAATGCTACCCGAATCCACCTCATCAGGCACACAGTAAAGTCCTATAGTAGACATAGCGGTAACAAGCAAGGTTGGCACGGAAAGAAGCCCCGCACTAACCGCGGACTCTCCTAGTACTATTGCCCCCACTATTGAAAGCGCCGTTCCTACATATCGCGGCATACGCACACTTGCTTCGTTCAAAATTTCAAATACCAAGAGCAAAAATATCATTTCTATGGTAGGGGTTAAAGGTACGCCTTGCAAACTATTCATTATCACAACCAACAATTTTAGCGGGAACATGTGATATTGAAACTCTTGCAATGCCACATACGCTGCCGGTAAGCTTATTGCAATTATCATAGCGATAACTCTTAAAATTCTTGTAGCCGATGCACGATAGCTTTTTATATAGTAGTCCTCGTTTGACTGAAAATGCTCAAACAATACAAATGGCAATGTCAAAACCGTAGGCGACCCGTCACAAATAATAGCAACCCTCCCCTCGAGCATTTTGCCCGCAACTATATCGGGTTTTTCCGCACTGCCAACTTGACTGAATAAGGAATATTTATTATCTGCTATATAAGTTGCTATATATGAGCTGTCAATAATTCCGTCACAGCTAATCTCGGATATTCTTTTTTTTATCTCTTGCACAATCTTTAGGTCCGCAATACCGTCCACATAAGCAATGGCAATTTGAGTACCCGAATATTTGCCTATTTGCATCAAATCGAAAACCAAATCGGGCGTTTTAAACCTTCGCCTAAGCATTGTCATATTGGTTTTCATATCTTCCACAAATCCTTCACGCGGTCCGCGAAGTACTGTGGATACGGGTGGCTCGGTTATTCCTCTTATTTTATAGTCTCTAAGCGACAAAACAAAATATTTTTCCGCCCCGTCAATCATAAGACCTATATCTCCGCTTACTATTTTGCTTACCATTTCCGCAAATGTTTCGCAAACAATAATCGGGTCTGAAATATAGATGATTTTATTTATCATGTCTGCTGTGATAACTTTCGTCTGCTCCAATTTCACTGAATTTTGCTCTCTAATCAAATAGTTAGCCTTATCTTCATCCAAGGAGCTTTCCGCATTGACATTTATAACATCGCTGTCATAGTAGTCGTTAAATTGACTTATGCCATCTTCCTGCAAAATACCCGTAATATCTATGCAATCAATGTTTTTTATAGTGCTGTTAAACCTTTCAGACTGTTTTTCACTAAAATTGATATCGCATTTTTTCAACGGCTCTATGACATTTCGGTCTATAAGGTCTTTCCCCGTCATACCGTCGATAAAGCACAATACCGCTGCTCTTCCCAAAGCAGTAGTATCAAGCATAAATATATCTTTTGACTCTTTGAATGCTTTATTCAGTTTTTCCCTATCTTTTTTGTAATCAATCATATTTCAATTATGACTGAAATTTTTTACTTTTATACCTATGATAATGAATCAAAAATTCATATCCGAGCATAATTAAAGTAAAATTTGTGAAAAGATTATAAAAAAATATATGATTTGTGCAAGATTTGTAAATTTTCATAAAATATTTATCAAAAAGCACTTGTCAATTATAAACAAATGTGATATAATTTAAAATATTAAACGGGGGCTGCCTATGAACTTCAGTAATAATTTAAAAAAAATACGTAAATCGCTTAAATTATCTCAAGCAGATTTAGCGGCATTGGTTAAAATTTCTCAAAGGACTATTTCTCATTATGAAAAGGGAGACAGTGAACCGGAGCTTGTTATAGTTTGCAGATTGGCTGACGCTTTCAGCGTTAGCGTTGACCAACTTTTAGGTTACGATGCTAACAATGACCCTGACAGATATACCGAGCTTAAAAATCTTACCCTAGAGTATTATCATAAAAAGAAAGAGGCGGAATATAAACTTAAAAATGATTTCCCTATCTAATAGGTAATGATTGTTTGCTTTCGCAATGTTAAATTTAATTAAAAATCAAAATACAGCATGATTTATGCTGTATTTTTTTATCGTTTGTAAAAAAATGCCTAAGCATTTACTTAGGCATTTTTATAATTATTTTTCGCGTATAGGACTGATTATAAAGTCAAACTCAAGCGGCTTGCTTAAATTAGGTCTTGCAAATTTTTCAGGTTGAGGGCCACAACTTTGACTACCGCTACCACGCATAAATCCGTCGATTTGTACGCAAGTTGTATCTGCTTTTCCAATTTCTTCACGGTGTTTTGCATTTTCCATTTGATATCTTGTATAAGGATTTGCATTAAAGTTAAATGGATTGGAAACAAGATTAAACATTAAACCATTACCATTACTATCCGTAACTTTCGCCCATCTGCAATCGCTCCTATTACCGGACTCTTGAGGCATTATGTACTTTTCTGCCATATCGTCCACATCAACTTTATAAATACCAAACTTACCATGTTCGTTAAAGTCTGCCAAAGTCTCTCTTTCGCCTCTGCCAAAATACTCTACTTTGTTAAATGCAGACGGCATTTCAAGCGTAAGTCCAAACCTTACAATATCATTATAGAATATTAGCTTAAAGCCTTTAGTAGCTTTAGCAGAGATATGCAATTCAAGATTGTCGTCCACAGCAATCGTTACAGTTACGCTTGCTATTTTGCCGTATCCGCAAACGGCATATTTGCTTATAATCTTTAGACCGTTATTTATATCAAAAGTAGTATTTTTATGTTTAGGTTTTGCTTTAAGCATACCCAAAACAGCCCAACCTATTTTAATAAATCTGTCATTATCAATAGGTGTTCTATACATATTAGGCAACAATCCTTTATGTCCCAAAGCATTGTTTTCGTTAATATATTCCACTCCACCAATATTGTAGCTTTCTATTTCGCCCGTTTTACTGTTAACAACCAATTTGCCATCCTCACATGTTGCTGTAAGTACTCCGTCAACAATGTCAAATTTAGGAGGGTTAAACATAGGTTTTATAGGAATAAAAGGTGTAACTTCAAATTGTTCGCTCGCTATATACTCCTCATTTTCCGTATAAGTGATAATCAAAGTATACTCAGACATATCCCTAGGTAATCTATACAAAATATCGTAAGAAACAATTTCCCTTGCAGGGACATTTATTTCAAACTTGCCGTCTTGCATACTTTCGCCATTTCTAAGCAATTTCCACTCTACTTGCACTCCTTTTGTGCTTTTAAAGTAATTTGTATTCCAAATCTCCAACTTATTGCCGTTTAATCTTGCACGATAAGGTCTGTAGCATTCACGCATGTTCAAAGCACCTGTGCTTGGTGTTCTATCAGGGAAAAACATTCCGTCCACACAAAAATTTCCGTCATGCTTAGGCTCGTTATAATCTCCGCCGTAAGTATATCTAAATTTATGTTCTGGATTATCTACTATATGGTCACAAAACTCCCAAATAAATCCACCCAAAAAATTCTTGTTGTCAAGCACCAACTGAGTATATCTTTCAAGTCCGCCCGGTCCCATACCCATTGCATGCGAATACTCGGTCATCAAATATGGCTTTTGCAAAAACCTTTTGTCTTTTATTGTCTTGTTTGCCATTGATTCCAAGTGTGCATGGCTCGGATAAAAATGCCCTACTACATCATAGCAAAATCTTTTTGTATGTATGGCATTTTCGTAATGAACAGGAAGGTTTGATACCGATTTTAAAAATCTGTAGCACTCATCTTGGCACAAATATCCGCCTGCTTCATTACCAAGCGACCACATTACCACACTTGCACAGTTACGCGATTTATAATACATACGCTTTGCTCTGTCCAAAAAGTGATTTGTCCATTTAGCGTTATGGCTAATAAGCCCAAATCTTTGATACAACGGATTGCGATAAGTTCCATGAGTTTCCAAATCCATCTCGTCAACCGCATACAAACCGATTTTGTCGCAAAGCATCAAAAACAACGGGTCATGCGGATAGTGTGACAACCTTACTGCATTGCAATTATATGATTTGATGAGTTTTATATCATTAAGCAAAAATTCAGGTGTAACCACATAGCCGTTTTTAGGGTGCGATTCATGATGGTTGATACCTTTTAATTTGATTGGTTGGTTGTTAAGCCAAAATACATTTCCGTCAATTTCCACATGCTTAAAACCAACAAATCTTCTAAAGTAAGCAGAGTTTTTGCCGTCTGAGTAAGTAACAAGCAATTTATACAAATATGGTATTTCCGCACTCCACTCATGGATGTTTTTAATATCTATAACTTTGTTGCCTTGTGCTCCCAATAAAGTTTCGGTAAGCAAAAGTTTATCATCCGCATCATAAAGCTCAAATGTTACAGAGCTTTCTGCTGTAGGATTTGCAACAGTAAAATCAAAATTTATATGATACTCTTTGTCAATTATGTATTTAGTGCTGTAGCCAAAGTCATACAAATAGCTTTTGTTTTCCTCTATCAAAAATACATCGCGGAATATACCATTTTCCCTAAACATATCCTGACACTCAAGATATGTACCGTTACACCATTTATATACAACTACGATTATCTCGTTTTTGTCTACTTTCAAAAATTTTGTTATGTCAAACTCTGCCGTATTATGCGAGCCCTCGCTGTATCCTACAAACTCGCCGTTTATAAACAAATCAAAGCATGCACAAACACCTAAAAAGTTCAACAAATATGTTTTATCTAACGATTTAATATCGATTTTCGTACGATAAACACCTACCGGAATATCCGTCGGTATATGTGGCGGATTCATAAAAAATTGATATCTTGTATTTAAATAGTTAGGGTTTTCTATCCCATTCCTTTGCCAATCTCCGGGAACGGGGATTTTTATAAAATCAGCAGTTGCCGTGTCAAACTCGTCAGGCATTTCGGATAGTTTACCGTAATAAACAAAATCCCAATTACCATTTAAGATTTTGACCATTTGGCTTGAATATCTTTCCTCAAGCAGGTCAACACTGCTTGCAAGTTTTTTATCCTTGTAAGGTATGCAATATGTCCTTGCGGGCATTTTATTTTTTTCAAAAATTTCAAAATTACAATAGTTACAAGTTTTTAGTGAATACTTCATATTTCCTCCAACTTTTTTTCTATTAATATAATATTTATTTTACCATATATTTATATAAAAATCAATATAAATTAAAGGATTTTTGTAAATTTCAGCCATAAAACGGCTTATACAAAAAACATTGTACCCTTAAAAGTACAATGATTTTGTAAAATAAATAGTTTTTTAACTTTTTTTTGCAGTTAACCCTTTATTATTATTTTATAGTGAGTAGCTGTCGGCAATAAACTTTTTAATTGATAGTGCAACATCCTTTGCGGTATTCTCCTTATCGCATTCTACAGTTATCCTAAGCTTATTTTCCGTACCGCTTGCCCTTATAAATGCTCTTCCGAAATCTCCCAAATTGTCTGAAAAGTTGCTTACATAGTCTAAAACCCGTTTATCGTTTGCAATATCTTCCTTTTTATCCGTAATTATATTTATATTAATTTGCGGATACTCCTTTATATCAGTAAGTTTGCTAAGTGACACATTACTTTCCACAACAAGCTTACACAAATTTGCCGCAACCAGCAATCCGTCACCCGTAGTTACTTTGTCGCCCAATATGATATGTCCCGAACTTTCTCCCCCTAATACGTACCCATTTTCTAGCATTTTTTCCACCACATAATGGTCGCCGACATTTGTTCTTACAAGTTTAATACCGATTTTTGACAGATTATTTTCAAATCCATAATTTGACATAATAGTTCCGACAACCGTATCATTTGCAAGAATATTCTTGTTTTTCATATATTTTGCAAACGCATAAATTATCTTATCCCCGCTTATCACTTTACCCTTATTATCTATTGCAATAATTCTATCCGCATCTCCGTCAAAGCAAAAGCCCAAGTCGAAACCGTTTGCTACGACTTCCTTTGCGCATTTTTCGGGATACAATGCACCGCAATTTTTGTTAATGCTATCTCCGTCATTTTCAGTACCGATGAATTTTGTTTTAATTTTAAGTTTGCCAAATACTTGTTTTGCAAGATAAGTACTTGCACCGTTGGAGCAATCTACAACAACTTTCAATGTGGACAAATCGGGTAAATCTTGGCAGACAAAGTCAATATAATTTTTTACCAAATCGTCTTTATAAATTACTTTACCTTTATTTTTACTTACAAAAGGCCTATCTTTTGCGATATGCTCTTCAATCTGAATTTCTTCGATATTCAAAAGTTTTCTTCCGCAGTCGTTAAATATTTTTATGCCGTTATACTCACTCGGGTTATGAGACGCAGTAATAACTACGCCGTAATTTGCCCCTGCCATCATTGTTATGTTTGCAACGGCAGGCGTTGAAATCACACCCAAATCAATTACGTCACAGTCACTGTCCAACACTCCTTGAATCAATGCTTTCGACAAACTCACACCCGACTTTCTTGGGTCACGTCCCAAACAAATCACTCCTTTATCTGCAGAATATCCCAAAAAATTACCTACCATATAAGCAATTTTTTCATTAAGTTTTTCGCCATAAATGCCACGTATTCCGTCTGTTCCAAAGTATTTTTTATCATAATCACACATACGATATTTACTCCTGTTTTCTTTTATCACTTCTCGGTTTCTGCCAATACACATACAATTTTTTGGGAGGTCTATAGTAACTGTTGTGCCTGCGGCAATAAAAGAGTTGTCCTCTATTTTGATAGGTGCAATAATATTGCTATTGCTGCCAACAAATACACTATTGCCTATCACACTGCGATGTTTGTTTTTACCATCATAATTTACAAATATAACTCCACAGCCGATATTACATTTTGCACCGATGTCACTATCCCCTATATACGCCAAATGTGCCATTTTTGTATTAATGCCTATATTGCTGTTTTTGATTTCCACAAAATTACCGATTCGGCAATCTCTTTCTACCACACTTCCCGTATGAACGTGAGCCCAAGGTCCTACGGTTGTGTTTTGCTTGATAACCGAGTTATTTACAATACTTTTAGTAATTGTAACATTATTGCCCAAAGTGCAATCCGTCAAAGTATTTCCGTCATTGATAGTAACATCCTTTCCTATCACGCACTTACCGTTAAAAATATTATTGCAGTCAATCACGCTACCTGCCCCTATGGTTGTTTCGGCAGAAATAAATACCCCCTCAGTGCTTTTAAAAACCACCCCGTTTTCTTTATGTTTTTGTATTATTTCAAGCCTGTTTTCTTCTTGACTGCACAATTTATTAATATCCATAATACTTCCTCTCAAAAAATAATATGTACTTTTTAACAAAGTCCTATACTTTCAGTATATTAAATATTCCCATTTTGGGTAACCAATTATTAAAATATACATTACTATTTTTTAAAAGCTAAGTTTGACTAATTGCATTTGTTATTTAAAAATCGCTTGCACGAAATGCAAACGACTTATTAAAACTTTATTTTACATCACCCTCCAAGCTGTAATGTCCCAAGCAAACATCTCGCCTATCTTTCCATTTACCTCTTGTAAAATCCGGGAACGCAACCTTTTGATTATTGTTGTTTATCGATTGTTCGGACAAAGCAGTAATTACCATCCAAGTTGCAGTATCGTAAACATCGATAGGAGGATAATATCCCTCCAAAAATGCCTCGACCATCGCATTAAGCACAAGGGAATCCATACCTCCGTGTCCCGCCTTTACTACTGCACCTTTATTTTTCCAAATTCTATGAGCGTATTTTTTTGCATATTTTTTTCCGTTATTCCAAATAGGTCTGCTGTTAAACTCATAAAGTTTGCCGTGCACTCCATTATCCTCGAACACCAAATTACTGTCTTCTTGGTACATAGCTTTTGTGCCCCTAACGGTAAACCCACGGCTATATGACCTTGGCAAAGTGGTATCAAGCTGAATAACCACGGTTTGTCCCTTTAAAGTTTCTATAACTGTAGTAACAATATCCCCTTGCTTAAACTCCGCATTTACAAGTTCTTTATCGTCAGCCTTATTCTTTAAAATAAATTCGTGCAAACCTTTTGCCGTAGACGAAAAGGATGTCAAGCTAGTAAAAATATTGCCTCGGTTTATCTCCAATATCTTAGCAATAGGTCCGATTTCGTGAGTAGGATAATTTTCACAATTTCTCTCCAAATAGTTTTTCAATCTGTAATGGCGATTCTCTTTGCCAAAAGCAATTTCTTTCCTCAAGTCATGATGATATCCGCCCTCGCAATGCACAATATCTCCAAAAATACCCTCTCTTGCCATTCTTAATGCCATAAGTTCATATTCGCCATAACAGCAGTTTTCAAGCATCATTACAGGTACTTTTGTTTTTTCGTAAGTATCCACAAGCCTCCAACAATCGTCCACGCTGTAAGCACCGCCGACTTCCATTGCCACAAACTTGCCTGCATTCATTGCATTAACAGCAATATTGATATGCCCTTCCCAAGCACAGGTAATCATTATTATATCAACATTTTCGTCATTCAAAAAGTCTTTATAATTTGTACTGCCTTTAGGTGTGTTGCCACAAACTTTTTTAACTTTGTTTATCGCATCATCAATCCTGTCTTTATATGTATCGCATACCCCTACGATTTCCACATTAGGCATACGCACAAGGTTAAGGCGTAACAATCCAAAGCCTCTTCCACCCAAACCAATCATTGCAATTCTTGCTTTCTTTTGATTGTTTTTCATAATTTCCCCACAATATTTTAATTTTTATCGTTTATGTTACTAGCGTCAGTTACGCTCTCAATATTGCCTTTATTTTGTGCAATATCATTTCCCTCACTGTTATCTTTAATATCCTTTTTATTTAAGCTTTCTTCGTTGCAATTTTTTTCAAAACCTAAGCTGCTGTCATCGGAAACCTTGCAGTTATTATCATTACCCTTTGCAATAGCTGTTGACTTTTTATTGAAATATTTGCTTTTAATATAATTGTACAAAGTTATTACATCCTTGTTGTACAAAACATTTCCAACTTTTGTGTCTTTTAAATATTTGTACAAAAGCCATACTATCAAATAGGCTAAAGCCCCTGCTATAATACCTACTATAAAACCAAACAATACATCCGACGGGTAGTGAACGCACAAATATATCCTTGAAAAACCAATCAAAAGAGCCGCAAAAAATCCCGTCCAACTGTACTTTTTATTTCCTGCTAGAAAAAACGCCATCATAGCTGCCATACTTGCTGTAGAATGTCCTGACGGGAAGGAAAACTCTGACTCTTGCACACTGCCGACAGCAACCCACCAAGTATGAAATATAGAGGTCTCATCCGCAAAAGGTCTAGGTCTGGCAACCAACGGCTTAATAGTAAGATTGGTTATTATAGCACCTATTGCTATTGCTCCAAACATAGTTATACCAATCTTTCTTGTCTTTTTAAAAGCAATAAGTCCGATAGATAGCAAAATCAAAATTATTCCCCCGTCGCCAAATACGGTAACAAACTTCATAAACCAATCAAAAAAACCGCCCGCAGACACGTGCATATTATGACCAAATTCCAAAAGGGCAAAATCAAAATTATAAAACGCCCTATTCAACCAATCTGCCAAAATTACCTCCTAATTCAATTTTGACTGCGGCTTTATTTCCGCAGTCAAAACATTTTAATTAATCTTTTTTCAATTCTTCAGCAGGTAAATCTTCTGCAATAAGCTTATCGTGTTTTTCCCTTGCCTCTTCGTTCATTTCCTTAACTTGCTTGATATAAGCAGCTTTATCGGAATCTTTTCTTACACCTAAAATAGAATGTTTATTATCCTTATTGGAAATATCAACTTTATAAATGTAGTTGTAATATCCACTATTAATATAGTAAAAAGTATTTCCGTCTAGAACAGGTTTAACATAATCTGTAACAATATTCTCTTTTATTACTGTTTCCGCCATTCCCAAATTGTTAGGATAACTTTCATCCATTGCAACTTTCATTAGTGCATTTGAATCGGTATAGTAGATATAATTTGTATCCCCTTCCTTTCTGATAGTCAAAATACTTGACTGAGTAATGTTTGTAAGAAGATTATATACAACAGCACCATCTTTTGTAACCAAACCATTGCTGTCAAAATTAGGAATATACATCTCCTCCCCGTCAAACACATATACACCTGTAGCAAAATCAATATACCTTACAGAGCCCATTGTTCTACTATCGGCAAATTGTTTTTCGGCATCTTGAGTTTTCTCAAAATTACTATTCAATTTAATTCCGAACAATCCCTCAGAAGTTTGGTCGCCTTTATCGTAAACAGATTTTTCATAATACAAAGCAACTGCTCCGTCCGCTTCGCACTCAACGCTTTTGATTGTATAAGTTATTTTGCTGTCTTTACCGCTCAAAATAGTTTTAACTTCGCCTGTCGAAGTAACGCATTTAATGTCGTTATATGGGTCTCCGTCATTATCTTCGGGAGTCTCGGTATAATATACTGCCATAGAAGCATCTGCTTTACCCGGTGTGTAAGTGGAGGTAATAGGGAAATAAGTATTTCCTGCAGACTCTAAAATAACTTTTGATTTACCCTTATAAGGCAAATAAGTAAGTTTGCTGTTTTCAACATAAATCAAACCTTCGTCGGTAAACTTATATTGATTTGAATTGCCCTCTAAAGTAACAAGCTTTTTAAGTTTTTTACCGCTTAATTCCACACGATAAAAATCCGTATTGTTTTTTTGCAATGTGCCGTCTTTAGCTTTAGCAGTAGACGGAGAGGTAAAATAAACATAGTTGCCAAGCACGCTTATACCGTTTGCGTTGTTGCTATCCATAGCAACTTGAGGAACTAAAACCTCTGACTCTGTACCATCCTTTTTAGCTCTGTAAATTGCACTTTTAGTTACATTACCATACTTATTATCTTTCTTTTCGGCAATATCATCCAAAGTAATTTTACCATTGACATAGTAAATATAATCGCCTTGAGAAACCACCAAGCTATTATTGTTATATGTTGTAGCTGTTGGGTCGCCGCCTTTCAAGTTCGGAGTTTTGGTACATCCGACTAAAGACAGTGTCAACACAACTGCCAACAATAGAGTTATTAAAATAAATTTAATACTTTTTTTCATGACATTCTCCTAAATTTATGCTACCATGACAAATTGCTTATACATATAAATATAATCCGTCATATTAAATTACAATAATTAGTATAATATAAATAAAGAAATAAAGCAATACTTTACAACTAAATTCTTAACAATTTTTTAAAAATAGGTGCAAATATGAAAAAATTTTCCACATATAACGGGCTTTTTACACATAATCCGACTGTTTTTCCGCAAAGTATTACACATAAAAACAATGAGCAAACAAACTTTTCGGCTTACCAAAGTACCAATACCAATGCACAGGATAATACCGAAGAAACGGAAGTCCAAGGGCAAATTTTGCACTATCCGCAATCGGAACAAGATTATCCGTTTATTCAAGCAAAGCCTAATATTCCAAATAACGAACAATCAAAAAATGACAAAGTGCCCGAAGATTCAAATAAAACGGAAGATTTACCCGATTATTCTGATTATAAACTATCTCATAACGCCAAATTTATATTGGAGTGCATGCGATTGCATGACAAAATAATCGGTCAACACGAAAAATCAAGCAAATAAGCTTACAAAACCTCGATTGCGACTTTATAAACAATATCTTTAGCAACATTTCTTTCGGATGCAGTAGTTTTTATTGCATCTTTTTTTGTCATACCCTTTTTGATATTATACTTCAAATGTTCCTCTATACTCATACTACACAAATCGCTTGTAAAGTCCTTACCCTCGACTATGACCACATACTCTCCTCGTGGCTCTTCGATTTGCATTTCCCCAAGTATTCCCCTTTCCACACGTTCGAATACTTTTGTAATTTCTTTTACAACGACAACATTTCTCCTGCCAAAAATTCCAAACAAATAATTCAAATCGTCATTGATATTATGTGGCGAACAATAAAAAACCAACTGAATATCTATATTTTTATACGGCAACAATAGGTTGTCTTTATCTTTATTTTTTTCGGGCAAAAAACCCAAAAAACAAAAACCGCGTCTTGTGATACCCGATAAAGCCATTGCACTTGTAACAGCGGTAGCACCCGGAACAACAGTATGTTGGATGTCGTTTTCCACAGCCATTTGCACCAAAATAGCCCCCGGGTCGGAAATGCAAGGCATACCTGCATCCGTAATCAAGGCTATGTTTTTCCCCTCTTCTAACAACTCGATTATTTTTTGTCCGCTACTTCTTTCCTTGTGCAAATAATAGCTTATAAGCGGTTTTTTTATATCTAGTTTTTGCAACAAAATACCACTATGCCTTGTATCTTCACACGCAATCATATCAACACTTTTAAGTGTTTCGATAGCTCTTAAAGTTATATCCCCCATATTGCCGATAGGAGTACCTACCAAATACAAAATACCAGACATTTAAGCACCTCTTACCAATCCGACTACCAAAATTACAATGCACAAAGCTATCCACAAACTGTTAAAGCATATTACGGGATATAATCTGTTTTTTAACATTTTATTAAAATCCGCCAATTCTTCAGTAGCAAGCATTTCTTCAAATTTTTCCTTATCGCAAAGTACAATATCTTTTTTGTTTTCTATATTCAACACGCCAATATATTCCGACTTTTCTGCCAAGCTTTTAAGCTCGTAAATATTGGACTCAATTTGCATTTTACCCCGATTTTTGACGGATAAATACACTTTATCTCCCACAAAAAACGCAGTTGCAAGCACTAATATAATAAGTGTAAAATTGCTCTCTGCAATGTTGTAATCGCCTGCAAGATATAAGCTTATTGAAAAGGCATAAAGCAACACGATATACGCAATTATTGTGTAATCATTAAAGCTTTTTACTATTAAATTGTTATAGTAATTATCTTTTTTTAATTTATACAAAACATTTAAAACAAGCTTTGCAATAAAAAATATCATACAAATAATTACTAAAAAAATAAATAACCCTTTCATATATACTCCTGCTAAGATTTTACCATATTATCCCTCACAAGTCAAGTTTTACTAATTGTTTGCATTAATTCTCTTGTGGTCAAAATACAAAAATTTTTCAATTTTTTTGCAAATTATTTGACATTGGTAAAAATTTATGTTAACCTAATATCGACATAGCGGTTAACGTAAACTAATATGGACTAAATTTTAGGAGCAACTTATGACAAAATTATTTAAAAGCAATCTCACAAACCGTAGCAAAACAAAAATGCTTGCATTAACTGCTGTGTTTACCAGCCTTGTAATAGTAGGAGCGTTTGTCAAATTCGAAATACCTGTAATCCCATTTACTTTACAAACATTTGCCGTGCAATTAACATCTTCGATGTTAGGACCTTGGTGGGGCGCATTGGCAATCGGGCTTTACTTGTTTATGGGACTAATCGGTATTCCTATTTTTACTAAAGGCGGCGGATTTACCTATGTATTGCAACCTACTTTCGGCTATTTGATAGGATTTTTTATTGGAGCCATTGTTGGTGGAATCATTATAAATTGCTTTAAAAAGAAAACTTTTTGGGCTTATCTTGCAGGAAATATAGTTAACTTACTTATCGCTTACGCTTGCGGAATGATTTATTTTTATCTTTTGCAAACTTTGTATTTCGGCAAAGCAGTCAGCGCTTATACAATTTTTGTATCTTTATTTTTAATATTCCTACCGGGCGATTTAACCTTTACGGTCATTGCATCTTACGCCGCTAAAAAATTAAAGCCTAATTTAGATAAATTTATTTATCAAACGGCAACAGATGAGGATATAAAAAACTTTGAGGAAAACACTGAAAATTCAGAAATCTCGGAAGTAGCATGTGGTGCTATAAATGACAAAAACAGGGAAATAACAAAAGATATAGTAGCTAAAGACAACTTGGGAGATGACAACACAATAAATTAAAGCTATTCATATTATAATTCGGGATGAAAATTCCGAATTATTTTTTTGCTGTAAAATTCAACTAAAATGATTTTGAATAAGCAATAATACGTATTCAACTAAACTGTTAAATAATTATACTTAATCCATTCAATTCAAAAATATGGTATTTTAAAAAATGAAAAATATTTTAAAATTATTTAAACTATTGTAAATTCAAACCACAAAAAGTTGACTTAAACAAGTCAACTTTTTGTAGTTAATATCGATTTTTGACAGTTTTTTACATTTTAATATCTATTATTCATTTTCCGAAAACTGTTCCTTACCTACACCGCAAAGAGGACAGGTAAATGTATCGGGTACATTATTCCACATAGTTCCTGCGGCAACACCTTCGTCGGGATATCCCAAGTTTTCGTCATATTCAAAACCGCAAATATTACAAATATATTTCAAATTATCTTCCACCTTTTTTGTTTTATAAACTTATTGTGTGTAATTTTTGCAATATTATCAGTTTTTCCTTATTCCGTCTTCAAAAACAATACCTTTATGACGTTTATAATATTTATCTATATTGTTATTCAATATTTCAGCAACTTGCTTACCACTTGTAGCAGGATATACCATATCGTTTTCAATTTCGGGATAACGCACTCTGCTATCTATTTTTAAGCCTGCAAGTTTACTGCTCCACCCTTCGACATTGCTTATGCCGATAATAAGCCTGCCAAAAGTCCAAGCAAAAGCCATTTCGGAAAGTGTGCCTGCCCCACCGCCGATTGCTACTACTGCGCTTGCGTTTGCAACAAGGGCATTACGCATAACATCAAGTCCTGTAGGAATGACTATATCCGCAAATTCATTTACTTCGTTAATATCAAAAGATGGAACTAATGCGATAATGTCTCCCTCTTTATATTTTTCGGAAGATTTTGCACCTTTGCAAGCCGCACTCATAACACCGCCCAATCCACCTGTTTGAATCCTATATCCGTTATCTACAAGTGCTTTTCCAACCTCAAAAGCAATTTTATATTTGTCCGAATTTTCTGCAATCCTAGCATCCCCTGCTATAGCTATTATTTTTCTTCGCTCCATACATCTCCTTAAATCAAGTCAAATTAAATTTTCATATAAATAATAAACATCAATACTCAATCTATTATTCCTATTATTAGTAATTATATTTTATATTTTTCACAAAAATTCAATTTTTTTCAATTTTTAAGTAATTTAATATTTTCTATCGTATATTTATCAATTTTAAATCATTATTTTGTAAATCTCAGTGACTGAACAAAATTATTCAAACTTTTTACCGCAATTTATGCAATAATCCGCATCTTCTTCATTTTGAGTGTCGCAATCTTTGCAACATTTTGATTTTAATAATTTTGCACCACATTTTTCGCAATAATCTGCAGTTTCACCGAAAATCTCTCCGCATTTTGGGCAATGTTTTCCTTTATCCATACTTTCTAATATACTTCCGCCAAAATAAAGTTGCTTTGCGGTTACATAATAAAAAGCTCCGATAGCATTAATTATAGCACCTATAATAACAACTAAACTACCATAAATATTTATTGTATCATTCTTTCGTGGAAGTATAAACATAAGTATAAATCCAACAATCAAAACAATAATACCTGCAAATAACATAGGCAAACCGGTTTTAATCATTTTCTTTTGAAGTTCTTTCACTTTGTCTATATCAATAGTTTTATTGGTTTTTTTTGCAATACTTAAAATGTATTTATTCATTATTTGATTTTTATCCATATTATCACCCTCATTCAATGCTACTTTCAATTTCAGTTTTTTGCACGCTGTCTACACTATCATCTAATTTGACTGCAAGTGTAGTTCCGCATTTTTTACAAAATCTTGCGTTATGACTATTTATAGTACCGCAACTACTACACTCTGTTTGCAATTTAAATTTTGCACCGCACTTTCCGCAAAAATTATCGCTTTCGCTTATACTGCTACCACAAAACGGACATTTACTCATAATAATGTCACCTACAAGACATTTTGACGCCATATAAAAAGTAAAGCCTACTTTAAATAATGCTGGCGAAAAATTAACAATAAAAGCACCTGCGAATAAAAATACGATAAATAATATCAAACCTAAAATATATTGGTCTTTTAACAGCAACATTAATAAACTCAATATACCTAACCCTAAAAACAATACTCCTACAAAAATATTTACGAAGCTTATAAGCATTATACTCTTTCCGTTTTTATGCAATTTATCAACACTTATGTTACCATTGCTGTCAGTCACGTATTTCATAAAGCGTTCAATCATATTCATATACATTTTTGTATAATTTCTATAATAACCAAATCTCATTTTTCTCTCCTTATATTTTTTTTTGATTCTTAATTTTTCTTTTTAACATAAAATTATCAATATTCAAATACAGCCCTTGCCAGACAAGTTGTCTTTTTTCAAACCATAATTTTGAAAAGAACTTTCTTATACCGTTTGGATTGTATATACCTTTCCTAGGCACTTTTACATCAAATTTTCGGATAAATTGTTTTTCAAACTCGAGTTTTTGCAAAAATTTTTGATAATCTTTATTGCTCTCCCCGCTCCAAAAAATTTCACTTATTGCAAACACCCTTGGAAACATATTAAATTTAGCTTTTTTCACATTTTTAACATACTCTGTCCAAAGACAAGTTTCATAACCGAAAATAGCTTTTGTATCATCAATACCCGTTACTCCTTGAGTATTATATGAATCGTCCAAAGTAATATATCCGTAAGGTAAATCGATATAGTAACCACTACTATTAGAGGTTATTACTCTTCTGCCACTTTTTACGACATTTGCAAACTCGACATCTTTTTTCGTCCCCCAAAACTGCAATATTATTTCTTTATTAGGTACTATTTTGTCATTTTCGTCAAACTTGTTATACCACACTATAGTTTGTTTTCCTTTTGCAGATAGGTAATCAGCCAAATAATTTGCAAAATACAGCTGTAGCTGTTCCATATTGTCAAGACCTAATTCTTTTAGTTTTCTATTGCAATTTTCGCACAACTCCCAACGCTTTTTAAGTGCTTCGTCCCCACCTATATGAATATACTCGTCCGTAAAAATCTCGCAAAGCTCGTCAAGTATATCCTTGCAAAATGTATAAGTAAAATCTTTACCTGCACACATTATGTCAAATTTAATACCCCAATGCGTCGAAACTTTCAACTTCCTGTTAAAGCAAGACAGTTCTGGATAACAAGCAAGTGCCGACATTGTATGCCCGGGCATATCTATCTCGGGGATAACTTTTATAAATCTTTCGTGACAATATTGTACAATTTCCTTAAGCTCGTATTTGTTATAAAATCCACTCTCTTTTTTTATGCCAAAGTTAGTATGCGAACGGTGGCTGCCTATCTCGGTAAGTTTAGGATATTTATTCGACTCAAACCTCCAACCCTGGTCCTCTGTCAAATGCCAATGAAAATAATTGAATTTATATAAAGCCGCGTAATCGATAATAGTCTTAACATCCGCAACCGAATAAAAATATCTACCGACATCTAGCATAAATCCTCTAAATGAATTTTTCGGCTCATCTTCCAAAGTAAAACCACATAACGGCTGAGATAAAATTTGCTTTAATGTAGTAACCGCCCTAAAAATACCTTCCTCTGTGCATGCACATACTGTCATTCCGTTAACCTGTGCATCAATACTGTACCACTCCTTGCAGTGGTCGTCCGATAAAATTTTAAATTCAATAATATAACCTTTATCCGAACAGTAGTATTCAGTTTTGTCAGTTATAAAGCTTTGCAAATCTTTTTTTGCAAACTCAGATAAATCTCCTTGCAAACTAATTTCGTCAAAATTAATTTGCAAATCATTTTCCTTAATGCTTTTTACTTGCGGTACGATTTTTATCATATCAATCCCCTATTACATTATATATATTTTACCATATATTCATTTTATAGTCAATAGATAAAGATAATATCTACATATCGTAGATATTATTAATAACAATTTGTTATATAATATCTTTAGATATATGATTTTCGCATACAATTTAAAGTATATTCCACGTTACGGAGAATTTGTTTATAAAATAACCTTGAGCCTGCTTGGCACAAGGTCATTTAATAGTTTTTAATTTAAGTTTACTTAGCCTCTTTTTTTTCGGACTTTTTATTTATTAGCAACAACGCCGAAGATAACACTACCGCAACCGAAGTTACATTGTGCATTATCGCACCTGTCATTGGGTCAAATATACCGAACAACGATAATATAATACTGATAAAGTTGACTGTCATAGCTAGTATGATATTGCGTTTGATAGTAAACAATGTACGTTTTGAGTGTTTTACACAATAAACAATTTTGTTCATATCACTGTTTAAAATTGCCATATCAGCTGTTTCAATAGCAATATCGCTACCCAACGCCCCCATTGCAATAGAACAATCTGCCAGCTTTAGTGATGGAGCATCGTTAATTCCATCGCCAATCATACAAACTTTTAAGCCCTCTTTTTGCATTTTTTCAATCTCTTGCAATTTTTCTTCCGGCAACAAACTGAATTTCACTTCCGATATACCGCATTTTTCAGCAATAAATCTTGCACTCTTTTCGTTATCGCCTGTTAGCATTACAGTCTTTTTACCCATTTTATTAAGCCTATCTACAACTTCAAAAGCATCTTCACGGATTGTATCTGCAAATGTGATTATGCCTTTTTCCTCTCCGTCTATAATTACGCTTACCACTGTTTTACCTTGGTTTAAAAATTCGTTTGCTTTGTCATTTAATTTGCTGTTATTAAGTTGCAATTTCAAGCACTCGCCATACGAAATTACTTGAATATTCCGTCCTCCGATGACACCTTTTACACCCACGCCTTGAATAGTTTCAAAATTGTCTACTTTGTCAAATGTGATTTCTCCTGCTTTGTTTACCACGGCTGTTGCCAAAGGATGTTCGGACATAAGCTCAAGGCTTGCAGCATATTGCAAAACTTCCTTTTCCTCAATACCATCCACCGCAATGTCGCTTACTGTTATCTCACCCTTTGTCAAAGTACCTGTTTTGTCAAAACAAACTATGTCACATTTGCTTATAACCTCTAAGCTCGCACCACTTTTTACAAGCACACCGTTTTTAGCGGAATTACCCAATCCTGCGGCAATAGCAGTAGGTGTTGCAAGAGCAAGAGAACAAGGACAAAATACAATCAATACCGTTATTGTCCTTATAACTGCCTCTATGGCACTTACTTTAAATGCGTAAAATGCTATAATGCCAACTAAAATTGCAAGCGCTATTGCTGTAGGCACTATTATGCTTGCCCACTTGTCGGCAACTCGCGAAATAGGAGCTTTTTTACCCTCTGCCTCTTCCACAAGCTTTGCCATTTTAGATATTGTCATATCTGCAAGCAATTTTGTCACTTTAACTTCGATAACACCCGATTTGTTAAAAGTACCGCCAAATACTTTATCTCCCTCTCCAAGTTCAGCCAAAGCGTATTCGCCTGTAACGGATGATTGGTCGACGGATGCTTTTCCGCTGATTATTTCGCCGTCCACGCTGATTTGTTCGCCCGCTTTTATTACAACTATGTCGCCAACTTGTATTTGTTCAAGCGGCCTTTTTTCAAGTCCGTTTCCAACTTTTACAAACGCCTCTTTTGGGATTAAACCTACTAATCTTTCAATACCTGCACGGCTCTTTTTTACCGTAAAGTCTTCGATAGCCCCGCCTATTGCCATCAAAAATGCAACTTCAGCTGCTACAAAAACATAACTATGCGAATGTCCGCTACTATCTATTTGATAAAAGAAACCAACTATTTCAAGTATAACCGCCGATAACATTGCAACACTTATAAGCACAGAAGCGGTTATTTTTTTTCTTGCAAGCGATTTGACAGCTCCTACCAAAATAGGTATTCCGCAAATTATAAATGCAACCCATGCAGGATTAACATAATAAAAAGCTATTGTCCAAGGTGCATCCGCCGCGATATGATGCCAATTAAAATATCCTGCAATCAAAAACGCTAAAGAGACCACAAGTTTAACTATATTTATAATATTATCCCTTTTCGCATTTCCGCTCGAGTGTTTTTCCGTTCCGCAACAAGATGCGTGAGATTTTTTATCTATACCACAACAATTTAAATGACTTTCCTTATGATGTCCGCTACAACAGGAGTGTTCTTCTTTATGTGAGTGACAGCAGCAGCTCTCTTGTTTTTGCACGCTTTTTGTCTCACAGCAACTATGCTTTTCTTCGCTTTTTGTATGGCAACAAGATTTTTTTTCGACCTCAGCATTTTCGTTGCAGCAAGAATTTTCCTCCTCATTGTGGTGGCAACACTCTGTGTGTTCTTCCTTTTCATTACAACAGCAATCGCTTTTTCCTTCGGTACTTTTGCTATGGCAACAAATTTCGCTGTGATTATGCTCGGAGCAACAAGTTTTTTCGGCTATATCATTGTCACTATCACTACAACAACATTTTTCTTGTTTTACTTCAATCTCTTTATTTTGGTCATCGCAACAACAATGCTCTTTTTCTTCCTGTTTGCTATGACAACAGCACTTTTCCTTTTCCATATTAATACCTCCTACTTATATTTATCCAACACTTGATTTAGCTTATCCAAAGCAGTCAAATCACCATTTGTAACACTATCTTTTACACAATGCTCAATATGGTTTTTCAAAATAGCCTTGCTAAGCTTTTGAACAGACGATTCAATCGCAGATAATTGCAACAGAACATCCGAACAATCTTTACCGTCCGATACCATTTGTCTTACACCTCGAATATGCCCCTCGATAGTTGCAAGCCTTATATCGATATTTTTTGCAAAATTTCCTTCCATACTTATCTCCTTTATCCCTACCCCTGTGGGGGGGGGTATGTTTACATTGTTAGCATATGCTAAAAAATTGATAATGTCAATAGTTTTTATAAAATTTTTTTGTTATTTGCAAAAATAATTTCAAAATGACACTGCACACTTTTATATATTTAATTATTAAACACTCTACATATTTTGTTTTCCCCTTGTCAAATAGCAAGTTTTGTGCTAAAATTATATTGATTACAGTGTAATCAAACTTTTACTTGCATTGCATACTAAAATTATGAGTATAAAATGCAATAATTATTACATATAAAAACACCTACTTAAATAATCAACGCAAAACAGTTTTCGGAGGGAATTATGAAACTTAAAGTAAAAATGTTGAAAGATGAATATTGGTACGGCGGTGATACCAATATAGGTTTTTTTACACCGCTAAGCCGAAAATCCGTTTATATTGCAAATAATACAGTTGTTCGCAGTTACGGGCAATCAAACACTTTATGGCTGAGCAATAAAGGCAGAGTGATATGGAGTGAAAAAGGTTTTTTGACAAAATTTATTTTCGGTCACATAACTTGCACGAGTAGCAAAGCAGAAATCAAACTATACGAGGCAGAGGATAAAACACTAAAAGGTGCTTATTTATATGCAGTTAGCAACTTTATGCAACCCGACGGAAAGCACCCTAATCCTATTATGTTTAAAATTCCGCAATACTGCACATGGATTCAGTTTGAACATAATCAAACGCAGGAAAATATTTTGTCTTATGCAAAATCCATTTTAGATAACGGAATGCCCGCCGGCGAACTTATTATCGATGACGGCTGGCAAACACATTTCGGTCAATGGGATTTTGACCCAAATAAATTTACCAATCCAAAAGAAATGTGCGACCAACTTCACGAATTAGGCTTTAAAGTTATACTATGGATTTGTCCGTTTATCAGTCAAAAATCGGTACATTACGAGTATTTAGTCCAAAATGACTTGCTAGTAAAAGATAGCACAGGCAATATTGCGTTAAGAAAATGGTGGAATGGCGAAGATGCACTTTTAGACCTTTCCAACCCAAAAGCTATGACTTGGTTTACCGATTGCACAAAAAAATTAATGACCGAATTTGGCGTGGACGGCTTTAAACAAGATGCAGGCGATGCAATGTATTACCAAGATAACGACATTACTTACGGCTCGGTGGATGCCAATACTCAAAGTAATTTGTGGGCACAATCCGCAATCGACTTTGATTACAACGAACTTAGGGCTTGTTTTCAGTTCGGTTGCCGCGGTGTTGCACAAAGACTTGCCGACAAATCGCATAAATGGGGAATATTGGGACTTGGTGCTTTGCTGCCAAACACTCTTACGCAAGGTATAACAGGATACGCTTTTTCTTGTCCAGATATGATTGGTGGTGGTCAGATGGGCGACTTTTTAGGTAAAGACAAAAATAATCTTGACCATGAACTTTTTATCAGATATGCACAAGCTTCTTGCCTAATGCCAATGATGCAATTCAGTTTGGATATTTGGAATATTAGCGAACAAATTAAAAACGTTTGTTTAAAATGTATTGACTTGCACCAAACATATTCCGATTACATTATACAACTTGTCAAACATGCAAGCATTACAGGCGAGCCTATTGTAAGATATATGGAATACTGTTTTCCTAACAAAAGCTATGGCAAAATAACAAGCCAATTTATGTTGGGAGATGATATTTTGGTTGCACCTGTTTTGTCAAAAGGCCATACTACAAAAATGGTTTATATCCCAGACGGTAAATGGCAATATAAAGATAAAATATATAGCAATGAAGTAGCAATAATCCCCGCACCTTTAGACGAACTTGTTTATCTTACAAAGGTTAAAGATTAATTTTATAAAAAGTAAAATTGTGTTGTAAATTAATTTATAAATACAAAATATTTATTACAAAAATATATTATTTTTAAAATAATTACAAAAAACGTGCCGATTTTCGACACGTTTTTTTTGTTAAAAGTTTGTACAATTAGCTTTATCATATAAAATTTTAGGTATAAAATTTTATATTTAATACTTGTTTATATCCGTCTTTTTATTGATTGATTGCTTTAACACTTCACTATCTGCTGTAGTTATTCCTCCTTTGTTTAGTAGTATTGCGGATAGTAATATGCAGTCTTGTACATTTGTTGTATCACTTGCTGCTATTGCTCTTAAGTAGGATATATCTGCCGCGCTTATTCTTCCGTCTCCTGTTAGGTCGCCTAGTACCGATAGGTATGTTACCTCTCCTCCTACCTCTATCCTCCAACCTGTTCCTACTATTGCCGTATTGTCATTTACTGCCTCGCCTTTCCTGTTGTAGATTGTTATTGCGGATATGTTTATTCCCATCTCTGCTAGTTTACTTTTTAATGTCTCTACACTTGTATTTAATGATATATTTCCTATTACATTGGTTTTGCTTTCACTCACTTTACGTAGCATATTGTCCCTATCCAAGGTTAAATATGTGTAAGTATTATTTGTATTTGCTGTTTCGCTTTCCATAAATTTTTCTAAATCTATTTCCTTGCCGATATAGTTCCTCAATATTTCACTATCTACCTCGGTTATTCCGCCTTTGTTGTTTATCATACACGCTAACTGTCTTTCCAATGGCATACTTTCCAGCAATGTACTGTCATTTGCCACCTGTCTTAGGTATGATACGTCACTCGCATTTATTCTACCGTCTCCGTTTATGTCTCCTAATACGGATAGGTAGATTGTGTCGGATGGAACTGTATACGTACTGCTATCGTAAAGCTCCAATTTAAATCCTGTCCCAACAAAATAATTTTCCACGCTTTCTGCAATTAAACCATTACACGATATTCCATCATATATCAATTCGCCTTTTGCACCATATACTTTTAATAGCTTACTATCATTTCGTATATTGCTTATAAAGCTATTCAATGTTGTATTTACTTTTATATTTCCTATTATATATATATTACCACTATCTATTGTAGTTTTCTCACTGTCGTTTACCTTATGTATCAATTTGTTTTCTTTATACCCTTTCCTAAAATTATTATCTAAATAAATATAGTCTAATTTGCTACTATCTTTTAGCACAATTCCCGGATGGATTATTTCATAATCATATTCAAGTTCATTTTTACTACCATCTTCCCAAGCGTAATTTCTGTTATCTTTTAAAGAAACTTTTGCCTTGTATTTTCCAACATCAGTTGCTTTGAAATTTGTAACTTCTACTAAGTCAGCATTATAATCAATAACATAAGTAATTTCACTTCCACTATAAACAAAAGTATTGTTCCCTATAGTTGGCTTGTTTATTTTTTGTGGTTCAATTACAAATTCATATAACAACACCTTATTTGAGCCATCAAGCCAATTAAATCCCTGCTTAGGAGCAACTAAAGCGTAGTAAATACCGGCTTGTGTAGCTTTATTATTCAAAATGTTCATTTTATTTGAATTAAAACCATTAATATATGAACTGCAATCAATTACTTCTCCAGAATATGTAAATGTTTTATTAATACCTTTTGGTGCTTCAATACTGCCACCCTTAATTGTAAACATAAAAGTTGGATTTACGCAACTTTTTGTAGTATAAAAGGCATAGTTTCCCGGTTCAGACACACTTTTTGTATTTGATAAATTGCCATACTCATCATAAAAAGAATCTCCGCCAATATCTATTACATAAGACTTAGACGCATTATATTGTACCGTAGCATTAGACGCTGTTGTATTACCTTGTCCAGCACCATTCCAACGCCATGTAATAGTCTCTGTAACTGTAGTTCCATTTACAAAGATTGCTTCCCCACTTGAAGTCCCTACATTATAGCCAACTTTATTAGAATAAAAATATCTTGCAGGATTATTATTTCCATTATATTGACTAAAGCCATCTGTGAAAGTTATAGTGTTGTTTGCCTCTCCACTAATACCAATATGCGTAGTTTTTCCATCTTCGCACAAATTACCTAATACTTTCAATTTTGTTTGTGCAGAATGAATTGTAAAATGCACATCGCTATCATTGCCACTTGGGTTAACTTTATTACCATATATTTGTGCGCCAGCTTTTATACTTACTGTACCAATATTATAAAGTAAGCCACCGCCGATACCCGTTGCAACATTTTCTGTTATAATTCCACCTGCAATTAATGCATTTCCATCATTACGCATACCAGCTCCATTAAGTGCTGAATTGTTAGAAATTATACCGCCATATATTTCGCAATTTCTACCATTCATAAGTCCGCCACCAACATAAACACAATAGTTTTCAGAAATTATACCATCATACATTATAAATGTACTATCATTAAGTATTCCTCCACCACTTGAGCCTCGAGGTATTCCATACACCTCATTATTTGTGACTTTGCCACCATACATTAAAAATAGTCCATAATTATAGATGCCTCCACCAGAATTATAAGCACGATTATTGCTAATTGCACCACTAGATAGCGTTAATGTTGCATTACCCATATTAGCAATTCCACCACCAGCAGAATTATTCGCCCCATTATTAACATAACCACCTGTAATAGTACCTGCTCCTAATCTGCTATTATCTTTTATGTGCAGGCTTCCATAATTAATAATAACATTACCATCATCAGTTTCTGCAGTAAGATTTCTGTTAATAGAATAATTATTTAAATCCAAAAAAATAGTTGCCCCTCTGGGAATCATAATTCTTCCATTATTAAACCCAATGCCTTCCCCGAATGAAGTTGTGTACTCGTTACTACTAGTTGCTGTCCAATTTGCAGTTAACACGACATCTACATTAACTCCACCATTATCTAAAGAATATTGAATAGCTTCATTCCATTTTATTGTTTGATTACCGCTTGATAAAGTAACACTATAATCTGATGCGGTCTGAATATTATCTTTAGTATTTTTAACCGAACTACCGAAATCGCTATCTGAAATATTCATTGTAAGTAAACATCCTATTGCTAATAGACAAGATATTACTAATGCAAAAAATACTATTCCAACTCTTTTAATAATCTTTGGCATAATAAAACCTCCGTTTTTGTCTTACATAGAATAAGTATATCTATGTACAAAATCGCGTTTTTTTTGAATTTGAATATATAATTTTTGTATGCTTAAAGTAAAGAGTTTACAAAACCTTTATTATAACGTTGACATTATCTTACTTTTTAGTTTAAAATATACATATAATATGTACATAGATATACTTATTCCATGTACCCAAACTTTACATTAACGGCAATTTTTTACCCCCAATAGTCCCGATTTTTGATAGGATTATTGCAGTGAACGGCACTTTTTGCATACTTTAAATTTTACACAAAAAGCAACACCCCAAAACACAATCTTTCGGGGTGTATTTTTATTTTTTGATATTGATTCAATCAATAAAAAATAGGACAATATTTGGCTAAAATTTATAGGTTGAATTTGTTTAACTAATCTATACCACAATTTTTTAATCTATACTAATCAACCAATTATAATACCTTTTAAACATTACAAAAATTTACAATAACAACAAAAAAACTCGGGTAACCCGAGTTTTTTTGTTGTTAATTGGCTTTGTTTTTCATTGTAAATTCCAACATAATTTGTTTTGTATGCTCTTGCATTTTATTAAATTGTGCGGTATCGTGTTTAAATGTCGGCACAAGCTCCTTCAATTTATTTACCACCAACTCCTTATCATTGGTCTTGCAAACTTGCTCCATTTCGTTTAAAGCGTGATAAAAAGCGTTTGAATCAATATCTATTTGCTTACCGATAAATATTTTATCATTCGCGGTTTTACGCAAGCCCTCTTCGCCCATAAGCAGTTCTTCATACAACTTTTCGCCCGGTCTTAAACCTGTAAACTTGATATCGATTTCCTCATAAGGTTTGTAGCCCATTACCCTTATCAAGTTTTCGGCAAGAGTAACGATTTTTACTTGTTCGCCCATATCAAGTACAAAAGTTTCGCCTGATTCCGCATAAGCACCTGCTTGCAAAACCAAACTTACAGCCTCGGGTATTGTCATAAAATATCTTATTATATCCTTATGTGTAACCGTTACGGGACCGCCGTTTTCGATTTGTTGTTTAAATAGCGGAATAACCGAGCCGTTTGAGCCAAGCACATTTCCAAAACGTACAGCTGCAAACTTTGTATTTTTTGATTTTTTGGACATTGTTTGCAAAATCATTTCACAACATCTTTTTGTCGCCCCCATAACGTTGGTTGGGTTGACTGCTTTGTCCGTGCTTATCAAAATAAATTTTTCTACATTATATTTATCTGCAAGCTTAATAACATTGAAAGTACCAAACACATTGTTTTTTACTGCCTCTTCCGGATTTGTTTCCATCAAAGGAACATGTTTGTGAGCCGCAGCGTGGAATACGATTTCGGGATGATACTGTTTAAAAATCTCTTCCACCTTATCATAATCGGTAACCGATAAAATTTCTACCTCAAAGTCAAACTTAACATCACGCCTTTTCATTTCTTGCTGAATGGCGTATGCACAGTTTTCATAAACTTCTACAATGACTATACGCTTTGGGTTGAAAGAGGAAATTTGACGACACAGTTCGCTACCTATTGAGCCGCCACCGCCCGTTACCATAATGGTTTTTCCTGCGATATAATCTTTGATACCTTGTTTTTCAAACTTTATTTGTTCTCTTCCAAGCAAGTCCGCAACATTGATATCACGCATTTGCTGAACAAAAGAGTCTTTCTCGATAATCTCGGAAAGTGCAGGTATTACTTTAACCTTTCTGCCTGTTTCCGAACATTCTTTTAAAATCTCCGAGCGTCTATCCCCTACAAGTGAAGGAATGGCAAAAATAATCAAATCTATATCATACTTATCACAATAAAATTTTATATTTTCTACTTTACCCGCAACCACAATATTGTTTATAGCACCGCTTACCAATGATACATTATCGTCCAAAAAGCAAATAGGGCTGTATTGAGAGTTTATTATGTTCAATTCATCAAGCACATGATTACCTGTAAAACCGGCGCCGATAATCATCGTTCTTAACTTGCCTTTTTTTCTTTCGATTATTGTTTTATCGTACTTTAATGTTGCGAATGATTGGTATGTTATACGTAAAAACACAAACACAAATGTCATCAAAAACATAAACAAAGCATACACAGGGAAAGTAGTTATATAAGGGGTTGCATTTTGTGTGAAATCAGCAAAAGCTTTTGATAACAGCTTCCACCATGTAGAATCAAGTATACCAAACAACAAAATCGAACATGAAAGTGCCAAAACAAGCTTTAAATAATGTCCCGGTTTTGCATAATGCCAAACGACTTTGTACATTCGAAAAGCAAATAGGAAAACCATTGTAATTATCACTATGGATAAACTTGCAAGCAAGAAATGTGAAAAATCACCCCAATAATTGTTTTTGAAAAATATTCGAAGCGTTAAGAAAAATGAAGTAAAAAAGCATAAAAACACCGTAACTATATCTATAAAGACAAGTGTAAGTGTTCTGAATATTCTTTGTTTTAAAATTTCTTTTAGATTTTTCATCATTAACGTACCTTTTTGTAATTATTCCCTTATATTGCAAAATTTAAAATAAAATATCAAATTATCAAATCAAATGATTAATTATCTTTTACATTTAAACTGCTCACTAAATTCTTTTAATGTTTTTCTATATTTGTTTTTACAATTTACTGCTTAATAGCAAAATGCAATTCTGCACATACACAAGTTAATACTTTTAAAAGGATAATTTCCCTTTCGTGTTTTAGCCCCACATAATATGAATGCCTAATCATTTGTTAGTATTGTTTTATTGTCTAAAGTTTTAACTAAAAAGTAAAACTAAATAATTAAGTATTTTATATAAACACAATATAATATCATTGTATATTCTTTAAAGCATAAAGTCAACCGTTTAGCAAAAAAAATAATACCCCAACCTTTTCAATTTTGGGGTATTATTCTATTAAATCAATTAAAAATATATTTTAGTACCGATTTTTGTAGCATTAAATTGAAAATCAAATGCTTATTTAATTAAATAAATTTATCAAATTATTTTTTCATTTTAATGACAAGAAGTTGTGCAGGAACTATTGTTTGCAATCAAACTGCCTACCAAATCATTGATATCCATATCCTGTTCCTTTACATATCTTTCCAAATCTTTTACTATTTCATAGCTTGCCATAGGGTTGAACACATTTGCCGCACCGATTTGTACTGCACTTGCACCGCAAATCATAAACTCCAAAACATCGGTGTAGGTCATTATTCCGCCCATACCTACTACAGGAATTTTTACTGCGTTATAGCAATCCCAAACCATTTTTAAAGCTACGGGTTTGCAAACAGGTCCGGATATTCCGCCATGATTGTTTGACAAAATAGGACGCCTTGTTTTATAGTTTACAACCATACCGCTTAGTGTATTAATTAATGAAACACTATCTGCACCACCTGCTTCGGCTGCTTTTGCATTGTCAGTAATTCTTGCTACATTTGGTGTTAGTTTTACCATTAATGGTTTTTTGCAAACATCACGAACGGCTCGGGTTACTTTTTCCACATTTTGAGGGTCAACGCCAAGCGATGCTCCACCAGCATGTACATTTGGACAAGAAATATTCAACTCTACCATATCAACGCCGTCTACCGAAACTTTTTCGCACATTTTTATATAGTCTTCGATTGTGCTGCCTGCAACATTTGCAATAACTTTTGTGTCGACTGTTTTAAGCCAAGGCAAGTGCTCTTTCAAAAAGTAATCTACACCGGGGTTTTGCAAACCTACGCAGTTTATCATACCGCTTTTGATTTCGGTAATACGAGGGGCAGGATTACCCGCCTTTTCTGCCAAAGTCATACCTTTTGTAGAAATACCGCCCAAAACCGATAAATCGTAATATTGGCTATATTCTCTACCAAAGCCGAAAGTTCCCGATGCTGTAATGATAGGGTTTTTAAATTCCACTCCCGCAATATTTACTTTTAAATTACTCATAGCACAATATCCTCCAAATTAAATATAGGTCCATCTACACAAGCACGCAAATACTTTTCGCCATTTGCGGTTTTAACTTTGCAGTTGCATACAAGGCATGCCCCTATTCCGCAACCCATACGCCTTTCCAAAGACACATAAATAGGAATATCTATACCTTCCATTTCCTTTTTTAGCGATTTGTACATAATCTCCGGTCCGCAACAAACTATAACATCCGGTTTGACATAGTCAAGACATTGCTTTAAAAGAGATGTTACAAAACCTTTTACACCAACGCTTCCGTCATCGGTCGCGATGTAAACTTCGCCTTTCTTTTTAAGCTCGTCAACTAAAATAACCTTATTTTTGTTTGCAAAACCAAGGAAAGAAACATATTCCAAATTAGGGTCGGCTGTTGGAATTGCAGGCAAAACCGCAACACCCATTCCGCCACCTACCATAGCAACTTTTTTGACATTGCTGTCAAAATAAAATCCGTTGCCAAGTGGGAACAATGCTTTTAGCGCCTGACCTTCCTCAAGAGTACTTAAAAGAGCCGTACCCTCTCCTACTACTGCATAAAATACATCTATTGTTTTTTCTTTTTCATCAAAATCCGCTATGCAAAACGGTCTGCGCAACAAATGTACTTCGTTTGGAAGTGCTATGTGAATAAATTGTCCGCCACGGATATCGTCCGGAAAATCTGCTACTTGCAATTTCATTTCGTAAATATCTTTGGCAACTTCTTTATTACTTATTATAGTAACTATTCTGTCTTTTTTCATCTTAACCCCGCAATTTTTTATTTGTTTAAATTGTCATTTTTTAATCGATTACAATTTTATTTTTTATAATTTAGCTCAAACACAGTCTATTATTTTAATTCCTGAAGTGCAAAAGGTTTTAAATCCTTTTCCGTTTTATTAAGTTTTAGTGCTTGGCACAAAGCCATTGCAGTATCCACACTTGTTAGACAAGAAATACCTAAATCAACTGCAGTTCTTCTAATCTTAAAGCCGTCTCTTGACGATTGACGTCCTTTGGTTGGTGTGTTGATAATCAATTCTATTATACCCTTTTTAGCTAAATATACAATATCTCCGTTTCTTTTTTCAACCAATTTATTAACCGCCATTGCATATATATCGTGCTCTGCCAAGAATTTTGCAGTACCTACGGTTGCAAATATCTTAAAGCCTAAATCATTAAGTGCTTGTGCAACAGGTAAAATCTCCTTTTTGAAGTTATCAGATACGCTTATTACAACGCCGCTGTCATGATGCAAATTGATTCCGCTTGCTATCATACCCTTTAACAATGCCTCCGGATAGCTTTCGCCAATACCTAATACTTCGCCTGTCGATTTCATCTCCGGACTTGCGGAAATTTCCAAATCAGGCAATTTTTCACTTGAGAATACAGGGACTTTTACAGCTACTACATCCGCTTTTTTATACAAGCCTGTGCCATAACCAAGGCTTTTTACACTTTCGCCCAAAGCACATCTCAATGCAAGTTGTACCATTGGTAGGTTTGTAACTTTGCTTATATAAGGTACCGTTCTTGAAGAACGAGGATTTACCTCGATTATATAAAGCTCGTTGTTTGCAATGATATATTGAATGTTAATCAAACCTTTAGTATTAAGTGCTACGGCAAGTCTTTTTGTAACGTCGATAATGCGTTTTGTCATATCCTCCGATATGTGCATAGGCGGATAAACGCTAATACTGTCTCCGCTGTGAACACCCGCTCTTTCTATATGTTCCATAATACCCGGAATTAAAATATCCTTACCGTCGCTTATTGCATCGACTTCCACTTCCATACCTGTCACATATTTATCTATCAAAATAGGATGTTCTTGCTCAACACTGTTTACGATATTCATATATTCAACAAGGTCAGTTTCGTTATATGCGATTTCCATACCTTGACCGCCAAGTACATAGCTAGGTCTTACAAGTACAGGGTAACCAAGTTTTTCGCCTACTGCGATTGCTTCCACTGCAGTAAACACAGTCTCGCCCTTAGGTCTTGTCAAATCCAAACTTGTCAAAACATTGTCAAATACTTCCCTGTCCTCTGCTGCATCGATATCTTTTGGTTGTGTACCAATAATGTTATATCCTGCATCGCTAACTGCTTTTGTAAGTTTGATTGCTGTTTGTCCGCCAAATTGAACTACAACGCCTACAGGTTTTTCGATAGCCAAAATATTCAAGGTTTCTTCCACTGTCAATGGCTCAAAATACAACCTGTCCGCAGTATCAAAGTCAGTAGATACAGTCTCAGGATTGTTGTTGATAATAACAGTTCTGTATCCTGCTTTTCTTAAAGCCCAAGTACAATGTACGCTGCAATAGTCAAACTCTACACCTTGTCCAATACGAATAGGGCCGCTGCCCAAAACAACTACTGTTTTGTCATTTTGTTTTGGTGTAACTACCTTATCTTCATACTTGCTGTAGTAATAAGGGCTACCACCTTCCGCGCCGCCGCTTACTACGTCAATTAAACCATAACTTGGTAAAATGCCGTATTTTGTGCGAAGTTCCTTTATCTCCAACTCTGCAACGCCTGCAAGTTTTGCGATATGTTTATCAGACAAACCAAGCACTTTATACTCACTCAAAAGTTCTTTTGTAAGTCCTTTAATACCGATTTTCGAAATGTTATTTTCCGCAAAAGCTATTTTTTGCATTTCTTTTAAAAACCAAGGAGTGATTGCAGTAATCTTATTGATTTGTTCTACACTTGCGCCCATTTTTAAAGCTTGCATAATCATAAACATTCTTTCGTCATTTTTGATTGCAACTTTTTCAAGCACTTCTTCCAAAGTCAAATCGCTGTATTTATCAAGAGTAGTTCCGTTTATATTAAGTTCCAACGAACGGATTGCTTTTAAGAATGAGCCTGTAAAGTTATTGCTTATCGACATAACTTCGCCTGTTGCTTTCATCCTTGTTCCAAGCATTTTGTTTGCTTGAGTAAACTTATCAAACGGCCAACGAGGGAACTTGCAAACAACATAATCTACATTAGGAGACTTGTGTGCAAAAGTCATACCTGTTTTACTGCTTACGATTTCGTCCAAATTATATCCGATTGCCACCAAAGCACTCACCCTTGCAATAGGATAACCTGTAGCCTTAGATGCCAAAGCGGAAGAACGGCTTACACGTGGGTTTACTTCTATCAAGTAATATTTATCGCTGTTAACCGACAATGCGTATTGAATGTTACAGCCGCCTTCAATGCCCAAAGCATTGATAATTTTTAAAGATGCGTCTTTTAACATTTTTAGTTGTCTTGGCTCTAAAGTTTGGCAAGGTGCAACTACTACACTGTCGCCTGTATGTATGCCGACAGGGTCGATATTTTCCATATCGCAAACGATAATAGCTTTGCCGGATTTGTCACGCATTACCTCAAACTCGATTTCTTTGTATCCAGCTACGCTTTTTTCCACCAAAATTTGACCTACACGCGAAGCTTTGATACCGCCTGCGGCAATTTCCTTAAGCTCAGCCATTGTCTCCGCAATACCGCCACCTGTACCACCTAATGTATAAGCAGGTCTTATGATAATAGGCAAACCATTCTTTTCAGCAAACTCCACGGCATCTTCAACTTTGCTAACAATTACACTGTCAATAACAGGCTCGCCAATCTCCAACATAGTGTCCTTAAACATTTCTCTGTCTTCGGCTTTTTTAATAGTCTCAACATTTGTACCAAGGAGTCTTACATTATGCTCTTTTAAAAATCCGCTTTCGCTCAAAGCAACTGCCAAGTTAAGACCTGTTTGACCGCCTAGAGTAGGCAAAATACTGTCGGGCTTTTCGATTTTAATTATATTTTTTAAAACTTCTTCCTTAAGCGGCTCAAGATAAACTTTATCAGCCATCTCTTTATCTGTCATAATTGTTGCAGGGTTGCTGTTTACCAATACAACGCTTATGCCGTTTTCTTTTAATGCACGGCATGCTTGAGTGCCTGCATAGTCGAATTCCGCTGCTTGACCTATTACGATTGGTCCGCTACCAATTACCAAAACTTTTTTTATCTCTTTATCCTTTGGCATAATTAATTCTCCTTAAGTTTATTTGCATTTTATGCTTGTTTTTTTATTTTTAAACCCGATTTTTGTAAGGTTTTTTATTTTTTCTTTCTTATTTTCTTACTTTTTTATTGCACTGTTCAAATCTTCCCTCATATCTATGCTCGCTTGTCTTGCAGCCTTTGCATAGTCCATTCCTTGGTATTTGTCCTTTTTATAAGCACAAAGTATTCCGCGAGAACTATTTACAATACCGCCTATTCCGTTCACAAAGCATACTGCCAAATCTTCTGCCTTTCCGCCTTGAGCACCATAGCCGGGTATTAAAAAGAAAGTATGAGGATTACGCTTTCTTATTATTTCAGCTTGCTCCCTATGGGTTGCACCTACAACGGCACCAATACTGCTGTAACCATATTTACCGATAAGCTCAGAGCCCCATTTTTCAACCAAATCTCCCATTTCTTCATATAGGGTATTTCCGTTTTCAAACTTTTTGTCTTGCAACTCTCCGCTTGTAGGGTTGGAAGTTTTTACCAAAATAAACAAGCCTTTATCATTTTCCTTGCAATCTTTTACAAACGGCAAAATTCCGTCGCTACCCAAATAACCGTTTACTGTAATATAGTCACTGTCAAATGCAATAATTTTTTTACCTGCAACTTCCACACCGCTCAAGTATGCTTTGCTGTAACATCCTGCAGTTGAGCCGATATCGTTACGTTTAACATCTGCTATTACTATCATACCCTTTGATTTTGCATAATCTACAGTTTGCTTAAAAGCTTTCATACCTTGATATCCATACATTTCATAGTACGCTACCTGAACTTTAACAGCAGGCACGATATCAAATATATTATCGATTATATTTTTGTTAAACTCAAAAATTTGCTCTGCTGCATCATCCAAACTTTCAACTTTTGCAAGCATATCTTGTGGCAAATAGTCCAGGCAAGTATCCAAGCCGACTACTGACGGGTTATCCGTCCTTTTAATTGCGTCAATCAATTTATCGATTATCATATTCTATCCTCCGTTTCCCTGTTAAAAACTATATTACCATCCACGATTGTGGTCATTATTTGTCCTTTTACCTTTCTGCCGTTAAATGGTGTATTTTTTCCTTTACTATACCATTTACTACTGTCTATTTCATATTCTTTTTCGGTGTCTACGATAACAAAATCCGCTAAACCACCCTCTATTAGTTCTCCGCAAGGTAAATTCAAAATATCGCTTGGATTTTTGCTCATAAGCTCGGATAATCTATCCAGACTCATAAGACCACTGTCAACCAATGCGGTATAACACAAACCGAAAGCTGATTCCAAACCGCTTATTCCGTTAGGTGCCAAGGCAAATTCTCTATCCTTTTCCGATTTTGTATGCGGTGCGTGGTCTGTTGCAATCGCATCGATTGTACCATCCAAAAGTCCTGCGATAATAGCTTGTCTATCACGTTCTTCCCTAAGCGGAGGATTGACTTTTGCGTTGCAATCGTAATTCAAAATCAATTCATCCGTTCCTACAATGTAGTGAGGGCAAGTCTCACAAGTTACTTTTATACCTTTTGCTTTAGCCCATCGTATCAAATCCACACTGTTTGTTGTGGAAACATGAGCGATATGAACTGCTACATTCAAACTGTCTGCCAAAAGTATTTCTCTTGCAACCATTGCTTCCTCGGCAACTCGGCTTATACCTTCTATGCCCGCTCTTGTAGCATTTGCACCCTCGTTTGCATGACCTTCCGCCAAACTTTTATCCTCCGAGTGGCTTATAGTAATCATACCCAAGCCGTCGGCATATTCCATAGCTTTTCTCATAAGATTGCTGTTTGTAACAGGCATTCCGTCATCACTTACGGCAACTATACCTGCTCTTTGCATACTTGCCATTTCCGCAAGTTCATCCCCTTTTAAACCTTTGGAGATTGCACCTATTGGGAACACCCTAGCAAGGCCGCTTTCCCTTGCACGCATTTTTATATAAGAAACAATGTATTTATTATCTGTTACAGGGTTTGTGTTTGGCATAGGGCATACTGCACTGAATCCACCTGCTACAGCAGCCTTAAGTCCGCTTGTTATATCTTCTTTACTCTCAAAGCCCGGCTCTCTTAAATGAGTGTGAATATCAACAAACGCAGGTAAAATAGTATTCCCTTTACCGTCAATGCTTGGAATATCCATAAACTCGCCCAAGTCTTTTACAATACTTGTAATTTTATTGCCTGTTAAAAGGATGTTTGTCAACTCGCCGTTTAATTTTACATTTTTAATTAATAACATTATTTATCCTCCGCCATTAATTTAATTATTGCCATTCTGACAGCCAAACCGTTTGTAACTTGCTCAAAAATTCTTGAACAATCGCTATCCACTGCCTCTCCCGAAATTTCCACACCTCTGTTTACAGGTGCAGGGTGCATTATGATTGCGTTTTCGTTTGCAAGTTTCATCCTATCCATAGTAATTCCGTACTCGTTAAAATACTCTTTTATTGTTGGGAACTGTCCGCTTGTTTGCCTTTCAAGCTGTATCCTTAGTCCCATTATTACGTCACTGCCGGAAATTGCCTCTTCTATGCTGTTGCAAATTGTTGCCCCCATTTCCTCAATACCCTTAGGCATAAGAGTTTTGATAGCAAAAAGTTTTACTTTTGCACCCATTGTCAAAAGCCCGAAAATGTTTGAACGTGCTACTCTGCTGTATTTAACATCGCCGATAATTGCAACGGTCAAGCCCTCCAATCTGCCAAAATGTCTGCGCATTGTAAGCATATCAAGCAATGCTTGTGTAGGATGTTCATGCTGTCCGTCGCCCGCATTTACTATGTGTGCATCCACCTTTTTTGCAATAAAATGCGGTGTACCTGCCATGCTGTGTCTAATTACGACAACGCCGTTTTTAATGCTCTCAAGGGTTTTTACCGTGTCATACATACTCTCGCCTTTTGCAACGCTGCTGCTTCCGACTGCAATATTTACTTGATTTGCTCCCAAAAACTTAGTTGCATTTTCAAAAGAAGTTCTTGTTCTCGTACTGTTTTCATAAAACAAATTTACAACCGAAATACCTTTTGCGTAGTCAAGGTTGATTTCTCCCTTGTCCAAATGCTCTCGCATTATGTCTGCCGTGTCAAGAATTTCTTCGATTTCCGTACGACTTAATCCTTCAAGCCCTAACAAATCTTTACGCATACCATCCTCCGTTAAATAAAAAACTCGCATCTTAAATAGATACGAGTAAAATTTACATAATAATTGCCAAATTATTTTTAGACTTATCCAAAAACACACTAAACCAATAAAAATGTTAAATCTTTGAGGTCTCTCGTACCTACATTAAAGTTTACATTATTAATATACCACATTATCAAGTTTTTGTCTAGTGGTTTTTTAATTTTTAAATGCAAAATTTATGCAAAGTCTATATAAATATTTTATACATATTACATAAAACCACAATATAAAAAATAAAACTAATTTATCATACTAACATATTAAATAAAAATAGGTTGGCTGCTCATTAATATACCATGTTTAATAAATTAATAGTTTATCATAATATTGTCGAAAGCAAAAAGTCAAAAAATTATTAATACATTAAATTTGCAATTATATTTTTTTTATTTCTTAAAATGTATTGCATAAAACCAAAAAGGTCGGTTTCCCGACTTTTTTGGTTTTATGTTAGAAGAACAATTCTATTTCAAGTAGTTTACCAAGTACATTCCTTATTATTTCCGCATCTGCCGTAGTTACACTACTTTTATTCAAAACAATGCTTGCAAGCTTTTTCTCTACACTCAAACTTTCAAACAAAGCACTATCATTTGCTATTTGTCTTAGATATGAAACGTCACTTGCACTTATCCTGCCATCCCCGTTTACATCACCCAATACGGATAAAGTTATATTTTCTATTTTTACATTATTTTCGCCGTATGTTTCCAATAACCATCCCGTACCTACAGAATACATTTTGTCATCTGCATAAGCTGCTGTATCTATCCCGCTTACGTTATTATCTTTATCGTAAATAAGGTTGCCGTGACTATCAAACAACTTAATACGATTTGCACTCAAATTGATTTTTGAAATAAAGCTGTTTACACTTGTATTCGGTTTTATATTACCCAAAATCAATTTGCCGCCGTTTACGGTTTTGCTTTTTGCATAGTCATTTACTGCGTGAATCAAATTATTATCCTTATAATTTTTACGCAAACCATTTTCATAAAATATAAAATCATAATCGTCGCTTGCTAAAATCTTTTCAAAATATACTTCTTGATTGTTCAAAACAGCCATTTTGTCGCAATCATTATTAAAAAAGTATTGAGTAGGAGGATTGCCGTTATTTGCACCATAACCTACAGTAAAGGTTGCTATTCCATAATCTTCTGCCGTTTTTATTCCTATGTAAGAATTTGTGCCCATATTGCTTACATTAATCTTTTGTCCTTCTTCCAACCTTAAATCGGACTTGATTCCGTGAGCGGTGTTATCATATATTTGCACATTACTACCTAATTGCAACTGTGCAGTTGTAGCAAAACCAATTCCTCCAGCTGCCGAATGCAGACCATCATTAATATCCGAATACGCATTATTTCTTGCTATTATTACACCATCCAATTTGGCTTTACTATTGGCATTAACGTACACACCTCCGCCACAACCTATTTCGGAGGTAATACCATTAATAAATGTATTATCTGTTATTTCAGAATTATATATATTTATTACCGAATTTGTTAAAACACCTGCACCGCCGTTTATTCCTGAAGTGTGATAGGATAAATTGTTAGTAATACGACAATCGTAAAAATCGGCCTTTGTATTGCCATCCCAAACAACTACTCCTGCCGAGTTGCCGGAAGAATAATTGTATGAAATATCTGCATTTTTTATCACGCCCACAGATTTACCTCTAAACGCAATACCACCGCCATATAATGAAGTATTGTAAGCAACAATACCGTCATACATATTAAACTTACTTGTTACTTCGGCTAACGAGTCGGAAACTGAAATTCCTCCTCCATAGCTTTGGGCTATATTGTTTAAAACCAATCCATCATACATATTAAATGTTGCATTACTAATACAAATGCCACCACCATCGACAAGATTTGTATTATTGTATATAATCCCGCCATACATATTAAAAGACGCATTGGTATCCAAAGTAACGCCTCCGCCATATCCTGCATAGTTATTGCTAATAATACCTCCATGCATAGTTAAAATAGCACGAGCACCTACATATATTCCGCCTCCGCTTGTAGTATTACAACCGCCACTAATACGTCCGTAATTACCGCGAATGTTATCAATCTTCCTTTGCAAAACATTTTTGTCACCTTTTGCATTAATATATATGTCCTCAAAAACTTGTGCATCGTATGCACTGTCCAAAAGTGTCAATTCACCTGCAACTACAAAACAACAACCTAACGTTTGGGCTTGACTTTTTCCGTCAAATTTTCTGTCAATAGTATGTCCGTTCAAATCGAAAACTATCTTTGTATGCGCAAGTATAGCAATAGCACCACCTGTATAAAATCCCACTCCTGTACCAAATGCATGTGAAGCATCTGTAGTTGTAGCAATCCAATCACTGTCCAATCTGATTTTTCTTTCTTTTCTCGTAGCATCTGTTGATGCAGCCTGCATAATTGTATTCCATTGACTTTCTATTTGCGCATTAGTTCCGCTTAATATAAAATCGGGAACAAATTCCTCATCGGCAACACCCGTTTGCTCAACATTTTCGGAATTTAAGGATGCAAAATTATCATGCTCGACAACATTTACTGTGAACACGCAACCTAATATTAATAGAAAGGAAATTACTAGCACAAAAAATACTATCCCAA
>CAJUOU010000003.1 GCA_910588545.1 uncultured Christensenellaceae bacterium
TAATATGTACATAGATATACTTATTCCATGTACCCAAACTTTACATTAAAGGCAAGTTTTTAGTCCTAATAGTCCCGATTTTTGATAGGATTATTGCAGTGAACGATACTTTTTGCCAACTTTAAACTTTACACAAAAAGTAACACCCCAAAACACAATTTTTCGGGGTGTATTTTATTTGTATGGTTTATTTAAAATTGTATAATTTTAAGAAATTTTACGGCTAAAATAAGCTGTGTTTTAACATACCTTACTATATACATTTCCATTTTTATTTATCTATTCTATTTGCTAAACAAGTGCAATTTTTAATTAAATATATAATTCACAGCAAGCAAAAAAGCCATTCTATTGAATGGCTTTTTTAATTAGTTATGCTTTTTACCTTTTTGTTTTTTAGTGTTTGTTTGCGTTTCGTTTTGGTTGTTTTTATTTACGCCTTTTCTTTTTATTCAATTTGCTATTAGGCTTGCTATCTTCATCAATTTTATCAGTGTCCACACCATCAGCCGGCGTTATTTGATTTTGTAGCTTTTTAACCTTTTTTGCTTCGCTTTCTTTTAATGCGTAAAATAATATTCTTTCTTGCGGAGCTTCCAACACACTCAAGTTCAAAACATCATTTTCCTTTATTACAAATGTCCAATCTTTGTAACCTACCTTGTAGTTATTTACTATCGTTCCTCTTATATTTACTACTTCCTTTGGTTTTATATCCTCGGTATTGGCATTTGCAGCTCCGTTGTTTTCGCTTACTGCTTGTTGGCCATTGTTTGCGGCATACTGTGCATAAGGTATTGCTTGTTGTGGGGTATTTTTATTCTTACTGCTTTTTACTATTAATAATATGATTATTAAAATTATTAATAATATCAATAAAACAATTATTCCTATAAATATCCATTTTAAATATGACGGCATATTTTTTATATCTTCCACAAAACTATCCATACCGCCATTACTACCACCATTCGGTTTGCCGTCAGTTCCGTTGTTATCGTCCTCGCCGTCGCCACCACTTGGGTTAGGGTTTACCTCTGTTTTAAAGCTGTATGTTTCCGTCTCGTCAACTAGCTCTCCGTTGTATTTTAAAAACACACTGCCCTTATACTCATTTTTTACTTTCAAGGAGATTTGGTAATTTGTATCATACTTTAGCGTTGCAGTTGGCAATATTACATTGCCTATTATCTGCCCGTCTTTTACTTGGTATATTTCGTAATCAAAATACTTTTCTATCTCACTTTTTTCGTCAGATAATAGCGTTGGTCGTTTGTTTCCCGTTCCGTTTTGCCATCCGCTTATCTCAAACTCCAGCGTTTGTATATCCAAAGTTATTGTATATGTCGTGTTATCTCTATCCTCCCACACTACATTGTCTACTTCTCCGCCATTTGCTGTGTTTACTCCGTTTTTAAACGCTATTTGTATGCTATACTTTCCTGCTTTTGTAAACTTGTAGTTTTCGTCTACTACATTGCCGTCTACTGTTATTTCAAAGTAGCTCTTCCAATTTGTCGGCATATTGGCTACAGCACTTAACCCAAAGCCTTCTGCATCAAATATGTTTACTTGGTCTGCTTTTGGCTTTCTTATCTTTAAGCTTTCTATCTCATAATCAAAGGTATCTTCTCCTACTATCATAAAGTCGTCCAAACCACTTTGCAATCCTACCAACACTTTATATCTTCCTACATTTGTCGGTGCTCCGCTCAGTGGCGTACCGTCTGCTGTAGTGTAGCTTATTACCAAGTTACTTGCTGTCAATCCTCCGCCTGCTACATTTAGCTCTACAGCTTGTGACAAACCATTGTATGTAAACTTATTATTCTTTAAGCTTACCTCTACTTTATTTATTACCGACCCTGTTTGGAATACTTCCGATACTGAGTTTTCCTCATTTCCATCTACTACAAATATACAGTTAGTGTTGTTAAATCCTATTGTATTTGTCGTAAATATTGCTTGTATATAATATGACTTTATTTCACTTATATCATTTTCTGCAAATATTTGCTCTAATGTTACTTCATCAGTCAAATCACTCTTTCTAAAATACTTGTATTCTATTGCATTAGCTAAGTTTTCCGCTACTTGTAATCTTGGTATTGGTAGCGTTATATCCCCTATTGTCACATTCTTTTTTGTCCATGATACCGCTACTTTCTTTTTGGTTATCTTCCAATTATGCTTTAGTTGTGGTATATTTGCTAGTTCCGCACTCGTATATGTTTTGTAGTTAGGGTCACTGCCTGTAAAATCAATTACACTTGCGATATAATCTCCTACTGCGGACTTAGCATTATTGTCATACACTGCTGTTAAAAAGGACGGTAGTCCAGAGGCTATCTCTACCTTTTGGTTTTGCCCGTTATATTCAAATTCACTTTGCCCCCATTTAACATTACTGAAGTCTATTTCTGCTTTATTTATGGTTATTTTTATCCATCGGACTGTATCGCTTTCCAAATGGTCTCTATCTGTGGTATCCGCAGTTCCTCTAAATCTTGGCTTTCGTCTTTCTTTCACTTGGGCAATATAGTCTGCCGACCAACCTTTTTCCGCCCCCTCATCATCTATCTGTTTGTTAATTGCATTTAGATAGTTTTGAGTAATCTCTATTCTTGCCCAATACTCGCCTGCGTCTTTTACATAATTTGCCTCATTTGAGTATGAGATACTAATGTAGTTATCTGCATGCTCGTAGATATCTTTGTTATACCAATCTGCTTTTGTTGCAGTTGCTATACTTTTTACTGTTTGCTCGTTTTCATTATATGAGGTAGTTAAGTCTTGTGGATTATCTATTCCTTGAGCAATAGAGCTCAAATTTAAGTGAATTGCAGGTCGTACACCAAGAGCAGCCTTTGGATATTCAGCATTAGTGTTTCCATTTGGAGAAATTGTATAAACATAAGCATATCCACTAACATCCGCCGACCTAAACCAAGATGTTGGAGTTCCATTGCTATAAGCTAATTGAGCAGAGCTTAATTCCCATAACGAAGTAGTGGAAGGTCTATTAACACTACCTGTCTCTGACATTGAAGGAATCCAAATATAGTCATTACCCCAAGCATCGTATCTCACTATACTTCCGTCTGGTGCTGTAAAGGTATCCGATGGATTATAATATATCGCATCGTTCCAACCTGTAGTAAAATCGTCTAATGCCTCATTGGGCAAGTGGGAAGCATATGTCCCTCTGTCTTTTTGTGATTCAGTATGTTGATATTTGATATTTTTAGGTTGTACTAAAAATTGACTTGCAAAACTCCCTTCTCCTGTTTGATTAAACAAACTCCATTTTTCGTCGGTAAGCAAGTGATTTCTTACAATACTTCTGCTATACGCATTGTTTCCTTTTATATTACTATTATCGCTATAAAAAATAGATGTTCCATCAGGTTCGGCAAGCAAAAGAGTTAGCACGGCATTTTCTTCTCCGGCAATATCTGCCAAAGTCAAAGAAGCTGCAGTCCATTCCTTACCGCCAAGCATAACATTTAATCCGTTTGAATTACCTATTTCAGCATTGATAGTTGAGGCAGGAATAACATAACTTCCTGTTTGGCTATCTGTCATTGTTTTAATGTATTTTATAGGGTCATTGTTACCAAACAACTTTTCTAACAACTCGTCCATTACTACCTTATTGAAATTTCCTGTCGTCGAATTGTATAAATCTTGTGCATTAGTATTTTTTAGGTCTGCAACACTTTTTGCATTAACAAATATTTTATTTGGAGAAACAAAAATACCCATAATTACACTACTAAGCAGTACAATCATTACTGTTAACATTGCTATAAATAGATACGATTTTTTTATGGTTTTCTTCATTTTTATTTTCTCCTAAAAGTACACTTCTTTTTAAATGAAATATATGTACATAGAATATATATAATCTATGTATTTTTAGGAGCATTTTTCAAGCAACAAAATTAAAGTTTTGGTATAAATTAGTTAAAGTTCTTACAAAATGTTTAGTTTAATATTGACATTACTTTACTTTTAATCTTATAATATAACTGAAAAAGTACATAGATTATATATATTCTATGTACTTTTTTTATCTTTTCATTTTATTAAGATTTGAAATTTACCCCCGATTTTTGACACAATTATTGCATAGAAATACAAAATTTAGTAATTTGAAACTTTACACAAAACTAAACGCTAAGATTTTGTTTATGTTTAGTCATTTTTTGAAAATGTAATCTTGATACTTAAAAAAGCATAGACATAAAATGGCTTAATAATTTTTATACTTAATCAATACACCTGCTTTCCATTACTTTGGCTTATATCACACTAAAGTAAAAATATTAATATAATTATGTAAATAAACTTGTAATTTCAATAAAATTGTTGTATAATTGTGAGTATAAAATAATTTTAAAAAAGCATTATGCTAAAAGGAGATTCCAATGAGAGTTTACAATTTTTCTGCTGGTCCATCAATGTTACCACTTGAAGTTTTAGAGCAAGCGCAAAAAGACTTCCTTGACTACAACGGCAGCGGTATGTCAGTTACCGAAATGTCTCATAGGTCATCATTTTATGACGAAATACACAAAGAGTGTCTTGCACTTTTCCGTGAATTGTTGAATGTACCTGACAACTATGACATTCTTTTGGTGCAAGGCGGTGCATCTACACAGTTTGCAGCTGTTCCACTTAACTTGTTAAAAAAAGGCAAAGCTGACTATATCGTATCGGGAAATTTCTCCAACAAAGCATATCAGGAGGCTTGCCGCTATGGTGATATTCGTTTGGCGGCATCTTCTAAGGATAAAACTTTTACTTATATCCCAAAAAATGTTGAGTTCCGTGACGATATCGACTATGTTCATATTTGTCACAACAACACTATTTTTGGTACAAAGTTCAACTATGTACCAGAGTGCAACTGCCCTGTTGTTGCAGATATGAGCAGTAGCATTTTGTCTGAGCCTGTAGACGTATCTAAATATGGTGTTATTTATGCGGGTGCACAAAAAAATATCGCTCCTGCAGGCGTTACACTTGTTATTGTAAGGAAAGATTTGATTTCCGATGGTATGGAGTTTTGCCCTACAATGTTAAAATGGAAAACTCAAGCCGAAAACGACAGCCTTTACAATACTCCTCCTGCTTTTGCAATTTATATGGCTATGCTTGTTCTTCGTCACCTTAAAAAGCTTGGCGGACTTACTGCAATGCAAAAAATCAATCAAGAAAAAGCAGCTCTTTTGTATGACTATATTGACAGTTCCGATTTTTATACTAACTCGGTTGTAAAAGAAGACCGTTCTTTGATGAACGTTCCGTTTGTTACACCAAATGCTGACCTAGACAAAAAATTTGTACAAGAGGCAGCAAAAGCAGGCTTTGTTTCTATCAAAGGACACAAATTGGTTGGCGGTATGAGAGCATCTATTTACAACGCAATGCCAAGAGAGGGTATTGTCGCACTAATCGAGTTTATGAAAAAATTCGAACAAGAGAATAAATAAGGAGATTATATGTATAATATTTTAAAACTAAACGAAATTAGCCCACTTGTAAACAACATTTTGACTAATGATTATAATTTAACAAACGAGTGCGAAACTCCAGATGGTATTATCCTTAGAAGTTTTAAAATGCACGACTACCCTATCGCAGAGTCATTGCTTGCCGTTGCAAGAGCAGGCGCGGGCGTAAACAATATTCCTCTTGACAAAATGACGGATAACGGCGTAGTGGTTTTTAACACTCCTGGCGCAAATGCAAATGCCGTTAAGGAATTGGTGCTTACAGATATGCTAATAAGCAACCGTAAAATTTACGATGCTATTGATTGGACTGCAAAACTTGACTCAGAAAGCGATGTTGCTACACTTGTTGAAAAAGGCAAAAAAGCCTTTATCGGCCCTGAAATTTTGGGCAAAACACTTGGCGTAATCGGTTTGGGTGCTATTGGAAGAATGGTTGCAAACTCTTGTATCGATTTGGGCATGAACGTTATCGGCTATGACCCTTACTTATCCGAAGAGGCTGCAAAAGCTTTAAATGCAAATGTTAAAGTTACTACCGATTTGAACGAAATTTTCAAAAATAGCGATTATATTACAGTTCACGTGCCTTTGACAGACACTACAAAATACATGATAAACAAAAACAGCATTGCCATTATGAAAGACAATGTACGTATTATCAACTGTGCTCGTGGAGAACTTGTTAACAATGCAGATATTATCAAGGCTTGCGAGAGCGGTAAAGTTGCAAAATATGTTACTGACTTCCCTTGCGGCGAATTGCTTTGCAAAAAGAATATTATTGCTATCCCTCATCTTGGTGCATCAACTCCTGAAGCTGAAGACAACTGCGCTATTATGGCTGCTAATGAGCTTAAAGACTACTTGGAAAACGGTAATATCGTAAACAGCGTTAACTTCCCAAGATTATCTGTTCCAAAGACAAATACTGACAGATTGACTGTTGCTTATAAAAACAACGAAAATATGACTAGCGAAGTAACAAGCATTGTGGCTGACAATATGGCAAACATTGCTACTGCTACACGCGGAAATGTCGGCTATATCATTATTGATTTGAAAAAATCTATTGACAGCACTAAGCTTGACGCTATCCAAAAACTAAACGGCGTTTTGAAAGTAAGAGTAATCGACTAATCAAATTTAATATAAAAGCAAAAATCTACTAGGTTATCCTAGTAGATTTTTTGTTTATAATAAGATTATATTTTATTGCTAGTTCATTAATTATAAATATAATAATAATTTAGTTAGCCTCATACAATTCAAAAAAATCTTTAAAGACCAAGAAAATACAATTAATTTTAATCCTATAACGATTTAACTAGAAAATTAATTATTCTACAATATCGTACAAAATATCTAAAATTGTATTTCTCCTCAATAAACATCTAAAAAATTTATTTTTTCTTATACAAATATGGCGATAAAAAAAATCTATGCAATAATCGCAAAAACAATTTTTATGGTTACTATAAGTCATTAATTGTTCAATAATTTCAAAATCTATTACTGACCAATTATTAACATCCATTGAATAATTATTTTTAACAACATTTTCACAACTAATTTTTTTTATTCTATAAGGCACTTTTCTTTGCATTGTACTTGCGGTATAAATTTCATAAAATATCCAATTCGTATAAGATATTGTACTTTCCTTAGGTAGATTTATGTATTTAATTGAGTTGTTTGTGTTTAGAAAAAACAAAGACTCACAATTATTCATCATTTCTGACAATGCGATTTGCAAATTTATATTTCCATATGTAGTCAAAGTTCTTATATATTGTTCTTCGTCTTGAGGATCAATATACTTTAAGTTTTTTAAATCTCTTATTCTCTCATCTACTAAATCATTAAAATTTTTCCAATAGATTGAATCAATAAAACAATTTAAGTGTAATTCTTTGTGCGATAAATATGCAAATTTTATCGCCAATGTTTCATCTTTATGTGCATGGGATACAAATATATCAAATTTTTTTAATTTAGATAATACATTTTTTATTTTAGCAACACTGATATTCCCATAATTTTGATAAAACCAATTTTCAAAATTGTTATAGCCACCATTGTAATCATTATTTGGAAAAACAGGAAACAATTCTCTTATAGCATCCATTATTCCTGAAAAATTTTCTTCGATAAAAGATTTAGAATTAAATTGTGCAAAAATATCTTCATTGATATTTTCAATACCTTTTTTACCATTTTCTAATTTTAAATTAAATACTTTATACATATTTTCTCCTTAGTCGCCTTTTTATTGCTTACCTTATGTGTTTATTACTTTTTAATTATCTATTTGTTTGTAAGTTAAATATCTAACAATCTAATTGTCATAATATTTGTCTGTTCTCAATTCCATAACTCTATTTTTATGCGTAGTTTGTATTCTTATATCGTTTCTATTTTTGTTCGCTCTTTCAATAGCTTTTTCTATTCTAGTCGCGATTGAAGCATATTGTTCTAACACTATATAATCAAAATTATCCTTTAACTTTGTTGGAAAAGTATTATAATTAATATTATTTTTACTATCATAGCGGGTTTCTAGCATTACAGCAATTATTCCTTTTCTTTCCCCCACATCGCCCTTTAATGCAGTATGTATCTCAAAATCCACATGTGGTCTTGAATAAGTATCTTTACCAACGATACAAAGCAAAATATCACAATTTTCCATTTCTGAGCATATATAATCGGCTATATGTTGATGTTTCCAACCATTAAAATTTTTATTTTCATTTATACTAAAGCAGCGATAACCATATTTTTTTAAAATTTGTACTATTGTATCTTTATATTTATTATCAGCTCTATGATAACTAATAAATATCTTTGGTTTTGGCATTTGTTTTCTCCTATAAAAAATAAATTAATAAGACTACTAGCATTGTTATTAAAACTAAAGACAAATAAAATATTATTTCTGTTTTTGAAAATAAACAATTATAAAATATATTTTTTTTATCCTTAAATTCAGGTAGATTAGTATTCATATTAAAGTCTATTTTATCTTCAGGCAAAGTACTCACTTTATTATACAAAGTTCTAAATAGTCGCTCCTGCAAAAGATAATAGGAATCCAATCCCCAAAAAACTACAATAGGTATATAAGCTATCAAACATAAAAGACTTTTATCATTACACCCAAACAATGTAAAAATTCCTGCTACCAACGTAAGTGTCCAACCTTTTAAAGTAAATGAATTTTTTGCCATTCGATTTATAATTTCTTGTATCATTTCCAAGTGTTTTATTTTACTATCCATAACCTAACTCCTTATAAAATATAATTTTCCTTTTTTTAAATGATTCTAATTTTACAATTTTAAAATATACTGAATAAAACTTTTTATTTAATCAAACAATAGCCTAATTCCAAACGCACTTCTCCGCGTTCGACAGCTTTATCTCCATAACAGGTTATATCATAACCTATCACATTAAAGCCTTGTGCCAAATAAAAAGAAATTCCGTCCGCATTACTTGTTTGAGTCTCTAACATTAAAAGTCTGGCATTCTTTTGCTTAGCTTTATCTTTTGCTAAGTTCATTAGTTTAGTACCAATGCCTTGTCGTCTGTAATCTTTTTTTATCCAAAGTTCGGTTACTCTGCACCTGTTTGACCAATCTTCGTAAAACAGTTCTATTACAGCTATTAAATTACCATTTAACTCTATGCCATAAGCCTCTGCACCTTGCCAATAATCTGCATACAACCAATCCACACCCCTGTCAGGATTAACAAAAGGTATATCAAATTTTTTCTTTTGCAAATATGCCTTGTATTCGCCTATAACACTATCAACCTTTAAATCATAATAAAACTCTGATACATAAGAAAAATCTAGTTTATTTCCTTTGTATTTATCTTTATCTAACAATTTAATTTCCATACTTTCCCCCTTTACGCTAAATAAAATTATATTTTATAGCAATTTAATATCTATTTTCAGCAAGATATTTCCAAAATGCTTACATATATCCTATCGACAAGTTATTTCAAACATTAAGCATTTTATAATATATTCCACCTTTTGTAATAAGTTCATCGTGAGTACCACGCTCTGCTATTCCATCATTATCCAAAACTATTATTTCGTCCGCACCACGAATAGTCGACAACCTATGAGCGATTATTATGCTTGTTCTTCCAGCGCTTAATTTTTCAAGAGATTTTTGCACTAGTCTTTCCGACTCATTATCAAGCGCACTTGTTGCCTCGTCCAAAATCAAAATAGGCGGATTTTTCAAAAACACTCTTGCAATGCTAATACGTTGTTTTTGTCCACCCGATAATTTTACTCCGCGCTCTCCGACAAAAGTATCGTAACCCTTTGGCAAGCTTTCTATAAACTCGTCTGCACCACTTGCTTTTGCGGCTTGTTTTATTTCCTCGTCAGTTGCATTTGGCTTACCGTAAGCTATATTTTCACGGATAGTACCCGAAAACATATATACATCCTGCTGCACAATACCAATATGCTTACGCAAAGACTTTAATTTTATGTTTCTTATATCCACACCGTCAATTAAAATCTCGCCGCTCTCGACTTCAAAAAATCTAGGTATCAAATTGCTTAAAGTAGTTTTTCCACTTCCGCTTGCACCAATAAGGGCAATATTTTTTCCAGCAGGTATTTCCAAATTTAGATTATGAAAAACTTTGGTATCGTCATCGCCGTATCCGAATGTCAAATCACGGATAGTAATATCCCCGTTTACGTTAGATAGCTCTATTGCGCCATCATTATCTACTATTTCAGGAGGAGTATCTATAATTTCAAAAAACCTTTCAACGCCCGTCATTCCTCTGCCGAATTGCTCGGTAAATTCAACTAATCTGCGAACAGACTGCAAAAGTGTACTTACAAAAAGCAGTGATGCACTAAATTCTCCTATTCCCAACATGCCATAAGCGAGAAACAATCCTCCTGCAATAACAACAACGATATACATTAGACCATCAAAAAACCTTGTAACGCTGTGAAATCCCGACATTGCCTTATACATTGTTTTGCGGACTTTTAAAAAAGCTTTATTTCCACGCTCGAATTTTTCTTGCTCTACACTTTCATTTGCAAAAGACTTTACAACGCGTATGCCAAGCAAACTATCTTCCACTTGAGAATTTATTTCTCCCAAAGATTTCCTTTGTGCTCTAAATGCAGCATGCATTTTTTTGCTGAAATAAGTGGAAAAAATCAACATGATTGGTATCATTGCAAAAATTATCAATGTCATGTAAACATTAAATGTACATAAAATTGCAAAAGAAACAATGATTTTTAGCCCTGCGATATAAAACTCTTCGGGGCAATGGTGTGCAAACTCCGTCACATCAAACAAATCGGTAGTTATCCTTGACATAAGCTGTCCGATTTTTGTTTCGTTATAGTACTTATGCGACATTTGTTGCAAATGAGCAAACATTTCACGGCGCATATCCGCTTCAATCTTACTGCCCATATAATGCCCTATATACTGCATATAATAATTTGATGCGGTATCCACAATCCTTAGTCCAAGATATATTGCACCGATAATAAGTATATACTGTACAGTCAAATTTGCAATGTTTGCTATCGCCCTGTCGGTAATGTCCTTAACGAGCAATGGGAATATAACTTCGCATACAATGGTCAATGTCGCACAGAGCAAATCAATAAGCATTATCCGCCAATAATTGCGATAATACGGTACAAACCGCTTTAACAATTTACTGTTTTTCATTTATTCTCCTATAACTAAACAATTAACCAAAAAAAATTAATTGTAAAATATTACAATACTTATATTATAAAACTGTATTTCAATATAATTATTATAACATTTCCATATCCATTTTTCAAGTCTTTAATGCTTATATAAGCAACAAAAAAGTTGACTTATCGCACCTCTTAAATGGCAAAATTATGACATACTAATATCTACACCATTAATTTAGTATCGCACATTTTTAAAGTTATCGATAAAAGCACTTTGTATTGTAAAAGCAAATTTACATATACATATAGATTTTGTTCAAAAAGTATGTTATACTTATTATGCTACACATTTGAATATCCTTTCAAAGAGAGTGTTATAGTTATAAGCATATTCTCTCCTTTGATTGGATGAATGTGTAGCAACATTGAGAGAGGCGTTTTTGGCGTATTTCTCAACAGAAACAAGCTTTTTTCATAAGGAGGAAAAATATGAAAGTAGAAAGAATTGAAGCTATCGCTCTTGACAAAAAAACTGCTGAGCAGTATGCAAAAAAAATTGCTTATGAGCAAATGGGACAAATGGTAAAAAATGTTAAATATCTAGGAGGCGGCTCATTCGGCAGTGCGTACAAGATAGTTTTTATAGATGGCAAAAAAATAGTCATCAAATTTTTAAGAGCTAAGAATATGTTAGAAAAAGAAATTTATGACCTTGATTTGCTTGCCTCAAATTGCTCCGTTAAATTTCCAAAAGTCCTATTTTCTCAAAAAGCAAACAATGAAATCCCTGTCGATTGTTATGGTATGGATTTGATTGAAGGTAGTAATGCCATATTTTCAATTAAATTGCTTTTAAAATCTAAGAAAAATCGCAAGAAATTTGCAGATGAGGTTGTGACTGCAATTCACGACATCCATTGTTGCAAAAACGAAAAATTCGGAGATACCCTGTCCCCTACATATAGCTGCTGGATAGATTTTTATAAACCTTATGCAAAGCAAATTTTGGTTATAGCGGAAGAAATGTTCGCTAGCGGCGAACTACCCAAAAAAGTCATTGAAACAATGCGTGCTGCGTGGGAAAAGTTTGACATAATATTTTCTGAAGAAGTGAAGGCGGCATCTTTAATTCACGGGGATTTTAACATTGCAAATATGATGATTGACAAAAAACAAAAATTAAGCGGTTTTATCGACCCGCTAAACTCAATGTATGCAGACCTTGAATATGACCTGTTTCAGTTTGATAATCTAACCGGCAAATGGTTTTATCTTCGTAAAACATACATTGAAAAATATGGTGCAAGCAATTACTGCGATGCTAAGTGCGCTTTTTATGGGCTTTTTAATGAAGTATATTGTTATATAAAATCAGGAATGCTTGTAAAATTCATTATGAATCCACTTGTAAAAAATATGAAAAAGAGGTTAGCACAATTATGATGTCTTTTGGTGCAAAAATTACAAGCTGGATTATAAGATTATACACTTATAAATATCGAAAAAATCATTTATCACTTTCTCGTTCGGTGAAATTTAAAAATAAAAAATACAATGCACCTAAAGGTTATAGTTTTGAAATAAAAGAAATCGTAAATTCAAAATTTGAAATTTTATCTCCAAATAAGCCTAATGAGGATTATGCTATAGTACATTTTCATGGTGGCGGCAGCACTCAAAAAATGAATAGTATGTATAGAAAAGCCACCGAAAAATTATGTAAGCTTTCAAATGCAAAAGTCTATTCTATCGACTATAAAACAGGAGAAACCTTGTATATCCTTCTGTGCATAATGAATGTTACACAGCTTATGTGGACCTCATTTCAACAATTCTCAAAGACAAAAAAATTATTATGGTAGGCGATAGTTTTGGTGCTAATATTATATTATCAACTTGCCTTAGACTCCGTGATAAAAATCTTCCTATGCCAAAGGCCATAGTTTCCATATCTTGCTGCATCGACCTTGCAGCAACAGATAGTTCCTACGAAAAAAATTGCCATAGAGACCCTTTATATTCTTTACCTAAAAATCAAAGCTTTAAGGAACACGAAAAAGATATTCGACGAATTATAAAATACATAGGCAACACTTCCCCCTATGATAAATATTTATCTCCTGCCTATGCAGAATTTGATGGGTTTCCTCCAATTCTAATTCAATGTGGAGAAGCCGAAACTTCCGAAAGTGACAATGATATGCTCTACGAAAAAGCATTGAAATGCGGAGTAAAAGCCAAACTTACAAAATATTATGGAATGTGGCACGACTTTCAGTATCTTACTCCTTTTTTGAAAGAAAGCAAAAAAGCATGGCAAGAAATCGGCGAGTTTATACATTCTATTATGTATTAATAAAATTTGGTATATGATGACGCACTATCATTAACATTTTATAACAAAAAATAATTTTTTAACAATGTAGGATATTGCATACATACTTTAAATTTATCATATTATATAGTAGAAATATCAAATAAACAGCTTAATATTTAATGACATAAACTTGTTATATATGAAATTATTAATTACTACATACTAGGTCCCAAACAGGAGCGGTATTGTAGTACTTTTTAATTAGGAGCGTATAATTATGATTATACCAAACACATCGGCAGTCATTTATAATGCCGTACCGCCAAACGAAGCCGGAAAACGCGGAAGTCTTTCAAGCAACACAGTTAATACAGAAGTTTTATCCGATGCAATAACAAAAGTAATTAAAACCGATAAAACTTTTGTTAATGCCGGCGAAATCTTTCATAATACCATTACAATAACAAACAACTCATCGGCAGTTTTAGGCCCGACCCATATCGTAAACAATGCACCCAATGGTACAAGTTATATTGATGGAAGCGTTAAGATAAATGGAGTAACAAAGCCAAACTCTAACCCTATTACAGGAGTCCTTATTCCTAACCTAAACCCTGGCGAATCGGTTACAATCGAGTACGATATGCAAGTAAACAAACCCTTCGACGGTAAACACAATTACAAACTCGGCTGATTTCCAATTTAGTGTGAACGACCCTAAAAGAGGTAATGTAACCTTCTCCGAATCTACAAACGAGGTTACAATAAATGTTATTTCGGCAAATCTTGAAGTTGTGAAAACCGTCGACAAAGCGTTTGCTGTTAAAGGCGAAACATTGACCTATACCATCACATTTACGAATAAAGGTAATATCAATATAAACGATATTTATTTTACAGATAATATCCCTCAAGGCACCACTTTCGTAGAAAAATCCGTATTGATTAACGGACAAAATATCCCTGCCTACCGTCCGGACATCGGATACAGCGTAGCAAATTTGCCACCTAATGTCAGTGCAACAACAAGCTTTCAAGTAACGATAGATTGATTATTTTCAATTAATAGTCCCGGAGAAATTTGTTATAGTCATTTTTATAATGACTTACAATACAAAACAGCACTTATACTCTTTTAAGTATAAGTGCTGTTTAAAGCAATATTTTTATTTATCAATGCAATTCGTCGTTGTAACAAATTATCTTCCACATAAACGAATGTTTATACATAACCTTTTTCATATTTATAAATTAAAGTCTTTATTTATAATACAAGATAAAAATAAGCATCAAGTAACAAATTTTTGTTATTGATGCTTCAATTTTTACAAATTGTATCGATTTTTAATACGATATTTGATTGTTTTAGCAAAAAAAAACGTTATCACTTCTCTCGGAGCAAGTTAGAATTTAGATATCCCTAATAATCTATATTTTTAAATCAACTATCTTTTCGGTTGAGACAAACGAGAGTTTCGATATGGGAGAAGCCTACCAAAGGTATAAAATTCTCACTAAATCATAGTATGCTACAATAAAAAGTCTTGATATACATAGCCAAATCTATTTTGTTGAATTTTTTGATTTTTCATATTTATTTTATCTTATCTACTTCAAATTAATATATCATTTAATGGTCTATATTCTTTGCTACCACGCTCATATTTTTGATACATATCAGTAGTGATTAACAATTTTCTTGTACCCTTATTAAACACTACAAAACCACCTTTCATATTGTGCCTATCAAGATAATCTTTCAAATATTTAAATTTTATTTCTGACCAATCGTCAATATCCTCGTTATTCCCTTTTGCAGAAACTCCACCTTTTGTTTCTATAATCCAAATTTCATTTTTAATACTAACAATATAGTCGGGATAAAATAGTTTTTGCTTATCTCCTGCATCATATGCAATAGAAAAATACTCTAATCCTTTATCACCATTTTTATAAAACCAATCCGCATTGTCTTCGCACCAATACTCAAACTCTATTTCAACGGCAGATTTTTTGTTTCCACTAAACACATATCCATCATACACATTTTTAGTAAATTCAACAAATTCAACTGGATCATAAAAAACTTTCGATTCATTAGGGAATGTAAAAGCTATTTCATTTTTATGTTCATTGGCAGCGGCAAGTTGCATTGCGCCAGTAATAGCAGATTTAATATCTCGTTTTAAAATATCTATATTGTTTATTACAAATGAATACAATTCTTTTGTTGGCAAGTCAAGTATGTTATTAGATGCTTTTACACTAGCATCAAATAATCTTCTAAGAATTGTAACCATATTCTCGTATCTAATCAAAGCTGTATCAGCAATCTGTCCAACATCGTGATGAAATTGTCGTCCATATTCATGAGTATTCATTTGTTTTCTTATTTCGCCATGATTTAGAGCGTCAATATTTTCTTTCTTTAATAGTTGTATATTACCCTGACTAAAAGTTCTTTTAATTTCTTCACCAAAAATATACCCTCTAGCCTCAAAAGCAGCTCTGTTATTTTTAAAACTACTTGTCAAAGAAAACTTGTCTTTATACCAAGTATAAATTTTCTTTAATGTAGTTACAGGATCATTTTGAATAGCACTATTTGAACGAATTTCTTTAATCAAAGAAAATACCTTAAACTCCTTCTTTAAGAATATTACCTTAGATTCTCCTGCTCTATTGGTACTATTTTTTGTTCCCTCAATATATTTCTCATCAAATGTATATAGGTAACAATTATCCAAATGTATATTATCATAATGCTCTGCTTCTGGCATACGACGGATACGACCTATTGATTGTATTTCAAAAGTTTCTGACATATTATCACGAAGTTTTACCAATATTTGAGCACGCGGACAATCCCAACCCAATGCTACTGCTTGTTTAATAATAACAGCTACTGGCTGAGCATCAATATCATCAATACTTTCCAAATTCTCCTTTTGATTAGAAAGCCATACGGCAAGTTTCTTGTTAAAATAATTAATACCTACTGTATCCAAATATCTTTCAACATCTGCTTGTAACGACTCCGATTTATTTGGCAGTTGAATAACTATCAAGGGATTAACTTTGCTATTTATTTTTCTGTACTCTGCCACCAGTTTAGCTTGCTTTTCCAATGCCACTTCTAGTAGATAATTTACCTCATTATCCACTGCAATACCACTTTGTACATTTTCATTGATGCAAATGTTCTTCTTGATTAGCCCTTCTGCAATAACATCTTCTTCATCTATTTCGATTAATTTTGCATTCCCATAATTCAATGGCGTAGCTGATGCTCTAATAATTTTTTCTGCGTTAAACAAACTGATTATTTCATTAGCTTTGTATGTATTATTGAAATGTTGTTCATCAACTACCAACATGAATTTAACTCCATCTAACTGAGCTTGGCGAATTCTGCACATCAAATTGTCGTGCTCACTATCTTGAATAGCATTATTCTTTTTATTAGTTACCATTTCCCAGTTGATAAAAGCAATATCATTTTGTTCAAAGCCACTTGTTAGCACTTCCCCCAAAAGCTTAGTTTGAATATTATGTATATAGTTGTCCATTTTATTTTTTGACTGGTCTTCAAGATTTCCCTTTCCTGGTGTAAACCACACAAAACAAGTATTCGCATTCTCCTTTAAATACCTGTCTATGAAATGTGTAAGAATGATAGTTTTACCACTACCAGTACAACTTTTAAGTACTATCTCTTTTTTATTTTCTCTACAAGCAGATATGAGCTCTGCTATTGCTCTTTTTTGGAAGTTTTTAAGCGTTAGATTCATTTGTTTAACCCCTTAGTTTATTTAATCGTCTCATTTCGTTTAAACCTTTTTGTGTCAATGATATCATCTCAACATAATCCTTTCCCTGTTTATCCTTTTTAATTTCTATTAAATCAAAGAATACAAATTGAGCCCTTATTTCTAAAATCGTATTTGTATTTGTATGATAGCCAGGAACAATACTATTTATTGCCTTTACGAATTCTTTATGCGAATTTTCTGTCAAAAATCTAAGTGATACATGTTTAAATATTTCTTCATAAGTAATCACAATATCTTTTTCCTTTATTACCATTCCTGAAAAGTAAATGTGAATATCTTCTTCATAGTGCAATTTTATCTTCATTTTATAAAAGTCATTTTCTTCCATTGCTACACTTTTATTATTTTTTAAAACTTCATTTTCTTCTTTTAATTTTTTATTTTCCTCTGTTAATGAAACTATTTGATCTGTTAATATTTGACTATTAAATTTCCCACCACGAATCCAGCCAGGTCTTGAAAATTCTTGTTTTGCATTCATAATAGATGCGAGCATTTTCAACGATAAACTTTCTTTATCTGTCCACATTGTTGCCATTCTATTGGTAAGAGCCTTATTTCTGAACAAAACAAGTTTTGCTTTTAATAGTTCTTCTTTTTCTTTTTTGCTTTCTTCTAATCCATCCACATTATCAATAGCGAACACTAAAACAGGTATCTTTTTTTCAATGGCATAATCATATTCCATTTCGGTATAACTTTTTCCTGTTTGAGGATTAACGGTTCCATATCTTCCTCCTATTATTAGAACATAGTAATCGCATAAATCAATCACTTTTTTAATAACTGTGAATTGTTCGTCATCTGTGGCAACAAAATTTTCCATCCCTGCAGGAATACATCCCGCAGTCAAAATTACATCCGCCGCTTTTTTTCTTTCTTCAACTAAATCATTATAAGTTGAACTAATAAATATTTGGTATTTTTTCTCATCCATTATTTCTCATCCTCTCAATTCTCCGTAATAGTAATCTGGTATTATATTTATCCTAATATTTGCTTTTAACAATTTATCTTCAATCTCTGGTGTTAACAGTACATCATGCCCAACATATACACGCTTAAATGTTGTTTCTTCATAAACACCCGATGCAAATGCTGATAACTCCTTGTCGGTAAGACAAATTGCCACCTTATTGTTTCCATTGAAATCTAACCCGTTTTCCAACTCGACCAACTCTTTTATATGCAATAATAATTTATCTGCATATTCGTAATAAAGCTGTTCATTTATTGGAATAAAATCAACTTTCATATATTTAAGGCTTGCATTATAGTTTTCTTTTTCTATTACCCTTTTTACTCTTTCATAAGTAATTTCTCTGCAAATGTTGTTTTCGTTATTAGTGCAGAGAATAAATTTGCGATTGCCACCATCTTCAGCATTAAGTTCCATGACTGCATGACCTGTCGTACCGCTACCCGCAAAAAAATCTAATACAATTGGATCGTTAAATTTTTTAAACGATAATAAATATTTTATTAATCCTATATCTTTAGGATAATCAAAGCATTTCTTTCCCAATAAGTCAACTAATTTTTTACTTGCATTTTCTGTCGTATCTGCACCTACTGTCAAATCAATTAAATTAGATGGTATATCTTTGCCATAACTTTGCCTTTTATAAGATAAAACTAAAGATTTAGCTCGTATAAAAATGTTGACTCCTTCATAAATATTTTTTTCTAAAGTATCTTGTGTCCATATAAATTTATTTTGAAAAATCACATCGTTTTTATTTTTTCCATTCGCAACAATCATATCATTAAGCATCGTATTTGGAAATGCTTTAGTTCCATAAATACCTGCTTTATAAATTCCATCTTGGATACAAACAGATATGCTTCCTGCTGGAAATCTCAATTGTTTGATAGAGTTTTGCGGTTTTGTAAAAGGATCATCACTCTTACTACTTTTTTGGACTCCCTCATATTCTATATTGTCTTTATTCTTTTCATAGCATAATACATATTCTAATTGTTTCTTTATCTTTTTAGATAAATTTGGCGGAGTTTTTGACTTTAGCCAATGAAATTGTCCAATAAAATTTTTCTCTCCAAAAACATGATCACATAATAAATGTAAAGTAGATAATTCATTATCATCTATAGAAATAAAAATCACACCATTTTTAGACAGCAATTTCCGGGCAATCATTAGCCTGTTAGCCATAAATGACAGCCATTTACTATGTCTAAATTCATCTTCTTCCCCAACAAAAACATCATCATAGACAAAATCCTTATTTTTTGTATTATATGGAGGGTCAATATAAATTAAATCTATTCTCCCCTTGTGGGTTTTTTCTAACAACTTTAAACTTGCAAGGTTATCCCCTTCTATAAGAAAATTTTGAGTGCCACCATTTTCTATTTTCAATTCTTCAACTTCTTTAAGAATAGGAACGTTATCACGACAAAGCACATCTACCGCTTCTTCATGTTCTTCAAATACTAAACCATATTTTTTTCCATCAACATCTTTTTCTAGATTAGCCAAATAAGTTAGCAACCTGCCTGCATTTTCATCAGTATTTTTTTCTAAATATTCCCTTATTTCTCCAATCTCTCTTAATAGTTCTTCTCTTTTCTCTTTTGATATGTTTTTACTCATACTTAATCCTTTATATTTTTGATAAATTTACTAGCATATTTATTTTACCACATTACTTATAGAATTACAACGTGTTAAAAAGTCATTTCGATTTTTGGTTTAAAATTGTTTATTTTTGCTATTTTCGGTCAAGACAAACCAGGGTCTCGATGTGGGAGGTTTGGGGAAACATATCGTATGGTTGAATTAGGGATAGTTGATAATTTTGTTTTAGTATTGCGACATCGCGGGCAAGGGTTGCGGGGTTACATGATATGTATATTATTTTGTTTGGTTGGGCTTTTAGCAGACTTTCCAACACTTGTATATCGCAACCTTTTCGAGGCGGGTCGAGTACTACTGTAAAACTATCATTCAGTTGTTTCGAATTTACGGATAAAGTAGTCTGTCCATTATTTTGAACATTCATCAATTCCCCGCGAATTTTTTCTGCCAATTTTGGAAGTTCAACTGCACTATCACCGCAAATGTTGACAATTTTGTTTTGATTTCCGTTTATTTTGGCAAGCCGGTCGGCATTTTGCACCGCTTGCGGAACAATTTCTATACCGTAAACTTTATCCGCACATTGGGCTAGTATGTTTGTTAGCACGCCTACACCTGAATACGCATCTATGACAATTTTACTATTGCTGTCACCCACCAATTCGCTAACTTTAGTATATATTTTATCCCTTATATAATCGTTAATTTGCATAAATGACATTGGATTTACAAAAGTAGTAATGCCTAGAATATCCGTTTTGATATTTTTATCTCCATACAAATTATAGGCATTAGACATTATCAAATTGGTTTTATCGGTATTGTGTGACACATAAAATGAAAATTTAATACCGATTTTTGATAGTTCTTTTACAAATTTATCCGTATGATTAAACTTTTTGCTATTGACAACGATTGTAACGCTTACAACGTCATTTAACTTTCTTAAAACCAAATGCCTTAGCAAACCGTTATGCGTTTTTTCGTTATAACAGCTAAGCTTTAATTCGTTTGCCACTTTTAAAAAAGATTGTGTAAATTTATCGCACCAATCGGATAATAAATAACACTTATCGATTTTAACAAATTCGTGAGTTTTCTCCTTATAAAAACCTAAGCAAACTTTGCCATCTTTTTCAAACAAAGGGAACTGCGCTTTATTCCGATAATAAAAAACATTATCGGACGGAATAACATCATTTACTTGCACTTGCTCCCCTGCATACTTTTTAAAGCAGTTTTTCACGTTTTCACGCTTTATATCAAGTTGCTTTAAATAAGTAATATGCTGCATATCACAACCGCCACACTTCCTAAAATGAGGACATAACGGCTGGACTCTATCTTCTGCCCCTTTGATAAGCTTGATTACTTTTGCCTTTGCAAAAGATTTTTTAACAAAAGTGACTTCGCATTTAACAACTTCGCCTACAAGAGTAAAAGGGACGAAAATTACCATTCCGTCCTGTTTTGCAACACCCTCTCCGTCCATACCGACGCTTTCGATTGTAAGTTCTAAAACATCCCCTTTTTGCATAATACGTCCTTTAAGATTTCTTCCATTCGGTCTTTTTCCTGTTGAGATATCCCAACTATATCCCTTATTTTTACAAATGTGGTTTTAAGTACAAATTTATTAAGCGGTGCGTTTTCAAATACTTCCTCCACCTCATCCTTAAATTCTTCATAAGCTTTTGAAAGCAACCACGAAACTGCCATATCCACATAATAATCGCCGTAAGAAACGCTGTATAACCCGTCGAAAATCGTATGTATATGCTCTTTATCCAAAAACAGCCACAAAAGTGAAGTGATAGCAAATCTGCCACGCCAACCGCTTTCTTTCATCATTTCCATAAGATATTCGAAATAATAGTCACTCCTATCTTTTATTGTGCTTATAATAGTGTCGCTCGTCGACCAATTATCGTTTATGCTTATAAAATAGTCTATTGCCTCAAACTTTTCCCTTATATCATCGGCGGGATAATATGCTATAATCAAACCAAGAGTTGTTAGTTCTTCCAAAAAACTAGGCTTATATCCTATAAGGTCTGAAAGCTGTATTTCCTGAGCAAGTTGTTTTGCACAAGCCCTTAAATGCACCATACGTATACCTTGCTTGGGATATTTGGAGCAAGTTATTTTTTGTTGATATTTTTTATACTTAGGCTCTCTTATTGCATCTTTCAAGCTATCGGCAATAAATCCACTCACTTATCTGTTCTCCTTTTTAAAAAGTTCTTTGAATTTGCGAATCAATTCGGTATCAAAGTAAACTTTTCCTTTTTCATCTAATTTAAATTGGTCTGCAATATAATTGCAAACTTTTATCGTATATATGCTTATCAATAATAATGACATTATCATAAATATAGTTGTAATATCTGTTATCGAAGCAAGCTTAAACAAATTCAAATTACCATTCCAAAATCCGTTTACCATAGGCATAAATACTATGCAAATCATTGCAAGTCCAAACATAATACCGTACAAAATAACACGCATATAATTGAAAGGTTTGCAAACATTAAACAGTATTATAGAAAATGTCAAATACACACTTATCAAAACAGCTGTGTTTAATTGCTCGATAGGTATTTGTACAACGCCTGTAACTTGAGACAAAATCATAAACAAAAATACATTGACGGCGACACCTATACCGGCAGGGATAACCCGTTTGCTGACATTGACGATAAATCGTCCCTCAATCTTCCTGTTGTTAGGCTCAAGTGCCAAGAAGAATGACGGCACGCCTATACTGAAAAAGCTTATAAACGAAAGATGAATTGGTTCCAACGGCATTTCTATTCCCATAAAAATAAGCATTATTTGGAAAAGCATTGAGAATACAGTTTTTGTCAAAAATAATGCACTCGCTCTTTCAATATTGTTAACAACACGTCTGCCCTCGCCTACTACTTTAGGCATACTTGCAAAGTTGCTGTCAAGCAAAACTATTTGTGCTACATTTCTAGTAGCTTCTGCTCCGTTTGCCATAGCTATCGAACAATTTGCTTCCTTAAGGGCAAGTATATCGTTGATACCATCTCCCGTCATTGCGACTGTATGGTTGTTTTCCTTAAAAATTTGTACAAGCAACTTCTTTTGTGCTGGATTGACCCTGCCAAAAACTGTATAATCCATTGCTATCTCACGGATTTCCTCATCCGACATATTGTGCAAATTAATGTATTTATCGGCGTTATTTATTCCAACACGTCTTGCAACCTCGCTTACGGTTACAGGATTGTCACCGCTTATAACCCTTACGTCAACCCCGTTTTGTTTAAAATAGTCGATTATCTCAGGTGCATCTTCCTTGATATTATCCTCTATGACTATTATAGCAATCGGGGTGTTACGTGTAGGGATACTATCTATTTCGTCCGTTACCGCACCGTTTTTGCAAAGCAATAAGCACCTAAATCCTAGTTTAGAATTATCTTCAATCACTTGTTGCAAGTTTTTATTTAACATATCAGTAGCATATTCCGGTGCACCTAGTACATACAATGCCTCGTCCTTAAACTTAACGGCAGTACATTTCCTTTCAGATGAAAAATGTATGACGCCTGTCGCTTGTAAATATTCTTCCTTACCGAAATATTTAATCAAAGCATCGGCCGTTTGATTGTTTTCGCCTAAAGCAAACTGCATACTCGAAATTATTTTTTTTATATCCTCTTCCGCAATTTTGGCACATTCTATTTTACGAACGCTCATTGTGCCATCCGTGATTGTACCTGTTTTGTCAAGGCACAACATATCCACCCTTGCAAGTGTTTCTATCGAATACAACTGTTGTACCAAAGCTTTATGCTTTGCAAGCCTTACTACGCCAACTGCCAAAGCAACGGACGTCAACAAAAACAATCCCGCAGGTATCATACCTATGATTGCAGTACTTGTAGGTGTTACGGCAAGCCTGTATGCAGAATACAACTCCGCACCGCTGAACTCACCCAAATGGCCTATGGCAAAAAACAATGTATCTTTGAAATCCAAGCCTTTTCCCACAGCGATTTCCATAAGTGCATCGTTCCAATTTGTAAAAAACGCCCCAATAACAATAGGGAAAATTATAATCGAAATAATTTTGAATATGAATTTTAATGAATGTAATAATTCGGAATCGACCTTTTTAAATTGCTTAGCATCCATAGCTAATTTTTGAATATAGTTATCTTCCGCAATATGGTCAACTTCTGCAACGCAACTGCCGCTAACTATAAAACTACCCGAAAGCAAAATATCTCCAACACCTTTTTTGATTGCTTGAGATTCGCCTGTAAGCAAGGCTTCGTTTACTTCCACCTCTCCCTCGCGAATCACGCTGTCCGAACAAACTTGAGCACCTGCCTTTAGTTTTATTATTTCGCCAAGCAATATTTCGTTTAGCTTTATGGAAACTTCGCTGCCGTTCCTAAAAGCCTTAACATCGGGCGAGGACAACAAAGAAAGTTTATCCATGGTAAATTTCGCCCTTATTTCCTGCGCTATTCCGATTATGATATTTGCCACGATTATTACCATAAAGGTAAGATTTTTAACCCCGTTAAAATCTTCGATTACCGTAATAAGCCATATAAAAACCAAAAAACAAATCAAGTTGAAAAAAGTAAAAATATTTCCAACAAAAATACTAAAATAGGATTTTGACGAGCCTATTTTAACGCTGTTTATGTATCCCTTTTGTTTTCTCTCCGCAATTTGAGTATCTGTCAAACCTGTGGCAATATCAACGTCGACAGACGATAAAGGTTGTCTTTCTTTTTGTTTTTTCATAAACCACCACTACATTTTTTATAATTGTATTTTAATATAACAATACATATTATTTAAACATATTTTTATTTATTATAAAATTTATCTTCCTATTAGAATAAAATTAAATCATTAATCATTAATCTATCAAACAACATAAAATCAGCCGTGACAAAAGTAACTTGTCTCGGCTAAGATTTTATTTTAAGATTTCAATAATCATTTCCGCCGCTTTTTCATAACTCGGTATGCTTATATCCTCAATATTACCATCATCGCACGCTTTTGCTATACTTGGATTTATCGGAGTTTTAGCAAGTAATTTTACGCCAAGTTCCTGTGCAACTCTGTCTGCTTTGCCCTCTCCAAACGGATATATCCTCTTTCCGCAATCGCTACACTCGATATAGCTCATATTTTCCACAATACCTAAGATTGGTATGTTCATTAGCTTTGCCATATTGTATGCTTTTTTTACTATCATAGATACTAAATCTTGCGGAGATGTTACAATAACAATTCCGTCGATTGGCAATGACTGAAATGCAGTAAGCGGAATATCTCCTGTTCCAGGAGGCATATCAATAAACATATAGTCTATTTCGTCCCACCTTACATCTGTCCAAAATTGTTTTAAAACATTGGAAAGCATAGAGCCACGCCATACTACAGGGCTGTCAGGAGTTTCTAGCAATAAATTTATACTTATCGCTTTGATACCTGTTTTTGTAACTGCGGGAATCATATACTCCCCGTCACTTGCAATGCCACTATCCAGCCCGAAAATGTTAGGAATAGAAGCACCCGTAATATCTCCGTCGATTATGCCTGTTTTAAAACCTTTTGATTGAAATACGGTTGCAAGACAAGCTGTAGTCAAAGATTTACCTACGCCGCCTTTACCGCTTACAATACCTATAACTTTTTTTATATTGCTGTTTTTGTTTTGCTCAAGCTTTTTTAAAGGGCTGTCACAACCGCCTTTTTGCCCACAACTTGAACAATTACCATTACATTCGCTCATAAGCGCTCCTTATTTTACTGTTACGTGAATAGGCAATACCAATTTTAATGCACTATCCCCTTCTCCCAATGTTACAGTGTAAATATCCACTTTCTTACCTGTTCTTGTTAAATCGGACTTCCAAGCGTCGTCTATATTGCAAACGACTTGATTATCTTTTCCGTTGCCAAGCATTGCATATACTACCAAATTACGATTTGCGTTTTTGGAGTACTCAACTTCATAACCGCCCGGTCTTACATAAAGCATATTTTTCAAAATAGGTTGTTCTGCATAGTCCTCTTTGAACACTGCAAATCCATCAATTTCGGTACCAATTAAATCGCCACGCTCAATTTGCTTGTCCGCTGCAATGTTGTTGAAGTTTGCGTCTTTTGAAATATCCATTTTAACGGCATAAACATTATTGCATGTTACACCCTCAGTATCCGTCAAAACCATTGCTCTATCGCTTGCATTAAGTCTGATTCTGAATACATAGCTGTTTTGGATAGTTATTGCATTGGAATTAGTCTTTCTGCCAACCATACCCGATGCTCTTGTGTTTGAATAAATACGAGCGGAAGAAACATAGCAATGATTAATGTTTCCGTTACTCATTTCGCCAATAATACCGCCTGCAACCGAATCTCTTACAGCCGTCGCACCCGAAAGTATACCGCTGTTAGACTGTACTGCAGTACTTTCGCTTGACTCGTGAGTCACATAACATTCGCTGACTGTACCCTCATTTTGTGCCACTATACCGCCTGAAATTGCAGATACTGCATTTGAACCAATTATAGTGTCCGAATTAATATAAGAATTTCTTACAAATGAATTGGTTATCTTGCTGTTTGTACCGTTATTAAATACTGCAACACCACCTGCTTTAACATTTGCAAGTCTAGAAACAGCATTTACTTTTGCCTTAAAAATACTTGCATTGAATATTCTGCCATTATTATTTATTGCAATAGCAGCACTGTTTATTGCTCTGCCTTCTGTTACTGTAGTTTTTTCCTCTTCTTTATCTTCCACATAACCTGTCGCTTGAATGGTTGTGTTCATAAAACCGCAACCGTTTATTTCGCCAAAGTTGCTTATAACTAACCCTGCTGTTGTGCACATAGTTTCAAAACTGCTGGAGATAAGATATACATTTTGTATTATTCCATTATTTTCGTTAGCTATAAGCGCTACGTTTTGAATATTATTATTTTCCGTTTTTATAGTAATATTACTGAATGTAACATTTTTAAACTCGGAATTAATTTCTGCAGTATTAGAAATTTTATTAAACAAATTAATAGACTGACTATTTCCGTTTACAACAAAATTGATGTTGGAAATAACTCTGTTACCTCCGTCAAAAATACCAACGAAGTCCCCTGTTCCTGCCAAGAAATTGCAGTTTACGCTAGATGAGCCACCATCTATATCTTTTGTCAAATAGTATTTGTTGCCTGCACTTGCATTTTGCAACATGTATTGGAAATCACCCAAGTTATCAATCTTATAGTAATCTTTATACTCCCCATCTCCGCCAACAAGCTTTAATTCGTTAGGAATATAAGAATATGTCGAATGATTATCGCCCTCGCCGTAATAAGATTCCTCTCCCGACAAAATACCGTTTTCAAAATCTCCCCTTACTGCAATCGCAATTTCCAAAATCTTACCGCGTTGAACTTCGTTATTTTCAAACCTGCTTGTCAAATTGTCAGAGTTTTCATCTACATTTGTCTCAAATGCCCTTGCACCGTTGCTGTAGAATCTTAAAGTATATTTATTAAATTCCTCGACTTTTTGCCAATGCAATACTTTTGCATCCGTTTGATTTCCCTCTTCGCCAACTTTATCATCAGTTATTTTAATGTCGCTTGCAAGACCTGGTTTTGAAAAGATAATAGGTTTTTTACTTTCACTCTCCGAGTCTTTATCGTAAATTTTAGTTACTGCTGCCATATCCGAGTTCAAATAAACATCCGAATATTTGGAATGAATAGCTTTGATATAAATCACATATTTACCTGCGATATCCAAGTCCCCGGAATTTGCCGCGTCCCACTTTGTTTTATAAGTTTTTAATGCTTCCGTAACCTGTGTATTGGTGTAAGAACGCGAACTTTGCGAAACAGTTATTACATCTATTGCATGTTCTTTATATTTCTGTACGATTTCGTTAATATTGCTATCATCGTAACTTTCCGTCACTTTTGCAAAAGAAATTGTATAATTTGTGGCAGATGGTACTTCCGACCAAGTTATACTACTGCTGTTTAGTTCCGGTGCTGGTGCAGCCAATTTTTCGGATTTAGTATAAATTGCTTGCACAATGGATAAGCTTGAATCCATAAAATCTTTAGAGCTGTTTTTTGCTTGAACTTTATAGTGATATTTACCTGTAGCCGAAATATTACTTGTGGCAACCACAAAAGAAGTATCCGCAACATTTCTGTACCATTGAGTTCCGCCATTTACAGATTCGATTTGTTGTATATCGTAAGTCTCCGCATTTTCAACTTTATCCCAAGTGATTTTTAGACCTCCGTCAACTTCCGCTACACTAATTGCTTTGGGAGCAGCCAACCTCAAAGGTGCTTTATAACTAACCGCATCACTAAAAGGGCTGCTTACGGTTTTTACATTGTCGCCTGCTGCACGGACTTGTACACTGACAGTTTTTCCGCCGTCAACTTCTGCCAAACTGTATTGATTGCCGCTTACGCCCTCGATTATCCTGTCATCAATTTTTATATCAAACTTGTCATAGTATTTTTTGCCGTTGCCGACTACAACCCAAGATACAATATCATTTTCGATAGTAACTTTAGGCGCATTAAGCATAAACCTACCTTCGGCATCTTTTTTCAGCGAACAAGCAGTCGCACTCAAAGCCACCAAGATTATTAAGCATATACCAACAAATACTTTTGTAAATTTCTTCATATTTTCTCCTATTTTTAAAGCAAAATTTAAACTTTGCTTTTTTACACCTTATTAAATACAGTTTGCAAACAATTTTATAAGCAACGCATTTGTATCCGTCAAACTAGACATTTTATAAATGCCTTTTGTAAGTTTTTTGATTTTAAAGCCGTCCAAAGTATCGCACTTTACCAAACTTACTCTTTCGCCGTTAACAGCAGTTTCAACAAAAATCATTTCAAATGTGCCGATTTTCCCCTTACTGTCCTTTACTTGCATAGTAACCTTACCCACTACACTATCATTAAAAACATTGTCCGCAATTTTCTCACTGCATTTTTCAATATCCAAATTGTTAAGTTCTTCTACAATTTTATCTATTTTTTCGGTTTTAGAAGTTTCCTTGTTATCCAAACCATAGTTTATAGTGACTGCAGTGACATTTTCCGAGGACAATGCCAAATCTTTAAATTTAAAATTTGTATTACAACCTGTCAAACAAAACAATAAAACAACCATTAAAATTGTAATAGGAATTGCTATTTTTTTCATAATTACTACTCTCCATAAGCAAAATAAATAAAAAACACTTTTCAAATGCGATATTTTATGCTACAATGTATTTACAATTTGTCTTTACATTTCGTCTTTACAAATTGTCTTTACCGCTTAATATTACTTTTTGCGATTTCGACGATTTTAAACGCTATATAAATAAATATTTAAACAAAATTATTATACAACATAAAAATTTAGTTGTCAAGATAATATTTTGATTAATAGCCTGATTTTTACTGAAAAACCGACTGTTTTGACGAAAAATCCGACTTTGATATACGGAGAGTGATTATATGCCATTTTCTTCACTTAGCAGAGATGCTTTGATAAACAACAGCACAATTATAGACAATATGTTTATAACCGATTTTATGCCTAGTGCCGACGAAATCGCCGTAAAAGTTTACTTATACGGTCTTGTTCAATGTGCGGATAAAATAGCAAATAACAACTCACTAGATTCTGCTTGCCTTGCACTTGGGGTTGAGCGTAAGCAAATTGTAGACAGCTTGAAATATTGGGAACAAGTAGGTGCAATTAGGATAACAAAGGAAAACCCTTTGGAATTTGAATATCTCCCTATTAAAACTATCACTCAAAAACCACGTAAATACAATGCGGATAAATATCAAGATTTTGTAAGTCAAATAGAAAATATGATTTTATCCCGTGCTCTTACCCCTAACGAACTGCTAAAATATATCGAGGTTGTGGAGGACTACAAAATTTCCACCGACGGTTTGCTGTTAATCGCAAAATACTGCGTGGATACAAAAGGGCAAAATATACACACCAACTACATTTTGACAGTTGCCAAAGCTTGGGCAAACGAGGGCGTTAAAAGCGTGGAACAAGTGGAAGAAAAACTTAAGGAAATGGAAGCTCAAACAGAAGTTATGCGTCAAGTATTTCTTGCATTGGGGCTTAAAACCACCCCCGATTTTGAAGATAAGCAATATTATATCAAGTGGACTACCTCTTGGGGTTATGATTTGGAAAGCATACTTTACGCTGCCAAACTTTGCAAAAAAAGAGGTGGCATAAAAAAACTTGACAGCATCCTTGACAATTTTTACAAACTAGGCTTGTTTACTCTTGCAGATATTCAAAAACAAAGCGAATATATCGAATACACTCGTAATCTTGCAATCAACATAAACAAAGCATTGGGTGTATACTACGAAAATATAGATACCGTTGTTGAGCAATACATAACCGAATGGCTTAACAAAGGATATGATGCAAACGGACTTAAAATGATTGCAACATTTTGTTTAAAAAGGAATTTCAAAAGTTTGGAATATATGAACGGTGTAATCGCGGAATTGTACTCCAAAGGCATAATTTCCTCAAGCAGTTTGCAAACCTATTTCGAGGCACAAAAACAAACTGACGATAAAATTAAAAATATACTACATACTTTGGGTACTTCAAGGATGGTCACAAATACCGACCGCGACTACTACAATACTTGGTCGGATATTTGGGGTATGAGCGACGAAATTATTTTTTACGCAGCTAAGTGCGGAGTTGGCAAATCTTTTAGTTTTGCATACATTAACAGCTTATTAGCAAATTACAAACAAAACAATGTAAAAAGTGTGGAAGACTGCCAAAAAATCACAAATATTCCGTCGAAAATCGTTACTAATTACAATAATTCGCAAATTATTAGCGATAAACACATTTACTCTAAAGAGGAATTGGATAATCTGTTTAACAAGGAGGACGAGTCAAACTTTGACTTTTGATTTATGGATATAAAAGCATTAAACGAAGCAAAAAAAATACTCGAAGAAAGAAAAACTCACTCTCTTGAAAAAATAGAAAATGCAAAGCATACGCTAATGCAAAATCAACAATATTCCGATTTGGTAAAACAAATCAAATTGAACACTTTGCAATTAAGCAGAGCTTTTGCAACTAATAGCGACTGTGCGGAGTTAGAGAAAAAGGACATCCAATTAAACAAAAAATTGCAAGCATTGGAAAAGGAATATTTAAACACAACCGATTTTTACCACTGCCCTAAATGCAAAGACAGCGGAGTAATAAACGGCAAATACTGTGACTGTTTAATGACAGTTTACAAGCAAGTTTTAAGGAACAAGTCAGGTGTAAACGCATTGCCGACTTTTACTTTTAAAGACAATAAAATTACAAATATTAATTGTTTGCAATCTACTAATTTATCCAAACTATACTATTCCATGCAAAGCTATTGCAATGACTTTCCTGCCAATAAATACAAGAACATTATGTTGTGCGGTAAAGTGGGTGTTGGTAAAAGTTGTTTGCTAAGTGCTACTTTAAATGAGCTTTTGGATAAAGGGATTGATTGTATTTATCTTACGGCATTTCATTTAAATTCGTTATTTTTAAAATATCACACAACCAATATAAAAGAACGTGAGCACATTTTAAACAACTTAATTAATGCAGATGTACTTATAATCGACGATTTGGGAATCGAGCCACTTATAAAAAATGTTACAATCGAATATTTGACTGTACTTTTATCCGAACGAGTGAATAAACACAATATAATCGCAACAAACTTGACTTTTAACGAAATAAAGGACAAATACGGGGATAGAATTTTTTCAAGACTAACAAATAAGGATACAACTAAATTAGTTTATATCGACGGCGACGATTTAAGGCATATCAATAAAAACTAATAAGTTTATAAAAATATCAGTGCTAACACTATAAAGTAAAAAACAACATTAAACATTATTATTATAACATTCAATAGCATACGAGGTTTATATGAATAAATTACATTATATATCTATGTTGGTTTCGAACAATGCGGGTGTTTTGACACGCATATCGGGGCTTATCTCCAGACGTGGTTACAATATCGAAAGTCTTTCCGTTTGCAAAACGGAAGACGAAAATTTATCCAGAATGACAATATCATTGTTTGGAGACGAAAAGCAAATCACTGCCCTAAAACATCAACTGTTAAAGCAAATAGAAGTAAACGGAGTTACCGAACTTGAGGAAAATGATTCCATTTTGCGAGAGTTACTTTTGATTAAATTGGAAGTAAGTGCAGAAAAACGCTCGGAAATTATAGAAATATCATCTATATTTAAAGCAAAAACTATCGATTTAAGTCAAAATGCGATGGTTTTGGAGCTTACGGGTAACCCTCGCAAAATCGATGCTTTTATCGATGTACTTCGCCCTTACGAAATAATAGAGCTTGCCCGCTCGGGAACAAGTGCCCTACACAGAGGACAAACTATTATAAAGGATTTTTGCCTATAAAAGCAACTTTTTATAAAAATTGCATAAAATATATTGACATATCAATTTATTGCAGTTATAATAAAATCATAAAATCGCACAATACAAGAGATATTGTGGATAGTTTAGAAAAGTTTAGATTAGAGGAGATTTATATTTATGGAAATTTTATCCAAACGATGGCGACATCGTATGTATTAACGCAAATACTTAGCAAATGGTATTATGCGTTTTTTTGTTGCAAAACATATATAATACCGATTTTTGATTGGTTTTAAATCAAAATATATGATAAAACAATAATTAGTACAAATTTAAGGATAATATTTTATCCAAAATAAATATAAAATACGAGGTAATAAAAATGAAATTTAACGGAATAGATTTTGATACATATCACAGGGAGTACCCTAATGAAGCAGGATATTTTGGCAAATATGGCGGTGCTTATTTGACGCCGGAACTAAAGCAAGCAATGCAAGAGATTACGGATGCATATTTTACAATTTGCAAATCATCCAAATTTATAAATGAACTTAGAAGAATTCGCAGAGAATTTCAAGGCAGACCAACACCTATCTCACACTGCGAAAGACTTTCAAACAAATATGGCAACGTCCAAATATATGTTAAACGTGAGGATTTGAATCACAGCGGTGCACATAAACTTAATCATTGTATGGGCGAAGCACTTCTTGCAAAATATATGGGCAAAAAGAAGATTATCGCCGAGACAGGTGCAGGACAACATGGTGTGGCACTTGCAACAGCTGCAGCGTATTTCGGTTTGGAATGCGATATTTATATGGGTGCAGTGGATATTAAAAAACAAGCCCCTAACGTTGCAAGGATGAAAATTTTAGGTGCAAGAGTTGTTGAAGTTACAGACGGTTTGCAAACACTAAAGGAAGCTGTTGATGCCGCATTTGCCGCATATAGTAAGGAATATAAAGATTGCATATATTGCATAGGCTCTGCCTTGGGACCTCATCCGTTCCCTACTATGGTACGCGATTTCCAAAGCGTTGTAGGCATTGAAGCAAGAGAGCAATTTTTGCAAATGACAGGCGAATTGCCTGATAATGTTGTTGCATGTGTAGGCGGCGGAAGCAATTCAATAGGTATGTTTACAGCATTTTTAAATGACCCTGTTGACATTTACGGTGTTGAGCCATTGGGACGCGGAGCTAAATTGGGTGACCATGCAGCAAGCTTGACCTACGGCGAAGAAGGTATAATGCATGGATTTAACAGCATTATGTTAAAGGACGAGAATGGAGAGCCTGCCCCTGTTTATTCGGTTGCAAGCGGACTTGACTACCCTTCTAGTGGTCCGGAGCACGCATTTTTAAAAGATATTGGAAGAATTAAATATGGTACTTGTGACGATAACGAAGCCATTGATGCCTTTTTTGAGCTATCAAGATTAGAAGGCATTATTCCTGCTATTGAATCAAGTCATGCAGTTGCTTATGCAATCAAACTTGCAAAACAAATGGAAAAAGGCAGCATACTTGTAAACCTATCAGGCAGAGGCGATAAAGATTTGGAATATGTTATTGAGCATTACGGCACAAGGGAAAATAAATAATAAAATGCAACTTTTTAAGCGGGTTTTTAAAGCCCGCTTTTAGTTTTCCGCAAAAAGGGCATAATGTTGACACTATTATATATTTATGGTATAATTTCCCTATGAGTAAAAAAGAAAAAAACAAGTATAGCTTTAAAAGTATTTTAAACAAAATTATATTGGGACTTGCAATCACAATATTAATTTTGCTGTTGATAATATTTTTAACAACAGATATAAATGCTATTAAAGCGGCTTTTGCCAATATTAATATAGGATATTTATTTGCGGCAATAGGCTTAACAGTTTTATACTTTTTACTCTCCCCTATTACCACGTGCATACTGACAAAGGCAAAAAAATGCGATATCAGTATGTTAGATACCTTTTTGATAGGAAATACCGAGCACTTTTTTAACGGCATAACTCCGTTTGCTACAGGCGGACAGCCATTTCAAGTGTATTCCTACTCGAGATTAGGGATAAAAGCCTCAAGTTCTACAGGAATCTTGATGATGAATTTTATAATTCACATGGCAGTAACCAACCTATTTGCTCTTTTATCCATTGCTATTTACCCAAAGCTTATTACAGCCGTAGGCAGTTTACTACCAATGATAATAATTGGTTTTACTATGAATTTTTTGTCTTTTGGCATAATAATTTTGCTTGCTTGCAGTAAAAAAACAGCAAATTTTTTAGTTTACCTATTAAATTTACTAGGTAAAATCAAGTTTTTATCTAAGTTTATAAAACCTGCCGTTCCCGCTTTTCAAAAATACTGTGAGGATACTCAATCCGCTTTTAAGGAGTTATGGAAACACAAAGGGGCAGCTTCGCTTTGCTTTATTATAAGAGCGATTACAATGTTTGTATATTATGCCATCACATTTTATATATTGCGTTCGTTTAACATAAATTGCAGTTATACCGATTTGTTTTTTGTAATTTGCGGTACTTCATTTGCAATAACAACTTGCGTTTTTATACCTACACCCGGTGGTAGCGGTGGTATTGAATTTGCCTTTACCTCGATATTCGTATTTATTGCAAGCGGAATTACTAAAGATTTAGGCGCAAGCGGTATGCTATTATGGCGTATACTTACCTATTACGGATTAATGCTGATAAGTTTTATAGATTATCTAATTTTAGAAAAACGCACATTAAAGTACGAAAAATCTCATAAAGTAATTGCAGTATATGAAGATTTGCTTAATGGTGATAGCTCAAATATTTGTGGTAGTACCGCTCAAGATAGTGACAATACACAAACGCCACCTAGCTACGTAATTGAAGCTGTAACTAATGAAAACAACACAGCATCTCAAGACGAGTACACAAACACTAAAACAGAAGATTAAAATAACAATTATTTAATTAAGGAGTGAGTATGGTAAACATAATGTTTTCGGGCAATAAAAGTATTTTTAAAGGGATAGTGCTTGCTACTTTATCCATTTTAAAACACTATAAAAACCCATTGACTATTTATTTAACAACTTTGGACTATACTGAAATAAAACCGAATTTTTGTTGCATGACCCCTGAACAAGCAGACTTTTTGGATAATTTAGTTAAACAAACAAATGCTCAAAGCCAAGTAAAATTGATAGATACCACAATAATGTTTAAGCAATTACTTTATGGTAAAAACCACAATAACGATTACTCCCCTTATACGCTTATAAGGTTATTAATCGACAAAATCGATTTGCCTGACAAGATACTTTATTTGGACGCGGATATTATGGCATGCGACGACATATCCCTTTTGTACGATATTGACATAAGTGAATATGAGTTTGCCTCTGCACTTGACTATATGGGCAAATTTTGGATAGCAAAAGATTATTTTAATGCAGGAGTAACGCTGTTTAACCGCAAACTTGCTATCAAAAACGATTTATTCGAAAAGTGCAGATACTTAGTAAATACAAAATGGTTTAAAATGCCCGACCAATCTGCCCTATATCGCAGTAAAACCTCTATGTTAATTTTAGACGGACGTTTTAACGAACAAAGAATGCCTAAACAAAACACCGTTGTTAAACACTTTAACAAGGGTATAAAATGGTTGCCTTTCTTTCATATTTATAATGTAAAACAATGGCAATTTGATAAAGTGCATAACAAATTGAAAATCTTTTGTTTTGACGATATTTTTGAGCAATACACTGAACTTTTAAAAGACCATAAGCAATTAATAGAAAATTGAACAGATAACAAACTTGCATTATTATTTATTTTTTATACTGATTGTACCTAAATAAATATATTTAATTATGAATATCATAACTTAAAAATTAATTTCAAATATTTATCATTATTATTTATACAACAAAAAATGCTCTGGTATAACCAGAGCATTTCTTTGCTTAAAATCATATTATAACTAGTTAAATTCGCTTAGACGTTTGATTAAGATTACTTAATAATCTTAGCAACTACGCCTGAACCTACAGTTCTACCACCTTCACGGATAGCGAAACGTAGACCTTCTTCGATAGCGATTGGAGTGATAAGCTCGATATCCATATCGATGTTATCGCCAGGCATTACCATTTCTACGCCTGCAGGCAATTTGATTGAACCTGTAACGTCAGTTGTTCTGAAGTAGAATTGTGGACGGTAACCGTTGAAGAATGGAGTATGACGACCACCCTCTTCCTTTGTCAATACGTAAACTTGAGATGAGAAAGAAGTGTGAGGGTTGATTGAACCTGGTTTAGCAAGTACTTGACCACGCTCGATATCAGTTCTTTGGATACCACGTAGCAATAGACCAACGTTATCTCCAGCGAATGCCTCGTCAAGAAGCTTTCTGAACATTTCGATACCTGTACAAGTTGTCTTAACAGTATCTTTAATACCAACGATTTCGATTTGGTCTTGCATTTTGATGCAACCACGCTCTACTCTACCTGTAGCAACAGTACCACGACCTGTGATAGTAAATACGTCCTCAACAGGCATCAAGAAAGGCTTATCAGTGTCACGTTCTGGAGCTGGGATGTAAGCATCAACAGCGTCAAGAAGTTCAGCGATACAATCACAAGCAGGGTCATCGGCATGGCCGTTAGAAGCAGCTTCAAGAGCCTTGAATGCAGAGCCTTTAACGATTGGAGTATCATCGCCAGGGAAACCATACTCAGAAAGAAGGTCACGGATTTCCATTTCAACTAGCTCTAACAACTCTTCGTCGTCAACTAGGTCAGTTTTGTTCATAAATACAACGATGTAAGGAACGCCTACTTGACGAGCAAGCAAGATGTGCTCACGAGTTTGAGGCATTGGACCATCAGTTGAAGCAACAACTAGGATTGCACCGTCCATTTGAGCAGCACCTGTAATCATGTTTTTAACATAGTCTGCGTGTCCTGGGCAGTCAACGTGTGCATAGTGACGAGTAGCAGTTTGATACTCTACGTGTGCTGTATTAATTGTAATACCACGCTCTCTCTCTTCCGGTGCCTTATCAATTTCATCATATTTCATTGCATCAGCAAATCCCTTAGCAGCACTATACATTGTGATAGCAGCAGTAAGAGTAGTTTTACCATGGTCAACGTGACCGATAGTACCAATGTTTACGTGGGTCTTGTTTCTTTCAAATTTAGCTTTAGCCATATTTGTAATCCTCCTAAAAAATTCAATTTATAATGTTTATATTTTTTGTACAATAATAAATATTGATTATTGTTTATTTTACCCGTAAAAGTTATTAAGTTTTAATCACTAATAACTTGTTTAGGGAAAGATATTTTATATCGAAAAATTTAAAAAATATTCTCCAATATAATAAGTATAACATTTTATTTTAAAAATGTAAATACCTAATTTTATTTATCTTTGTTTCTCTCGCCGATAATTTTCTCGGATACGCTTCTTGGAACTTCAGCGTAGTGAGAGAATTGCATTGAGAAACCTGCTCTACCTTGAGATGTCGAACGAAGAACAGTTGCATAACCGAACATTTCGCTTAATGGAACTTCTGCAGAAATAGCTTGGTCACCACCTCTCATTTCCATTGTCTTAATGCTACCGCGACGGCCGTTGATAGTACCGATAACATCGCCCAAATACTCATCAGGTGTAACAACGTCTACAGCCATAATAGGCTCTAACAAAACAGGATTTGCCTTTTTAGCACCCTCTTTCAAAGCCATGCTACCTGCAATTTTGAATGCCATTTCCGAAGAGTCAACTTCGTGGTAAGAACCATCGTTGATAGTAACTTTAAAGTCAACCAACTCGTATCCTGCAAGAATACCGCTCAAAGCAGCCTCACGGATACCTTTGTCAACAGCAGGGATATATTCCTTAGGAATAGAGCCGCCGACAGTCTTATCCTCAATAACAACACCTGACCCAGGCTCGCCCGGCATAAGTGTAACGCGGCAGTGACCATATTGACCGGAACCACCTGACTGACGGATAAATTTACCTTCTGCATCAACAGTGTTACGGATAGTCTCACGATAAGCAACTTGTGGTTGTCCTACGTTTGCCTCAACCTTGAACTCACGCAACAATCTGTCAACGATAATCTCTAGGTGCAACTCACCCATACCTGCAATGATAGTTTGACCTGTCTCTTGGTCGGTATAAGTTTTGAAAGTTGGGTCTTCTTCGGCAAGTTTAACCAATGCCATACCCATTTTTTCTTGTCCTGCTTTAGTTTTTGGCTCGATAGCAACTTTAATAACCGGCTCTGGGAAATCCATACTTTCCAAGTGAATTGGATGGTCTGGGTCACACAAAGTATCGCCTGTTGTAGTATCTTTTAGACCTACGATAGCAACGATATCGCCTGCAAAAACTTCGTCAACTTCTGTTCTTGAGTTAGAGTGCATACGAACAATACGTCCGATACGCTCCTTTTTGCCTTTTGATGCATTGTATACATAAGAACCGCTGCTCAATTTACCACTGTAAAGTCTGAAGAATGCAAGTTTACCATAAGGGTCTGCAACAATCTTAAATGCAAGACCTGCCATTGGCTCGTCATCGGAAGAAATTCTTTCTTCTTCTGCACCTGTGTCAGGGTTAGTTCCTTTAATGTGAGGAACATCAAGCGGAGATGGTAGGAAATCAACGATTGCATCCATCAAGGCTTGTACACCCTTGTTACGGTAAGCACTACCGCAGAATACAGGAGTAATTGCCATATCGATAGTAGCTTTACGCAAAGCAGCTTTGATTTCGTCAGCCGAAATTTCTTCGCCCTCAAGGAACTTCATCATAATTTCCTCATCGTAATCGGAAATCGACTCGATAAGAAGTTCTCTTGCAGCAGCTGCCTCGTCTAACATATCGCTTGGGATATCGGTTATTTCAAATTTAGTACCGTCTTTATCATCCTTATCGTAAATAACTGCTTTCATTTCGATTACGTCAACTTGACCGACAAAATAGTCTTCTTTACCGATAGGTAGTTGTACAGGAACTGCATTAGCTTTCAAACGGTCTTTCATCATTTTAACTACGTTTGCAAAATCTGCACCTTGACGGTCCATTTTGTTAACGAAAGCAATTCTTGGAACACCGTATTTTGTAGCTTGTCTCCAAACTGTTTCAGATTGTGGCTCAACACCGGATTTTGCACAGAAAAGAGCAACCGCACCGTCAAGTACACGCAAGCTTCTTTCTACCTCAACGGTAAAGTCAACGTGTCCCGGAGTGTCAATAAGGTTGATACGAGTGCCTCTCCATTGAGTTGAAGTAGCAGCAGATGTGATAGTAATACCACGCTCTTGTTCTTGTACCATCCAGTCCATTGTAGCACTACCGTCATGTGTTTCACCAATTTTGTGAACACGACCTGTATAATACAAAATACGCTCGGATGTAGTAGTCTTACCCGCATCGATGTGCGCCATAATACCTATATTTCTTGTATTTTCTAACGAAAATTCTCTTGGCATAACGCCCTCCTAAAAATCAAATTAAACTATGGAAGTAAATTTTAACTAATTTTAAAATTTATATGCTAATGCAAAAAACTAATAATTCAACTACTTCCGATTTCAAATAATCTCCGTTACAACAAAATATCCACGAAAGATAGATTGCAATAACTTGAGATTATATATAAGGTTACCAACGGTAATGTGCAAATGCTTTGTTAGCCTCGGCCATTCTGTGCATATCGTCTTTCTTCTTCACAGAGTTACCTGAGTTGTTATAAGCATCCATTAGTTCGCCGGCAAGTCTTTCTACTGTTGTTTTTTCGTTTCTCTTTCTTGCGAAAAGAACAATCCAACGAATAGCAAGAGTTTGTCTTCTGTCAGCCCTGATTTCCATTGGAACTTGGTAAGTTGAACCACCCACTCTGCGAGCCTTAACTTCCAAAACAGGTTTAACATTTTCTAGTGCTTGTTCAAAAACCTCCATTGGGTCTTGATTCATTTTGTTTTTAATAATATCAAAAGCACCATAAACTATATTTTGAGCTGTTCCTCTTTTACCATCTAGCATAACTTGGTTAATCAACTTAGTGATTACCTTGCTGCCGTACATTGGGTCAGGTAGAACATCTCTTTTTATAACACCACTTCTTCTTGGCATAATTTATTACCTCCATTTGAATTTTGACTGCTTGAAAATCACAAAAGCAAAGCAGTCATAGTTGCTTTAAACATCCGATTACAAGGCTTATTTAGGGCGTTTTGCACCGTACTTAGACCTTGCTTGTCTACGGTTAGCTACACCTGAAGCATCCAATGTACCACGGATAATGTGATATCTGACACCCGGTAAATCTCTAACCCTACCACCACGAATTAAAACTACGCTATGCTCTTGTAGGTTATGTCCAATACCTGGAATATAAATTGTACCTTCTTGACCATTCACAAGACGAACTCTTGCAATTTTACGCAATGCGGAGTTTGGCTTTTTAGGAGAAGTTGTTGTAACAGAAAGGCATACACCACGTTTTTGAGGATTTGCATCCATAATAGGTGAATTGCTTTTTGAAACTTTGTCTTTTCTACCTTGCCTAATTAATTGGTTAATAGTTGGCATTCTATTTTACCTCCTTAAAAAATATAAAATCGGATGAGTAATTCCCGCAACCCTTGAAGGACACTCATAACTTGCTGTGCGATATTCAAAATTACTGTTACCTTACAAAAAACTTCAACAAATAAAAACTTAATAGCATTTGATACTAAAAGCAAACAAATGTGCAAAGCTTTTACCCGATTGACGGTTTTTCCTAAGATAACCATCCTAAAAAAATCTCGCTTCAATAAGGCATAAAGCACACCTACCTATGCCATTTATTGATACCGTTCAAATTTATTTCAACCTAAATAAACTCGTACGGTTTTTGGTAAATTTTTATATAAATCGTCCTTAATTTTTGGCATAATTTGCCTAGGTCCGACCATATATTTGATATTCTAACAAATATAATATAGAATGTCAAACATTTTAAACAATTTTAGATAATTAACAAAAATTTTAAATTACAGGTTTAATTTTAGAAAGTTTATCTCTAATAATTTTACTTTTATTTTAGTTTAAATTAAAATAGTTAAATAAACGATAGTTATAACATTAAAACAAGTATGTACTAATTTTATAAACGAGCAAATTTTCAATCGCCATTATACAGTTAACTATAACTGCGAAAATTCATACATATATAGTAATAAATAATAAAACTTTATATATTTATATCAATTTCTTTTATTAATCGAATATCCTTACATTTGCCGAGCCGTCAAGGTCAATGTTTGCGCACTGAGCTCCGCTTTCAATCAAAATTCTTGTTTCGCTTGCAATCATTGCAGCGTTATCCGTACACAAATTTAGCGGAGGATAAATAACATTTATATTATGTTTTTTGCCCTCTTCACTCATTTTGGAACGCAATAATTTATTTGCGCCTACACCACCCGCAATCACTATAGTTTTGTAGCCGTATTTTAAAGTAGCCCTTATTGTGTTATCCACTAACATGCCTATTGCACGGTTTTGAAAGCTTGCTGCAACATCTGCTTTGCTGTACTCTTCCCCTTTTTGCTCTTTGTTGTGAATATAATTTATCACTGCGGTTTTAAGTCCGCTGTAACTAAAATTAAAATGTTCTTCTCCTTTAAAAGGTAGTGGCATTTCTATATTACAATTACCCTCTGATGCAAGCTTTTCAATTTCCACACCACCCGGGTACGGCAATCCCAAACACCTTGCAACTTTATCAAAAGCCTCTCCGCAAGCATCGTCGACAGTACTTCCTATTATTTCTATTTCATTTAAGTCTTGCACTTTGCAAATTGCAGTGTGTCCACCACTTGCAATCAAACAAACATAAGGAGGGACAAGCTCGGGACAAGCAATATAATTTGCCGCTACATGTCCTTTTATATGGTTTACCGCTATCAATGGAATATCCAAACTGTAAGCAAGGCTTTTTGCATAACTTACCCCTACAAGCAATGCACCTAACAAACCTGCACCATAAGTCACTCCGATAACTTCTATGTCTTTTAAAGTCATATTGGCTTTGACAAGGGCTTCTTTTACCACATTCTCAACAGCTAAAGTATGGTTACGGGATGCTATCTCCGGCACGACACCGCCAAAACGTCTATGGATTTCTATTTGTGTTGCCACCACATTTGACAGCAACTGCTTACCACGCATTATCGCACAAGCAGTTTCGTCACATGATGATTCTATCGCAAGGATCACTATATCCCCGCGTTTTTTTAACCTATTTAATTTTTCATTTGAAGAATCCAAATATGACATTTCAATTTCCTTTTTTAAAGTATTTTAATACCGATTTTCAATAGGTTATCAGTTTATTATCTTGTTTACACGCTGCGATTGCCGTCTAGAACTCCAAATTGTAGCGACCTTGAAATAGCAGCACGCAGGGACTAAAGTTCTCTTAAATTTCCCACTTAAATTTTAAAAGCGAAAAACATTTGAATAAGTTTTCCCCTTTTAATTTTTTACATTTTCTTAAGATATTCCTCTATGAACTCTTCTATTTCTCCGTCCATTACAGCGGAAATATTGCCCGTTTCATAGTTTGTCCTATGGTCTTTTACCATTGTGTAAGGGCAAAATACATACGAACGAATTTGTGAGCCCCATTCAATTTTTTTCAAATCTCCTTTAAGTTCTTGGTCTTGTTCTAACCTTTCCTGTTCTTGTCTTTCAATAAGCTTACTCTTTAACATTTTCAAAGCTTGCTCTCTGTTTTGAATTTGGCTACGCTCGTTTTGGCACTGTACAACAATACCCGTAGGAATATGCGTCATACGCACAGCGGAATCTGTTTTGTTAACGTGTTGTCCGCCCGCACCGCCACTTCGGTAAGTATCTACACGTACCTCATCCATATTAATTACTATCGCATTGTCGTTTTCGATTTCCGGCATAACTTCCAAAGAGGAAAAGCTTGTATGCCTACGACTTTGCGAGTCAAACGGACTTATTCTTACCAAACGATGTACGCCTTTTTCTGCCTTAAGATAGCCGTAAGCGTTATCGCCCGACACCATAAAAGTAACCGCCTTTATGCCTGCCTCGTCGCCGTCAAGCCTGTCCAATTCTTTAACGGTAAATCCCTCACGCTCTGCATATCTTAAATACATCCTGTAAAGCATACTTGCCCAATCTTGAGCTTCCGTACCGCCTGCCCCTGCATGCAAAGTCAAAATCGCATTGTTTGCATCGTACTTACCTTTTAATAAAGTTTCAAGCCTTAACTGCTCTATTTCATGCGAAAGCTTTTTAATTTCACTCAAAATATTTTCGTCTTCACTGTCGTCTTGCATTTCAATGCACATATCAATAAGCACATCGGTATCTTCAAGTCTCGACATCAAACCCGCATACTTGTTAAGCTTGTTTTCAATACTCTTACACTCTTTATTAACCACCTGTGCTTTTGACATATCATTCCAAAAGTCCGGCTCGTTTTGCATTTTTTCGAGTTCGGCTTTTCTTGCATTAAGCTTATTCAAATCCAACGCATCGCCCACACTCACAAGCAATTCTTTAATTTTTTGAACCTCTAGTTTTGTCTCTTCTAATAAAACCATATTTATTACCTTATACCGATTATTTTTCTTTTAAAAAAGCATATTTCTATTTGTTGTACCTAATTAACCACGATTTTTGATAGTTTTTTTACAAAATCGAATAATTATTTATTTAACAAACTTACTATTTTCCGCAGCAGTTCTTATATTTTCTGCCCGAGCCACAAGGACACATGTCATTTCTTCCTATCTTTTTATCCTTGTTTACTACAGTACAGTTTTGGTTAGTGCCTGACTCCTCTGCCACTTGTTTTCTTTCCACGTTTGCTCTTAGTACACCTTTGCAAAGTGTAGTAACAGTATCACGGTTGATTGCATCTATCATTTCGTCAAACATATCGATAGCATTATTTTTATAGGCGATAACAGGGTCTTTTTGACCGTATGCCATAAGTCCGATACCTTTTCTTAACCTATGCAAGCTGTCAATGTGGTCCATCCATTTTGTATCGACATTTCTAAGCAATACCGCTCTTTCAACCTCTTGGAAATCAAAGCCGTTTTCTTGTGCATCCGCAACTTTTTTATCATATTGTTTAAACACTTCGTCCAAAATCGCGTCTCTGATTTTTACCGCATTGTATACCGAGCACAACTCTTCGGTAATTATATTTGTACCGTCTGCAAGCACTCTTTGCTCTAGTGCATTGTTAAAGCCTTCATAATCCCATGACATATAGCCTACTGTCATATCGATATAATTGTTACAAATCAATTCCACTTGCTCGATTATCATTTTTTCAATTTGATTTGACATATCAAGACCGTCAAGCACTTTGTTTCTTTGTTCGTATATCAAATTTCTTTGAACGTTCATAACATCGTCGTAAGCAAGCACGCTTTTACGTATGCTAAAGTCTCTGCTTTCGATTCTTGCTTGAGCGTGTTCGATTTGCTTTGTAAGCATGTTAAGTTCTATCGCTTGGTCTTCTTCAAAACTGAATTTGTTAGCGATATTTTGCATCGTTTCCCCACCGAAAACTCTAAGCATATCGTCTTCCATGCTCAAATAGAATACGCTTGAGCCCGGGTCGCCCTGTCTACCGCTTCTACCACGTAGCTGGTCATCAATACGTCTGCTGTCATTACGGCAAGTACCTACGATTCTAAGTCCGCCCAAAGCTTTTACTTCTTCCTTTTCCTTGTCGGTTATTTGTTTAAATTGCTCATAGTATCTTTGATACTCTTCCCTTGCTTTTAATATTTCGGGGTCGGTTATAGTAGCATACGAAGTTGCCTCTGCAATAATCTCCTCGCTGTAACCGTTTTTCTCCATACGCTCTTTTGCAGAATATTCCGCATTACCGCCAAGCATAATATCTGTACCACGACCTGCCATATTTGTCGCGATTGTAACAGCACCGACCTTACCCGCTTGGGCAATGATTTCTGCCTCACTTTTATGGTTTTTAGCATTCAAAACATAGTGGTTTATTTTATGAGCTTTTAATATTTTAGACAACGCTTCGGAATCCTCCACATTGGAAGTACCCACCAAAATAGGTTGTCCCGTTTTGTGGTGCTCCTCGATATCCGCAATCAAAGCTCTCATTTTGCCGTTTTTAGTTGTGTATAGTTTATCATTTTCATCAACCCTTAAAATTGGTTTGTTTGTTGGCAATACTACAACATCTAAATTGTAAATATCGTTAAACTCTTTTTCTTCGGTTTTTGCAGTACCTGTCATACCCGACAACTTTTTGTAAAGCCTAAAAAAGTTTTGAAAAGTAATAGTGGCAAGTGTTTTAGACTCTGCTTTGATTGAAACTTTTTCCTTTGCCTCGATAGCTTGGTGCAAGCCTTCGCTATATCTTCTGCCCTCCATAAGACGTCCTGTAAACTCGTCAACGATTACAACCTCACCGTCTTTTACCACATAGTCTACATCGCGTTTCATAATAACATTGGCACGCAAAGCATTGTTCACATAATGTGCCAAGTCTTGGTTTTCAATATCCGCATAGTTTTCAAGCCCGAAATATCTTTCAGCCTTTGCTACTCCCTCGTCGGACAAACGAACGGTCTTTTCCTTTTCTTCAACTATATAGTCATCCTCTTGCAAAGATTTTGCAAAAGCATTTGCCTTTGTGTATGTGTCGCTTGATTTTTCGCCCATACCGCTAATTATCAAAGGAGTTCTAGCCTCGTCGATAAGGATACTATCCACCTCGTCCACTATTGCAAAGGCAAGTTGTCTTTGCATTTTTTGCCTTATATCTACTATCATATTATCACGCAAATAGTCAAACCCCAACTCATTGTTTGTGGCGTAAATTATATCCGAACTATAAGCGGCTTGTTTTGCATCCGGGCTCATTTGCGGCACAACAACGCCTACAGTCAAGCCTAAATATTTGTATACTTTGCCCATCCACTCTGCATCACGTTTTGCAAGATAGTCATTGACCGTTACTATATGCATACCCTCGCCGTTTAGCGCATTTAAATATGCAGGCAAAGTCGCAACCAAAGTTTTACCTTCACCTGTTGCCATTTGTGCGATACGTCCTTGGTGCAGTGCGATACCACCCATAAGCTGAACATGGAAATGTCTTAGTCCAAGCACCCTATCACTTGCCTCACGAACAGTTGCATAAGCCTCTACCAAAATATCGTCTAAGCTTTCCCCTTTGGCAAGTCTATCTTTAAATTCCACCGTTTTTGCTTTTAATTGTTCTTCACTTAAAGCTTTGTATTCATCCCCTAAAGCTTCAATATCATTTGCGATTTTATCTAATTTTGCAATTTCCCTATCATTTGCTTTAGGGAACAATTTAGCGAATAATCCCATATTTTATCTCTTTTTAATGTTGTTGGATTTAGCATTTTTGCTAGCAACACTAACATTTAATTAATTTGTTAAAAATTTCCTAATACTTTTTTATTGTACACTAAATTTTTATATATGTCAATTACCATATTATTATAATATAATAAATACAAAATATTTTTAGGGCAAAAAAATATGCAATTTGACAATTTAAGAAAATTTTCCTTAAAATTTATCAAATTGCATTATTCTCCATTTGCAAAATATATTTAGGACTTGCAACGACCAATCCATAAACATTGGTTGCACCAGCAATTTTTAGTTGTCTTGCAACTTCGCTTATCGTACTTCCTGTGGTAAGGATATCATCCACTACCAAAACCTTTTTACCTTTGACTCTGTCTCGGTTAAATATCCCGTATGTTCCGACCACATTTTCACGCCGTTCGCTTACACTTAAAGCCGATTGCTGCCTATTATCTTTTATTTTTATCAAAACATCCGATACTATAGGCAAACCCAATTTTCGCGAAAGTACTTTTGCAAGTAGCATAGACTGATTGTAACCTCTTGACTTTTCTCTTTCGTATGATATGGGAACAGGCACGATTACCTGTGCATCTATCACGTTTTGCAAATAGGTTTCTGTTAGCATTTCGCCAAAATAGTTTGCAAGCCAACGCTTCCCGTAAAACTTAAATTGGATTAGTAATCGTTTTGCTACTCCCTCGTATTTCAAACTACTTCTTACAAAATCAAAATCTTTATTATGGTTTTGACACTCCAAACAATAACAGCTTTCCGTACCTATCGGTGCCCCGCAGCTTACACAAATTCTACCATTATTAAAAGGGAAATCTCTTGTACAATCCTCGCACATGCAATACTTGCTGTCTTTGGGTATTTCCTTATCACAGACTATACAGCGGCAATCATCAGGAAAAACCGCTCCCGCAAGTATAATTTTTATCCTGTCGTATAACAATTTCAATTTGCCTCTCAGCCTTGTATTTTTTGCATTTACATACGATTTTTGCACGTTTTTTTGATTTTTTATCCTTTTATAAAATTATTTTTCTGTGCTAATTGCTATATTAAGATACTTAATCACAATATTTCAAAATCAAGATTATCTTGTGTATATTCACTTGGAACAACATATTTTGGACTTGCGACAACCAAACCGTAAACATTAGTTGCCCCGACAATTTTAAGTCTTCTGCTAATTTCTCCAAGAGTACTACCTGTTGTTAAAATATCATCTACTACTAAAACTTTTTTGCCCTTTACGGCATTTCTATCGGTAACGCGATAAACGTCTATTACATTCTCACGTCTTTCCCTTAAACTCAACGAGGCTTGCTGTTTATTCTCCTTAACTTTTTCTATCACATTTGTAAGTAATGGTAAATCCAGCCTTTCCGCAAGAGGCTTTGCTATCAACAATGATTGATTATACCCTCTGACTTTTTGTCTTTTGTGTGAAATGGGTACAGCAATAATCACATCCGCATCCATACGGTTTTGCATATAAGTATCGTATAACATATCGGCAAAATACTTTGCAAGCCAACGGTTGTTGTAAAATTTCAAACTAAGTACTAAACGCTTGGCATCGCCCTCATATCTCAAACTACTTCTTGCAAAATCAAATCCCTTTTCATAGTTTTGACACTCTAAGCAATAACAAGCTTCGTTTTCGATAGGTGCACCGCACTTAACGCATATTCTGCCATTGTTAAAAGGAAACACTTTTAAACAATCTTCACATATACAATACTTGCTGCCTGCTTGGATTTCCTTATTGCAAACTAAGCACCTATAATTATCGGGATAAATGCTTCTTTGTATTATACTCAAAAGTTTATCCTTAAAACTATTTTTCGCCGATTTGGCAACATTTTTATTCTTTAACTGCGATTTTTGATAGTTTTTTATCAAATTATTATCTTTTTCTTTAGTCATAATATATTTTACTCGGCAATATTCGACATTTGTCTTTCATACTCTTCGCTGAGCATTTGAGTAAGCAAAGTATATCGTTTTGCAGTGTAATTATTATGCACCATAAAATACAAATGCTTATCATCGCCGACTATAACGCTCATTTTTTTTGCCCTGGTTACTGCGGTGTAAAGCAAATTTCTTGTCATTAGCGTATAACTTCCGCCCATTAAAACAATTACCACAATATCAAACTCACTGCCTTGCGACTTATGCACGCTTATGCTGTATGCAAGCAATAGTTGGTCAAAGATATCTCGTGTATAAACCGCTACTCTTTCGTCCTCAAACTCAACAGTCAGTTTTCCGTCATTTTCATTTACGTCGATAATTTTACCTATATCTCCGTTAAAAACGCCTACACCTATTTCGTCCCCGCGAGTCCACTCCAAATCATAGTTGTTCACTATATGAATAACCTTGTCAAATTGCCTGTAAACATGCTCCCCCATTCTTATTTCTTTTTTATCATAAGCAGGAGGATTTATCGAGTTTTGCAGCACTACATTTAAGTTGTTAACACCGCTCACACCTTTTTTTAACGGGCACAAAACTTGTATGTCATAAGGGTCGACTTTTAAATAATTAGGTATCCTGCGACTTACCATATCAACTACTGTATCTGCAATAGCCTCCTGCCCTTTTATGTTGGAAAACAGAAAGTCACTTTCCGCATTTTTGATTATCGGCATTTCTCCATTATTGATTCTATGAGCGTTTTCAACAATCATACTTTGATGGTCTTGCCTATAAATATAAGTTAAATAGCTAATAGGCAATTTATTAAAAGCGATTATATCCCCTAAAATATTACCTGCACCAACCGACGGCAGCTGGTCTTTATCGCCAACTACAATTAACCTACCGCCAAACTTTATCGCACTTAACAAACTGCTAAACACATACTCGTCGCACATACTTACTTCGTCCACAATCACAACATCCGCATCCAAAGTAGTATTTTCAGAGTAAGTAAAATATCCTTTACCGTTTTTAAAGTTCAAATCCAGCAAACGATGAATTGTTTTTGCCTCTTCCGAACAAGCTTCCGCAAGTCTTTTTGCAGCTCTTCCCGTTGGAGCACAAAGCTGTGTGTTAAGGTGCAACTTTTTAAAAATAAACATTATACATTTTATAATGGTTGTTTTACCTGTACCAGGACCGCCCGTTATCACATTTACGCCATTGCTTACGGCATTTTCGATTGCCAAAATTTGGTTTTCGTGCATCTTAATTCCGTTCAACGCTTCAAACTCGCTTATATCGGCACGAATATCCGTTTGTATTTGTTTTTGCGAATTGTTAAGGGAAATTAACCTTTCTGCAATTTTTCTCTCTAACAAATAGTACCTGTTAAACATAATAATTTTTTGGCTTTCGCTTTGCAAAATTACCACTATTCCGCTTATTTCCAAAACTTCGATTACATTGTCAAATAAGTAAGCGTATTCTTCACTGTCAAGGCAAAGCAATTTATAAACCATTGTTGCAAGTTCGTCTTTGGGAAGATAAGTATGTCCGTTATTAGCAGCTGCCTGTTTTAAACAATAAACTATGCCTGCCCTTACACGAAACTCACTATCCGATTTTATTCCTATCTCTTGAGCAATTCTATCTGCCGTAACAAAGCCTATTCCGTCAACATCTTCCACAAGTTTGTAGGGATTGTCATTCAACACACTTAAAGTGCTGTTGCCGTAAGTTTTATATATTTTTAGTGACAAATTTAAAGATATATCAAGTTTTTGCAAGCCAACCATAGTATTTTGCATTTCTTTAAGTTCTATAAAAGATTCATGCAGTGCAATAGCTTTGTTAATACTCATCCCTTTAACTTTTGTAAGTCTTGCGGGATATTTTTCAATTATCTCAAAGGTATTTTCGCCAAACTCGTCCACTATATTGTCGGCAGTTACCTCTCCTATTCCTTTAAAAAGACCGCTACTCAAATATCTTGAAATGCTATCCAAACTGTCTGGCAAACAAATTTTTGCACTTGTAATTTTTAACTGCTCGCCGTATTTTGCGTTTGTTATCATATCTCCTTCAAGCTCGACTACTTCGCCTTCGCTTATCGGCGGAACAACACCAACAGCAGTGATGCTTATTACAGAATCACTGACTGTTAGTACCGAGTATCCGTTTTCCGCATTGCGGAAAACCACTTTTTCTACCGTTCCTTTTATTAACATACGCACAAAGTTACAATTTACCCACGATTTTTGACGGAAATAATAAATTAATCAAATAGCTCTTTTGCTAATTTTTTTATTTCTTCCGCTTTATTTGTCATCTCCCAACTAAAGCCATCCCTACCAAAATGTCCGTAATTGGAAGAGTTTGCATAAATAGGATTTCTTAGTTGTAAGTAATCAATCAATGCACTTGGTCTTAAATCAAACACTTTATCTATAATTTGAGTTATTTGTTCATTGGTATATTTGCTTGTACCAAAAGTATTTACTTGCATGGAAACAGGCTTTGCAACACCTATACTGTAAGCAACATCGAGCTGACATTTTTTTGCAATGCCGCTTGCAACTATATTTTTGCAAATATGTCTTGCCATATAACAAGCCGACCTATCAACTTTAGTAGGGTCTTTACCGCTAAACGCACCGCCACCGTGAGGGCAATATCCGCCGTAACTATCCACAATAATTTTTCTGCCTGTAAGCCCGCTGTCCCCTTGCGGTCCGCCGATAACAAATCTTCCTGTAGGGTTAATAAAATATTTTGTATTCTCATCCACCATATTTGCAGGTATTACTTGGTCTATAATGTGTTTTTTAACATCTTTCCTTAACTGCTCCATATCAATATCTGGGGCATGTTGAGTAGATAGTACTACTGCTTGAATACGTGTAGGAATATCGTCCACATACTCAACAGTCACTTGAGCTTTACCATCTGGTCTTAAATATGCAAGTGTGCCGTTTTTTCTTACCTCGGTAAGTTTAGCGGTAAGCTTATGTGCAAGATAAATAGGCATTGGCATAAGACTTTCCGTCTCATCGGTTGCGTAGCCAAACATCATACCTTGGTCTCCCGCTCCGTTCAAATCGTAAGCATCTCCACCCGCCTTATTTTCCATACTGTTATCTACACCCATAGCAATATCGGGGGATTGCTTATCAATACTTGTCATAATAGCACAAGTGTTACCATCAAATCCTATTTCACTGCTTGTATAGCCAATGTCGCAAACTGCTTTTCTTACAATCGCAGGGATATCAACTACAGCGGTTGTGCTTATTTCGCCCATTACCATAACAAACCCCGTATTGCAACAAGTCTCGCATGCTACTCTTGCCATTTTATCCTGCGCCAAAATTGCATCCAAAACGCTGTCGGATATTTTATCGCATACCTTATCGGGATGTCCTTCGGTAACGCTTTCGCTTGTAAACAATCTTTTGTTCATACTTTTTTCTCCTTTTTTAACAATTTAATACCGATTTTCGAACGAATATTATGCTATAATCAAATATTTATTACTTATAAAATATCAATACTTTTTTATCCGAATATATATTAAATGTTATCTGTTAATATTAAAAAAGCTACTCTTTTGACAGAGTAGCTTTTTAAAAACTTCTATCTGTCAAGACATTGTCTTGCGGAATTTAGCACCTTACGCTCAGGTTGCTGTGTACTCAGCGGGTCCGTTCCCTCCTACAACTCATAATAGAAACTATTAAATTTTAAATTTCATCCCCACCAAGTGAGAACAAGTCGTCGTCTTCCTCAAAATCGAACTTATCAACATGCTCGCCTGTCTCGAAAATTTCCATTTCTTGACTTTGAGCCAAGTTAGCTTCCATATTTTGATAGCACTTCATACCTGTACCTGCAGGAATTAATTTACCCAAAATTACATTTTCTTTTAGACCTACTAGGTTATCCACTTTGTTCTTGATAGCTGCGGAAGTCAATACTCTCGAAGTCTCTTGGAAAGATGCTGCTGACAAGAATGACTCTGCTGCCAAACTTGCTTTGGTAATACCTAGCAATGTACGTTTTGCAGTTGCAGGTCTACCGCCGTTTTGCAATGTCTTTTCGTTGTTTTCTTCATAAGTAAAGATATCATATAAATCTCCCGGTAACATATTTGTGTCGCCTTGAGTTTCAATCTTAACTTTTTTAAGCATTTGCCTTATAATAATTTCAGTATGCTTATCATTAATGTGAACACCTGAAGAACAGTATGCGGATTGAACTTCCTTAATCAAATACTCTTGAACGCCTTTTACACCACGAGTCCTTAGCATATCTTGAGGATATACCGAACCTTTTGTAAGTGAAGTACCTGCCTCAACCTTATCGCCGTTTTTAACGATTACAGTTTGACCATAATTGTATTTGTACTCTTTAACATCGTTATTATCGGATGTTATAGTGATGATTCTGTTATCCTTATCGTGAAGCACTGTACCTTGAATATCCGAAAGTATAGCCTCTCCCTTAGGTCTTCTAACTTCAAATAACTCTTCTACACGAGGCAAACCTTGTGTAATATCGTCCGCTGTAGCAACACCACCTGTGTGGAATGTTCTCATTGTAAGCTGTGTACCCGGCTCACCGATTGATTGAGCAGCAATAACACCTACAGCCTCGCCAAGTTTAACAATGTTGCCCGATGCCATATTTGCACCATAACATTTTGCACAAACACCTTGTTTAGACTTACAAGACAATGCACTTCTTATACGAACGGCTTTTACGCCTGCTTGTTCAACCATTTTAGCTTGTTCAGCATTTAGCAAAGTATCTGCTTTTACCAAAACTTCGCCTGTTTCAGGGTGGATAATGTCTTCCATACAATATCTGCCCTTAATTCTGTCGCCAATGCCCTCAAGAGGCTTATCACTATCCGCACCCAAAATAGCAGAAACTACAAAACCTTTTGTATCGCCACAATCTTCCTCGTTTACGATACAATCTTGTGCTACGTCAACCAAACGACGAGTCAAATAACCGGAGTCTGCTGTCTTTAGCGCTGTATCCGCCAAACCTTTACGTCCACCGTGAGAAGAAATAAAGTATTCTAGTACCGACAAGCCTTCACGATAGTTAGCTTTTACCGGTAATTCTACTGTTTTACCAGATGGGTCAGCAACCAAACCACGCATACCGCAAAGCTGAGAAATCTGTCTCATACTACCACGGGCGCCGGAGTGTGCCATCATGTAGATAGGATTGAATTTACCAAGTCCTGCTTCCAAAATCTTATCGACTTTCTTTTTAGCATCTGTCCAAGCTTGAATTACTTGGTTATATCTATCGTCCTCGGTAAGAAGTCCACGACGGAATTTCTTTTCGATATCCAAAACAACTTGCTCGGTTTCCTTAACGATTTCATATTTCTCAGGAGGAATATGCATATCGAACACGGATGTTGTAATTGCACCGATAGTAGAATATTTATAGCCTTGAGCCTTGATTTTATCCAATACGACAGATGTTTCTGTAGCACCCTTATATTTAAAGCAAGCGTCTACAATCTTTGAAAGTTGGCTCTTTCCTACCAAGAAATCAATTTCCAAATCCAAATTCATTTCTGGACTGTTGTCTTGACTGATTGGAAGCTCAGGATTGTATCTCTTAACAAAATTCAAATCTTGTGGGATTGCCTCGTTAAAGATAAATCTACCAACCGAAGTTTTAATATTCTTTTGATAGTGTTTAACAACCTTTTCGCCGTTGATTTCAACTTCCATATCCATTGAATGACGAATACTTACCACATCTTGCAAACCGATTTCCTTTAATTGATAAGCCATTAAAGCTTCGTTAAAGCTACGATAGCATTTCAAATTGTAAGCAGACGGATTTTCCCAATACTTATCTGCATCGATTTTGATTTCTTTATTGTTTTCGTCAACGGTTATTGCATCTTTTTGAATTGTCAAATAGTATGAACCGATAACCATATCTTGCGATGGAGAAACGATTGGGTTACCATCCGACAATTTTAAAATATTGTTTGTTGCAAGCATTAAGAATCTAGCTTCTGCTTGAGCCTCTAAACTTAGTGGCACGTGAACAGCCATTTGGTCTCCGTCGAAGTCAGCGTTGAACGCACCGCAGGCAAGCGGATGCAATTTGATTGCTCTACCCTCAACCAATACAGGTTCGAATGCTTGTATACCAAGTCTGTGCAATGTAGGAGCACGGTTTAAAAGTACAGGGTGGTCTTTGATAACATCTTCCAAAATGTTCCATACCTCATCGGTACCTTTCATAATGTACTTTCTTGCAACTCTTATATTTAGGCAGTAGTTTAACTCTACAAGCTTTTTAATAACAAACGGTTTAAATAGCTCAAGAGCCATTTCCTTTGGAAGACCGCATTGATACATTTTCAATTCCGGACCTACAACGATAACCGAACGACCTGAATAGTCAACACGCTTACCAAGCAAGTTTTGACGGAAACGACCTTGTTTACCTTTTAACATACCTGTCAAAGACTTTAACTCACGTCCGCCCGGACCTGTAACAGGTTTGCCTCTTCTGCCGTTGTCAAACAAAGCATCTACAGCTTCCTGTAACATTCTTTTTTCGTTTCTGATAATGATATCCGGAGAGCCATACTCGATAAGTTTTTTCAAACGTTTGTTACGAGTGATTACTCTTCTGTACAAATCATTCAAATCGGATGTAGCATATCTGCCACCATCAAGCGGTACCATTGGGCGCAATTCAGGTGGAAGTACAGGAATAACATCCAAAATCATCCATTCAGGGCGATTACCGCTTACTCTAAACGACTCGATAATATCAAGTCTTTTGGAAGATTTAAGTTTTTTAGCACCCTCACTCTTTGCGATTTCTTTTTTAAGTTTTTCTGCCTCTTTATCCAAATCAAGTTGCTTTAGCAATTCTTTGATTGCCTCTGCACCCATCATAGCTTTAAAGCTGTCTCTACCAAACTTTTCTTGCGCCTCACGGTATTCTTGGTCATTGATAGTTTGTTTGTATGCGAAATCCGTTTGACCCGGGTCAATAACGATAAATCTTGAAAAATACAATACACTATCCAATTCCTTAATACCCAAATCCAAGCATAAGCCGATTGAGCTAGGTGTACCTTTGTAATACCAAATGTGAGAAACAGGAGCGGCAAGTTCGATATGTCCCATTCTTTCACGACGGACTTTACTGTCTGTCACCAAAACGCCGCATCTATCGCAAATAGTGCCCTCGTTTTTCTTTTTATATTTACCGCAAGCACATTCCCAACTGCGAGAAGGTCCGAAGATTACCTCGCAGAAAAGACCGCCTTTTTCGGGTTTTTGTGTTCTATAGTTAATTGTTTCGGCATTAACAACTTCGCCTTTAGACCAACTTCTGATTTTATCCGGAGATGCAACTCCTATTTGGATAGAACTGAAATTATTTAATTCAAACATTTTCTACCTCCGTTACTCTTTATCGTCATTACCGATACCGATGTCAAACAAATCGCCTGCATTTATATCGTTATTTGACTCACTTGCAATATCAAACAATTCCCCGGCGTTGATACCGTCATCGCCTGTAGGATTGTCATTGATACTGAAACCTAACAAATCGTCATCTTCAAATGAGAAATCATCCATATTGTAAGAATTATCATTGTCTATACCGAAAATATCAAGTTCACTGTTACCGCCACCTATAATATCAATCTCTTTAAGCTCTTTTGGCTCTACATAAGGAGTATTCATGCCTTTAGAGCTGTAAGTATCGATACTGATTTCGTCGCCATTATCGTTAAGTGTACGAACATCCAAACACAATGAGCGGAACTCTCTTACCAATACCTTGAATGCCTCTGGAATACCCGGCTCGCAAATAGCATTGCCCTTAACAATAGAGTTGTAAATATTTGTACGTCCCTCTACGTCATCCGATTTAACAGTCAAAATCTCTTGCAAGATATGTGATGCACCATAAGCTTCCAATGCCCAAATTTCCATCTCACCGAATCTTTGACCACCGAACTGAGCTTTACCGCCAAGTGGTTGTTGAGTTACTAGTGAGTATGAGCCTGTAGCTCTTGCGTGAATCTTATCGTCAACCAAGTGGATAAGTTTCAACATGTACATATAACCTACTGTTACAGGGTTTTCAAACGCTTCGCCTGTTCTTCCGTCAAACAACTTGATTTTACCGCTAGGGCTTAAATTGTTCTCGATGAATAGTTTTTTGATATCATCCTCGGATGCACCATCAAATACAGGAGTTTCTACTTTCCAATTCAACATTTTTGCAACATAGCCCAAGTGAACTTCAAGCACCTGTCCGATATTCATACGTGAAGGCACGCCCAATGGGTTAAGCACGATTTGAAGTGGTGTACCGTCTTCCATAAATGGCATATCTTCCTTTGGAAGAACTCTTGAAACAACACCCTTGTTTCCGTGACGACCTGCCATCTTATCGCCTACGCCAAGTTTACGTTTTTGAGCAACATAAACTACAACTTTCATATTTACACCAGGAGAAAGCTCGTCCTTATTAGCTCTTGTAAATACTTTTACGTCAACAACAATACCTTTTTGTCCGTGAGGCAATCTTAATGATGTATCTCTTACATCCCTTACCTTTTCGCCGAACATTGCTCTTAGCAATCTATCCTCCGGTGTAAGGTCTGTTTCTCCCTTAGGAGTAACTTTACCGACCAAAATGTCTTCACTTGAAACTGTGCTACCGATTTGAATAATACCGTCCTCGTCAAGGTTTTTAATCATATCGTCGCTCAAGTTAGGAATATCGCGAGTAATTTGTTCTGCACCCAATTTACTGTCACGAGACTCGATTTCGTATTCTTCGATATGAACGGATGTAAACACATCGTCCTTTACCAAATCTTCACTGATAAGTATTGCGTCCTCGTAGTTATAACCCTCCCAAGACATGAAACCGATAAGAATATTCTTACCAAGTGCAAGTTCGCCTTGTGAAGTTGCAGGACCGTCTGCGATTATCTCGCCTTTATTTACTTTTTGTCCCAACGAAACAATAGGTCTTTGGTTAATGCAAGTACCTTGGTTTGACCTTTCAAACTTACGCATATAGTACTCTTTTCTGCCACCGTCATCATTGGTTATGACAACTTTTTCGCCGTCTACATAAGTAACTGTACCATCAATTTCAGACAAAATACATACGCCGCTGTCATAAGCGATTCTATGTTCGATACCTGTTGCAATGATAGGAGCTTCTGTTTTGATTAGAGGAACTGCCTGACGTTGCATGTTCGAGCCCATTAGTGCACGGGATGTATCGTCGTTCTCAAGGAACGGAATAAGTGATGCAGCAACCGAAACCAACTGCTTAGGGCTAACGTCCATATAGTCAACACGGCTTGCATCCACTTCGCGAATATCTTCACGGATACGGCAAGTAACACGCTTATTTTTAAAGCTACCGTCCTCGTTAAGTTCCACGTTTGCTTGTGCAACAACATATTTATCCTCTTCGTCAGCTTGCAAGTACTCAACACAATCCGTAACTATACCATTAGCTTTATCAACCTTACGGTAAGGTGCTTCAATAAAACCATATTTGTTTACTTTTGCATAAGTTGCAAGTGAGGAAATAAGTCCGATATTTTGACCTTCAGGAGTCTCAATAGGACACATTCTACCATAGTGAGAGTGGTGAACGTCACGAACTTCAAAGCCTGCACACTCTCTGTTCAAACCGCCAGGTCCCAAAGCCGACAGCTTTCTTTTATGAGTAAGCTCTGCGATTGGATTGTGATGGTCCATGAATTGTGACAACTGTGAAGAACAGAAAAATTCTTTAATTACACTTGTTACGGGTTTGATATTGATATAAGATTGTGCGGTTTGCTCATTGTCGTCTTGAGTAACGCTCATTCTTTCCTTGATAACTTTTTCAAGTCTTACCAAACCTACACGCATTTGATTTTGCAACAACTCGCCTACCGCTCTTACTCTTCTGTTTGCCAAGTGGTCGATATTATCGATTTCGCCAAAGCCGGAAGCGTGAGCCAAGTTGATATTCATAGTTGCAATAATATCATCCATTGTGATATGTTTTACAACTAATTCCTTTGCATTTTCCTTAATAGCGTTGATAAGTGCTTCCCCGCTGTAGTCTTGCATCATTTGCTTTAATACAGGGTAGTAAACTCTTTCGTTAATACCAAGCTCTTCAGCATTACAATCAACAAACGCATTGATATCAACAGTGTTGTTACCAATCATTTTGAAAACGCCGCCGTCTCCGTTTGCATTGTATAGCAATACTTCGTTAATACCTGCGTTTTGAATATTCAATGCCACTTCTTCGGAAATTACCTCTCCTTTAGTTACAAAAATCTCGCCGTCCTCGCTAACGATATCGCTTGCAGCAGTTTGATTTGCAATACGAGTTGCAATGGATAATTTTTTATTGAATTTATATCTTCCGACTCTTTGAGTATCGTACCTCTTACTGTCAAAGAACATATTGTTAATCAATTCGGTAACGCCGTCAATAGTAGGAACTTCTCCGCTCTTCAATTTTTTGAAAAGCTCTATTTTAGCATCGTCCACATTGCGTGCAATATCTTTTTCGATAGTATCTTTAAGCATTTGATTGTCACCGAACAACTCAAAAATTTGTTCGTCGGTTCCAAATCCCAAAGCTCTTATAAATGTAGTTGCCGGCAATTTTCTTTTTCTGTCAACCACAACATATAAAATATTGTTGGAATCTTGTTTAAACTCAAGCCAAGCACCTCTGTTAGGAATAACAGTTGTATCAAAACGGTCAATACCATTCCTATCCTTTTGTGCTGTTGTGTAAACACCCGGGCTTCTTACAAGCTGCGAAACAATAACACGCTCCGCACCATTGATAATGAAAGAACCGCTGTCAGTCATCAACGGAAACTCGCCCATAAATACTTCGTTATCAATAGCTATAGGCTCGCCGTCCGCATTCTTTTTAATTAACCTGACTTTAACTTTCAAAGGTACTGCGTAAGTAGTATCTCTATCTTTACACTCCTTTACGGAATACTTTGGATTCATATCCAAATAGTAATCCAAAAATTGAAGTTCCATTCTGCCCGCATGGTCTTTAACAGGCGAAAAATCTTGCAAAACTTCGCCAATTCCTTTCTCCAAGAAATTTTTGTAAGAGTCCTTTTGCAAAGCGATAAAATATGGTATATCGATAGTCTCTTTTATGTTGCTGAAAGAAACTCTTTCTGTCTTGCCATATTTAACTTTGTGAATATTTGACATATTGCACTCTCCTTCCTAAAAAACTTTTAATGCCTGAAATACTTGCGCATACACCGACATTATAATACCTTACCATTGTACAATAATTAATTTTTTAAGTCAAATATTTTAATTATTTATTTGATATTTATTTAATAAGATTTTACAAGCTGCGAAAACTATCGGTTTTATGACAAAAAAGCTAAATATTTCTATTAAAAAGGCAAGGATATTTTACCTAAATTTTTCATTGTAATTTTTTGGTAATTGATATTTAGCCATAATTATTCTTTTATTAAACTTGTATTTATTGAACAAAGCCAACAAAAATTGCATTTTTCACAAAAACCATTGACTTCCCAACATTTTGGGAATATAATTAAATTACGATAATTAAATTAGCTTTAAGCTTAAATTTACCATTGCATTTCAATAAACTTGCATTAAAGTTATTAACTACTTGATTAAGTTTTGCAATAAACATGCTCAACCATGATTTGCAACGTATTTATTAAAAAGATAATTATTAGGAGAATAAAATGTTTTGTAAATATTGCGGAAACGAAATAAACGAAAAAGCTATAGTTTGCCCTAATTGCGGAGTTGCAGTAAACAACACCATTTGCCATAGCAGCGAACAAAAAACCAATGTGCTTGCTATAGTAGGATTGATTATGGCATTTTTTATGCCAATCGCAGGACTTATTTGCTCGATAATCGGATACAAAAAAGCAGGAGAATACAGTGATAACAGCAAACCTATGGCACTTGCAGGAATTATTATTAGTTCTATTATTATGGGGATAATTTTGATTATTTTATCAATTTATATAAACCTTGTTGTTTTTCTTCTAGGAGCATTTTCCGGCATGAAGGCCTTTTAAAAAATATCAAAGTCTGCAAACTAAAAATCGGTGTCAAATAAGACACCGATTTATTATATTATTTACAAAATTAAACTTACTAAATAACACTTAAAATGTTATTTTTTTATTTAAAAAAGCATCACATAAACAATAAAATTTACTTTAATCCTCCAAACCCGCAAGATAATCTATAGACACCCCAAAATACTGTGCTATTACTATTAACTTAGATAAAGTTGGTTCACTTTTACCTAGTTCCCAGCAACTGATTATTGATTTGCCTACATCTAAATCTTTTGCTAATTGAATTTGCCCAATCCCCTTTTCTAATCGCAACGCTAACAAACGCTCTGCAAATATACTTTTCATATTAAAAATATTACCACAATGTTGGGAAAAATACTTAAATTCCCAATAAATTGGAAAAAAGCACTTGACTTTCCCAATATATTGGGAGTATAATAAATTTATAAAATTTAGGAGGAATTATTAATGTTTTGCACTAATTGTGGTAAAGAAATCAATGATAATGCAGCAATTTGTCCATATTGCGGAGTCGTAGCAAACAAATCTGCTCTAAGCAACGCTAGCGGCAACACCAATCAATCAAACACTATGGCTATAGTTGGATTTATATTTTCTTTCTTCTTTGCACTAGTTGGCTTGATTTGCTCTATTATCGGATTTAAAAGAGCTCCAGAATTTGGTGGTAATGGTAAAGGTCTTGCTTTGGCAGGAATCATTATCAGCTCAATATCAATTATAATTACTATTATAGTTTTCGTAGTTGTTATTGGCGGTGCTTTGGCATTTGCCGGTTCTATGGCATAAAAATAAAATGATTAAAGCCTGTGCAAACAGGCTTTTTTTCATACAAAACTTTATATTATATTAAATATATCATTAAAATAGCCTTACTAAAACAAATAAAAATTGATTGGAATAAAAATACCCGCTAAAAAGCGGGTTTATTTTTATTATTCGATTACAATATCCGCATCGACATTTGTAACATCTTCAGTTTCATTGTATTTTACTTCGACGTCTTTTTCATCTGCTACAGCATCTTCACTTTGCTCTTTTTGTTTTTTCAACTCTTCCATATATCTTTTTTCGTCACGCATAAGTTTACTGCACATAAACAAAGTAGCTCTTGTCATTTTAGAAATATTATGAGCCATAGTAATTAACAAGCCCAACAAAAATATGCTTATAGCACAATTAATAAACCCTACAAAAAGCGATGAAACGCCGGCTTGAACGCTAAAGCAAAAGTTTATAATCATTGCAATTAGGTTAGCTACAAGTAAAAGTGTGCATACGACAATAAAAATAATACTAAAAAGTTTCTTCTCTTTCTTTAAATTTTCATTTGGGTCATCTTTAACATGGTCAGGCAAAAATGCTTCAAACAAATCTTTTGTCTTATTGTTATCTTTTTTCATATTCCCCTCCTATTATACAATATAATTTTATCACTTTTTATATTGTATGTCAATATATAGGTCAAAAATTTTTATAATTATGATATTGGCTACCGCAAAACGCTGAAATTAAATAAAAACCAATAGTAAAAATCTAATATAATGTTATTATAATATAAAATAAAAATTTTATCTATATTTACTGCACTTCTTTTTTCAACAACTCAGGAGATATTTCCCTATCTTTAAAATAAAACTTGTCGTCACGCTCGCCGATGTCACGTTGCACTTTGCAAGGAGTGCCGTAAGCCACAACATTAGCAGGTATATCCTTTGTAACCACTGAACCTGCTCCAATTACAGAGTTATCGCCTATGCTAACCCCGGGCAAAATCACGGCATTTGCCCCAATCCAAACATTTTTTCCGATATGTATTGGCATATTAAATTGATAAATTTTTTCCCTAAGTTTGGCATTGATAGGATGTCCCGCAGTACAAACGGTAACGTTAGGTCCAAACATAGTACTGTCGCCAACGTAAATATCCGCATCGTCCACCAAGGTCAAATTAAAGTTTCCGTATACATTTTTTCCAAAATGTACATTTCCGCCACCCCAATTACTATGAAAAGGTGGTTCAATATAGCAGTTATCCCCAATTTCCGCAAACATTTTTTTAAGCAGTCTTTCTCTTTTCTTTTGTTGCGAAGGCTTTGTTTTGTTGTACTTATGCAAAAGTTGCAAGCATTTTAATTGGTCTTGTGCCAACTCCTCATTATCGCAGGAATAAAGTGCTCCCGAGCGTACTTGCATCTTCAATTCTTCAAAAGTCATAAATTTCTCCTTAAAAAAACGCAAACTACCCCCTTATTTGGGATAGTTTGCCTAAAATTTGTTTTTTAATCAGTCGCCGTCGCCAAGCCTGCAACCATTGCAACCGCAATCGCAATCATCGTCGCACTCGCCGTCGCAGTCACAAAATCCCTCTTCCTCGGCTTCTTTCAAATACTCGTTAAATACTTCGTTAAGCAAGTTTTCGTCCTCGATAGGTATAAACTTGTCATCTCCGTCTTCGTCCACGCCTAATTCGTAAATAATCACTTCGTCTTCCGCAATACCGTCGATTAGCTCAACAGGTTGTAAAAATATATACCACTTATCTTTATAATCAATAGTTGCGACATGATAAAAATCAACATCTTTACCATCCATATCCACAAGAGTGATAATATCGCACTCTTCTTCCATCATTTCGTCCATAACTTCTGCCATTATATGCCTCCCTTTGCATTAATAAATCAATGCTATACCTTAATATTATTATAATTACCAAAAATTGTCAATACCTTTTTTAAAAATAATAACCCGTTTTTGTCATTTTATGTAATCAAAATATTAAACACCGCACATTTAACTCAAATAAAAGCATTTATCTTTTGCAATCAAGGTACTGTTGCAAAATAATGGTTGCAGCGATTTTATCGATTACGCCTTTGCGTTTTTCTCTTCGCACACCTGCTTCGATAAGCATTCTCTCGCCCGTTACGGTAGTAAGTCTTTCGTCCTGAAATGAAATTTTGACATTCGGGATTAATTGCTGCAATTTATCCGCAAATTCCCTTGTCCTTAGCACTCTGTCCCCCTCCGTACCATCCATATTGATAGGAAGCCCAAAAACAATCTCGTCCACCGCATTGGGTTTTACAAGTCCTGCAATATACTGCAAATCTTTTTCTTCGGAAACACGTTTGTAGGTCTCGTAACCATTTGCGATTATTTTCATAATATCGCTCATAGCTATTCCTATCCTTGCATCTCCGAAGTCCAAAGCCATTACTCTATTCATAGTATCTCCTATTAAATCTCCAAACATTCATACTTTTGCAACATTTTAGGATACACACAAACTACTGCAAATAAAGCATATAACAAAGAACAACCCAAAGTCGGCAACATACTTATAAAATAGTTAAGACTTATATTGTCTCCAAACAAATCAGGCCAAATCGCACCAAAGCAAATTACGCTTATGACTGAAACAAGTAGAAGCGGCAATGCCAACACCAAGGATGTCAAAGATTTGGAATTATTTTTAAACAGCTCTTTATTTGTATTCCAGACAAAGTTTGGCGATTTTAAATCAAAATTTATAACAATTACATTTACCGCATTGCCCGCAATAAACACAGAAAGCACAGTCATAATTACAATTACATAATGCACTTTAGCGATAAACATACTTACAATTAAAACCAAAGTCATTAGCAAAGTATATAAACTTGCTAGTGCAATTTTTTGATTGACAACCATTTTATCGGGAACAGGCAACATTTTAAGTACATCCATTTGCCTGCCCTCGCGTGAAAATGCGACAATGGCAAAATAGTTCATACCGCAGCCGAAAACCATTGCAAGACTTACAGCAATAGTAATCACAGGGGCACTACCGCCCGGTTGATTATCACCTCCGTAAATCAAACTCATCATTATCATTACTATAGGCACGATAACTAACCCCATCAAATAGTTTATAGCACCGCTTGTCTCCCCAAGGCAGCTTTTTAAATCTCTTAACACCAACGATTGAGCAGGAGATTGAACTTGATTATCCTTTACCTTGCCATTTCCTTTAGCACCGCTTTCTAAACCTCTTCTTGCGCTTCCTTTATACAAAAATGCGGAAATAGTTATTGAAATAGCAGCAAGACCCGCAATTATCGCAAAGAAAATACCGAAATTTTTAAACGCTTCTAGCCCGCTTGTAACCATACTGTTTGCAAGATATGTGTTCGGATAAATTATATACGACATAATTTTCATTGCGCTTTGTATGCTTTCCATATTAAGGCTGCCGCCTTGTGCTGTATTTTGCATTGCAAAAATCAAATAATAATATCCCGCAAAAAAGCCGGCGAACAGCAACAATACAATTATCGTTCCTATAATATTGTTACGTTTAAAATAACTTATTACGTATCCCAATGGAACAGCGATTATACTAATGATAAACAGCGGTATAAAAGGAGTTAATATACTGCCAAGTATTCCTAAAATATAAAATCCCGCACTTTTGATAGCAGCCCCAATACCCATTACAAGTACAACAGGTAGTTGGATAAGTAGTGCAAGTCCCAAATGCAACAAATACACCGTTGTAAGCTTGGACAGAAATATATCCAATCCCGTTACGGGTAACGCCATTAATAGCTCTGTATCCTTTGCGAAAAACAATACCGAAATGGATGACATTACAGCAAAAAACATCACTATTATTTCACTTAAAAACATAATAGATGCTATTGCACTTGCGACCATGTCCATAGTCATATTTCTTGAAATGTAGTACACCGCTATGCAAGCAATAATCAAAATAGGCAACATAAGCACACTAAGCGCAACATAAACTGCAATGTCTCTACGCCTTTGCTTAAAATCTTTGCTAAGCCCAAACATTATTTTAAAGTTATTTGCTAAAAGCGGTAAAAAAGCCTTTGTCATAATCAAACTCCTTCATCCACACTTTCAGCAGAGATATTTGTATCGCTATTATCTGCAATAGTATCGATTTTTGACGTATTTTTATCAATATCTTCGCTTGAATTGTCTTGAGTATTTACCTCATTTTTAACTTCGCCACCATTTATATCATTGCTTTTAACTTGCTTGTTTTCGCTAGTATATTTTGTATCCGTAAGTTCAAGGAAAATATCTTCCAAGCTTTTGCCTTGTTGTTTTTGCTCAAGTTCTTCCATTGTAAAGCTTGCTATGATTTCGCCGTCTTTTATTATTGCAATACGGTCACAAAGTTTTTCCACAACTTCCAAAACGTGTGAGGAGAAAAACACCACATTACCTTTTTCGCAATGCTCTCTCATAAGCCCTTTTAATTCTTTTGCGGATTTAGGGTCCAAGCCTGTAAGAGGCTCATCCAATATCCATACTTTAGGCTCGTGTATAAGAGCGCCTATTACGCAAATTTTTTGTTTCATACCATGTGAGTACGACTTAATAGGGCTGTCAAGCTTGTCCTGCAAATCAAACCTTATTGACAAATCATTTAGCCTTTGGTCACGGTCTTGCTTGGAAACACCGTAAATATTGGCTAAAAAGTTAACATACTCCCTACCCGTAAGTTTATCGTAAACACTGTGATTGTCGGAAACATAGCCGATATTCTTTTTAGCTGAAATACTGTCCTTTGCCATATCATAGCCTGCAATTTCTATACTTCCGTCGTTGTAAGGAAGTATACCCGTAATGCACTTGATAGTCGTTGACTTACCTGCACCATTTGCTCCTATAAAGCCAAACACCTCTCCGTCATTTACGATAAGGCTTAAATTTTTTACCGCAAATCTGTCGGCGTTTTTGTACATTTTTGACAAACTGTTAATTTTAATCATTTTTGTCTCCTTTTACAATTTTGAATTTTTTAGCTTTTTACAATTATCAACCTTTGTTTTTCTTAATAACTTTTGCTCTTACAAGAGTACTCTCCTTTCCGTTTGTAGACGGAATATACAATTTTTCATCCCTTAAACTATCTGGCAGATACTGTTGCTCAACCCAACCTCCAAAGGAATGCGGATATTTGTACCCCTCCACTTTTTCAACCTTAAAATTTGCATCGCGCAAATATAACGGTACAATGTCATCTTTTGATTTATTGACAAGTTCGACAGCTTTATCCAAAGCGTTTACCACGCTGTTTGACTTGCTTGCCTCACATACATAAATAATACTATTTACAAGTGGCAGTCTACCCTCGGGCATACCAATATTTTGAATTGCAAACATTGCCGAAGTTGCCATAAGTTGTGCCATAGGGTCTGCCATACCAACATCCTCTGCACTATGAGCAATCAGTCTCCTTGCAATAAGCATTGGGTCACAACCGCTTTCAATCAAACGTATTGCCCAATATACCGCGGCATCCGAATCACTACCACGAAGACTTTTGCAAAATGCACTAAGCATATCGTAATACATAGATTCGTCTATCGAAAGTGCCTTTTTTTGTATAGACTCCTCTGCGATATTCTTATTGATAATTATCTTACCTTGGCTGTCGGGTTGAGTAGTAACAACTGCAAGCTCCAACGCATTGTAAGCAGTACGCAAATCCCCATCACTTGCCCATACTATATGGTTAAGTGCCTCATCGGTTATTTTTATCTCATAGTTACCCAAACCATTTTCCTTATCCGACAAAGCTTTATTTAAAGCTTGCTTAATATCTTGGGAGTTAAGCTTTTTAAACTCGAATATCCTACACCTTGAGACAATAGCCCTTGTCATTGATATAAACGGATTTTCGGTCGTTGAGCCTATAAATACGATATAACCTTGCTCTATCCCCGCAAGCACTGAGTCTGATTGTGCTTTATTCCATCTATGGCACTCGTCAAGCATAAGATAAGTTTTTTTGCCGTACATTTTCAATCTTTCTTTGGCATCTTCTATAACTTTTTTAGCCTCCGCAACACCGCTGGAAACTGCATTCAACCTTACAAAGTCTGCCTTTGTCGTGTTTGCGATTATATTTGCCAAAGTAGTTTTACCGCACCCCGGCGGTCCGTAAAATATAATGCTACCAAGGCTATCCGCCGCAATAGCTCTTCTTAACAACTTGCCTTTGCCCACAATATGAGTCTGCCCAACAAAATCATCAAGACTTGTCGGTCTCATCCTTTCCGCAAGCGGTGCAAGTTTACTTGTATTATCCATAAAATCAAACAAATTATCCATATAAACATTTTACACCTAATTATTAGCCGTTGTCAATAGTTATCAAAACTATATTTTATCACAAATTATTATATATTAAACGCTTAATAATTTATATAGCACAATTTAAATGTATTAATCCGAAAGTTAAATATGCCTATTTAAGCCTAATTAATTTAACATAGAATAAGTATATCTATGTACAAAATCGAAGATTTTTTGAGTTTAAATATATAATTTTTGTATGCTTAAAGTAAAGAGTTTACAAAACCTTTATCATAACGTTGACATTATCTTACTTTTTAGTTTAAAATATACATATAATATGTACATAGATATACTTATTCCATGTACCCAAACTTTACATTAAAGGCAAATATTTAACCCCAATAGTCCCGATTTTTGATAGGATTATTGCAGTGAACAGCACTTTTTGCCAACTTGAAACTTTACACAAAAAGTTACACCCCAAAATTAAATGTTTCGGGGTGTATTTTATTTTTAAGATTTATATCTTCTATCAAAATGCTAGAAAAAATGTGGCTCATTTAATGATTATCTGCTTAATCAACTTTTATCTTAAATTGCATTAGGCATTAAATTATCTTTATACCAAAAACCATTTATTGCTATATAAGTTAACTAACAAAAAATATCGGGGTGAGATTCACTCCGATATTTTTTGTTAATTAAATTAAAAACAACACTTGTCGCAATTATTCTAAAAATTATAATCTTAATCAATCGTATTGACTGCTAAATTATTACCTTTTACCCCAATAGTCACTCGCCTTTGTGGTTATAATATGTGTAGGGGTTATTTGTCCCGTCTCATCCATAACAATTTTTGTACCTCCAAAAAAGTAGCTTGAATTCCAAGGCTTAGGGGACGGACCTGCTTTTAAGCCATATCCGTACATTATATTGTCATATTCAAATACTATATCATTTTCGTGGTCGTGACCTACAAACCAACCTTTTAATCCCAAATCTTTCATACTGTCGACCATACCTGTATTGTATAGTGCGTGTCCCGGAACATAAGCAAACCTGCCTAAAATTCCCTTTAACTCTTTCCCGTCAACAACAGGATAACTGTTATCGCTATCGCTAGCGGGTTTAAACTCCGGAGTGTTACCGCTTGGCGGGTTATAAGCACCGCTAATCGTCCAATACCCCTCACTATCCTGCTTTTGCAAATCATCGCTACTACTATTGTCTTGGATTTGTCCGTCAAGTCTGCCGTTTGCTCCTGCCACATATTTAAGCAATACATTTCCCATTTCATAAGGCGCACAATGTGTAAAGAATATACTTGGCACAACGCTGCCCGATAATTTGTTTATGTTTTTAGCTTGCCATTTACACCACTCAATTTGTGCGTAAGGGAATGGCCTTTCCTTATTGTTTCTGCCCTCTTTTTCGTAAACGGAGTTTTTTAATTCCTTTGAATAGTTTGCATAAGCACTATTATCCAACATATAAAGTGACTGAACTATTTTGTCCCCCTCTTTTACATTTATGACATAGTTGCCAAGCAAATCGCCATACTCGTCGCCCAAATTAGTTGGACCTTTTTGAAAAAGACAATGTCCGCCGTTTTCGCGAGAGGCTTTTAAATATTGGTCTCCCGACCAATTAGGAGTTGCGCGCATTTCGTTATCGTGATTACCAAAAACAGGCGCCCACAAAAAATCATAGTTTGCAGCCAGCTCCTCAATTTTGTTAACAAAAGTTTTTAAAAGCTCAGGCACACCCACGCCCGAAACATTATCTCCTGTAAAAACAACCAAATCCGGCTCTGCTTGCATTATAACTTTTTCCGCTGTTTCAAATGCAAAATTATTATCCTTACCGCTACTCCAAAGTTGCATATCGGTCAGTTGAACTATTACAAAATCTTTATTCGCCTCTTTTTGCACAACAACCGAATGTGTGTTTATATCGTACGCAGAGTTAGGACCAAGCCATAAATTTTCGTACTTTTTGCCTTTAAGAGGTATAAACAATACGCATACAGTTACGATTAGACTAACCAAAACAATACTGCAAATACTACCTACAATGCAAATAAATTTTTTGTTTTTTACAGATAACATTTTTTCTCCCTTAATAGATAATTGCACAAAAAACAATTAAAAATTATATAGATAGAGTATATTTCTGTAATAATTATATATTTAATTTAAAATATTGTCAATATGGAATTAATAAAAAAATTAATTTAAAAAGTTAAAAATTCTATTGCTTTTTTAGCAATAAATTATAAAAAATTTAGAAAATTGCGACTCGTCGCTGTCTTTATCCTATCTTACCGTCTAAGTAGTTTTCCTACTCTGTTCATCATTGACGTTTTGTGGTCAAACATCGAGTGTGCATATCTATTTAACGTAATTGTAGGGTTTGCATGTCCCAAAATTTCCGACAATGTTTTAACATCCATACCGCACTCTAACGCACGTGTTGCAAAAGTATGTCTTAAGGAGTGGAAGCCCTTGTGAGCAATGCCCAAATCCAACAACATTTTTTCAAAAAACCTTTGATATGTCCTTACACCCGAGCCATAGTCTGTCCTGCCTGGGATAACATACTTGGACTCCGCATTTCTTCTCATAACTTTAAGATAAGGCACAAGCTGTTTAGGCATTGGTATTATCCTTTGAGAAGTATGTGTCTTAGGGGTGTCGATTACTTTTACATAGCCGCTCTCCCCCCAACTGTCGTGACAAGACTTGGAAACTTTGATAACGCACTTTCTCATATCCAAATCCGACCACTCAAGTGCCAACAACTCGCCTAAACGAATACCTGTATAAAGTGTCAAAAGCACACCGAAATACTTTGGTTTGTCAATAAAGACGATAAAGTTTTCAAGCTTTCTTTGCTCATAGATTGAAAAACACTCCACACGTTTTAGCTGTTGCTTTGGACGGGTAAGATAGTTTGAATATTCCTTGTCTATTATATCCAATTCCACAGCCTTGACAAGCGACAACTTTAATAGTGAAATCATTCCGTGAATCGTTGCACTTGCATATCCTTGATACATTTTTGTGTTGACAAATTGCTGCAACACAGCTGTCGACAACTCGTTCAAGTGATATTCACCTAGCTCAGGCAAAATATGAGCTTTTGCTAAATGACAATACTTTTCGTATGTCCTTTCCTTTACTTGTGACTTTACATAGCAGTTAAGCCACTCACTGCACCATTGTTTGTAAACCATAATTGGTTCCTCCATAAAAAAATTTATTTCACTTTTAAAAAAGTGATACTTTAATTATAATTCACAATTTGGCAGTTTTAAATATTTTTTCTTTACTTTTTCCGAAAATTTACATATATTTTTAATAATTATTTTACATTGATTTTATTTTAGAGATTTTTTCTCACATAATTATTAAATAATTTTAACTTTTACTATACATTTGTTTTATTTTGACATATTGCAAAAATTGCGGTATAATACTCATATACAAAGCTATTTGTAAAAAATATTGTTTATATCTATTAAATAAATATAAATTCTTTTACAAATGCTTACAAACAAATTAATTTACGGGAATTATATTATGAAAAAACACAAATCACTACTGCTTATTTTGATTATTGCGGTTGCAATACTGACTTTTTCTCTTTCTGCGTGTGCAAAAACGCAACCTGCGGAGCTTACACCCGAGAAAGCTGCTTTTTACAAAAGTTGGATGAGTCATTTAGATGATAACACTCGCATAAAAAACGTAGCGATACTCGGCTCTCACGATAGTGGTATATCCACTACAACAAGCATTATTAAGGATATGACTAAAACTCAAGACCTTACCATTGCAGAACAATTAAATTACGGCTGCAGATATTTTGATATTCGGGTAAGCAAAAATAAAAAGGGCGATTTGACAATATTTCACAGCATTGATACTACGGGCGAAAAATTTACCGATATAGCAAACGGTCTTGTAAATTTTTTAAAGGAAAATCCAAGCGAGTTTTTAGTGCTTGATTTTCAACACTTTAACAATGAATCTCAACTATCTGTAATAGATGTTATAAACAGTAGCGGACTTATTGATTATGCCATAAAAAACAATACAACTATGTCCGACCTTGATTTTGCAGATAGTTTGACTGTACAAGATATGAGAGGAAAAGCGATATTAATTTGGGGTAGCAATCAAGCAAATGATAGTACTTACCCTTATCTTTTTAGACGAAACAACGATAAATGTACCATCGAAAACGCCGTGTTGGACTCGCTATACCTAAGTGAAGACAACAAAAAACCAAGTGAAAAATTTATTGAGGAAACAATACCCAAGTACTTTGAGCATATCATCGCAACAGAAAAGGGCTTAACCGTACTTCAAGCACAGCTGACTGCAAAAGGATTGGATAATCTTAAAAATTTGGAAAACAGTCACAACGAAAATATGAGCAAATTTATAAGAAGCATTGGGGATAATAAAATTTACCTTAATGCGGTAAATATAATTATGCGTGACTTTATCGGCAGTGATTTGGAAAAGACAAACAGCGTACTTTACCTAAACGTACTGAAAAACAATATAAAAGCTGTTAGCACCGCATTATTTTCAAACCATACGAAAAATTAGAAAAAAACGACACATTCAAATTGTTTTTGCCATAAAAAACAACTTCATAAGATTTTGTATTGACATACGGCGGAAAAAAATATATACTTTAGTTATAAAATAATTTATTTTGCAGGGAAAATTATGTTTAAAGAAAAATTAAAAGAAGTGTTTGACAGTAAACTTAAAATTGCCGCAACAATATGCAGTGTAGTTTGGTTTATCCTATATTTTGCACTCGGAGCAAATATTTTTGATAATATGTGGAATACATCGCCTGCCCTTCCTTTTATCGGAGGAGTATTTGCACTTATTCCTATAATATTGCAAACGGTAAATTTGCTGTTTTGGAAAAACAAGTGGCTTGATATATGCGTGATTGCGGAAAGCTTGGCATTTATTTTGCTACATTTTTTCTTTTTTGCATTTGTGTTATCCAAACTAAGTTATTTTTTAATAACGGGCACTCCTTATTTTATTACTATAGGGTTGATTGCTTTAATTGCTTTTTTTGTTTTCGTATTTCCCAAACTTCAAAAAATATTAAAACAAATAACTGCTGTAGGACTGACCGTAATTATTTTGATAATATGTATAATATGTTTGTTTGATGCAACACCTTTCTACGTAAGCGCTGGGGCTACGGTATTTGCAGTAGAAGACGAATATCAAATTGCTTTTGCAACTTCACATAAGTCCACGGGAGCTATAGAAATAGACGGAACAACTTACTACGACCAAACCGACGGACAAAACAACATATCTACGTTGCACAAAATTAGTGTTCCTGCAGACAAATTGGACATCAATAAAAAATATTCCGTAATAACACAAAGCGTACCTATCAATTCCGCTTATCTTCCATCCAAAGGCAGAGTGATTAAAAACGATTATACTTTTAGACCGATTGATGAGAGTGACGGTATTCAAATTTATAACCTATCCGATACTCACGAGTGTATTGGCGGGCCTGTAAATGCAGCATCTTACTTTGGCGATAAATTAGATTTGTTGATTTTAAACGGAGATATAATAAACGATATTTCGGGTGAGTCACAAATAGCGATAATATATAAAATAGCAAACAAAATTACAAACGGTAGCAGACCCGTAATATTTACCCGCGGCAATCACGAATGCAACGGCAAATTGGCAGCAGACCTTGGCAAATATGTCGGCTCTACCAATAACGGAATGTACTATACCTACAGTATTGGAAATACTATTTCCATGTTAGTATTGGACACCAATAACGATATGGCGGACGACAATAAATTGCTTAGCCCTATAGCCAACTTTGATATTGTACGTAAAGAACAAACGGAATGGATAAAACAAAATTCCGATTGGAACAAGGACTATCAATTCAGATTTGTTGTAGCACACATGGCTTATCCGTTATCCGGTTATATTGAAGATAAAAATTCTTGGAGCGGTTGGGCAAAAGAATTAGTAAGCCTTACAAACGGAAAAACAGATTTGTTGCTAAGCGGACACTCTCACAAAACTGACTTTATAAAAGCAGGTACGGATGACAATAAGATTGCCGATTTCCCTGTACTTCGCGGGTCGCTAAGGAGCAACAAGTACAGTAATAAAGAGGGCGTTTCTCCAAACGAGTTCACAGGCACAGCGATTGAAATAATAGGCGGCAAAATAAATGTCAAGTTTACCAATGCCAAGGGCGAAATCAAAAACGAATTTTGGCTTAACTAATTATTTTACAGTTAATTAAATTTATTAAAACTATTTACTTTATTAGCTTTTAAAATTAAGTTGTATAAAAAACACCGCCTCTAAAGCGGTGCTTTTTTGATTTAATATCGATTTTTGTAAGCTTTTTACTTAAAACCTATTTTATTCCGCGATTGCTTGCTTTATCGCAGCATTTATTTTTTCACGGGTTGCAAGTTGCCAATCGTCACAATGAGGATATTGGGCAAATGTAATAGGCTCAATACCATCCTCCAATATTTGCATTGTTTTTTCCTTTCCTATCAAACTCTCAAGTAGTTGCAATGCCCTCATATCTTGGAAAGCATCGTAAAACACTTTAAGTCTTAGCGAAATCAATGGCGTACCATTATCCCCGGGATATACAACAAACGAATCGCCTGACGGGAAACTACCGCCCGCATCTGTCTCCGTAAACGGGTCAACAGGTCCGGTAGAAAACTGTTTGTACCAAAAGTTATATCCCCAATGCAAAAAGCCTTTTACATTAAATTTATACATTTGATAGCCTAAAACTCTGTTACGTTGAGATGGCATAGAGAAGAATTTGTTCGAAACACCTTTTACCTGAACGCAGCAGTAATATGTCCACAAATCCGAAACATTGCCTATAAACAGCTCGATATGGTCATTTGCTGGAACAGGCAATTTTACAAGACCTTTTTTATAAAATTTATAATTGCTCAAAGCATCCATAATTTTATACTCGCCAAACAACTCATTTACTATATTGCTTGCTTTGCGATAATGCCTTGCAATGGCAGCAAACGGCTCGTCGGATACATGGAAATACACTTTATCTTCCAAGCCCTTTTCCTTAAGATAAGGTTTGAACACCTCTGCAAAAGCAGTAAGGAAACTGCGATATGCCTTTCCTGAAGCTTTGGTATCCCAACCGAAAATGCGTTTTTGCACGCCGTCTACCTCTGCAATAATTTTAGGGCATTTTTTCGCCCCCCATTGAGTGAAGAAATGCGATAACTCCAAATATTTTATGCCTACTTCATCGCAAATTGCTATCCATTTGTCAAGATTTGTAAAATCAAATTTATACTCTCCGCTTGTCACTTTTACCCCAACTAATTGAACAGTTGGTCTCTCCCCGCCAACCTTTGTATCAAGCGGCGGTGTAAATAGCGGTGTTAAAACCATATTCATACCGTGGTCTACGGCAACTTTTAAAAAGTTTTTAACATACTCCCAATATTTATCGGAAAAAACTTCTACATTATAATGTGTTGCAATGCAATCTGTATGAAACCAATTTGTATTTATCAATGTTTGAGCAGGTAGTTGCGCGTCAATCACATCCAAAGTGAAATCGATAGTCTGTACGTCCTCCCCACAAGTTAAAGCAACATTTATTTTTTGTTCCCCTGCCACAAGCGTCGGGTTTGGTACAACCTCTAACCAAATGCTATTCCACTTGTTTGCTTTTGCATTAAAGCAACCCTCCAACAGGCGTAACAACTCGGGGAAATAACCGGATTTTTTCCTTAATGTATAGTTATCTTGCAAAGCGTGTACAGGATTTTTGGAATATATCTCCTCCACATAATAAACATTTATGCAATCTTTAAACTTACAATCGACTTTTACATTTACCTCGCAATCGGAATCGTTACAAAAAGCTACTTGGAGTTGCACTCTTTCATTGCTCAAACAGCTTAGCTTTGTAAACGGTTGAGCGGTAGGCTCTTCGTCCGAAAACACTTTTATAAGTGAACTTAAAGGAATAATTTTTAACATAACTCTCTCCTGATATTACTGATATATTGTAATAATTATACCATATAACAAACAATATTTCAATACTTTTTTTATTTCCGTAAATTATCTTATATATCTAATTATTTATATTGCATTAAAAGAGCAAAAAAAATTGCCCGTTTTAATTAAACAGACAATTTAATATCGATTTTTGAACTATTTTTATAATTTTGCATCTTTAGTAGCAGGGTTATTTATCATTTTCCCGTTACTCTCAAACCTTGAGCCATGACAACTGCAATCCCAACTATGTTCCCTTTTGTTATACTTTAATGCACATCCTAAATGCGGGCAACGTTTAATTGTCGGACACAACATATTTACCACAACAGCGCCTATATTAGCAAACAGTTGCATTCTTAAAACACGTCTTTTTGTAGCAAAAGTTTTTGCAAATTCATTATCCTTGCCGCAAACAATGTCTTTTAAAACCATAGCCCCTACCATAGAGCCTGTCATTCCCCACAAATTAAATCCTGTTGTTACAAACACGTTATTAAGATTCCCGTATCTACCTATATATGGCATATCGTCAAGGGTTACACAATCTTGATTTGCCCACAAATATTTGACTTCCGCATCAGGATAAAACTTGTCCTTAAAGTCTTTCAACTGCTCTAGTGCTTTGGTTTTGCAACCCGTTCTGTGTTCTCCTTTGCCGACTATCAATAAATCATTGTAATTCCTAAAATAAAAACCCTCTTCCTTATCGTCTATAAAACTGCCATTCAACTTGTTTTCAACTTGCAAAGCCATAACGTATGAACGTTTTTGGTGCATTTTGATAAAAAACCAACCGTGTGTATTGATAAACGGAAAGTGACTTGCAACAATCGCTTGCTTAAACTTTATATTGCCTTTATCGGTAAAAGCCATGTCGCCGTCAATCTTTTTTACAAATGTGTTTTCGTATATTTTTAGTTTTTCGGCTAGTTTGTACAAAAATTTCAACGGATGAAACTGTGCCATATCATTAAATTTAACGGCACTTCTTATATCGTAAGGCAATTCCGTTTCAAAAACAAGCTCGGCATCATATCCAAGTTTTTTCAAAGCCTTTACTTCGTCATTCAAATTGTAATCTTTAGAGTACATGTACGACGGAGTTATTTCAAAATCGCAATCGATTTGCTCCCTGTTTATAAGTTGCTTAAACTCCTCTACAGCGGATAAATTTGCCATCAAATAATTTTTGGCATTTTCCTCGCCGTAATACTTTATTAAATCTTTATACGGCGTATCATGTTGCGCTGTAATTACTGCGGTGGTTTTTGCAGTCATACCACTTCCTATTTGTGCCCCCTCAACCAAAACAACATTTTTACCCTCACGCATTAAATAGTACGCGGTCAATATACCTGCCATTCCTCCACCAATAACCAATATATCGCAGCCTATGTCTCTGTTTAACTGTTCAAATTCTTTTTTCTGCGAAAACTCGCTCCATACACTTTTATCCATACAATTAGTTTGTTCATTTTATTAAAATTATTACTACATTTTATAAATAACCCGATTTTCGCAGCATTTTTTTATTTTTACAATGAAAAACAAGGTCAAAATTTTGACCTTGTTTTGCTTTTGTTGTTAAAAGAATAAGTTTATCATAAGTAATTTATCTATTACATTTCTTACAATTTCTGCATCTGCAGATGTTACATTGCCTTTGTTGACTACCATGCTTGCCAGCTTCTTTTCCGTACTCAAACTTTGGTATAATGTATCGTCACTTGCTAATTGTCTTAGGTATGATACATCGCTTGCACTTATCCTGCCGTCTCCGTTCACATCCCCTAATACGGATAAAGTTATTCTTTCCACTTTACTACCCGATTGGTACTCCATATACCAACCTGTTCCAATAGCTAACTCTTTGCCGTTATTCAGTAAATTTTCATTCACATTAGCATTGCCTTTGTCATATATTAACATGCCTTTACTGTTGTATATTTGCAACTTGGTTATATCAAACATTAAATTATTGACAAATTCGTTTACGCTTGTATTAGGAGTAATATTGCCTAAAATCAATTTGCCGTTGTTATTTGTTGCAACTACTTCGCTATCATTTACCAATCGATAAATACCATTTTCCCTATAACTTTTTCTAACCAATTTATCTCCGTCCTGTTCCAAATATAAAAAGTCATAAATGCCGTTTTTAATCATACTTTTATCTTCGATTGTGTAGGTTAAACTTATCTCCTCCGTTCCGCCTGTTGCCCACTCGTAATTACTCGTGTCTTTAATAGTTATTTTTGCGGTATGAACACCTGCCGTCTTAGCCTTATTTCCCTCGATTTCCATTTTGTCATCATCAAAATTATCTGGCGTAAATACATGTTCCTCTCCGTCCAAAATGTAGTTTGCACTTCCGCTTGGAGCAGTCAATTTTGCTTTTGTAATATTATAATATTTTGTATTTGAGGAAGCTTTTATCTTATAGTTTTTATTGCTTAAGGCAATGGCTACAGCTTTATACCCGCTACCTGCATTTATATTGCCGCCTTGTATGGTAACAGTACACTCGCTATCCTCCGCTATGCTTGCGGCTGGGCTTTGCACTTTTCCGTTATATACCAGATTGTCATTATTCCATACTACATTTACTTCCTTAGGCAAAATGGTAAACATAAATGTAGGATTTTTATAATTACCTGCAGAATAAAAAGCATAACTTCCCGCATCCCTCAATGTACGACTTGTAAATGGAGCATCTTCTCCTTGCATATAAATTTCGCCTGTTGCGGAAATTACATAATCACGCCCCGTGTAGTTTACTGTCGCATTAGACCCGCCGTTTGTTTGACCACCTGTCCACTTCCAAGTCAAGTCGGTAGCAGTATTATCTTCATCTTTCAAAATAGCCTCTGTGCCCGAAGTGCCTATTCGTTTATTGCTGTTTGAAAAGAAATATCTGCTTGGAGTGATATCGTAATTGCCACCTGTATAATATCCGTAGGTAAATTCTCCTGTGTAATCGCTACTCAACAAAACACCGACATGTGTTGTACTACTTGAAGTAGCCAATTTTCCTACTACCCTAATCCTCTCGCCTTTTGTCAAAAAAACATCTGCAGCACCGCTTGAGTTTGTATTATTATAAATTTGAGCACCTGCACCGATTGCAATAGTACCGTATGCACTGGTTACAGCGTGGTGTGTATTTATACCTGCTCCGTCCTTAGCAGAAATATTATTGTAAATTTTGCAGTTTCTTATAATAACATCACTTGACACAATAGTAATAGCTCCGTATGTATCAAAACTATTATTCCTAATTTCGCCGCCATTAAAATTAAATGTACCCACTTGCGTGTAAACTACTCCTGCACCGCTTTTATTAGCCAAATCATTCATAAAATAATTTCTTTCTATTATACCGTCGTCCATATTGAACTCTTTACAAACAACACGCATAGCGCATCCCCATCCATGGGCGGCATTTCTAGATATTAATCCACCGGTTATATTTACCGTAGATTTGTCATTATAAGCACTTATGGCTCCACCCGTATCAATAGCAGAATTATTATGTATAATTCCTCCGTTAATTTGCAATTTTTTTGCTTGAAAATTTATTGCTCCGCCATCCCCTGAAATTATTCCATTATGTACGCCGATTGCTTGGTTATTAATTATCATTCCGCTATTAATTGTAATCGAGCTGTTTATTCCGGAATAAATAGCACCTCCTCCTTGCGAGCCTTGTGCAATATTTCCGTAAATCATCCCGCCGTTCATCTCAAAGTAGCCCTCGTAGCTAACAACTAGTGCTCCACCGTCATTTGTAATATATCCGCCTGTTATACCACCCGCACCATAACTTTGCAAATTTGATTCCGGATTTTTATTATACGCATCCAAAACTTTTTGCTCATCGTATTTACTATCCATAAGAATCAAATTGCCCCTTACATACATAACATTACCCCAATTAACCGCTACAGTCAATTTTCTGTCAATTTTAAAACCATTTAAATCCAATGTAATTGTCGCTCCTTCCGGAACAGCAATGCTACCATTGAAAAAGCTATTTTCATAACTGCCAAAATAGTTATTGCCGCTAGTAGGAGCAATCCAATCCCTTGACAATACAACTTTGATATGCAAGCCTTCCAATGACTCGACAATTACGTCATTCCACTCTTCGGCAATCTCTTCACAAGTAGTTCCTTTAAATATTACTTCCTTATCTATTTTACCGACAGTACTTTTTGTGATATTATTTTTGGAGTCTATGCTAACATTATCGATATTACTTGTAGGTGCACTTTCCAAAACATTTTTGTTCGCATTTGCAAAAACTACTATCCCGATTAATAATAGACAAGATATTACTGACACAAAAAATATTATTCCTGCCCTTTTAATAATCTTTGCCATAATAAAACCTCCGTTTTTTACCTTACATAGAATAAGTATATCTATGTACAAAATCGAGGATTTTCGGGAAAGTTTTTTAAAGTTTTTGTAGCTTTTTTGTAAAGCAATTACAAAATGTTTAATTAAACGTTGACAAAAGTTTACTTTTGACCCTATAATATATATATAAAATGTACATAGATATACTTATTCCATGTACCCAAACTTTACATTAAAGGCAAATATTTAACCCCAATAGTCCCGATTTTTGATAGGATTATTGCAGTGAACGGCACTTTTTGCCTACTTTAAACTTTACAAAAAAAGTAACACCCCAAAACTAATCGTTTCAGGGTGTATTTTTTATTTAAGTCAATTTTAAATTTGTCAAAAATTAAGACAAAAAATGGCTTATTTATAAGTTGTTGATAGAAATTTAAGCAATTAAAATCGCCTTGCATAACTGCAGAGCGTTAGATTTATTGTTTAGCGACAAAATTTTTAACTATTTCAAATATATCATCCGTAATTACATGCTCAATACGGCAAGCATTTTCTTCCGCGCTTTCCTCCTCTGCACCTAGTTTTATCAAAGCTTGCATAAGCACCCTGTGTCTTTCAAAAATATTTTCCGCCTTTTGTCGTCCCACATCGGTAAGCACGAGTTCGCCTGTATTTTTAATTTCTACAAACCCTTTTTTTGCAAGCAGATTGACAGCTTTGGATACACTTGATTTAGCATATCCCAACTCCTCCACAATATCTACCGAGCGGACTAAACTTTTTTTATTTTTTAAATTTAGTATTGTTTCCAAATACATTTCTTCAGACTCATAAACTCTCATACCAATTCCCAAACCTTTACTATTGTAACATTACATATATTTTAACATAATTTTGTTTAAAATGCAATAACAAATTTAATTACCGCATATCTGCAAATTTATACATTATTTTTGTCTGTAATAAAATATCAAAGTATGTTAATATCACAGCTAATTGTTCGCATACAAAAAGCAAGCCTAAAATAAGCCTGCTTAATTGTTATTTTAAAATAATCCCCTACCTTAAATAATTAAGGGATAATGCTATTTAAGCTCAACCAAAGAAAGTTCCTTTTGCTTGCTCTTTAATTTCTCTAGATGCAATAAACGGAATTTTAGTTGTATAGCCTTGTTTTGCTGCAACGATTTGGTTTGTAGGCCATTTAAAGATAGCCATATTCCAACTGTTGATTAAATCGTTATAAGTATCTCTTGCAGCAGTAACTTCCCTTTGCAAGTAGTTGTTTTGTTGCATAGCACTTTGAATACTTTCGTGTGCTTGCAATTCAGGATAATTTTCCATTGCAAAACGCAAGTTTGCAGCAAATCCATCTACCTTTTGAGAAATCTCATTTCTCTCCTCGCCTGTCTCTGGGTGAACGCCCGAACGCAAAGCTGCGATTTGAGTAAATGTATCTTTATCCAAATCAATAGATTTGTTTACAAGTTGAGCACAGTTTTGAAGAACGATGACTCTTTGCTCCAAATAGTTGTCAATAGTAGATGCTTGCTTATTGATTTGTTGTTCGATACGCTTTAATTTGTTATCGGCATTCTTTTTCATAATCATAAATACAACACCCGGAATAATAGCCAAAACCCAAAGCATAATTTCAAATATCTTTGAGCCTAAACCTACTTTCGGCGAAATTTGTTTTGCGATTACATTAACTTCACGTCCTTCTTCCATTGGGACATAGTTCATTTCATCCAATTCATTTGCCATAAAATTTTACCTCCTAAGCATAAAAGCCTTTTGTTTTTATTTTAATTGCATAGAACTCTATACAATATTAACCTATGATTAATTATTATTTTGTTTTGTCAAAATATTTTGCACTGCGTTCATAAATTTTTCTCTGCTACTTTTTACAAAATCTTTGTCCCTCTTTTTCAAAATTTCGTTGATTTTTTGGATAAGTTCGTCTTTTGTAGCCTTTTTAGGGATAACCACAACCACACCCGAGCAATCTGCTATTGCGGAAAATTCTTCCCCTACAATATTATCATACCTCTTTAACATATCAACTAATTGAGCGTAAGTTTCATTACTTAAACCGTTAGCATCAAAAATCAAAGCCTCGGTAGTTTTCATAAGTGGGTTATATTCATCCCAATTAACAGGCACGCTGTACATTCTTCCGTTACCTGCAACACGCGGCACAAAATCCGTCCTTGTGGTAATGCTGTAAGAATATGCGTAAATCATAATGCAATCTACTTCGCCTATACTCGATATAAACTTTACTTTAGGGATAACCCTTGTAGCACTTCCTTTTGCACCGATATAATTGTCAGGCAAAATGTTTACTAGCATTTCCGCCTCTCTAGCCGCGATATTAGTCTCTGAGCTCAAGTCAATATCCATATCATTTGGTTTGAACTGTTGATAAAGCGGTATGCTAAGCAACGGAGCAAGCATAAAATACAAGTTTTTAAAGAAATTGCAGTTGTAATTGGTAAACATTTGTTTTGCCAAATCCACACTATAAGACGAAATATTCCTGCCTGCAAGCATATCCCATGTATCCCCGTGATGGGAATATATAGTATTTAGTTTGCCTTGCTTTGCAAAATAAAAATCGTCGCCATAAGGGCTATCTTTAACCAAATCGATGGTATTCCTTTGTGCAAGCGGAGTAAATAACAATCTAAATTGATTTTCGTTATCTCTGTCAAAAGCCCCAAATAACACATCGAACTCAGTATCCGACATTGCAACAAACGAGCCATCTCCGTGTTTCATATCATCTTCGGCAATCTTGGCAAGTTTTTTCTCGCCGCGTTTTACCATTCGTTCAATCTGTTTGTCGTCTTTACCATGAGCTTGCGGTTTTCTTGAAAAATTTAAGTCAGGTGCAGACTCATTGCAATATACCAAAAATGTTTCGGTGTCATAAAAAGGACATGGCTTGGTAACTGTGGCAATCAATGTTTGACTGTGCGTTACGGTATAAGTTTTTCCTTGTGAGTCACGTCTGGTTTCCGTCCAAGTGACAACCAAACTACCCTCGTATGTCTTCATACCCATTTCCACTTCAAGCTCCCTTGAAATCACAAAAGGGTTACCCGTGATAGTTCCTACTACCATATTAATTGTGGAACTGTTGTCATTTGAAAAATACGGGAATTTATAGTACTTGTGTAAATATACTTCATGCAAAACGCTGTAATATCTATCAATCTGAATTACGGTATCCAAATCATTTACCATATTATTTGTTATATCGCTATTAAATAATTTGTTAAGCGGCGCCATTTGTTTCCACGCCTCTTCCAATATCAAATCCGCATTTTGTTTTAAAACTTTAACCACCTCTTTAAGTGCCTTAATCTTTTTATTAAGCACTAAAGTTATAGTCAAAATTGAAACAATCATAACAACCGGTCCAATAACAGCGGTCAAAACCCCTGCAAGAATTGAAGAATCAGTGGTAATAGCGCCGTATATCATGAGTCCACCGATAACTGCAGCAACCCCACCGACAATGCTCAAAAAGATAAGAAAACTTCTCCATCCTCTTAAAGTATGTAGTTTCTTCTTTTCCTTTTTATATTCAACATCTGCCTCATCATACATTTTGACAGTATTTCTGTTTTTTTCTACATCGATATTACTCTTTTTTACTAAGTCTTCAAAAGTCTTATCCACAGAATCGTCAAACTGTTTTTGATACCTTGAATATTCTTTTAATGGCTCTAATATCTCTTTCATTTTCGCCTCGCAAATATAAATAAAGCCTTTTTATAATATATTTTTATTTTAACAAATTTATTTGCTTTTGTCAAGAATTGCAATATATTGTAACATTTAAGTGATTTTTCGTCTGCAAAACAACCACTTTTTTACACACAAATAAAGTTTACCCACGATTTTCAACTGTTTTTTTGCAATTTTTCTTTTTGCATTAACTTTGTTAATAAAAAATAAAAAAAGCCCTAATTTAATAGAGCTTTTTATCATAAATTAAAATCCAAAACTAAAGCTTGAAGTCACTGTAGAAGTTACAACTGAACAGCTTGTTACATTTTCAACATCGCTCTTGCTTACAGATAAAAGAGTTTGACGAACTTCATAAAACTCAGCCAAATCTTCATCTTTACGATTTCTCGAAAGTTGAATAGTAAGTTTATCTCCGTCAACAGCAACTTTCTTAATTTCGTAAGTTTCATAATCAATTACACTATGGCTTAAAACAAGCACGGCTCTTTCCTCAAAAAATTCTTCTGTAAATTTTTCTATCTCTTGAATTTCATAGTCCGTTTCTTCTCCGGCCAAAAAAGTTATCAACTCGTCTCTGCTTCTAACAAGTGTTGCTGCTGTATAATCTTCTGCTCTTCCATGGTCTGCTGTAGAGAAAATAGCAACTTCTTCATCAGTAAATTCGATAGGGGTACCTTTTACACAACCAACTAAGCAAGTCGCTAATATTACTACCAAAATTACTATTGTAAACAAACTAAATTTTTTCATAAAATTAAACTCCTTAAAAAATTGAATTATATTAGATGCTTATCATTATACATAATTTATCGAAATTTGTCAAATATTTTGTCTTAATTATTATACATATAACCATTGGTTTGTTAAATTTTGACAATTACATTTACACAAACTATACATAATTGTTTTTTTTCTAGCCATATATATACTAATATTCAGCATTCAATGTAGTATTATTTATTCAGTATTTCTATCGCTTTTTTCACATGTTCCTCTTCTAGTCCAAACCTAAAATGAGGCTCGGTTTTTACGTAGTTTGCTTGCAAATCTCCCCAACCATATTGGTAATCATCTATTATCACAAAGCTTTCTACTCCGTCCGCATACTCAAGCCAATCTTTTATTTCGTTATATCGCTCTGCCATAATCCCCAAATATGGTGTTTTATCATAAATAGTAAGCCCGTATTTAGCAAAAGTATCAACCATGTATTTCCCAAAGTTGTCGCACAGAATTTCGTTTTTGTCCCAATGAACACGCCATGTAGTGCTTAAAACAATAACGGCATCTGTGCTATCTACAATTTGCTTGAGCAAAGGCAATCTGCTCTCGTCAATAAAGTCGCTCCTGCCATCCCGCATACGCAATCTATCAAACTTTATACTATTTAAAACTCCGTCAATATCCAAAAATATAACTTTCATACCCCACCTTTGTTGTATAATAACATTATATAACAAAATCAACTTTTTGTTACAATAATTTTCACAATTTTAAAATTACCCCCGATTTTCAGGGGCAAAATTATAATTTTATTAAATTCTAATCTTGGTCAATTTGTTTGTTTATAATTTTAAAAACAGAAGAATGTTTCTAAACCTTCTTAAATTGTTATATTTTTGAGCATCCTCGTCATTTACATTAGGCGAAGATATTTTCTCTCCATCCAATTTGATAGTAAACATTACCGTAAAAATCACATTAAATATGGATGTTATATCCATTGTAATATACAGTTTATCAGTACGTACAAGTATATCGCAGATATCTCTATCTTTTAGTCCTATGTCAAATGAAACGCAATTATAGCCTCTATCCAATATATTGGAGGCATAATCGGTAGGAACAGGCTTTTTGCTGCTTATGTCAAGCAAAATTTCATTGCTTTTGTCCTTTGCTATTACAGAATAAATGTCCGCCTTATACATAGGCTTATTTATATAGTCGCTTACTTTCATTACAAATCTAAAATATTTATTGCTTTCATTTTGCTGTAGAACATTGGCATAATCAATACTATCGTCCGAATCAAAAGTGGTAATTCTATTGCCTATATCTATTAGCGAATAGTTATTTGTTATATAAACATCATCTTTCTTAAATAATGTGTCGTTTATCTCATTTTGTCTTTCGTTTTGGCGATAAATCCCCATTGAGAAAAACACACTTGACATTAAACTTAAAAAAGCAATAATCAATGAAGAAATAGATAACGCATCATATACGTAGTCGATTTCCTAAAAAAAGCTACACACTGTAATTGCAATAATGTTTACAAACAAAACAATTTCGGAAACAACCGAAAAAGAAATCAACATTTTTTTGTTTTTTCCGGTCTTTTTATACCGTCTTTCCTCTTAAATTTCTTTAGCATACCTCATTTGTATTCCATTTATAACTATATGTCTATTTTAATTATAAACTATTTTTTGCCTTTGTAAATATACAATATTTTACAATAGACTTATATAAAATCATCTTTCATATAAAACATAAAAATTAAAAAAGCGCACCCATATAGATGCGTTTTAATTGTAATGGTGGAACTGACGGGAGTTGAACCCGTGTCCAAACGGGGATTGACTATGCTTTCTTCGTGCGCAGTGCAAATTTTGAATTTTTCGCGATGTCGCCTTTTGCACAAGCTACATTTTGATGAGGTGTTAATTTATCTTATTGCTCCACACCAAAAGCAATAAGACCTTCCTATCTAAATGATGCCACTTACCTATCCGATAGGTCTATAGGGGTGACAAGCTCGCTAATTAAGCAGCGAAAGCTAATTGATTATTATTTTTTGCGTTTATATTTAACGTTCGTTTTTACGTAGTCGAACCTACGGCACGCTTACACAATCTCACACCCACTTGTCGAATCCGTAACAGCCCCAAGAAAGTTTGATTGCAAAAAATATTTTATAGCAATGACAAATTAACAATAGATTTATGTAATTTTTATAAATTTACAATTATTTTTGATTATTGCCACTATATAACATATTCATAATAGCAAAATAAATTTAAAAAATCAAGTCTTTTTTTAATTTGACCTAAAAACTCAAATATAAAATAACAAAAAATGGACTAAACTAAGTTAGTCCATTTTTTTGTTTAATATCTAATTTTAAAGTTTAATTACTCAAATGATAATCTTAGAAAAATTTAGCGAAGTGCTTAATTGTTCTAACCATTTGGCTTGTATAAGAGTTTTCGTTATCATACCAAGATACAACTTGTACTTGAGAGTAACCATTACCCATATCCATAACCATAGTTTGAGTAGCATCGAACAAGCTACCGAATCTCATACCGATAACGTCGCTAGAAACGATTTCGTCCTCAGTATAACCAAAAGACTCGTTAGATTGAGCTTTCATAGCAGCATTGATTTCGTCCTTAGTAGGAGTGCCTTTAACAACTGCAACCAAAATAGTTGTAGAACCTGTTGGAGTTGGAACTCTTTGAGCAGAACCGATAAGTTTGCCGTTTAACTCTGGGATAACCAAACCGATAGCTTTAGCAGCACCTGTAGAGTTAGGAACGATGTTAACAGCAGCAGCTCTTGAACGACGAAGGTCACCCTTTCTTTGAGGTCCGTCCAAAGTCATTTGGTCGCCTGTGTAAGCGTGAATAGTGCTCATGATACCAGATTGAACAGCCCAATTATCATTTAGAGCTTTAGCCATTGGAGCCAAGCAGTTAGTTGTGCAAGATGCAGCAGAGATAATGTGGTCATCAGCAGTAATCTTGTCATGGTTAACATTGTAAACGATAGTTGGAAGGTCATTACCTGCAGGAGCAGAAATAACAACTTTCTTAGCACCAGCATCAATATGAGCTTGAGCTTTTGCTTTAGAAGTATAGAAACCTGTGCACTCTAAAACAACGTCAACACCGATTTGTCCCCAAGGAAGCTCAGCAGCGTTTGCTTTAGCGTAAATTTTAATCTCTTTTCCATCAACAATGATAGAATCCTCAGTAGCAGAAACAGTATCAGCCAAAGCATATTTACCTTGAGATGAATCATACTTCAAAAGGTGAGCAAGCATTTTAGGGCTTGTCAAATCGTTGATTGCTACTACTTCAAAACCCTCAGCACCAAACATTTGTCTGAATGCAAGACGACCGATACGGCCAAAGCCGTTAATAGCTACTTTTACAGTTTTTTTAGCCATTTATTTATCCTCCAAAATTGCCTATTATAGGCATAATTATTATTGTTTGTATTTATTTTACCAAAAATTAGTCGGTTTGTCTAGTCTTTTTTACATTTTAAGTTATCTTTTTTTATAAAACCTACCGTAATTTTTTACATTATTAGTTTTTATTGTAATTACTTGTCATTTGTTATAAATTTAAAATAATTTGCGACATAAAATTTACTTTAAGTTTTCGGGATTTAGACACTTTAATTCGTCTAGCACAAACAAACCGTCCTTACGTACCAAAACATCATCAAAATAAATTTCGCCACCGCCATACTCTGGTGTTTGAACTTGTACCAAATCCCAATGAATAGCGGATTTGTTACCGTTTGGTGCATCTTCATAGCTTTGTCCCGGAGTAAAGTGAATAGAGCCGCTAATCTTCTCGTCAAACAAAATATCTCCCATAGCTTTTGTAATATAAGGATTTACCCCCAAAGCAAACTCGCCGACATATCTTGCACCATCATCGGTATTGAAAATTTTGTTTATTGCCTCCGTATTATTTGCGGTAGCATTTACAATCTTGCCGTCCTTAAACTCCAAGCGAACATTTTCAAACTTTATCCCCTCTTCAACCGACGGAACATTGTAAGTAATGTAACCGTTTACGCTATCTTTCACAGGTGCGGTATAAACTTCGCCGTCCGGAATATTTCTAAGTCCGCTGCATTTGATAGCAGGTATGCCTTTTATAGAAAAAGTTAAATCGGTATCTTTAGCAACAATTCTTACCTTGTCCGTTCTGTTCATAAGCTCTACAAGCGGGGTCATAGCTTTATCCATTTTGCTGTAATCTAAAGTACACACATCGAAATAAAAATCTTCGAAAGCCTCTGTACTCATACCCGCTTGCTGACTCATTGCCTCAGTAGGATACCTTAAAACCACCCATTTTGTATGGTCCACTCTTTGATTAAGCACAGGTCGCATAATGCGGTTATATTCTGCCAAATCCACATCCGAAAGTTCTTGATTGTTGCCGCCGCCACGGATTGCTATATAAGCTTGCATATCTTTCATACGGTACATTTCCATATCCGCATACTTTTTGGCAAGCTCCGCACTCATTCCTTTCATCCATTCACGCTTGATACGCAAATCGGTAAGATTAACAAACGGATAAGCTCCCTTTGCATAAACTTCCTTAACAAGGCTGGCTACTAGTTGATAATCCACGCCCGTTGCTTCGATAAGCACATTTTCCCCTTTTTGAACATCACAGCTAAAATCTACCAATCCGTGAGCTAATTTTTCTATTCTTTTATCTATCAACATAACTTACTCCTCTATTTATAAAGATTATAATTGAATTATAACCTATTATACTACAATTTTTACAAAATTACAATACTAAAATTATGCAATTTCTTCGGCTTTTTTACCATTGTAAAGTTCATAATATCTACCGCGCTTTGCAATTAATTGGTCGTGGTTGCCACGCTCGATAATTTCTCCGTGTTCCAAAACCATAATACAGTCGGAGTTTTGAATAGTCGAAAGCCTGTGTGCAATTACAAAACATGTTCTGCCTTGCATTAAGCTATCCATACCTTTTTGTACTAAAATTTCCGTTCTTGTATCTATACTGCTTGTAGCCTCATCCAAAATCATAAGCGGAGTATCCGCAAGTATCGCACGGCTTATAGAAAGTAACTGTCTTTGACCTTGGGATAACGACGAGCCGTCGCCATCGATAACCGTATCGTATTTGTCAGGCAACATCTCTATAAATTCATGAGCTCCGCCACGCTTGCAAGCGCTTACCACTTCCTCGTCGGTAGCGTTTGGTCTGCCGTATCGTATGTTTTCAGCAATAGTTCCGCTGAACAAATTAACGTCCTGCAAAACTATGCCTAAAGATTTTCTTAAATCTTCCTTTTTTATCTTGTTTATATTGATGCCGTCATATCTGATTTTTCCGTCATCAATATCGTAAAACCTGTTAATCAAATTTGTAATTGTAGTTTTACCCGCACCCGTAGAGCCGACTAACGCAATTTTTTCGCCCGGTTGTGCGTTTATTGTTATATCCTTAAGCACTAACTTATCTTCCACGTAACCGAAGTCAACATGGTCTAGTTCAACCCTGCCTTCAAGTTTTGCATAAGTCAAAGTACCATCGCCATGAGGGTGTTTCCAAGCCCAATCGCCTTCTTCACACTCTATAAATTCGCCATTTTCTTCCTTACCTTTTACAAGAGTAACATAACCGTTATCTACTTCCTCCTCTTCCGAAAGCAGTTGGAAAATACGTTTAGAGCCCGCAGTTGCCATAGCAAAGTTGTTGATTTGCTCTGCAAATTGGTTGATTGGCATTGTGAAAGACTTGGATAATGGCAAGAATGTTACAACCGCAGCAAGTGATGTGCCGCCTACACCCGTGATTACCAAAGCACCGCCAATCAAAGCTATCAAAACATAAAGTAAATGTCCCATACCCATCATAATAGGCATTATAGTACACGCAAGTTTAACTGCCCTAAAGCTAGCATTACGCCAATTATCGTTGATTTGAGCAAATTCTTTTTTACAAACTTCTTCGTGGTTAAATACTTTAACTACTCTTTGACCTCCAATCATTTCCTCTACATAGCTGTTTACTTCGCTTATTGCTTTTTGTTGTCCGGCAAAGTATTTTACCGAACGTTTGCCGATAAACTGAGCCACAAACAACATTATTCCGCCGTAAACAAGTGTACAAGCTGCCAAAATAGGACTTAATATGAACATGGAAACCACAACTGCGATTAAAGTTGTAATCAAATTTATAAGTTGCGGTATACCTTGCGACAATAACTGCATCATAGTATCCGTATCGTTGGAAAAATAGCTCATTATATCGCCGTTATTTTTCCTATCGAAATACTTAACAGGCAATTTTTGCATTTTGATAAACATATCGTTTCTTATGGAACGCATTGTGTTTTGTGAAATGATAATCATTAATTGATTGTATACCAAAGCGCTTAGCATACCGGCAGCGTAAATGCCTGCCATATAGCAAATTGCCGTAATAACATTGCTAAAGTCAGGGTTTTCAGTCCCGATTAGCGGATTGACATAATCGGTAAGCAAGGTTTTGATAAACATCGTTCCCGCAACGGATGCAAGTGCCGAAATCAAAATACCTCCCACCACAAATATAAACAAAGTTCTATACTTTTTGAAGATTGTTTTGAATATCAACGCGATGGTATTAGGTTGTTTTTGAGATGATTTTTTGTTTGTTACTCCCGATTTTCGAAGGGTTTTAGTTGTTGTCATTGTCATCCCCTCCTTTTACTTGAGATTGATAAACCTCTTGATAAATAGTATTTGTCGCCATCAATTCGTCATGAGTGCCTATACCGTTTATCTTGCCGTTATCTATAACTATAATTTTATCCGCATCTTGTACGGAAGATATCCTTTGTGCGATTATAAGTTTTGTAGTATTTGCTTTTGTTACCCTCAAACCTTGTTTTATCTTTCTGTCAGTTGCAGTGTCTACCGCACTTGTAGAGTCGTCCAAAATCAAAATTTTAGGGTCTTTGATTAGTGCCCTTGCAATACATAACCTTTGTCTTTGTCCGCCTGACAAGTTTGCACCGCCTTGCTCTATATGATAATCGTATCCGTTAGGGAAACCGCTTACAAAATCCGTTGCCGATGCAATTTCCAATGCCTCTGCAATCTGCTCATCTGTAACGTCGGGATTACCCCATCTCATATTATCGCGTAACGTTCCGCTAAACAAAACATTCTTTTGAAGCACTACGCTTACGCTGTCTCTCAAAGCTTTTATGTCATATTCTTTTACATTATGTCCGCCTACAATTACCTCGCCGCTTGTAGCATCGTAAAGCCTTGGAAGCAAGCTTACCAAAGTGGTTTTACCGCTACCCGTACCACCTAAAATACCAATCATTTCGCCGCTCTTAATTGAAAGATTGATATTTTTCATACATTCCTTACTGCTATCCCCTACATAACTGAAACCTACATTTTTAAATTCGATATCTCCGTTTTCCACATTATAAATAGGATTTTCGGGATTTACTATACTAGGCTCTTCCTTTAAAACCTCAACAATACGCTCGGCACTTGCTCTTGAAATTGTTATCAAAACAAATACCATCGAAAACATCATCAAACTCATAAGTATTGACATTGTGTAAGACATTAAGGAAGTAAGTGCACCTACGCCCAAAGTTCCGTTAACGATTGATTTTGAACATAGCCAACTGATAAGCAACATGCAAGTGTAAATGCAAAACTGCATAAGCGGAGTGTTTAGTGCAAGCAATCTTTCCGCCCTGCTGTAGTTTTTGTAAATTTCGCCTGAGGCGTCTTCAAATTTATCAATCTCCTTACCTTGAGAGTTAAAAGACTTTACCACTCTTACGCCTTTTACATTTTCACGCACAACTTTGTTCATCTTATCGTAGCTTTTAAACACTTTTTCGAAAAGCGGGAATGCAAATCTTATAATAAGTATTAAACCTATTGCAAGTACAGGTGCAACGCCCAAATAAATAAGTGCAATTTTAGGGCTTACGGTAAATGCCATTATAATAGATGCGATAAGCATAATAGGGCACCTTGTAGCAAGTCTTGAAACCATTTGATAAGATTGTCTTACATTCATAATATCTGTTGTAAGTCTTGTTATTAAGCTGGAAGTAGAAAACTTATCTATATTAGCAAAAGAAAAATTTTGTATATTAGCATACATATCATCCATTAAATTTTTTGCAAAGCCCGTACTGCCCTTAGTCGCCGACCAACCTGATAGTACACCTAGTATCATTGCCATAGCTGCAAAAGCCAACAAAATAACACTTGCGATGCCGACATAACGCATATTGCCTTGACTTATTCCATTATCTATCAAGGCCTGCGTAATATATGGTATCATAACATCGATAATAACTTCCAATGCCACAAGGCACGGCGTTATCAAAGTATATTTTAAAGAGCCTTTTGCATGTTTTAAAAGTTCTTTTATCATTTAAGCCTCCTTTATTCTGTCAGATTTTCCTTTATTCTTTCCAAGTAATTTCTGAATTGTTTTTTTTCGTCTTCGCTAAAACCGCGAATAATAGTTTCCTGTATCATCGTAAATTCTTCCCTTATCAACATTGCAAACCTCATTGACTTTTCGGTAAGCAAAAGTTGTTTTAAACGCATATCTCCACCGACAGGCACCCTTTTGATAAGGTCTTCCCTTTCCATATCTTGTAACATGCTTGTTGCGGTCGAACGCCTGATTTTTAAAATCCTGCTTATATCCTTTTGAAATACAGGTTTGCCTTGATACTCATCTATGATGCCGATTACCGCAGCTTGCCTTCTGGAAATTTCCTTTTGCACAACATTCAATTTTTCCGAGCCGTTGATTTTATGCCTAATCAAATTTACAATTACCAAAATATCGTCTTGAAAATACTTTACCATTATTCCGTTTCCTGTTCAAAATTTTGTTAGTATGCTAACTGTTAGTATTCTAACATTTTTTGATTTTTATGTCAATCATATTTTGAGATAAAATTAAATTATTTTAAAGTATTTGTCAAATTCAAGTATGATTATTTTACAATAAAATCTTTATTTATTGTGGCTTAAAACAACCTAATAGCTATTATATGTCATTAAAAATTTAATGTCAACGGTTTTTTGAAATTTAAAAATTCTGCAAACAAAAAAACAACAACCGTAAAAGTCGCTGTTTTCTAATATGTATTTTTTTACTTTTTTGCTAAAATATCCTGCATATCTTTTGGCAGCGGCGCACAAAATTCCAACTGCTCATTTGTTATAGGATGACGAAATTTGATTTTACTGCTATGAAGTGCAGGTCTTTCTATCATACTTTTGCTACCACCATACAAATCATCGCCTAGCAATGGGTGCCCGATATAGGATAAATGTACCCTTATTTGGTGCGTTCTGCCTGTTGCCAATACAAGTTGTACCAAGCTGTAATCGGGACAAGAGGACAATACTTTATAATGTGTTTTTGCGTATTTACCTCCCGATTGTACAACCCCGCGTACCAAACTATTACCCGTAGGAATACCTATATCCGCTATTATATCCCCCTCGCATGTCAAAATATTATCTTTATCATTATGCACTATTGCAAGGTATTCCCTTTGCACATTTTTGACTGCTGTTTGTTTATCCTGTGCAATTTGTTCAGACAGTATACTGTGAGCAAGACTATTTTTTGCAACTATCATAAGCCCGCTTGTCCCCTTATCAAGCCTGTTTACAGGATGATAAACAAAATCTCCCCAAACAGCTGCAAGTGCATTCATAAGACTTTTGCCGTAATGTGCATTAGTTGCAAGCACTGCAATATCCGCACTTTTATTTATTACCGCAATATCATAATCTTGATAAACAAAATCAATAGGATAGTCAAATGGGGCGATTTTCGGAGGGTTTTCTTTTAAAATCACTTTTATTTTATCCCCTGCATTAACTTTTGCAACTACAAAAACAGGCTCGCCGTTTACGCAAACCAAGCCTAATTCTTTTTTTAGTAAGTTGCAAATCCGCTCGGAAAAGCCTTTACTTTTTAAAAGGTTTTGAACTGTACCATCTTCCGTTGCGGTATACTCTAAAATTCTTTCCATACCAAAACAATAACATATTTTATTTTTTATTGCAAGCCTTGGCAATTAAATTGTTTATATTTTGGCAGTTTGCCGAACGATTAAGTCTGCCGAGTAAATATAAAGACTCCCTGCCTTTTACATAGTTCAAATGCTCATTACAAGTCATAGTCATTTGATACTTCAAATTTTTAAGCACGCTTTCGCTTTCTTTACAGTATTCGCCATAAGGGTAACAATAAGTTTTTGTTTTTACCCCTATGCTTTTTAATTTATCCGTCAACTTTTGAGTATCCGATTTAAAGGTTTGTATATATTCATCGGACGTTTCTCCGTTTTTTATTTTAACGCCTTTTCTACCGTTTTTAATATGGTGATAATCGTAAGAGTGTTGAGCAATTTCTACTCGTGGATTTTTTGCAAGCTCTTTTACTTCGTTAGTGTTCATATAACTGCAACGGGTTTTATATTCTATTTTATCCTGTTTGTCCATAAACTCGCCTACCACTGAGACAATACAGCTCATATCATATTTTTCGAGTAGTTTAGGCACATATTTGTATACGCCGTAAAACCCGTCGTCAAAAGTAATCATGGCATATTTACCATACTTTTTATTGTCAACAACCTCTAAAAGCTTTTTTCTGTTTACACATGTATAGCCTAATTTTTTTATTTCCGCAAAATCCTGTTCCAACATATTTACTCTTACTTCGTAGTCCCCTTGTTTTTGATTATTCCCTACGATATTGTGATACATTAAGCACAAAAGTTCTATCTTTCCGCCGTTAACTTTGACACTTTTGCTTGTATTTTGCACTCTGTCGTTTACTATTTGTCTAGCTGTACTCATATTATGCTTATCGGTAAAATTAACTTGTTTAGCGGCATACTCGCATTTATCCATACCGATAATAAAGCAAACTGCAAAAATCAGCATACATAACATTAAAAACAAAGTAAACTTTCCATTATTTTTTGCCATAATACTCTCCTTACTTTTAGTATTGATAATTTTAAGCAAATTATTTGTTTTTAACTAAAAATAAAGTTTATCAACGCCTTTAATGCCATTTGTATTGCATAAAATTCCAGCAATACTCCCGCCGATTGTTGCTTAATTCGACAATTTTCCACTATATAACAAAAAATATATCTTTTTATAAAATTAATATAAAATAGCTTGAAATAAAAAGTTTTTTATAGTATAATAATCGCTAGAGATTGTTTATACAAAACATTATTCAGTTATAGGAGTTCAAAATGGAATCTAATACTATCAGCACCCTTTACAAACAGGCTGATTTAATACGCAAAATGTGTATCGAATGTATAGCAACATTCGGTGTTGGTCATATCGGCGGCTCTTCAAGTATAATCGAGTTTTTAACTGCACTATACTTTAAGATGGCTAACATTGACCCTAGTGACCCGAAAAATCCCGACCGTGACAGGATTGTACTTTCTAAAGGCCACGCTGCACCGGGACTTTACGCTACACTTGCCGCAAGGGGGTATTTTGACAAAAAATTATTGCTTACACTAAATCAAAACGGCACTCAACTTCCATCTCATGCGGATATGTTGAAAGTAAACGGTGTTGATTTTACTGCGGGCTCGTTGGGACAAGGTATTTCCGCTGCGGTTGGTATGGCAATTAACGCCATTATGGACAGAAGAAAATATCATACTTTTGCTATTGTCGGCGACGGAGAAAGTCAAGAAGGTCAAGTTTGGGAGGCATTAATGCTTGCCGGCTCAAGACATTTGCACAACTTTACAGTAGTTATCGATAACAACAAAATGCAAATCGACGGTATGACTGCGGATGTTTGTAAGGTAGAGCCTTTTGAGTCTAAATTGCGTGCTTTCCGTTTTAAAACATACACTATTGATGGTCACGATATGGAAGCTATTGTCGACACTATCGAAAAATGCAAACGCTCCCGCATGCCAACGGCAATTATTTTAAATACTATCAAAGGCAAAGGTTTAAAATGCTGTGAGGGGCACTACAAATCACACAGTGTCAGCTTCACTCCTGAAATGTTTGCTGCAGAATGCACGGGAGGAGTTTTAAAATGAGCGAATTACACAATAAAGAAATGCGTCAAGTTTACGTTGACAATTTGATTAAATACTCTAAACTCGACAGAAGAATTGTCGTGCTTGAGGCAGACCTTATGAACTGCATAGGTACAGGCAAGTTTAAGGAAGCTTTTCCAAGACGTTTTATTAACTGCGGAATTGCGGAAAGTAATATGATAGGTGTGGCAGCAGGTCTTGCAAGTTGCGGCAAATTGCCTTTCTGCTCTTCTTTTACTCCGTTTGCTACAAGAAGATGCTATGACCAAATCGCAGTTAGCGTTGGATATACAAAACAAAATGTAAAAATAGTAGGAACAGACCCCGGCATTATGGCTCAAATAAACGGCGGCACACACATGAGCTTTGAGGACGTTGCTCTTATGACTCAAGTACCCGATATGATTGTTGTTGAGCCTTGCGATTGCGTTTGCCTTGACAAACTATTCCCTCAAATTTTAAAATGTGATAAACCGATGTATATTAGATTGCAAAGGAAAAAGACTCCTCCAATCTATGACGAAAAAGCTAAAATCGACCTTTTTAAAGCTAATACTGTTGTGGACGGAGATAGCCTTACCATCATAGCTTGTGGCATTATGGTACACCGTGCTATAGCGGCATCAATGACTTTGAAAAACCAAGGTATTAATGCAAGGGTTATTGCACTTCACACTTACAAGCCTTTGGATAGTGAAACAATACTTAATGCTTGTCGCGAAACAGGTGCGGTAGTAGTTTGCGAAAACCATCACTTGATAGGCGGCTTGGGCTCTGAAGTTGCTGCACTGCTTATGCAAAATGATGTGCTTATCCCTATGACTAGGGTTGGTATCGGTGACAGATACGGCGAAGTCGGCAAAGAAGCTTACCTTGCGGAAGTTATGCACCTAACCGAGCAAGACATTGTGGAAAAAGCGCAAGAAGCTTACAAAAGAAAACTTTCAAATATGTAATTATAAAAAAACAAAAACTACTGAATAAGCTCAGTAGTTTTTGTTTTTACCCCCGATTTTCAATTAATTTTTGTCAAAAATTATCTTTTTATTTTAAAACAAATTCATTTAAACACTTAAATAATTAAAGAGTTTTAATGGCGTTTTATCAATTAAATAGCAAGTGAAAATGTATCATGTATAAAAACCTCTAGTTAAAAATATTTTTAACTAGAGGTTTTGTCTTTATCTTTTTGTTTTCTAAATTACTCTTTAGTTTTTTGAAATGCTTTGCGAAGATTTTTGTCGCTTATTCTACAAATGTTGAAAGTCAGTGCCAATACAGCAGTGGCTACAGCAATAAATATTGCAATAATTATAGATACTGGTATCAATGGCAATTTAACAATTAATGTCTGACCAATTATAGTAGTCATAAGAAAATTAAACAAGAATATTACTCCTATACCAACCCCAATACCAATAATTAGTTCAATTAAAAGTTGTATTATTGTGAATATTCCATAGATTTTGAAATAATCTAATTTTTTTGCACCAAGTGACTTAAGTATAAGCAAATCGTTTGCCTTTGATGTTATAATAATACCAATAGAATTATATATAAGTACTCCTACAACAGCTGCAAGTATAATACTTGCCACAATGAAAACATAATTACCAATCATTCGCATTTCAGCATATTCACTTGTTATTAGTATGCCATCATCAATAATAAAATCTAACATTGATTGATAATAGTTATCATAACTTTTCCCACCATATAGTTTCTTTGCTTGTGCATTTAATTGTTTAAGTCCGCCTGCACTTAAACTATCCATATTGAAAATGATTTTATTTAATTGTGATTTTTCATATCCACCCATCATCATTTTATAATCTTCTTCATTATACAAAATTCCTAAATTATTTATATCATTTAATCGAGCATCAATTTTAACTTTAAACTTTATGTTCATTCGGATATTTCTGTCAATGGTATATTCTCCACCTAAATCTTGAACATCACCCCTCACTAGCATAGTTGAAAGCAGTATTGCATCACCATCGTTTAAATTTTTAAACATCGCATAATGATTGTTCATTAACACAGTACCTTTTTCCACACTATCAACACCCGTAATATGTGCAGTCAATGAATTAGCAGGTGCTACACCAATGTTATTGTATTTTGCATTCTCTGTTGTCATTAAGGTATGTACATATTGCCCTTGATTACTTTTAACTTTTCCAGGGCTTTCAATATACATTGTAGCATCCCACACATCACTCCAAGCAGTTGAAACAATTACCGATTGTGCCAAAATCTTATCTATAACATAAGAATATGCCTCTTGCTCATCCTCACTTTCAAACTCGCTTATTGGTTTTGCAAATTTTTCTGGAACAACAACGCCATCATCAAATACACCAACAATTTTAATGCCATAAAAGTTATGTTCAAAGATATTCTCTACTGCAACAAATTTATTAGTATCTTTGTCACGATAACCACCTACAGCATTAAAATATATTAATTTACTTTTAGGAATAGCTATTTCTCCTAATTTCTCAGGTTGTCTTCCTTTTATAAGAGAAATACCTAGGCTTTCTAAGTCATTTGTCACTATATATTTATCTATAAATGCATATCCGTATGCCACATCTTGCAAATTAAGCATTTTTTCATTTATATCATAAGTCAGAGTGCCAGTAAACTCAGTATCAATACCAAAAATATCTGTTACATTGGTATATACCTTTGCACTATTTATCCCCTTTTTATCTTTAAGATATTTACTTATTTCAGTCAAATCATTATGCGTTGTCGCAGTAAAAGTACCATTACCAATTACTCTAGATACTTTTTCATACTTTGAGTATTCAGATATAACCATATTACTTACATTTCTCTTGTCGTAAGTAGCACGAACCATAGTTTCGTAATCAATCGATGCCCAATTACAGCAGAACATAAGCATCATAAGTAGAATAGTTGTCATAACCATAAAAGCAATTCGTCTGCCTACCTTTGCTTTATTAAAAGCAATCGCTACTGACATAGATGTTTTAAAACTTAAACCAACTTTTTTAGCCTTTTGCACGCCGATATTCTGTGGTTTTTCTACATTTTTACAAACGGCTAACTCAGTAAGTTCTTTATCTTCTACAATTACGCCATCTTGCAATCTTAACATTCGATTAGCATAATTTTTTATAGTTTCAACATCATGCGTAACAACAATTATTAGAATATCTTTTGCTAATTCTTGAAGTAAACCAAAGATATTTTTGCTGTTTTTGCTGTCAAGATTGCCTGTAGGCTCATCTGCAAAAATAATTTTTGGCTTTTGTACTAATGCTCTTGCTATAGCAACTCTTTGTTTTTGTCCACCAGACAAACTAAGTACTTTTTCATTTTTACACTCAAAAATGCCAAGTTTATCTAGCAAAGCGTCAATTTGCTCTATACTATAGTCACTAGCAACCAATTCCTTTGCAACCAAAATATTGTCAATAACACTAAGGTTTTCAATTAATTTATAATCTTGATATATTGTAGCAAAAGTTGACTTAATCTCTCTAGGATTGCACTTTTCTCCAAAAATAAAGATTTCGCCATCACTTTTTTCATCAATGCCCGACAAAACATTTAGCAAAGTAGACTTTCCACAACCACTACTTCCTACAACTGCTATCATACCATAATTAGGAGTGTCAAAAGACACTCCTCTTAAGGCTTCAACTCCATTTTCGTAAGTTTTTGTTAAATTTTCAACTTTTAACATAAAACCTCCTTAATTAATATAAATTTTAATTTTGGAGTAAAACTATATAACTAGCAGTCCTCATCATAAGTATTTTAACATAGTTTTACTCGTTTTTCAATATGAAAAATCAAATTAATTTTTCAATGTTCGCATTTTTTGTTGCTACACTCTTTAAAAACTTTCTCTTATCACCTCCTTAAGATATTACATTTTCCCCCTTCTACTTTATATACGAATAACTTGGCAATTTTTATTCAAAAAAAAGAAGAATTTTTGAAAATCTCAAAAATTCTTCATGTACATTGTTTTAATTAGTCTACACCATTATAATTATTCAATTTAAAAACATATCAAAAAATTCATTTGAGTAAGCAGAAGGCAAATCTACTATAGAATCTTCAACTTGATGTTGTCCTGCAACTGGTTTACTTACTTGATCACCTACAGGTCCCACAGAAGTGGTGCCATCACGACCATATTCACCATTTTTACCATCGCTGCCATTGTTTCCTATAATTCCAGCATTTCCTCCTTTACCACCAGTACCTTTGTGACCAATATTGCCATTTTTACCATTGATACCACCATCAGTAGTTAAAGTTTCAACATTAGTTCCTTGAGCAGCACTTCCTGCAACTCCATTGGTTCCACCATTGCCACCTTTACCACCATCACCAGGGTCACCTGTTCCAGTAAACCAATCTCCACTAACATCATCAGCACCTTTGCCGCCATTACCACCATTGCCGCCATTGCCACCGTTTCCACCGTCGCCACCTTTAATATAATAATTAGAACCACGAGCAACATTAATTATATTATTTGATGCATAAATAGCATATCCGCCATTACCACCGTTTCCACCAGCAGATCCATCTTTTCCTGGAGCGCCATCATCACCCTTTATAGGTTTAAAAATACTACCTCTTGGAGGTCTTTCACCATCTTTACCATTTTCACCATTATAGCCGCTACTACCATTTCCGCCATTACCACCATAGATATAAACTTTAGAATCAGAATTAAAAGCCATTAATGTAACTTCCTTAGCTTTAATTCCATAACCGCCATTAGCACCAGCTACACCATTACCACTTCCATCAGCTCCATTTCCGCCTTTAATGGTAACTGAACCAAAGTAAGTTAAATAAATTGCTGAACTTTCACAATCAATAGCATTAACTGCACCTCCAGTTGGTGCTTTTATATCAATATTTTTCAAGCCAAATAGAATTGCACCATTTCTGTTTAAAACATTAATTTTTGCAGTTATTGTCATATATCCATTGCCAATAAATGTTATCATTTTTACAGAAGAGTTTATATTTATAGTATACTTCATACTACTTGAAGCATTAGAAAAATCTACTATAGCAACTCTATCAGTGATAGACAAATTCTCACTTGCTGTAATAACTCTTCCTTCCCATTCTACTACTAATTCAATATCTTTAAATATTTCTTTTGTATTTTCAAAACTATTACCATTATAACTCCATTTTACAAATAAATAACCAAATTTTTGTGGAGTAGCAAGTTCTGTGTTAAACACTGGATTGTCTACTGTAAATTCATTTGGCAAATCAAACACAACATCGGCATACCTAAAATTATATGTAATATTATATTTAATTAAATCATATTGAGGGTATAATGTGTTGCTATCAATTTGATCTTCCCATACCCATGTTTTTCTTGCATCAATGATAAGATTTCCACCTATTGGTTTATCAAACCAACCTTTAAATATCTTACCTTCTATTTCTGGAATTGCTATATCCAATGTTTGTCCATATTCAATAAATACTTCTTGTCCCCCATTATCACCGATAATAATTTGATATTTTGATGTTTCATATTTTGCTAATAGACTAATATCGTCATAAAAATCAATCATATCATTAACATTCAATCTTGTTCCATTATATTCCCAACCACAAAAATCTTTACCAGTTATTACTGGAGCAACAATATAGTTATCAAACTTAGACCCATAATACTCTGTCCTACTGCCAATAAAATTATTATTTATATCATAAAAATTGATTGTTAATTCTTTTGCTTTTAATGTATTAGTCAAATTAACAAAACAGATATTCTCTTGATATTCCTGCAATCTAGCTTCTTTTACATACAATATAACTTTATCATCAAAACAATCCCCATCTAAAACTGGTGGAATATCAGAAGTAAATATTATGCTTTCTAAATCTGTTGCACCTTTAAATGCTGAAACTCCTATAGAATCAATTTTATCAGACAATATAATTTGAGTAGGGACATTGTTATCAAAACAATCTCTTCCTATTCTATGTATATTATCTGGAATTTTTACAATTCTTTCTGTTCCAAAATACTTTAACAAAACTTTTCCTAAAATTACAAATTTACTTGCATTATTTGAATACCAAGGGGTATCTAACAAAGCGGTAATATCACAATCAATAATATTATTTGCATTATTAATATATGCCAATGAACTATTTGTGAATGTTTCAGGTCCAATAAACTCTACTTGATTTAAATTAATAGTTCTAATATTTTTGTTGTTTTTAAATAATCTAGCATTTAAAATTGTTACTTTATCAGGAATTGTTATTTCAGAAACTACAGGATTTGCATATATTGCCACTTTTTTATCTGTATCTGTAACATTACATTTAATTAAAATATTATCTTGCCAAACATAATTTGCATTGCTTTTAAAATTAGTAATCATAGTGCCTAAAAAAGCATCATCTTCAATACTATTAACACCATAAGGTATGATAAAATCAGTTATTGCTGTATTTGCAAAAGCACATTTAGTTATGATATTAAGAGAGGTATTAGCACTTAAATTTACATTGTTCAAATTACTACATCCTGCAAATGCTCTTTCGCCCAAATTGTTCAAATATGGCAAATTGATAGAAGTTAATCCTAAACAATTTTCAAAAGCTGAATTGCCAATATTTTTCAACTTATCCATAGCACTTCCTATATTAATACTTGAACAATTATAAAATGCTTCTGCGCCAACATTTTGTAAATTACCTAAGTCATCTAATGCTTCCAATTTAGTACAATTTTTAAAAGCATAATCTCCAATGTGTGTTACATTGTTCAAATTAGTTATAGATTTTAAATTAGTACAATTTTCAAAAGTTCCTATACCTATATTTTTAATGTTTTTGGATAAAGCCAAATTTTCAATACTATTATTAGCAAATACATAATCACCTAATTCAGTAACATTTTTTTCATAAATTGTATCAGGAATAGTTGTTATACCTTTTGCTTCGGGAATAAGTAATCTATTAATTTTTATTTCATTATTATTAATTTCCACTGCTTCGTATAGAAATTGCGGTCTTAATCCTATAACATTTGATTCTATTAATATGTCATATTCTGCCTCTCCTTGTGGTGAATCATTAAAAATTTGCACACAATCACCTTGTGAAACATGTTGAATGATTTTTTTTGCAATTTCTTGATCACTTAAATCTAAATATTCAAGTCCATATTTTCGCCCTTTCTCATTATTAAATAAATCCATTTCTTTATCAACACCTTGCGAATCATCTCCACTTTCATGTGCATCTGCATAAGTTTTAGCATCATCAACTCCCACATATTTAACCATTAATGCATTCCAATATGTATGTCTAAAAGCATCCCCATTATCCTTATAAAGACTTCCATCATAATAATATAGTGCTTCAGCTTTTGCTAACTTACTACACTCATATATTTGCAATGCAGCGCCTGGTTTTGTAAATATAAATGTTTTTTCATCAGGCGAAAGATCTCCATAAAAATCATGAAATTTATCATATAAAGATTTTTCATCTTCAGTTTCATTATTATCTGTTTCATCATTAATAGATTGCCTCTCTATTTGATTTACACTCAATTCACTAAACTTTGCTTTGTTGATATTAGCAAATTGCATAGTTTTTCCTATTAAAATTGTCCAACTAAATATTGCAATAATCAAAATTGTTGGAATCAATAAAAACTTAAAAAGTTTTGAATTTTTAATTCTTTTATGTTTATCCATATTTTATCTCCTATTTTGTTTCATTCTGCTTAAAATGAAAAATTAAATCTTCATTCCAACGAACTTCCAATAATTCATCTTTATAAAAATAAATTATTTGTTTTTTATCTGTTGTTTCACTATTTAATATATTAATCTTACCATCTTCATCTTGGCTAAAGTCATATTTAACTCCACCAAACTCTACACCACCATCAACAATAAGCTCTATTGATATTTCGTTATTTGCCAATAAATCTTCTTCTACCAAATTATATGTGCCTTTGGGTATTCCATAATTTTCTAAAATCTTCAGTTTATCTTTCTTATAACGTAAAATTACATGTGGATAATGGACTTCCAATATGTTTTTTTCATAAAAATATTTAATTAGTATTCTTTTTTCTACAGGTACATTTTTATTACCTAGACATACTTGTCCATCTTCGCCTTGATAAATATCAGATGAATAAGTATCAATGTAATTTTCAATAAATTCAATATCATTATCAATATAAATCACATCAAAAATGGCTTCGGCACTATCTATGTCTTCATCAATCAAACTATAATATCCAGTAGGAATACCAAATAATGACTCATTAGATGGTTTTCTTAAATAAACATCTATAAAAGCACACCCTGACAAAAGCATACTCATTGTCACAAGTAACAAAGATATAATTATTGGAACTATAACTATTTTTGTTTTTTTCATCTTATTTCTCCTCATTTTTGCTAAGTTATAATTATTAAATAAATTATAACTCAAATATTTAAGTTGCTGCAAATTATTTTTTTTAATTTTCTATGTTTTCATATCCATCACTATCTCCTTTAAATAAAATATTTTATTTTTCTATTGAATAATTTTTATTGCTTAATAAATCACTTCCCTTTCTACTTTATATACGAATAACTTGGCAATTTTTATTCAAAAAAAAGAAGAATTTTTGAAAATCTCAAAAATTCTTCTTTTTTCGTGATGTTTTAGCCGTTTTTATGCTAGTAATTTACTAATCTCTTCTTGCCAATCTGTTTCTCCTTCCAAATCAAAACAAATTCTGTACACATGACCTTTATAGCTAAATTTAGTAAAAGATTTATATAAATATATTTCTTCATCAAACTTTGTATTATAATTTATTTTAACACCATTAATTATAATTTCACTAGATAGTGATTCATAGTTAGACAAAAATTCAAAAATATAATTATCTTTTAGTTCCACAAATAATTTAATTTGTTCATAAGTATCAAGCAAAATCACATCTTGACTCAATAAAACATCTTTTTCTCCATCCTTATAAATTTTAACCCTTTCTTCGATATTTTTATAATTTTTAAAATACAACAAATCCAAATTTCTATCTTCATTATATTTTTCAACTGAACCATATTTATAAATATTATTTTCGGAATATGAATAATGAATTGGTGGCTCTAATGGATTGTTTGGTTTTGATAAAATTATACCAAGAAAAATACCAAAACTAATTATAATAAGCAAACAACAAATTGTTGCCGTAATGATTAATTGCTGTTTTCTATTATCAACTGCTTTTACTTCGCAGGCGTCATTCCAATGAGTTTCTTCCTTTGCTTTGTGCAAAATTTCATAGTTTATCTCTTGTTTATTGTCATCTTGCTTTTCCATAAGTTTTGCTAACTTTCTTTTTGTAAACATTTTAATATATCTCCACTCCAACAATATCATTAACTGCAGTTGTTCCCTCTAACCATATATAGCCGGTAGGAAAATGTTCTAGTCCACTACTGACACTTAAATATGTATCCGTCCTAATTACGTTATTACCATTATAGTACCTAACTTTTTTTATGCCATTTGCAATAAGTATATGATTAGCATTATACTCAGTGGTTGTCATAGTTAGGTTTGTATCCCCTATTTCCAAATTTGTTACTAAATTTGACATTGTAATAAACAATGCAACAGGTTTGCCATTTTTAAAACTATTAGCTATTGCATCATAATCAATCTTGCTACCTTGCCCATAGCCCCTATACGTTATATTATATCCTTTATCAACCACATATTCATTCAAACCATTTTTAAATTGCTCTTCTGTTGCACCTGCTCCCGTTGTGTTAACTTTCATACGAAAATACAAGTCATTCATAAGGTTTTGTATGTTTGAATCGATTGGCTTATAAACAATATTTCCACCTCTTTTTAAAAAAGAACTAAAATTCGGTATTATATTTTCCAATGTAATATCATAATAACCAACAATAATTCCGCCTGCAACTGCTGCACAACCATTTTTCAATACAGAATCAGCATCATAATAATTTGGTGTCTTTGGCGACATTGTTGTATCTATAAGCACTTCTTTTCTTGTATAATTCAAAGTCTCATTTCTAGTAGAAAATAAAGATGGTCGAATCTCTGAGTTATAATATATTTCTCCTGCTTCTTCTGCAAAAACTTCTAATGGCATAAATGTAAAACCCATTACAAAAGCAATCATAATTGCTACAATACTTAATGTTACTACATATAATTTTTTTGTGTTCATATCCTAGCCTCCACTATATATACGAACAACTTTGCAATTTTTATTCAATTTTGATAAAAATTTTTCATTTTTTTATAAATTCGTGTTCTTTGCGTATATATTGTAGCTATAGGGACATTATCCATTTCTGCTATTTCTTTAATTGTATATCCTTCCCAAAACATACGATATAACAATTCTTTTTCTTTATCATTTAGTATTGACATTAATTCTTCAACAATTAGTGTTTTTAACGGCTGAAAACTTTTGTCTTCAATTTCATAATAACTATTACTTATATATTCTACTTTTATATCCTTTTTGTTTTCATCTATTGCTAAATTTTTTATGATTGTATACATCCAATTATATCCATTCTTTTTTATATCGAATCTACTTGCTTTCAACAAAATTTTTTTATATAGTTCAAGCAAAACATCTTCAACACTATTCTTATTCTTCAAATAGTATTTTGCAATGCTTTCCATATTTTTATATGTATATTCAAACAATTTATCAAAAGCATGCTCATTTCCATTTGCAACCTGCTTGATATAATGATTTATTTTTTTATAATCTAATTGTTTCAAAAAATCTTATCCTTTGCCAAAGGCTATTAAATATAAAAATATTATATCTTACTTGCCACAGTATGTCAAGATTTTGTTAAAAAAGCACAAGAAACTTACAACAGGAAACTTGAAAATATATAATTATAAAAAATAAAAACTACTGATTTAAACTCAGTAGTTTTTGTTTTACCCCCGATTTTCAATTAATTTTTTTAAAACGCCTTTTAAATTTAAAATCATTTAAATAACTTCTTTCATAGGTGTTGTTTTATTTTAGAGCATTGTAACTTTTAAGTTGCATTTAAAAACTAATCAATGTCTAATGTTTCAATATCAAAAAGTGGGCTATCAAAAAACTCGCTAACAGACATTTCTAAAGCTGTAAAATTGTAATTAAAGTTGTTAAATTTACACTTTTATATCTATTATAAATTAATGATGTAAAAGTACCTTTTATAAGCCTGAAGATAATTGTAATTTATACAAAGAAATCCCCTTTTCTGCGACAATTTCTATAATTCTTTCACTTACTGCTTTTGCTATTGTCATATCTGCTCCTATGTTTCGTGGTTATGTTTAACATAGTCATTTATAAATATAATGAATATTGATATTTTAAACCCTACACTTATTTGTTAAGCATTGTATCAATAGTTAAATATTTTAGTAGCAATTTTGCCATAAACTCATTGCTCTCGTTCATTCCACTTTCAACCCATCTATAAATTACTGCTAATATACCATTATTTATAAATGTTGTATCATATTCATCTACTTCAAAATTTGTGTACAAATATTGGTGGCTTAAACGCAATAATTCTTCATCTAAATTCATTTTATGCATAAGCACAAATGCTTCGCTATTTACCCTAAAATATTCAAACAACTTTACAAAATTTTCAAACTCGTAACCAAGCTCCAAATTTAAACTACTGTGCCAATTTATAATCAAATTATTTACTTTTTGTATTACAATATCTTCCTTAGATGAAAAATGTCTATAAAAAGTACTACGGTTATAGCCGGCCTTTTTGCATATTTGTTTGATATTTATCTCATTAATGTCACAGGAATTGCTTAAAGAAATCAAAGCATCGTAAAAACACTCCTGAGAAAAATTTTTTGTTGACATTAGCAACACACTCCCTTTATTTGTCGCAAAATATAACCAGCAAATGTATTTTTATAAATTGTACTATTGACTAAAAAAGTAATTTTATGATATTATTTACTCATAGGTATTTAGTTTTATTATAATTATTATATCATTTTTATAGCTAAATGTCAAAAATAACAAGTAAAATTTTTGCAAAGGAGAAATCATGAAAATTGCCATGACAGGTGTTAGTGGTAATATGGGCAGTGAGGCGCTTAAACAAACGTTTGAACTGCCTAATGTGGAATTTATTCGCATTATATTACGAAACACGAACAAAAACCAAAAACTAGCAAAAAGATTAAAAAAACTTTATAAAAATAAAATAGATATAATTTTCAGCTCAATCGAAAATCAAGAGGCTTGCGAGCAGTTGGTCACTAATGTAGATTATGTTTTGCACATGGCGGCAGTTATTCCGCCACTGTCCGACAACTCCCCTCAACGCAGTTATGACTGCAACAGGTGTGGTACAGTCGCTTTGGTTAACGCTATCAAAAAGCAAAACCCTATGGTAAAATACATACATATTTCTACCATTGCAGTATATGGTAACCGAAACGAAAAACACCCCTTTGGGCGTGTGGGAGACCCGTTACTTATCAGTCCGTTCGATGCGTATGCAAAAGACAAGTTGTACGCAGAGAGATATGTTTTGGACGCACAACTTGAAAATTGGGTAGTACTTCGTCAAACGGCAATGCTACATCCTAACTTGTTTAAGGACAATATTGCCGATGGTTTAATGTTTCATACGGCATTAAATTCTCCGCTTGAATGGGTTACTGCACGAGACAGCGGTTATCTTATCAAAAACATTTTTTTAAGAGACAGTGCCAACGAAATATCCGACTTTTGGCATAAAATTTACAATATCGGCGGCGGCTATAACGGCCGTTGTACCGGTTACGATACAATGAATGACGGATTTGGAATAATAGGCGGCAATATTGAAAAGTTTTTTAAGCCTTACCATTTTTCCGCACGCAACTTTCATGGCATTTGGATGTCAGACGGAGACAAATTGAACGAATTGTTCGGCTATCAACGTGACGGCGGACACAAACAATTTTGGCTTGATGTGGCAAAAGACCACCCTATATTTGTTTTAGGTAAGATTGTCCCTAAATTTTTATTAAATTTATTTTTATTCAATCGCTTGATAAATGACGAAAACTCTCCTACTACTTGGGTTAAAAATAAAGATTTACCTAAAGTCAAAGCATATTTTAACGGCATGGATGCAGCAAAAAGCATTTCCGGTAATTGGAAAGACATAAAGTTGCTTTGCAAAAACGATTTTGGCGATTTTGACAAATTGCGTGCTGCGACTTCCGAAAATCTTTTGTCGCACGGATATGACGAAAGCAAAAAACTTTGCGAACTTACTCTTGAAGATTTACAAAAGGCAGCTGAGTTCCGCGGTGGCAAGTGCTTAGCGGATAAAAAGCCTGAAAATGAGTATATTAAAATAAAGTGGCAATGCTCGGAGGGACATGTATTTGAAAGTTCGATTTACACAGTACTAGGTGGTGGACATTGGTGCCCTGCTTGCACTATGCCGGAAAATCCAATTTGTTGGAGATTTGATATATTAGCTAAAAAAAGTCCGTTTATTGCACAACTATGGTACGATTCACACGATAAAGACGAAGATTGTTTATACTTTATCGACGAGCAAGGCAATCAACAGATTAAAAAGGATACAATATGAAAATAGGTTTTTTTGCCTTTACGGGGACAGGCAATACTTTAAGAGTATGCAAAATACTTGCAAAGGAACTTGAACAAAATGAATTGGTATGCGATATCAAGCTTATTAAACAAGTTGCCGACTTGCAAGTGATAAATGACTACGATAAAATTATTATCGCCTACCCTGTACACGGCTTTAATACACCAATGCCTATGCTCGACTTTATAAAAAGCTTGCCAAACAGCACTAATAAAAAATGTGTATATATTGTAAGAGTTTCAGGCGAGCCGTTGAGCATAAATCACGCTGCAAGCATTGTGCCAAAACGAATACTAAAATCTAAAGGCTACAAAGTAATGGGCGAATTTGCCTATGTTATGCCTTACAATATTATTTTTCGACATACAGATAATATGGCTGCCCGCATGAAAAATGCAGCTATACTAAAAGCTAAAAAAGATGTTCAAATAATATTTAACAACGACGTGAAATTGTTTAAAAACAACATGTTTAACAGGCTTGTTTCCTTTATATGCAAGATTGAACACCCTGCAATGCCAATGTTCGGTAAACACTATAAAGTAACAGACTTGTGCTCATCCTGTGGTGTGTGCGAAAAGGTTTGTCCCGTAGGCAATATAACACTAAAGGACGGGAAACCTGTTTTTGGCAAACATTGCGTAGGTTGTATGGGGTGCTCATTCCATTGCCCTCACGATGCAATTCGCATTGCAATGCTTGACGGCTGGAGGGTAAATGGTGCTTACAACTTTAACACAACCCCTGCTACTGATGACGAGATATGTAACTATTGCAAAAAATCTTATTTAAAATATTTCCATGACTCCGAGGACACAGCTTGCGATAAAAAGTAAAGCTACAAATATTAAAGCCACTTTTAAAGATACAAAAATATACATTATTAATTGCTCAAATGTTTGAGGCATATTTTCGCAAATACTATCTATTAATGACAATATGTAATAAATATGTTATAAAATATTATTTACTTTATTAATAACTCATAATAATAAAAAACACCCTAAAGGGTGTTTTTTTATTGTCTGTAAAAGTTATTTTACTTGTTTGGAGTAAAGCCCTTACCATCTGTGGCGTCTTTAATTCTGCCGACTTCGGTATTATCGCACTTTCTGCATTGCAATTCCGACAATGGATTTTTTGCAGTTTCAAAACGATAATCTTCCCCAAACTTTTTGATATACTCGTCAATCACTATATGTGACGGAGTATTGTCAACCGTTGGATTGATAATCGCTTGATATTTAAAGAAGTCGCTGTCTTTTGCAAGACCGTTTATATTTTCATACTCCTCCAATACGGAAGTAAATTGAGCGGTATTTTTGATTATATTTCTTACATAATCGATATTCTCGTGTAAAGAAAGCGGTGCCGGAAACTCTGCATTCGGTATAACTTGCTGCCAAGTTTTGTTTTCATGCTTTTGCAATAGTTTTGCAGCCTCGTGTAAATGTGCGATTTCGATTGCAAGGTTTTCCTCCCATAACGCTTTGATGCGTTTATCCGTTTCCGTCATCATACAAGACCAATACAAATAACACTCTACATACTCATGCCACAAATTCATTTCAAACCAACTGCCGTTGGCATCCATCAAATCTTCGTATTGAGTTACGTGCTCCTCTTCCACAAGTGCGATTTCCTCGTACAACTTACGGGTCAAATCATCCGTTGCCAAAGTAGAGATATTCATATAGTAGTTCATTGTTTGTTGCTCTGCTGCTGTAATTATCATTGTCCCCAATATAGTTTGTAAATCAGCAGTTTTGGAATTAATGCCACGTCTTACATTATCTTTAGGGAATCTGTGATGCGAGATTGTAGGTCTTGCAGGCATAATCTCCGTATACTTGCCTACCAATCTTTCAGCAATCACACCTTGATTCATATAAAGTAAATCAGAATATCTATACAAATGGTCAAAGTCCTCAAGCAATGCAAAATCCAAAGCTTTTTTTACGTAAAAGTCTTTTTCTCTTTTTGCAAGCTCCGCAGTAAGGTCGACTGCAAGTTGCTCGTAGCCGATAGTTTGCTCAAGTTGAGTTTCGTCGGCAGGCTTTAGCAACGAAATTTTTAATTGTTGTTGTTTTTCTTGTGCTCTTACTACGGCTAAATCTCTGCGGATATCCGTACAAGCAACATGTCTTGAAAATTGGTGTGAAAACCAATTTGCTTCAAATTCGGTACCGTTCATCAAAATAATACGTGTTTTTGTATAAGGGTCAACATCATTTTTATTGTATGACTTTGGATATAACCCTTTCCAATTTTCAAACGCATTGATTAACGAAATCGGTTTTTCATTAAATGGATTCATATTTTTCTCCTTTCAAATATTTTTTTAATATACTTATATTTTTCCCAAAATACTTTAATAAATACGATAAATACTCTAATTAATAAAATTTAATCACATTTATATTTCCCAAAAATACCAAAATACCCACGAAAATCGGAGGTATTAGATAAAATTGATTGATTATTTTTAATTTTTATATTAATTTTTTTAATAATTAGTGATTTGTTACATAATTAATGCTACAATTATAAAAAAGGAGATAATATAATAGATAGCACGCGAATACAAAAAAAACATTTCCACGGAAATTAAGTTAAGCAGAATGTCGCAAATAAAATTGGCAATTTCTTTAATTGTTTCCAAAACAACTATATCAAGATATAAAACGGTGATTGTTTTTCGTCATTAAATGTTTTTGCTTATTTATGTTACGTTTTGGATTTAGATGCAAACTAAATACTTTGTATCAACAAAAAATAATGCACCTAAAAAGTGCATTATTTTTTGTTTTATTACTAAATTTTATTAGAATATCGTATTTAAATTTATCTAGGCTTTATTGCAAATTAAAGCTTTTTGATAAGTTTTAAATCAATCCTACCCTTGTCGTCTATTTTGATAACTTTTACCAAAACTTTATCGTCGATATTTACAACGTCGGTAACTTTTTCCACTCTTTCTTTAGCAAGTTTGCTGATATGAATCATACCATCTTTGCCGGGAGCTATTTCAACAAAAGCACCAAAGTCCATAATTCTTACAACAGCACCCTCGATTTCGTCGCCTACTTCAGGGTCTTTTGCAATAGCCAAAACGATTTTCTTAGCTTTTTCTGCCATTTGCTCGTCATTGCTTGCTATAAATACAGTACCATTATCGCTAATATCAATTTTAACGCCTGTATCCTCGATAATCTTGTTGATTACTTTACCGCCACTGCCGATAACTTCACGAATCTTGTCAGGGTCGATATCAAAAGATATAATCTTTGGAGCATATTTGGATAGTTTTTCGTTTGCTTTTGGAAGAACTGCAAGCATTTGACCCAAAATTTCAAGTCTTCCCTCTCTAGCTTGAGCCAAAGCGGTACGCAAAATTTGCTCGTTGATACCTTTTATCTTAATATCCATTTGGATTGCTGTAATACCGGCCTCGGTACCTGCAACCTTAAAGTCCATATCTCCAAGGAAATCTTCCAAACCTTGAATATCTGTTAAAATTTTAACATTGCTTTTGTCAGGAGTACTGATTAAACCCATTGCTACACCTGCTACAGGAGCTTTGATAGGTACACCTGCATCCATCAATGCCAATGTGCTACCACAAACGCTTGCTTGAGATGTTGAGCCGTTAGAACTTAAAACCTCACTTACTGTACGGATAGCGTATGGGAATACCTCTTCACTTGGAAGTACAGGCTCCAAAGCTCTTTCTGCCAATGCCCCGTGACCGATTTCACGACGACCAGGGCTCTTTGCAGGTTTTGCCTCGCCAACGCTATAGCCAGGGAAATTATAATGATGGATATATCTCTTAAATACTTCGTCATCCAACCCTTCCAATTTTTGCACTTCACTTATAGTACCTAAAGTTGCTGTAGTCAAAACTTGAGTTTGTCCACGAGTGAACACACCGCTGCCATGTACTCTTGGCAAAATGCCGTGCTCACACCAAATTGGTCTGATTTCCTTTAATGTTCTGCCGTCAGGACGAATACCTTTGTCCAAAATTTTAGCACGAACTTTTTCCTTTTTCATATTATAAAGCACTTCTGCAATATCTTTTTTACCATCAGGGAAAACCTCTGCAAAGTGAGTAAATACGTCTTGCTCCAAAGCCTCTTCCAATTTTTCACGAGCTTGTCTGTTAAACTCTTCCAAAGCCTTGTCCATCATATCGTTTGCATATTCTCTTACTTGCTCTTCAATAGCGGGCTCTGCATGATAAATGTTAGGAACTATTTTTTCTTTACCGATTTCTGCTTGAATACCCTCGATAAATGCAACGATTTTCTTAATCTCTTCGTGACCGAACAAGATTGCACCAATCATTTCCTCTTCAGTAAGCTCGTTAGCGCCTGCCTCAACCATCAAAATAGCGTCCTTTGTACCGCTCAAGCTCAAGTGAAGTCTGCTCTTTTCTCTTTGTTCTGCACTTGGATTGATAATGTACTCGCCATCGATATATCCAACAACAACAGAGCCTGTAGGTCCTGCAAAAGGAATATCCGAAATAGAAAGTGCAACCGAACTACCAATCATAGCATAAATTTCAGGTGGAACGTCAGGATTTACCGATAGGCAAGTTGCAACAACGGATACATCATTATAAAAGCCCTTAGGGAACAACGGTCTTAAAGGTCTGTCAATCAAACGGCAAACAAGAATACCTTTATCGCTTGGGCGGCCCTCTCTCTTTTTAAAGCCACCGGGTATTTTGCCGACAGAATACATTTTCTCTTCGTAATCAACGTTCAAAGGGAAAAAGTCAACGCCGTCTCTTGGCTCTTTTGACATGGTAGCGTTAACCATTACCACAGTTTCCTCGCACTTTACAAGGCAAGTACCATTTGTCATACCGCAATATGCACCGGTTTCTACCTCAACTTCTCTTCCGCCTATTGTAGTTTTGTAAATTTTTCTATCTATCATTTTCTCCTCCTATATCTTTGGTCATCCAAAGATTTTCAACCAACCGGTTGATGATATATATAAAATGTTTTTGTATCGTATTTGTTTATATAATAAAAAATTACCCGAACACTTACTATTCGGGTTATTTTTATTACTTTCTTAGGTTTAATTTAGCGATAACTGCTCTGTATCTTTCGATATCCTTATTTTTTAGATAAGTAAGCAAGTTTCTTCTTTTACCTACCATTTGCAACAAACCGCGACGGCTGTGGTGGTCCTTTTTGTGCACTGCAAAGTGTGCTTTTAAAGTTTCGATTCTTGCAGTTAGCAAAGCAATTTGAACTTCAGGAGAACCTGTGTCGCCTTCCGATTGAGCAAATTTCTCAATAATCTCTTGTTTAGTAAGTTTTGTTAAATCTTCCATTTTTAATCTCCTAATAAATATTTATTCCTAAAACCAAGTAAATCATCGGAGTGTTGATAAACATAGTCAAAGGTACTATCTAATCATAACATAATTTTTTTTGAGTGTAAACTGATTTTTGGTATTTTTATCTAATTTATTTTATATTTTTTAATTTTTGTATAAAAGCTCACCTATTAAGACATTATTTGACTAAAATTTAGGTCGCTCAATCTTATTTGAAAAAGTTTTCCTTATCTGCCAATATTTTTTCTTCCCTTTCCAAATATACATCTATGCCTTTAGGGTTTGCTAGCCTTTCCAATCTGTTTTGCTCGCTCCAAACTCTTTTGGATATAGCCCCTGCACCGCAAGCAATTATGCTATGTGTTTCCTCCATAATGTCAATATTATATATACAAGATTTATTTTGTTTTGCGTAACCTGTATTGTCCAAATTACCGCTCATATATTTTTGTCTGTACATATAGTATGGCTCAAAACCGTTTGAAATAATTGCATTTCTTGAGTACTCAATCATTTTTTCGGGCAACAATTCGATTTTGTTGTCATACTCTTGGAGTTTCAAACTGCTACCTTTTTTAATTGCAAGTGTATGTATAGTAATATTTTCGGGATTGATTGCGATTGCTTGATCGACGGAATATTTAAAATCCTCAAAACTCTCGTTTGGCAACATTGCAATCAAATCCATATTTATATCAAAATCGAACTCTCTTGCCATATCATAAACTTTAAAAATATCTTGTTTAGTATGATTCCGTCCTATCAAAGCTAAGGTTTTATCGTTAAAAGTCTGCGGGTTAATACTTATTCTTGTAACTCCATTGTCAGACATAATCTTTAGTTTTTCTTTACTTATCGTGTCAGGTCTGCCTGCCTCCACGGTAAACTCTTTGCATTTGATTTTGCCAAGTTCCGCGATTATTTGTTCAAAATCTTTCTCGCACAAACTTGTAGGTGTACCTCCTCCCACATAAATCGAACGCACTTGTAACCCTAAATTTTCAACCAAAGCTACACTGTGCTTTATCTCCCTTACAACTTGTCCGACATAAGGGGCAAGCCATTTTTTAATTTTTCCGAGTTCCGCGGAAATAAACGAACAATAGCTACACCTTGATACACAAATAGGGATATTTACAAAAAAATCAACTTGTTTGTCATTGTGTGAGTATATACCTTTTTGATTATCGCAAATCCTTTCTATCCAATCCGCACCTTGTTGCGGCACACGCAAATACTCCTTAAAATAATTTTTTGCATCCTTGCCACTCTCCGTAAGTTCGTGATAAAGCTTGGTCGGTCTTATACCTGTAAGCGAGCCGTAAGGCAACCTTTTGCCCGTGCACTCTGCAAGCAAGTCGTAAAGCATTATTTTTGCAAGCCTTTTTAACTCGCTTTTTTGCTTTATCGGAGGCAGATTTTGTATTTCGCACCGATTTTCGATGGTTTTTTGATTAAATTTTAAAGCTACAGTATCGTTATGTATCTCAATATAAACAATATTTTTCTGCTCATTTTCGTCTATTGCGACCAATGGGGAAAACGCCCTCACAACATCCATCAAATCGGGTAAAAACTCGCTGTTTGTAATTACTTTCAGCTCCATAAAATCATATTTCCTTCTCTTTCGTAATCCATAGTAGTACTATCGCCGTGTCCCGGATAAACAACATAATCGCCGTTTAGTCCAAACAATTTTACGATTATGGAATTTTTTAAATCGTTAAAAGAACTATCCTCAAAATCATATCTGCCGTAGCTACTCAAAAACAATGTGTCGCCTGAAAACACCACATTTTTTATAACATAACAAACTCCGCCTGAAGAATGTCCCGGAGTATGAATGACTTTAAATTGCAAATCATCAAAATTCAAAACATCCCCGTCATCTACAAAATTACTGCAAGAGAAAGGCTCTATCCTAAACCTTTTTAACCAATCAAGCATAACCTCGCCCGTGCATTTAGGGTTGTCCAACTTGTGGATATAAACAGGCACATGCTCATCCATAAATAGACTTACTCCTTTTATGTGGTCAAAGTGTCCGTGAGTCAACAAAACCGCCAAAACTTGTAAACCATCCTTTTCAACCTCTGCCTTAACTATTTTCGAGGCAGGGTCGATAACTATACATTTACTACCATTTTTTACAATATAGCTGTTGTTTTGCAACCCACCGTTTACTATTTTTTTTACGCTAAAACCGTCAAATTCTGTGTACATTAAGCACTCCTTCGATACCCTTTAATTTACTTATCATTTCGTCAAGCTCGTTTATATTGGTTATTTGCACCCCAATGGTTATTATCGCTTGTAATTTGTCGTCCACTTTTGCATTTACTTGGGTCAAAAGTTTTTTCCTGTTTGCAAAAAAGGTGGTTATATCCACAAGTAAATTGGAACGGTTAATACAAAGTATTTCAAGCGTAGCGGTAAAGTTGCAGGTCATATTTTGTGACCAATCTGCTTCGATAATCCTTTCCGCCTCAATATTTTTCATATTAGGACAATCCGCCCTGTGTATGGAAACACCCCTACCACGACTGACATAGCCTACAATTTTATCCCCCGGTACAGGGTTGCAACAGTGTGATAACCTTATCAAAAAATCGTCATATCCACGAATCAAAACTCCGTTGCCTTTTTTATTGGACATTCTGCTTGCTTTTGTGCTACTGATTATCGGTGTAAGATTATCCGCAGATTTTTTAAAGCAGTCAATCAATTTGAATATTATTTTGTTAGTAGTTATATTACCGTAACCTAACTCGGCATAAATATCTTCCATATTACTTGAATTGCCGTAGTGGTTTTTAAAATATTTTATCCACTCCTCGTTATTTAAAAGCTCAGACAGGTTATATCCCCTGTGTTTTGCTTCCCTCTCAAGCATTTCTCTGCCCCGCTTGATATTTTCCTCTCGCATTTCCTTTTTAAAGTATGCACGAATTTTATTGCGGGCACCTGCAGTCGCAACAAATTTCAACCAATCTCTGCTTGGTCCTTTGGATGCGTTGGAAGTTATAACTTCTACAATAGAATTGTTGGAAAGACGTGTGTTTATAGGAACTATTTTGCCGTCTACTTTTATACCTACGCATTTATTTCCTACTTCCGTATGTACGGCATACGCAAAGTCAATGCCCGTAGCACCTTTAGGCAAACTTACTACTTTGCCTTTTGGCGTTATTACAAACACCTCATCGGGATACAAATCGACTTTTAGCGACTGCAAAAATTCTGCATTGTCCCTCAAGTCCTTTTGAACTTCCATTATGCTTCTTATCCATTGCATACGGTCATCCATAATGCTTTGGTCGGAAGTCAATCTACCCTCTTTATACTTCCAATGGGCGGCGATACCGAACTCTGCTATATCATGCATTTCGTGTGTTCTTATTTGAATTTCAAAAGGAGAGCCGTATTGTGATATAACGGTTGTATGCAACGATTGATAGTTATTTGCCTTTGGCATAGCGATATAATCTTTAAATCTGCCCGGCAAAGGTTTCCACATAGTATGAATAGCACCTAATACGGCGTAGCAGTCTTTTATCGTATCCACGATAATTCTTACTGCAATCAAGTCGTAAATTTGTTCAAACTCTTTACCGCTCTGCATTTTTTTGTAGATACTGTAAAAATGTTTAGGTCTGCCGTTTACTTCCCCCTCCACTTTCATTTCGGCAAGTTTAGCTTGAATATCTTTTACTACATTTTGCACAAACTCTTGTCTTTCCACCTTTTTAGCGGATATTTTTTGTACCAACGCATAGTAATCGTCTGGATTTAAATAGCGCATTGCCAAGTCTTCAAGCTCGCCTTTGATAGTACCCATACCAAGTCTTTCGGCTATAGGAGCGTATATTTCAAGCGTCTCGCGGGAAATTTCCTTTTGCCTGTCACTAGACTTGAAAAGCAATGTCCTCATATTATGCAATCTGTCCGCAAGTTTTATGATAATTACCCTTATATCATCGCTCATTGCAAACAGCATTTTTCTTAAATTTTCGGCTTGCTCGTCTACACTAGACTTAAATTGCAATTTGTTAAGTTTGGTAACGCCGTTGACAAGCATAACCACCGTTTTACCAAAAAGATTTTCAAGTTCTTCCCCCGTATGCGGAGTGTCCTCGATAACATCATGCAAAAAGGCTGCCATAACTGTCTCGTAGTCAAGCCCCATATCAATCAATATCTCGCTTACTGCTACGGGATGTACAAAATAATCCTCACCCGATTGACGTTTTTGCCCTGCGTGTGCCTCTTTTGCAAAATCATAAGCCTTTTTGATTATCTCATATTGCTCTTGTGGATATTGGTTTTTTAACTTATCTAGTATTGCGTCATGCATAAATTAACTCCTTAATCCTTTGATAAATTACACTGTTATCCAAGCTTGTTTTTACTATGCTGTCCACATAAAAACCGCCTTTGGATTTGATTATTTTAAGTTCGTAAAAAACAAACATTGCCATATAAAAAGCTATTGTGTTATTTCCGCCTTGTTTTTCATACTCGCCTAAAAGCTCGGCAAAACTTGTGATTTTTGTTTTTACCGCAAGCAATTTTTTGATTTGAGCAAATATCTCCCTCATCCCGTCAATATCAGGAAACTCGCTTTTTACCATTTGCAAATATTCTTGTGCAATTTTATTTTGCACCATAACTACTTGGGCGTTCATATTAAGCTTATAATAGTCTATTACTCCAAGGCTTGGCAAAGTATCAAGTATAACTATTTTTTTATAGTAAGCCAAATTTTGACTTATATCTAAATCCAATACCAACCTGTTTAAAGGGTTAATACTTGAGGTAACATTGCAATCAATAACTTTTACCTTATCTTTTAGTATTTCGGAATATTTGTCAAATGTGTTTTTAGAGTAAGCAATAAAACAAGTCCCGTACAAATCGTTTTCGACCTCGGACAACACTCCCTCTTCTTCAATATATTTTACATTAAAAACGCTGCTGTCTTCATACTTCGCATAGTAGGCATATTTTATTGCAAGATATTTTTCGTTTATACTGAAATCCGTCCAATCGAAATCGGTATCCTGCACAATGCCTTGAGCGTAAAGCCTATTTGCAAATGTCCTTACACCAAAATCGCAAATCATATTTATATGCTTGCTGCTATTAATATTTTTTAAATTGCCAAACCCGTCGAAATACACCATCTCAACTTGATTGTTCTTTGCAAATTTAATGTGTTTTGAGGTAGAAATCCTTGCGAAATTCGGGGTGTTTATACTAATATTGTATTTTACCTTAGGGTTTTCCATGCCATACGGCTCAAGCCTTGAAAGCTCGGAAATACACTCAAAATCTATTTCCTCAATATCACGGCAAAGGTCATATTCTACCTTTGGCACAAACAAGTTTTCGTCCAAATTTCTTGCATATTCATTTATTGCAAAACAAAAACTTTCCAAACTTTCTTTTTTACAAGTAACACCGCAAGCCATTGCATGTCCACCAAAAGCCTCCAAAAAACTTTTACAAGCATTTACACATTCGTAAATATTTATCCCGCTTACGCTCCTTGCGGAGCCCTTGTAAAACTCTCCGTCCCCTGTCATTAAAATAGTAGGTCTATTAAATAAATTTGTAATTTTGGCAGCCGCAATGCCTAGCACTCCTGCCTCCCACTTGTCACTTGCAAGCACAATAATGCGGTTATTTACCAAATCGTAACTCTCGAGCATTTGCATGCAGTTTTCCACCAAATCATCTGTGAACTGTTGCCTTTCTATATTATAACTATTTGCCTGTTCTGCCAAGCTTTTTACGTAAAAATAGTCGCTGTCCACAAGCATACTTACCGCTTTTTTACTATCAGACAATCTGCCGATAGCATTAATACGCGGAACAATTTTAAAAGCTACATCCGTGGCTGTAAATTTCTCCTCCGGTTTAACTCCCGCAACTTCTAGCAAAAGTTTGACGGCAAGTCTTGCACGGGAATTTAATATTTCCATACCATAGCTTACTATAATTCGATTATCCCCTTGTAACGGCACAATATCCCCGATAGTAGCAATAGCACATAAATCCATATAGTACATAAGTGCCTTTTTCCCGCCTACGGCTTCGCAAAGCCTTAAAGCAATGCCTGCACCGCACAACTCGTTGAATGTTTCAGTTTTTCGGTCTACTTTAGGGTTAACCACTATACAATCTGGCAAATCTTGAGGTGGCTCGTGATGGTCGGTTACCACAAAGTCTATGCCCAACTCGTTTATCGCATACTCTATATCTTCCTTTGCGGTTATACCACAATCCACAGTTATGATAAGGTCTGGATAAAATGTATCGGCAATTTCCTCTAACGCTTCTCGATTAATGCCGTAGCCTTCTTTTTTTCTGTTTGGGATATAGTAATTTACCTCCACACCAAGCGAAGACAAAAACATATACAAAATTGCTGTACTGCAAACTCCGTCACAGTCATAATCTCCGTAAATCACAATACTTTCGCCATAGTCTATAGCTTGCTTGATTCTTGAACAAGCTTCACTCATACCGCTATATAAAAAAACAGGAGTTAAATTTTTAATATCCGCTTGTAAAAAGGACTGAATACTTGGCAAATCTTCATATCCGCGTATTGCCAAAACTTCGGCTAAATCTCTACCGCAATTTAATAATTCAGCCAATTTATCTATTAAATTTTTATCCACCTTTTTCTTTTGGACAAAATTGCTCATTAAATATACTCCCGTACGTTATCAATTTGTAAACTATATATTAAATAATACACCAATTTTCACAATTTTTCAATATATATTGCACAAATATTTTTATATTAGTAAATTTTTTTATAAACTTATTACCAAAAGTTGACTTTAAACATATAATAACAAATGCTGAAATTTATTAAAACCTTGCAAAAGCGCCATTTAACCTCGATTTTCGCAAGGGTTTTTGTTGCAAAATAACAAACAAGGTCAAATATTTGACCTTGTTTTGTTTGTACTGATTATGCTTTTTATTAAAAGAATAAATCCATTGTAAGCAATTTATCCACAACATTTCTTACTATTTCCGCATCTGCACTTGTCACATTACCTTTGTTTATTACCATACTTGCTAGTTTCTTTTCCACGCTTAAGCTTTCGTATAACGCGTTGTCACTTGCTATTTGTCTTAGGTATGTAACATCGCTTGCACTTATCCTTCCATCTCCGTTTACGTCGCCTAGTACGGATAAGGTTATTCTTTCTGTTTCTCCGTCTTTGCTGTACTCTATATACCAACCTGTTCCTACTTCCAACTCTTTTCCATTATTCAACAGCTCCTCATTTACGCTTGCGTTGCCTTTGTCATAGATTATTGTGCCTTTGCTGTTGTAGATTTGTATTTGTGTTTTTTCGTATACCAAGTTGCTTATAAATTTATTTACACTTGTATTTGGGCTTATGTTTCCCATATAGTAGTTTGCTTTTCCATCTACTACATTTACATTACTGTCATTATCCCCGTGTATCAAGCCTTTGTCTTTATAACTTACTCTCTTATCTCCCTCTAATATCAAATAATCGTATTTAGACTCTGCTGTTGGTCTTATGACATTTGCCTCACTTACTGTAAGCGTTCCTCCGTTTACATAATTTACCGTTACATTGTAGTTGCTATTACCGCTAAACACTTTGCTGACATCAAACGGTTTTACGCTTATTGCATACTCTCCTACATTGATAACACTATCCGTTGTTATTCCATCCTTTGTAAACTGTGGCACTATTTTGCTGTAGTCTATATTAAACAATGCCTCTATACTTTTATGTGACTCTGTTCCAACTGCATTATGGGTTATTGTTAACCAATTTGAGAGTGTTATATTTTTGCCGTTATACAAAAAAGTTTTGTCATTAGTCTTTATATCTATTGTCAATTCGGCTGGTCGAATTGCAAAATAAGTACTATTTGTTGCGGAATTAATCTTATAATTGCTGTTGCTTAAACCTATCGCTTTGGCAACATAACCTGTTCCAACATTTTTTGCACTTCCGCTTACACTAACAGTACATATATCTGCATCTAATAATCCACCTGCTTTGACTTGAGCGGACGGAGATTGCGGATAGCAATTATAAGTCAAGTTATTTTCCCATTCTATATCAACCACTTTAGGCTCTATTGTTACCGTAAATACAGGATTAATATAGCTAATTGTTTGAGCAATTCCGACATTTACAACACAAAACGAATAAGTACCGACATTTTTTATCTCAAACATTGACTCCGCTTTGCTGTCCTTTACCGACCAAAAACTTGCAAGAGATGATTTAATAGTATAGTTACTGCCTTTATATGGTAACGTTACATTTGTCAAAGTAGTTTTATCTGTATCACTCCAATACCAATCCACCTTTTGAGTAGGTTTTGTAGTTGCCGTATCCAATCCCACTTCGCCGTCAATCAATTTCAACCCTTCTGTAGAATTTGATAAAAAGAAAAACAACATAGGATTGAATGAAGTTATGACAATAACAAATTTAAAACAATCGCTGCAAACAAATTACAGCAAGCTGAAAAGCGCTACAAACGGTATGATTAATCACACTTATCTTTTCACCGCATAAGTATATTGGTAAAAAACAAAAACAATTTACTTTTAAATAATCATTATTTAATAGTTATAAATCTTTGATTAAACAAAATACGCAAGTTAAAAACTTGCGTATTTTGTTGTACAATTTTTGAAGTTATGCATCTCCAAAGAAAAAAATTCATTTAAAGCTTTTGTGTATTTTTGCACCGCAAACTTTTTTGCGGCAGCAAAAATACTAACTTTTTACAATCTTTACACCGAATTATTTGGTATTTTATATATTATACACCTAATTTTTTGAGTTTGTCAAGTAAAATACCGAATTTTTTGGCATTGTGTAGATAATAATAAAAATATGCTTTATTTCGACTTTTTCGTAAATATAAATTGCTTTAATACTGAAATAAATCACTAAATATTTCTCAAATTTTATTTTTATAGAGGGGGTAGCAATATGGAGTACAATAACAAGCTAAAAGAATTGAGAATATCCAAAGGTTTTTTCCAAAAAGACATTGCAAATAAAATTGGGGTTGCAACGAACACTTATCAATCTTGGGAGCGAGGAATAACTCAACCTGATATTTCCAATTTGATAAAACTTAGCAATGTTTATGCCTGCTCTGTCGATTACATTATCGGCAAGGAAACCGAGGAAGGTATGATAATGTTTACTAACAATTTAAGTGAAGATGAAAACATTTTTATTAACACCGTAAGACAACTCAGTCTAAAGGACAAAGGCATTCTGTTTGATTTGGCCATGACTATGCTTAAAGCAAAAAATATAAAATAATAGTATTTTTAAAAAATTTTATAAATAAGTAATTATTAAAATACTTTTAATCAAAATTTTCGGCTCAAATGCTAAGTTTTTGTAAAATTGCTTTATTTAATATTGTAATTATGTTATAATATATAAAATAATAAAGGAGGTGTGCTATGCGAAAGTCAAATAGAGAAATACACGACTTTGATAAAATTGTTGACATTATAAAAAACACAAGTACAATAAGGTTGGGCATTAATGACTACCCTTACCCTTATGTTGTACCCGTTTCTTTTGGTTTTGATGTGCAAGATGACAAACTTTGTTTTTATTTTCACGGTGCAACCATAGGCAAAAAAGTTCAGCTTTTGGATAAAAACCCTTTGGTTTGCGTGGAAGGGGACATTTTTCACCGCTATATGGATACGATAAAATCGGTAACTTGCCTTTACGAAAGTTTTATAGCATACGGCAAATGCTCTTTACTCGACGGAAATGATGCCATCCACGGGCTAAAACAAATTTTAAAGCATTGTAACTATTTCGACCACTCTTTTAATACGGATGTTTTACCTATAGTAAATGTTTATAAAATAGAGGTAGAAAGCGTAACCGCAAAACATAGGACAAAAGATAATTGATATATAATTAAAAATATATAAAATATGATATATAAATATTTTTACAATTATATATCTGCAATGCAGTTTGATAATCTCTATTTGTTGTAGATAAACGTAAAATATAATTTGTTAAAATAAAAAGAAAATTTTAAAATAACACTTACCTATTTACTTGACATTACCGCAAATTTTGTATATACTTTTTAGGTAACCGAATAAATGGACGATTAGCTCAGCTGGATAGAGCGTTGCGCTACGGACGCAAAGGTCAGGGGTTCGAATCCCTTATCGTTCACCATAAGGGAATAAGACGAACTCTTTATCTAGTAAGGAGTTCGGTTTGTTTTTTATGAATGATTATTTTGGGTTAAAGTTGAAGGTTGTGGAGAAAAAACGGAAAAAACATATTTTCTTAGTTCAGGCTGGATGGTTTTTTCAAATGGAAAGTTAAAAAGTAATACATTGATAGCGGATTGGTGGAAAGATGAAATTATTTGATAAAGTAAAAGTATTGGTTTCAAAGCCAGAATATGAAAAATGGGGAATTTTTAAAGGAATGGTCGGCACGATAATTGATGCGGAAATTCAATTTAGAGCTTTTCAAGTAATATTTACTGATCCTAGACCATTTAGTGAAGAAATAATGTATGATCTTAAAGGCGATATTGTAGATTATATTGAAATAAAAGACTTGGAAGTTGTAGAAGAGAGCGATTGCACAGATGATTATTTATTGATAAATTTACCAAAACAAAATCCAAAATGGTTTTGTAAGGTAGAAGATGGATATATAACCAACTTGCTTGGCGAAAAATTGAATAAGATTCCTTATGATTATGATAGTTGATTTATAATGAATTTAATTTGATAATTAATTTTTTTTAACAAGCTTTAAAATAACATTTTTTATACAATAATGCAAAAGAATTTGTCATAAAACCATTTAAAAATAATTTTTATGCCTTACAATATAGTTATAAAAATTATGTGGGGTGGAAAATGTTAGCAGAGTGGACAAGCAAATGGATTAAAGTTTTTGACAAATTAAACGATATTGTCATTGATGATTTTGATTATGAACATGGTATACGTGGTCTAATAACAACTAAACATTGTGTAAAATGTATTGCAACAAATCAGTGTTGGTTTGTGGATGAAAAAAATAAAAAACCTGAACGTATGGAATATAGCTTTGAAGAGATCTTAAAGGATACAAAGAATAAAAGAGGGTTGTACCATTATAATTGTCATTGCAAAGAAATAAACATTCCTACCCCCAAAGAATCTGAAATAGAATTAATTATTCCCGAAGGAAAAATTGGATGGTTGTTTAAAGATAAAGAGGGATTGGTAAAAAAAGCTTTGGGTTATGAGCCAAATGATGAATTCTTAGAATATTTTAAAAAACAGGTTTTGAAAAGTTATTGTAAAGGACAATATTATATATTAAATATCAATAAATATGGTGTATCCATAAGTATTAAGGTTAAAGTTGAAGGTAGTGGAGAAAAAACGGGAAAAACTTATTATGTTAGGTCAGGCTGGATGGTTTTTTCAAATGGAAAATTAAAGAGTAATACATTAATAGCAGGATGGTGGTTAAATGAAGTTGTTTGACAAAGTTAAAGTTTTAGTTTCAAAAGCTGAATATGAAGAGCAAGAAGTTTATAAAGGAATGGTAGGGACAATAATTGATGCAGAAATTAGAGGAAGGTCGTTTCATGTGATTTTTACTGACCCCACACCATTTACTGAAGAAACGATGTATTCAATTAAGCCAGATATTTTATGCGTTATAGACATAAAAGATTTGGAAGTTGTTGAAGAGAGCGATTGCACAGATGATTATTTATTGATAAATTTACCAAAACAAAATCCAAAATGGTTTTGTAAGGTAGAAGATGGATATATAACCAACTTGCTTGGCGAGAAATTGAATAAAATTCCTTACGATTACGATAGTTGATTTATAATGAATTTCTATTATCGGAAGTTGTCGTCAAGCGACACTAAGTGGTCTTTGACTACAGCGATTGTTAATTTAAACTATTTGTAAAATTTGAAAATCTATTGGTGCTATGGTCTTAAATGACTATGGCACTATTTTTTATGTGTTTTAATCTAGATTTTTTATGTGTTAAAAACCAATTTAGCCTAAATTGTGCCAAAATCTGACATTTGTTTTTTGCTATTGCCAATTTTTGGTAATTGTTTTATAAAAATAGTAATCATTATCACTTTTTACATAAATTTTTCTTTTCATATTATAATGCTATATGATTTGAATAATTAAATGTATAATAATAACTCTTAGTTTTTTAAACTAAACAAAAGGTATAAAATAAAGTAAAAAGTAGCAAAAATATGTGATAAAAATTTTACATAAATTTTTACTTGAACACAACATATTGTGGTCAAATTGCCAAAATCTCAAAAAATGACCACAATATATTGATTTTTCCTCTTGACAACGAATATAATTTGTTGTATACTGAATGAGCAATATCAGTAAACCCAAAGAAGAAGGAGAAATTTTATGATTAAAAGCATTATTAAAAGAGATGGCAGAAAAGTTCCATTTAATTTGCAAAAAATTGCCGATGCTATTTTTAAGGCAGCAGCATCTGTCGGAGGAAGCGACCATGATACCGCATTAGAGCTTGCAGTTGAGGCTTGCGAGTATTTGGAAAGTCAAGGCAACACTACCCCAACCGTGGAGGAAATCCAAAACGCAGTTGAAAAGACATTAATTGAAAAGGGACACGCACAAACTGCCAAAAACTATATTCTTTACAGAGCAAACCGTACAAGAGCAAGAGAAATGAAAACCTCTCTTATGGAAATCTATAAAGATTTAACTTTTAAAGATGCAAAAGATAACGATATAAAAAGAGAGAACGCTAACATTGACGGCGACACTGCAATGGGTACAATGTTGAAGTATGGTAGCGAAGGTGCAAAACAATTTAACAAATTGTTTGTATTGCGTCCTGAACATGCAAAAGCTCATGAAGAGGGAGACATTCATATTCATGATTTAGACTTTTTGACATTGACTGAAACATGCTGTCAAATTGACCTAATCAAATTGTTTAAAGGCGGTTTTTGTACAGGACATGGCTTTTTGAGAGAGCCTAACGATATAGCATCCTACTCCGCACTTGCAGCAATAGCTATTCAATCCAACCAAAATGACCAGCACGGTGGACAAAGTATTCCTAACTTTGAGTACGCAATGGCTATAGGTGTTGCAAAATCTTATAAGAAAATTTACAAGAAAAATCTTATCAAGGCTTTGGATATTTACGAAATCGAAAACGCTGAGGAAGTTGCTAATAAAATAACTGAAACACTTGCAGCAAAAGATATCGTACCTAAACTAGAGAAAGATGAATATATGATAGAAGAAGCAAAAGAGCTTGCAAAAATCGGTATTAAAGACGAAAATATCAAAAAAATTCAAAAGTTCACAAAGAAATATTCGGAGCAAGAAATTGACCGTGCAACATACCAAGCAATGGAGGCTTTTGTTCACAATTTGAACACAATGCACTCTCGAGCAGGCGCACAAATTCCATTTAGCAGTATCAACTACGGTACAGATACTACTCCTGAAGGCAGACTTGTTATTAAAAACATTATGCTAGCAACAGATGCAGGTTTGGGTAACGGCGAAACAGCTATCTTCCCTATCCACATCTTTAAAGTAAAAGAGGGTGTCAACTATAATAAACAAGACCCTAACTACGATTTGTTTAAACTTGCTATTAGAGTATCTGCAAAAAGGCTGTTCCCTAACTTCTCGTTTATCGATGCTCCATTTAACCTACAATACTACAAAGAGGGCGACTACAGAACAGAAATAGCTTACATGGGTTGCCGTACAAGGGTTGCAGGTAACGTTTATGACAAAGATAGAGAGATTGTTACTCAAAGAGGCAACTTATCATTTACATCAATCAACTTGCCTAGACTTGGTATTCTTGCAAAAGGCGATATTAACAAATTCTATGAAATGCTTGACGAAAAACTTAATTTGGTTTCCGACCAATTAATGGACAGATACAAAATTCAAGCTAAAAAGAGAGTTAAAAACTATCCTTTCCTAATGGGTCAAGGTGTATGGCTAGACAGCGATAAGCTAGACTACGAAGATGAAATCGGCGAGATTTTAAAACACGGTACATTGTCTATCGGATTTATCGGTCTTGCAGAGTGTTTGGTAGCACTTACAGGCAAACACCACGGAGAGAGTGAGGAGTGTCAAAAACTAGGTTTGGAAATTATCAAACACATGAGAGACTTTACTGACAGACTTTGTGAAGAGACTCACTTTAACTATTCTGTTATTGCAACACCTGCTGAAGGCTTATCTGGTAGATTTGTGAGAATCGATGCTAAGAAATTTGGTAAAATTAAAGGCATTACTGATAGAGAATACTATACTAACTCTTTCCATGTACCTGTTTATTACAATATCGGTGCACTTGACAAAATTAAAATCGAGGCACCTTACCACGCTTTGACAAACGGCGGACATATCAGCTATATCGAGCTTGACGGAGACCCTCTAAAGAACTTGGATGCTTTTGAAGCTTGCGTTCGTTGCATGAAAGAGGCTGGTATAGGATACGGTTCAATCAACCACCCTATAGACCGTGACCCTGTTTGCGGATATAATGGTATAATCGATAACGTTTGTCCTAAATGCGGCAGAAAAGAGGGCGACGGCAAACAAAACTTTGAGAGAATCCGCAGAATTACAGGATACTTGGTAGGTACTGTTGATAGATTTAACAACGCAAAACGTGCCGAAGTAAACGACAGAGTAAAACACCATGTGTAAAATAAGAATTGCAGGCTTAGTCAATGACTCTATTGTAGACGGCCCGGGAATGAGACTTACCATCTTTTGCCAAGGCTGTCCACATAACTGCAAAGGCTGTCATAACAAACATACCCACGACTTTAAAGGTGGATATGATATGGACATTGACGAAATTGTTGAAAAAGCCAAAAAAAATAAAATACTAAGCGGAGTAACTTTTAGCGGTGGCGAGCCAATGTGTCAACCAAAAGCCTTTTTACAGCTTGCAAAAAAAATAAAAGCCGAAACCGACTTAAACATAATTTGCTACACAGGTTACACAATCGAAGAGCTTGAGCAAATGAACAATGCGGATATAAATGAATTGCTTGATATTTGCGATTGGTTGATAGATGGCAGATTTTGCGAAGAACTAAAGGATTTAACTCTTCCTTTCCGCGGAAGTTCCAATCAGCGAATAATAGAACTTAAAAACAATACTATCGATTGGACAAGATAAAAAAATATATTTAATAAGCAAAAAGAGATTTGAAAATTCAAATCTCTTTTTTGTATAATTTCAAAAGATTTAAAACAACTTAATATTGCTTATTTTTAGAAATTGATTAATTAAAGAACTTCGCCGGATTTGCTTATTGTACCATCGGAACATTTAATAATATAATCTCCTGTTTGGCTATTCCAACCACTACCTTTTGTGATATTTGTCCAATCTTCCATTGTGCCACTGTACTCAATTTCTTCAAGCAACAAACAGTTTGCAAATGCACCTACACCAATGCTTTTAATGGTAAACGGAATTACTATTTTTGTCAAAACACTATTTCCTGCAAATAGGTTGTCGCCTATTTTTGTCATATTGTAATTAATACTATTGTATGTGGTATAAGACGGTATGTTTGCAATTTTAGAATCCATTATATTTTCTTGGAATATAACCTCGGCAGTTCTATCTTGAGTATTTAGCAAATAAATTGATACACCCTCATTTTCTAAAATTATTCTGCCATCCGATGTAATATTGTTATTGCCGTCTCCACCATCCGTATATCCCCAAATAACAGGGCGGTTTGAAGAATTCCAATCATCTTTCCAATCGTTCGGTTTAGCCTGTGCTTCACATTTTATAACTAATTTCAAGCAATATCTAAAAGCATCACTGCCTATTTTTACAACTGTGTCAGGAATAATAATTTTACTTATTCTATCACAGCCTTGCAACATAGCTGCTCCAATAGAAGTAACGGTATCCGGAATTACAAAACTATCCAAAAGATTACATTCCGCAAAAGCACATGCACCTATTTCCTCAACGTCAACATCGATTTCGTTTTTGCCGTTTTCCCTCCAATTAACAACTGTTAAATTACTACAAGCATAAAAAGCGTAATTGCCTATTGTTAAAGTATTTCTTTGAATTTCTATTTGAGTAATAACATCGTTCCTATAAAAAGCGTAGCCCATGATACTTGTGACATTATATGTTTTACCATCATACTCGACAGCAGGTCGCAACTCTATATTATCGTTTGTAATAGGTTGTTTAGCTACAATAGCCTCGTTGCCTTTGATGCCGTATTTTACAGTCCCTCTATTAGTATCGATAAAATAAATATATCCGTCATCCGCAACATTATTATTGTCTGCATTCCACACAATAGGATAGCGGCTAAATTGGTCTATCTTCCAATCATAGGTAATCCAACCTGCAGGTTTTTCTTTAGCTTGGGCATTGATTGTTATTCCGTAGCAATTTTCAAATACACCTTCCTCTATATCTTTTACACTTGTAGGTATGTATATTTCCGCCAAAGCCGAACAACCGTAAAAAGCTCTCTCCTTGATTGTTGCAACAGTTTTAGGTATATAAACTTTTGATAACGCACGTTTGCCGTAAAAAGCCTTGTCTCCTATTACAGTTACAGGTTTGCCGTCATAATACTCGCTGATTACAACTTCCGTAATCATATTTTCGATATCTCTTTCAACCCCGCTGACAGTGTAGGAATATCCGTCGGTATTTAATGAATAAATAAGTCCCTCCGAGCCTTTCATAAAACCGCAAACAGCACATTTCCCTTTTTCGAATGTGTGATTTACTTCTTCTTTGGAAATATCGCAAATATCGCTGCAATCATACCAATGATTTTTATCGTCATATTTTATTGTATGGCTATGCTTATTGCCACACAAAGTACAAATATCTTCGCTGTTATAAGTATGAACAACTTTATCCTTTTCATATCCGCAAACGGAACACTCATGCCAATGATAATTGTTATCAAAATTCAACTCAAAGCTATGCTCTGCGTAGTCATTTCTTTCCTTGCATTTCTTCTTAGTGCAGTCATGCCAATGATGTGTTTCGTTATTTGACCATTCTATATTCCATTCGTGGTTGTGCTTACAGGCAACCAAGCCCGTGCACATAACACAAAGCAACACGATTATAGCAAAAATTATAATTGATTTTCTTTTCATAATCCCCTCTAGGTAACATTAATTACATTATAATTTTATCATAATAAATATTATAAGTCAATATTTATATAGACTTTAAAGGCATATTATACCAATAAAAAAAGGATACAAACCAAAATATGGAATGTATCTCTGTTTTTAATTATATAAAGTTTCGTTAACGTTTTTTTAACATCGGCAGTTTTATTTTCTAACCTTTCCTACATTTTTATATTCGTTTTTCAATGTCGGAATTGCTGTCATTATCCTTTATACAGTTTTCTTCCTGCTCTTGCTCAGTCAAAACATTTTGGTCAGCTGCCACCATTGCAACTTGCTTTTTATTACGCTTACTTTGCAGTTTACTACCGATTTTCAAACGGATTTTATGAAAAATATCATCGTTTGTAGGAGGTTTTCTTGTAATGGCAATTAGCAGTGCCGGCAAAACAAACAGTATCAATAGCGCGCTAATTATTGCGCCTCTACCAATAAGCAAAGTAATTTGTCCTATAATAGCATTTGTTGTTATTGCGCATACTGCCAAACACAAAACACCCAAAATCGTAGCCGATGTAAGTATTGACAATGTGCTATCTTTTGTGGCTTTTAAACAAGCTTGTTTAACAGGCATAGTTGCCATATTACGCTTAAATTTAGTTGCCAGCAATATCGCATAATCTACCGTTGCACCCATTTGTACACTGCTTATTATGATATATGCCATAAAGTTGACAGGTGATTGGATAATAAAATTAAGCGCTAAATTTATAAATATACCAAACTCCACAACACCCATAAGTGCGAGCGAGTATTTTGCACTTCGTATGGACAGCATTAGTATTATAAATATAATGATTGCACTTATTGCGGAAACCAAAGCAAAGTCCTTTGGCGTTACCACCGACAAGTCGTTTACCGCCTGTGCCATACCCGTAATGTAATATTTGTCGCCGAAATATTTTTTGAGCGTATCTCTTACATTTTGCAGTAATATACCCTCTTCCGCCGATTCCGACTCTGTTTCTATCATAAGAGTATACAGCACATATCCATTGTTTGCATACGCTTTTAATTGTGGCAAATTCCATTTAATTGCAAGCGATAATTGCTCTGCCATTTCCTCGGGTGCAAGTGCATAAATGCTACTTACTACGCTTACATTTTCAATCTTTTTCAAATCTTCGATAAAATCTAGGTGTACGGCTGCTTTATCGTTAGGAGCACAAATCAAAATACTGTTTCCCATAACTTCAACAACTTGTTGAACTTCGCTAAGTTCCGATTTGTCCTTATCCATTTTCATATACGAATAAGATATGCTAAGCCCACAATAAATCATTGGCACCAAAGCTATCAATGCGATTGCAAGTATAGGTTTTCTGCCCTTGATAGCTACTTCCGCACTTTTTTGAAATTTAGGTAAATGTACGGGGTGCTCAAGCTTGGCAGTAGTTTTTGTAGTAAACAATATCAAACAAGGTTGCAAAAACAAAACCGTAAGCATTGACATTAACACACCCTTTGCAAGCACGATACCCAAATCGGCACCTATACCGAACTGCATAAACATTAAAGCAATAAAGCCCCCGACCGTAGTAAGTGCAGAGGCACAAACCGTCGATAAAGTTTTTGGTATAGCTCGTTTCATTGCAGTCCTGTCATCAAAACACATTTTCCGTTCTTCCTTAAATGCATGCATCAAGAAAATCGAGTAGTCCATTGACAAAGCAAGTTGCAATATTGCGGAAGTAGCAAATGTAATGACCGATACATCCCCCAAAATGATATTACTACCCATATTAAGGAAAATGCTAATTGCCAAAGTTGTCAGCAAAATAACAGGCTCGAAAAAGCTTGTCGTAGTCAAAACCAACACCAAAATTGCGATTATACACGCAACAATTAGGAAATACGGCATTTCTTTTACAACAGTTCCTAGCAAGTTTGTGGAAATCTCCGCGCTGCCACCAATAGCATAATCCAAACCATAGCTTTCAATTATCTTTTTGGTTTGTTTTAAAATACCGCTCGCCTCGTTAGTACTTGATGCAACTGACATTTGTACCATAATGGTATAAATATCCTCTTGTGGACAAAACAGTTTTTTAACATCTGGGTTGTTTTTAATTTGCTCAACAAGTTCATTGGCATCTACACCACCGATATTACCCATACTTGCAAAGCTATCCAAAGTTCCGTACCAAGTTATGCCGTTCGCACGTACTCCTTCAAGCTCTTGCATTTTCTTTGTAATTTCCGTCATTTGCTCTTCGCTAGCACCTTTTACGGCAACAATGGCATCACTTTCCATATCAAAAGTTTTCTTTAAAAAAGCATATCCCTCGGAAGTTGTCATATCATCCGGCAAATAGGATATAATATCGGAATTTATAGGCACAAAAAACAAGCATACAAGGGCAATTATCGTAAGTATCAAAAACGCAACGCTTATTGCAAGTTTATGTTTTACGATAAAATCAGAAAACTTTTCCATAAATCTCCCTCCTTTTATGCTTGTAATTTTTAAAAACCTATCAAAAATCGAGGCTATTATATATTTTATACAAATATATTATCGTCTGTTAAACTTGTTTTGCAATTTTAACAACAAGTCATCCATACTTTGTTCAGGCTTTTTAGGTTTATTGTTATTTTTAAAATTATTCCCCTTATTACCTTTAAAATCCTTGTTTTTATTTCTATCTTTTCTGTCTTGAAGTTTTGGGTCTTTTACAGTGCTTTCCGACTTAGGTTTAGCATTGCTTGCCCCCTTTATTGTAAGGCTTATCCTGTTTTTGGCAGGGTCGACACCAATAACTTTTACAGTAACAATATCGCCTACAGTCAAAGCATCGGATGGATGTTTGATATAGTCATTGCTTATTTCACTTATATGCACCAAACCGTCTTGATGAACACCGATATCAACAAACGCACCAAAGTCGATAACATTTCTTACAGTACCCACAATTTCCATGCCCTCTTTCAAGTTGGAAATATCAAGCAAGTCATCACGCAAAATAGGCTTTGGCAAACTATCACGAATATCCCTGCCCGGTTTTTTAATTTCTTCGATAATATCCTCTAATGTAGGCATACCGATATTAAGTTCGCCGGCAAGTTTTGCTTTTCCGTAACTATTGATTTTTTCTTCCAAATCGCCCAAGTTTCCACTTGTTACATCATTTTCAGTCAAACCGAAAGTTGCAAGCAATGCTCTTGTAGCCTCATAAGACTCCGGATGCACCGAAGTATTATCCAAAGCTTCCTCTCCATCGGTAATCCTTAAGAAACCTGCACATTGCTCATAAGCTTTAGGACCAAGCTTTGGCACTTTTAGCAGTTGTTCTCTTTTTGTAAAAGGCTTGCTCTTTCTGTACTCAACGATATTTTTTGCAATAGCCAAGTTAAGGCCGGATACAAATGAAAGCAATTTGTAAGATGCTGTATTCAAATCCACACCTACGCTGTTTACGCAATCTTCTACTACGCCCTCAAGTACTTCGGTAAGTCTTTTTTGTGGCATATCGTGTTGATATTGACCTACACCGATACTCTTAACGTCTATTTTAATCAACTCGGCAAGCGGGTCTTGCAATCTTCTACCTATACTTACAGCACTACGCAATGATACATCAAATTCAGGGAATTCCTCTGCACCCAATTCACTTGCACTGTATACGGATGCACCCGCCTCGTTTACGACCATATATTGCAAAGGTCTATCAAGCTTTTTAATCAAATTGGCAACAAAAATCTCCGTTTCCTTGCTTGCTGTTCCGTTACCGATAGAAATAACTTGTACGCTATGTGCTTTAATAAGAGCTGTTAGTTTTTCTTCCGCCTCTTCTACTCTGCTTTGAGGTGGGGTCGGATAAACCACGCCTGTTGCAAGCACATTACCATTTTCGTCCAATACCGCAACCTTACAACCTGTTCTGTAAGCAGGGTCAAGTGCCAATACAACATTGTTTTTTAGCGGTGGTTGCATTAAAAGAGGTTTCAAGTTTGTCTCGAACATTTTAATAGCACCCTCGTTGGCATTATCAGTCAAATCGTTCCTTATCTCTCTTTCGATTGACGGCAAAATCAACCTTTCGTAACTGTCTTCTACAGCCTCGGTCATTAATTGAGTAAACAAACAATCGGTATGTACATATTTTGTGTAAATAGTCGAAAGCGCTGTTTCCTTATCCAATTTCAAATCAACTTTCAAGCAATCTTCCTTTTCGCCACGGTTGATTGCAAGGATTCTGTGCGATGGGATAGCTTTGATTTTTTCCGTATAATCTTTGTACATGCCAAAAATAGCGCCTTTTTCGTTGTCCTTTTCTTCGTCCAAAGTTGTGGTAATATCGCCGATACCCACAAAAAGCTCACGCAACTCTTTACGAACTTCCGCATCGTCGCTTATTCTTTCAGCTATAATATCTTTTGCACCGTCATAAGCCTCTTTAACGCTGTTTACGCCTTTTTCCTCGTTAACAAAAGGTGTTGCGATAGCAACTATGTCACCATCTTTCAAATCGCTCATAACGATATCCGCAAGTTCGGAAAGACCTTTTTCGATAGCAACGGATGCTCTTGTCTTTTTCTTTTTCTTATATGGGCGATAAATATCTTCCACTTCGGTCATAGTCTCCGCCTTAGAAACTGCCTCTGCCAACTCGTCAGTCCATTTGCCTTGAGACTCTATGCTGTTTTTGACCTCTTCCTTTCTCTTTTCCAAATTTCTCAAATAAGTTAGGCGGTCAGCAAACTTACGCAAAGTTTGGTCGTCACAAGTGCCGTGCATTTCCTTACGGTAACGGGCAATGAACGGAATTGTGCAACCCTCGTCGATAAGTTTGATAATATTATCGCTATACTCCTGTTTTAACTGAAATTCTCCTGCTAATCTTTCACTGATTATCATAAAATTTGCTCCTTTTCCTTTAATTTGTTATAATCTACTTTGCCTATTGCTGTAAGCGGTAATTCGCTAACACATTCTATTTCTTTTGGCAAAGAATATTTCATTAAATTGGTTTTTATTGTATTTTTTATCTTTTGTTCCACCATTTGTGAAAACTCGTATCCCTCTTTCATCATAACATAAAGTTTGATATAAGGCTTCCCGTTTTTTTCAAAATCTATTGCGCAACACTTGTCTATTTCTTGCACATTTTCGCCGACGATATATTCAATCTCGTTAGGGAAAACATTCATTCCGCTAATTTTAACCATTCGTTTTATCCTGTCCACGAAAAACAAATGTCCGCTTTCCTCAAGATAACCGTAGTCGCCTGTTGCTAGCCAAACAACGCCGTCGCTATCCTCAAAAATAACCTTGTTGGTAGTTTGCTCATCCGCAAAATATCCGCTCATAATATTATCGCCGGATAGGCAGATTTCCCCACGCATTCCATAATCTAGTTTTTTATGCTCGCTATCCACAATGCAAACCTTAATATCTCCAAGCGGTTTGCCGACAGAGCCAACCTTGCTGTAAGCCTCAACATTTACATTGCATACACCAGCTTCGGTCAAGCCGTAGCCCTCGCATAATCTGCAATCGGACTTATATTTTTTCATAAGATTGTCAAAATCTTGCTTAATCTCTTGTTTAAGCTTGTCCCCACCGCAGTAGCAATATTTCATTTTTCTAAGATACCTACCACCAAAAGCTTTTACTTTTATAAGCTTAGCGTACATTGAAGGAACACCCGTCATATAAGTTGCCCGCTCTCGCCTTACTACTTTTGCAAGCGACTTTGGATTAAAGCTTGGCACCAAAATGCATCTTGCTCCTGCTGTCAGCGTAGAGTGCATGCACACACCAAGGCCAAAAATGTGAAACATAGGCAATACCATAAGCATACTTTCGCCCTTTTGCACTTCATCCCCAATTAACGTGCGTATGCTGTAGCTACATTCGTTAATTGCACGGTTTGCAAGCATTGCGGTTTTTGGCATGCCCGTTGTTCCGCCCGAGTGAATATATGCCGCTATCTCATCCCCGATACCTGTATAATGCTCGCGTACGGGTGCGGGTTGTAATTGATATTTAATAAAATCATTAAAATATAAAACATTATCCGCATTGTTCAAACTAGGTTTTTTGCGGCTTGTCCACAAATCATATCCCCATTTATAAATGTTTTTAAGGTAGTCGGATGGTCTGCACAAAACTGTAGTTACATTTTTTTGTTCTAATACCGAACGATTTTTATTGTAAAACATATCAAACACAAACACCAATTTGCTGTTTAACACTTCTACCATATCGCCAAGCACTTTAGGTGGCACTAACGGATGTATCAAATTTACCCCGACACCTAATTTGTTTGCGGCATAAAATATAATAATCGCATTGGGAATATTAGGCAAACACAGTGCAATATTATCTCCGCATTTTACCCCAAACGAATTTAAAGCATTTGCAACAATATCCACCTGTTCAAAAAATGTATTTGTAGATATACGATTATTGTAGTAGGAAATTAAAGGTCTGTTATCCCCTTTATCCCTAGCTTTCAAATATTCGTACATACTAAAATCATTCGATTGTTTCATACTATTCTCTTTTATATAAATATATATAGCATTATAGCACTTATTTTATTTATTGTAAATAGTTTTTTTCAATTTGGGGTAAAATTGTATTTTATTTAAAAATAAATAATCGGATTTAATTGCACTCTATTTTTGTAATTTTTAAGATTTTTACAGGCTTAAAGCATAAAAAATCGCAAATAGCCCCGATTTTCAAAGGATATTTGCGATTTATTTAACATTATAAACTGTAATTTATATACAATTACTTTCATTTTAACAAATATACAATTACAAAACTTTTGATAAGAAAGTCTTTAGTCTTTCGTTTTGCGGATTGTCAAACAACTCTATTGGCGTATTATCTTCCATAATTTTTCCGCCATCCATAAACAATACACGAGTTGCAACTTCTTTTGCAAAGCCCATTTCATGAGTTACAATTACCATTGTCATCCCTTCGTCGGCAAGTTGCTTGATAAGTTCTAAAACTTCCCCAACCATTTCTGGGTCTAAGGCTGAAGTAGGCTCGTCAAACAACATTACTTCCGGTTTCATTGCAAGGGCTCTTATTATAGCAATTCTTTGTTTTTGTCCACCAGATAAAGTATTAGGATAAGCTTTTGCTTTTTCTTCAAGCCCAATTCGCTCTAGTAATTGTTTTGCATAATCCTCTATTTCTTGCTTTCTTGCCTTTTTATACTCTGCTTGAGTTTCTTTTGTGATTTCCTTATTTTTAAGTTTTTCCTTTATTTCCTTTGACAAATACTCAAGCGGTGCAAAAGTAATGTTTTCCATAACCGTCATGTGTGGGAAAAGGTTAAAGTGTTGGAACACCATTCCCATATTTTTTCTGACAGCATTTTCATTTACCTTGATGGATTTATTTGCTTTGCTTTTAGCAGTTTTAATCAAGCTTGAAACTTTGCTTTGCAACTTTTTGATATTTGCTCTGTACTCGCTGTCACGACTTAAGTTATCATTAACTTTAGTAACAACCTCGGACAAATTCAAGTTTTCAAAACTTAAATTCAAATTTGTATCTGCAAAAAAGGTTTGTTTAACCTCATCCGATAAAAACTGCAATTCTATATTTTTAATGTTTTCCCTTACTTCTATATCGAATTCAAGCTCTCTTACCAATTCGTCACGAAGTACGGTACAGTCTTTTATTTTCTTTTCACACTCTTGCGACTTCTTTATTATTTTTTCGTCCGTAATGCCCTTTAAACCTTCTGCCTTTAAAATCAATTTACTTATTTTTTTATCATACTGCTTAATTTTGAAATTGATAAACTTTTTGGAAAGTGCAGAAATTTTTGGATAATAAGTTATTTCCTTATCCTTAAAATAAAGATGTCCCATGGTAGGTCTTTCAAGCAAATTCAAGCACCTTAAAAAAGTAGATTTACCACTACCCGACGGGCCGATAACCGCAACCTTTTCGCCTTGCTCTATATCAATATCAATTCCATCCAAAACTACAAGGCTACCAAAATGTTTGTGTAAATTTTTAACGCTTATCACTCTTTGACAACCTCCTTTCGATTAGTTTCATAACTTTTGTTAATGCATATACAATTATAAAATAAATTACACCTAAAACAAAATATGCAACAAAATAGTCATAGGTACTTGACGCAATAGTTTGCAATGCAAATGTTATATCCATTACTGTAACATAACCTGCAACCGAAGTCTCTTTTGTCAATGATATCAACTCATTACCTAATGTAGGGATAATATTTTTTATTGCTTGAGGCATAACAATTTTTAACATTGTTTTGCTGTAAGATAAACCAAGTGACCTACCTGCTTCTAGTTGTCCGCTCTCCACAGATGCTATACCGCCACGAATAATTTCAGACACATAAGCACCACTATTCAGACCAAAAACCAAAATTGCAACAAACAATTTATTAAATCCCAAAGGCGATAGCATTGCAAAGTATATGAATAAAAGCTGAACTGCAATCGGAGTGCCTCTAAATAAGGAAACATAAAGGTTGTTTATCCACTTCCATATTTTAATAAAAATATTTTTGCTTGGAACATAATACGCTATACCTACTAATGACCCTAAAAAAATACCTATTGGAAAGGCACAAAGCACAATTAGAAGGGTGTTTAACAACCCTCCTAAAAGTAACGATATAGAATCAACAAATATATATTTCCAAATATTTGCACTGACTGCAGATATTAAATTCAATATCATAAATTATTCCTTAACCGAAGTATTTTGCAGTGATTTCAGCAAACTTACCGTTTTCTTCCAAAGCTTTCATAGCTTCGTTGATTTTATTTAGCATTTCGTTGTTGCCTTTCTTTACAGCAATAGCATATTTTTCATCGCCCATTGCAACTTTACTTGCTTTTACACCTTTATCAGCGAATTTCTTAGCGAACTCTTGTGCAGGAGCATTGTCGATAACTACAACATCAATTTTACCGTTTACTAACTCTTGTACTGCAAGGCCACCTGTCTTAAACTTAGTAGTTGTTGCACCGCTTGCTGCTAAGATACCGCCCTCAGCCAAAGCTTCGTCTATCATTAAATCCCCACTGAAACCTTTAGCAACACCGATTTTTTTGCCTTTTAAGAAATTCCAAAGCTCTTCTTCAGTAGTATAATTTAAAGTCTCACCTTTATAAATGATTGTTTGTGAAGCATTAAAATATGTGTTAGAAAAATCAACTTTTTCTTTTCTTTCATCATCAACGGTTAATCCTGCAATAGCCACATCATATTGACCGCTTTGAACAGAAGGGATTACTGAATCAAAATCCATGTGCTCAATTTTTGCTCCATCATAACCCATTTGTTTTGCGATAGCATCAATGTACTCCATATCAAAGCCTACGATTTTATCTCCTTCGTAATATTCAAATGGAGAGAACTCTGCATTTGTTGCAACAGTTAAATAATTACCTTTATCGCAACCTACTAGAGCGAAAGTAGCAATAGCGGCAGTAACTAGTACCATAAGTGCAATAAATAATGTCTTAAATTTTTTCATTTTTATGTCCTCTCAAAAAATTTATTTCTTGTTTTGTGTATACATTCTAACATACATATATGCATAAATCAACTAATTTTTGAATAAATTTTGCATAAATCTGAAAAAATTTGTATTTTTTGCTAATTTTATGTATAAAATACAGTTTTTGAATAGTTTTTATACATTTTTGTATTTCAACACCGCAAAATCGCCAACCTTTAGAGAAATCTCGCCGTCCATAGCTTTATTTGTTACACAGTTTACGCAATTTTTGGCTAAAATCTGCTTTTTAGTCTCGCTATTATTGTATATAAAGTGTATATTTTGTGTATTATCGGCACTTTTTCGTATAATATACAACAAGCCATTATCCGCAAATATTTCCATTGTGCCGCTAAAAGCTTTTTTGTATTTCGAACGTAACTTTCCAAGGCTTTTATAATGTTCCAATAATTGGTTATCCATATTATTCCAAGGAAATGGTCTGCGGTTGATTGGGTCTTCATACCCTTCAAGCCCTACTTCGTCCCCGTAAAAAATTGTAGGCAGCCCCGGCAACGCATACAAAATGGCAGTTGCTAGTTTCAATTTTTCTTTTGCTCTGCTTTTTACTTCTTCGGGTAGTTTTATTTGCAACCTATCTTGCTTGCTTGTACCATCTATATTGTAGTCGCAAAAAGTATTCAATGCCCTTACGGTATCGTGAGTACCCAAAAAGTTCATACAGGAGTTTAATGCGCAAAGCGGATAATTTTCATAAATAGTCATTATATTATTTATAAATTTATTTATATCCTTATTCCATACATAATCAATAATAGCATTTTTAAAAGGATAATTCATAACGCCGTCAAGTTGATTGCCTTGCAAATAAGGGCGTCTTTTGCTGTATGCAATTTTTGTAGAGGCATCTTCCCACACCTCGCCGATTACATAAGCATTTTTATCCACGCTTTTTACTCTTTTTCTTATATCGTTGACAAACTCGATATCCAATTCGTCTACAACATCCAAACGCCAACCTGCTAGTCCGAATTTTGTCCATTTATCAAGCACACCGTTTTCGCCCAAAATAAATTTGCGATAGCTTTCGTTGTTTTTATTGACGGTCGGAGTAACAGTTATCCCCCACCAACAGCCGTATTCGTCAGGATAGTTGATAAAATAATACCAATCGTAATAAGGAGATTTTATGCCTTGATAAGCACCAAAGCTATCATACTTGCCAAGTTTGTTAAAATATTTACTGTCACTGCCCGTGTGGTTAAACACTCCGTCAAGCATTATTCCTATACCTTTTTCCTTAGCTTTTGCAATTAGCCTTGCAAGTGAACTTTCGTCACCCAAAAGCTCGTCAATGCACATGTAGTCGCCTGTATCATACCTGTGGTTGGAGCTTGACTTGAAAATTGGCGACAAATATATCATTGTCACGCCTAAACCTTTTATGTAGTCTAGTTTATCGATAATTCCTTGCAAGTTGCCACCATAAAAATCGTTGGCACGAAAAACTCCATCGCTGTCGACTATTGTTACATCTTGCTCCCAATCTTTTAATATACCATCTTTATTCCAAGTACAAGCCTTGTCTTCGCCTTTATTAAACCTATCTGCAAAGATTTGATAAATAACACCGCCGCTTTGAGTTTGCGGTGCAAAACATTCCTCACTGTAAACAGTAAGACTATAAGGCTCTGCATTTTGCAACAGCTCTGCATTTTCCCCTTTACCAAAAACAAAACTGCCAAGCTCAGTGTTTGTCACGAACTTGTACCAATACAACCCGCTGTCATTTATACTTAAAGATAATGCAAAAACAGAGTGTCCATCCTCGGCACCTTGGTAGTTCATTTGGTAGTAACAATCATCCTCTCCGTCCTTTGTCAAAACAAGATAAATGCTCTCTACAAAAATACCGTCGCGAGCGGTAATTTTAAAATCGATTTGTTTGCCACATGCTACTGCACCAAAAGGATTTTTGTATTTCAAATCTCTGCTGTTGTAATAAAAAATCATATTTCACCTTATAGTAATTTATTTGCTTATTTATTATGCAAAAGCATATTTTTTATTGCCGATATAGACTTTTTTATCTTAAAAATTGTCAAAAACCGATAATAGTACCGATTTTTGACGCTATTTTTATAATGTTAATTTAATTGTTTGCGTTTTCCTTTTCCGTCCACAAATATCCTGCATTTTTTATAGTTTGTAAATGATTGGAAAGCCCACCTTTTTCAAGCAACTTGCGTAGTTTGCTTATATAAACCTCTACCACCGAAAAAGTAGTTTCACTCTCAAATCCCCATACCCTGTTAAACAATGTGTTTTTGGAAATTATAATTTCCTTATGTCTTACCATATACTCAAAAACTTCGTACATTTTGGCAACGATATTCATTTGTTCGCCGTCTATTTTAACGGAACGCTCAAAAAAGTTTATTTGCAAGTTTTTAAACTCATAAATATTTGTTCCGAAATTGCAGTAATACCTACGTAACACGCTGTTTATTACGGCAAGAAATTCGTTGTTGTCAAAATCATAAGGCATATAACTATCTGCACCGCTGTTTAATAAATCTATTTTTACCTCTAAATCCTTATCGTTGGACAGCACTACAATAGGCACCGAATTATCTACCCTAACTTTGGTAATCAAATTTTTTACGGCTGTTTTAACGCCATTGCAACCTATTACAATCATATCGTACTTGCCGACGATTGCCATATCAAGTCCTCTATCCAAATCATAGGCACTCTCACAAGTACTGCCACCTTTGTATTCGGACAAAAGCACCGAAATATTGTGGTTTATCCCCTCATTTTGTTCCACAATCAAAAACTTCATAATTTTAGCCCCTCTAAATAGTTTAAATCATATTCCCTTATTCATAAAACTTTTTACACTTTCAATCATTTAAAATTTCGTTGTCTTATCACTTCAAATGAGATTATCCCACTTGCAACCGAAGCGTTTAAAGAGTTAACATTTCCTTTCATAGGTATGCTTATCACTTGGTCGCAAAGCTTTCTTGTCAATGCTTTTACACCATTACCCTCACTGCCTATAACCACTGCGATATCGTCTGTCATATCCACTTTGTACATAGGACTACCATCCGCTTCGGCACATACGATTTTTACAAAGTCTTCTTTCAGTTCCCTTATCGTATCATTTATATTGGTTACCATTGCTACTTTGACATAGTTGCTTGCACCGCTGGAAACTTTTACAACCGTATCGTTGACCGAACAGGCCCTGTGTTTTGGCAAAATTACGCCATGTGCGCCACTGCAATCGGCTACCCTTAATATACTGCCTACATTATGAGGGTCTTCCACCCCGTCAAGGATGATAATAAAAAGTTTTTCGCCTTTTTTCGCAGCAAGTTCCCTCATATCAGCTATTGTAGAATATTTAAAGTCTTCACAAGTTGCGATAAAACCTTGGTGCTTTTTACTTTCGCTGAGTTTATCCATTTTTATTTTGTCGCAAAAAACAAACCGTATCCCTTTGTCTTTGGCAAGACCTATTACATTGTCATTGTCGTGAATACCTTTTTGAACTTTTAGCTCGGATATGGTAACACCGCTTTTTATTGCCTCTTTAACAGCATTTTTGCCTTCGATTATCATATAAATTTTCCTATTCAATCAATTATTAATCTTGTCGTTTTTTTCTATAAACTCAAACAATTCTTCCAGCCTTTCGTTTTTGCCCAAAAGGTACAAATATCCGATAACCGCCTCAAAACCACTCGCCTTTTTATAGTCTGCAACACTTGCATTTTTTGCCATTGTATTCATGTGAGTATTGCGTGCCCTTTTAAATATTGCGATTTCATCTTCCGTCAAAATGGACATTATTTCGTCCATATATTTTGCCTGTGCGGAGGCTTTTATTTGTTCACTTTGTAATTTGTGCAGTTCCCCTGCTTTTGCAGTAGAAGTAGATGCTAGCTTTGTCCTTACCATAAGTTGCTGTACGCTATCCCCCACAAAAGCCAAAACTAACGGATTGAGCCCTAAAATTTCCTTTTCGGAAAGATATTCTTTTGCTATAGGTAAATAAACTTTCATTTTCAACCTTTCAAATACTCCAAGCTGTATTTAAGCCTGCGAACTGTTTCCTGCTTGCCAAGCAAATCTGCCATTTCGGTAGCACCGCCCGGGGTCATTTGTGCACCCGTCAATGCAAGCCTTATTGTCAAAAATACTTGACCTTTTTTGTATCCGCCTTGCTCGATAATTTCGGATATAATTGCTTGCAAATTTTCCTCGCTGTAATCATCCGTTTGCTCAAATTTAGGTATGCACTTTTCCAAAATTTCTACAGCAATCTGCTTGTCCATTTTGTTTTTCTTGTTTTCGTACAACTCCTTATCATAGCCCTCAAACTCTTCCAAAAAGTCGATTTTACTTGGGATATCGCTCAAAATTTCCACCCTAGGGATAAGCAATTTTGCAAGTTTTTTATAGTCGTATTTGCCTGCTGCTTTGCTCTTTTCGAAAAACGGTTTTGCAAGTGCAACAAATTCGTCCTCGCTAAGCTCTTTGATATATTGCGAGTTTAGCCATTTCATTTTTGCCTCGTCCAAAATGCTACCGCTTTTGCTTATACCTTTAATATCAAAAGCCTCCATAAGCTCTGCCATACTCATTTTTTCCCTATTATCGCTAGGTGCCCAACCTAAAAGTGCTATATAGTTTACAATAGCGGGTACCAAATATCCTTTTTCAAGAAAATCTTCAAAGTTTGCATCCCCGTGTCTTTTGGATAGTTTATGTGTGGCGTCACGCATGATAGGTGGCAAGTGCATATATTGCGGTCTTTCCCAACCGAACTTATCGTACATTAAATTGTATTTAGGAGTGCTTGACAAATACTCCATACCGCGAATAACGTGAGTTATATTCATTAAATGGTCGTCTACAACGTTTGCAAAGTTATAGGTTGGCATACCATCGCTTTTAATAAGTATTCCGTCTTCCATATCCGCATTAGGCACTGCAATTTCGCCAAATACCATATCGTTGTAGGAAGAAACACCATCCTGCGGTATATTTTGCCTAATAACATAAGGCACGCCTCTTGCAAGCTTTTGTTGCACCTGTTCAGGGGTTAAATTCATACAATGTTTATCGTATTTTTTGATGCCGTTTTCGCCTGCCAAACTATCAAGCCTTTCCTTATCGCAAAAGCAATAGTAAGCTCCGCCCAATTCCACAAGTTTTTTTGCATACTCAAGATAAATAGCTTTCCTCTCGCTTTGAATGTACGGACCTACTCCGCCATCCTTATCCGGGCCCTCGTCATGCTCTATGCCCGCTTTTTTTAATGTGTTATAAATTATTTCAACAGCACCCTCTACATACCTTTCTTGGTCTGTATCCTCTATCCTCAAAATAAATTTACCGTTATTTTTTTTCGCAAACAAATATCCGTATAGACATGTTCTCAAATTTCCGACATGCATAAAACCCGTAGGGCTTGGTGCAAATCTTGTTCTTACTTCCATTATCAATCAACACTCCTTAAGTTTACTATATAATATTATAAATTGAAATTACTTTAAAAACCTTACAAAAATCGGTATTAAAAGGCAGTTAATATCTTACATCCTTAATTCTTCCGCGAAGCAGTTCAAATCTTCCGTTACTCATCGAGTCTAATAAACCGCTTTGCCTAAACGAAAAATATCCGCTTTTTGCTATAATAATATGGTCGTCAAACCGTATGCCCAACATTGTTAGCGTAAGGTATAACTGCTCGGTCAAATTTTTATCTGCCACGCTTGGCGTAACATTGTCCGACGGATGATTGTGCACCAATATGACTTTGCAAGACTCATTCCTTAAAGCTATATCCGCAATTTCTCTTACATTACAAAAAGCTTCGTTAACCACACCTCTGTTTAAGACCACTCTTTTTATTAGTTTGCCTGCACTATCGCCCATAAGCATGTGTATTTCTTCCCTTGGCAAAGTAACCATTATAGGTTGCATAAGCGAAAGTACATTTTCAATATTGTTGATATAAACATCGTCTAAACTTTTCCTGTAATACCTACGGCTTACATCGCTTAAACTGTGTAAAAATATTGCCATATTATAGCTTATGCCTTTAACCTTTTGCAATCTTTCAATCGGCTGGTCAAAGACGTTACCCAAACTTCCAAATTCATCTAGTATAGTATGGGCAAGCTCGTTAGTATCCTTACGCGGCACAACAGCATATAACAAGTATTCCAAGACTTCGTGGTCCTGCAAGCTATCGATGCCATACTGCTCGATTCTCTTTCTCATTCTGTCCCTATGTCCATCATGAACTGCCATATTTATCCCCTACTGCTAAATTTTTTACTTTAATTTTTTAATATACGCAAATATTATACCACCTTTGTATTTTTTTTGCAATATTTTAAATAACTTTATTCAAATTAGTTCTCATTTATTTGCTAATAGTATATACTTATAATTAAGAAGACTTTTGATTTAGCTTTTAACCAAATAACTTTATGCGGAGTGATTATGAATTATTTTAACGAGTATTTAAACGCGGCTAAGGAACTTATAAAAATAAATAGCGTGGAAAGCAATGCCGTTGACGGCAAACCTTTTGGCGTGGGCGTGGACGATTGCTTGAGGAAAGCGCTTGCCATTGCCGAAAGTTTGGGCTTTAAAACTTTTTACGGAAACGGCTACTACGGCTATGCCGAAATAGGAGAAGGGGAAGAAATGCTTGGTATTTTGGGGCATTTAGACACCGTTCCTATCGGTAACGATTGGGATATCCCTGCATTAGGCGGAGATATTATCGATGGTTATTTATGCGGCCGCGGGGTACTTGACGACAAAGGTCCTATCCTAGCAACTTTGTTTGCCACAAAACAACTTATCGACAGCGGTTTTGTGCCTAACAAACGTATACGTATTATTTTTGGTTGCGATGAAGAATCGGGATGGCAATGTATAGACAAGTACTGTGAATTGGAGGAAATACCTACCATAGCTTTTACTCCTGACGGAGATTTTCCTGTCATAAACTGCGAAAAAGGCGTAGCTTACTTTACAGTGCATATCAAAAAGCCTAAATATGTCGTAAGCGTGTGCGGTGGCGAGCGTGCCAATATGGTTATGGATAAAATCAAATGTGTTGTTTGCGACGAAATGGCGGAAAAATTACCTGCAAATAACAACTTTGGCGTAACTGTGGACGGAAACACACTTACCGCAAGCGGCAAATCCGCTCACGGCTCTTCCCCACATCTTGGGGACAATGCTCTTTGGAAAGTTGTCAAATTTTTATCCGATTATGACCAAACCGCCAAAAATTTTGCAAACATAATTTGCAACACCGACGGCTCAAATTACAATATTAAATGCAGCGACGAAATTAGTGGGAATTTAACAATAAATATCGGTACAATCTCCAGCGACAGCGAAAATATAACCTTTAGTCTTGATATAAGACATCCTCTTTGCATTACAAGGGAACAACTTTATGAAAAATTGTGCAAAACATTTGATAACGGAACTGTGGAATATGGTTTTTTCCATAATCCTCTTTACATTGCTCCCGACCACCCGCTTTGCACTAAATTATTAAAAGCTTACGGCGATGTTACGGGCGAAAACTTAAAGCCTATAACTATCGGCGGAGGAACTTATGCAAGAGCTTTGCCGGTAGCCGTTGCTTTCGGTCCTATTTTCCCTAATCAAGAGTCAACTATTCATCAAAAAAATGAAAAAGCAAAACTTTCCGATTTGGAAAATATGTATAAAATCTATGTGAAAGCTATTGAAGAATTATGTAAATGATTAGTTGGAATTCCTTAAATTGTGAATTATAATAAAAATCACTTTGACAAATTCAAAGTGATTTTTTGTATTTTTAATTAATTTCTTTTTCTTCTACAACTTCTCCTGCCTTGTTAAGTGTTCCGTCGGTACACTCTACAATAAACTCCCCTGTATCTCTCCAAGCTACCTCTTTTGTAACTTTCTTCCAATCAACCATACTACCCCCAAAAATAATACGCGTTAACTTTGAAAACCCGTCAAAAGCATATTTTGCTATACTTACTTTACTATTGGAGATTGTGATAGATACAAACTCGCTACCCCCCTCAAACGTATTGTTTTTTATTTGAGTTATCGCCTCAGGTATTACCAATTCGGTTATCAACGCTTCATTTAAATATAAATTATGTGCATAATATAATGGGTTTGAACGGTTTGCACCAAAATCTATATTACACCATGCCTCTAAGTCGTTTATTAAAACTGCTCTAAGTTCACTGCATTGTTCAAAAGCATAATCTCCAATAAAATTTACACTTTCCGATATTTTAACTTGTTCTAGAGAATTACAATATTCAAAAGCTCTGGCACCAATTTGAGTTACGCCATTTGGAATTTCCAAAGTTACAAGGCTACGACAAAGACCAAACGCACTTTCGCCGATACTGACTACGCTGTCGGAAATTGTCAAATCGATTAACCTTGTACATACATAAAATGCTTGTATGCCTATGCTTTGCAATTTGTTGCCAATAACAACGCTGGTAAGTCCGCTACAATCTCTAAACGCAAAATCGCCCAATGTAACCACACTATTTGGTAGTGTTAAATCGGTAAGTCCGCTGCAAAAATAAAAAGCACTTTCCCCTATTTCCGTTATATTTTCATGCAAAGTCACACTTTTTAAAGCATTGCAACCGACAAATGTATTATTTTTTATAACCTTAACGCTATCTGGTACTATTAAATCACTGATTACTTGGTTATTCAAATACAATTTGCCTGCATAATACAACGGGTTAGATAAACTATCTTGAAAATATATATTAAACCAAGCTTGCAAATTTGTTATATAAATACCATTTAATTTACTACATCTTTCAAACGCCCTACTATCAATTTGACCAACCGTTTCAGGAATTGTGATTTTTGTTAAATTGCTACATCCTCCAAAAGCGTAACTCCCTATTTTTGTAATTCCATTTCCTAATGTTAAACTGCTTATACCTCTACAATCATAAAAGGCACTATTCTCTATCACTGACACACAGTCGGATAAAACTATTTCCTTAAGACTATAACACTCGTAAAAAGTATTGCTTTTAATAACTGCAACATTTTCGGAAATTTTTATTTCCGCAAGATTACTACATCTTTCAAATGCACCTATACCCAAACTTGTCAAACTGTTTGGTAAAGACATACTTGTAAGAGCATTGCAACCTTTAAATGCGTAATCTCCGATTTTGGTAACAGTTTCAGGTATATTTATTTTGATTAGTTGTTTGCAATCTTTAAACGCACTTTCCCCTATTTCAGTCACTCCGTTAGGTATAGTAACGCTTTTTATATTTTTACATCCGTCAAATACATTGTTTTTTATCCCTACAACATTTATATCGTTATACTTAGACGGAATAACAATATCCGTTGCTTTTGCATCCAACAACTCACTTACGTAATATCCATTGCTAGACAGGTCGTATTTAAAAGTTTCAATAATATCTTGAGGTTGCTCCTCATTTTTACTTTCGTTTTTATCACATCCTATCAAAATAACCGACATTGTCAGCATTAAAGCAATTAAAATAAATATCAATAACCTTTTTGATTTATGCATAATAAGACCTCCTATACGAAATTTATTATACAGTGCTTTACACTGCAAGTCAAGCATTTTACAGTGGTTTGCACTACAACATTAGTGATAAACGATTAGCATTGTTACAAACTAATAAGTAGTGAGGGATTATGATAGCACAAGAATTAGGAAGAAGATTAAAAAACGAACGCAAGGCAAAAGGCTTTACTCAAAAAGTAATGGCGGAAAAAATGGGAATGGTTTTACAGCAATACCAAACTTATGAAAGTGGCAGGTATCAGCTTGACTACGAAAAGCTTAAACAAGTATGTATAATTTTGGATATATCTGCTGACTATTTACTTGGAATTACACAATATTAAATGCAAAGCAAATAAAATACATTTTGACATTAGCTTAAAAACAAGTAAAAAAACCTTTGAAAATCGGTACTAATAATGCTACTTTTGGCAAAAATTAAGGAACACTCAGTTTGAGTGTTCCTTTTTTATTAGCATTTTTAAAGAAAAAAACCGAAAATAAATTTCGGTTTTTTATTATTTTTTGTTTATTAATTATTGACCGCGTTCTTCCATTTTGATTTTGATTTCGTCGCAGTTGATACCAACGATTGGCTCGCCCAAATCTTCGGACAATCTTGCAATCAAATCATAGTCCATATAATTTTCTACCGAGCGAACGATTGCATCAGCTCTTTTTGCAGGGTTGCCGGACTTAAATATACCGCTACCTACAAATACACCCTCTGCACCTAAATGCCTCATTAAAACTGCATCTGCAGGAGTTGCAACGCCACCAGCTGAGAAGTTTGGAACAGGCAATTTGCCGTTTTCGTGAACAAACTTAATCAAATCGTAAGGAACTTGAAGTTGCTTTGCCTCCTCATAAAGTTCGTCTGGGCTCATAGCCTTAACTGCTCTCATTTGCGCTTGCATTGCTCTCATGTGTCTAACAGCTTGAACAACGTCTCCTGTACCTGCCTCGCCCTTAGTTCTTATCATGCTTGCACCCTCTTGCACACGGCGAAGAGCTTCGCCTAAGTTTCTTGCACCGCAAACAAATGGAGCTTTGAAAGACATTTTGTCAACATGATAAACATCGTCTGCAGGAGTTAAAACCTCACTTTCGTCGATAAAATCAATATCCATAGCCTCAAGTAATCTTGCCTCTATAAAATGACCGATTCTGCATTTAGCCATTACAGGAATTTTAACTGCTTTTTGAATTTCCCTAATCATTTTAGGGTCGCTCATACGGCTTACGCCGCCCTCTCTTCTGATATCTGCAGGAACTCTTTCCAAAGCCATAACTGCACCAGCACCTGCTGCCTCAGCGATTTTAGCTTGCTCAACAGTGGTAACATCCATAATTACTTTGCCTTTCAAACTTTCTGCGATAGGATTGTTAATTTTGTACATATATATAAATCTCCTTTGTAGGTTTTATAATTTTTTCTACTTTAGTATAGCACAAATTAGTAAAAATTTACAAGCAATAATAAATAATTAACTTAAAATTTTATTTATTATCTGCCATAAAATTTAGTTATATTGCTTTTAGCAAAATATTTAAAATGTTTTTGATAAGTTAATTAAATATAAATGTTGAAATTTTTTAAGTCTTTTAAGACTTAACCAATACATTTCCAATTTTATTTGATATAATATGTACATTAACATTTTAAAAAAGGAGTTTTTATGACTTTAATTGAGGCAATAGCAATAAAAACAAAAAATTTAATGCAAGAAAAAAATATTTCTCAACAAATGTTGGAGACAAAAACGAATATATCTCATTATAGTATGAACAAAATACTTAAATGCAAATACAAAGATATCGACATTGTAACAATACTTAAAATATGTAATGCCTTTGGCATAACAATAAACGAATTTTTAAATGATGATTTATTTACAATGTCAAATTTACAAATAACAAACAATAGCCAACATATAAATAGATAAAAAAGATTGCGATTTCGCAATCTTTTTTATTATTTTAATATAGATTTTTCCACTGCTTTTTTGTAGCCGTCCGAGCCGTGATTTACGCACTTGGAAACTCTGCTTAATGTAGCGGAAGAAATACCTGTTTGTGATATTACTTCGTTGTAAGTCATACCTTCCAACAAAAGTTTTGCCGCTCTTAAACGTTGAGCCATTTGCTCAACTTCCTTATATGTACAAAGGTCGTCAAACAAAGCCTTACATTCCTCCACGCTTTCTATATCCGTTATTGCCTTATACAAATCGGGCAAAAATTCTTCATAATTCGACATTTTCTCCCCCTTTATGCCTTAAGTATTTTATCCATAAACTCTTTTGTTCTTTGCTCTGTTGGGTTGTCGATAACTGCTTTTGCATCGCCATACTCCAAAATCTTACCGCCATCAAGGAAGATTACTTTGTCCGCAATTTCCCTTGCAAACATAATTTCGTGCGTAACGATTAGCATTGTTGTACCGCTTTCCCTTAGTCCGCTTATAACTTTTAATACCTCGCCTGTAAGCTCTGGGTCAAGTGCCGAAGTCGGCTCGTCAAAACACAAAATTTCAGGAGATAGGCAAAGTGCTCTTGCTATTGCAACCCTTTGTTTTTGTCCGCCGCTTATCTCGCAAGGATATGCGTTTTCCTTATCGGATAGTCCTACTTTTGCAAGTTGTTCTTTTGCTAAATTTATAGCTACTTGCTTATCCATATTTTTAACCAACATTGGCGCCATTATCAAGTTTTCTATCACTGTTTTGTGTGGGAACAAATTAAAATCTTGAAAAACAAGTCCCATTTTCAACGCTTTTTCCCTCAAAACATTGTCTTTCGGATATAGACTAACATTGATTTCGGAAAGTGGATTTCCGTTTTCATCCGTAGGGATATATTTTTTGAAAAAATTATATTTGTAAGTCATATCTACGGGTACTGTAGTAAAAAACTTAAATTTTTTCTTACCGTTTTCCTCATATTTATTTACAAACTTAAACTTTTTGCCACTGCCGCAAGGCAACTTTTGCACAAACATAAACTTAGGTTTTACAGGTTGTAATTCACTTGGGACAATTTCTTCCCCGCCAATCCAAATACTTCCGCTTTGTGCTTTTTCCAAAAATGTTAAACATCTTAGCAAAGTTGACTTTCCGCCACCGCTTGAGCCGATAATTGCAATTACTTCGCCCTTTTGCATACTAAAGCTTATATCTTTAAGTACATGGTTTAATCCAAAGGACTTATTCAAATTTTTTATTTCCAAAATCTTTTCCATAAAATCCTCCCTTACCTGTACCTATTTGTTCGCTTTTCAAGCTGTGCAAATACGATTGACAATATTCCAACAAATACAAGATAAAAAATTCCTGTGCCAAACATAGGCCAAATATTTGCGGTAATACTTCTTATGCTGTTAGCTCTAAACAATAATTCCGGCAAACCAATAACTCTTGCTATCGAAGTATCTTTTACCAATGTAATAATTTCGTTACTCATTGGAGGCAATATATTTTTATAAATTTGCGGCATTGCAACATTTACAAATGCTTGAGATTTTTTCATACCCAAAACTTGACAAGCTTCGTATTGACCTTTTGGGACAGCGTTTATACCACCTTTGAATATTACCGAAAAATAACAAGCATAATTTATTGCAAAAGCAATTATTGTAGCTGTAAACTCAAAATCCCTTAATCTTACATCAAAAAGTAGCCCCGGACCATAATATATAATCATTAATTGCAACATTAGCGGAGTACCTCTTACTACCCAAATTATGGAATTCATAAGTCCGCTTACTATTTTTATCTTGCTTTTTTGTAAAAATGAAAAAATAAGTCCTAAAGGCAAAGCAATGACAAGGGTAGCAAAAAATATTGCTACCGTCATGCCAAAGCCTTTAAATAAACTATCCATTATAACTTGAATACTCATAATAACCTTGATAAATAACTTTTATGTTATTTAATTTCTTCCCATACAGTTTTTTGCTCAGGATTTTTTTCTAACCAAGCTGCAAATACTTCATTATCGATAGTATTAAAGATTTTTAAAGCTTCGTTATTTCCTGCGGAACCTTTTTCTACGGAGATTATACAACCTTTCAAGTCCTCAATTTTCTTATAACTATTTGCCTTATCTTTTCTTGCTACGATAACTTGCTCATTTGTTAAGTAAGGTACAGAAATTTCAGCTTTGTCTTCAAAACCTTTTCTAATTGTCATACCATTCCAAACCAAATCGATTGCATTAGAATTTAACTCATCAAATTTGCTATCCCATTCAATTACTTTTCCTTTAATAGTAATACCTTGGTCAGCGAAAACTGCTTTTGCCAAATCAAAGTCAAAACCTTCCGGTGCTTCATTTGACCCCATACCATAAGGCGGTGCGATTGTAAATCCGATAGTGATTGTATTATTTACAATTTCGCTCTTCCAATCTTCCCATTCGCCTGTAGGTGCTGCAAATTCAACTGCTCTGCTCTGTAGACCGTATTTTTTGCAAATTTCTTTGTAATCGGTATCTTTAATTTCATAAAGTCTTTTGTTGATAAAATTCATCAATTTTGTTTTACCTTTCTTTGCCGCTACACCATAAGACTCAGCTTCAGGTTTGAAATCTTCTAGTTCGATAATCGTTAATTTGTCATAAGAGTTGCCTTCTTGTGCCAAAGTGTATCCTGCAAATACACCATCAACGATAGCTATGTCTGCTTGATTAGCTTGCACATCCATTAAAGCATCTGTTTGTGCTGTAGGGGTTTTTAAATCTGTATCTGGTTTTGCACAACCTACTAGACTGACGATTGAGATTACTGCTGTTGCTACTACTGCTAGCACAATACCTAATTTCTTTTTCATTTTTATTCTCCTTATTAATTGCATTTTGCAATCTTGTTTTTTGTTTATGCTACTATTATACTTTAGTACGCTAAAGTTGTAAAGTGTTTTTCGGTAATTTCTTTGATTTTTGCAAATACTTTACCGTGCTAAAGTACAATTGCACAAACACACTTATATTTGTTACTTATATTTAGCCGTAAATATACTAAAATTAAAGTTTTACGCATAAAAAGGAGTATTTTTATCAACCCAATGTCAATTTTGTGCATTGTTCGATAGTAACCTTAAAAACTCGACTTTTATTTTATAAAAGCATTTACAAAAAAATTACACCGTACATAATATACAGTGTAATTAATAATTATAATATTAAAATTAATTAAATTTAAGTGTAAACCTTAATGTATGGTTTTGCTTTGGCAAAATTTTATACTTAGGCTTTGTATTTGCCATTGCAGGGATATCTCCGCCTACTCCGCGCTGTTTACCATCCACACAAATTGTAAGAGCATTCTCCCTTTCTAGTTCACAGGAATGTTTTGCATTGTGTAACATATCAACCGTATAAGGATGTACCGTCATTTCAAAAGGCTTTTCAACCGCACGCAAACTTATACCCTTTTCGCCACCGATATTTGCAAAGCGTACACCTGTGTGATTGCCGTTTTCTTGCGGATATAGGTAATCGTGAATAAAATCTTCTGCCATCCCGTTATACAAGCCTATTTTAGCGGCGGTAGCTCTGTCACAGTAGTTTTCTTGCGGACCTTTTGCATACATTTCTACGCCGTCCAAACCATCTGTAAGTTTCCAAGTAAAGCCGTATCTTTCCAAGTCTTTTGTACATTGAACTTGCATTGCCATATCAATAGTGCCGTCTCCGCCAAACTTGTAAGTTGTATTTAAGCTCTTTAAATATTTCATACTCCATTTGATATCAGCAACAACCAATCCGTTATCGTAACTAAATGTAATAGCTTTTGCACGAAGTGTTTTTCTGGCATTTTTAAAAGCACTTACACCCATGATTATATCCGCTATGATTTTTGGTACTTGAGGTAAAGCATCATTATCAATAGTTGCCCTAAAGAAATTTGGCATTATAGGTGCGTTAAGCTTTTCGCATCCGTCAACCTTTGCGGAGATTATGCCACCATTTTGAGCCAAAATATATTCCGTTTTTCCGCAAGTTATAACATAGTTATCGCCGTCTTGTGTATAAGTCGAGCCCGCAAACATAGCTTTAGGTGCATAATCAAACTTTTGCAAAACAAACTGCTCAATAGCCACGACATGCCCCTTATTTGCAAAAATACTATCGATTTTCGTAAGCATTTTGATATCGCAAACAATTTCCTTGTCTTTTGGGAAGATTACTTGTTTATCCAAAAGCTCGGTACTAACTGTCATATCAGGAGGACATTCTACATTTAAAACTCTGCTGTAAATTTCCTTACCCTCAGCCTTTACGGAAATTACTATATCAAAGTCCGCCAAGTTGGTAAAACGATATCTATTTAAAATAGTCAGGTTATTATCTTGTAAACCGAATTTTACTTGTTGATATTGATATTTTACTTCGAATAGTGCCGGATTAGGGGAACGGTCTGCCCTTACAATACCGTTAAACGCAAATCTTCCTGCATTTGGTTTATCCCCAAAGTCTCCGCCATAATTCCATTTATCTTTTCCGTTTTCGTTTGTACGTATGCTTTGGTCGGCAAAGTCCCAAATATAACCTCCTGCCAAACGGTCATACTTCCAAAACATATCCCAATAATCGCTAAAATTGCCCAAGCTGTTACCCATACAATGTGCATACTCACACTCGATAAAAGGCAAATCGCGATACATGTCAGGCGTATATTTCGAACCGAACGGAGACCACAATGCAGCACAGTGACGCATTGGCTCGTTTTTGCCAATCACAGGCATTTTTTCCACCTTAGAGTACATTTCGCTAAGCACATCCCCTACTTTACCCGATTGGTCCGGCTCATAATGTATAAACCTAGAACTGTCAAGCTTTAAGACTGCTTTTTTCATTTCGAAAAAGTCTTTGCCAAAGCCTGCCTCGTTACCAAGCGACCAACTTATAATGCAAGGATGATTTTTCAACCTTTTTACCATATTGGTAGCCCTGTAAATACATTGATTTACCCACTTTTTGCTGCTCTTAGGCAAAAACATTGCCAAACCATGTGTTTCCAAGTTTGTCTCAGCCATAACTAATATGCCATATCGGTCGCACAGCTCATAAAACACATCTTGATTTGGATAATGGCTGTTACGTATAGAAGTTATATTATTTGCTTTACAAAGTTTTATATCCTTTTCAATTAAGTCCGCAGGCACTGCATGACCGTAGTCAGGGTGGAACTCGTGACGATTTACACCAAAGATTTTAATAACTTTACCGTTTAACTTGATAAAAGGTCCTTTGTCGTTTTGCATCCCCTCTATTTTGATTTCACGGAAACCGAACTGAGATTTGCGACAATCTATAACATTGCCGTCATTAATCAACTCTACTTGCACATCGTACAAATTAGGAAATTCGTGCGACCAAAGCACAACTTTTTCCAAATCTGCTTGCAAGCTTATTTTTTGATTGCTGTTTTTTGCAATGGAAAACAAATTACTTTCCATGATAGCAACATCTTCGCCGTCATAAGACAATTTTACGCGAACGCATACATTGCTTGCGGTAATCTCCCTCGATTCTACCTCTATATCCGTAAAAAATCTTGCGGAACGATAGTCGTTGAACAACTGTGAGTGTGTGAAATAGTCTGCAATTTCCATTTTAGGCTTGAAATTAACCCAAACACTACGAAAAATACCCGAGATTCTCCACATATCTTGGTCTTCAAGATAGCTGCCCGTAGTGTACCTGTATACAGAAACCGCAAGTTTGTTTTTGCCGACTTTTACAAAATCGGTAATATTGTATTCTTGCGGACTGAACGTATCTTCCGAAAAACCTACGAACTCGCCGTTTACATAAATATCCCCACAGCTGTTAATTCCGTCAAAACGAATGAATATATCTTTATCCAAGCTTTCCACTTCAAATTCGGTCACATAGCAGCCAACTTCGTTATATCTGTTTTTTACGTGAGGGATAGCAAGTACATTAAATTGTGCCAACGCATACGGATAAATATAGTTTGTATAAATTGGTTGTCCGTATCCCTTGATTTGCCAATTTGACGGTACTTCGATTTTATTAAAATCTTTAAGCTCCGCACCTACTTTTTCGTAGTCTACGGGTATCATTTTAGGGTTTGGGACAAGTTTAAAATCCCATTCCCCATCAAGACAAACCGCAGTGGTTTCCCCTTTTTCGTCATAAGGAAAACCCGCAGCGTATCTTTCAATAGAATTTACATTATAGCTTTTTAACTCTTTCCAATAATTCATAATTACCCCTTATTATAAATTTTTTATTATTCACAAAATTTTTTTAACAATTCTTTTAATTTTCAATATCTCATTATTACTTGCTAATGTTTGTATTTAACTGTCATATTTAAAAATATCTAAGCAAAATAATTTTCAGTTATTTTAAACACACTTTTCAAAAAATGCAATTAATACCGATTTTTGAAAAATTTTTCAAAATATTAGTATTTAAATTATTATTCCATATCCAAATAATCTTCGTAATTCATTTCCTTATCGAACACCTTAGTGCCGTTAATTTCGATTATCCTATTTGCAACGGTAGACAAAATTTCTTGGTCGTGTGTTGCAAAAAGCATATTGCCTTTAAAGTTTATCATACCTTTGTTAAGCGAAGTGATAGACTCCAAATCCAAATGGTTTGTTGGCTCGTCCATAATCAAAAAGTTACCTCCTGCAAGCATCATTCTTGCAAGCATACATCTAACCTTTTCGCCACCACTTAGCACTTTTGCGGATTTTTTAACTTCCTCGCCGGAGAATAACATTCTGCCAAGCCAACCACGCAAAAACTCTTCATATTGCTCCTTAGGAGAATATTGTCCTATCCATTGCACCAAATTCAAATCGCAACCATCAAAGTACTTAGAGTTATTTTCGGGAAGATAGCTTGGAATAATAGTTTTTCCCCATTCAATAGTACCGCTGTCTGCACTTTCCTCGCCCATCAAAATGTCAAAAAGCATTGTGATAGTGGTTGATTTATCTGCCAAAAATGCAATTTTTTCATCCGCTTTTACCATAAAGCTGACATTTTCAAAATAACCTTTTTTGGTCAAATTTTCAACCTTTAAAATCTCTCTTCCTATCTCCCTTTCATACTTAAAATCCACAAACGGATATTTACGCATAGATGGTTTGATATCATTCAAGGTCAATTTTTCAAGCTCTTTTTTACGGCTTGTTGCTTGTCTTGATTTTGACGCATTTGCAGAGAATTTTGCAATAAACTCTTGCAACTCTTTTGCTCTTGCCTCAGCTTTTTTATTTTGTTCCCTTGCTTGTCTTGCAAGTAATTGCGAGGTTTCGTACCAAAAATCGTAGTTGCCGACAAATACGTTTATATGCCCAAAGTCCACATCACAAATATGTGTACAAACTCTGTTTAAAAAGTGTCTATTGTGAGAAACGATAATGATAGTATTTTCAAAATCCATCAAATAATTTTCAAGCCATCTTGTGGTTTTTGCATCCAAGTTGTTAGTTGGCTCGTCTAAAATCAAAATATCCGGATTGCCAAAAAGCGCTTGAGCAAGCAATACTTTTACCTTGGTTTTTGCATCCAAATCTGCCATTAAGGTATTGTTTAAAGAGTTATCTATCTTTAATTCGTTAAGCAATGTTTCCGCTTCGCTCTCTGCCTCCCAGCCGCCAAGCTCTGCAAACTCTCCCTCAAGTTCCGATGCTAAAATGCCGTCTTCCTCGGTAAAATCCTCTTTTGCATAAAGAGCTTCCTTTTGTATCATAATTTCATACATTCTGCTATGACCTTTTAAAACAGTTTGCAAAACTGTCAAATCGTCATAAGCATTTTGGTTTTGTTGCAAAACGGACATTCTCTCTTGCTTGCCTATACTTACATTGCCGTGGGTAGGCTCGATATCTCCCGATAAGATTTTTAAAAATGTAGATTTCCCCGCACCATTCGCACCGATAACTCCATAGCAATTACCTTTGGTAAACTTTATATTAACTTCCTCAAATAATTTCCTTTGTCCAAACTGTAAACTCAAATCATTAACTTGTAACATGTATTTCACCTTTTATAAATATAATATTGTAATTATATCATAATACTACCCTAATTGCAAGAGAATTATCGTTTAACCCTTTATTTATTAATATTATATATATGAGCTATTATATCATTACATATTTTTCAAGTCAATTTAAAAAACTTTATGATATACTGTTTAACTAATTTTTACAAAAAATAAGAATTTTTACACATTTTCTACTTGATAATCAATTTCAAATCTATCCTAAGCTATAAATATTTCGTATTACCATTTACATCTATGATAAATTTACTTTAAAAATTTTATTCGTTCATTCTATTATTGTTTACAAAAATACTGCCGATTTTCAATCGAAAATCGGCAGTATTTTGTTTTTTGATTATAATTGATATTATATTAATTATAGATTTGTCCAAATATTATATTACGTTTTTCAACTCAATTATTCATTATTTTCGCTGTATTCTTCACGAGAGAATTTATCTACAAAATTGTTTTCCGCCTTTTTGGCAACCAAGTGTAAAAACAATGCCAAATAACAATCCGTAAGCTCGGAACAAACTGCTTCGCCATGAACATTACGATATTGATTGCAACCTTGGAAAGTAAATTTTTCGTTATGCTTAAAAGTTTTTTCTATAAGTTTCATTCTTGCTTTTGCCCATTCACGGGAGCTAATGTCTATTGTTTGTCCCGCACCTAAAATATACGCAAAAATATCCATAACATACAGCGCAGATTCATTGACTCTGCCACCTCTTATCCCGTCTGGATAAAGTATGCCGCCGCAAGGTCTATTTTTTTTATCATAAACAGTAAATAGCCCGTTTCGCTTTCCGTCACTTTGAATTTCATAACCATAAAAAGCTTTGTAAATATCTTCGAAGTTCCTACAAGCACCGCTAGGCAAATCTTGCTCCGCAATTTTGGAAAAAATAAATGCTTTTATACCAACGCCTATATAGCTTGTTGCAAAAGGACTTCTTGTATCAAACCTATGGATAAGCATATCTTCATCCACATTATATCCTGCCATATCTCCATGATTTTTGGATGCAAAACAAGCCCTGTATGTCAAAATCGCCTTTTCGCGAAAGCCTTGTGCTGTTTTATCGGATTCAGTCATAACACTGATTAGATACAACAAATTTGCGTTTTCCATATTAACAATCGTTTTGCACTCTCCGTCGTTTCGGGTGCCGTCCGAATTATAATTATATTCTATAGTTTGATTGATTACCCGTTCCCCTTCCAAATTCAAAAGATTTACGGCGTATTCCTTATCACGAAGATTTAATTTGTCCCAAACAAGCCAACAAACAAAAAGCAGCTCGGTAACGGCAGATAAATGCTCACTGCAACCGCCCCAACCATCTGTACTATTTGCTATGTGGTGGTAAAGGCAAGAACGTATAAGTTTCATATACCTATCACGTGCTACATAAAGTTTGTGTCCGACTTCCTTTTCGTCATAAAACTTAAACTTTACAGCTGCGGCAATAGTTTTTGCCATATAAACACATTGTCTTACCGTCCTGTCGAAAGGTCCTTTTAAGCTTAGATATTCACTTTTACTTTCCTTGTTAAACCCTTTGTATTTCCACCAATCATTCAAGCCGAATTTGACAAATTTATTGATAATCTTGCCCAAATCTTCTGCCAAATCTCCACCCAAAGGCTCGGGCTCTACCTGAATCCACTCGATTTTTTTTATATCATCCAAAACAAACATTACTTTTCCACCTCAATTTGTACAAAATTAAAGGATGAATAGTCAAATAGTCCCCTATCGCTTATTTTAAGCTCCGGTATTACCACCAACGACATAAATGATAATGTCATAAATGGCTCGACTTGCTTATTCACGCTCAAAACTTTGTAAGCGTACTCATTTAGCTTTGCCGTCATTGTAGCAATATAGTCGATATCTTTATCGCACATTAAACCTGCGATAGGTAGCTCCAAAGTATCAAAAATATTACCATTGTGAACGGCAGTCATTCCTCCGCCTACACGTTTAATTTCATTAACGGCAATCGCCATATCTCTGTCATTATCTCCGCAAACGATTATATTATGGCTGTCATGTGCTACACTGACCGCAATAGCACCGTTTTTAATATCGTAACCGTCAAGCAAACCAATGCCTATATTACCCGTATTTTTGTGTCTTTCTACCACACAAATTTTGCTTAAACCGTCCTTAAAGTCATATTCTCCGTTTGTTACGCTGACTTTTTTTACAAGGCTTTTGGTAGTAACGTTATGAGGCTCTATCCCCATAACTCTTACTATATCGGAGTTTAATTTTAAAGCCAAATCCTCAGCTTTAATGTGTGCACAATGAACGGTATTTCTTACTTCGCTGCAATTTAACACTTGGGCATCGAACAACGCCTTGCCATTTTCCGCAACAAGCTTACCATTTTTATAAACCTGCAAAACATTGAACTTATACAAATCGTCAAGCACTACAATATCCGCAATTTTCCCCGGAGCCAAAGCTCCCCTATCATTCAACTTGTAGCACTCGGCAGCATTCAATGTTGCCATAGTAACCGCATCCACAGGCGACAAGCCCATTTCTATAGCTATTTTTATATTGTTATTGATATGTCCGATTGTAAGCAAATCATGCACCTGTCTATCATCGGTACAAAACACAAGTCTTCTTAATGTTTTGCTGTTAATAATAGGGAACAAGTCACGCAAATTCCTTGTCGCACTTCCCTCCCTGACAAGCACATACATACCGCGTCTTAATTTATCGCAAGCATCCTTGACATCTACACACTCATGGTCGGTTGTAATGCCCGCACCTATATATGCATTAAGTTCCTTTTCGCCTGCAAGAGGATAATGCCCGTCTACCACAACTCCTCGTTTTTTTGCATACTTAAGCTTGTTCATAACATCGCTGTCACGATAGATAACGCCAGGGGCATTCATAAATTCGCCAACCCCATGGCATTTATCAAGCAACTTGTCAAGTCCATCAGCATCTATAGTTGCACCATTATTTTCGTAAGGAGTAGCAGGAACACAGCTAGGAGCCATAAACATTGCATCAAAAGGTACTATTTTACTTTCTTTTATCATATAATCTACGCCCGCCTCGCCGCATACATTGGCAATTTCATGCGGGTCGCAAATACCTGTTGTAGTACCCCATGGCAAAACCGCTTTTGCAAAGTTAGACGGAGATAGCATTGTGCTTTCTATATGCAAATGCCCGTCGATAAAACCCGGTGACAAATACTTGCCTTGCACATTAACTTCCGTTTTACCGCAATAGTTACCTATACCGGCAATTATTCCGTCCGAAATCGCAATATCCGCAACTTCCACCTCGCCTGTATAAACATTGATAACATTACCGCCTTTAAGCACCAAATCGGCTTTTTCAACTCCCATAGCAACAGCAATTTGTTTTTCCATAAATACTCCAAAACTTTTATGCACATAATTTTTAATCATAAAAGAGCCACAAGTAAAAAACCTTTACTTTGCTCTCTTTTTTATATTTTAACATTAATATAATATAAAGTCAAGATAAAAAATAAGCTCACACCTTACAAAAAAAGCAGCTTTAAGCATAATATACAAAAGCAGACGCATACATTATATCCAAGGGGGATATTATGTGTGAAAATGAATTATTGCCATCCGAAGACCAAATAAATATGATGAATAAGGAATATAACGAAATTACAAGAAGACGCGAGCTTATGTGCGAAAATTGCGAAAAATATAAAAGCAATATAAACGGTTACCGACCTGTGGCTCTTTGCAAAAGTGCCAAATGCGGTACTGACCCAAAACAAAAAAAATTGTTCGAACGTATATACTTTGCCGAACAAGATTTGATAATGGCTTTAAGACAGTTGTTCACAATAGCTCCGCTTGCCGCAAAAGACGATATCGCCGATGTAATAAAACTTAAAAAAGCCACATCGACATTATCGCTAAAATGCTACTATGCGGTGTCCGACAAACAAATCAGTTATGCACCTATACTAAGCCACGAAGAAGACTATTGCAAGCTTTTAAGGCATATTGTCACAATGCAAAAACAGTTGCTATTAATGCTTAATAAAGCAAAATATATGTGCGCACACAGTAAAAAAATGATTAAAAACGAATGGACAGCAAGCTATATTTTAACAACAATAAGCATATATTGCAGATATTAATTTACAAAAACACTTCAAAAATCGGCACTAATGTGCCGATTTTTTTATTTCAAACTAAATTTTTCAAATATATTACTTTATCTTAGGCAAGTATTTTGAACTATAATTTTTAAAAAGCAATAAAATAATTATTTTTAAAGCTTTTTAAGCTCGTAACCTTCTTTGCTGTCAAGCACGCTGTATCCCATTTCTTTGATTTTACCCCTCAATTCGTCAGCTTTCGCCCAATCTTTTTGTTGTTTTGCAAGTAATCTTTCCTCTGCCAAAGCAACTACCTCGTCAGGAACGTCAGTGCCATTTTTCTTTATATACTCTTCTGCTTTATCAAGTGACAAACCTAAAACTTTATCCATTTGCAATGCCAATTTATAAACATCCGAACACAATGGTAATTTTGTCATTTTCCAAAGCACTCCAAGTGCCATAGGAATGTTTATATCGTCATTTATAGCATTGTCAAATTCTTGTTTAAACTCGTTCAAAGTATCTTGGTCAACCAAAGCCAAGCCATAGCTGTGACTCCTTAAAATACCGCACAACCTTTCGTAAGAAACTTTTGCAGCATCCATACCGTCAAAAGTGAAATTCAACTTTTTCCTGTAGTGCGCATTTAAGCAGAAATAACGGAAAACCATAGGGCTGTAACCCATTTGCTCAAGTTGCGCAATAGTATAGGTATTGCCCAAACTTTTGCTCATTTTACCATTATCTACAAGCATAAATTCGCCGTGCATCCAATAGTCTACAGATTTTCTGCCTGTCAAAGCCTCGTTTTGAGCAATCTCGTTTTCGTGATGTACAGGTATATGGTCCACACCGCCCGTATGAATATCAAAAACCTCTCCCAAATACTTTTGGCTCATTGCCGAACATTCGATATGCCAACCGGGGTATCCCATTCCCCAAGGACTTGGCCATTGTTGGATATGGTTAGGGTCAGCTTTTTTCCAAACGGCAAAATCTTGTGGATTGCGTTTTTCCGAGTTTACCTCTACCCTTGCACCTGCAATTTGCTCATCTAAATTTAACCTAGATAGCTCCCCGTATTTAGGAAATTTACTAATGTCAAAATACACGCCGTCACTTGTTTCGTAAGCAAAGCCCGCATCCACAAGTCTTTGCACATACTGAATCATATCGTCGATATGCTCGGTTGCTTTTGCGATAATTTCGGGCAAACCGATATTAAGCTTTGCAAGGTCAGTCATAAAAATGTTAGTATAATAATCGGCAATCTCCTTAGGCGTTTTGCCTGTTTCCTTTGCCCTTTTATCCATTTTGTCCTCGCCCTCATCTCCGTCGCTTGTCAAATGTCCGACGTCGGTTATATTCATAACTCCTTTAAGTTTGTAACCGTCATACTTCAAAACACGCCTTAACAAATCCATAAAAACATACGTTCTCAAATTTCCGATATGTGCGTAGTTATACACTGTCGGACCGCAGGAATACATTGTGATTTCCCCTTTGTTAAGCTCGTTAAAATCTTCCTTTTTTCTACTTAAAGTGTTGTATACTTTTAACATTTCGATATCTCCTAAACTAAAATATATTTATTGCTGTTGTTATCAATTTTCTTGTTTTTCTTTGTTTTTTTCTCTTTTTTCCACAAGCATTTGCAAATAAGCCTCATCCTCTATAACCTCGGTGTTGCAAATGGAATACTTGCAAGACTCAATACCCAATTTTTCTTCCAATACGGCAAGCCTTTTGCAAACTCTTTGAAACTCTTGCAAAATAGGGTCAGGCACATTTTGATTAAGGTCAATTTTAGTTTCATGCCTTTTTACTATTCTGCCGGGAACACCCACAACAGTACTGTGTGACGGAACGTCTTTTAAAACAACCGAGCCCGCACCGATTTTGCTATACTCCCCGATATTAATAGGCCCAAGTACCTTTGCACCACTGCTTATCATACAATTATTACCTATAGTTGGGTGTCTTTTACCTATATCTTTACCCGTACCGCCAAGTGTTACCCCTTGATAAATCGTAACATTGTCGCCTATCTCGCAAGTTTCGCCTATAACAACGCCAACACCATGGTCAATAAAAACACCTTGACCGATTTTTGCGGCAGGATGAATATCCACGCCTGTTTTTCTCCTTGTTTTTGCAGAAATAAGCTCTGCAATGCCAACCATTTTATGCCTGTAAAACCAATTTGCACGCCTATGCCTACGGATAGCCCTAAAACCACCATAAGTCAAAAAAACTATTAATTTACTTGTTGCAGCGGGGTCTCTATCCATAACCGCTTGCAAATCACTTTTAAACTGTTTCATAATATACCTCAAATACCATATTAGACTAACTCAATCAAATTTATTACTACGCAACTACCATAAAACAACTTTTATATATCTTTTATTACCACATACCTAAAAATAGTTGCAACAATTTTTAACAGTGATTTTTTGTGACATTTACAAAAATACTTGTAATATAACCATATATTTTTACGTTTATAATAGTTTTTTACTTAAAATACAAAAACACGGCATAACATAAAGACGCTATACCGTGATTCCACTTTAATTCAACAACAAAAAAGTTGTTCTTGTATGCAGATAACGATGCCCCGAGCGACATTTCCTTCGCCTGACTATGTCAACGCACTTCACAAAAGCATTTGCAAATAGGCTTCCACCCGACGGCCTATACTCTCTGTTACAATAACTTTAGCTACTCTTTTGACAATTTTGTGGCAAGCCACAACCGCCTTATCAAATTGTAATTGAATTATATCATAATATAAATATGTTTGTCAATACTTTTTGGTTACTTGTACTTTGCAGCCCAAATACACATATTGTTTGAGCGTTGCAGACACTTTATACAAGCGATTTTATTGTTTCGCTATCGTTATAATATTTACCGCCGATAGCAATTAATTTTACATCAGTGTAGCCATCCAAATCCGCTTTTGAGATAACCAACTCTGTTACCCCCGTACTGATTTCGTAGTCCGATTTATCCACACCCGTAAATACCAACTTATATCTTAATGCGTTGTCTACTTTATTCCAACTAAACACATAGTTGTCGCCGTCCATCTTAATTTCAAGCGATGGAGCAGCCAAATCAACATTTATAGGGTCGAACTTGGCATAAGCTTTAGCACTTGAATTAATACCATCTACACTGCTTTTTGCTACAATGATTATAGAGTGGTTACCGGGAGTAGTAAGCAAACTAGCAAACTTAGCCTCACCGCTCAAATTAAAGGAAATTTCCTCCCCTGCTTTAACATTGTCATTTTTAATAGTCATTACAATACCATCAAAAACTATCTCGTAAGTTTCGGCAAAATGCACTGCTTTAAAAGTCAAAACATACTCATTGTTGTTATTTTTATCAACCTTTGGAGTTCCTACTTTATCAAGTGTGATATAGTGTGTGTGTTGTGTAAAGTAAGGGTCGCTATCTCTTATAAATTCGGGCTCGTCAGAGCGCAATACAATTTTAATCGAGTGGTTGCCTACAGTGTTTAAAACAGTTCCCAAATCAAATACGTAGTTCGGTATACCATCGCTGTCCCTGTCTATTGCAAATTCCAAAGGAGTTTCCGCGTTATCAATAGTTACCAAAACTTTGGTAGCTAAACTATCGATAGAAGAAAGTTCAAGCGTAGCTTTATCGCCGACTCTTTCGATAACTGCAAATTGAGGAGTCTCAAGCCAATCTATATATTTTTCGTTTTGAACATTGATAATCAATGCGTTATTATCTTTCAAACTCTCTTTACTTATCCAAACAGTGTTGGTGCCGATGATTTTTTTGAAACCGCCGTTTTCACTTACGTAAACAAGTTTACCGCCACTGATTGTACCAAGTTCGCCGCTATTAAAATTGTTGTAAGTAAAGCCTACCAATCTTAGTTCCGATTGCTCGTCCAATACTGCATTACCAATATCGCTGTTTGCACGAACACGCGCATTTTGCAAATTAATGTCGATTTTTGTAGCTTTATTAAATGTAATATCCGAATTTACGGCATTAATACTACTTATATTTTCGCCAAAAGCTAGTTGGTCAAAAACGACTTTACTACTTCTTATATTAAACGAATTGTTTGCTTGAATACTACCTATAGAATTGCCTTGAGCAATGCTGTCAAACTCGATATCATTAGCAGAGACATTTGTCAAAATAGTTATTGTATTTGCATTTTTTATTAACAATTTGCCGTTAACGGTAATTTTACCACCCAAAGTATACTCTTTGCCCGACTTAACACCAAGCGTCATAGCACCGCCTTTAGGGTTTTCCAACGTAAGGTTACCATTTACTGTCAAAGTTTTTTTGTTTAAATCCACATTTAAACCAAGTGTCAAATCGCCGTCAACCGTTATATCCTTTTCCAAATAATACAGTTCCTTTTTGTCCTTGATAGGCTTTGCAAAATCTTCCGCGCTGCTTATCAATACTTTAGGCGCATTAATAACCAAAATAGGTGTTAAAACAGATACCAAAATAACAACCGCAAGCACAGCAACGGCAATTAAAATTGTAATAAGCTTTTTCTTTTTAGGGGAAGCTTTGCCTTTTTTATCCCCGCCTTTCTTTTTGCCATTTTTATCTGTGCTTTGCTCATCGCCCTCACTGTTTTGCTCAATAGGGTCGATTTTTGTTGCATTTTCCGTAGTACTATCATCTACGATAACTATATCGCTGTTTGCATCTTTAACTTCGTCATTGCTGTTTTGTTTGTCAACAGGAATATCGCTTTCTTTGTCAACCACTTGGTCGTTAACGTTATCAACTTCTGCGACACTTTCATTTATCTCCTGCTCTTCCAAATCATTTTGCTCGTCTATTACAGCATCGATATTATCTTTTTCTTGCATATCTTCTTCCTTTTGCAAAAACAAATCTACCAATTCATCGCCCGAATTTAGCATAATTCCTGTTTTTGCACATTCACTTTCAGTATATGCAGAAACACCTTGTTTAATACAAGTGCTGTCGTAAATAATAAACGGAATAGGCTCACTGCTGTGAGTTTTTGTGACAAGCGGTGTTGGATGGTCAGGGCATACCAAAATACGCAAGTCCTCGTCCTCGAGCTCGCTCAAAATATATGCTACAACCTTTTCGTCAATAAGCTCGATAGATTTTACCTTGCCTTTGCTATCTCCTTGATGTCCGCACTCATCAGGCGCCTCCATGTGAAGATATACATAGTCAAAGCCGTCGCGTATAGCTTGCACGCAAGCTTGTGCTTTACCCGCAAAATTGGTATGTACAGTGCCTGTAGCACCCTCTACTTCTATAATTTCCATACCGCTTGCAATGCCTATGCCTTTTAGCAAATCGACAGCGGAAATCACAGCACCCTTCAAGCCGCGTAAGCTCTCAAAGTTAGGAAGAGTAGGTTTGCTACCCTCTCCCCATAGCCAAATGCTGTTTGCAGGGTTTTTACCGTCTGCTATCCTTTTTAAATTTATAGGGTGGTCTTTTAAAATATCATACGACTTAACCATAAGGTCAAGCATTTTATCTCCGTAAAGACCTTTTGGCAAGTAATCGCCAATAACTTTACCGCTAATGTCATGCGGAGGTGTGTATTCCGTACCGCGCTCGCCGTTATGTTTAATCAAACAGTGTCTGTAACTTACACCGCTGTAAAAAGCAAACTCGTCATCTCCAAGCGCCTCTTGAACAAAGCTGATAAGCTCTGCTGCCTCTTCGGTAGAAATTTCGCCCGCACTGTAGTCCAGCATGCTTTTATCTGCATAGTTTTCTTCCTCGGACAAAGTAACAAGGTTACATCTTACAGCCAAATCACTGTCCGCCATATCAACACCTATACTTAGTGCCTCCAAAGGTGACCTGCCGCTGTAATACTTTAACGGAGAATATCCCATAACCGACAAATTGGCAACATCACTGCCGGGTTTTATGCCGTCGGGAACAGTCTTGCACATACCGCAAATTGCCTTTTGTGCCAAGCTGTCAATATTAGGCTTGTATGCAACCTCAAGAGGGGTCATACCGCCTAGTGCGTCCGATGGCATATCTGCCATTCCGTCCCCTAAAATCACAATATATTTCATATCATACCTACCTTTGGCATACGCCAAAAAAGATTTTTTGTTGTTTAAATGTATGTATTAATTATATTTATTAAAAATACCATATAAACAAAATAGCATCTAACATATTATATTAATATTATAATAAGTATATAAATACAATTATATTTTATTTATACATTTTAATTATACACTCAAATAACCATTAAGTCAAGAAAATTAAATATCGCAAGTAAACGTAAGCCAAAACATCTTTCTTGGACGGTTGTTGGACAGTTTGTTGAACGGTATGCAAAAAGCACCTACTAATTAGGTGCTTTTTTAGATTTTACTTTTTATAATACTTTTGATTACGATTGTTTGGCATATCGGGATAAGTCATAGCGATTAAGCCTTTTTCTAATGCAGGTTTCAAATAACTTTCGCGGAGAGTTTGCTTACGAGTAAGCCCAAGTTTAGCCATAAGTTCATTTGCACTTTGTGGTTCGTAATCGATTACACCCATTAATCGTTCAATATTTTCAGGAAGTTTTTCGTCTTTCAGCTCACAAAGGCTATCGTAAATAATTTGCAACAAAAATTCCACAAATACGCTTGAATCCACACTGCTATCGGCACAAGCAAGACATTTGTAATATTCCTTTTGCCTTGATTTTATAAGAGTTTCTATAGGCAAATAAATGAATATAGGATGATAAGTAGATAAAAGCAAAGTTTGCCACAAACGCCCCATCCTGCCATTTCCGTCTTGAAAAGGATGTATAAATTCAAACTCATAATGAAAAACACATGACTTTATTAAAATATGCAGTTCGCTTTGTTCAACCCATTGCAAAAGGTTATGAATATGCCCTTTTACCATGTGTGCAGGTGGAGCTAAATGCACAAGCCTATCTCCCTCAAAAACACCTACACTACCTGTACGAAATTTGCCTGCCTCGCATACAAGCGATTGCATCATTAACTTATGTGCTTGTAGCAAATCAGAAATACTGTAAGGATTAAAAGATAAAATATGTTCGTATGCCTCAAAAGCATTTTTAACTTCCTGTATTTCAGACGGCATACCCAATATTCTTTTACCATTTACAATGGCCGTAACCTGCTCAATACTTAAAGTATTATTTTCTATAGCTAGCGACGAATGAATTGTTTTTATCCGATTTTCGCGACGTAAACGAATATCTGGAACAGGTCTATTGTCATATTTAAATTTTCCTATTATTTCGCTTATTTTAGCCACTAAGTTAACAATTTTTGTATTTAAATTAAAAGGCGGTTTATACTCTTCCATAAAAAATCTCCTTATATATATATTACCATATTACAAAAATATAGTCAACTATCTTGAACGGTTGTTGAACGGTATGTTGAACGACATGCAAAAACTCCCGACATAAATCGGGAGTTTTGTATGTTTATAAATTAACTATGGAAAGTTTTTATTAGTTAATTCTTTTGATAATCATAATTTCGTCAAATACGTAATCCTCAACTTGTAAGAATGTTGCGATTTCCGCATTGTTACCAAATCTGCACTCAATTTCCTTTTCAGGGATTACCATACTAATTTGATATACATTGCCTTGTCTTACATATTGAGTAAAGTCAGAAGCATTAAAGCCATTGATTGTTAGATTAGGCTTATTTGTTTCTGTATCATATTCTGCATCTACTTTACCATATACAAATGTAGCACTTATGTAATAAATACCGTCCAACAAGAAAGACTCGTATTTCATTGATTTTTCTTTAACAACACCGGGGAAAGTAGCAATATTTTCAACTTTCTCGATATTCAAATCGGTAATAGCATAAATTACCGATGGCTGTTCGCCAACATCAACGCGCGCACTATTTACCAAATATGTTGTATTAGCCTCCAATGTTATAGGAGCACCATAATCCATAAATACGGAATTTTTATTGTCGTAAACTACTTTAACTTTAGGAGCATCAGCAGTCTCTTCAAACAAAGCCTTAAATTCTACAACTTTGTTCACTTCATCCTTTGATACTTCTTCCCAGCCTTTAAATATCCAACCCATTTCATTAGGCAATCTGTATTCTGCATCGTATGCCGGGATATGATAATAACATTCTCTCTTTAATTCGTTGTAGTTCGCACGATAAATATGTTTCCAAGGCTTTGCCGCCATGTCGATATCTTCATAAACAGCTGTTAAAGTAAAGTTTTCTTGAACTTTTAACGAATATTTAGGAAGATAAGTCAAATAGCTGCCGTCTTTTCTTTGCCAACCTACAAAAATTTCACCTTCTTTGGCAGCAGGAGCGTCCAAATAAACTTTATCACCATATTTATAGTCGGTTTTTTCCACTATATCAACACCATCATCGATAGATACTGTATAAAATCTTTCTGCATAATCGACAAATGCAATTTCTTTCAAACTATCATCGGTAGCTGTATAAGTTGCAGTCATTAAGCCGTTATTGTCATTCCAACTAATACCTGTAATTTCGTTGCCGTTTTTATCTATTAGTTTTACGGCACTTGCAGTAAAGTGGCTATCGTCCAATCTTGCAGTGATGGTAATTGTACGTTTTTGAGCGTTTTTATCTGCATTTCCAAAATCAAAGTTGCTCATAAAGTTGTACTCACCGCCTACGGCTGCACCATTTATATAAATACTTGGGTGTACTTTTACAGTGTGAGGCTTGATTACCGCTGCAAAATAACTTCCTATCTCTTCTAGTACCATATGACCGTTGCTAAGCTCTACTTCTTGATACAAAATATAGTTGTTTGTAGATGGTCTTAATAATTGTCTGCCCGCAATATTTAGTTTAATGCTAACACCTTCGTTATATCCTGTATCTTGCCACATCATTTGTTCGTTAGCAGCAAATCCGGAGTATACACCTGCCCTATCGTCGGTCATTTTATTAAAGGAAACATACGCATTTCCGAAAATAGTTGTTTCTCCTCGTTTGTAACCTGCAGAAGTTCTAACCAATAAACTTCTTTTTTGGATAGTAATGGTTCTTGACATACTATCGTTAATAACATTATTCAAAAGTACGACAACTTTTTCCTGCTCGTCACTGTAAGCAACGGCATGTTCTCTATCGCCGTTATCGTCACAATAAAGCTTTACTGCTCTTCCGTTAAAAACATTCATAGAGTTTTTAAGGTCTCCTACGTTTATAACTCGCAATCCTTTATCGTAAAGCTGACCATTTATTTTCATTTTCAATTCGTATGTAGTACCATCGTAATACAAAGGAGAATCTACACCGCCATTTTTAGCCATTCTGGTCTGGTCGGACATTTCCATCCATCTTACGCCGTTGGTATCGGCAACCTCTCCATTGCTAGCCATCTTATAAAATCCTATTTCGCCGGTACTATTTATACCTACTTCGATTTCCGAGGTTGTAGCTGCATCCGGATAGTTGGTTTTTACAATAATGCCCGACTCTAAGTTAGAGAATGTTGGAGAGCTATACAAAGTCCACAAAATTTTACCTTGAGGTACAAAAATCACTACACCTTGACCATCGTGATTGAAAAAGTAAGGTATTGCAACACCATTGTTACCGTTATTTCTTCCGTTTGTTGTAAGAATTGCCCTTTCTCCGCAATCTCCGTAACCTTGATTGTATGCACTTCCGCCACCTTCGTTACCCTCCTTATTGGTACCGCCTGTAGCGTTCATATAAATCATTGTTCCGGGCAAAGGTCCTTCCGCAATATAAATATTCTTCATTTGGTCTACGTATTCGCCGTCGCCTGTACCGCCACTTGAGCCCTCTGCTATCATACAATCCAAATTGCCGGATACCATTGCAGTTGTTACGCTAGCACCTGAGTTAACACCTATAATACCACCTATCTTTCTATAGCACTTATAAGGTCCTCTATTTGCTCCGTTTTGATGGGTTTTTATATAGCCATGTAATCTACTATTATTCTCAAATTTAGCATATAGGTTGTTAAGTTTTGCACCATTTGCAACATAACCAGCTATACCACCAATCAAAGTTGAGCCCGAATTTCTATAGGTTTTAACCGGGAAGGTACCTGACCAATATCCCGACCTACCTTCTGCATATAGCTTGCTATTAGTTCCAAAAATTGCAGTTGCATTGCTTATAGTTCCACCTCTGCTTGCACCTACAACAAGTCCTAATAATATAGCTCCGTTACAACCTGATTTAGAAAAAGTATCGTCTCTATCTATCCCCTCGTGAGAAGAAACATATAATTGCTTATCGGCAGCCAATTCCACAACTACGTTATCTATATCGCCGCCGCTGTTATAGCCCACTAGACCGCCAAAGGCTATATGCGCATCTAATCTACCCTCATTATTATTTACACTGCCGGTATCTCTATATGTTATTTTATGATTCCATGGGATATAAAATTTAAAGTTAAACAATTTACCGCCTGTGCCAAGCTCGTTAAGCATACCGCCAAAGCAATGGTAAGCTACAGGATACGGATTACCACTATTATCCGGCATTTCATATCCAGGTATATCTTTTGCTGTTACATGAGGTCTTTGACCTACTGATTGAGCATGATCACAGGCTATAATATCCGGACCGCCGCCTTCTAAAGTTACTGTATATCCGCATCCGTCAAACCATTTTGTAAACTTACCCACGCTGCCGGGTGCAAGACCCGCATAAGTTGAGTTTGTTCCCCAATCCAAGGTAACATTAGCGGTCAAATATCCGCTTTTGCCGGAATAACTACCCTCTTGTTTTAAAAAACTTTGTAATTGAGTGCCGTTGCTTATAGCAACCCAATCGGTTGATTCCACATAACCGGAACTGTTTATGTACCTTTCTTGGTCGCCAACACCGCCCAAATAGTTATTTTCGGTATAGCCCTCGTTAAGAACAGGCTGTACTGTATCCAAATAAGTGCCATTGCTGATATCCGACTTGTTTAATGTTAACACACCAAACAAAGCCAAAATCAAAGACAATGTAAGCATTATACTGATACAAATACCGAATATCCTTGTCTTTCTTCTTTCCATAATTTCCTCCCTAAGAAGTCAGAATTTGCCCACCACACAATATAAACAGCGGATAAAAAACGTATTGCAAACCAAACAAATAATATTGGGCGCAATAGCAGTTTTTTATTATACCCTTATATATGCGTGGTATAATACAATATTATAATAGAACATATACCTTAATCAAACCTTAAACAAGGGAAATGCTACAAAAATTTTACACAAAAATTATACAAAATAAATATTATTTCCTATTTTAGAAATTCTTTGTCTACTAAATTTTTACCGATAGCAATCTTTTGTCTAACAAAATTAATGCTCTTAAACAACTTGACTTTAGCTATTTTAAGATAATATCTGAATTTGTTCAATATAATATTAACAAGCTACCATAAACTTTTAGAGTATCAGCCTTTTTCAAGCAAAGAACATCGGTTTACTTGACCCGATTATTTTGATACCTATTTTTATACTCGATTTCCTTTGCATACATCCGTTTAACGATGGCAACGGAGGATTAAGCAGATTGCTAACTACCCTTTTGCTTTATCAAAACGACTTTTTTGTTGGCAAATATATAAGTATTGAAAGAAAAATAGAACAAAATAAGGAATCATACTATGTTGCACTTGAAAAAAGCAATATGGGCTGGCAGGACAGCACAAACGACCCTATGCCTTTTGTAAACTTCATTTTAAATATTTTGCTTGCGGCTTATAAAGATTTTGAGGAACGCGTAGACCTAGTAGGCTTAAAGCAAAAAAATATTAACATTATAAAAAATGCGATTAAAAAAACTTTAGGCAAATTTACAAAAAATAAATTGATGGAGTTGTGCCCTACAGCAAGTAAAAGCAGTATAGAAAATTGCCTAAAAACTTTGGTGGAAAGTAACGAAATAACACGCTACGGTAAAGGAAAAAATACTTACTACACCAAAAACTGTTGATTTTGGAAAATTTTAGGTAAATTACAGGCTATATATTGATAAACCTTACAATTTGTGCTATAATAATTATAGTTACAATAAAAAGAATTTATCTTGAACAAGATAATAAGGAGATAATATGTTAACTCACATTAATAATAAGGAAGAATTTGAACAAAAAATAGCAAACGGCACTGTGCTTGTAGACTTTTTTGCAACATGGTGCGGACCTTGCAAAATGTTAGCACCTGTGCTTGAGCAACTAGCAAACGAAATGCCTGAAATCGAAATTTTGAAAATCGATGTCGACCAAGTGTCCGACGTTGCAAAGGAATACGGCATAATGTCAATCCCTACGCTTATCCTTTTTAAAGACGGCGTTAAACAAAACACACAAGTAGGTTTTATGAATATTAACCAACTTAAAAGTTTTGTAAAATAACTATTACCTGTATTTGATAAATATAAATGCTTGCTTTTACAGCAGGCATTTTTTATTTTTTACAATATCCACAGCAAATAGATTTTCTTATAATAATTATTATCAATATTTATCGCCTTTTTAAAAGTGATAAAACTTTTTGATTTTTTGCTTTTAAATAATTGACAGTTATATAAAAGTATGCTATACTCTTTTTGTTTAATAAAACTAAACTTTAGGTTTAGCAAAAATTGTTTTACTAAACTTTTGGTTTAATATTATAAAATTCATTAAACTTGAAGTTTAGTATGTAAAACTAAAGTAGTTAAGGAGTTAAATATGGAAATAGGCTCAAAAATAAAAAGACTAAGGTTGCAACTTTCGCTCACGCAGTCCGAGCTTGCGGACAGATGCGAACTTACAAAAGGATATATATCGCAGCTTGAAAACGACTTGACAAGCCCGTCAATCTCAACGCTTATAGATATATTGTCCGCACTTGGTACGGATGCTCAAACCTTTTTTAAGGAAGAAGAAGACGAACAGGTCGTATTTACCGAAAACGATTTTATCGTAAAGGATAGCTTGGAGCAAGAAAAAGTTTGGTTGGTACCAAACTGTCAAAAAAACGAAATGGAGCCTTTGTTGGTTACCATAAAACCAAAATACTCACTACCCGGAGATATGCCGCATGAGGGGGAGGAATTCGGGTATGTTTTATCAGGTAAAATTATACTGCATTTAGGTAAAAACAGTTATACGGTAAAAGCTAAGGAAAGTTTTTACTTTGTATCGGACAAATTACATTATATTGAAAATGCGAGCAATATCCCCGCAAAAATAATTTGGATATCAAGTCCACCTACTTTTTAATGGAGAAATAAATATATGAGTACACTTATTGAATTGAAAGATGTTTGCAAAGCTTATGACGGTCAAAATGTTGTTGACCATGTAAATCTTAATATCGAAAAGGGGGAATTTGTTACCCTTTTAGGTCCAAGCGGTTGCGGTAAAACCACTACTTTGAGAATGATTGCGGGTTTTGAAAAACCTACCGACGGCGAAATTTTGCTTGACGGCAAATCGGTGCTTGATATTCCGCCTCATTTAAGACCTGTAAACACCGTATTTCAAAGATACGCACTTTTCCCGCATTTAAATGTTTTTGACAACATTGCGTTTGGTTTGAAGCTTAAGAAAAAAGAGCTTTGCCGTGAGGTAAAAGGTTTTTGGGCAAGACAAAAAGCTATTAAAGCCTTGATTTCCGAAAAAGTTAAAAAAGCTTTGAAAATTGTTGGTCTTACAGACTACGAATATAGAAATGTTACAAGCCTAAGCGGCGGACAGCAACAAAGGGTGGCTATTGCACGCGCTATCGTAAATGAACCACAAGTTTTGTTGTTGGACGAGCCTTTGGGTGCTTTGGACTTAAAAATGCGTCAAGAAATGCAGCTTGAGCTTAAAAATATGCACCGCAGACTTGGCATTACTTTTGTTTACGTAACCCACGACCAAGAGGAGGCTCTTACAATGAGCGACCGCATTGTGGTTATGAAAAACGGTATTATACATCAAGTGGGAACACCTATCGACATTTACAATGAGCCTTCTAATGCGTTTGTTGCGGACTTTATAGGCGAATCCAACATCATAAACGGTATTATGCTCGAAGATAAACTTGTTAGATTTGCAGGCGCGGAATTTGTTTGCGTGGACAGCGGTTTTGAAAAAAATCAAACTATCGACGTTGTTATTCGTCCGGAAGATATTTATTTGATGGACGAGGAAAAAGGTCAAATAAAAGGTGTTGTAATTTCCTCGCTATTTAAAGGCGTACACTACGAAATGAGCGTAATTGCAAACAAGGTAGAATTTTTGATTCACTCGACTACCGAGTGGAAGGCAGGCGAAAAAGTCAGCCTTTACATTCGCCCGGATGACATTCACATAATGAAAAAGGAAAAAAACAGTAACGTTATCAACGCCAAAGTTTTGAACGAGACAGAGATTGAATTTGCCGACGGCGTATTTAATTATGACAAAAAAACCTTTGAAAATGGGGGCTTTTCCGAAAATGACTATTTGAAAGAGGAAGTTAAAATCTCCATTGACTTTGACAAAATCGACCTTACCGACTATGAGGACTCTGCACCAATCGCAGGTAATATCGTATCAAGCATTTTCAAGGGAGATAAATATCAATATGTTGTAAAATCCGATAACGGTTTCGATTTCTTTGTAGATACCGAGGACGAGTATGACAGCAATGACCGTGTGGGAATTACTATCAAACCGGAAGACATTAAGTTGGAAAGAATTATTTCTTCCAAGTAGGAGCAAAAAAATGAAAAAAATTACTATTAAAAGAAAATATCTTGCTTTTCCTTACGCGATATTTATGTTGCTTTTTGTGCTTTTGCCTCTTGCTTTGATAGTCTTTTACGCTTTTACAAATGCGGATGGTAGCATCAGTTTGGAAAACTTTATAAACTTTTTTACTGACGGAGTAACTTTCAACTCTTTCCTTGACTCTATTTGGATTGCCTTTATTACAACAGTAATTTGCTTTGTTATAGGCTTTCCCGTTGCTTACATTTTGGCAAACAAAAAATATAACAGAAACAAGACTTTGTTTTTGCTTTTCTTGTTGCCTATGTGGATAAACTTTTTGCTAAGAACAATCGCAACGCGTGCTATGTTCGAGGCTTTTGGCTCTTGGCTTGATATAGAGATAACTTTTGGCAAAGCAACCACTATTTTTGGTATGGTTTACAACTTTTTGCCCTTTATGATTATTCCTATTTACTCCACACTTTCCAGCTTGGACAAAAGTTATACGGAAGCAGCACTTGATTTGGGGGCTACACCTACAAAAGTTTTAACACGTGTTATTTTACCACTTGCAATACCCGGTATTATAAGCGGTATAACAATGGTGTTTATGCCTACACTTTCCACTTTCGTTATATCAGACCTTTTGGGCAACAACTTAGTTCAACTGCTTGGTAACATTATTAACTTGGAGTTTACTCAAAACTCTTGGAACTATGGCTCTGCTCTTTCTATCATTTTGCTGCTTCTTATGGGGCTTACAATGTTTATCGAGAAAAAGTATAACAACAAAACTCAAACTGCGGGAGGTAGAATATGGTAAAAAAGATTTTAGCCAAAGGCTACGTTTACTTGGTACTTTTATTCCTTTACGCTCCTATTGCAGTATTGGTTATTTACTCCTTTACTCCTGCGGCAACTATGCAATGGCAAGGTTTCAGCCTTGAACTTTATCAAGATTTGTTTAATCCCGCAAAAAGCGCAGATATATTGGACGCTTTGAAAAACACTTTGATTATCGCAGGAATATCTTCCGTAATATCGACATTGATTGGTATTTTTGCGGCAATCGGTATTTACAACATGAAAAACCGCTCTAAAGAGGCGATGATGACTGTAAGTAAAATACCTATGATGAACGCCGAAATCGTGACAGGTGTTTCGCTAATGCTATTGTTTTTGCTGTTTGGCATACCTTTTGGAATGGTTACCGTTATTATTGCGCACATAGTTTTTTGCACTCCTTACGTTATACTTTCCATTATGCCTAAATTGCAACAAATGGATAACAATTTGTACGAGGCTGCTTTAGATTTGGGCTGCACTCCTATGAAAGCGTTATTCAAGGCAGTACTTCCTCAAATTATGTCAGGTATTGTAAGCGGTTTCTTCCTTGCTTTTACATTGTCTATCGACGATTTTGTTATAACTATTTTCAACATTCAAGGCATTAATACATTGTCGACATTTATCTATGCAGATGCTGCTAAAAACGGTTTGACACCATCTTTGCGTGCACTTTCGACTATGATTCTTGTTTCGGTTTTGTTATTGCTTGTTATAGTAAATATTTTCTCTCATCGTGAGAAAAAATCAAAAAATAAAGCTGTCGCTAAAACAAAGGGGGTTAAAATATGAAAAACAAAAGATTAACTGTGTTGGTTTTGCTTACTTTACTCCTTGCTACTATACTTGTCCCTGTGCTTAGCGGTTGCAACAACAATGTGATTGTACTTAAAGTTTACAACGCTCAAGACTATATTCAACACGGGGAAGAAGAAAGCGTTTTAAGAGACTTTGAAAAATACTACTTGGAAAAAACAGGTCAAAAAGTTCGTATTCAATATGATACTTTTGATACTTTGGAAAGAGCTTACACCATTATCAACAAGCGCGAGGCTGATTATGATGTTATGTGTCCAAGTGACTATATCATTGAAAAAATGAAGAAAAACGACCTTTTGGTTGAGCTTGACAAAAATAAAATTCCTAACCTTTCAAATATTCCGCCTTACCTTTTGGACAGAAACTTTGACAGAGGCAACAAATACAGCGTGCCTTATATGTGGGGAACTGTAGGTATTATGTACAACACCGATAAAGTTGACGAGGAAGACGTTAAAAATTGGGGTTTATTGTGGAATGACAAGTACAAAAATAAAATACTTATGAAAGACAGTATTCGTGACTCGGTATTTATCGCAACAATTTACGCTTATCGTGAGGAATTGGAGGAACTTGCAAAAACAGCTACTCCTGAGGAATATCGCAACAAAATAAGCGATTTGACAAACAATATTACCGCAGATAAACTTGCTCTTGTAGAAAAGGAATTGCGTACTCAATACGATATACTTTATGCTTACGAGGTTGACAGCGGTAAAGACTCTATGATAAATGGCGAAGCGTATGTAAACCTTGCTTGGAGCGGAGACGCTGTTTGGGCAATAGAGGAAGCTTTGGCAAACGGAATAAACCTTGATTACTATATCCCTGAAGAGGGGTCTAATGTTTGGTTTGATAATTGGGTTATACCTAAGTATTCCAAAAATGTGGACATTGCTCACGAATTTATAAACTTTATGTGTGACCCCGACATTGCTCTTCGCAATATGGACGAAACAGGCTACACCACTGCTGTAATCTCCCCTGACATTATAGACTATATGACTGACGAAGAAGTAGATGCCAACGATTTTACTTACCTTTTCGAAGATAAAGATGGCAATGTTTCCGCAGAAAATCTTGCTTTAATAAAATACTATAACGATGAGTACGGCATTGATTTTTACGCATTGCAAATACCGGAATTGACAATGCCTTCCACAGATAGTGCCGAAAGATTAGTCGAAATGACAGACTTTGGCGAAAAACAGGATATGGTTGTTAAAATGTGGACAAGAGTTAAAGCCTTGCCGTTGGGATTGGAAGTTAAAATATTCAGCATTTTGCTTGCTATTTCAATAGTCGCAATTATCGCTTACTCTATTTACAAAAAAATCGCAAACAAAAAACTTGTTGCAGGCAAAATCGAACAAATGGGAAATAGCACTGCTGCGGTATCAGGTAATTTGTTTAGTAATATAAGCACTAAAACAAAAGACTTGTTTGCTACAACTAAAAAGAAGTTTACCGCTTTATTCGATAGCTTTAAAAACAAAAAGTCCGAAAATGATAAAATCGATAATAATGACAATCGGGACAATAATTAAAATTAACGTTAAAAAATTAGGGTGCAAGTTAAATCTTGCACCAATTTTTATAAATATAGCGATTTTCGCAAGGTATTTTTCATTTTCCAATAATTTAGTTTGAAATTATTTATTATTTTAACCGCAATTTCATTGTAGCAAAAGGAATTTTATGTTTCAAGAATTATATGTGCAACATTTTTTAAACTCACGTACATGACACGTGGTTTTGTTCACAACAAAAATGCCGAAATAAATTCGGCACTTTTATTATATTCAAACCTTTTAAAATTATTTGAAAAACCATTTTAAAACTACGTCTTTGATATTTTTAGGGGCTAGCAACACTCCTGTATTTTTTGCTATGTCACGTACTACATTACCTTTTGAGTCGATATTTGCAACCGATTTGATACGCAATTTTTCAAGAACTTCCTGCTCTTTCATTTTACCCACGGGGATAGTGATTTCCGCTCTTCCGCCTGCCATAATATCAAAATAGTTATTACTAAACGGCGTTTTTATGTTTTCCATAGATAATGCTACATATCTTGCAAATTTTTCCGCTTGAATACTTATTTTTGCAATGCCTTTCTTACAAACCACACTAACTTTTAACTTAGGGTCAGGCAGCATAGCAAGTTTATTTTGCACAAACAAAAAGTCTTCCGCCGCAATTATTCTGCCCGACTTATCCGTAAGCTGTGCAACAAAAACAATCTCTCTTTCCTTGCCTGTTACAACTTCCTTTAAGTCCAATGTTGCTATAGTGCTGTTTTGATTTCCTGCAATCTCCACATTAAGTTCCCCGTTTGACATTACTATGCCGTCAAAGTCCTCGATTCTCCAATTTAAATTGCATTCCTCACTAATATTTACATCCGAGCTTAAATCGACTTTAACCACGCCTTTATTGCAAGTAACCGTCATTAAGATAGGGGAAAATACTTTTTTTAATTTGTACATTACCGCTTTATAATGTCCCAAATAATCAATACCCGAGCAATCTATACCCGCCCAACAGTCATTTAACGAAGTCATTATTACCCCTCGGCATTTTGACATATTACGTCTTAAATGCTCTATCATTTCGGTATAGTACTCCGCTTGAGTAAGTTGCGAATAATATATCAAATCAGACATACTTCTCGGAACTCTGAATCTTGACGAAATATAGTAAAGCATTTTATTGTTTCCGTCACGATACTTTTGCCTTTTTTCAAGCTCCAATCCGGATATGGTAAATTGCTTTTTGGATATAAATTCATCAAATACATTTGAGCTTGGCATTGACGGCATACCGAACTCGCCGCAAAACCTAGGAGTATGTTTGCCTAATTTTTGCATAGACCTCATACCGCCCCAAACTTCCCACATGTTTGTGATTCCGTTTTTGTAATTGTTTACCTTATCACAAAATTTGCCCGAAAGCGGAGAGGACGGAATATACAAGAAACCGCACCCCATATTTTTAATTCTTTCGGGGATTTTTTTATAAAACACGTCAAAAATCGCACCTTTTAACGGTTTTTTACCAAATGTCCTTGATAGTTTGTGCTCCATTTCGTAGCTACCGCATAGCAAAACTACCGACGGATGATAATGTAATTTTATTACGTTATATTTTATTTCCTTATCGACATTGGCAGAAAAATCTTGGTTTTCAAACGGATAAATCATGCCCGCAAAAGGCATATCTTGCCATACCATTATACCCCTTTCGTCGCACATAGTGTAAAATTCGTCAGGCATATATCCGTTGCCCGCAAACACTCTTATTAAGTTTGCGTTTATATTGATTATGCTATCCAAATAGCTTTCCATCTTCTTTTTATTAAAAAGCGATGACATGCTGTCAAGCGGCATTAAAGTAACACCTTTTACAAAAACCTTTTCGCCATTTAAAACTATTCCGAATTTTTTGTAGCTGTCTACTTCTTCCTCTTCAAACCTAATGTCTTTTAAGCCGTAATTGAATGTTTTGCTATCTATTATTTCGTCGTTTTTTAACAAATCAAGCGAAATTTTATATAGTGCGGGTTTTTGAACTTTTGTGTAAATATCCCAAAGTTCTGGTTTGTTTATAGTGGCAACCAAGTCGTTTTGTTCTTCCACCTTAGCGCTTACTACTTTTATTACATTACCATTCGGCTCGGTTATGTTAAGTTTTAATGAATAATTTACATTGTCGCCAAGCTGTTTGCCTTTTACAGGTGCTTTGACAATGATTATTTGCGATTTGGAAATAGCCTCATTCCTAACCTGCGGTTTGCCTAAATAAATTTCGTCGTATCCAACAATTTTTATATTTCCGCAAATCCCGCTAAAAGGCAAAATCACATTATTGTTCCACCCGAAATGCACGGCAGGTTTACGTATAAACTGTACACCTGTCATACCCTCCTTATTGGTTGGCATTGGATTGTTTTCCAACTTATTCTCTATATATGTAATCGGCGAACGGAATTTTATCCTTATCTTATTTGTAAGCCTAGATACAAAATTTTTGATATCTACTGTGTATTTTATAAACGAATTTTCCGCCCTGGCAACTAACCTGTCATTTATATAAATATCCGCAATACAATCTAACTTATCCGCCTCAAGCATAATAACAGGTTTTTTTAGTATATCCAAAGGTAAAGTAAACTCGCGGGCGTATTCCCAATCACGCTCGCCTATCCATTGAGTCAAATCTTCATTATTGTCATAATACGGGTGGTCAATCAAATTGTTCGCAAGCAAGTCGATATAATTGCTGCCGGGAACGACTGCCGTATACCATTTGCCTCTACCAACCTCATGAAAAGACCATTTTCCGTTTAAATCGAACTCTTTCATACTTACCTCGGCTATAATTTTAGCATAAAATTATTAAAATGTAAAGAGAAAAGGAAAAACATATCAACCAAAACGCATATATATTGCCTTCTTTTAGCAAATTATTTTTTACAAAATTCCCTATATATCATACATAAAAACCACCCTTAATGTTAAAATTTTCCAAATTATGTTGTTTAAAAGTTAATTTTGTGGTACAATTATTGTAATTATAAATTTTTATTGACATTTTTCAATAAATTTTAAGAGGTAAATATGACTCAAAAAAAATGGTTTAGATTGGATAACAGTGCGAAACTTTATCCCTTTATAACCACAAAAGATACTCAAAACCTTTTTCGGTTTACAGTGGAATTGACAAACGATATAAATGCGGAAGTTTTACAAAACGCATTGGATTTGACATTAAAAAGATTTCCGTCCTTTGCCGTAAGACTAAGGCGTGGTGCTTTTTGGTATTATTTGGAAGAAAATACAAAACAACTAAAAGTACAGCCGGAATCAGACATAATTATGGAGCAAATTACCCCACACAACTGCAATGACTATTGTTTTAGAGTTATGTATTACAACAACCGTTTGACTTTGGAGTTTTTTCATATTTTATGCGACGGTAGCGGGGCTTTGCAATTTATAAAAAGTTTACTTTACACCTATTTTAAACTTCAAGGTATTGTTTTGGATACCGAAGGGAAAATTTTGACTGTGGAAAGCGAAATTGACCCAAAAGAATATGAAGATAGTTTTGCAACAAACTACAAACCCGTAAAGTTAAAAGATATTAATATCGCAACATTGACAGGAAGCAAGTCTCAAGCCTTTACCGTTCCCGGGGAGCAGTTTGATTATCTTGGTAAAGGAGCAATCACCGCTGACCTAGATGCAAAAGAATTGCTTGCATTCTGCAAAAGCAAAGGCTGTACTATAACACACTTTTTAGGCGGGCTGTTTATGTACAGCGTTTACATGACAAAAGGCAAGTTTGTTAAAAACCCAAAAGATATAACTCTATTTATCCCTATGAATTTAAGAAAACTTTACAATAGCAGTACTCTTCGCAATTTCACATTGTTTTCAAGAGCGAGAGCGGATATAAAAAAAGAGGATATTTCCTTGGAATATTTTATAAACATTATTCAAAACTCTATTGAAAGTTGTTACAAAAAGGAATATCTGGACAACAACATAAGCACTACCATGAAAGGGGAAAAGTTTTGGCTTATGCGTATATTACCACTATGGTTAAAACACTTGATTTTTGCCACTAGCAATGAAAAAACGATAAAAAAGCCTACGAAAACCGCTACATTCAGCAATGTAGGAGTGGTGGACTTGCCAAAATCATTTGAGCCTTATGTTAAAAAATTTACCTTTATGTTGCATGCCTGCCCATCCGTTCCTATCTCGTTTACAGCAATAACCACCTACAATACTTTGACTATTGGGTTTGTGAGATTGCTTAAAGATTGCAAGATAGAAAGTTTCTTTATTAATTACTTGGCGGAGCTCGGTTTTGATATAAAAGTAAGTAGCAACTATTGGGAGGTGGACAATGCGTTGTAATAACTGCAAAGTGGATATCGGCAACAGTAATATTTGCCCGCTATGTCACGAAATTATCAACAAAGACAATGTGACTGAAATTAAATGCGAGTACCCTCCAAAAAGGGAAAAACGTCCTCTTCCGCTTATAATTTCTCCACGAAATATCTATCTTATTATCGCGGTATTTATCTCGTTAATAAGCATTATAGTTTGCTATGTTAATCATTCGACTGCCCTTTGGTGTTGGTTTATAGTGCCACTTTTGGCTTATGGTTACTTGCTAATTGGCAATACTATTTTTTCCAATACGGAAATCGGAACAAAAATATTTTTGCAAGGGACATGTTTAATATCTCTTTGCTACATTTATGAGGCGATATTTAAAACACAGGTTGCAACAGGCTATTGCTTGCCCATAATTATTTCGGCAATGATAATAGTTTGCGGCTCGATGTTGATACTATTTTATAAACACAATCGCACTCTATTTGTCTCCTGCAATTTGATAAGCGTATTGGGCTTTATACCCATTATACTTTATGCCTGCAATGTTACAAGCATTTTAATCCCCGCAATAATAAGTGCTGCAATAGGCGGGTTCACTTTGATTTGTGGCATAGCATTTGGGCTGACAAAACTTAAAGAACAGTTTGAAAAAGTGTTTCATATTTAATAATATTCAAAGTTATAGGAGAAAGTTTTATGAAAAAACTATCAAGTTTAACAGCAATAATTATCCTGTTATGTTTAGGTTTTGCATTATGCCTAACAGCTTGCAGTCCTTTTGGAACTATTAGTAAAAGCAAAAAAATAAACATTGACGATATGCAGTTGGTTTTTGAAGATAATTTTGACGGAGAACTTGACAAAAGCGTTTGGAAAACGTCCTTTGAACAACCTATCCGCAGAGGCGGCTATTGGACGGACGAACAAACTTTTACCAAGGACGGCAACCTTATCATACGTACGGAATATTTGGAGAACGGCAAACATGGTAACGGTTGGTACACAGGCACATGCCTATCTCAAAGCTTAAAAGAATTTAAATACGGATACTTTGAAGTAAGTTGCAAAGCACCTGCTGCAGAAGGCCTTTGGAGTGCTTTTTGGTTGCAATCAAATAGTATGGCAAACAATCTTTATACCGACAACGGCAAAACAGGTGCGGAAATTGATATAATGGAAAGTCCTTACTACAATGACCCTACATTGCCGTCGGATAAGTATCGCAACACCACTCTTCATACAATCCATGTTGACGGTTACGGAGAGCAACATAGTTCCACAAATTCCAAATATATGAAAGTTCAAAAAAATATGTATACGGAATTTAATACTTATGGTCTGTTGTGGACGGAAAATGAATATGTTTTTTACATTAACGGCTATGAAAGTTGGAGAACGTCTTTCGGTGTATCACAAGTTCCTGAATTTTTATGGTTATCAGTTGAAATTGCAGGCGAAAGCGGCAGCGGTAACCCAAGCAATCCAAACAATCAATTCACTTGGGCAGGCGAAATCACAAACAACCCAAGTTCAGCAATGCCCGCAGACTTTGTCATAGACTATGTAAAAGTTTATCAATATAAGTAATCAATAATATTTAAATTTTCTATATTATAAAATGTCTCTATTTAAAACATCAAAATATAACAAAAATATCGCTGCAAAAATTAGCGATATTTTTTATTTTACACTTAAAAAATCGGTACTAAATTTAGTTTTTAGTGATTTTATAACACTTTTATTTTATCATTTTTAAGAACAAAAGTAAAGTAGGAGTGGACAGATTGAC
>CAJUOU010000004.1 GCA_910588545.1 uncultured Christensenellaceae bacterium
CTTCCTCTATTTTAACATATTACTACCTGTTTTTCAACCTTTATACTATCTTTACTTTAAATTTTTGGTTAATCTGTGATAATTGCAAACTACATATAAACCACTTAGCTTGCAGTCCGATAATACTACCCTTATTTAAAATAAAAAGTGATTAACTCCGTCATAACCGCCCGCGACATTAACAACATTGCGTAATTGGATTTGCACTTTATATAATTTAGAACTCAAATGTCAAATAATTGTTTCATAGTATTAAAAGAGCTCTAGTTTGATATTTGCTGTGCTTTTGCATGTTTACCAACTCATTATAATGCTATATTTTTTCCATTAGAATGTGATCTATATTTATTTTACAATATAAATTTTATCAAGCTCAAGACTCCCAATTAGTTTTCCATCACAATCTGTTAATATTTCAAAGTCTTTTAATAGTTTTGTATTAATTATTGCTATATTATAATTAACAACTGTTTTTTCGGTACAACTATCATCAATGCGAAACATAAAAATATAATCCACATCCATAGCAGGCGGCATAGATGAGTATTTCGCACCAATACCGATATTTAAAGATAATGGAGACTCATGCCCTCTTATTTTTTTGTAAATTGTAGAAAGACCTCTTAATTTTTCCTCGTCGGTTATAAATGAATTTAACTTACGAGCATCACCAACAGATCTTGAGATCTCATCCTTACATTCTTCTAAATAAATAGTAGCAACTCCTGCGTTTTCGTGATAAGCGATAATATCTATATATGTACGTAATACTTTTCGCCCGATGCCGCCAGATAATATGCACCTGTCACCTTGAGCACCTGGATAGCTGACAGCTAATAAATCACATTGCATCTTTTTATAAAGTTCTACGCTTGCATAAGTAATAATATCTTCCTTTGCAGCAGAATGGCTGAGTGATGATATTTCTAATGAGGTATAATTTGCCTCATACAATGTATTAAGATACTGTTTAATCGGAGTAGAGTTCCAAGATACAGAGCAAATTGTACGACGATATTGGTCTGTCAAGATTAGTTTCGAGGATAAGAAAAAAATGCTTTTGATAGATATGCTTGGATGTTTAATTAGAAATTCGTATAAGCTTACATCGTCTATTGTATACTTAGCGGTTGAAACTTTTGTAAAGATTGAAGTGGGCAAATTTAATGCAGTCACAAAAATATGCAAAGCGTTTTCATCAGAAAATATGTTGTTTTGTGTACGAATTAAATTCTTAACATAACTGCTTAACTCATTTTTTCTTGAAAGAGCATCAAATAATGCGGCATATCCACCACGCGCATTAAAATCCAAATCACGGTTTATTTGAATCTCAGTAACAGTGTGATCCACTCCTACAAGCATGTTGACAAAAAATAACACCCCACGATCAGGATCCATAGCATGTCCGAATCTATTAATTTTTACGGTAAGATTATCATCTTCCCAACGGAATCTTGTTGAGTTGGTAATAAGAGATTTGATATTATTCACATTACGCTGAGTCAAAATATGAGAATACTGTTGATCATAATTCAATAGCAAGCTATTATAAAAACTTTCGATAGTTGAATTACCGTCAAAGCATTTTAACAATTGAGACAATACAGTCTTTATTTCATTATTGCTCGCTATACAAGATAAAGCATTTGGTTTTGTATTTAATACATAACTATCCGGCATTGTGTGCCATTGTATGGGATAAAATATTGCGCCATGATGTTTTGCTAAAACAATCTCATCGGCATCTGTAATTTTATTACCGCCGCCAAAGTCTTGTGCCATACCTTTATTAAGTGGATAAATTTTCATTATTGGCGTTTTATATGCGGCACCCCAATAGTACACATCGGAACGTTGCATTTTATGATCGTCAGTAGGAACTGCTGTCGAATATTCTACCATTAACAAAGGGAATTCTTGGTTGTTACAGATAGCCGTAATCAGCACATCTACATCTTTTGATTTCCTTATTCTACTGACTAATGAATCCGATGAAACTATTTCACCATGAACTTTTTTAGTATAGATATTAATAATAGGGCATTCTATACCTATGCTTTGAAAATACTCTTTGAAATCAATGCCTTGTTCTAATACCTCGGCATAAATTCTTATAACGTCAATTTTCATTGGCAAACTCCTTTTTTGAAAGTCAATATATGTTCTTTCTTTCCTTTTGTCCTGTATGATTGTTGAAAGGATTTTGATGTTTCATCTAATGAAGAGTAGGAATAATCTATTAATTGCCAATTCAATTTTTCACCGATTTTCTCCATATGGGATTTGGCCTCATATATTTCGCCTTGTATTTTACCATCACCTATAACAATTACGATATGCCCATTGTCTTTTAGTGTTTTGTTGCAAGCTGAAAATATCTCATGTACGTCATCATCAAATTTATCTTGTGTTTTTTTTAAACTAGAGAATTCTCGCCTTGACCCAATTTCCTTTTCCATAGAGAACTTCACATCATATTCAAGCCAATTCATTCGATGCTTATGATAAAGATAGTAATCATATGTATTGAGATATGGAGGCGAAGTTAATATTAAATCAACACTATTAGTCGGAATAATTTGATCGCATTGCTTCGCATCTTTTAGATATATCTGAACACGATTGTTAGAGGTGCAGATATTATTAAAAGCAACAAACATCTCTAAGATAACATTGAACTTTTTAATAAACACATCCGTTATATGTTCAATAGTCATATTGGATTTGTTTATTGCAGCATAGCGAGTATCGCTTTCTTGATTAGAAACAGTATTGATAATAGACGAGAAAACTAAATTGACAAATAGTTTTTGCTCGTCATTCCGCAAATTCTGCACTTCATATTTAATAGAACTTAATACGGTAATTGCGTTTTTGCAAAACCAATGCTCAATAGATGGGTAACTAAATGTTTCTACGCTTTGAATAATATTATATAGGTTGTTTTCAAAATGTGTGATAAAGGTTTGCAATTCTGAGATATCTTCTTGAGATAGTTTAAGTTGCTTAAAAGATGATATTAAAATAGCAATGTGATTTATATCCGTACCATATCCAATCCGATTCAAAAGTCTTGCGGCTAATAGAGTTGTTCCGGATCCCAAAAAAGGATCAAATACTACCCCATTTTCACCAGTATACTTTGAAATATAATTCAATGCCAGATCGATGGGAAATTTTGCTGGATATGGATGAACTCTATCTATTTTTCTTATTAGTTGTATATCCATTGATGTTATTTTGGTCTCCTTAAAACTACAATATACGAGTGATTTTGATTCACGTAGAAAACAGACGGATACCCTAATAATACCAATGACCTTTGCTCGTTTTGATCCCAAATAATTAAATCGTGGTAAACAAATCCTGCTTTCGAGCCACATTCTGCTATTGCTGAATGTAAATCAACATAAGGGATCTTATTTTTTATATCTCTGAAATCTTTCACTACCCAAACATTATATCCGCCTGGTTTTGTTTTTGAATAAATTTTTCTCATTATGCGAACGACTTTTTCTTTATATATTTCTAAAGGCATATTACCCAAATCGCACTCAAGATCAGAATATACTTTCGTCGTTGCGTTATTTTCATATACAAAGGCAGAATTTTTATGTCTATTGTTTCTATCGTCAACAACTTTATGAATTAAATCCGCATAGGGCGGAGACGTTAATGTTAGCTGAATTTTTGCATCTTCAATATTATTTAATTGCTCCTCGCAATCACCATTATAAACTTGAAAAGTTGTTGTTCTTAATAAGTTAATTGAGCTTTGTATTTCTTGATTGGCAATATTAAAGTATTGGGAAGATAATTCAATACCAATACCATATCTATCATTATTGATTGCAGATATGATAGTTGTACCTGTACCGAGAAACGGATCTAAAATGGTATCTCCCTTTTTAGAATACATCGAGATTACTCTATCGCATAACTTTTCGGGATATGTAGCACCATGATTTAAATGTTTCTTTTTCCTAGCAGACGAAAGATCATTCCAAACGCTACGGCTATTAAGTGTCCATTCTCTTGCTGTCATGCCATTGAACGTTCTGTCTCTTTGTTCAGCTTCTTTAAATTTTTGTGATTCAATTTCGTTATCTATAATTTCACCCATATTAATTTCCTCAGTAAATTCCATTATATCACTTATGTCTTAGCAAAGCGTAGCGCATATCTTAACAAGCATGCTTTTATTTACATTCTCATTTTTACTTCACTTTGCCATAGTGTTTGTAGATATTCCAGCAACAATGTGCAACTCTTCTCGTTTTCATATCCAGAGCAATCAGTACCTACTAAAGTTTTTTATAACTATTAGCCATGCAAGTCGGCTTTCAATTATACTAATTTGATTATAGCATAAAGTGATTTACTTTGCAAGAATATCTTCGTATTTGCCAAGATATTCTGTTTAAATATTATATCAAATCATCATTGTACTTTTCCTTTTTAAATACCCCATAAAATTTGCTACACTCATTTTTGGCGGTATTGATACTAATAAATGTACATGGTCAGGCATCATATTTCCTGCTATTATTTCTACTCCTTTCCATTTACATAAGTCTTTTATTATTTACTGTATATCTTTTCTTAATTTGTTATATACAATTTTTCTTCTATATTTTAGTGCAAATACTTTGTGATACTTGCATAACCAGCGTGTATGTTCTAAACTATTCATGAATGTTATCCTCCTGTGTTTATGATTTAATTGGCTCGAACACCTAGATTATATCATAATTTTGGATAACATTAATTTTTCTTTTGCTTAAGCTTAAATCACACACACATAGTGTGTAGTTGTTAAAAGTCGAACTTTTATAGTTTGACTTTTCTCTCACTAAAGTAGTAAAGCAAAAAAGTTCCCTTATGGGAACTTCTTGATACATTAAATTACTTTAAATTTGCTTTGCTGTTTTCCAACGCCTCTTTTGCGGCGTCTGGTATAAATATCTCTTTGCTATCTAGCACAAACTTATAGTCATACTCATCTGTAACAGTGTTGTTTAATCTTACATACAACTCTTGTTCTGTTACCTTTATACTTACATAGTCATATATCTCCGTTACTGCTGTATACCATCCCTCTTTTTCTTCAAACAAGCTTACCAATATTTCTTCACTTATCGGCTCTATCAATTCCTTTATTTCCCTCGGGCAACAATCCCTTGCAAACAACTTTCTTATATCAAACTCCTCTTCGTTCATTTCCTCATAATCTTTAAAGCTTATGCTCTCTGCCGTCCATTCGTATTCTTCTATTCCCTCACTTGTTCCCGTATAGATGTTGTACCTATCTTCCAACACCTCATATATTATTTGTGTTTCGTATTCGTTTTCTATATCCCTATATATAAACAATACTCTATTTCCGTTGTAATAATATTCATTACCGCTACCGTCATAACAACTCTTTTTATCCGTCTTATACCACTTGCCCATAAAATCAGACGGATTGGCTACTTTCTCCCCGCATCCGCCCAACAGCATAATCATGGCAATGGCAACCATGACGATTGCTATTACCATAACAAACCTTCTTTTCATGAATTTCTCCAATGTTTTATCTTTAGTATTTTGAAAGCTATTTTACTTATATTTAAACGAAAAACACTCCATTCTAACATAATATAATATAACCATCAATTATTGCCAATATAGCATAATTACTTTATCTTTGCAACTACTTACAGCTGTTTAATACAATATTATCAGTTTTTTTTAACTTTTTTAATATTTTTTGTTAAATATATACTCAATTATTCATATTTTTATTACTTAAAAAATTTTTACTACAAAGAAATATTTTTTTAATTTTCTTTAAATGAAAACTGAAAACAACTGCTTTTAAAATAAACTTTTTCTATTTTGTCAAATAATGTTTTTAGACCATAATAACTATATTGTATAAGTAATCAAATAATATTTTACAAATTACCCCCGATTTTCAGCATAAATTTTCGTTTTTATGTTAAATTTTATCAAACATAAAATATTTTTTTAACAATACATTTTCCGCAGTTAATATAGTTTATCTACTTTGAAATCAATTAATTATATCAAAACCCCTTATACCATTACGATACAAGGGGTCTTTAATTACTATAAATTTCTAATAAGTATTATTCCTTTACTTTTTCAGCAGGCACTTCTTCTGCCTTTGGAACAGCATTAGGTTTGATAAATTCAGGCAATGTCAAGCCTGCCATGTCAAACATTTCAGTTAACGGAGGTAATGACTTCATCATACCCGAAAGAAAGTTTGATGTACCGGTCTTTCCATCGGCATTAGTACCACTATCCCAAACAGTAACTTTGTCTATCTTAATATTCTTGATAGCCTCTACTTGTTTAGCAACTATCTCTTCCAACTTATCTGCAACCATTAATCTTACAGCATTTGCAGCATCGCCGTTTGCAGCCTCAACAATCTTCTTGATACCTGTCGCCTGTGCGTTTAGCATAGCTTGAACACCTCGAGCCTCTGCCTCCATTTTTGCATATATAGCCTCTGCCTCACCTCTTGCTTTTCTACGCATTTGTTCAGCCTCTGCCTCTGCTTCCAACTCTTTTTTACGTTTGTCAATCTCAACTTTAACGATGACATCCGCCTCTTGAGTAGCTTTTTCTTTTTCTGCTCTGGCTTTTTCTGCCTCTTGCTCTGCAGCATAAGCATCTTCTAACGCTTTAGCGGCTTGTATTTTTTCCGCTGCAACTGCTATACGCATTGCCTCTGCTTGTTTCTCTCTAAGTCTTGCTTGAGCCTCAGCAATATCTGCTTTTGCTTTATTTTCGCCCGCAATAGCCTCACTTTCAGCTTGTGAAACGTTTATTCTCTCATCTCTTTGAGCTTGTGCCTCACCTATGCTACCATGCTTATCTGCCTCAGCAACGGATATTTTTGCCTCGTTTATAGCCCTTGATGCAGCCTCTTTACCCAACGCCTCAATATAACCTGATTCATCGGATATATCTGTCATATTAACGTTAATCAATCTCAAACCGATTTTTTTCAACTCTCCCTCAACGTTTCTTGAGATAGCATCCAAAAATTTATCACGGTCGGTATTGATTTCCTCAATATTCATTGTTGCGATTACCAACCTTAACTGACCGAAAATAATATCTTTTGCTAGTTCTTGTATCTCGTTTAACTTAAGTCCTAGCAATCTTTCCGCAGCGTTTTGCATTACTGCAGGCTCTGTACTGATACCTACAGTAAATCGGCTTGGTACATCAATACGAATATTTTGTCTGGACAATGCATTTTTTAAATCAACGCTAATTGAAATAGGTGTCAAATCCAAAAAAGCATACGACTGTATCATTGGCACGATAAATGCTGCGCCACCATGAATACATTTTGACGAATTTTGTGTACCGTCTTTTTCCTTGGCAATTTTACCATAAATTACCATTACTTTATCTGACGGACACTTTTTGTATCTTGCAAAGAACAATACAGAAATTGATGCTATCAACAACACAACTACTACAACAAGGATAGCAATAACACCACCTGTTCCCATTGCTGCTAACAAACTTAACATTTTACTTCCTCCTATTTTTTTATACTCTAATTTCACAATGTAAAAAAGAGCTTTTACATGTTTTTAATATTATTTTAAATTTCAACAGACTACAGTCTTGCGACTTATGTATTCAGTTGTTTACTTTTTCCTTCTTTTTTTCTTAGGCTCTTCTATGGTAGGCAATGCAACCTCTACATTCAAATCACTACTTACTTTGCAAACACCGCCTACAAGACTTATTACTTTAACATCCTTACCTGTTGGTATTGCTTCCGTCTCATCTGTCACGGCATCCATTTCCACAAGTTTACCTTGCAATACAATGCTTAATTTACCGTGCCCCTCGCCTTTTGCAGGAATTTTCAAGTATACTTCCGCAACCTTACCGATTGCATTACGGTTATCTATAGCTCCGTCTGCTTGCAATTTGCGTATTGCTTTATACGCAAAACCGATAGCCACAAATGCCACTAACCCGCAAACTATAGATACAGCTATCGTCCAACCATCTGCCAATCCTCCCATTACACAGGCAACACCTACCCAGCCACCGATAGCGAAGAAACCTACCAAGCCTTTCAAAGTAAAAATACCTATGCCACCATCAGCATCTCCGTCAAAATCAGGTCCGCCGTCTCCGCCGATATCTATATCTCCGTCTCCTGAAAACCCTATCAACAACAATATAAATTGTATCAGCAACAAAGCAGACGCTACACATCCTAGGACAAAATATATCTGTCCTATTAGCCTTAATTGTTCCCAAAACATTTTAAATCCTCCATGTTTCCGCGTATTCGAATTTGCTTAAGATTGCCTACCGCAACCTTTCTACTATACACTATAATATATTATATCACATTTAAAAATATATTGCAATACCTTTTATTATTATGCGCGGTAATTGTTGGAATATGGTCACTTTCATACCAACTAACTAAAAAACTTTGATAAGAAAATGACTGCAATGTTCCATATCCAATATGTGCAGAACATGTCAAAACCAAAATTGAATGAATTTAGGTTATTTATAAGATTTTAGAAATTTACCAAAATTCAAGATAATCTCGATGAAAATCGGGGTTATTAGTGTATTTTTGAATTTATAAAGTCAAGACCACTATCACATGCAACACAAGATAGTGGTCAAAAATATTGTTTCAATTTTATTAACTGTCATAATCGTAAGGAATTTTATTTAGTTTTTCGCCTAGCAAATTTACTATATATCCATTCTCAACCTTGCAAAACCACCTTTTTTCTTGATTTGGCAAATTAATCAATAAATATTCGTCCGTGCAATTGCTCTCTTCGACAACTTCCAAATATTTTATTTCAATATAATCTACAATATCGCCTTTTAAATCATACATTATTTCCTCGCTAAATGGTCTAGGGTCAGAAAATATTACTTGAAATGCTCTAAATTGGATTTCCGCATCAATAATTGTTCCTACCATTCCTTTAAAAATTCCCCATTTTTCATATTCTGGTTTTGAAACCAACACTTTAACTTTATCAAACAACTTCATTTTTCCACCAATCCGCTATTAATGTATTGCTTTTTAATTTTCCATTTGAAAAAACCATCCACCCAGAACTAAGGACATATGTTTTTCCGCTTTTTTCTCTTGCACCATTTATAATCAGTTGAATACCTATAGCAACGCCATGATTATCAATTTTCATGATATAATATTTCCCCAATGTATAACTTGTTCTAATTTGATTTTTCAAATATTCCAAAAAATCGTTGTTTGGTTCGTGCCCCATTGCTTTTATCCATCCCGATTTATCTTTAAACAACCAATCTATTTTCCCTTGAGGGATAATTAATTTAATATCTGATTCTTTTGGCTTTGGAATATCTATTTTTTTGCAATGACAATTATAATGATATAGCCCTATTTTATTTTTTGTATCTTTTATAATTTCTTCTATTCCATAATTTACCTCTTCAGGCTTCTTTCCTTCTTCATCTAAAAACCAGCATTGATTGATAGCTATACACTTCACGCAATGTTTCATTGTTATTGGTCCTTGTATTCCATTTTTATAATCAAAATCATCAATTACAATATCGTTAAATTTGTCAATGACTTTAATCCATTTACTTGTCCACTCAGCTAGCATTTTGCATCTCCATATAAGAAAATTCACAATCCTATTATGTATCATATAAATAAAAATGCAATAGTTTTATGACAAATTTTTTATGTTTAAATAATTATATCAAATTTACTAAATTTATTCAAGTATTAAATTTTATTTATTTAAAAGTCAAATAGATAAATACTCGTTTTTATGCAGTTACAAGTTAATCATTAAGGCAAACAATAATTTTTATCATAGTAAAAATAACAAATAAGCTATATATTTAATGTCAAGTGTTAGTAAGAATATATTTTGAATGGTAAATTTCCATTTTACCCATTAAGAAATCGTCAATATAAAAATTCTAACTAGAAAAACTTAAGCCACGAAAATTCGTGGCTTATATACTGTAATTTTACCATTCACTAACAACTAAGTAACACACACATTGTGGTCAATTTAGCTTTTTATTCTTCTATTATACCTTTTAAAGACTATTTTTTATTCCTTTTTATTTTTTATTAGCCACTTTATACTTTGAGTTTACTCGCATAGCATTAAGTATTGCAAGCACAGCAACGCCAACATCACCAAAAACGGCTATCCACATATTTGCTATACCGAAAGCAGACAATATTAAAATTGCGACTTTTATTACTATCGAAAATACAATATTTTGAGATACAATAGACATTGTCTTTTTTGCAATGCGTTTTGCAAGGGAAATTCCTTTTAAATCATCTTTCATCAAAACAATGTCTGATGCTTCAATAGCAGCATCGCTACCAACGCCACCCATTGCCACACCAATATCCGACCGCATAAGGACAGGTGCATCATTTATACCATCTCCAACAAAACATAAAGCATCTTTTTTACCTTGACTTTGCAACATTTTTTCAACTTCTTCAACTTTGTTTTGGGGCAATAGTGAAGCTTTATACCCTGTTAGACCAATTTGATTTGCAACAGTTTGTGCTATTGCTTCATTGTCACCGGTTAGCATAATTGTTTTGCATTTCATTCTATTAAGTTCGCAAACAACTTGTTTAGATTCTTCTTTTATTTCATCTGCAATTAAAATTGAACCAATAAATTTTCCGTTTTTAGCAACATAAACAATAGTTCCTATGCCGTTTTCTTGTTCAAATACAATGTTGTTTTGGAACATCAATTTCTCATTACCGCATAAAATAACATCTTTGTTGTTGGTTGCAATTATTCCTGCACCTGCAATGTTTGAAAGAGTGTATCCTTTTTGCACATCTTTTCCATAAGCAGATACAATAGAACGAGCGATTGGGTGGTTAGAGTCTTGCTCTGCTATTGCAGCAAGTTCCAAAATTTCATCTTGATTGTTATCCGGAGTAATTTTTGCAATAGCAAAGTTACCTTTTGTAAGTGTTCCGGTTTTATCAAATACAAAAGTATTTGCTTTGTTAAATTTCTCAAGATAATTTGAGCCCTTAATTAAAATACCATATTTTGATGCTGCTCCAATTCCGGCAAAAAATGATAGAGGAATCGATATAACCAATGCACAAGGGCAAGATACAACAAGGAAACTTAAAGCACGATATACCCAAGTTGACCAATCGTTAGTGATTGCACCAGGAATAATCGCTAAAAGCAAAGCTGCAATAACTACAGTAGGTGTATAATACTTTGCAAATTTTGTAATAAAATTTTCTGCTTTGGATTTTTGACTTGAAGCATTTTCTACAAGGTCAAGTATTTTTGAAACTGTTGAATCATAAAATTCTTTTGTGACTTTAACCTCAATTTGCGATGTTAAATTTACTGAGCCACTAATAATTTCTTCGCCTATTGCAACATCACGAGGAATAGACTCTCCGGTCAAGGCTTTAGTGTCTAAAGATGAATTACCTTTAACAATAATACCATCTAAAGGGACTTTTTCTCCAGGATTTATCACAATTATATCATCAATTTTAACTTCGCTTGGGTCTACTGTTTCAAAACCATTATCTCGTTTAACATTAGCATAATCAGGGCGTATATCCATTAAAGAAGAAATTGACTTTCGAGATTTGCCCGTAGCATAGGACTGAAACCATTCTCCAACTTGATAGAACAACAAAACTGCACAGCCTTCATCAAAGCCTTCAATTTCAAGTCCTGACATGCCTCTGTAAATGCCAAGTGCAAATGCACCAAGTGTTGCAATACACATTAAAAAGTTTTCATCAAACACTTGACCGTGTGCAATGTTTCGCACCGCTTTCCAAAGAACATCATATCCAATGATATAATACACCACCAAATATAATGCAAAAGGGAATAACCAAGCATACTCACTTTTAAACACACTATCTAAAGATATCACTTTATCAACAATAAAAATAATGGCGAAAAGTCCTATTGCGACAAGTATACGAATTAAATTGTTCCTTTGTTTTCTGCTAATCGCAACTTTTTTCATAATGCTACTTCCTTTTTAAAGAATTATTATGCAATCTGGTTCAACTTTTTTGCAAGTCTTAACAACTTCTTTCATTATGTCATCAAACTTAGCATCATCTGCCTCAATAGTTAGTTTTTGACTCATAAAACTAACATTGGCGAATGTAACACCATCAATTTTGGCAACAGCCCTTTCCATTTTTGCTGCACAATTAGCACAGTCCAAATCTTGCAACTTAAATACCTTTTTCATAAGATACCTCCAAAAAAATTTTATATATCTATCTGCATTTGCAGATTAGACCATAGTTGTTTGAATATTTAAATTATTGAATAATTATTCAAATATTGTCTTTAAAAAAACAGGGATATTCCCTAATTTATTAAGTTATATTAATGAATATGGTTGACATGCGTTAAGCCATATTCGAGTATTTTTGTAATATGGTCATCATCTAATGAATACTTCACTTCTTTGCCTTCTTTAGTTCCTTTAACCAATTTTGCAGAACGCAAAACTCGAAGTTGATGCGAAACAGCTGATATGCTCATTCCTAACACATCTGAAATTTCCCCGACATACAAATCCTTAATTTGCAAACATTCCAATATTTTTGCTCTTGTAGGGTCTCCAAACATTTTAAAAAGTTGAGCAAGATTGTATATTGTGTCATCATTAGGTAACATTTTTTTTATATCACTAATTCTGTTAGTCTCTTGCTCAATATTAATTGACATATTCCACCCTTTCATTTAATTATTTGAACAATTTCTCAACTGTTCAATAGTATTATATCCAATCATTAATGATTTGTCAACTAATTTTACTAAAATTTTTCATTTTTTCTGCTTAATATAATCAATTAAAACATCAACTGCTAGAGAAATCAGCTTTTTTTCATTAATTTCCCTAATTTGTATAATCATAAAGTCAAAAAAGGGGTCGATATCGACCCCTTCAGCATTTTTTTATTCGTTTTAACAGCATCTCACTATACAGACTCTTTAGAATATACTTGTGTTATTTTTATACAATACATATTTTAATACCCATATTTTTTGCGTCTTTCTTCGTCTTTTTGTTTAAAAAACTTTGCTCTTTCTTCAGACCATCTTAACAATGATTCCTTTTCTTGGTCTGTATATTTTTTTGGATGATCTTTATACCATTTGTCAACAATTCTAACATCCTCTCTTCTAACACTTAGCTCTGTGTCCTCTTCTTCTTGCATATCTCGAACTAACATATGAATTCGACCTCTGTATTCAACATTTGAATATATTATCCCCATATCGCCAATACCAAAGCCTTCTTCCGCATATTCTGGTCTATCTCTAATTATTTCCACCAAATCATATTCTTTAAAATTTCTAAGTTCACCTTCTTTGACTTCATAAATTTTTCTAAACTCTTCAATTTCATTTGCTGTATACTCTCTGTTCTCTTTTGGCATGTTATCTAAAACTCGTAGCTGTTCTTCTTTTAATTCTTCGCCATACTCTATTTTACCTGTCGTAAAATTATATATATCAACTAACCAGTTATAATTGCCAAAAGGGTGCTTGATAATTCCGACTTTTCCAATCTCAGTCCTATTACCACCGTCCTTATTGTAAATAATTTCAACTATATCGTTTATTTTCATCTTTATATTTCCTCGCCAATTCTTTATTGATTGTTTTGGCTACTGTGTGGTATTGTTTATTTCTCCATCTTGCTTTACCATCCAACCAGAACCCTTTAAATACCTTATTCCATTATGTTCAAGAAAAATATCAATTGTTATTCTTTGTCCTTCTTCATCCCATTTCCCTAATTTATAATTTCCTTCAACATAAGCTTTTAGTGCTTGCCTTTCATATTTTTTTTCAAATATTCACTATCTTCAATAGTAAATCCTAACATTTGAAAAATTTCTACCTTGCCTTCATTTCTTCCCTTCTCTCCAAAAATATACTCTCTAAATTTCCTAATATCACAAACTGCAATACAATTTTTTGTTGTAGGAAAGGAAATTGTTTCATAATGACAATGACATTTTTCATGATGAGGAAGTTTCGGTTTTTTTAATGAATAAAACCAGCAATTATCTACACTTAAACATTCTTTACAATGTGTTAAGCCTCTTTGCACATGTTTACATTTTATCCATCCGTCATAAAAAATTTCACCTTCTAAATTTTCTTTTATAATTTTATCTAATATTCCCACAATCTGCAAATGCCTCCTTAAAATTTACTACCCTAATTTTAACAGCAAATTGCCCCTTTGCAAGAATTATATGACATTTTTATTTTTTTCATATTCCATAAATAAAAAAACAACCTAAATCAAACATAAAGATGTTCGACTTAGGTTGAGTATGGTGACCCGTGGGAGAATCGAACTCCCGATTCAGCCGTGAGAGGGCTGCGTCTTAACCGCTTGACCAACAGGCCATGTTGGTGGAAACTATAGGGCTCGAACCTATGACCCTCTGCTTGTAAGGCAGATGCTCTCCCAACTGAGCTAAGCTTCCGTTTTTTATCTTGCTTGCAAGATAAATATTGTATTAATTATAAAAACTAATCTCTTGTTTATCGGGATTAGTTTTTTAGAGTGGTGACCCCAAGGAGAATCGAACTCCTGATTCCACCGTGAAAGGGTGATGTCTTAACCGCTTGACCATGGGGCCACAATGAGTGGTGGCGGTGATGGGATTCGAACCTATGACCTTTCGGGTATGAACCGAACGCTATAACCAACTAAGCTACACCGCCATAATATAATGATTGCAAATTAACATCGCTAAACTGTTTTTGCAATCTGGTTGTCTTTGCTCTCCTGCCTATTGAAAAAATCAATAAACAACACCGCTAAAATATAATGGTTGCAGGAGCTGGATTCGAACCAACGACCTTCGGGTTATGAGCCCGACGAGCTACCAACTGCTCCATCCTGCGTCAGTATGCCAATGAATTAGCACTATATGCTTGATTATAATACATTATTTTATACCTTTTGTCAAGGATTTTTACAACAAAAAAATATTTTTTTATTATAATCGGCATTTTAAAATATATTTTTAGCGGTGTTATTTAATTGTCTATTTAAAAATTTTGATAAAAACCCTGCGAAAATCGTTACTAAAACGAATTATCACTTATAAAATTTATCGTAGTAACATTATATGCCTAAAATTAAACTATTATACCTGTTTAAACAATATCTTTTATATAAAACATTTTTTGTTTAACTGAATTATAGTGTATATAACTTATTGTTATGTGATTTCTTATATGATTACAGTTAATTTGTCAATTATTTTATTGCCATTTGTCTTTGTTTAACATTAAATACCCTTCCAAATTATCTTTTTCGCTGACAAATAAATATTCGAAACCTAGCATTTCCATTATTTTTATCAATTCAAATGCTGCACCTACAATGATATCTCTTCTTCCTGCCACCAAACCTTTTATTCTGCTGCGCTCTTTGGGAGCTGTATTTTTTATTTGATTATAAATCTTTTCAATATCCTTTTTGCACAACTTATAGTTATGCACCAAATTTGAATTATATTCTTCCATTTGCAATAGAACGCTAACCAATGTCGATGCCGTTCCTCCGATAGCAACAAGCTTATCCATTGTTGGAACAGTTCCGTAGTTTTTCAAGTTTTCGGCAATATACGTTTGCAATTTATCTTCGTCTTCGCCACAATTATCACGAAGTCTTACTGCTCCGATAGGCACACTTTTTCCATATATAATATTGCCATTATCTCCGCAAACAATTTCCGTACTAGCCCCACCGATATCAACTACACAAACTTTTTGCCCCTCCGATGCTCCTGTAAAGCCAAGTTTTGCTTCCATATCGCCACATACTACATCAACTTCTTTATCCGTTAACCGTTTAATGTCGGACGTAAATACGCTACTGTTTTTCGCACTCCTTACCGCTTCGGTTGCAAAAATATGAATTTCTGCGTTATATTCTTTCGCTATTTCCACAAATTTTTGTATCGCAAACAAACTCCTTTCCATTGCCGCATCTTGCAAAATCCCGGTTTTGGCAAGTCCGTCAGCAAGCTTAGTAGTTTCTACATATTTTTTTAACGATTTTTTTCCATCACTAATCATTAACCTAATTGAATTGCTTCCAATATCTATAATACCAAACAACTTGTCCATAGCATGCTCCGTAATTAATTTTTATAACAATTTTATGATTTTATTATAACATAAAAAAAGGATATATCAAAACAATTTAAAGTATATATCAAATTTTATTATCATAGAATACATCTTTTCAACGACTATTATAACAGAAAAACACTCCGATTTTCAGAGTGTTTTTTATTCGACTTTGGGCTTTATTCTTTTCTTTTTTAAATGTATTTTATTTCCTAGTAGTTTTATAACTGACATCAGTCCAAAAACTATCCCCGCATAAGTTATAACGTGATAAATTTTAATCTTGCCATTAAAAAAGAATATTATGCTAATAGCAAAAATTGATACTAGCAAAATTCCTTGAACAAAACCGCGGATTACCCCTGTTTTTTGACCGCTGATTAGTATAGCAAGCCCGCTGCATAAAAAATGAGTTGCAATATATATTATTGCGGCTATAACTAAAATACCAAGCTCGAAAAGCTGTTCGTTTGCAATATTTGTCATTTCATTATTCTCTTAAAAAAGCCTTGTTTTTCCCTTGATTTGGAATACTCTAAACTACTTACAGTACCACTTACTACCGCAACGCCACTGTCAATATCCAAAGCCTTAATATCAAAACCGCTGCCATGTATTGTAAGCACATTGTCTACAAGTTTAAATATTGCAATATTTTCATCGTACTCAAGAGCACAAACTATACCTCTTATCTCAACACTTTCTCCATAAACTATATTGACAATATGCTTTTTTGCAACTTTTTGTTCTATATCCATAGTCAAGCCTCCTTAAAATTCTATTACTAGTTTTATAAACCTAAAACTTTTTTTTATACATAAAACTTTTTTAATAAGTTTTTATACTTCTACTAATTTAATATATTTTACTTTTATATTTTTTATGCAAAAAAATTTACCCTTCACATTTAAGCAAAGGGCGTAATTTTGTATTATGTATATTTTTAGACTTTGATTTATTAATTTATCAATTTACAATAACTATGTGTTATACATAACTTTTGACATTCCGATTTTGTTCTATCAAGTTAGAAATATAATTTCCTTACTTAAAAAATATAATCTTTAGCTGTTTAAAACAATCTGTAATAATTAAGCTTTTTATACAACTTATTCTCTCAATTAACTATTTTTAAACATTTAAATATTGATATAAATAAAATATTCCTTTATATGATTTAAGCTTATTATTTAATTGCACAAATTCCTATATATATTTATAAAGTTAAGTTATACAAACTATAATATATCTCGAATAAATAACAAAATATTAAACAATTATCAAACTAACCATCAGTGATTATAATTAATAGTTTTACAAATGAAAACAACTGCACTTTAAGCCAGGCGATATAACTTTTATTTATAACACATTAGCATAGATAATCAAGCAATTTTTTTATTGCATCAACATAAAACGTAACTCCGGCATCAATAGTTGCACTAAAATCTTCATTTGCATTTTCATCTGCACTATCGGATACAGCTTTTATCATTAAAAACGGTACACCATGGTTACGGCATGCAAAATAAATACCTGCGCTCTCCATATCACAGATTTCCCCACCAAAATGGTTTATAAGCCAATCTCTTAAATCGTTATCATCAACAAATTTATCTCCGGATACAATACGAACTACCTTTTTCTTGCCGATTACTTTTTGTGCGATTTCAATCATATTTTTATCTGCTTCGAATACAAAACTATCCATTTGGAATAAATATTTGCCTGCCATATCCTTGTTTTTATAGCTTGTGGTAAAATCGTGGTGGACAATTTCTCCAACATACACCACTCCTCCGCAATTTAAATCGGAAGACAAGCTACCAACAACGCCAAAATTCAATATCACATCTACATTAAACTGTAAAATAAGCATTTGTGTTGATAAAGCAGCAGAGATTTCTCCTACACCACTATCCGCCATAAACAATTTACAACCATTATAATTAAATTCTGTTACTTTTATCTGTCCAAATTCATATTTTTTTATAGGTTTTCCAAAATTTTTTATCACATATTCCTGTTCTTCAATTAAAGCAACTACCATACCTATTCTTTTAACATTTTTCATAAGCACCTCACTATTGATACTATTATACACATAAAACTAAAAAAAGTCAAACCAAGTAACGTGAGCTGAACCATAACCTAAACAATTATAAGTAAAAAATTTAATTTATATTTTTTCAATAATTGAAATATATTTTTCATAAATTTTTCAATTTATAAAATTAAAATTTAAGTATTTTTTACAATCTACTATGCGTAATATTAAAATTTCTTTATTTATGAGGATAAATTGGCTAAATTGTGGATAAACACGTTAAAATCAGGTTAGTTATCCACATTTTGCCTAAGTTATCCACAATTTTATGTAAAAAATATTACATATAAACTAGCGTTTTATAACTTATAGTTATTATATTTAATTTTTATTCACATTTCTCAGCATAGAATGTGGATAAATCTGTGTATATGTGGATAAAAAAAGCAAAATAAAGCACATAATACTTGTTTTTCAACAATATTACCCGCTAATAGTAGTAAAATTAGCAAATATTGCATAAATGATATATATTTTTGATTTTGCACTGTTACACTCTAAACGCTGCTCCTTTAATACCTTTATTATACGCAATAAGTTTTGTAATGTTTTTATGATATTGGCCGCCTTAAAGCAACATTTTTATTAATTTACTTTAAAATCATTTGTCAAACTATATTATTCAATGTATTTGAGTACATTAAAGTCATTTTTTTACAAATGTTTCACATGAAACATAACAATATGTTATACAAAATCTTCTTTATATAACTAATAAAATATCTTATACAGTTACCAATAATCCATGCTTTCATATTTGCTAATTATTAATACGTTATCAAATAATTATGTACATTTCCAATATAAACTACAGTAATCATTACTATACTACTTTAAAAAATCTAATTACCAAGCAAAACACTGCCTTAAAACAAAAAAAAGCACCTCGCACATATATTTACAAATGATAACGCAGCGATACACTGATTAAAAATATAAAACTTTATAAATATAGCTACATAAATTAAAAAACTCGCCACACAAAACACAAAACGCCTCTCATGTTCGTACAGCAATCCAATCATTCAAATATACTCCAACATATTTACAAATACAACCACTATTTAGCATAAAACTAACCATCCAACGACAGAACTAATTAAAAAACAATACAAACTAGAAAAAAATGGACCTCTAGCAACAAAACAATAAAAAATGCGCATCCTTAATAGATTTCATACAAAAAAAAACATTTACACAATTCAAAAAATGAATGTAAAAAATAATAAAGAACCCAATTAATTATACACAGGCAATTATCCACCTGTACAACCACTAAAAACACACCTCTTAGGATTGAAAACAAAAAAATTCAAAGTATTAATAAACAATGTTTCACATGAAACATAACTATTAGTTATATAACAATACTTTATCGCATAATAATTATTCTAATTAACAAAATAAACACCCTTGCCTTTTATACGACAAAAAAAACACCATTCCAATCACAAATACACTTTAATTGCTTTACACAACACCAAGAACAAGAAAAAGAATAAAAAGTGTTTTATCAAGTTATTCCAACACAATATTACTGACAAATTTTAATACCATACCTAACAAACTGCTCAACATAAATTTAAACACGCCATCAAACCGTTTTATAACATACACATAAAAAACTCGCCCCAAATCCATTCTTCAAAAACAGCGAATTTTACGTCTTTTTATACTACAGCAAAACATTAAACAAAAGCAAACATTTGGCTCCATGCTACATTTAAAACCAATACTCGAGCACCACACAAACTGCGTTCCATATAAATATATCACAATCAAAATTATACAAATCACACGATTTATACGTAAACAAATACAAAAAAAAGTGACGACACTTAAGAGAATTAATAAGCAGCACTTTATAAAAACCCACAATTAATACAATATATCAATCATATTAAAACCAACCATTATAAATATAGATGGCAAGCCAAATACCTTATTCTCAGATAATAAACAAGCACTATATATAAACACAACACAAACAATAATACAAACAAGAAACCAACATCCCACATAACAAAAAAATATTTAACCGATTACCAAGCACAATCTTACATTACCCACTAAAAAGCAAACACTATTTATACCATATATAAAAACAAATCGCTTTTATTGTTAATTTGCCACACAAAACAAACGCATGGAATCAAAACTTTTCATCAACATACTACCCATTAAAACAAACATACGATATAATACTTTATATTAACACAAATGTTTCATGTGAAACATAAAACTCTTTGTTTTACAAAAAATCAAATCCAACACCATCATCTCGCACCAAACCACAAAAAAATCTTTCAAACAACGCGCTCGAGCAACCAATGCACAAATAAACATTGTAAAACAATAACACATCAACAAACAAAAAAACAACAACAATTACAACAAATATTTTATTGGAGCTTTAAAAAAACAACTGACCACAACAAGCATCGCCTCAAACATTACAAAAAAAATGTTTTCTCTTTAAATAAACTTACTTTTTGTTTCACGTGAAACACCGTTAGTTTTATTGTATAACTTAAAGTTTTTTTTTATTGTAGTTATTACTATTTTTTTCTTTTTGTACTACAAATATCAGATATTTTTGTGCAAACAGGGTTGTTTTTATGAATATAAGTATTTTTGGAAGTATTTTTTATATCGATACTTGTATTTGTCCAGCATTACAATCTTTCTTTGTTAATTCCTTAGTGCTATCAATAGATTTTTTCATTATTACTCAATTTTTATTCGTTTTTTCTATTTTTTAGCGACTAAATCGCCATATTATTTTATTTAGTTTTTGTGAAATAAAATATTGTTTATCGTGAAACTTTTTTAGACTAAGCATGGCTTAATTGTTAACAAATTAGCATTTTTTAGCAATTATCTTTCTTGTTTTTATAATCAACTTATATAATTTTTGTAAAAATTTTCCTTTGTCCGATATTTTAAAATTGTATGTTTCACGGGTTTTGTGAAACATTTTTTTGTTTTTTTTGCTTATTTTCTTTCCTATGCGTTTTTACAGGTTTTTTACTATTTTTTGCCCTTTCTTGTTATGTTTTTTCGTGTTTTTTTGTAATTTTCTCTACTTCCCCACGTTTTTATGCTTTATATTGCGTTTCTTTCATTACAAATATTACCTTATTGCAAAAAATTGTTCGAATATAATATTGCAGAGCTTATACTCAAAAAAATTAACTGTTTTCATTTAAAAAACTATCTCCTGCATTTTCAGTTCAAATTGTATTTCAAATATATTTGCAACTTTTTAGTTCAATATATCTTTGCTTTTACAATTTTGGTATTAGCTGTTTCATTATTAAACTTATTTTATGTACAAATTTATAGATAATCTTCTTAATATTACTGTTTTTGTTAAGTTTCTCAGCATATTTCATCGCCAGCGCCTCCGCAGAGTTGAAAATGTATTACACTTTCACTGTTACTTTTTTTGCTTATGTTTTTTTGTTTTTAATAATATTAATATATAAAATTATCTTTAATCGGTTGACTTAACTTTTTTTTTAATATATAATAATATCGAAATTGTGTAATTTTGATGTTAAATAAACAATATTTAAAATTTAAATTTTGGCACTTATTTGCAACTAATTACATCCACCAATTAGATTATAACAAAAGTGAGGATAGAAATATGAAAAGAACTTATCAACCTAAAAAAAGACAAAGAAGCAAAGTTCACGGCTTCAGAAAAAGAATGGCATCTGCTTCCGGTCGTAATGTAATCAAAAGAAGAAGAAACAAGGGCAGAGCCAGACTTTCTGCATAATCTTAAGGCAAACTGCCTTAAAGGATGAACGATTTCATCATTTTAGGCTGATTTTTCAGCCTTTTTTGATAAATTGTTAATTGTAAAAACGCGATTTATTTTATTTGTTTTAAAATATTTCTGCATTATTTATTTGCATACGCTGCCTTGGAGGATAAATGAATAAAGTTTACAGGTTAAAATCTTCAAAATCCTTTGAATATATCCATAAGCACGGCAAATCTTATGCAAATACCAATCTTGTATTGATTGTTGCTCCAACGAAATTTAACTTGAAAGTTGGGTTTTCCGTAAGTAAAAAATTGGGTAAAGCCGTTGTCCGTAACAAAGTTAAACGTAGACTTCGAGAGGGTTTTAGGCTTTTAATACCTTATTTGAATACGCATTTTAACTATATGATTATTGCAAGACAAAATGCTGCGGAGTGTGACTATCACGAACTATTGTCATCTATAAAACACTTGCTTTTAAAGGCAAATTTAGTAGAAAACAAGCAAGATTTAAATAATATCGTTTAATTTTTTATTATCTTTTAAGATTTTAGCTAAAAATCAACAAATTTTGAAAGCAAAATCATTTATTACAATTTAATATTTGATTATAAAATAAAAAAATGAAAATAATTAAAAAAGCATTTATTGCACCGGTTAAGTATTATAAATATTGTCTTAATCCTCTATTGCCCAATAACTGTAGATATACTCCGTCTTGTTCGGCCTATATGCAACAAGCAATTAACAAAAGAGGAGTTGTTAGCGGCATAATTTTGGGGGCATATCGTATTTTAAGATGCAACCCTTTCAGCAAAGGTGGATTTGACCCGGTAAAAAATAACTATAAAGGAAAAGCTAAGTGGCTATTATGATGGATTTTATATCTTTACTCTCTGCCATGCCCGAGCACACCAACTTTATTGCAAAATTTATTGAAATTTTAAATAATGGTATTGGAAATTTCGGTGTAACGGTTATTGTATTTACGCTAATATTTAAAATTGCGTTGCTACCTTTGGATATGTGGCAAAAATTTTCAATGCGTAAACAAAGCAAAAATATGGAGAGATTACGTCCACAACTTGAAAAATTAGAAAAACAGTATGCAAATAAACCCGACATTTTAAAACAAAAACAAGCGGAACTTCAAAAAGGACAAATGGGCAGTATGTTCGGCTCATGTCTTCCTATGATAGTTACAATGGTTGTTTTCTTTGTAGTTTTAGGCGGATTTAATGATTTTATACGTGTTCAAAACGAGCAAATTGTATACAAAATTGCATTAGAATATAACGCTGCTATCAGTAACGGTACTCCTTTGACTGCCGAGTATATAGCAAGCTTATATCAACCGGAAAGCTTTTTGTGGATAAAAAATATTTATATGCCGGATACTTGGAGCGCGGTTATTCCTACTATGGAGCAATATGTGGGTAGTGGTATGGGTGCACTTAACGCAACACGTCCGGATATTGCCAATATCCCTAATTGGTACGAAACTTTAATCGGACCTGCTGCTAACGCTTGGAACAAAACCGGATTTTTTAATATGGCTAAATGGAATGGTTATTTGATTTTACCAATATTATCTATTATCACTTCTATTTTAAGTGCCAAACTTTTGGGTACATCTCAAGCAAACACCGCTGTCGGAACAAAAGAACAACAAAAGTCCGCACAAAAAACTCAAAAATTTATGAATTATTTAATGCCTATAATGTTTGGTGTATTTTCATTATTCTATTCGTCGGCATTTGCATTATATATCTTTATCAGCTCACTTTTCTCTACTTTATTTAACTTAATATTTAATTTGGTAAGTAAAAATATAGATAAAAAGAAAGCTGAAATTGTTGCATAATAAAAGGAGAAAATATGGAATTTAGAGCAAAGACTGTGGAAGAAGCCATTGAAATCGGATTAAGCGAGCTAAATATTTCTAAAGACGATGCAGAGATAGAAATCCTACAAAAATCGGGACTTCTAAAAAAAGCTGTAGTAAATATCGAAAAAAAAGTTTATACAAAAGCTACCACCGAGGATATTGAGGAAAGCATTTTAAATACCAATGAAACGCCTGAAAAACCAATAAAAAAATTACACGAGAGCGATATGCCCGTTGTCAATTTTTTGACTGAACTACTTGGAAATATGGGGCTTGACTGTGAGCTTGACTGCAAATCGAATAGAGATCTTTTGCATATAGTTATCAAAGGAAACGACACAAACCTTGCTATCGGCTATCGTGGCGAAACATTGGACAGCTTGCAATATTTATGCCTACTTGTAGCAAACAAAACTACAAGATTTAAAAAGAGACTTATAATCGATGCGGAAGGCTACCGCGAAATGCGTGCTCAAACTTTGTCTGAGCTATCTATGAAACTTGCCAAGAAGGTAGCTAAAACAGGCACTAGTATAGAACTTGAGCCTATGAATCCGTTTGAGAGAAGAGTTATTCATACAACTCTACAAGACGATAAATTTGTCACTACTTCCAGCGAGGGAGAAGAGCCAAACAGATATGTTGTAATTTCGCCTATTAAAAAAGAAACTAATATGTATGATAGCGAATCAAAAAACAATTTTAAAAAATACGGTACCGGTAAAACACGTTCTTTCGGACAAAAAAATAAAAGATTTTAATTGAAAGTAAATAAAGAGCGTTATTTTACGCTCTTTTGCTTTTTAATTTTTATAATGATTAATATTATTTTTATATTTAATCAATTTTTATACAAAATAAATTAAAAACACAAAAATCTATCGAAAATCGATACTTTTTGCTTAAATAATTGTTTCATTTTATAATAAAAGGTGTTAAATGTCAAAAACAATCGCAGCAATAGCAACGCCTTTTGGCACGGGAGCTATCGGTGTCATAAGGCTTAGCGGAGACAATTCCTTAAATATTGCAAATCAAGTTTTCAAATGTAAAAAGCTTGATAGTTTTTGTAATGCTGTGCCTAATGTTATGTATTTTGGCAAAGTATGCTGCGGAGAATTTTTTGACGAATGTCTTGCTGTATATTTTAAAGCCCCACATTCCTTTACGGGAGAGGATGTTGTGGAATTTCAATGTCACGGCGGCATACGTTTGCTTGAGGAGCTACTTAAAAACTTATTAAACAAAGGTGCGACCATTGCAGATAAAGGGGAGTTTACCAAAAGAGCTTTTTTAAATGGTAAATATTCTTTATCCGAGGCGGAAGGTATTATCGATATGATTAACAGCGAAAATATCGCAAGCCTAAATGCAGGATATAGACAATTAAGCGGTAATTTAAACAAAAAAGTTTTAAAACTTGAGGAACAAATATTGGATATTACGGCATCTTTAGAGGCTAGCCTTGATTATCCCGAAGAATTGGAAGAAGAAGTACGCGAAAATTTGCCGTCAAAACTATCTACTTTGAAAAACGATTTACAAAGCTTGCTTGACAGTGCAAAATACAGCCGTATTGTAAAAAATGGTATAAATGTTGCTATAATAGGTATGCCTAATATAGGTAAATCCTCATTGCTTAACGCCATTTTAGGCAAAGATAGGGCTATAGTGACCGATATTGCTGGTACTACACGAGACGTTTTGGAAGAGAGAATAGAAAGAAAAGGTATTTTTATTAATTTTATAGATACCGCTGGTATAAGGAACACTACTGACACAGTTGAAAAAATTGGTGTAAATAAAGCAAAATCCTGTGCCGAAAATGCAGATATTATTTTGATGATGCTTAATTCTAATAGTAACATAACAAATGAAGAACAAGCATTGCTTGATAGTTTTAAAGATAAGCCTATAATAAAAATTTATAACAAAATGGATTTGGGAGTTTGTGTAAAAGACGACGATGGTATTTATATAAGTGCTAAAACAGGAGAAAATGTTGAGCAAATCATAGATGTTATATGTGATAAATTTATAAGCGGTAAAATTGATTCAAGTGGAGATATAATAACTAATATAAGGCACATAGAATCTTTACAAAACACTTTGAATTTTATAAACAGCGCTTGTTTAAACAGTGAAATTACCCCATCGGAATGTATTTTGATAGATTTAAGAGCCGCTTATTTAGAGCTTGGAGCTATATCGGGCAATACTGCCAGCGAAGATATAATAGACACTATATTTAGTAAATTTTGCTTGGGAAAATAATTTTAATAGCGATTTTCAATCAATATTTATTAAATTTTACTTTTTAAAATTTGTTTGATTTTAATATTTAAGATATACAAAGGTAGATATGATTAATAACAGTTTTTATGATGCAGTAGTTGTTGGAGCAGGACATGCGGGTGTGGAAGCATCCCTTGCTTTGACACGCCTTAACAAAAAAGTGTTATTAGTCACTTTATCTTTAGATAGCATTTCTTTTATGGCATGTAATCCTAATATAGGTGGCACTGCAAAAGGTCACTTGGTGCGTGAAATAGATGCCTTGGGCGGTCAAATGGGTATTTCTGCAGACAACTCATTGTTACAACTTAGAATGCTTAATTTGTCAAAAGGTACTGCCGTACATAGTTTAAGAGGTCAAGAAGACAAAACTTTATATCATTTAAATATGAAAAAAGTTATCGAGGAAGAGCCTAATATCACTTTGTTACAAGGCGAAGTTTCTAAAGTTATTTTAGACAATGACAATAAAGTTTGTGGTATTCAAACAGGTATGGGTAGCCGTTATGCTTGTAATACTGTTGTTATCTGTTCGGGAGTGTATTTAAATTCAAACATAGTAATAGGTGAATATAGAAAAGACGAAGGACCAAGCGGTTTTTCGCGAAGCTCTCTTTTAACCGATAGTTTGATTGATTTAGGTATCAATATTAGGCGTTTTAAAACGGGTACTCCTGCAAGAGTTGATAAAAACACTATTGATTTTTCTAAAATGACTCCTCAATACGGGGATAAAAATATTTATTCTTTTTCCTTTATGAATGATAGTTTTGAAAGTGCAGATATCCCTTGTTATCTTACTTACACCAACGAAAAAACTCACGAAATCATAAGGAACAATATTCATCGTTCCCCATTATATAACGGGTCTATTAAGTCTGTAGGACCACGATATTGTCCTAGTATAGAAGATAAAGTAATGCGTTTTGCCGATAAAGACAGACACCAAATTTTTATCGAGCCGGAAAGCAGTTTTACCAATGAAATGTATGTTCAAGGAATGTCAAGCAGTCTTCCTATAGATGTTCAACTTGATATGTACCGCTCTATTGCAGGACTTGAAAATGTAAATATAATGAGATATGCTTATGCAATAGAATACGATTGTATAGACAGCGAACAACTTGATTTAACATTGATGGTAAAGCATATACCGGGATTGTTTATGGCAGGTCAAATAAACGGCAGTAGCGGCTATGAAGAGGCTGCGGCTCAAGGATTGATAGCAGGTATAAATGCAAATCAATATTTGGATAATAATAAACCTCTTATTTTATCCCGTGACGAGTCTTACATAGGTGTTTTGATTGACGATTTAGTTACAAAAGGTACTAACGAGCCTTATAGAATGATGACTGCAAGAGCTGAATTTCGTTTGAATTTAAGGCAAGAAAATGCTGACATACGTCTTACCGAATACGGCAGACAAATAGGACTTGTAAAAGACGACAGATATAATAAATATTTGGATAAAATCAATAAAATAAATACCTATAATCAAATTTTAAATACAAATTTAAGCCCTAAAAAATTTACTTCATATTTTGAAAGTATAGGAGAGAGTATACCTTGCAATTCTTTAACTTTTAAAGATATGTTAAAAAGAGCTAATGTTACAAGTGACAGTTTAATTGACAATTTTGAAGAATTAAATAATTTTGACAAAAGAATTATGGCTGAAGTTGCCTCTACCATAAAGTATGAGGGATATTTAAATAAACAAAATGCAAGTATAAAAGAACTTCAAAAGTTGGAAAATAAACTTATTCCTGATAATATCGATTACTCTCAAATAGATGGATTAAGATTAGAAGCAAGACAAAAACTTAACAAAGTCAAACCTCTTAATTTAGGTCAAGCATCAAGAATAAGCGGTGTTTCCCCTGCGGATATAACTGTATTAATGGTTTATTTATTTAAAAAATAAGTATTTACATTATAATAAAAATGGTGTATAATGAAATTATTAGAAGATTATTTGGAAAAACTTAATATTTTTTATGACGATAATATTTTACAAAAATTTGAAAAATATTATGAACTTCTTATTTTTTATAATAATCAATTTAATTTGACTAATATAACCGAAAAAAATGACGTTATTATTAAACATTTTGCAGATAGTTTGTATGGATATTCATTTTTTAAAGAAACTAATTGTGTTGCTGATGTCGGTGCAGGTGCAGGTTTTCCATCTATCCCACTTGCAATAGTTTTACCTGATGTCAATTTTACATTGATTGACAGTTTAAACAAAAGAGTTAATTTTTTAAATGTTGTAAAAGAAGAATTAAATTTAAATAATGTCACAGCCGTACACTCAAGAGTGGAAGATTTTTGTTCTAAAAAAAGAAATACATTCGATATAGCCACGGCACGAGCTGTAGCAAGTCTTCCAACTTTATTAGAATATCTTATTCCTCTTGTAAAAGTAGGCGGCAGTGCAGTATGCTACAAATCATTAAATATTGATAATGAACTTAATTTGTGCAAAAATGCTTTTAAAAAACTATACTGTGAATTATATAAAAAGTACGATTATAATATAGACGGTAACTTTAGAAGCATAGTCACTATAAAAAGTTATAAGGAATGTAATAAATGTTATCCAAGAAGTGGTAATAAACCAAAATTAAAGCCACTATAATAAAAATCCCTTTAAAAATCGGGACTATATAAAAAATAAATTCTTTTTAAGAGGTACAAATATGAAAAAAACAGGTCAAGGATTAGGATTAGGCGCTCTTTTTAGTGATTATACCGCAGATATAACCACTTACGATGTGAACGGCGATTTGAACAAAGGTGTGGAGGAAATGGATATAGAATTAATAATTCCAAATCCTGAACAACCACGTAAAAACTTTGATGAAGATTTGCTTAACGAACTTGCAATTAGTATAAAAAGATATGGCGTTATTCAACCAATTACCGTTGTTAAAAACGGCTTAAAATACATTATTATTGCAGGAGAAAGAAGATACCGGGCTTGCAAAATTGCCGGTCTTAAAAAAATACCTGTTATTGTTAAAGATTACACAGAAAAAGAGTGTAAAGAAATTGCTTTGATAGAAAACCTTCAAAGAGAAGACTTAAACCCTATTGAGGAAGCAGTTGCTTTTAGAAAATTAATTGACGAATACAATTTATCTCAAGAAGAGCTTGCAAATAATCTTGGAAAAAGCCGTCCTGCAATAGCTAACAGTCTAAGACTTTTAACACTTCATCCACAAGTACAAAAACTTGTTGTAGATGGAAGATTATCTGCAGGTCATGCAAGATGTCTTGTAAGTATAAAAGATTACGATGCTCAAATTAAATATGCAAATGCAGCAGCAGACAAAAAAATAAGCGTTCGCGAACTTGAAATGATGGTAAATGCTTATTTGAATCCTAATAAAGAAACTCCTAAAAAAACTATAAAATTAACCCAAGAACTAAAAGAATTTGTAAATGACATGCAAAGAATTTTTGCTACAAAAGTAAAAATTGTGGGTAATGAAGAAAAAGGTAGGATTTATATGGATTACTACACAAAAGACGATTTACAAAGAATATATGAACTTATAGATTCATTAAAAAAATAACTTACTTATTTTGTAAATATTAAATAAATTTTTCATAAATTTTTCATATAATTATTTACAATTTAATATCATAATGATATAATATTATTATAATTTAAAACGGAGGTGCAAATTATGGCAAATTTGAATAGTGAATTCAAAAAATTACCTAGACTTGTACAAATCTTATTGCTTTTGATACCAGGTATAGGTTGGATTACAGAAATCGTTGTTCGTCTTTCTGCATTCCTTAACGGTAAAGCAACAAATCAAATTATAGCACTTATACTTGCTATCTTTATCCCAATTTTCAGCTGGATTGATTTGATTTGGGTAATTTTGTTCAAGAAACTAATCTTGACCTGATAATTAAAAAAGATAAAAAATTCGGATAATATCCGAATTTTTTTTATTTTTTTGCTACAATAAAATCTCTGTTTATTGCTTGGTCAACTCTATGCTCAAAACTTAATAAATTTTCATTTTTAACTACTTCAAAACCTTTATTTATTAATAATTTTTCAAATTCATTTCTTTTTAACAAAAAAGTATTCCATGACATTATTAGTAAGCCATCTTTATTTAAAACTTTTTTCCAACTATCCAGACTTTTTTCCAATAGTTCTTTAGGACTTCTTGTAAAAGAATTTTGTTTTTCGTTAGTTATATTACTGTGTTTTACTCCGTAAGGCAAATCTCCAATAATCAAATCAAAGTAATCTTTTTTTAATATTTTATCTGCAAAAACAGTATTTACCGAAACAACTTCAAAATGTTTATTATCTTTACTTTCTTTGTTTTTATTTATATTAAAAATATGTTTTTCTGCCTTAAAACTTTTATTTTCTCCGCTTAACTTTTCTTTTTTATAACTAAATTTATATCTTTCGTTTTCTAAATATTTTCTTAAAAATACGGCAATTTCATCCACAACCTTAGTCGCAATCTCTATTCCATAGCAATTATAACCATTTACCAAACTTTCGTAAAGGGTAGTGCCTTTTCCGCAAATAGGGTCTAAAATATTTAAATTTTCATTTTTATTTAAAATATAGCTCCCTATATTTATCATAAGCCTAGTAAAATATTCGTTTGTCTTTCCCGAATATTTTAAAATACTACTAATATTAGGGTTTATAAACTCTTTAAATTCCTTTTCAATAGGTTTTAAATATCCTTCTTTATACTCAAAAATACCAAGCAAAAATGATAAAGTACTTATTTTTGTTAAATACTTTTTTATATCTTCGGCATCAAAAATCAAATAATTTAAACCACATATATTTTCCAATTTTATATCTTTGGCAAAATTTAAACTTTCGTTTAAAATATTAAATTCAGATAAAATAATATTATCTGAATTTTTATTATATGTTAAATAGTGTTTATTGTTTATTAAAATAGCGTATTTCATAATTATCCCATTAATCTTACAGGTAAAATCAAATATAAAAACTCATCGCCTGTAAGAGGTGTTATAATACATGGTTGAATGCTTGACGAAAAATTGAATTTAATATATTCGGAGTCTATAGCCTTTAAACAATCTGATAAAAACTTGGAGTTTAAAGCCAATTTCATATCTTTTCCTTGCATATTTACAGGTACTTTTTCGTTAATATTACCAATTTCCGCATTTGCATCTATAACCATAACGTTTTCGTTAATTTCAATTTTTATAAGGTTAGCTTGTACATTTCTGGAAATAATAGAAACTCTATCCAAAGCTTGCTCTAACTGTTCGCAATTTACTTTTAATTCTGTTATACTTTCCTTTGGTATAATTCTTTCATAATTTACAAAATCGCCTTCAAGAAGTTGAGCAATTATTTTTGTATCACCCATGTCAGCCATAATTTTTTTATTATTTAAAGAAACAGTTATAATATCGTCATTATCTTTTGCGAGTTTCGAAATTTCGTTTAAAGCTCTTGCAGGAATAACTGCATCGAATTCTCCGCTAGGTACTGACAAAGGTTGTTTTGTTATAGCAAGTCTTAATCCGTCAATGGCAATCAACGAAATTTCCTTACCTTTAACTTTCATAAGGCAACCCTTTAAAATAGGTCTTACATCGTCTACAGCAGCACAAAAAGCAGTTTTACTTACCATATCTTTTAGTTGATTTTGCATCATGCTAAAAGTATAGTCAAAATTATTGTCTATAAATTTAGGATATTCGTCAACTTTAAAAAGCATTATTTTAGAAACACTATCCATATATTTAATGTTAAGAATTTTTTCATCTAAACATTCAAGTTCAACTTGTTGGCTACCCATTTTTCTTACAAGCTCAGACATGATTTTACCGGGAACTACAATTTCTCCCTCAAGTAAAATCTTTGCATTAATAGTATTTTCTATAGTAATTTCCGTATCGGAAGCGGTAAGAGTAAGACTGTTACCTATAGCAGTGATTTTTACACCTTCCAAAATAGGAATATTTGATTTTCCCGAAATAGCTTTTGTTACTTTAGCAAAGCTGTCTGCCAAATCAAGTCCGTTACAATATAATTTCATAGTGACTCCTTATAACTTTTTGTTTTATGTATTTTAATGAGTTTATTTTTAAGTAAAAAATTTTTTCAAATATTATTTATTTTATATTAATTGATAATAACAATAACATTAATACCTGTGGAAATGTGGACAAGGTTATTTTTATAAAAAATAGTAACGATTTTTTGTAAAAATAGTAAAAAATGAAAGATTTTTTATAGCTTTAAAATGTGGATAATTATAAGTTATTTATAAACATTAATCCACAATTTATAATAGTTATCAACAAATTATAAATTTTGTTAAAAAATAAATAAAATTTTTATTTTTTCTTTATAATTTCAGTCAGGTCTTTTATGTAATTTGAATATTTCAAATCGGTAGAGATAAGGTCAGAAATTTTATCTCTTGCATGAATGATAGTAGAGTGGTCTCTTCCTCCCATAAAGTCTCCTATAGATACTAGAGGAACGGAAATTAAATCGGAAATAAGATAAATTGCTATTTGTCTTGCTTCCGCAATGTTTTTGGTTTTCTTTTTACCTATCAAATCTTTTTGGTCAATGTTAAAGTAATCGGATACGCATTTAACTATAAAATTCATAGTAATAGGTCCGCTTATATTGTCAATATCATCTTTTAAAGCATTATTAACAACATCTAGGTTATCTGCTTTTACACCATTTAAATTACAATAATAAATAACTTTCGAAAGTGCACCTTCAAGTTCTCTAATATTAGTATTTATACATTCTGCAATATAGTTTAAAACTTGGTTAGAAACCTCAAACTTTTTATTATAAGCTTTTTTACGTAAAATAGCTATACGTGTTTCCAAATCAGGACTGCTTATATCAACGGTAAGACCGCTTTGGAATCTAGAAGTCAATCTTTGGTCTATATTGTCTATTTTTTTAGGGTGGCAGTCAGAGGTAAAAACAATTTGTTTTTTTGCTTGATACAACTCGTTAAACAAATGGAATAAAGCCTCTTGAGTGCTAGGTTTTCCCGAAATAAATTGAATATCATCAATCATAAGAACATCTAAGTTACGATATTTATTACGAAACTGTCTGTTCATATCGTTTGAATTATTGTTTTTAATACTGTCAATATAGTCGTTTGTAAAGTTTTCGGAAGTCATATAAATAATTTTCTTTTTCTTGGAATTCGATTTAATATAATTTCCGATAGCATGCATAATATGTGTTTTACCAAGGCCAACTCCACCGTAAATAAACAGTGGGTTGTGCTGTATACCCGGATTTTCCGCAACGGTTTTTGCAGCAACAAAAGCTGCTTTATTACTTCCGCCTATAACAAAATTGTCAAAAGAATAGCTCTCTTCAAATTGAGTATAATAGTCTTTGGAAACAGTGGTTTTTTCCTCTTCTAAGGCAGTTGTTTCTTCCGCAATTATAGATTTAGGTGCATCTACAAAACTATCCACATCCGAAGTAGTTATAATTTGAATACCTTCTATATAAGGATTAAACTGCATAACGGCTTTTTCGATAATAGGTTTGTAAGATTTATTTATTGATTTTTTACATGACTCGTAAGGAGCAATAAGTATAAGTTTGTTATCGCTTATGGAAATAGGCTCCAAACTTGCTATAAAAACATCATAGAAAATTTGAGAGACAGATTTTGATATTATAGGAAGTGCTTTTTTCCACACTTCTTGTATTTCGGTTAAATTAGTATTCATATAAATATTATACTATTTTTTTTAAATATTTTCAAGGCTTTTTATATATAATTTAAGTAATTTTTTGTTTAAAATTTAAGGTAATAAAATTAGCCTAATAAGATTGATAAAAATAACAATATATGATAAAATAAAATTATGAAAGTCGAAAATTTGCAGCTTATAAATTTTAGAAATTATAAAAAGCAGGACATTGTTTTTAATGATGGCCTAAATATTATAATAGGCAATAATGCGAGCGGCAAAACTAATATGGTTGAAAGCATATATTATTCGGGATTGGGCAAGTCGCCAAGGACATTTCAGGATAAAGAACTTATAAAATGGGGAGAGGATTTTGCTTATATAAAATTGCAAGTTGCAAAAAAATACAGAAAGCACATTATAGAAATTCATATCGATAGATTAGGAAAAAAAAGAATAGCAATAGATAAAATACCTGTTAGGAAAATTAATGAGTTAATAGGGCTTTTAAATATAGTGTATTTTAGTCCGGACGAACTTGATATAATAAAAGAGTCGCCGATTTTGCGCCGTAATTTTTTAAATATAAGTTTATCGCAGCAAAAAAAGAGTTATTATTCCGCTTTGGTAAGGTATAACAAAATTTTAGCTCAAAGAAACAAACTTTTAAAGGATGAAAACGACATAAATATAATAAAAGAAACCTTGCCTATTTGGAACAGTCAACTTGCCGAGATTGGCACGGATATATTGATTGAAAGATATAACTTTTGTGAAAAAATGCAAGGAATAACCGAGAAAATTCATAACGAATTGACTTGTGGAGAGGAAAGGTTAGAGCTTGAATACGAAAGTAAAATAGATTTGGCAGAAAGAGAAATAATGAAAAATCAATTTTTAGATTTGATGAGCAAGAGTTTGGAAAAAGATATACATTTAAGATATACCACAGTAGGTTGTCATAGGGATGATATAAATATTACAATAAATGGTGCCGAAGTAAGAAAATACGGCTCTCAAGGTCAAAAAAGGACAGCCGCTTTGTCGTTAAAGCTTGCAGAAGTTGAACTTTTTGAGGCGGAAACTTTAGAAAAACCGATTCTTATTTTAGACGATGTTTTAAGTGAACTTGATAGCAAAAGACAGTCTAAGCTTTTGGAAAAAATAAGAGGAATGCAAACTTTGCTTACTTGCGCGGAATATGAAGGAAAAACAGAATATTTTATAAAAGTAAAGAACGGACAAATTGAAAAATAAAATAAAAAATACTCCTTAACTTTAAAATGTTAAAGGAGTTTTTTAATAACAAAGTGTCAAAAATCGGTACATTATTGATTTTTTGCAAATTTTTTATTCAAATAAACGGCATCCGAAATAGATATAATAAGAGAGACTATTTTGTCTACCAAATTGTCAACAATATCCGATTTGGCGTTTTGTAATTGTTCGAAAGCAGGTTTTTTTATGTCTCCAACTTGTCCCAAAATTCCTATATTACCTATGCTTGCAAGTTTTTTTCCTATGGCTTTTCCGGGTAAAATACCTTGCTTAGTAAGCTTAATCGAGCCAATATCTGTCTTGTTTCCTAATGCACAGTCCACTGCGATTATGAAATCTTTTTTGTGGCAGTGAGATATGTGATTGTAAAAAGTAGTATAGTTTAAAGCCGTTATAGGATTATTGCTTGTGCCGTATACATAAGCATTAATGTTGTGTTTTAAAAGGGCGTCACCGACCTTTGGAGCAACGCTGTCACCTATAACTTTTGGAGTTCCGATACAACAAATTACCATAAAAAACCTCTAAAATCTTAATAAAATATATGTTTGTATGTTAATTATTGCTAAAAATTGGGAATAAATTCATTATAATTAAAATTTTTTACATAAAAAGCATAAAATATATTGCTTTTATAAAAAAAATAGTGTAGAATAGTAAATGTAACAAAATACACTTAAAGCAAGATAAAAAGGAGATATTATGTTTAGTTCACTAATCGGTGCTGTAGCTTGGAACAACTTAGTGTTTGATTTAGCTATTGCTGCTATACTTGTATTATACTTCTTGTGGGGATTTTTTAAAGGATTTGTTAAACCTTTGACTGCATTAATCAGTTGGGGTGTTATTATATTAGTATTCTATTTCGGCGGTAACTTTATTGGCGATTTCTTGATTGGTAAAACCGGTATAGAGCCATTTATTTTAAACATTCTTCAAAACTTTATGGATGCACAAGCTGCAAGTAGTATTATGAAATATATTGGTTTAGGCTTGGCTGCAATTTGTATTTTCATTGTAGTAAAACTTATCACTTTCATAATCAATATTATAATTAAAAGAGCAAGAAAAGCTCATCGTAAAACAGCTTTGGATAGAGTATTCGGTGGTTTGTTGAATATAATAAAAGGTGCTCTATGGGTATGTATAATTCTTGCAATATTAATTCCTATTGCACAAAAATTCAATATTCAGGAAATTACAAATATGATTAACGGAAGTACGGTTACAAAATACATTGTACAGTACAATCCAATCACAATGTTGGTAAATTTAATAATTAAGTAAAAATTTAAGCCCCGCACAGCGGGGCTTTTTTAATGCCGTAAATATTTAAAGTATAGATAAAAAATTGAAAAAAGCTTATGAAAATCGGACTGTTTATATAAAATTTATCAAAAAGTAATGCGAAAAAAATCTATTTTAAAACAAAAAAACATTAAAATTTGATATTGACTAAGATATATTATTTGTGGTATAATAACAAAAATAAATAATAAAAAGGTGTATATGGTTGCATTAATAAGCGGCGGAGCAAAAGGCATAGGAAAAAGTTTGGTTGAAAAATTTGTAAAAGCGGGCTATAAAGTCGCTTTTTGCTATAACAAAAGCGAGGAAGATGCCGCTATCTTATGCAAAAACATAAACGGCAACAGCGAACTTAACTGCATAGGTATAAAATGCGATGTCAGGGATTATGAAAGTGTCAAAAATTTTGTCGAGCAAGCAGTAAAAATTTTCGGTGGTATAGACGTCGTGGTAAATAATGCAGGGATAGCAAACTATGATTTACTAATGGATTTAAAGGTTAGTGAATGGCGAAATATAATGTCTACCAATCTTGACAGTGTGTTTTATATGTGCCGCGAGAGTATTCCTTATATGCTTGATAAAGGTGGTAGCATAATAAACATATCAAGTGTTTGGGGTGTTTATGGTGCAGCTTGCGAGGTTGCTTATTCCGCATCAAAAGCAGGTATGATAGGCCTTACCAAAGCTCTTGCACAGGAAATAGGAAGTAGTAAAATAACGGTAAACTGTATAGCCGCAGGGGCAGTAAATACGGATATGAATAAATGTCATTCTAATGAGACGTTAGCTGAAATAAAGGAGAAAACGCCGCTTGGCAGAATAGGCGAGCCGCAAGAAGTGGCAGATATTGCCGTATTTTTGGCGTCAGAAAAAGCAAATTTTATTACGGGACAAGTTATTGAAGTGTCCGGAGGATTTAGATAAAAAGGAGAAAGAGTATGAAAGTTTTATTGTTACAAGATGTAAAAGCACATGGCAAAAAAGGCGATATTATCGAAGTTAGCGATGGTTATGCCAAAAACTTTTTGATTAAAAAGAAAATGGCAATTCAAGCCACCAATCAAGTTATAAACGAAACAAATCAAAAGAAAGCAAGTGAATTAAGAAAATTGGAAATAGAAAAACAAGAGGCAATAAAACTTGCTGAAAGATTAAACGGAAACACTATTATTGTAGAGATTGCTTGCGGTGATAACGGAAAAATGTTTGGGTCTGTCACAGCAAAGGAAATCAGTGATGCTCTTTTAAAAAGCGGTTACGATATAGACAAAAAGAAAATCAATTTAAAAGAGCCAATAAAAACCCTTGGTGTATTTAGCGTAGAGGTTAAAGTTTATGCTAATGTAACAAGCACAATTAAAATAAATGTAGTAAAAAAATAACAAAAGGACAATTTATGAATAACATACATTTGATAAACCACATTTTGATAGACCATAAAATTGCCATTTTAAGAGACGAAAAAACAAAATGCAAACAGTTTAGGGAAGTTATAGAGGAAATAGCAATGTTAGAAACATTGGAAGTACTAAAAGATGCCCCTACAAAAACAGTTACCGTAAAAACTCCGTTGGAAATGGTGGAACAAACGATTATAAAGGAAAACAGCATAGTAATCGTTCCAATACTTAGGGCAGGACTTGGTATGGTAAACGGAGTAACGGCAATGCTGCCTGCGGTAAAAGTAGGACATATCGGTATAGCTCGAAACGAGGAAACATTAGAGCCTGTGGAGTATATGTGCAAACTACCGCAAGACATACAAGATAAAATGGTAATATTGTTAGACCCTATGCTTGCAACGGGCGGGTCGGCATGTGCCGCAATTCAAGTGTTAAAAAACAGGGGAGTAAAAAATATAAAAATGCTTAATATTTTAGCCGTTCCCGAGGGAGTAGAAAAAGTTGCCAAAGCTCATCCCGATGTTGATATATACATTGCCAAAATAGATAGATGCTTAAACGAAAAAGGTTATATTTTGCCTGGACTAGGCGATGCGGGAGACAGAATTTTCGGCACAAAATAATTAAAAAACAAAAAATATCCGACTTTTTAGTCGGATGTTTTTATTTGCCTTAATAATTTTTTTACTTTTGTTAATCAAAAAACTTAAGATTGAAAAAGTTTTATTTTTTGCAAATATCAAATGTAAACATTGCATTAGCACTAACAATTAATATTGTTGGCCGTCACGGATATTAAAAGTAAAGCTTTTGTTTTCTCCGTTTTCGCTGTAAACAACTTGGATAATATCTTTTTTGATAAATTCCGCTTTTTGAACTTTTATATCTTTTTCGCCAAAAGTATTGATAAGTGCTTGCTTTTGTTTATCATTATAGTTTTTAATATCGTCGGAAATAAACAATAAGATGCCGAAAATCGAGTTTATTTTTGCAATAAGTAACCTTTTTTCAAATGTCATTTTCATGTTTTCTTCACGTAGGAAGAATACGTCAGGGTCATTCATCCAAGCTCTGCCGTTTAAATGACGTCTAAAAATAGTGTTTGAAGTAGCGTGTGGTGTAGAGCAGTCTTCTCGGATTGTATCTCTGTTTATCCAATTTTCCTGTATATCTGCACCTATACGGCAATAATCAACTTTGCCAAAAGCAGGGAACATAGGAACACCACAACCCAAAATCATTTTATCGCCAACGCATTCACGGATAAAATCCATTGCATCGGTCATAATTTCGCCACGGCTTTTGTTGTGCATAGGAAGAACGCAGGCACCGTATAAAAAGTCTAGTTTAACTAAGTCATAGCCCCATTCATTTAGCACAACATCAAAGCACTGTTTGATATAGTCTCTAGCACCTTGATTGTAAATATCTAAAGAGTAAAAACCTCCCCAATTATGGCCTGTTTTATAAGGCTTGCCTTTTTTGTCTTTAATAAACCAATCCGGATGGTTTTTGAAAAGCTCTGAAGACGGAACACCTGCAAAAGGCGCTAGCCAAAGTCCCGCAATCATTCCGCTATCGTGAATTTTATCTGCAATAACTTTCATTCCGTTAGGGAACTTGTTTTTATCTGTAATCAACCAATCGCCTATGTGTTGCTGATAGCCGTCATCGATTTGAAAACAATCAAATTTTACTTCTTGATTTATAATACTATCTAAATCATTATTTACTACTTTTTCGTTTATATTGCCATAATAGTTATACCAAGTGGTGTAACCGCAACGTCTTTTTGTCTCACGGCAAGGAATGCCTATTAATTTAAAGTACTCGTCAAAAGCAGTGTCGTATTCGCCGCTGACAAAAGCGAATTCCAATAGTTTGCTAGGCTCGGTATAAGTAACTCCCTCAAGTTCTTTGGAAATTATAACATTACTATTGTTGCAGTCAAAAGTTACAACGGTGTAGCCGTATTTTTCCGTCAAAGTACCAAATATATCTACATTATTATCTGTGCGTACATAGCCATAAGACCAGCCGTAAAATAGTCCCGATTTTCGAGGGAATTTCCAAAACAAAGTATCGCCTGACTTAGAAAGACCAAGTGGTTTACCAAAAGATTTTGTAATAAAAAATTCAACTTTTCTTGAAAGCTCCAACATTTGTTCTGAAGGCTCATACTCCATACTATCTGTCCAGCTTTGATAACCGTTTACATAAATTTTGCTGTCAGCAGAATATGTATAAGGCATAATAATGTCAAATTTGTCAAATGACACAGGGCTTTTTGGAATGATTGAAAGGGATAAAATATTTTCCTTTTCAGTTAAACTCAAAGAAAAATGTTCGCACTCATGTGATGTGCAAGAAAATTTTTTATTGCCAACTTTATAGACTATATTAAAATTATATTTTTCGCTCATAAATTTCTCCATAAATATTAATGGTATAATTATATATTAAAATAAAAGTAAAATCAATACAGAAATTTAGTTTTTTGTACAAATCGGCTTAATGAACAAAGAAAAAATATAAGAAAATTAATAAAATTCGATAAAAAAAATAATTGTTTTTACACAAAGCACATTTGATTTATAATTTTTTGTAATAGAAATGTAAAAATTTTATATATTCAAATTTTCATAACCATAGTTAGTCTAATTTAGGCATGAACAAATATTCTTTAAAACTATTTATAGGCGTTTAATTGCGCGATAATAGGTAATGATTATGTTTTCAATGAAGGAGTATTAAAAAGGGGATGAATTGAAATATAGCCCTATATAAAAGCGAAATTTAATGATTCTAGTTTATTATCTTAATAAATTGCAATAAAATATAAAAAATCTTCTTTTTTCTATTGTTTTTTTATTTTTAGCGTGTTATAATATAATTATAATAAAATTAATGTGCGTACGTACGCGTGCACGCACGCGTGTGTGAAAATGAAAGCCGCGCTAATTAATAGTATTTATTAATGTACGATTTTTTAAAGGAGTTATTTATGAGCGAGCAAAGAAATTATGACCAATCTGCTATCCAAGTGCTTGAAGGGTTAGAGCCGGTTCGTAAAAGACCGGGTATGTATATTGGGTCTACGGATGAGCGTGGGTTACACCATTTAGTAATCGAAGTTGTGGATAACAGTATTGACGAGGCAATGGCGGGCTATTGCGATTTGATTAATGTCGAAATAACTAAGGAGGGTGCTATTTCCGTTGAGGATAATGGTAGAGGTATTCCTACAGGTATTATAGAAAAGGAGGGCAAATCTGCTGTAGAAGTAGTTTTGACCAAGTTGCACGCAGGCGGCAAGTTCGGCGGTGGCGGATACAAATTTTCTGGCGGCTTACACGGAGTAGGTATTTCTGCAGTAAACGCACTTTCCGAATGGCTAGACGTTACCGTTTGTCAAAATGGTAAAGTATTTAGCCAAACATATAACCGCGGTGTGGCACAAACAGCATTAAAGGTTGTGGGCGATACTGACAAAACGGGTACGAAAATAGTATTTATGCCCGACGACACGATTTTTGAGACTGTAGAATTCCAATATTCCAGATTGTTACATAGATTAAAAGAGCTTGCTTTTTTAAATAAAGGCTTAAAAATTACCTTAAAAGACAGCCGAGATGGCAAAGAGCAAGAGGATTTTATACATTACGAGGGCGGTATTAAGGAATATGTCAACGAGCTTAATAAAAAAGACGCTTTGCTTGCAGAGCCTTATTATATGAGCACGGAGGCTGATAATTATCAAGTGGAAATCGCTTTGCAATATAATGATTCTTATAGCGAAAATATATATTCTTATGCAAACAATATCCATACCGAAGAGGGTGGAACTCACGTTGACGGTTTTAAAAATACTATTACCAAGTTGTTTAATGATTACGGTAAAAGTATGAATATCCTTAAAAATGACGAAAAGTTGAGCGGTGACGACTGCCGTGAGGGATTGGTTGCCGTTGTAAGCGTTAAATTGACTGACCCACAATTTGAGGGACAAACAAAAACAAAATTGGGAAACAGCTTTATGCGCAAAGTAGTGGCAGATGCAGTAAACGAATATTTTGGCTCATTCTTGGAAGAAAACCCTAAGATAACCAAAGATTTGGTACTTCGCTCAATCACTGCAAAAAAGGCAAGAGAGGCAGCGAGAAACGCAAGAGATCTTACAAAGCGTAAATCTTTTTTGGAATCAACAACTCTTCCCGGTAAACTTGCCGATTGTACGGAAAAAAACAGCAAGCTTTGCGAAGTATACCTTGTTGAGGGCGACTCTGCAGGCGGTACCGCTAAGCAAGGTAGGGATAGAAGATTCCAAGCAATTATGCCGCTTAGAGGTAAAATTTTAAATGTAGAAAAAGTAAGATTGAACAAAGTATTGGAGAGCGAGGAAATCAAAAATATGATAACGGCATTCGGTTGCGGTATATTGGAAGATTGCGATGTCTCCAAACTAAGATATGACAGAATAATATGTATGACCGATGCCGATGTAGACGGTAGCCATATAAGAATATTGCTTTTGACATTCTTTTATAGATATATGCGTCCTGTATTGGAGCAAGGCCATGTGTATGCAGCACAGCCACCGCTATATAAAGTATCAAGGGGCGGTAAAAACGAAAAATATTTTTACGATGACGAGTCGTTGGAAGAATATATGCAAAGCATCGACCGTAAAGGCGAACTTCAAAGATACAAAGGTCTTGGCGAAATGAATGCGGAACAGTTGTGGGACACTACAATGAATCCCGAGACAAGAACATTGTTGCAAGTAAGTATGGAAGAGGCTAAAAATGCAGACGAAGTATTTACAATGCTTATGGGCGACGAGCCTGAGCTAAGAAGACAGTTTATCGAACAAAATGCAACACTAGCCGGCGAGCTTGATGTATAAGGGGGGTTACCATGGCAGAAAAAGAGAAGGAAAAACAAGCGCAAGAATTGGAAGAAATTCTTGACAAATCAAATATAAAAAAGATAAATATAGAGCACGAAATGAAAAAGTCATTTATCGCTTACGCAATGGCGGTAAATGTATCGCGTGCAATACCGGATGTACGTGACGGCTTAAAACCTGTTCACAGACGTATTTTGTACGCTATGAGCGAGTTAGGGTTGACATCGGATAAACCTTATCGTAAGTGTGCCCGTATCGTCGGCGACGTGCTTGGTAAATATCATCCTCACGGCGATAGTGCGGTTTACGAGGCATTGGTACGTCTTGCACAAGACTTTTCCATCCGTTGTCCATTGGTAGACGGTCACGGTAACTTTGGTAGTGTGGATGGCGACCCTCCTGCGGCACAACGTTATACCGAGGCAAGAATGAGCAAAATCGCTGCGGAAATGATTAGGGATATCGATAAAAAGACTGTTGACTATTACCCTAACTTTGATGATACATTAATGCAACCGGTTGTTTTGCCATCAAGATATCCTAACCTTTTGGTAAATGGTAGTGATGGTATTGCGGTTGGTATGGCAACCTCTATCCCTCCGCACAACTTGGGCGAAGTTATAGATGGTACAATAGCTTTAATGGAAAACCCAGAAATGGATATTGAGGAACTTATCGAATTGATACCTGCACCCGACTATCCTACAGGTGCTTTGATAATGGGCAGAAGCGGCATAAAAAAGGCGTACAGAACGGGTAAAGGTAGTGCTATAATTCGTGCAAGGGCAGAAATAGAAGACTTTAATAACGGCACAAGACAGCGTATTGTAATCACAGAGCTGCCTTATCAAGTAAACAAAGCAAAATTGATAGAAACTATTGCCGATTACGTAAAGCAAAAGAAAATAGAGGGAATAAGCGATATTCAAGAGCAATCCGACCGTGACGGTATGAGGATTGTTATCGATGTCAAAAAGGATGCTCAAGCACAAGTTGTGTTAAATATGCTTTACAAGCACACAAGTTTGCAAATAAGCAACAGCATTATTTTGCTTGCATTGATTGACGGAACTCCTAAAGTTATGAATCTAAAGGAGATTTTGTCTGCGTATATCGACCACCAAAAACAAGTTATCGTAAGGCGTACTCAATACGATTTGGAAAAAGCTTTGGAAAGAGAACATATCCTAAAAGGTTTGGTAATTGCTTTAAATAACATTGACGAAGTTGTGGCTATAATCAAAAAGTCAGACGATAAAGTGGATGCAACCAACAAATTGATGGAGGCGTTTGCATTGTCAGACAAGCAAGCTAACGCTATTTTGGAAATGAGGTTACAAAGACTTACTCATTTGGAAATTGATAAGTTGGAACAAAATCTTTCACAGCTTGAAAAAGATATCGCAGAATATCAAGACATTTTGGCAAATCCGCACAGGGTTGAGGAGATTATCAAAACCGAAATGCTTGAAATAAAAGACAAATATAACTCTCCAAGACGCAGTGAGTTAAGCTATGACTATAACGACATCGATATTGAGGATTTGATAGAGCAGGAAGATATTGTAATAAGCTTGACACATCAAGGATATATAAAGAGGATGGCAACTGACGAATACAAGGCACAACGTCGTGGCGGTGTAGGCGTTACAGCACACAAGGCAAAGGATGAGGACTTTGTGGAAAATGTATTCAATTCTAACACTCACGAGCCAATATTATTCTTCTCTAACTTTGGTAAAGTTTACAGACTAAAGGCTTATATGATACCTGAGGGCTCAAAAACAGCCAAAGGAAGAGCAATGGTTAACTTGTTGAACTTGGCTGACGGCGAAAGAATAAATGCCATTTTACCGCTTGCAACAGGCAATATGGGATACTTGGTACTTGCAACCAAAAACGGTTTGATTAAAAAGACAGACCTTGCGGAGTTTGAAAGAATACAAAGCAATGGTAAAATTGCTATCAGATTACAAGAGGGCGACGAACTTATCGGAGCAATGCACACAGACGGCGATAATGAGATTATTATTGCATCTACAGGCGGAAAATGTATAAGATTCCACGAGCAAGATATACGTGACACAGGACGTTCGTCTATGGGTGTAAAATCAATAAGTTTGGATAAAGGCGAAAGAGTAGTCGACGCTACAATAGTTCGTGAAAATACCGACGTTTTGACAATCACGGAAAATGGATACGGTAAGAGGACAGATATTGACGAATACAGATTCCAAGCCCGTGGCGGTAAGGGTATTAAGGTTGGCGTACTAAACGAAAAGACAGGTAACGTTGTAAACCTAAAACTTGTATCCAGCGAAGAAGACGTAATGATTCTTGCAGACAATGGCGTGGTAATAAGACTTAATGCAGACTCAATAAGCAAAATCGGCAGAAACACTCAAGGTGTTAAACTTATGAGGTTAAAGGATGAGGGAAGTAAAGTTGTTTCCTTTACAATAGTCCCTCGTAGCGATGAAGAGACCGCAGAAGATGCGTTGGAAGTTGCAGACGGAGCAGATAGCGCACAAGAAAATCAAACCTCCGAAATGGAAACCACGACACAAAATCAAGAATAATAAAAATTAAAAGGTTGCGTTTATCGCAGCCTTTTTTGTAAATATCCGTAAGAAAATCGACATTATTTTAGCTTTAGATAAAAAATAGGGGATTATATTTATAAAAATAACGTAAAAACACAAAAAAAAGATAACAAATTAAAAATATTGTGGTAAAATGTAATATATAAAAGTATTTTAAAGGCTGTAAGGAGATTTATGGAAAATACAAAAGTACTATTGCAAGGCGTAGCAGGGTCGTATTCGCATATTTTTGCAAAAAATTTGGGATATACAAATATGGACTTTGTAAAAACTTTTGACGAGGTAGTAGATAAAATTGAAAACGGCGACTATGAGTATGGTATTTTGCCTATCGAAAACTCTACCGCAGGCGACGTTAGGGAAACTATAGATTTGCTTGATAAAAGCAATGTTTACTATGTTGCGGTAGGGGATATAAAAATAAGCCATTGTTTATTAGGAGCAAAGGGCAGTGAGCTTAAGAATATAAAAAAAGTATCCTCTCATCCACAAGCTTTGATGCAATGCGATAAGTTTTTAGAAGAGGGCGGATTTGAGATATATAACGAGTTTAACACTGCCATAGCAAGCAAGAGATTGGCGGAAGAGGGCGACAAGTCACATGCCGTTATAGCGTCGCATTTGGCAGGGGAAATTTATGGGCTTGAAGTGCTTAAAGAGAATATTCAAAATGCGGAAAATAATTACACAAAATTTATACTGCTTACAAACAATTTGGAAAAAGTGAAACAAAATAAAATAATAAGTATAGCTTTAGAGCTTAAGGACAAGCCTAACGTGCTTGGCGAACTACTTAATATTTTTAGCGAGTATAACATAAATTTGACAAGAATTCAATCACGAAATATCCCTAATACTTGTTTTAAAATAAGGTTTTATATAGATTTCGAGGGGAGTATTAAAGATGGTAAAATAAGCGAAATGCTTACAAAAATCGCTACTAAATGTTTAAAAGTAAGAGTTCGCGGGGTATATTGAGATTTTACGGCTGTGCACTTTGCAATATAATATTTATTAAGGATATAAAAATATTTTAAAAAATAATTAAGCAATAACTATGCTTTTCATACTGAAATATAATATAGTTTATAAAAGTTACTAAAAAGCCTTATTAAATTATTATCAAAAAAAGTCATTCGGTTTCGGGTAATTCCCATAAGGAATTTAATAAAACGCAAATAAAAAGATTTAGTCATAGCGTTAAGCTGTGCCTTTTCTGTACTTTTTTTGTGGACGAACTTGGCTACTCGTAGCCTAGTGAGATATAGATATGTTTTATATTCCCCGCAAAATTAAATCGGTTGCGTTCTTTCATTTTTCGTGATATAATGATTGTACGATAAACAGTAATTTACAAGTGAGGCGAGAAATTATGAACACCGAAATTCGGGTTGCTATTGATAAATTTAAAGAGGTAAAAGATATATTAAAAAAATTTGATAACAGAGATGAGGCAATAGAATATCTGGTTAATGAAACAAAATTATCAAAAGAAGAATGTTCTACTGCTTATGATATTATTACGAAAATTGAAGGCTGAATTTCAATTTGACGTGCGGCGAAGCAGGTTAATCGGTTCGGTAATAAAGATACACGGTGGCGGCGACACGCCGCTAAATTTCAATTTTGCGAGGCGTTAAAAAATGAGTAAATATGAGCCGTTATGGAAGTATTTAGAAGATAATAATAAAGAAAGATATATATTATCTTATGAAGAAATCAAGAACATTGTAGGGTTTGAAATAAATCATTCGTTTTTGACTTATAAGAAAGAGGCAAAAGAATATGGATATGAAGTCGGCAAAATATCAATGAAAGAAAGGACAGTATTTTTCAACAGGTTATAACTATAAATTTCAATTTATCCTTCTAAAAGGTTTGTAGTAAAAAGCTCTCGAACATATCGTTCGAGAGCTTTTGTCCTTGCTTGAAAGTATAACTCTTAATAATTTAGTTTTTTAATTCCCTATGGGAAGTGCGCTTTACCGAATGACTTTTTTGTTTGTTTAGTTTTTTAAGGTAGAATAGGAGATACAGGCATATCTTTTACCAACATACCGATACCCTTATTATCAGTGTTACCACGGGCACTTGTTAGGGTAAATTCATTGAACAAATCACTTAATTGGAATATAGTTGCATTACCATCTTCGTCATTTAGTCCGTCGATAGTAAATGTAGAACCTATTGCACTTGCAAGTAAATCGTCAAGTTTTTTACCGATATTCTTTGCTGCTGTTTGGTCGGTGCTTTCTCCTAGCATTAATCTATTAATATAGTCTAATTCTTGAGCATTTAGATTGTTGATAAATGTTATAGGCTCTTTATAGCCGCTTGCGCTGCTATCCAAGTAAGCTGTCAAATCAACAAACGCTCCGCAATAGATGTAGTTAGGAAGAATGGTGTTTACCATAGCGTTTCCGCCTATTTCGGAACCAGCAATTCTGAAATGCAAGAACATTACACCTTTATCGCCCGCATTTGATACCAAATCACTTGGAACAAGACTTTCAATACCCAAGCTACCATCGGATTCATTATCTATGAAGGTTTCGTATGTAGCGTTGTTTTGGTTAGAGAAGATAGCGAACTTAATTAGATTCATAGTTGAGTTATCTACAGCTGCTTTAATTTGTTGACCGATATAGTTATCAAATATCTTTAATTGATTTTTGTTTGCATCGGTATCTGTTTCCAACAAGCTTATTTCTCTTGTGCTGCCATCTGTTTCGGTTACAGTATATTTACCGTCTGCATCAAATACTCCGTCGCCGTCTGCATCTTTGAATTTAAGTGGGTCAAACACTCTTTCGGTAAATGTTTCCAAGTGACCCGTAGAGTCATTTATTTGACCATGTAAGTTATTTAATTTATAAATAACGCTTCTTAGCAATTCGTCATCGCCGTCTTTGCGGTTATCTGCATTTGTAATTGATTTTTCGTTTACTAGTTTGTAAATATTTGTGCTTGTAAAGCCATCTGTCCTGTTATTAGATTCAGGGTTTTCTACAACTTTATCGCCAGCAATTAAAGGTAAGCCTTGAGTCTCAAACTCGTCAAAAGCCGACTTGATGGCCTCGCTAACATTTGATGCAACGCCGCTAGCATCAAAGCTGTTGTCCGAAGAGCCTGTAAGTTTATTAACTATTTTTAACAAAGTGTTAATATTTTCGTCATTAGCGTTATTGATTTTGATTGTTGTAGTATAGTCGCTTAGGTTTACATCGGCTTGAACTACCAAGTAATCTGCTGCAAAGTTTTCAATTTTAATACCATTGCCTGTTGCTTGATTTTTGTTTAATTCAGCAGCCATTACCAACGATAATTTATTAGTTTGGGCATTTACGCGAATATCCACAAAAGTAAAACCTGTATAGCAACCTATATCTTTAATACCATTTAGCTTATTGCTTTGAATAATCAAATGAGCAAGTTCCAATGAAGTTATAGCCAAATTCATTTTATCGGCAGAAATAGTATTGTTTTGGAAATCTTTGATATTGATAGCTGTTTTAATATTAGCAGGGTCCAAATTATTTGCAATACCTTTTAAGGTGTCAAATACCGAGTTTTCGTTAATATCGCCTGCAATAAAGAACTTGCCTTTCAATTCATGATTGATAAATGGTTGTAAGCTTGTTTCTTCAACATTGTTTATGATTTTACCGGTAACTTCGTCAAATTTTGTTGTTTCGCTGTCGTAAGTGTAGTAGCTAGCCATTGTTTGTTGGATAGTTTCTGCAGAAAGTTTATCCGACTCGCTTGCGCCGTCATTGATAGTTGTAGCCAAAACTTCAAAGATTGTAGGAAGTTGAATTTTACCTTCTTTAAATTCGATTGTTATTTTGGAGTCCGCACCTTTCAAACTTTCCAAAGTAGGGTAGATAGCGTTGTCAAATTTGCTCAAAATATTGTTTTTGTCAAACTTGTTTGCTGCTGTTTCGCCGTTAATACTAGCCATTAGCTTAGCAATAGTCTCAAACATTTTGTCGCTTTCTTCTTTAGAACTATCGTCTTTGGTGTAGTTAAATATCATGTCGCACGATACACCCTCGGCCTTTCTTTCATAAGGGATTATAACCTTAATAAACATATTTTTAGGGAAGATGGAAAGTATCATCGGTTTAATGGTGCCAAACTTATCTCCAAGTTCCTTATCTATTAAGGAGTTTACGTCTACTTGAGCGATTATGTCCATAGAAGTAGCATTCATTGTAAGCTCTTTAATTTCCATTTTAAAGCTATCGCCAAGTTGCGCTGCAACCATTTTATTCATAATTTGTGCCAAAGCATTATCGGTCAAACAAGAATAATTTTTAAGAACTTCGTTTTCCATTGTGTATAAATATTCTTTTCCGATTTTAGCATCTTTGATATTTATAAGTTCAGGAATAGTACTTATTTTATCAATAAAGTTATCCGGAGTAATATCCTCTACCTTATCGCTGGAAATGCCATAAGAGGCAAATAAATCGTTTTTGGAATTTACAAAATCTTCCGGTTTTGTCAAGTTTTCGTCTGCAATATTAGCATCTATGTAATCTTGAATATTATCGTATTTGTAATCCAAGCTATGTAAGTGTTTAATCATTAGTAGGAAATCGCTTGAAGTAACATTTTGTACTTTCATAGCTCTCATAGCGGTTTGCAAAATGTCAAATTTGATTTTGCCTTCGCCGTTAATATCGTCGAACTCTGATGGAGCCATTTCCAAACAATCTGCACCTACGATTTCGGTAATTTTGTTAAATGCACTGAAAATAGTATTTCCTACTTTATTGAAAATTTCTTCGATTTTACCATTAGCAGCTTTTGCATCCACAGTTGTAAGTAAAGTTTGCAATAGGTTATTGTCGATAGAGTTAATGCCTAAAACAGGTTTTTTGTCAATTTGCGGTGTTGTAACGGCATTGACATAAATATCTTGAGGTAAGGCCAAAGGCACAATGGATTTTACAAAATCAAAATTGCCTAAATCCAAGCCTTTTAAAATGCCTTCAACCAAAGTTTTTGCTTTAACTTGAAGAGTAAGTTGCATTGTAGTTTCGCCATTTTGATTTTTCCTAATCAAACATTGTCTTACAATAAAGCTGTTTTTAATTGAAATGTTATATTTAGAAATCATCTCTTTTAACTGAGGTATTGATTCCGCATTCATAATAACTTGTTGCATAACAGCAGCAACCATTTTGTCGGAAACTTCCCACATTTTTTTGCTTCCGTCATAATTTTTCAATGAAGAGAAATCAAATTTTGTTTCAGATAAAAGCTCATCCAAATAAGCATTGCCTGTTAAGCTGGAAGAAGTATTTTCATCTGCAACAGGTTCTTTTGCCATATCAAGCAAATCGGATGCAGAGGCATTTTCGTCGCCTGTGCCGCCAGCACTTGTAGGAATCAAATGCAATAAATCATCCAAAGTAAAGGCTTTGTCCAAATACAAACTTTCTTGCAAAGTAGCAAAGAACTTGTCACTGTCAGCTACAGGGTCAAAGACTTGTGTAATATTTTTCTCCGCCTCTTTTGAGTTGTAAATACCGCCAACAATGTCGGTAAGCTCAAACAAAGTAACCCCTGTATAAGGTTGAACAATAAAATGGTATCCTCCGAATACAGCAGTACAAGCAAGCACTACAACTACGACAAAAGCAGTCAAGCAGCACTTAAAAGCAGTATGATTGCTCGACAAATCCCTGTGACGGTAGTTATATAGCTTTTTGTATTTTTTATTAAGCTTTTTAAGTTCCTTACTTTCTTTTTTAGATAAAGGAGCCTTAAGAGCACTGTTTTCAAGTTCGATAATACGACGTTTGTATTTAAGCTCTTTTTTAGTAGGCTTCGGAACATGTTTTTCAATCCATTCGTCTTCTTTAATGGCTTTTAATTCCTTTTCGTTCAAAATCTCTTCATCGCAAAGCGAAGCGTCGTTGTTTTTATCCCAACCTTTGTTGTTACGCTTTTTTTTCAAATTAGAAGGATTTTGTTCAAAGTTACCCTTATTAAATTGACCACTCATATTTTAACTCTCCTTTTCGTTATCGTTATTCTCTTTGCCGAACAAAGATAGTGAGTTTTCAGTATTGTTTTTTATCCTTTTGAAATTTGCTCTGTGTGTCCAAAAAATCAAAGCCCACCAAATCACAAGCAAAACCAAACAAATATAGTAGTATTCCTGCCTTTGAATGCTATTGCGAACTATATTGGTAATAACCAAAACGCTGATTGCGAACAAAGACCCGATAAAGCCTTTTTTGGAAAAAGCCAAATAAATTATCATCAATGTAAAAGCTACCGCAAAAGCAATGGGGGTTATAACTGCAAATGCACCCAAGCTTGTAGCAACACCTTTGCCGCCTTTAAACTTGGAAAAGCAGGAAAAGATATGTCCAAGCACAACCGACAAACCAAGAACATGCATTGCAAGATTGCTGTTTTTAAAAACAAACATACCAATTAAAGCAAAACTTATACCTTTTGCACAGTCGAGTACGAAAGTCAAACAGCCCCAAAATTTGCCGACAGAGCGGAGCATATTCATAGTGCCAGGGTTGCCGGAACCCATTTTTTTAATATCTTTGTTTTTAATTTTTGCAATTATGGTTGCGAAATTTATACTGCCGATGATATAGCTGACGGGAACAAATATTAAATATAAATATAAATCGTTCATAAATTTCTCATAATTTTATTTTATTATTTATAATAATCTACGATAAGTATAGCACATTAATTATAAGGTTGTCAACGACTGAATAGTTGATAAACGAATTTTTTGTAAATGAAATGGAAAATTTTGTTTTTTAAGCGGATAAAAATATCATTACACACAAATTTTACATAAATTTTTTAAAAAAATAATCTTCAAATGCCGAAATTTGTCAGCTCAGCATAAAATTGGCTAATTTTGGTAATTGCAAAATGGTAGGATATATATAATTTTAACAAGGAAACAGCGCTTTTCAACAGGAAAGCAGTTTATATCAAAGTTTGTTAATAAAAAGAAAAAATCGCTTTAATAGCGATTTTTGTAGGTTTTTTATTTAATTTACTAATAGCTTATTTTAGCATTATGCCTATTATTGAGGAGATTGGTATGGCACCGTAATTTCTGCCGTCAATACTATTATTAAAATTATCCCCTATTGTAAAAACTTCCCCTTTTTGAACTTGTATTGTTCTGCCGTAAGTTTGCTTTAAAAACAAATATTGTGACAAAGATAGGGCATACTCGGTTTCTTCAGGGGCGTTTACTTTGGTCATAACATATATATGGTTTAGGTTTTCGCCGATTAAAAAAACATCTCCCGCAACGCCTATAACACGTTTTATTACCCTTGTATTGTTGTCATCGGGTTTTTTATAAACGATAATATCTCCCAAATCAGGCGATTTGTGTATTTTGGAAATCATTATGATTTCGCCGTCCTCTAAACTTGGGCTCATAGAGTCTCCGTTTATAACTACAGGAGCACAAATAAAAGTAAATGTAATCAAAATTATTATCAATACAATTAAAATGCTTACTAAAACAGCAAAGATAGTATTTTGTTTTTTATTAAATTTTTTTGATTTATTTTCTTCTTGAATTATTTGCAAATCTTCCATTTCAATCTTCTTTTGGCAAATATTTTTTTACTATGGACGGAAATTTAACCAAATCTATCATAGTAGTATGCCCGCATTTATCGCATTTGATTTTTATGTCACAGCCTGTACGGACTATTGTCCATACATTTCCACCGCAAGGATGGACTTTTTTTGTTATTACTTTATCTCCGATATTGTATTGCATATTATATCCAAATTATGTTGTTTATTAAAACTTTTTCCGCAGCAGAGAAAATGAGCGATTTTACAGTATTCCAAGTTTTAATTGGGTAAAGTTTATTGCTCACAAACATAGTACGCGGAATTTTAATGCTTTGCCACTCGTTTGATGCAGGTAGCTCAAGTTTTGCATAATAAGATTTCAAATTGACATCTTCTATTTCCACAACGATTTTACGTGGTTTGGTAGTAAAATAATCAAACTGTAACATTACTTCGTTGTTAGTAATATATTTGCCGTCAATATTGTAACAAACAAAATCTCCTCTGTCGGTAGTAATTCCTTCCAATCCCAAAGCGCCTGTTTCAAAATGTATGTTTGCTTTGTCTGCAAAAAACGCGGTTTCGCGAGGATAAAAGGCATTTGTGCCGAAATCTTTGTCAAAAATCATTCTGCTGTTACGAGCGTTTGTTTTTATATCTTCTCCCAAAGAGTTTGGTTTTATTGTAAGCAGTGGGGAAGTATACATAGAGCCATTGCGGTAAAAAACCGAACAAATAAGGCTTATTTCTTCATTCAAATCGTAAACTTTGATTTTTTGGCTTGCCGTACCTACTAAGTCGGCATGAACGGTGTATCCTATCCAATTTCGAACGCCCTCTACCTCTTTGCCGTATGTTACATGTATTTTTACATCCACAATGCTATCGTAATCCATATCAAAGTCGGCATAAACCCAAAGCCTGTTTTCAAGTACTACAAACCTGCCTTTTGGAGGAATTACCGTTTTTTTGTTGTTGGAAATATCGTCTATCCAATTAAATGCAGTGTAAAGAGCTTGCTTATACAAATTGTTTGAGCAACCTACGGAAACACATTCATAGTGAGTTATATCCTCGGGTATTAGCTTTAATGTGTCCGATAGAGAGGAATAGCTGTAATTTCTATTGTTGGACGAGCCAAGGAAAAGTACAGGACAATTTATAAACTTTGCATAAGACGGAGCAGCGCAGCATAATGACCAAACATTTCTTTCCGCAAGCTCGGATAAAGGGATGTCCTCCGTTCCCAAATTGCTGTTAAAATCGTCATATCCTGTATTATTGATAGGAATAATGCCGTCCAACCTGTCATCCACACCTGCCACTTGCCATAAAATATTTGCACCGCTGTTTTGAGCGGTCATAAGCACTTTTGACGGTGTAAGTGACGGCGAAAAATTTTTGACAAAACTTATAACTTGTCTTGTAATTTTACACCAATTAAAAAGACATGTGTTTTCCGCACCGAAATTGCATGTGTTCAAATGTTCGCCGCTGTAAGCGTAATTACAAAACGCCAAACTCTTAGGGTAGCGAGTAAAATGTTTTGTATTGTTTAGTCCGGCAATATCAAAAGTAACAACATTAAAGCCCGCCTGAACATAATAGGATATATAATTGATATCCACCATTTTATTAAATTCGGGTACCATTATAACTACGGCGTCTGATGCCGGATTTTTAGGAAAATAAACTTGAGTGTAAACTCGAACATCGCCGTCCTGTTCTCTCAAGGCGGTGAAATATAATTCGCAAACGCTCATATAGCCAAGGGACTTGTAACTTACAATGTTAGTACTAAAGTCCGAAGTAGTTGGCTGAAATTTTTTCCATAATTGTACGGGTGTTAAAATGTTTTTTTTCATAGTGCATTTAAATTTTTGCACGATATTAAGTGCATATACTATTTTTATTTTAGCATTTATATAAAAAATAATCAAGTGTTTAACCAAAATTACTGCTAGGCTGTATATCAATAATTATTTAGGATTGAAAATAAAAGCATATAAAACAAAAAATACTATTGTTTTTTATAAAAATCAAAAAAAGTGTTGAAATTTTATCAAAATGCTGTATAATAAAAATATGGTTACGTTTGATAGAAAAAGTTTGATAGAATCTCAAAATAACAGATTTTCACATTTATATAACGATATCAACTTTTACGTGTTGTTGGGTTTTACGCTTACTACTGTAGTGGTTATAGTAGTAACTTATTTCTTTTCAATTTTGATTGGACTTTGGATAGAGGCGATTATGGTGTTTGCCTGTGCTATGTATTATATGCTTATGTCATTTACAAAAGAAAAAATGTATTTGGGCTATTATCAACAAGCGACAGAGATTTCCGTTGCCGTTGCGGAAAACGGATTGGTCATAGACGAAGTTACTAAATTGCAGGAAGAAAACAACTATTTGATTAGCTATAAAAACATATATAGAGTTATTGAATACAACAAATATTTTATTATAATGATGAAAAACGAGGGGCGTATACTTTTGCCTAACGTTGTTGGAACAGAGGAGTTAAAAGAGTGCCTAAAAACCAAGTTAGGCAAGGACTATCGTGTGGTAGACAGATAAAAACTATTCAAAAATCGGTACTAATTTATGAAAAACGAATTTATACAAGACATAACAAATAAAAACTATGTATTAAAAAGTGCTTGCAATGTATGCCCAAGAGGATGCAATGTAAGCCGTTTTTCACATTTAGGGTATTGCAAAAGCAAAGGTCTTAGGATAGCAAGATATGGCTTGCATTATTGGGAAGAGCCTTGTATAAGCGGCAATAACGGCTCGGGTACAATATTTTTCAGCGGTTGCTCGCTAAGGTGCATATACTGCCAAAACTACGAGGTATCGCAACTTTCAAAAGGATACGATATTTCGGTAGTAAAATTAGCGGATATTTTCAAACAGCTCGAGGCTATGGGTGCACATAATATAAATTTGGTAACTCCGACACATTATATCGACTATATTTTAGCAGCTTTGGATATTTATCGCCCTGACATACCAATTTGCTATAACACAGGCGGATATGAAAGTGTGGAAAGTATAAAAAGGCTAGCAAACTATATAGACATATTTTTAACGGATTTTAAATATACAGACGGCGATTTGGCGGAAGAGTTATCTAAAGCAAGCAACTATCCCGAGATTGCAAAGCAAGCATTGTTGGAAATGAAAAAAATTATTCCGCAAAATAAGTATTACAAAAATGGTATAATGAAAAAGGGTATAATAGTAAGGCACTTGGTTTTGCCGCAATATATCCAAAACTCCAAGGATGTGTTAAGTTGGGTGGCGGAAAATATAGGTACAGATACAGTTGTTTCCATAATGAATCAATATACTCCGTTTGGACAGGCAATTAAGCATAATGCCATAGGAAGAAAATTAAAACCTATAGAGTATAAGATTGTGGTAAATCACGCTTTAAAATTAGGCTTGACAAATGCTTATGTGCAAGATGATGACAGTGCAAACGAATGTTATATACCTAAGTTTGAGGGCGAGCCGCTTGAAAATCAATGTAATAAAAGTTAAATGTTTAATTTTTATTCAAAAGCGTATATTATGAATATAATTAATAAAAAGTCTTGACAAAATTGTCAAAAAATGTTAGTATACTAACAGTTAGTGTGCTAACATTTTGTTTATAAAAGGTGAATTATGTTGTTGGAAATTATTTATACGGTAATAAGTATAAACGGGGACTACGCTTATTGCATGAGTGATAACGGCAGTTACACAAACATTGCGCTTGCATTGTTGCCAGATGATATAGACGAGGGAGATAAGGTAAGGTTTTATAATTTCAGTTACGAAAAAATTTAAAGCCAAAGGAAAATAGCTTTATCTATAGTGATATTAATGATATTTAATATTATAATATATATAATATAATTAAATAAAATTAAAATCGACAAAGAATTGGTAAAAAATATTTATAAATTCGTCCTAAATGCGCCTGATTTTGTGTATAATAAATAGAAAAGACCAAAATTTTGCAAAAAAATATAAATATTTTAATAAAGTAGTGGTAAAAAATTCCAATTTATGTTAAAATAAAGTTTAGAATGAAAAAATAATAAAAATGCAATCTTTTGTTTACCTTGTAAATTGCATTGGAGATATAAAGGCTACGGCCTTTTGTGGAGGTAAAATTTGAACAAAAAAAGTGGAAAAATTATAAAAATAGTTTTGATAACGGCGTTAATCGTGGCACTAATTGTGTTAACGGCTTCGCTTTTGTCAAGTCAAAACAAACCGCAGGAAATCAAATACAGCGATTTGAGCGAAAAGATTTTGAACGGCGAAATTGCACAAGTGACTTATGTAGGAACAAACAACATAAGGATTTTGTACACAAACAGCAAAATCGAGGCCAAAAACTTCCCTAAGCAATATGATGCGGTGTCGTATGGTGTCGGCAGGGGCGATTTGACAGCGCTTATCGAAAAAGTAAAAGGCTTGCGTAATACATTGTTGGCTATAAAAGGCAACAGCGATATGACAGGTGTGGATATTAAAACCGAACTTTATAAGCAAAGGGATGACGGCACATTTGTGTATCAAGAAATGGTTGAGTTTATTCCAAACGGCGGCAAAAACTTTGATGTCGATAAGTTTTTGGGTGCGCAAGTTACCTTTAGCAATGACGATTTGAACGGCGATACAAGTTGGGTATCAATGATATTCCCTATTGTAGCTACTATTGTAATGGGTATTTTGTTGTTTATTATGTTCCGTCAAATGGCAGGCTCGAACGGCAAAGCAATGAACTTTGGTAAAAACAAAGCAAAGCTAATGACAAATGTTAAGGTTAGATTTAGCGACGTAGCCGGTGCAGAGGAAGAAAAAGAGGAATTGCAAGAAGTTGTGGAGTTTCTTAAAAATCCAAAGAAATTCAGCGAGCTTGGTGCAAGAATACCAAAAGGAGTGTTGCTTGTAGGCCCTCCGGGAACAGGTAAAACATTGTTTGCAAAAGCAGTAGCAGGTGAGGCGGGCGTTCCGTTCTTTAGTATGTCGGGCTCTGACTTTGTGGAAATGTTTGTAGGTACAGGTGCTGCGAGAGTTCGTGACTTGTTTGCCGAGGCAGAAAAAAATATGCCATGTATAGTATTTATTGACGAGATAGATGCCGTAGGTAGACAAAGGGGTGCAGGCTTAGGCGGCGGCAATGACGAAAGAGAGCAAACGCTAAACCAATTACTTGTACAAATGGATGGTTTCGAAAAAAATGAGGGAATTATCATTATGGCTGCAACCAACAGAGCGGACGTACTTGACCCTGCACTTTTAAGACCGGGCAGATTTGATAGACAAATTTATGTTAATATCCCTGACGTTAAAGGAAGAGAGGAGATATTTAAAGTTCACAGCCGTAACAAACCGTTAGGCCCTGACGTAAGCTTTAAAGTTTTGGCAAGGATGACAAGCGGTTTCAGCGGTGCGGATATCGAAAATCTTTTGAATGAGGCAGCAATTTTGGCAGCCCGTGCAAATAGAAGAGTGATAATAATGGAAGATATTTTGGAAGGTATCAACAAAGTTATCGCAGGTCCGCAAAAGAAATCACGTACTATTACCGAGACAGATAAGAGAATCACTGCTTATCACGAGGCAGGACACGCAATCATTGCAAGAGTATTGCCGGGTTGTGACGAAGTTCAAGAAGTCAGCATTATACCACGTGGTATGGCAGCAGGTTATACTTTGACAAGACCTGTTAACGATGATAGTCATGTTACTAAAAACAAGCTTAACGATATGGTAAGTATGATGCTTGGCGGTAGAGCGGCAGAGCAAATTGTAATTCACGATATTTCTACAGGTGCATCAAACGATATCGAGCGTGCAAGCGGCATAGCAAGAAAAATGGTTACCGAATGGGGTATGAGCGAAAAGCTTGGCAATATGTTCCTTGGTGGCTCTGGCGAAGTATTCCTTGGACGTGATTATTCTCAACACACAGCTTATTCCGAGGCTATAGCAGGGCAAATCGATGAGGAAGTTAAATCAATCATTGACGAAAACTATCAAAGAGCTTTGCAAATACTAAAGGATAACAGAAGTATACTTGACAATATGGTAAAAGTATTGTATGAGAAAAATACAATTTACACCGAGGAAGTTGATATGTTGTTTGACGGCAAATCGGCGGAAGATATTATCAAGAGCATTGACGAAAAAATGGCAAAACGCGAGGAGTACAAAAAGACCGCTCCTACTGAGGAAGTAAGTGAAATTTCTCAATATAAAAATCAATTTGACAAAGCTGTTGACAATGTGAAAGAAGGAAAGGACAAAATAGAGGAAAACAGCAACGACAAATTACCATTTTAGTAAATTTTTATCTTAAAACTTATAAAAAGCGATACAATTAAGTATCGCTTTTTTGTGTTAAAAATTATAATAAAATCAAAATGATTTTATTATAATATATATTTTTTGCGGCTTAAAACATTTGCCAACAATTTTCGGTCATAAAATCTTTTATTTTTTGAGTGTTTTTATTTTCATAAAAATCAATTAAAAGTTTTTTAAACTTCCCAACATGTTTTTCAGGTATTACAAGTAGCCCTGCACCTTGACTTATTAGGTAATGATTTGCAAAAATTACGGAGGCTCGTTTGTTGCCGTCGTTAAAAATTTGAGTTTTCATACAGTATAGGCATAAATCAATAGCTATTTGTATAGGCGGTTTTTGACTTGCCAAAATGTCTTGAATATTTTCTTTAACTATGCTTTCAATAGGGATTGGCGGAGTATAACTTGAGCCACCTATTGCAACAGGGACACTCCTTATTTGACCGCCATTGCTATAAAACCCTTCATTTACAAGCTTTGCAATATTACAAAGTATATAATAAGATGTTGCACAAGATAATACATCTCTATCTAATATAAATTCCCAAGAATGTTTCAAATTCAATATTTTTTGAATGTCGGTGGCGGTCATATCATAAACTTTACCATTATCTAAGATAGTTTCAGTTTGAGGGAAAGTTGTAGCAACCCCCTCCAAAACCGCTTGGTCGTAAATGCACGATTTCATGTTAATGCGAGCAAAAATCAGGTTTTGTTCTACTTGCGGAGAAAGATTGCTTGGCGAGTAACCTAAAGATATCAATTTTTTGTCAAGCAATTTTATTTGTTTTTTCAACTCCCTTGCGTCTTTTGAAGTTTTTAATAGTAATAGATATAATTCTTCGGAATATTTATCAACATACTCAGACTTAAGTTTGCCAAGTTCACGTTTTCGCATATAAAGATATTTACCACTTTGGTTTTCTTTAATTTCGGGAGTGCCACTATACGGCAATAGATTAAGACGTGAAAAAAGCTCTGCCCGTTGTCGTAACAAATCTTGAACAATTTCAAAAGTTTTTTCCATATTCAACTCCTTTTAATTAATATAACAAACATTATTTAGGGAACTTTTTATATTGTTATTATAGCATTTTGTTCCCTAAAATGCAAGGGGTTAAACTTTAATTTTTAAAAATTATTTGTTTAATAACTCCAAAAAATGCAAAATATGCAATAAAAATATGCAAAAATTGCACTTTTTTATTGCATATTATAAAAAGTTAAAATAAAATTTAATTAGTTTAGTTTTACTTTTTTGCAATTAATATCGATTTTTGTATTGTTTTTAAATTCTGCCTAACATTTTATCTATTGACCCGCCAAGTTCATAGGCTATTGAGATTAGCACTTCGAATTTAGGCAGGCTGCCTTTTTTCCATAGGCTTAAACTTGTTTCAGTTACAATATTTAATTTAGATAGTTGAAAGTGATTGGTATGGTTTAATTTTAAAAGTCTTTCATACTCGGGATAAAAGCAAGATTGATTAAAGCCTTTTTTTAAATTAGGATAGTTAAAGTCGTTTGACAAGCCGGTTATAAAATCAATAGAACAGTTAAAATAATCACAAATTTTTACCACATTACTTGTGATAGGTATTGTCCCATTCAAATAGGGCTCAATTTGTGAGTGTTTTAGCCCTACATTATTAGCAAATTCGGTTTTGCTGGCTCCTGTTTTTATAAATAAATCTGTAAAGTTTTCGGTAAAGGTTACAAAGTGTTTGGTAATATTAAGCATTATAATTATCTCCGTTTATGAAAAGCAATTATATATTTTTTTTCTTAATTATACATCAAATTTAATGATTTGACAAGATTATTATCAAATTAGAGCTTAGGAATATTAAAGATTTGAAATGCTATTTAAAAGACTTAATAACAAGCCAAGACGAAAATGCCAAAGTTATAAATAACAAGGTAAAGAAAAAAGGTTTTTCGGATATTAAAATTCAAATCAAAAAGCAGAAAATCCATTTTTAAATATTTAGTGTTATAAGCAAGGGTTAAGAAATATAAAAAAATATCTTAGGGGAAAGTTGTTAAAAAATACTTGCTTAAACCCTTAGTTTATAGTAAAATATTTATAGATAATCAATGGAGGTATATATCCTATGAAAATGGTATATAAAGGCAAAACAAAAGATGTTTATTCACTAGAAAACGGTAATTACCTTTTGAAGTTCAAAGACGATGCTACCGGCGAAAACGGTGTGTTTGACCCGGGTGCTAACACCGTTGGTGTAACTATCGAGGGGTTGGGTATGGATGCTCTTAAACTTACAACATATTTTTATACTATGCTTAATGATATGGGTGTTGTTAATCACTTTGTAAAATCAAACTTGGAAGACGGCACTATGGAAGTTAAGCCTGCTAAAAAATTTGGTAAAGGATTGGAAGTTATCTGCCGTCTAAAAGCTGTAGGCTCTTTCTTTAGAAGATACGGCGATTACTGCGAAAACGGTCAACCTCTTGACTATTTTGTAGAGGTAACTTTGAAAGACGATGACAGATGTGACCCACCTATTACAAAGGATGCTTTGGATATGCTTGGCATTTTGTCAAAAGAGCAATACGAAGTTTTGAAAGCCGATACTATTAAAATTACAAAAATCGTTCAAGATGTTTTGGCAAAGAAAGGTGCTACTTTATACGATATTAAATTTGAGTTTGGTATTGTTGATGGTAAAGTTATTCTTATTGACGAAATCAGCGGCGGTAATATGAGAGCAATGAAAGACGGCAAATTCCTAGAGCCGCTTGAATATGCACCATTAATCTTAGGATAATAAATAAAATAAAAAGAGCTTTTAAAAAGCTCTTTTTTAATTATTTAGTTGTTGACAAGTAAAATGTAACGAGGGAAAGAGGTAATCTAAAAGATTAAATTAATTAAAAACAAAACCCCTGCTATTTAAGCAGGGAATATTTTTAATTCAAATAAATTATATTGTTTAGTCCTTTTTGCGGCTTGCCATTACAATCAGCAATATTCTTGCAAACTGAATTAATGTGATTACAAAAGATGCAACATAAGTCATAGCTGCGGTGCGTAAAACTCGGGAAACACCGCGAATTTCGTTGTCGTCAAGTATCGCCATATCATCCAAAATTTCTTTAGCACGATTGCTTGCATTAAACTCTACAGGCAAAGTAACCAAAGCAAACAAAAGGTTTAGACCAAATACTGCCAAAAGTACATAGTAGATTGCCATAGGTACAGGGCTTGATGCAGGAAGAAAAATTGTTAACAAAATGTTAATTATAAGTACCGGTATAAGCAATTTGGAACTTAAGTTTAGTACAGGCACCAAAGCACTTCTAATTTTTACAGGGGCATAATTTTTTGCATGTTGGATAGCATGTCCCACTTCGTGAGCCGCAACACCGATTGCCGCTATTGCAGAAGAGTTGTATACGGAATCGGATAACACAACAGTTTTGGAGCGTGGGTCATAGTGGTCGGAAAGTGAGCCGCTGCATCTGCCGATTTGCACATCAGTCAAACCTTCGCTGTCAAGTATTTGTCTTGCTACCATATAGGCAGGTATGCCTTTTTTACTGTTGACTTGATTATATCTATTAAAAACAATTTTAACTTTTATGGAAACATATAATGCCCATAAAACCGCAGGAATAAAACAAAGAGCGATTATGTATAGAATATTTAACGTCAAATCGTATGCTGAGCCGGATGCCGCACAAAATAGTGTATTCATATTTTTACCTTCTTTTTTTATTTTCAGATTTTATACGCTTTAATCTGCTTATTACCATTATGCACAAAATTTTATAAAATGTCTATACTTTCAATGTAAATATAGTGTAAATTTTGTTAAAAATTAACTTTTTCAAGCTTATTTTCTTTTATAGAATAAGTGCATTTTTTGACATTTTCTTTGAAAACCAAAAACATATAGTTGTCATTTATCGGGCAGTTTGGGATGATAATATCCGTTAAATCTTCAAACATTTGCATAAAATCGTCAATAGATTGCGGGCAAGTTGGGGATAATAGTTCTTTACAGTAGTCGTAATCCTCGGCAAGTATTGCTTGCAAAAAATCATAAGCTATTAGTTTTTCGTGGCAATGATGTTTGTTTGTGTAGTCAAAATATTCGTTATCGGCAGTGTATTCTTTGCCGTCAAAGGTTAAATGACAGTTGTAAACTCTGCCTTGATTGTCGGCGAGCGATATTTTAAATGAAATACCGTTATCGTCAAAGGTATAGCTTTCACATTCCTTATCTATCAAGACAGAGTAATCGTTGTAGTCGTAAAACACAACGCACAAATAATGCGGGCACAAAATATAAAACAATACCCCGCTGTCAAGCACTGCTTCCTGCATTTTTTCGGGATATTCTGGGATAGGGACGGAAATAAAATTGCTGCTGTTTTCTATAAGCAGTTTGGGGATATTGTCCGTATAAATGGTTATTGTATGTTCGCCGAACTCCCGTTGCATTTCTACTTGAGGATTGCTTGGCGGTATGTACGGAGCAAATTTGGGTATTAAATAGTACATATTAATATCCAATTTTACATTAGGGATATTGCATATCAGTTTACCGCCGACAATTTTTGCGGTAGAACTTATTGGCAAAAACAAAGTTTTATCGTATATAGGCAGAAGGGTAAGAATATAGTTTCTTTCAGCATCCAACTCTATCATACCGCTTGTATTTTGCGTGCCGTCTACCAAAATTACAAATTGACTGTTATCATAAAATATTTTATACATATTAAAAGGTATTCCTCCAATAAATAAAGTATGCAAATTTTGAAAAAAAGATAAGAATATTTTTGGTATATTGGCAAAAACTAATTGCAAGGAGGAAATTTATGGCTGGAATTGTCAGAAGAATAGACGAGCTTGGCAGAATAGTTATTCCCAAGGAGTTAAGAAGAACAATGCGTATTCGCGACGGGGAAGAGTTGGAAATGAACCAAGTTTCGGACAACGAAATAATTATAAAAAAATTCAGTCAAATGCAAGCATTGCAAGCTTTGGCGGAAGGTTATTCTAAAGTACTGTTTGATTTGTGTGGTGTACAAATCATGATTGTGGATAAAAGTAAAGTTTTAACACACGAGGGAGGTAAGGAAAGTAAGGAGGGAGAACTTATTTCCAATACTTTGTTTAGTGTGTTGCAGGATAGAAAGCAAACATTAGCAAACGAAAATATTCGCATAACCAAAAATGATAGCGGATATTCGGAAGATGTTTATATTCATCCTATACTTGCAGGTGGCGATTTGTATGGTGGTATTATTGCTGTAGGTGCAATAACAAATGATATTAAGTCCAACATAAAAGTTGCGGGATATTGCTTGGCAAGTCAGCTTGAATAGTTTTGAGTGAATTAGTAACAGCGACAAAACCCCGTCAAAAATCGAGGTTAAACAGTTATACTGCGGGCGCAATGCTACTTGCTGCGTCAGGTATGATTGCAAAAATACTAGGGGCTATTTACCGCATACCTTTAACCAATCTGCTTGGTGCAGAGGGTATAGGTATGTATCAACTAGTATTTCCCGTTTATGCGTTGATGTTGACCATTTCGTCCGGTGGCATACCTACTGCCATAAGTAGGCTGGTCAGCGAAAACAAAACGATAGGAGACGGCGATAAGGTTGCTAAAATTATGAAATCTGCGTTTGTTTTGCTTTTCGGATTGGGTGCGGTCAGCATGCTTATTATGTTTTTGATTTCCGCTCCACTTGCCACATTGCAAAACAATTACAGTATTCGGTATGCTTATTATGTGGTTGCTCCCGCTATTTTAATTGTGGCGATTTCCGCATATTTTAAAGGTTGGTTTCAAGGTAATATGAATATGTTGCCGACTGCTATTTCGCAGATTGCGGAGCAAGCCTTTAAAATGATATTCGGCTTGCTTTTCGCATATTTGTTATTGCCTCAAGGTGTGATAAATGCGGTTGTGGGGGCTTTGATTGGACTTACACTTGCGGAATTCCTTTCCATGCTTATAATGGCGTTACTATTTATAGCAAATAAAGGTAAAGCTATCCCAAAGGTTAGCTTGGATTTGGAGAATACCAAAAATATAGTAAAGGTAAGTTTGCCTATTATGGCGAGTGGACTTATCTTTCCGATAGTGCAGTTTGTGGATAGTTTGTTAATTGTAAATTTGCTTGTTGGCAGGGGGTTGGCAAGGGATGTTGCAGTAGGGCAATATGGTATTTTATCCGCACCTGTAAATACGCTTATAAATATGCCGATTGTTATTACTTTGGCATTTGCGGTTGCCATTGTGCCTATTATAAGCTCCAAAAGGGCGCTGAGAGATGCTGTCAGCATAAAGGACAAATCCGCTTTGGCAGTAAAAATGTCTTTTTTGATAGGCGCACCATGCTTTGTAGCAATTTTGATTTTGGCAAAGCCGTTGATGATGATTTTATATCCATCGCTTGACAGCAGCAGTATAGAGCTTGCGGCATCACTGCTTATGGTATCATCCGTATCGGTAATATTGCTTACTTTATCACAAGTTTTCACATCTTTAATGCAGGCACTCGGAAAAACAGTCAGACCTGTTTTAATACTTTTAATGACGGCAGTCACAAAAATAGTTTTGGATATTATTTTGATTATGCACTTGGGGATTATGGGTGCGGCACTGTCAAGTGTCATAGCGTATTTCCTTTGCGTGCTTGTGGGTTGGGTAACAATGTCAAAACTTTTGGGCAATAATGAAAAACTAGTCAAAAATATTAGCAAAATTTTTATAATTAGTGTTATAATAGGATTGATAATATACGGATTGACATTTTTATTGTCAAAGTGGTGGCTTGTACTTGCAAGTGTTGCTATCACGCCGATTGTATATTTTATTTTGGTTTTGTTTTTTAAAGTGTTTACTAACGATGAGCTGTATTCTTTTCCATTTGGGAAAAAACTTGCAAAACTAGATGACAAAATACACAAAAAAAGTGAGGGTTTATGATAAAAGTTGTTGGGCTTGGCCTAAAAGACGGAGATTTATCTTTAAAAGGTGCAGTTGCGATTGATAATGCCGATAAGGTAATTGTCAAAACCGCACTCACTGATACATATAAGTTTTTTACGGAAGAAAATATTCCGCACGAAACATTGGACGGTTTTTATGAAAGTTCGGAAGACTTTGACGATTTGGACAGCAATATCGCAAAGTTTCTTTTGTCGTTAAAGGACAAAAATATAGTTTATTGCGTTAATGGCAATGGGGCGGATGACAGGTCGGTTATCAAGCTAAAAGAGTGTTGCGAGGTGGAAATAATTGCAGGTGTATCTAGGGAGCTTAGCGTTTTGGAAAGACATCCTCACACAAGCATTGTCAAAGTATCCGCTTATGACATTGCGGGGGACAGGGCTTTTAGTTATGACAAGACTTTGCCGCTTGTAATTTGCGATATCGATAACGCTTATATCGCAAGTGAAGTAAAGGAAATTTTGGCTCGCGTTGTAGGGGAAGAGTGCGATATAACTTTTTTTAAGGGCGAGCAAGAAATCGTAATTCCTGCCTATGAGCTTGACAGGCAAGTTGATTTTAATTACGAATGTGGCGTATATGTTTCTCCATTTGAAATTACTGACAAACAAGAATATAATTTTTGTGATTTGCTAAGGATAATGTTCAAGCTACGCGGCAAAAACGGCTGTGAGTGGGATAAGGCTCAAACACACGAAAGTATACGCAAAAATTTGATTGAGGAAGCCTATGAACTTGTTGAGGCTATTGATAATCAAGATATCGATAATATTATCGAAGAGGCGGGAGATGTGATTTTGCAAGGCGTTTTCCATGCCGTAATCGGGGAGGATGAAGGGGAGTTTAACAGTAACGAAGTGTTGACTCATTTGTGCAATAAGCTTGTAACAAGGCATACTCACATTTTCGGAGATGTGGTTGCAAACAATGCCGACGAAGCACTTATGGCTTGGGAGGCGGCTAAAGCAAAGGAAAAAAGCCAAAGCGATTTAGTTAGCAAAATAGAGGGTGTGGCAAAAGCACTTCCAAGCTTGCAAAAAGCGGCAAAATACCAAAAATACCTTACGAAAATCGGTATGGATTTTGAAAATATCTCTCAAATTAAGGATAAAATAGCGGAAGAGTTGCAGGAAGTTTTGAGTGCGAATACGGACAATATTGAAATGGAATGTGGAGATTTGTTGTTTGCAGTGGTTAACCTGCTTAGATTTTTAAAAGTGGATGGAGAGGTTGCATTAAACAAATCGTGTGCTAAGTTTGAGTGCAGGGTTAAGTATATGCAAAAAAAGTGTGACGAAAACAATCTTAAATTAAATGAGCTTACGGCTGAGCAACAAGAAAGTTTATGGCAAGAGGCAAAAGAAAATGAAGATTGCAGGTATTGAGTTGAAAGGAGATGCCTTACTTGCTCCCATTGCAGGTTTTACCGATGTGGGGTTTAGGGATATTGCGGCAAGATACGGGGCAAGCCTTACTTATACCGAAATGATAAGTTGCAAAGGTATGGTGTATGGCAGCGAAAAAACAAAGGAATTGCTTGCAACAACGGATAACGAAAGGGTAAAAGCAGTACAAATTTTTGGTGCTGACCCGCAAATTATGGCAAAGGCCTGCAGTATGCAGGAAATGCAAAAATTTGACATTATAGATATAAATATGGGGTGTCCCGTGCCAAAGATTGTTAATAACGGAGAGGGCAGCGCGTTGCTAAACAATCCCAAACTTGCAGCGGAAATAGTAAAAAGTGTTGTTAAATATACGGGTAAGGTTGTTACAGTTAAATTCCGCAAAGGCTTTAAACGAGGGGAGAATGTGGCTGTAGATTTTTCAAGATATATGCAAGATGCAGGTGCAAGTGCCATAACCGTACACGGCAGAACAAGGGAAGACTATTATATGGGTAATGCCGATTGGGATACTATTGCAAAAGTGGTGGAAAGCGTTCAAATTCCTGTAATTGCAAACGGCGATGTGACGGACGTAACATCATATTTAAGGATAAAAGACCATACCAAAGCAAGCGGTGTTATGATTGCAAGAGGGGCATTGGGTAACCCGCAGCTTTTTAAAGAAATCGCGGATAATTGTTTGAAAATCGATACTATTTTTGAAAAAGTCGATAAAAAAAGAGATATTCTGTTGCAAATCGATACACTAAAAAATTATTATTCGGATAGATACATTTATTCCAATATGAAAAAACAAATTTGTTATTATCTTAAAGGTATGTCCAATAGCAAACAACTAAAAGATAAAGTTTGTCATGTGGAAAGTGTAAGTGCATTGGTAGACATTGTAAATAGTATAGATTTTGAATAAAACTAAATTTACAATAAAATAATTTTGTTGTAAAGTAGTAAACGCTAAAAATGAGGAGATAAAAATGATACATATAGTTTTGTTAGAGCCGGAGATACCGCAAAATACAGGGAATATTGTAAGGACATGTGCCGCAACGGGTGCAAAATTGCATTTGATAGAGCCGTTCGGTTTTACTTTTGAAGATAAGTATTTAAAAAGAGCAGGTTTGGATTATTGGGATTTGGCGGATATTTGCACATATAAAAATTATCAAGAGTTTTTGCAAAGGAACAGGGCAAATATTAAACAAATTTTTTATGCATCCACAAAGTCACAGCATAATCATACGGAAGTAAAGTATGAGGAAGATGTTTATGTTATGTTCGGTAAAGAGTCCAAAGGAATACCCGAGGAAATCTTGCACGATAACTATGACAAGTGCATAAGAATTCCTATGAAAGGGGATATCCGTTCGTTAAATCTTGCAAACTCGGTAGCGATAATTTGCTACGAATATCACAGGCAACATAACTTTGAACAGTTAAATCAAACAGGTCATTTGACGAAATTTTAAACTTTTTAGGAAAAACTATTGTTTTTTTGACAAAAATTTTGTTAAATTTAGCGTTAAGAATAAAAAAATATCTTGCAAAAATTACCAAATAGTGATATAATACTACTATTGATTATAAAACTTATAGTTAATATTAAAAATTAAAAATAAATTATAGGCAAGGAGAACCTAATAATGAATAAAAAATCAATAAAAGATGTAAATGTTTCCGGCAAAAAATGTCTTGTAAGAGTGGACTTCAACGTTCCTATGAAAGACGGCGTAATCACTGACGAAAACCGTATAAACGGTGCACTTCCTACTATCCAATATTTGATGGATAACGGTGCAAAAGTTATACTTTGCTCACACATGGGTAAACCTCACAGCATTTTCAGTGAAAAAATCAAGTTAACTAAGAAAGAGAAAAAGGCTGTAGAAGCTCTTCCTGAGGCAGAAAGAGAGTCTGCAACAAAAGCATATATCGATAAAGCGCTTAAGAGCGACCCTGTAAAATTGACTTTAAAACCTGTTGCTGACAGATTGAATGAGTTACTTGGCGGTAAAGTTACTTTCGCAACAGACGTTGTTGGACCTGATGCAAAAGCAAAAGTTGCTGCTTTAAAGAGTGGTGAGTGTGTATTGCTTGAAAACTTAAGATTCCATGCAGAGGAAGAGGGCAGAGACGAAAATTTCTGCAAACAACTTGCAGAGTATTGCGATATTTATGTAAATGACGCATTTGGTACTGCTCACAGGTCTCACGCATCTACTGCAGGTATTGCAGAGTATGGTTTTGTTAAAGAGTGTGTTTGCGGTTTCTTGATTGAAAAAGAGCTTAACGTTATGGCAAAATCACTTGAGGCGCCTGTTCGTCCGTTTGTTGCTGTTTTGGGTGGCGCAAAAGTTGCAGATAAATTGAAAGTTATCGATAACTTGTTGGAAAAGTGCGATACATTAATTATAGGCGGCGGTATGGCTTATACTTTCATTAAAGCTCAAGGTGGTAATGTAGGTAATTCATTAGTTGATGACGAGAAGATTGATTATTGTAAAGAGATGCTTGCAAAAGCTGACAAACTTGGCAAAAAGATTTATCTTCCAATAGATACTGTTGCAGCAAAATCTTTCCCTAACCCAATCGATAGCGAAATCGAAGTAAAAACAGTTGAAGCTATGAATATCCCAAGCGATATGATGGGCTTGGATATTGGCGAAAAATCTGCCGAAATGTTTGCCGATGCTATCAAATCTGCTAAAACAGTTGTATGGAATGGTCCTATGGGTGTGTTTGAAAATCCTATCCTTGCAAAAGGAACAATCGCAGTTGCAAAAGCAATGGCAGATGCAGTCGATTGCACAACTATTATCGGTGGCGGCGACTCTGCAGCAGCAGTTGCTCAACTTGGATTTGCAGATAAAATGAGTCACATTTCTACAGGTGGCGGTGCATCTTTGGAATTGTTTGAGGGTAAAATTCTTCCGGGGATTGCTTGTCTTAATGACAAAAAATAATCGGTACACAACCAATTAAACACAAAAAACCTGCCGAAAACCGTTACTAAAAGCTAATATGGCATTAAAAGTTTGGTATAGGCAAAAATAAAATCAAATGCAAGATATGGGTGTATCCCTTATCATGCAAAAATAAAAAAAATCATATTTTAGGAGAAATTGAAAATGAGACAACCTATTATTGCAGGAAATTGGAAAATGAACAATACAATCAAGGACACTAAGGCATTGCTTACAGACCTTATTCCTTTGGTAGCTGATAGCAAAGCAGAGTGCGTTGTTTGCGTACCTTATACAAACATTCAAACTGCCGGCGAAATGATTAAAGGCACAAATATCAAATTGGGTGCAGAAAATGTTCATTGGGCAGATAAAGGTGCTTTTACAGGCGAAATAAGTGCAGATATGCTTTTGGAGCTAGGCGTTGAGTATGTTATTATCGGTCACAGCGAACGCCGTCAATATTTTGGCGAGACAGATGAGACTGTTAACAAGAGAGTTTTGCAAGCTTTGAAGAAAGGTTTAAAACCTATTATTTGTGTAGGCGAGTCTTTGGAAGAGAGAGAGTCCGGTGTTTACAAAACATTGCTAGAGACTCAAACTGAAAAAGCTTTGGCAGGTGTTACTTCTGACGAGCTTGACAAAGTTGTTATCGCTTACGAGCCTATTTGGGCAATCGGTACAGGCAAAACTGCTACTGCACAAGAGGCAAACGATACAATCGCTATTATCAGAAACAAAGTTGCAGAGTTATATTGCAAAAATTGTGCACAAAACAAACTTCGCATTCAATACGGCGGTTCTATGAATCCTAAAAATGCAAGCGAGCTTATGGCTATGCCTGAAATTGACGGCGGTCTTATCGGCGGTGCAAGCTTAAAGGCAGAAGATTTCTCTAAGGTGGTTAAATACTAATATGAATAAATTTACCGGTCTGATTATTTTGGATGGTTATGGACTTAATAAAGAGGGGGAAAACAATGCAATTTCCGCAAAAACTTCCCCTTATGTCCTTGACCTTATGAAAAAATACCCAACTACAAGCTTGGATGCAAGCGGTATGGCGGTCGGATTGCCTGACGGACAAATGGGTAACAGTGAAGTTGGACACTTAAATATCGGTGCGGGAAGAATAGTTTATCAAGAGCTTACTCGTATCACAAAATCAATAAATGACGGCGACTTTTTTGAAAATGCGGCTTTTCTTAAGGCTTGCAAAAATGCAAAAGAAAACGGCAAAAAACTTCACATTTTCGGGCTTTTGTCCGATGGTGGCGTTCACAGCCATTTAAGTCATATTTTTGCTTTGATAGAAATGGCAAAAAGACAAGGTTTGGACAATGTTTATTTGCACGCTTTCCTTGACGGTCGCGATGTTTCTCCTACAAGCGGCAAGCAATTTATCGCCGAAACAGTTCAGTATATGGATAAAATCGGCTTTGGTAAAATCGCAACGATTAGCGGCAGATTTTATGCAATGGATAGAGATAACATTTGGGAAAGAGTTGACAAAGCTTATAAGGCTATGGTTGACGGCGAGGGCAATACTGCAAACAGTGCAAACGAGGCTATTGCTACAAGCTATGACAATGGCGTAACCGACGAGTTTGTTATCCCAACCGTTATTTTGGAAAACGGAAAACCAACCGCAACAATCGGTAAGGGAGACAGCATTATATTTGCAAACTTCCGTCCTGACAGAGCAAGAATGATTACCCGTTCGTTTATTTACAACGATTTTAACGGATTTGAAAGAAAACAAGGCTTTTTGGCACCGACTTTTGTATCGATGACTCAATATGATGTTACATTTAACGATTCGCTTAATGTTGCATACAAGCCTCAAACTTACGACAATACATTGGGCGAATATTTATCTAAGCAAGGTTTAAAACAATTTAGAATTGCAGAAACTCAAAAGTATGCACATGTTACTTTCTTCTTTAACGGCGGTGTGGAAGCACCAAACCCTAACGAAGACAGGATATTGATTGACAGTCCCAAAATTGCTACTTTCGATATGAAACCGGAAATGAGTGCTTACGAAGTTGCCGATAAAGCTGTGGAAGTTATTTTGTCAAAAAAATACGATGTAATGATTTTGAACTTTGCTAACTGTGATATGGTAGGACACACGGGTATTTTGGATGCAGCTAAAAAAGCAGTCAAAGCGGTTGACGAATGTGTGGAAAGAGTATTAAATGCTATTAAACAAGTAGGCGGACAGGCATTGATTACCGCAGACCACGGTAACGCGGACTATATGTTTGACCCTATAACAAAAGAGCCTTTTACTGCACATACGACAAATCCTGTGCCACTTATCAAAGTGGATGACAAAACAAATGTTAAACTTGCAGACGGCGGAAAGCTTTGCGATATCGCACCGACAATGCTTGAGATGATGGGTATTGAAATTCCAAACGAAATGTCAGGTCACAGCTTGCTTAAAAAATAAGTGTTAATTTAAAAGTTAAAAACAGCAAATAACCTTTGAAAATCGATATTAATTGTTTGTTTTTTGCTAAAAATAGTGATATATCTCAATTAAAGGAGAACAAATATGTTATCTTACAATTTAAAAGAAGTTGCTTTGCGTCTTAAAAGTTTAAGAGATTTGATGGGTGTTTCCGTTCAAGAAATGGCAAAGGCTACCGACGTAAAAGAATCGGAATATGAAATTTATGAAAAAGGCGAAAAGGATTTTACTTTTAACTTTTTATATAACTGTGCAAATGTTTTAGGTTGCAACATAACTGAACTTATTACAGGCGATAGTGCGAAATTGAATCATTTTGCAGTAACAAGAAAGGGCGAGGGTATGCCTATATTGAGGGATAATGGTTTTAATTATATGCACCTTGCTTATAATATGCGTGACAGAAAAGCCGAGCCGTTTGTAGTAACAATTCCGTATTCCAAAGAGCTGGAAAATAAGCCTATCGAAACAAGTATGCACAACGGACAGGAAATGGACTATGTTTTAGAGGGTACTTTAAAAGTAAGCATAGACGGACACATTGTTGAACTTAACAAAGGGGATACAATTTATTACAATAGCGAAAAACCTCATGGTTTATTAGCTATTGGTGGCAAAGATGTTAAAATTATTGCTGTTGTAATGAATTAATAATAATTTTAAATTTAATATTAAACAAAAAATCTACCGAGAAAATCCTCGGTAGATTTTTGTTGTAAGTTATAATAAATTATTGATTGATATACAAAATATTAATAATAACTCAATTTAAAAAGTAAAATAAATTGTAAAAAAATATTAACTTTATCTAATTTAAAAGTCAAATTAACAATCCGTTGTCAAAAGTTTTGTTTGCAAGTTCGGTTAGCATTGAAAGTTGCTTTTCGGATAAAAATTGCTTGTAGTCTTGCATAAGGGCGTTATAGGCATCCAAAATATCCGCATCTTCAATCAAATCCATTAGTCTTTCCGCATTTTCTTTGCAAACAGGCATATTGGATATAACTATATTTAATATATCGCATACAAATGTCATATCATCTTCCAAACCGAGATTTTGCTCAAAATCATTAGTGTATGCTAAAATATCGTATAGAGGGGTGTCAAAATCAACTGTGACAAGCACCATTTCCTCAATCAAAGGCAAAACTTTGTCGGTATCTAATTTCATATTATAAATTTCCGAAATATTTTCGGGCAAAAACTCGTTTTCGTTTATGTTGCTGTCTTTTAAAATTTTTATTAGTTCGGGATACGATAGCATATTTTTCCTTTTGTCGCAATTATTGCTGTTAATTTAAATTAGTACTATTTAACTATAGCAGACGGCTAAGTAAAAGTCAAATAAAACATTAAATTAAAAAGTGTTTGACGATATTAAAACAATGAAAATTATGCAATAAAAAATGCATTATTTCTTATAAAACCGAACTGTTAAGAGATAAATTGGCTATTATGTTCCGATAATAAAAAAATTATGTAAAATATATGTTTATTTTATAAAAAATATTGAAAACCAAAAAATAATATGTTATACTTATTTTGTAATTTTTTAAAGACTTTATATATTATTCGGGACTTTATAAATTATAATAAGGTTAAAGGGTGAAGTTATGACTAAAGTGAGAAAAAAAGCAACCGCAGCAGACCCACTATCATACACATCAAAAGAGCGTAACGGCTATTTGATTGGTATGGCAGGTCAAAATATCATTTATGGTATTATCAGCTCAGGTTTGGCATTTTATTTCAGCAACGTAATTGCACTACCGGCAATGGCTATTTCCGTTATTATGGCGATTGCTCGTGTATGGGACGCAATCAATGACCCAATGATGGGTACTTTCGTAGATAAAACAAAAAGCAAATGGGGTAAATGCAGACCTTATTTGATTTTTATGCCAATCATTATTATGATAGGTACTATATTGTGTTTTGCCAATGGTATTTACAGTGAGGCAAACAATAGTACTATCCAAAACGTAATGATTATCGCATGGGCAGGTATTTCGTATATCTTGTGGGGTATGTTGTATACCGCGGCAGATATTCCTCTTTGGGGTATTGCATCTCGTATGACAGCAAACGAATCCAAGCGTTCTAACCTACTTTCTCTTGCCAGAATGGTTGCAGGTATAGGTGGTGCTTTAGGTTTCGTTATGACTCCAATCGCACAAGCTTTAGCTCCAATGATGCCTGGTAATACAGCTCAAGCTTTACAATGGGCATTTATCGTTGTTGCTATTGTGCTTGCTATCGTGGGTACTATTCTATTCCAATGTGCAGCTCTTGCAAAAGAGAGGGTTGATTGCGAAGAAGAGAAAAAGCGTGGTATCGTTGACAACTTCAAAATTATGTGGGCAAATAAGCCTTTCCGTAGAATTTTGATTTCCGGTATTATCAGAAGCCCATTCCAATTATTGCTTATCCTAGCAATGCCTCTTATGACATTGTACTTTGGTAACAACGGTGCAACAGCAGATTTTGTTAAAAACATTTTGTTGCAATACGGACCAATCGCTGTCGGAGTATTCGGTGGTCAATTTGGTGCAATGGCTTTAACTCCTATTCTTTGCAAGAAGTTTGAGAAAAAGACAATCTTCAATGTTATGAACATTGTTTCTGGTATAGCATTTGCTTTTATTTTCGTATTGTATTTAATCTTCCCAACTACTTTGGGTGGTGTGCCTATTATTCTATTATCTATTGCTTTCTTGATAGCAAGTGCAGGTGTAGGATTTATCATGGTATTACAATCGATGATGATTGCAGACTGCGTAGACTACGAGGAACATACAAACGGTACACGTCCGGATGGTGTATTCTTCAGCGGTCAATCATTCTTAACAAAACTTGCTGCAGGCCTAGCAGTTATGATTCAAGGTATTTGCTACGCTATCGTTGGATATGAGGGCGACGCAGTTACAAGCATGAACGCAGCTTTGTCTTCAGGTTTGGTTACATTTGCAGAGGAGTATAGGACTTTCGCAATGATTATGTTCTTCTTGGTATCTATCCCTCCTGCAATCGGTATGATTTTGTCAATTATCCCAATGCTTAAGTATGAACTTAACGATAAAGAACATTCCAGAATTTTGGATGAATTGAATGCTAAGAGATTGGCAAACGCAAACGGAGAAGTTATGACTTTGGAAGATGTAGCAACAGAGGAAAATGTTGACGCTACAACTAGTGAAAATGTAGAAAGTGCAACAGAAGAGCAAACTGTGGATACTATGGTAATGCCTGTAGTTGCAGAAGATGCGGCTCAAGAAACAGAGCAAGAGGCAATCGAAGAAACAGCAACCATTGAGGTAGAAGAGGCTGTGGAAGAAAAAGCGGAAGAAGTTGCAGAGGAAAAGGCAGAGGAAGTACAAGAGCAAGCAGAGGCTTCCGAAGAGCCTGCGACTAAAGAAGTTCCTGCTGAAACTGACGAAAAATAATTAAATGTAAATCAATTTAAAAAAAATCACTTTGGTTTGTCAAAGTGATTTTTTTGTTTTCATTTTATTTATCCAAACGATTGCAACTATTATTTAATATTAGTTTAGTCTAATTCTGTAAATTACTGTTTTGATAAAAAGAGACAAAAAAGAAAGAATATTGCCTTTCTTTTGACACTTTCCAATTTTATTATATTGCTGAATTTGATATTCTTATAACGAATTCACTATTTGTGAGGTTAAATATGAAAGACGATTTGTTGATTGAGGAAATTGGAACTCGTGAGATTTCTTTACCGAATATTCAAGTAAAGCAAAATAAAAAACCTGTTCACAAAAGGCGTGGCAATGGTTTTAAATTTAGTGAAAACAACAAGGTTTACGACCGTAAATCCGCGTTGCTTGCCATAGCTAAATATATTACATACTTTGCAATGATGATTTTGCTGTACTTTGCAAAATCAAGTGCAGGGCTATCCCCGTTTAGTTTGGGCTTTTTCGTAGGGCTTGTGTATTGCCGTGAAAATGTATTTGCATTGTCTATCGCATATATTTTATCGTCGGTTATTACGGGGTTTACCGTTCAAAGGTTTGTAATTGCAATTTTGCCCGCCGTGATTTTTATCGTGGCAAGGGTATTGCACCAATTTTTTATGCGACCTATGAAAATGTTGCAAACAAATCTGTATGCATTGTTATGCCAATTACCTGTAATTTTATTCAACATAGGTACGATGGGCACGATTGTGCACGCGGTTTGTTGCGTTGTAATATCGCAAATTTTTACTTATACCGCTACAATAGCACTTTATGCTATGATTGTTCGCGGGGCAAAATACCGCTTGGCAAAAGACGAACTGTTTGGATTGTGTACACTTGTAACGGCAATAGCTATAGGTTTGTTTGCCATTGATATTTTTGGGTTTAAACCTTTTTATTTATTTGCAACTTTTGTTTTAATGACGCTTGTATATTCTGGCAAAATAAGTGTGGCTTTTATCGGCGGGCTTGTTTTTGGAGTTGGTGCGGGCTTGGAAGGCGGAAATATTTTGATTGTAGGAGCACTTATACTAAGCGTTGCATTTGCTATGCTGTTTGCAAAAAGCAATATATATATTTCTTCCATAGCGTACATTATAGGGGATGTTTTTGCGGGATTGTATTTTAATGCATTTGGCAAGTACGATTATTTTCATATTATTGCAGTTGCAGTTGGTATGATTGTATTTTTGCTTATCCCAAAATCGGTAAAAGAGCATTTCATGCATTTATTCGGCGGCGGTGACAGCCAAAATGCCGAGCATTCCGTTGTGGTAAGAAATAGGCAGGAGACAAGCAAAAAACTGACCGATATGGCAAAAGTTTTTGCCGAAATAGGCGGCGTGTTAGGCGGTGCAGAACTTGTGGTAACGGCAAATAATAGTCTTGATTTGGCGGGCGAAATTGCGGTTGAGCATTGCTCGAACTGCCCAAATTATAAGTTTTGTCAAGCGATGCTTGGCGGAGATACTACACTTGCAATAAAAGATATTGTGGAAAAAGCAATGTACAACGGAGTTTTGAGTAAGGATGATTTGTCACCGTTTTTGCAAAGCAGATGTACAAAACAAGATTCGCTTATAAATTTGGTTATGGAAAAATCTCAGCAATTAGTTAGATTTTTGGACAGGAAAAATCAAATCGGCGCAGGCAGAATAATTTTGGGCGAGCAAATGCAAAGTTTGAGTGCAATGTTGATGTCCCTTGGCTCGGAAATTCGCAGTGCAGTATTTTTTGATACGGAAAGCGAACAACATATAATAACGGAATTGTATTACTACAACATAGTTTGCCGTGATATTGTGGTAAGTGGCGAAAACGGCGTTTACGGAGTTTCCTTGACGGTAAGACGAAAGGATAGCTCAAAATCCGCTTTGCCTAATGTGGTGTCAAAAGTATTAAAAGGAGTGTTCGAGGTTGTAGATTGCACTACTTCCAAAATACCGGGGTTTGATGTCGTAACACTAAAACAGTCGCCACAATATGCAATTACTTATGGTGTTGCGACCTGTGCAATGGATGGCAGTCGAGCAAGCGGAGATACATTTAGTATCCAAAAAGTTGCTTACGATAAATTTATGCTTGTCCTTTGTGACGGAATGGGCAGTGGCGAAAAAGCAAACTTTAATTCCACATCTACAATAGGAATGATTGAAAACTTTTATAAGGCAGGCTTTAATAATAACGCAATTTTGTCGCTTATAAACAAAATACTCGCAACTTATAACGGCGAAAACTTTACTTGTATAGATTTGGCTATGGTAGACTTGACTGCAGGTGTAATAGACATTATAAAACTTGGGGGCACTCAAAGTATGCTTATACGAAATAACAAGTGTTATTTGTTGGGCGGAGGAGCTCTGCCTCTGGGTATAGTGGAGGAGGCAAAGCCATATACGGATAGACATATTGTAATGGACGGAGATATAATGGTAATGTACACGGATGGAATATCCGATTATTTGGGGCAGGATGTTATTTGTGATTTGATAATCAACAATCCGAGTACAAATCCCGAACATATAGCAGACGATATACTACGAATGGCAACGGCGGGCGGCGCAAAGGATGACAGCACTGTAATTGTTGCAAAAATCTACAATAAAAAATAACATAAAAGGTGCAATAAACTTGCACCTTTTATGTTAAGCTTTAGGACAGTATAATGATTGAAACATGTATTTAAATAGCTTGAATTTAAAAAACTATATAATATATATAAATAAAATATAATAAACAATACAAACCCTTGCAAAAATTGCTAAATAGTTATATAATAGTTATATGATAAAATCGCAAATTATTTCTATTTTGGATAATTATCCCGTTATAGCACTTGCCGTAAGCGGAGGCAGTGACAGCATGGCAATGTTGGAGTGGTTTAGGCAAAACCGCCCCAAAAACAGCTTTTTTATAGTTAACATTGACCACCACATAAGGGGAGAGGAGAGTAAAAGAGATAGCGATTTTGTGCGTGATTATGCTAAAAAGTACGACATAAAATTTGAAAAGTACGATGTAGATGCAGTTGTTTTTGCAAGGGAAAAAGGCTATACGCTAGAGCAAGCGGCACGCATATTAAGGCATAAGATATTTGAGCAAGTAACATTTGAAAAAGCGAATGTGATTGCTACCGCACACCATGCAAGCGACCAAGCGGAAAGCGTGTTAATGCATATAGCAAGAGGCACAGGTATAGGCGGGCTTAAAGGTATGAGTGTACAAGATGGACATATTATAAGACCGTTATTGCAAACACGTAAGCAAGAGATAATGGAGTTTTTGGCAAACAATAATGTGTCGTATTGCACTGATAGCACAAACAGCGATAACGATTACAGTCGTAATTACATACGAAATGTTGTTTTAAAAAGTATAGAGCAAAAATATCCAAATTTTGAGCAAAGCTTGATTAAATTATCCGACAGAGCAAAGGAAATTGCCGACTTTATAGATATAAATACTCCACCTTTGTATATGCAACATGGCGGGATATATTGCGAGCTGGAGGACAAGCATACAGTGATTTGTGCGGAAATGATAAGGCGCGCATTCAGCTTGTTGGGTATAACTTTCGATATAGAGCAAAGGCATATAAACAGTATTATAAATTTTGCAAAAAACAACACTAGCGGTAGTATAGATATGCCTTATAATACAGTTGTATACAAGGAAAATAAAGGTATAGTAATCGCAAAAAAAACAGTTTATCCAAATGAAACATATCGATTTTCGGACGGTTTTTTTGAAATAGGCGGATTTGAGTTGCAAGTGCAGCGCGTACAATACCAAGATTGTTTGATAAAAAATGACTCGCAGTTTGATTTGGAAAAAGCTTTATTTATTGCAGTAGACAAAACAGAAGAACTTGTTGTAAGGCTTAGAAACAGTGGAGATACAATACAAAAGTTCGGCGGTGGCAGTAAAAGCTTGGGAGACTTTTTAACGGATAAAAAAGTACCTCTTAGGTTAAGGGATAGACTTCCTGTTATTGCAAACGGAAATGATATTATTTGTGTTTGCGGTGTGGATATCGCACGAAGTGCAAAAGTGGAAAAAGACAGCAAAATAATATGCAAAATCACATTAGCAAGTGATTAAACGATAAAATTAGAGTTTACTTAAGGAGAAGTTTTATGGTAGGCAGTGATATTGAAAAAGTACTTGTTCCTAAAGAAGAAGTAGAGGAGATTGTCAAAAGATTAGGCGAGCAAATTACAAATGACTTTTTAGGCGAGGAGTTAATTGTTGTTTGTATTTTAAAAGGGTCTTGCATTTTTTTCAGCGATTTGGTTAGAGAAATCAATCTTGATGTGAAATTTGATTTTATGGTATTGTCTAGCTACGGAAATAGTACGACATCAAGTCGCGAAGTTAAAATAATCAAAGATTTAAGCGAAGATATTAAAGGCAAAAATGTTTTGGTTGTAGAGGACATTATCGATAGCGGCAGAACAATAAAGAGTTTAAAAGAACTGCTTGAAAAAAGAGAGCCTAAGTGCTTAAAGATAGTGACTATGTTAAACAAGCCTGATAGACGCGAAGTTGATATCGTAACAGATTATAACGGTAAAGTTATACCTGACGAATTTGTTATAGGATACGGCTTGGATTATGCACAAAATTATCGCAATCTTAAAGATATTTGCGTATTGTCTCCGTCCGTATATATGAAATGATAAAATGGGGGGGATAAATGTTAAAAAATAGTGTACCGGATTGTTTAAAAGCACTTGCGAGCATTTTCTCGCCCTTTGCCCCTTTGTATATTGTGGGCGGAGCGGTGCGGAACAGCCTTTTAAATTATCCTGTAAGCGATTTTGACATTGCATCCGACCTGCTTGCGGAAAAAGTTGAGGAACTGCTGGATGGTAGCAATTTTCAAATAGTTGCAAGTTATAAAAGGACGGGTACGCTTGTTATCAAATGCAAACAATATAAATTTGAATACACTACATTTAGGCAAGATAGTTACCCTTTAAAAAGTGGTATTCATACCCCAAGTAAATGCATATTTACTAAGGATATGCAAACAGATGCTTTAAGGCGTGACTTTACTTGCAACAGTTTGTATTATGACATAATGCAGGACAAAATCATAGATTTAACAGGCGGACGGCAAGATATAAAAAATAAAAGTCTGCGTACGGTAAGAGAGCCCAATCAAACTTTATCCGAGGATGCTTTAAGGATAATGCGACTTGTAAGATTTGCGGTTGAACTTGGTTTTGAGATAGAAAGGCAAACATTTGAGGCTGCAAAAGAATATGCAAGCGGATTGCAAGAAATCTCCAAAGAACGTATAAAAGACGAATTAGTAGCGATTTTCAATGCGGTTTTTAAGTATAACAGTAAAAGTTTAGGCGTAAAACCTAGTGATGGAATAAGGTTGCTTGTGGATATCGGTGCAATGAAGTATATCCTGCCCGAAGTGCTTGATATGATAAATGTACCGCAAAATCCTAAATTTCATATTTACGATGTTTATAATCATTCGTTAAGTACAATAGACAATTTGCCGCCCGAACTTATGATGGCGGGGTTGCTGCATGATATTGCAAAAAGCGTTTTACTTGAAAAATACGGTAATATGTATATGCACGAGCTCGCGGGCAGTGATATGGCAAGGGATATTATGTCAAGGCTTAAGTTTTCCAATACGGAAATCGAAAGAATAAGCAGGCTTGTTCGAATACACATGTTTAATGTGGACGGAAAGACAAGACTATCCAAATGCAGAGTTTTTATTGCGGATAATTGGGATTACTTTGACGATTTTATCGCATTAAGGAGAGCAGATGGTCTGGCTACCAATCCCGACAATTACGACGAAAGTTTAGCACAAAAAATGATTGACATAAAAAATCAAATGGTAAAAGACGGATTGCCTATTACTATAAAGGATTTGAGTGTAAACGGCAATGACTTGTTGCAATGTGGCTACAAAGGTAAAGAAATAAGTGAAATGCTCGGCAAAATTAGACTATGGATTTTGCAAAACGGCAAAGTACCGCAAAGGGAAGAAATATTAAATAAACTAAGGAGGGTATGATAATGGATATTGCTATTTTAGTGCTTACGGCGTGTGTGATTATGCTTTTAGTAGCGATTTTCGTCTTGTTAATTTTAAAAAACAAAGGTCGAAACGGCAATATTGGGGAACTTTTGAGTGATAGCAACGATAAGCTTAAAAAGGATATTGTCGACGATATCGCACAAAAGTACAATACTGCAAACAGCAGCATGCTTGACGAACTAAGCAGAAACAACACATCTTTAAACACAACGTTGACGCATGCCATATCCGAAAATAATACTCATCTTACAAAAACCATTTCCATTAATAACGGCGAGCTAAATAAAACGCTTGACGCTTTTAGGGAGGAGCAACAAAGAAAGTTTAATTCTCTTGAGACAAAGCTTGCAGAAAAAATACAAAAAGTATATGAGGAAATGATAAACGCATTACATAATCAAAAAAACGACAATATACAAAGCAATGCGGATATAAGGGAAACTTTGACCAATCAACTTAATAACATAAAAACGGAAAATATAAATAGCAACACAAAAATAAAAGACACTTTGTCCGCAAGGCTTGACAGTATCGATAAAGAAATTGCAAAAGAGCTTGACAAAATAAGGACGGAAAACCAAAGCAAGCTAAACGAAATGCGTGATATGGTCGATAATAAAATGCAAGAGACATTGAACGCAAGGATAAATGAGTCATTCAAACTAATAAGCGAACAGTTGATGGCAGTAAGCAAAGGTCTTGGGGAAATGACAAATTTGACTACAGGTGTCAACAACCTTAACAGGATAATGAGCAATGTAAAAACACGCGGCATTATGGGCGAAGTGTTTTTGGAAAACTTGCTAGAGCAAATCTTGACATCCGAGCAGTACCAAAAGCAGTTGATTTTAAAAGGTAGGGAGGCTGTGGATTTTGCAATCGTTCTTCCGGGCAAAAAGGAAGACGAAAAGGTGTATTTGCCAATCGATGCAAAATTTCCTATCTCTGATTATCAAGAGTTGGTGGATGCTAGCGAAAGTTATGACAAAGCTAAAGTCGATGCGGCAAGAAAGAATTTGTTTAAACGGATTAAGGAAGAGGCAAAGTCAATAAGCGATAAATATATTATCGTGCCAAAAACAACAAACTTTGCCATTATGTACCTTGCAACAGAGGGATTGTTTGCGGAAGTTGTAAAGGATACCAAACTGCTTGACGAGTTGCAAAACAATTATAAAGTAGTAATAAGCGGACCAACCACAATAACCGCGCTGCTAAACAGTTTGCAACTAGGTTTTAAAACACTTCAAATCCAAAAAAACAGTACGGAAGTATGGAAAGCTTTGTCCAAATTTAAGACAGAATTTCAAAAATTCGCAGATAGCTTGGAAAAAGTGGAAAAACAAGCTAATACAGTAGTAAAAACCATTGAAGAGACAAGTAAAAAGACAAAAAGCATAGAAAAAGTTTTAAACAAACTAGATAAGATAGACTATGACCCTCAAGAAATAGGGTTATTGGGAGGCGTAAGCAATGGCGAAGAGCTTGCAGACAATTAAAAGTGATTTGCATATTCATACAATTCACAGCGACGGCGCGATGACCGTCGGTGAAGTTATGGATATTGCAAAACATAAAGGTCTTTCCGCTATATCCATTACCGACCACGATATTGTGAGCGGTGTCAGCGACGCTTTGCTTTATGGCAAACAAATTGGGCTTAAGGTTATCCCGGGGATAGAAATATCCGCTTTCAGTGTTATGGCGGTGCATATATTGGGTTATGGTATTGACCATAATTCGCCTGTATTGCTTGAAATGCTTAACGATTTATTAGAGCAAAGGCAAACCCGTGCACAGGAAATATTGGAAAAACTTAAAAGGTTTAAAATAGAGCTTGACCCGCAAAAATTGCCGACAGTTAATATAGGCAGAAGTCATATTGCAATGGAACTTAAAAACGCGGGCTATGTGTCATCCATACAAGAGGCGTTTGATAGATATTTGGGCGAAAATCGTTTGGCGTATGTCCCGAGCAAAAGGATATCTCCGCTTAAGGCGGTGCAAGCGATTAAAGAAAGCGGCGGCAAGGCGGTTATCGCTCATCCGTTGCAGTTACATAATAGTAAAAAATTAATACCTTTAATAGAGGGGTTATTACCTTATGGCTTGGATGGGATTGAAGTGTATTACCCTACCCACACGCCTGACAAAACGGCGATTTTTGAAAAGTTGGCAATACAATATAAATTGTTTGCAACAGGCGGGAGTGATTTTCACGGCATAAACAAAAATAATACCATAAACAACATAGGCGAAACATTTTGCAACCTGCCTAAGGAGTTAAGATAGTTTTGCAGGTAAAACCTAATTGATATAAAAATAACTTGCAATTTGATTATAAAATGATTATAATTAAATGACAGCTTTAAAATAATACAATGATATAATAGTAAATTTGGAGAAAGATAAAATGGCTAAAAAAAATAATGCACAATTTGTACAAGAAATAGCAGATATAAATGAAAATTTTCCACAATGGTATACGGATGTGGTTTTAAAGACGGAACTTGTTGACTACGGTCCTGTAAAAGGCAGTATGGTTATTCGTCCTTACGGCTACGCTATTTGGGAAAATATTCAAAAGGAATTGGATAAAAGATTTAAGGAAACAGGTCACAAAAACGCTTATTTCCCAATGCTTATACCATATAGTTTTTTAACAAGAGAAAAGGAGCATATCGAGGGCTTTGCACCAGAAGTAGCTTTGGTTACACATTACGGAGAGGAAGAATTACCCGAAAAATTGGTAGTAAGACCTACAAGCGAAACAATCATTTGCGAAATGTATAAAAAATGGGTAAAAAGTTATCGTGATTTGCCTGTACTTATCAATCAATGGGCAAACGTATTCCGTTGCGAAAAAACCACAAGACCGTTTTTAAGAACAAGTGAATTTTTGTGGCAAGAGGGACATACTTTGCACAGAACGCACGAGGAAGCGGAAGAAGAAACCTTTAAAATGCTTAATGTTTATGCAGAATTTATGAAAAACGTGCTTGCAACACCCGTAATTACAGGCAAAAAGACGGAAAAGGAAAAATTTGCTGGTGCAAATGCAACTTATGGAATGGAAGCAATGATGCTTGATGGTAAGTCTTTGCAAGCGGGCACTTCTCATGACTTGGGTTGCAACTTTGCTAAAGGCTTTGAGATTAAATATTTGGATAAAGACGGAGAATTAAAATTCCCTTATCAAACAAGTTGGGGTGTATCTACTCGTTTGATTGGTGCATTGATAATGGCACACGGCGACCAAAGAGGACTTGCATTACCGCCAAGAGTTGCTCCTATTCAAGCTATTGTAATTCCAATAGCATCGCATAAAGAGGGAGTTATTGAAAAAGCGGAAGAATTGTATAAAGAATTAATGTCCGCAGGTATCCGTGCGGAAAAAGACTTTAGCGATAACACACCGGGTTGGAAGTTCAACGAGTGGGAAATGAAAGGTGTACCTTTAAGAATCGAGCAAGGCCCTCGTGATATTGAAAACGGTGTTGTTCAAATTGTACGTCGTGACACTTTTGAAAAAATAGAGGTTAAAAGAGACGGGCTTGCGCAAACGGTTGCAAAACTTTTGGACGAAGTGCACGAAAATATGTACAACAAGGCAAAAGCATTTATGGATAGTCATATTGTTACTTGCAACAGCTTGGAAGAAATGCAAAAAGCTTTGGATGACAAATGTTTTGTAAAAACTATGTGGTGTGGTTGCCCTGAATGTGAAAGCAAGATAAAAGAGCTTTATTCCGCAACGGCAAGAGTTATGCCTTTTGACCAAACTCCTGTTGGCAACAAATGCGTATGTTGCGGTAAGGAATGCAGTGAGAGCGAATTGAAAGTCATTTATTTTGCAAGGGCATATTGATTTTTAAAAATAAATTTTACAATATAAAAAGGTGGCAAACTGAAGTAAACTATTTGGGGTTCATTTCAAACGCCACCTTTTTAATTTACAAAGCGTTTGGTAATACAAAATATAATCGCAAAAGACAGGCTCAGGCTATTTTTTAAGAAGATTAGAAACATTATTGCTAAAATGTTTGGGCTAATTTAAAATTTGTGTAAATATGTTGATTTTAAAAATTTTTTATTATATAATATATGTGTAAAAGTATCCCTAAATTAAGTTTTTAGGGGGCAAATTATAAAAAAAGACAGCAAAACACTTGCTGTCAAAGTAAATTTTATAATTTCGAGGGGAAGATTATGACAAAGAAGAGAAGTTTTGTTTTAATTGCTATTGTTGTTATAATGGCACTGAGCGTTTTAGGTTTGGTGGCATGTAAAAAACCTGCCGATGTAGACGGCGTAAAAAATGACAACAACTTACAAACCGAGCAAACTACACCTAACTATAACGGAGATAAGGACGAAGTAAGTGATGATGAGTCGCCTGTTGCAAGTGTGGGTTTTGGGTTTGAATTGGTTGGCAGTGATGAAAATGCTTATTATACTATTACAGATGCATCCTTTGCAAATATTAATGGCAAAAAATATGCGGAAATCATTATTCCGGATGTTTACAATGAAAAACCTGTAAAAGCAATTAATAACGAAGTATTTAAAAAGTTTGATAGTCTGTCAAGTGTAATCGTACTAGGTCACAATTTAGAGATTATCGGCGATGGTGCTTTTCGCGATTGTGCTGCTTTGGCGACATTTGAGTTTTTTGAGGCTGCCGATACAGGAGACTATACAATGGTGCCATTAAAATCTATTGGTAACAGCGCGTTTATGAATTGTAATGCTTTGGGCAAATTGGTATTTTCCGACAAGTTGGAAACTTTAGGTTTAGGTGCTTTTAGAAATTGCAGCAAGTTAGAAAGTATTGTGATTCCTGAAAAAGTAACCGAAATACCTGCTCAAACTTTCCAAGGCTGCTCTAGTTTAAGATACATACAATTATCAAAGGAAACTACAAGTATAGGTGCTGAGGCTTTTGATAAATGCACTAACTTGTTGGTCATCTCCGAAAACGAGATAGATGTTCCTGACGATAACAAAGTTAAATTACCAAGTTCCGTTATTCTTCCTAGCAAAGTTACTTCTCTTGGCGAAAAAGCATTTAATGCTTGCACAAAAATTACAAACATAACTCTTCCGGAGGGTATTGTAAATATCAATGAGGGTACTTTCTATGGTTGTACAGCTATGGCGGAAGTTACTTTACAAGGCGAAATCGTTGAAATTGATGATAATGCTTTCCGCAACTGTTCGGGTATTAAAAAGTTTACTACTCCAAGCAGTTTAAGAAGAATCGGTAAAAACGCTTTCAGAAACACTTCTAAATTGGAGTCAATAACTTTAAATCAAAGTTTGCACACTATTGATGATGGAGCTTTCTTGCTAAGCGGAATTAAAAGCATAAATATTCTTGGCGGTGTAACTTACATTGGTAAAGAGGCATTTGCGGAATGTAAAAAATTAAGCAAAGTAGTTTTTCCTGCAACTTTAAGTGTTATCGGGGATGGTGCTTTTAGGGAAACCGGTGTAGAAAAAATGGATGTTTCTACGGGCGAGGATGGTGTTGAAATTGAAACCCCAACAGGAATCCTTGAAATAACCTATGAATTTACAGGTACAGTTGAACAGTGGAATGCGGTTATCAAAAACGGTCCATCTTTCTGGGGCAATATAAACTCTCAAATAAAAATAATTTGCAATGGTAGTGCGGGAGAGCAAGTTGATTTGGTATTAACTCAAGTACCGGTTGAAAATGAATAATTGAAAAAAATTTAAAAATAGTTTAAAAAGGCATCTTGATAATAAAGATGCCTTTTTGTCTAACATTAAATTACTGTTTGAAATAAATTGTTAAAAAACAATAAAATATCTTTAAAAAGACGCCTTATAAATTAATTATAATTTGTTTAAAGATAACTTTTTTTATGTGTTTGAAAATTAAATTTATGATATTAATCCAATTTTTATAATGCGATTGTATATGATTATGTCGTTTCAATTAGATAAAAATCAGCCTAAATACTTCTTAAAAATTACGATATTTTGAAATTCTAAAAAATAAAAATACACCCCAAAACAATTTGTTTTTGGGTGTTACTTTTTATGTAAAGTTTAAAGTAGGCAAAAAGAGCTGTTCACTGCAATAATCCTATCAAAAATCGGGACTATCGGTGTTAAAAAACTGCCTTTTATGTAAAGTTTGGGTACATGGAATAAGTATATCTATGTACATATTACATATATATTATAGGGTCAAAAGTAAACTTTTGTCAACATTTAATTAAACATTTTGTAATTGCTTTACAAAAAAGATACAAAAACTTTAAAAAACTTTCCCAAAAATCCTCGATTTTGTACATAGATATACTTATTCTATGTAAGGTAAAAAACGGAGGTTTTATTATGGCAAAGATTATTAAAAGAGTTGGGATAGTATTTTTTGTGCTAGTAATTTCCTTTCTATTAATATTAGGTTGCGTATTTGCAGTGAATACAGTAAAACTAGATTCCGATTTAGGAAATAATGTGGACAATAATATACAACCTGTAGCAAGCAAATCTTATAATTTATCGGGTAGCTGTGCGACAATGTATAATACATGGCAAGAGGCTGCCAATTATTCTAAAGCAAATAGCGGAGCTTTGGTAGAATTAACTTTAAAAAATGATTGGGAGGCAGTTTTGGGCGGCTCTAAGGGGTCTTCTTTTGGCAGTACTACAGTGATTGAAGTTCCGCAAGGGGCTAATATGTCTTTAAATTTAAATAGTTATAATGTGGATAGGAAACTATCATATGCTAGTGATAGTGATGGCTATATTTTTAAGGTTAATGGAACTTTTAGTTTAGATGATTATGACATAGCTACAGGGAAAAAAAGGAATTATCATTATTTGCCAATTGGGGGATTACATGATGGTTATGGGCAAATAAAAGGCGGCGCAGAATATAGTTTATTAGGTCAAAATGTTGCATCGGCAATTTATATTTCGTACACAGGAACTTTCAACATGAGAGGCGGTGTAATTTGTAATAATCAATTATCTATAAGACAACCAAGCGTACAGACTAAAGCAGGCGTAGTATTTTGCGATGGAGGAAAATTTAATTATGAGAAAGGTGCAATTATTGATAATAGTGTTGACATTTATGATATAGATGCTACAATAGCTGCAGTTAGTTGGAATAACAGAGGTATTGTAAATTTGTCGGACACATTTATATGGGATAATGATATGGCAGGAGTTTTTGGATCTAATGGAAATTTAACTATCGGTGGTGGGCAAATAGAGATTTATTTTAATTGTGCTGACAAAGGAACAAACAATTATCAAGATTTAGTGTTATCGGATTATTTTACTGTTTCAGGTAAGATTAATTGCAAAGGTGCTATTAATAGATCATCCCAAATTGAAATTTATGATAAAAGAAGCAATAAAAATAATGTCTTTACAAGTGGTTTTAGTACTGCTAATCCTAATCAAAATCCAAATGATTTTTTTACATTTAGGGATTCTTCAGTTAGTGAACGATTTTTATTGGAAAATGGAGAAGTTAAATATGGAATTCTAACAAACAAAGTAGAAGAACCTACATCTGGAAATCGATATATAACATACACAGGTAATATGATAACCTATTATCCCGCAGGATATGATTCAAGTACTATGACAATTAGTGGTAATACAGGCACTGCTTGCAATAGTTATACTGCATACGTTACGCTAAAAAATGGATATGCTTGGAGTAATAATTCAGCGTATTCCTTAACTTTTCATTGGAGAATAGACCCAAGACCTATTACTAAACCAACTAGCGGAACGAATAGTTTTGAATATAATGGTTTGGAACAAACATATTTACCAAGCGGATATGATAGTAAAACAATGAATATTAGCGGTAATACTGCAACACAGGTAGGCACATATACTGCTGTTATTTCCCGCAAAAATAGCAACTATAAATGGTCGGATAATACAACAGCTAGTTTCAATTTGACATGGACTATTACGCCAAAGCCAATAGAAAAGCCTATAGAACAAAATAAAAATATCCTTGTGTTTAACAATGCAGAGCAAACTTATATACCAAGTGGATTTGTTTCCTCTCAAATGGTAATAACGGGTAATAAAAATACCGATGTCGGCGAGTATACGGCAAAAGTTACTCCTAACTCCAACCATAAATGGAGCGATAATACAACAACAGCAATAGAGTTTAAATATAAAATTATTCCAGCAGGTGTTTTAGTTAAAGAGGGTGTAAAATATGATTACCAATATATAGATAGCAACAATATTCGTCAATTTTATGGCAATAGCTATATGCACAAGTTAAATGACGAAAACTTGAATATAGTAAATGGCGTATCTAAATATGTATTGGGCAATATCCCTGTAAATACAAGTATAGAAGTATTCCTAAATAATTTGTATAGTGACAGGAACTTAATAAAGATATACGCAAAGGAAAGTGATATAACACCTATATATGACGGCTTGTCAGGTACAAGGAGTAACTTAAGTCAAACTTTAGCAACAGGTTTTAAAGTGGAACTTTACGAAAGTAGCGAAGATACAACCGTGCTTGACACAATCTACCTATCCGTATTAGGGGATATAAACGGCGATGGTATGATAAACGCAAGTGACGTATCCTACTTAAGACAAGTAGCAAATGACAGTACATTGTTGGAAAATATGCCATTGGAAAGACAGTTAGCTTGTATGATAAACAACAAAGGCGGAATAACCGAGGTAGATAGTGAGATATTGAGGAACTATATCGGCAAGGAAATAGATTTGGAAAAATTTATGGAAAGTGAAACAGCAAATACAAGTAATGCTTACACATATTTAACCTTGGATAGGGACAATATGTTGCGAAAGACAAGCACAAGCAAAACCAATGTAATAGGAAATATATCAGTAAATACAAGTGTAGAGACATTAAAAAGTAAACTAGCAGAGATGGGAATAAACATATCCGCAATAACAATCTACAACAGGAAAGGCGAGGCAGTAAGTGACAATACAGCAATAGTAGGAACAGGTTGGAGGATAGAGATAGGAGGAGAGGTAACATATCTATCGGTACTAGGCGACCTAACAGGAGATGGAAGAATAACGGCAGCAGATATATCCTATTTAAGAGCAATAGCAGCAAGTGATACTACAAATGTACAAGAGTGCATATTACTATCTGCAATACTACTAAACAAAGGTGGAATAACTACAGCAGATAGTGAAGTGTTAAAGCAAGCTATAAAGGGAAGTATACTTTTAAGTGAGTATAACAATTAAATGTTTTAGCTAAATTTAAATATGTTACAAATAAGAAGAATTCTAATAAAAACAATAAAAACGTGCCGATTTTCGGCACGTTTTTAACTTTATATTAAATATAATATTTAAGACTATAAAAAACAAACTGAAATATATATTGTTTATAGTAACATTTCCAATACATAGCGTATTTGCAATTAAACATACTTAAAAATTATTCGTTCAGCAATCTTTCCACATATTCCATTGTTTCGTCAGGGTTATAGGTTTTTGCTTTTATAAGCAACATATCGCCGCCTTCAAGCTTAGTTTCCGCACTTGCAAGTATCTGTTCCGCCCCTTTGCTGATTGTTTTAACAGCACACTCAGGTGGCCATAACAGGTCTTTAATAAGTTTGCCATCCGCAAAGGAATTATGCTCCACCATAACTTTAAAGCTTATTTGTTTTTGCTTTTTACCCTCACGTTCTTGTTCGACAGTACGCTCAAGCAACGCATCGTACAAAGGCGGTACTTTAAAGAATTCCGCAACCAAAGTTGCAATGAATATTGTAATACCTGTAAATAGGAATGAGTGGAAAGAGCCTGTAACCTCCATAACCAAAACCATTGCCGTGACAGGTGTCCTAACAGATGCTCCGAAAAATGCCGACATAGATATAACTATAAGCAGTTTAAATAGGGTAGTATCAAGTCCCGCAAGCTGGAACAGGTTGCCAAACAAACCGCCTATTAATGCGCCGATAGTAAGCATTGGTATAAACAAACCACCTGTTGCACCGCTGTTTACGCTTATTGGAATTAGTATAAGTTTGACAAGCAATATTACAAGCAACATCCACCAAACAAAATTGCTGTTACCGATATTCATAATTAGCGAATGTCCGCCGCCGACAGTATCTACCAAAGCCAAACCTACGCCACCGCAAAGTAAAAATGCGAATATCAATTTTGCCCATTGCGGGATTTTTTTGGGAATGATTTTTTGTGAGTTGATAATCACATAATTAAAGCCTACGCTTGCAAGGCCTATAACAATACCAAGGACTACAAGCATCCAAATATTACCTATTGCAAACTTATCGGGGAAAGCTCCAAAATCAAATAAATAACCTGTCCCGCCCCAAAGTTGAGCGATTGCGTTAGATGTCAAAACACCAACTGTAACTGAGCACCCCGCAGTTAAAAGTAGCATAGGGGTAACTTTTTTTTGTACTTCTTCTATAACAAAAATTATACCTGTCAAAGGCGCATTAAAAGCAACCGCCAAACCTGTACCGCTACCTGCGGACATAATATATCTTGTCCAAGCCATCCTGCATTTTAACAACCTGCAAGCACCTTGAGCGGTTGTAGCACCGATTTGTATTGACGGACCCTCTGACCCCAAAGACAAACCACCAAAATATGTTAAAAGAGAGGATGCAATAGTAGTAAGCAACACTCTAAGCCAACGGAAAGTCAATATACCGCGAAGTACACCCTCCGTACGCGGAACGCCTGAGCCTTTACATTCCGGTGTGACTTTTAACAAAAAGTAACATAGCAAAGCGATAACTACCAAGCCAAATAAAAATAATGGTGTCCAAGCGGGATTATTACGCACTAAAATGTAAATGTCCTTTGACCAGCCTATTAAAAGATTTGCAAACTTGGTATAAAGTCCAACGATAATGCCAACCAAAATACCGCAAACACCGCTGTAGCAAATAACAGGGATAATAACATTTCTAAAATATCCCAAAGTAGGTCGCATTGAGTAATTTGTTTTTGCCTTTTTTGTTTCCTGCGAATGTGTTGCAATATCTTCGATAATTACGTTTGAAATATTGTCGTTTTTATCGTACTCCTCGTCGTAAAAAACGCCATCCCCATTATTCAACTGCTCAATGGGTCGATTTTCGTAGACTTTTTCATTGGTTTTAATTGCATCGGACTGCTCTAAATCTTTTTCTTGCATAATACTTTCCTAATTTTTTTACAGGTTAAGTATAAACCAAAAAGCTTTATATGTCAAGTAAGCATAAATAAAACCGCAATTAAATTATGGCTTTTTGTAATAGTAAAAATATAATTTTAAATTGAAAATTACACACAACAAGACTTTTGTGCATATATTAAAGTAATGCAAAAATTAGGGGGACAATATGAAACCGATAAAAGTTGATTTGGAATATCCGGAGGTTGAAATTGATTCGGTAAGTATGAGCGATTGTAGATGTCTTATGGAGGACTATGGCGGTGCGGAAAGTGAACTTACGGCTATTTTAACTTATATTTACCAAGCATATACGCTAAATGAAATGGAGCAGTATAAAGAGTTACAAGAAACACTTGAGGGGATTGCAGTAACCGAAATGCACCATCATAAAATGCTTGGAGAGGCAATAGTAAAACTTGGCGGAACACCTGTAATGGGTGGAACTCATAAATTTTGGAACGGCAGTATGGTAAACTATTGCAAGGATATAATAAATATGATTAACATAGATATAAAAGCGGAAAATATCGCAATAGAAAACTATAAAAAGACTATGAGATGCGTACAAAACTACTCCATACGCGAACTGATTGAGCGCATTATCATGGATGAAGAGTTACATATTTTGGCGCTTGAGGAGCAAAAACGCAAAATTACAGAGAGAAATTGTTGATATTTTATAGGTAACCCAACGAGTTTTGCTTGATTTTGACTAAAATATGAGCTAAAAATAAAAATATTGGTAAAATGCTTGTAATTATTTTTATTTTGTGATATTATAGTGTAGTTAAGTAAAATGGAGGTTTATCAAATGAATATGTTAAACTCATTACAAATGATGATAAGTGCGGTGGGCGACTATACAGGAATAAACATTTTCAGAGATATTCTTGTAATATTAATGGTGTTGCTTGCTATCGCGTTGGTTGTTATAATTCTTATGCAAAAGGGCACTAATGACAATATTGGTGTTATCGGCGGCGAGACAGATACTTATATGGGCAGAAACAAAGGTCAAAACAGGGAAAGAAAGTTGAAATTGGCAACTGCAATTATCGGAGGTATTATTGTGGTTTTGGCAATTATTTATTTTGTATTGCTACTTGTTTGATTTTGGGAAAAACTTATATTACGGCTGTACTTGAGCAAGGTCAGCCGTATTTTTTATAATATTTTCAAAAAGTATTGTGTAAGACAGATTAAAATGATAAAATAAGCTTATAAAGCAGAATTTGTTTTATAGCTAAAATAGGTAAAAAATATATGGGATTTGAGTATAAAATTGCTGAAAAGATAGAAAAAATAAAAATCGACGGTATGTCCTGTTCGGAAATTGCGAATAGGTTAGGTTTTTACTCTAAATTTGAAGTAGGCGAAATAAAAAAAGTGCTTGACAGCTTGGAAAAAGCGGGAAAGCTTAAAACAAAAGGCAGCAAGTATTTTAAAGTTAAGCAAGCGGCAAAAATAAAAGGTGTATTGCGTGGCAACAAACGCGGTTTTGCCTTTTTGGCCAGGGAAGATGGAGGAGAAGATTTGTTTGTTCCTCACAAAAATTTGCATGGTGCACAGCATGGTGATACCGTGAATTGCGTTATCGTAAAAGGGGACGAGGCTAAAGTAGTAGACGTTTTGGAGCGTGGCGTAAAAAGAATTGTAGGAACTTACGAAAAAACCAAAAATTTCGGGTTTGTGGTGGCTGACGATAATTGTTATTATTCGGATATTTTTATCCCAAACGGTAAAGACTTAAAAGCAGCTGACAACACAAAAGTTATCTGTGAAATCACTAAGTTTGCCGAGCGTAATCCAGAGGGCAAAATTGTGGAAATTATCGGCAAGGCAGGGGATAAAAAGAGCGAAGTTTTGTCCATTTTAAAGTCTTACGGATTTTTTAACACTTTCCCTAAAGAGACTGAGGCGGAAGCAAATAATATGCGCACAAAATTCACTTCGAATAGAACGTCTTTTGTGGATATGCTTACAATTTCCATTGACGGCGACGACAGCAAAGATTTGGATGACGCAATTTCCGTATTTAAATATGACAATTACTATAAATTGTATGTGCATATAGCGGATGTGTCGCATTTTGTCGAAAAAGGAAGTGTTTTGGATAAAGAAGCTTTTAAAAGGTGTACAAGCGTGTATTTCCCGGGAAGTGTTTATCCTATGTTGCCGCCTGTTTTGAGTAACGGATTATGTTCATTAAACGGTGGGGAGGACAGACTTGCTTTAACTTGCGAAATGACAATAGATTTTGCAGGGAATGTCATAGACCGAAAGATAGTAAAAAGCATAATCAACAATGATTACGCAATGACTTATAAGGTTGTACAAGCTATTTTGGACGGGGACGAAAAACTTAAAACTCAATATTCAAAAGTTTACGGTATGATTTGCGACGCTTATGATTTGTCTAGGATACTAAACGGTAAGAGGCAAAGACGCGGCTCAATAAATTTTGAGACAAAAGAATGTAAAATCATTTTGGACGATAAAGGTAATGTTTCGGAGATAAAACCTTATCCTTATCTTGTGAGCAACAGTATAATAGAGGAATTTATGCTTGCGGCAAATGAAACTGTTGCGGAGTTTATTTGCGGGTTGGAATTGCCTTTTGTATACAGAACGCATGAAGAGCCTGACGGCGAAAAAATGATTGCGCTTAAAAAATTTGTGGAGTCATGCGGGTATAGGTTGGAAAGGGGAAAAATGCACCCTGCTAAATTGCAAAAGCTACTTGATGAAGTGCAGGGCACAAAAATGGAAAGCATAATTTCAAAAGTAATGCTAAGAAGTATGAAAAAAGCAAAATATACTGTGGATAATTTGGGGCATTTTGGCTTGGCGGCAGAGTATTATTGTCATTTTACTTCCCCTATACGAAGATATCCAGACTTGCAAATTCATAGAATAATAAAGGCTATGCTTGACGGCAAACTCGGTAGTTTGGAAAAACTCGAAAGGTGGTGCGAAGAAGTTGCCGAAGTTTCCAGCGAAAGGGAAAGAGCTGCTGAAATGGCGGAAAGAGATATCGATGACTATTATAAAGCTGAATATATGCTTAAACATGTGGGAGAAGAGTTTGCCGGAGTTGTCAGCGGCGTTACTGCATTTGGGATATTTGTGGAGCTTGACAATACTGCAGAAGGGTTATCTCGCTTGGATAATTTACCCAAAGATAATTACGAGTTTGTGGAAAACAGATTTTTGCTAAAAGGCACAAAACATAGCTATACTTTAGGACAAGTAGTAAGAATCAAAGTTTTGGGTGCCGATGTAGACAATCGAAAAGTTACATTTAAAGTGCTAGAACAAGACGGGGTGGAAAATGAGTAATATCAAAATTGTTGCTACAAATAAAAAAGCTTACCATGATTATTTTATCGAGGACTGCATAGAGGCAGGCATTGTGCTTGTTGGCAGCGAAGTAAAATCAATCAGACTTGGGCAAGTCAATATGAAAGATACCTATTGTTTGATTCGCGGGGATGAAATTGAGCTTATCAATTTGCACATTTCCCCTTATGAAAAAGGCAGCTACTTTAATGTGGATAGCAGACGTTCAAGAAAGTTATTGCTTAAAAAAGCGGAAATAAATAAGCTTAGGGGCAAAGTAGAGCAAAAAGGGTACACTTTAGTTCCTACAAAGCTGTATTTTAAACAAGGGTTGGTAAAGGTAGAAATTGCTACCGCAAAAGGTAAGGAACTTCATGACAAAAGACAATCTTTGCAAGATAAGCAGCAAGCAAGGCAACTTGAAAGAGATTTAAAAAATTACAATAGATAATTGCTTTGCGGAAAAATTGTTTTTTGTTGCAAAAAGTATTGAAAAATCATTTGTTTTTAGATATAATTAATTATAATATCATTATTATAACTAAAACAAATTAATCGGAATAAAAATTTTAAATATAGGAGTACATTATGGATATTCAGACTAAATGCGTGCAAGCGGGATATGAGCCAAAAAACGGCGAGCCAAGGGTTTTGCCGCTATATCAATCGACAACGTATGTTTACGAAACACCCGAACAACTTGCTAAATTGTTTGATTTGAGCGAGGACGGACATATTTATACAAGAATAAGCAATCCTACAGTGGCTGCTTTCGAGGCTAAAGTCAACGCTTTGGAGGGTGGTGTAGGTGCAGTTGCTTGCTCAAGCGGACTTGCAGCGGAAACACTTGCAATTTTAAATGTATGTAATGCGGGCGATAATATAGTAAGCTTGACTACTATTTACGGCGGTACTTTTAATTTGTTCAACGTAACACTTAGAAAGTACGGTATTGATACAAGATTTGTTTCCCCACAAGCGGGTTATGAGGAGATTGCAAAAGTGATTGATGACAAAACAAAAATCATTTATTGCGAAACACTTGCAAACCCAAATATGAATATCGCAAATTTCGATTTGCTTGCCAAAGTTGCCAAAGATTACGGTGTTTTGTTTATGGTTGACAACACATTGGCAACTCCTATCATTTGTAGACCTATCGAACTTGGGGCAAATGTAGTAGTACATTCTACAACTAAATATTTGGATGGACATGCTAGTTGTGTAGGCGGTATAATAGTAGATGGCGGTAACTTTGATTTTAAAGGTAATCCTAGATATCCCGAGTTTAATGTGCCTGACGAAAGCTACCACGGGTTGGTTTACACAAGCGTTGAACCTGCATGTTTCAGCGTTAAGGCAAGGGTACAAATGATGAGAGATTTGGGAAGTTGTATGAGCCCATTTAACGCATATTTAACTAACCTAGGTGCGGAGACCTTACATTTGCGTATGGTAAAGCATAGTGAAAATGCTTTGTTATGTGCAAAAGCTTTAAGTCAAAATCCTAAAATCGAATGGGTTAAATATAGTGGACTAGAGGGGGATGAAAACTACGATAAGGCACAAAAATATTTTACCAATGGTTTGAATTCAGGTATGGTTGTATTTGGAATTAAGGGTGATAAAGAGCAAGTTTGTGATTTTATGAAAGCATTAAAACTTATAAAAATAGTCACTCATATTGCCGATACAAGGACATGTATTTTGCACCCTGCAACTACAACACACAGACAGTTATCCGCAGAGGAATTGGTAGCTTGCGGTATAAGTGAAAACTTGGTAAGGCTTTCTGTCGGCATAGAAAACCCTTACGATTTGATAAGCGATTTGGAACAAGCTTTACAAGCTATTTATTGATTTAACCTCGATTTTTGAGCGAATTTTAGTCAAAAGGAGATGATGATATGCCTATTATAATACCAAAAGCATTGCCTGCATTTAGCATTTTAAATGACGAAAATGTATTTGTAATGCCAAAAGTGCGTGCGGAAACTCAAGATATAAGACCGATAGAAATTGCTATCGTTAATTTGATGCCAACAAAAATAGAAACGGAAACTCAACTTATGCGTCTTTTGGGTAACTCTTCTTTGCAAGTTAATGTGACGTTGATTAAGATGGGCAGTTACGAAAGTAAAAACACAAGTGCGGAACATTTGGATAAATTTTATCAAACTTTTGAAGAAATTAAAGATAAAAAGTTTGACGGAATGATTATCACGGGTGCTCCTGTAGAAACTTTGCCTTTTGAGCAAGTAATGTATTGGGAAGAGCTAACTCAAATAATGGAATATGCCGATAAAAATGTAACCTCTACAATTTTTATTTGTTGGGGTGCACAGGCGGGGCTTAATTATTATTATGGTATAAACAAATTGCCTCTTTCAAAAAAAATGTTCGGCATTTATCCCAATAAGGCGACAATGAAGTTTGATAAATTATTAAAAGGTATGGATGACACTTTTTACATCCCTTTCAGCAGACATTCCACAGTAGACGAAAATGCTATACGTGCAAACGAGCAACTTGAAGTGTTGGCAGAGTCCAAAGAGGGTGGTATAAGTATAGTAAAAAGTGTGGATAACAGGAAATTTTTCTTTATGGGGCACAGCGAATATGACAAAGATACTTTAAAGACTGAGTATTTGCGTGATTTAGCTAAAGGGGAAAAAATTGACCCGCCTATAAACTATTTTGTAAACGGGGATTTAGATAAAATAAATGTAAATTGGCGCAGTACCGCAAATCTTTTATACTATAATTGGCTTAATTACTATGTATATCAAGTTACTCCTTACGATATTGTAGGTAAGCCCCGCAAATCGGAAAATCGATAATCGCTGATTTTAATGTCAAAACTTTATAGTTTAGCTTGATATTAATAAAAAATTAGATTAAATCGTAATCGTATGCACATACTAGCAATATGAAAAATTTTGCGTGTGTTATTAAAACTAAAATAATCGATATCATTTTACTTTTTAGTGTGGTATCGATTTGTTTTTATTATATGGAAAATTTTACCATGAACAACAGTTGCGAAAGTACAACTTGCATAACTGCTCACGAGTATTCGGAGATTGCAGATAAGGATTTAAATGTGATTTCCTCTTTTTCCACTGATTATAGTAAAAGCCCTGATTCACGGAAATACAATGTTAGGCTAGCTTTGAAAAGCCTAAATAATTACACTGTAAAGGGCGGGGAAGAATTTTCTTTCAACAAGGTAGTCGGCAGGAGAACGGAAGAGAGAGGATATAAAAAAGCATTGGTAATATTTAAAGGCAATTATGTTGAGGGAGTCGGTGGCGGAGTGTGCCAAGTGTCTTCAACATTGTACAATGCTTGGTTGCTTGCGGGGCTAGAGGTAACAGAGGCAAAAGCACACTCATTGCCTGCATCGTATGTGGACTTGTCGCGTGATGCAACAGTGAGTGACCTTATAGATATGAAATTAAAAAACCAACTTAATAGTGACATAATTATAAAAACCGAGTACGACGATAACAATATAACGATTAAAGTACTTGGTAAAAAGCGAGAGTATAACTACAAGTTAAAGTCAGAGGTTATAAAGACCATTCCTTACGGCGAAGAGATAATAGAGCTTGACGAAATTGGCGAGGACGAATTTTTTATCGGCAAGGACGGATATATTTCACGACTTATTTTATCCATTTACGACAAGGATAAAGTAATTGCACGAAAGGAATTGAGACGTGATTACTATATGCCACAAAACAGCGTAAAAATACTGCGAAAATCGGTACTAAATGGATTAAATTGAGAGATAAAACCTGGGCTTTATCATGGTTGTAAATCGATAGCGGATAAAAAGTCTTATAGTAATTCAAAGTTTTGATACAAAATAGTTTTACCATTGATATGTGCTGTTGACAAATCATATAATATGTTGTATACTTTTTGTTGTAAAATGTTATAGAGGTGGTTATATGACAAACTATAAAGACGATTTTGAATATTGGCTATCAAAAGTTAATGTCGATGAAAAAGCAGAGTTGCAAGCAGTGCAAAATAACGACGAACAATTAAAACGCAGATTTGCTATTCCTTTGGAGTTTGGCACTGCGGGTATGCGCGGTATTATTGCACTTGGAACAAGTTGCTTAAACAGATATACGGTAAGGCGAGCTACGCAAGGCGTTGCAAATTTTATCAAACAAGTAGGCGATAATGCGATATCACGCGGAGTAGTTATAAGTTACGACACAAGAAACTTCAGCTATGAATTTGCATTGGAAACCGCAAGCGTACTTGCATATAATGGTATAAAGGTTTATTTATACAATGACACTCATCCGGTGCCAATGTGCTCCTTTGCCATTCGTTATCTTAATGCTTTTGCAGGAATTATGATAACAGCATCTCACAATCCAAAAGAGTATAACGGCTATAAAGTTTACGGGGCTGACGGGGCGCAAATGTCTCCCGAAGATACTGCAGTTGTTGTAAAATACATTGATGGCATAAAAGATTACTTTAGTGTAAACAGCGTGACAATAAATGCGAAACGCAGTCAAATACAAGCAATGGATAATGAGGTTTTGCAGGACAATATTGTGGTTATCGGCAAAAGTGTAGAGGATGCTTATTTTGCAGAGCTAGCAAAATTATCTTTGAGTCCCGATGCAGTAAAGCAAGTTGCCAGCAAGATAAAAATCGTATATACTCCTTTGCATGGCAGCGGATATAAACCTGTAACTACAATTTTAAAACAAATGAATATCCCTTGTAATGTTGTGGAGGAACAAAAAGAGCCAAACGGCAATTTCCCTACAGTTGCAGTGCCAAATCCCGAGCAACCTGACGCACTTAAAATGGGTATCAATCTTGCAAAACAATTAAGAAGCAGCATTGTTATCGGTACAGACCCTGATGCGGATAGAATGGGTGTTGCGATTAAGGATAATAACGGCGAGTTTGTTTTGCTAACGGGCAATCAAATCGGTGCTATGATGATGAATTATATCCTAATGAGAAGAAAGGATATGGGCATACTACCTGCAAACGGCGCGGTTGTAAAAACAATCGTTACCACAAATTTGGCAGATATGATAGCTCAAAGCTACGGCATGACTGTATACAATGTCTTGACAGGCTTTAAATTTATCGGCGAAAAGATAAAAGAGTGGGAGAGTAATGGTAAACACACTTTCTTGTTCGGTTATGAGGAAAGTTTCGGCTATCTTTCAGGCACTCATGCACGAGATAAAGATGCAGTCGTAAGTGCAATGTTGTTTGCGGAAATGGCGTGCTATTACGAAAGCAAAAATATCAAATTGTATGATGTACTTCAAGATTTATACAAAAAATTCGGATATTTTGTTGAAGTATCAAAATCGATTGCTTTTGGTGGAATTAATGGTATGGCGGAAATGAAAGCCGTAATGGATAAGTTAAGAAATAGACCAATAAATAATATTGCAGGTTTGCCTGTTGTCAAGTTTATGGACTTTTCAAAGAGTGAGAGCAAAAATATTGATGGCAGTGTGGAAGTTATAGATTTGCCAAAAACCAATGTGCTTAAATTTATGTTTTCCGAAGATGAGTGGTGTTGTGTCAGACCATCGGGAACAGAGCCTAAGCTTAAAATTTATGTAAGCGTTAAGGAAGCTACCCAAGAGTTGGCTAAAACAAAAAATCAAAATGTTTTAGGTTTTATGGAAATGTTGGTCAATAATTAATTTGAGAAATTGTTTGGCTAAACAACAATTAAAATGTAAAAATAAAATAAAATTTTAGCAAAAAAACTTATTTTATTATATAAAAATTAAAAATATTATTGCTTTAATATACGCATTGTGGTATAATGAAGAAAATAATATCTTTTATGGTAGGTAATTATGAGGATTAATATCGTAGAAAACTGGAATGTAAAGAGTAAAAAAGATAAAAGCAGGGAAAATATCAGCATTCCGTACGCCTATTCTGCCGAAGGTGGTAAAAAGAACGGCAAGAAAAAGGTAAGGTTTACTAAACAATTTAAAATCAACGCTAAAAAGGGCGATGCGGAAGCAGCAAAAAAGAGACGTTATGTTTTGGAATTCGAGGGTATTTGCACTAACTGTACTATCGAACTTAACGGCAGGAAATTAGGGGAGCATAAGGGTAGCTTTTTGCCTTTCTATGTTGACATTACCGATGTAGTACTTTTTAATGAAAAAAATAAACTTATAATTATTGTTGATAACAACCCTAACAACAATATTTTAGGTTGTGCAAAAACTAATAAAAACTTATATGAAAACTTTGTCGGCATTATAAGAGATGTGTGGTTGAACATTATCGAGAAAGAAAGTTTTACTGCAACTTATAATGAAAACGAGTGCCATGATAACTGTTTTGTTTATCAAGAAAAAGCTATTGAGGATGGCGTTCCAACATACTATTTCTGTGCAGATTGTCAAATCAATTTTATCGACACTCCAAACGATATGTATATCATAGCTACTCTTGCAGACAGTGCTAAAAATATTATTTCCCGTACAAAATTCAAATATAATGCAGACGTAAAACAGGACGGATTTATGGTTAAAGTACCTGTTCCGGATGCTATTTTATGGTCGCCTGAATTCCCTTACATGTATTATTTGAGACTTGAATTATTCTCAAGAGATTTAGTAACGGGTGAGTTTGTGGTTGTTGACCATAGAATTTACAAGAAAGGCTTGCGTGAGTACTCTGTTAAAGACGGCAAGTTCTATATCAATGGGGAAGAAACAAAAATCAAGGGTGTTTGCCACCATCAAGTATATCCTATTATCGGTATGGCTACTTCTCGCAGAGCTGAGTTCCGAGAAGTACTAAAACTTAAAAATGCCGGATTTAACACAATAAGATTGGTAAATTATCCTGCATCTAAGGAGTTTTACGAAGCTTGCGATACATTGGGTATGATTGTTATCAACTGTGTACCAAATAACGGAAGTTTTTACAACACAGACGAGTTTAAAAAGAGCGTAATCAATACCTTCTCCGAACTTGCTTACCGCGATAGGAATAATACCAGCATAGCAATGTGGGAGGCGTCGATTGGCGATTTTACTGCTAAAGACGGCTTGACCGACGACTTGATTAAGGATTGTATCGCAACTTTAAAAGCAGCTTTCCCTCATGGCAAAGCACCGTTAATTATCGGAGATGTTTCCACAAGACCGGAAACTGCAACAACTTTGGGATATGATATTGCTTACTGTAATTATAGCGAGCAATTCAGAATACCTGAAAACTTGCCTGGTATGCCTGCATACTTAATCGGAAGTTTTGGTAGTGATGCATATAAATATGATAAAAAAGATAAAAAGCTTTCCAATGAGCAAAAAATGGCAGAACAAGCTTGGGCTTATCAATTCGTTCTTAACCAAAATGCAAACCACGCAAATACAATAGGTGCAATTATTGCTCAAGACGTGGACTATTCTAATGGTAAGGATAAAGTAGTAATGGGCTTGATGAACGAGTATCGTTTGCCAAAGACTGCTTATTATTTCTTCCAATCACAAGATGTTGAGGCTAAACCTATGGTTTATATACCTCATCCAAAGCTAGCAACTTTAATTGACAATATGCAAGTTTATACAAACTGCGATACTATCAAAGTTTATGTAAATGATGAGTTGACAGCAACTTATCCTGTTAAAAAAGGTGCTACTACTCCTTATTATATGCCTGAGTTCAAAACAACTCAAAAAATGGAGTATGCAGAATTTATAAAACAACAAATCAATATGGGTAACAACGAGTTTTTGGCTCATCCACCTGTATCGTTGGGCGATAGCTTGAAGAAAGTAGGCGATAAGTCTGTAAGAATCGATGGTTTAATTGACGGACAAATCGTTAGAAGTATGAGTGTTGATAATACTGAAACAGCTTATAAGTTAAGGATATTCGTTGATTACGGTGGTATAGCACTAGCAAATGATGAAAGAGACTTTGTGTTTGTTCATGTTGCATTGATTAATGATAAGGGTAATATTGTTAGCCGTGACGGTGAGAGAATTACTTTGTCAATTAAAGGTGGAGACATTATTAATTACAGCGAATCTAAGACTATCGGCGGTGTATCTTCTTACATGGTAAGAGCTTTTGAGGGCACTGACAGAGTATTGCTTAAAGCTACAAGTAAAGGTAAAACAGATATTAAAGAGGCTTACGCTAAAATTATTATCAAACCATAATTTAAATGTTATAAAACAAAAAAAGCACTGCAATTTGCAGTGCTTTTTGTATATGGGTTAAATTTATTTGTAATTTGTTTTAATACAAATTAGGTGTCGTTAAATTTGAGAAAACTCAAATTTAAATAAAAGCTGTCGCTTTTTACTTGATAAATCAAGTCCGACACAATATGAACTACCATAAGTTGCTGTCAAATGCCACTTCGAAGTAAATTTTAATTAGCATTAAAATTTTATATTGCTGTCGCAATATAGCTTGTTATCACAAGCGCTTCTAGTTTGAATTAACAATCGCTGCTGTCAAATGCCACTTCGTGTCGCTTGACGACAGCTTCCGATAATTTAAAATAATATATATAAAATTTAACTTTCGTTAGTTGCAAAGTGAGCTTATAAAATGCCAAATAAAAAAGCAACCGCTTTATCGGTTGCTGTATTTTTATTTTTGAGAAGTATAAGCAGATATCCTATATTCCATTTTACCTTCGGTTATTATCAAAGGGATTCTATCCGAATTTAAATTTAGTCCGTTGTAATCTTCCTTAATTTCGCGAGATAACAAAACGGTCATTGGAGTTCCGCTGCCGGGGAATGTTTGGTTTAATGATATCGAAACCAAATCTGCTTTAATAACCGCACCCTCTTCGCCGAAAATCTTAATCTCTTGGTTTATTGCAGAGCCCGATACTGTTAAGGTTTTCATTTTAAAATCGCCCGTACTCAAAACTTTGGTTGTAAGTGAGGAAAAACTATTGCTGATATAGCTACTTCTTGCGATATGATATAACATTAAATTGTCATAATAAGGTGTTTTAATCCATTTGCCTACTTTAACATTACCGGATGTTTTTACGCCATCAAAATCTGTGTCATAGTAACATTTTTCGTCTGTGTAAAATATGTTTGTTACTTGATTAATATCCTTTTCGGGGCTGTTGCCTTCATAACCTTTTATGTTAATATTTTTATAGCTAGCAATCGGCTCAAAAGAAGACTTAAATGCAACTTGAGCTATCATAATGCTGCCATCTTCAAGCTGTGTGTTTATTTCCACATAAGTGCCCGAAAAACCATTGATATCACGTTCTCCAACTTTAACATTGCCATCGGTAACTCTTTCCGTAATGATTGTGCTAGTTCCTTTTATTTTAGTTGTATTGTCGTTTAAAGTCCTTGTTACATCATAAGTGATTTTTTCATAATCAAGCCATGGGTCGGAAAAAATCTTGTGTGGCGGTTTGCTTATACATCCTGCAAGTACAACTGCAAGTATGCCTATTACAAGAATAAACATTAATATCTTTTTTTTCATGAATACCTCTATTTGATAAAATGATTATTTTGATTATTGCCAAAAAACCATAATATTTTTACATATTGTAAGTTTATTATACCATAATTGCAAAACGCTTGCAACTGTTTAAATAACTTTAGTGCTATAATATAAAAATATTTAAAAATAGCCTTGTAAGGCGGCATAATTCGTGTTATAATAAATTATTACCTAAAAATATAAAAAATTGCAGGAGACGGTATGGCATTTAAGGTAATTTGCGGGAAATCATATTTTTCCTCATTGCAAAGTTTGGCAAAAGAGCTTGGTAAAAATTTGTCGCTTGATACTACAAATTATGTAATAGTACCAAACGGCAAGGCATTATATATCAAAAACCAAATCATGAAAGCTCTTGATAAGGACGGCATTTTTAATTTAAAAGTGCTTGATTTTGTCACGCTTGCAAAACAAACGGCCGGATTTGCTCAAAAATATATTACCGACGAGCAAGGTTTGTTAATTTTTAAAAGTATACTTAAAAAATGCAAAAACAACTTAAAATCTTTTTATAAAATAGTTGGAAATGATAGTGCGGAAAGGGAATTGTACGGGGTATTGGCTATCCTTGCAAAGAGTTGTGTTTCTCCGCAAAATTTGAAATCGGCAGGCGTAAATCTTGGCGGTATACTTGGTGCCAAAGCGGAAGATATTGCTATGCTTTATGAGATATACTATAAGTGCTTAGACGGCAAATTTGCCAATAATCACATATTAATAAATGATTTGGTTCAAAAAATAAAAAGCGGATATTTTGCAGGTAGCAATTTTTTCTTATATGGTTTTAGTAGCTTAAGTGGGGAAGAGGCAAGAGGTATCAATGCTTTGGAAGAGTGTGACTGTAATCTTTATGTTTATACTATTACCAACATAAAAGGGGAAAATAAACGCATTTACCCTCGGTTTTCGGAGGATATTTGCAATAAATTTAATATAAAAGCGGAGATTTGCGAACAGTATGAGGTGTATACTAAAGATATTGAATTGTTGCTTGATAATTTATTTGGGTTTAATAATAGTGCGAACGAACAGCCCCGTAATATAAGCATAAGGTGTGCGGACACAGTGTGCTCGGAAGTAAAAGGGGTATGTCGCGAAATTAGGAAAGAAATTGTGGAAAATAACATGCGTTATAAAGATATTGCAGTTTTTTGTCCCGATTTGAAAAGTTATAAAGGCGATATAAAAAGACAATTTGAAATTTTTGAAATACCATATTGTTTGCAGGATGAAAAAGAACTTTCTTCTTTTGCAATAGCAAAATTGCTGATTGATGGAATAAATGCCGTAAAAAGCAACTACGAAATAAGCAAGGTGCTAACATTTGCTAAAAATATTTTACTTGACATTTGTGCGGAGGACTTTAACAAATTCGAGTTGTATGCCATTAAATATAATTTAAGCGCAAATAGCTTTGTTAGCGGTTTTGATATTGGTAGTAAGGACATTTTTTACGAGCGTGCAAAAGTTGTTTACGATATACTGAGTGAAAAACTTTCCTTTTTTGATTGCAGTGCGGAAAACATTAGCAAAATAGCAAATATGCAGGAGTTGTTATCCTGCGTAACAGGCGATATTTATACTAGATATTTAAACAAACTTGTTGTGACAGACGGCACTGATGTAAGGCAAGTTGCAGAGCTTGCTATGCGTAAGATAAACAGTATTTTGGATAATTTAGTGCAAATGTCAAGCTATAGCGACAACATAGATATATACAACTCATTAATCGATATAATAAAAAACACCAAAATCGGTATAAGCAAAAGGTATGTGGATAATGTGCTTGTAACAAACGACAGCATGCAAATTGATAAAGCGGATATATTGTACATTATGGGCGCAAACGACGGGGTTATTACCTCAGAAAAAAACAATATTGGTATATTTACTTATAGTGATGTAGAAAGACTCGCAAACAATGGCGTTCATTTTAAACCTAACTTATACGAACAAAATTATAATACTAAATTTGAAACATTGCAACTTGTATCGAAAGGCAAAAAAGTTGTAGTATCCTATAATCAAGCAATAGGCGAGCCATCGCTTTTTGTAAAAAACATTTGCGAGTTGCTTGATATTAAAGCTGTGCCATTTATTCAAGATAATAACAAAATTGATATGGATATTGGCAATTACGCTATGAAAATCGGCACTAAATCAAACGCAAAAGCGGAGTTATCCCACTATTATAGCGAAAGAATGAGAGGCATTGTAAACGGTGACGAAAGGTTCTTTGACTATTTGTATACACGCTTAGAGGGAGAGTATAGTTATCAAAATATCATAAAGCAAAAAGATTTTAAGTTTGTAAAGCCTAATAGTTTGGCATGGAGCAAAAAGAATGGCAAAACTTTTGCGAGTATTTCGGCGGTGGAAAGATATTTTGATTGTCCATTTAAGTTTTTTTGCGAAAAAACATTGGGATTGACAAAAGTGCAAAAAAGCGGCTTAGACGTTTTGACTGTAGGTACATTTATACACAGGATTTTGGAAAAATTTTTTAGGCGGTATAAGAACTTTGATATTTCAGAGCGAGAGATAAATATAATTGCGGATAGCTTATGCAACGAAAGTTTAGCGGAAACGGAGTTTGAGTCCATAGGTATGTCAAACAGCAAAACCGTGCTTGAGAATTCCTTGTTTAAAAAAGTAAAATATATTTTAAACAAGCTAGTGCAAATTGCAAAGAGGACGGAATTTAAAACTAAAAATACCGAACTGAATTTCGGTTTCGAGTATTCCGACTTGCCGCCGTATGAGCTTAAAACAGAGGATAATACTTACAATATCAGAGGTAAAATAGACAGAATCGACAGCTATGGCGATTACATTGCGATTGTGGACTACAAGTCCAAACGTTCGGTAAGTTATGGCTTAAAGGAAGTGTATTACGGCGAGAGAGTACAGTTGTTGATATATTTGAATGCATATTGTTCAAAAATACAATGTGAGCCGTTTGCATTGCTTTATATGCCGTTGCCGTATTCATATTCCAACGAGGATGCGAGCGGAGTGTTTGCATATTCCGGTTTAGTACGTGATTTGCAAGGTGTTTTTGAACATTTCGATAACAAGTTTAATGATAAAAACATATCTTCTTTGCCTATTGGCATCACAAAGGATGGCAATGTGTCGGGCAAAGGCTTGTTGAGTAAAGACGATTTGCGTATTTTAAGGGAGTATGCTGATAAGGTAGTGGCAAACGCTATACAAGAAATTGAAAGCGGATACATAGAGGCAAAGCCGACAAATTGCGATAATTGTGAGTTTGGTTTGATTTGCCTTAATAAAAACAATCCTAAAAATAAAAGAGTTAAGTACACGGCGAGTAATTTTGCGGTAAAAGGTGGGGATGATAATGGCAAAAATTAAGTTTAATCCCGAACAAGAGCGAATAATCAACCACAGAGCAGGTAACATGATAGTATCTGCCTCTGCCGGCAGTGGAAAAACCACTGTTATGCTTGAGCGAGTACTTAGAATTATAGAAGAAGGCACTCCTATCGACCGAATAGTTATTTTGGCATTCAACAATTCCATCGCAGCGGAAATACGCGGAAAAATGTACAAAAAACTTGTTGAAAGATTGGGGAAAGAAGATTGCAACGCAAAAGAGTTTATCAAGCAACAAATCGATAGACTACCATTTTGCAATATCATAACTAACGACTCGTATTGCAAGCAGGCATCGAGTGAATTTTTTCAAATTTTAGGCATTTCTCCAAGCAGTGATATTTTGGGAGAAGTTGAAAAAAATATATTGTTCAGTAAAAGCTTTAAAAGCGCACTTGAGCAATTTAAAAACTTGCAAAACGGTGAAATTTTTGAACTATCCTTAAAGTTCGGCGGGGACGATAAATTGTTGGAGCATGTCCAAATTATCCACAATTATGTTTCCACCCAAGCAGGCGGTATGAAGTGGCTGGATAAAGTTATAGGCGGGGTATATACGCAGGATATCAACAAGTCAAGTTTGATGGACAGTTTGTTTGAAATGGCAAATACAAGATTGGACTATGTAATAGAATTGTTTACAAGCATAGTAGATATCTTTGCTGGCTATGATGATAAGCAAGCGGTATATTCAAGCTCGCTTGAGTTTTTTAAGTCGCTAAAAAATACAAATACATATAACAAATTTTATATGCTTATAAATTCTTATGAACTTGTAAGTAAACAGCGCGAGAGTAAGAAATACGATATAGATTGGGCAAAATACAAAGAGTGTAACGAGATAATTAAAGAGCAAATCAAATGGCTTAAAAAGATGTTTGCAAAGGATATTTCCTTAGTGCAAGAACTGCACAAAAACACTATCCGAGACATAACCTTACTTATAGATTTGTACAAAAAAACGCGTGAAATTTACAACGAAAGCAAGTCGGATAGTGGCAAATTTGACTTTACCGATTTTACCGCAAATTTAATAAAATTGCTAAATAGTACCGATATTCAGCGGGAAATTAGCAATAGATACGATTATATTTGCGTAGATGAGTACCAAGATACCAACTATGCTCAGGAAGATATTTATACCAATATTTCAAACGGAAACAACTTGTTTATGGTGGGCGATAGCAAGCAAAGTATTTATCGCTTTAGGTTATCCGAGCCTAAAATTTTGCTTGAAAAATTTAACGATTACAATGTGAATTCAACTCACGGCGAAACTGTAATGCTAGATTTTAATTATCGTAGCGATAAGGGTATTGTTGATTTTGTAAACGATATTTTTAATGTAATTATGACCAAAAATTTCGGCGGCATTGATTACAAAAATACCGATAAATTGCGGTACGGAGCAGACTATAAAGTATCTCCTGTAAAACCCTCATACGAAATACATATTTTTGATAAAGAGGAAGAAGAAAAGGAAAAAGTCATTCAAACTTTTGACAAAGTGTACTCCGTAAAAGAGGATGAGCCACAAGATAAATGCCTATCTCCGTCCTACAAAGAGGGATTGTACATTGCAAAAAAAATAAAAGAAATAGTGCAATCATATACAATTTACGACCCCGAAATCCAAGATGTAAGAAAAGTTAATTTTTCGGACATTGCTGTGCTATCGCGTACAGGTACGGATAATGTGCGAGAAATCGTGAAAGCAATACAAGACAACTTGATACCTATTGATATTGCCCCTTTGCTTAAGGCGGAGGGTGTGTACGAGGTTGAAATTATAAAAGATATATTAAGGCTTGTTGTAAACGATATGCAGGACTATTCGCTTGCAGCTGTTTTGGTCAGCTTTTGGGTAGGTATGGATTACGACGATTTGTTGGATATAAAGGCAACCTCGCCTAACGACGAGTATTTTTGGTGTGCCGTGCAGGCGGAGAGGGAAAATAATAAGGATATCCAAAAACTGTATGAAATGCTTGCACACTTGCGTTTAAAAAGCTCGTATATGAGCATAAAAGAACTTGCAGAGTATATTGTTTACTCCTACGGATTTGACAAATATGTTTTGACACAAGATGGCGGAGACTATAAATTATCCGCAGTTAAGACCTATTTGGATAGTTTAAACGATTTGTCATTAGATTGTAGTTTAAACGAATATGTAGCGACTTTGGATAGTGGCAAAATGGAAATAAAAAGCGGTGCAAAAGGTAATACCGTAAAGGCTATGACAATCCATAAAAGCAAAGGCTTGGAGTTTCCTGTAGTATTTGTTTGCAATATCGAAAAACCTCTTATTATGAAGAGCGGATTTTTGCCTAAACTTTTGATAAATAAGGATTCCGGCATTGCAATAAATTATTTTGACGAAGAAAAAATGGTTGCAAAGCGAAACTTAGCGTTTGATATTTTGACGGAAAAAAATCAAATGGATGATAAGGCAGAGGCAATGCGGTTGTTTTATGTTGCACTTACAAGGCCTAAAAACCACATAATTTTGACAGGCACTGCAAAACAAAAAGATTTGTTTGCAAAAAATCCGTTTAAGGTAGATAGTTTTTTGGATTGGGTACTTATAGCCGCAAGTCAAAACCAAGAAATGCAGGATAGGATAACTTTTCATAGCGAGGAGCTAAAAAAAGCGGATATAATGCAAAGGTATTCTTTCAAAAAATATCAAGGAGAAAATATCCCAATAATCGACAAATATCTAAATTTTGAGTATAAGACAAAAAAAGCTGAAAATTTAAGTATAAAACATACGGTAACGGAGATAAATAAACAAGGTAGCTCATCAAATACCTTTGTGGAAGATGACGAAATCGTAGTTGATAACGAAAATGTTTCGACAGACTTCGACAAGGCAAAGAGAGGCACATGCTACCACGCGGTACTTGAAAATATAGACTTTTCAGCCAAAACATGCGCACAGGTGCAAAGTGAGCTTAAACGACTTGTAAATAATGGAGTTTTACTTGAGGAAGAGCTAATAGAAATTGACATACCCGAGATTGTTGCAATAATGAATAATCCTGTCATAGAATACGCTGAAAAAAATCGTTTTTACAGGGAGCAGGAATTTACCCTTTACGTAAATGCAAATGAGGTAATGGACACAACAGTTGAGGACAAGATATTTTTGCATGGCGCTATCGACCTTTTGATAGTCGGCGAGCAAGTTTGGATTGCCGATTACAAAAAGACGGATGAGAGTGCGCAAGTGCTAAAAGAGCGGTATAAAAAACAAATCGAGCTATATGCAAAAGCAGTGCAAAAATGTTTGGGGAGAAAAGTCGACAGAGCAGTGCTAATAGTAATCGGCAGAAACGAAATCGTGGATATAGAATTGTAAAAAAGATAGTTAAACATAAATAAACCATTAAAAATCGATATTAATATTAAAAATCGTACTACATAATACAATTTTAGGAGAGAAAAAATATGTGGTACGATTCTTTTTTATACCAATTAAAAAACTTTGTCGACGTGTTTAACGGTGGCAACTTTTATTGGGGAGATATAATAAACGGAACAACAATGGCAGTGGCATTATTTGCGGTGTTCACAATTTCGGCAGTAATTACTTTGATAGTAAATGGCACTGCCAGCAGTGAAATAAGGCTTGCAAAAGCATTTAAAAGGATAAAGCTTTTTATAGCAAGATTCGGCGTTATTCAAAAAGGCAATTTTACACATTTCAATAAAATTTGTGTTTCTCAAATGCCGTCAGCTGTAAAAAAAGCTTGCATAAAGTTTATTTTTAATCCATCGGTAGATAATCAAACTGCTTTAAAAAGAAGTTTGACCCGTACAGCCGACAGAAGTTGTACAAACGCCTTCATAGCATATATAAGCGTGTTTGGTTTAGGTGCCATTGCTGCAATAGCTACCATTGCTTTGGAAACATTCTTTTTAGACGGCAACAATTTATGGCTAGCCGTAAGCTTGTTTTACGGAGCAAGTATGCTTATTGTGATGGCTTTACAAATGTATTTTATTTCAAACAAATACAAAAATGTGGATGCTCATATTTATTCGGAAGTAGTTTCCAGATGTGTTAAAGAAAGCGAAAGCAATGCAGCAATCGAAAAGGTGCAAAATAAGACGCAAGAAAAGCCTGTAGACAGCATTGACGAGCTTAGACGTGTAGTTTTAGGGTTGATAGAAAGTGGTGCTTCTAAGGAGCTTTTAGAGCTTTTTAAGGACGGTCTTATGAGTGTTGCCTCAACAAACTACAATAGTACGGCAGACCAACTTCGTTTGGAAAATCTTGTAACAAGAATAAACAACTATATCGCTTAAGATAAGCAAAAAAACAAGCTAAATGTACATTGTTTTGCAAGTAAATCGCAGTTTGCAAATAATGTGCATTTTTGTTTATTGCAGTTTTAAATATTTTAAAATTTAATTTTGTTGCATAAATAGGTTGCCAAATAAAAAAAATAATGTTATCATTGTATTGTAAAATGTCAGTTTATCTTTTATTGCATGTGTCAATTTGTCACAAAAATACGATTTTACAGCGTAATATGTAAAAAAGAAAAGCTTGACGATTATATGGAGGTTATTAAAGTGGACGCGGATTGTGATAGTTGCAATAATAACAATTTAATAGTTCTACGCCACGGCAATAACTGATTGTTGCTTTAAATTTTGATTTTTGTAGTGGCGTGAGAAATATCACGCTATTTTTATGCAAAAACGACACTGCAAAAACAATGGTTTAAGGAGGTAATAATCATGATTCAATTATTTTATACAGACGAAAAAGAAAAGGTAATTGAAGGCAATTTTAACGATATAACAAGCAGAGATATGCTTAATAACAAATGGATAAGACTTGTAAATCCCACTGATAAGGAAATTGAAAGTGTAGCAAAGTTAACCGAAATTGACGAGTCTGCAATCAAAGCACCTTTGGATGACGAAGAGCGTTCCCGTATCGAGATAGAAGATAATTATTCATTGGTGTTGTTTGACATACCAATTATCGAAGAAGAGGAAGAGGGCTACTATTCGTATTCTACATTGCCTTTGGCGTATATTTTGACCGATAAATTTACCGTTACAGTTTGTTTGAAAGACACTGCGGTTATGAAAGATTTTACTTTAGGCAGGGTCAAAACTTTTTCCACAAACAAACGTTCGAGGTTTTTGTTCCAAGCGTTATACAATGCAAGCACAAAATATTTGCAATACCTAAAACAAATAGATAAGGCGAGTGGTAGGATTCAAACGGAGCTACATAAGTCTACAAGAAATAAGGAATTGTTCCAACTGCTTGACTTGGAAAACTCGCTAGTCTACTTCAGTACATCTTTAAAAGGTAATGACGTTGTTATCAACAGGCTAATAAAAACAACTGCGATTGTAAAGTATGAGGAAGACCAAGAGCTTATCGAAGATGTTGCGGTAGAAAACCAACAGGCAATAGAAATGTCGGGCATATACCGCGAGATTTTGAGTGTTACTATGGAGGGTTATGCAAACATAATCAACAACAACCAAAATAACATAATGAAAATTTTGACATCTATTACACTATTGCTTTCTATCCCTACATTGATTTCAGGCATTTGGGGTATGAATACGTGGGTGCCCGGGGAAGGCAAGTGGTGGGGCTTTTTAGCTGTCACGGTAGTTACGGTAATTATTTGCATAGTTGTAGGTATAGTTCTTCATAAAAAGAAATTGCTTTAATATAAATATATATTTACAAAAGTGTCCTTATATTGCACTTTTACAGCAAATTTGATACAATCTATCGATTAAGTTAAAGTTTAACAAAAAATACTTTAACGTAAACAATATAATAAAAAAATAAAAACATTTATAAAAAATAAAAATCTGCTTTTTGGGCAGATTTTTTTAATACAAAAACACGGCTATTGCTAGCCGTGTTTTTTAGTTTTTAAACTATTTGAATTAGTCTAATTCATAGTCGCCGATACCGATATCGTTGATGTTACCTTTTCTTCTTGAGCCGCCTTTACCGCCTTTTACAAAAGCAATAATTGCGATAATCAAAAGGATAAGAGCAAGTCCGCCAAGTACACCGGCAATGATATACCACATTGTGTAATCTGCAGGAGCAGCATCACGGTAAACGTTAAGTTCGATTGTTCTGATAACAGTGTTGTTGCTGTCTTTAATATCAACCGTAACTTTGTTCATCTTACCGGCCTCAAGAGCAGCATTGTTAACGCTGTAAGTATAGCCTTCTTCAAGTTGAAGTTTTACATCAAGATTCTTAATATCGTTAGATACATTGAAAGAGAATGAGTTATTGCTCAAATCAGTGATATTAGTATCAACTGGTTTGCCATCTTCAACGTTAGAAACGTTAATACCTCTAATTTCAGCTTCTTCACGAACAACTTCCAAAGTGATAACTCTCTTAGTAACGCCGTCATTAGCAGTAACGATAATGTCAATAGTGTTTTTGCCAACTTTCAAACCATTGATAGCAGTAACATCTGCACCATTTAATCTGTAAGAAACTTTTGCACCTTCGTTAGCTGCCTTAACGATTGGGTTAAGGGAAGTAACACCATATTTTACAACATAAGAGCCTTGGTAGTCAGTATTGTTATCAAACTCGAATGTAGGAATCTTACCAAATGTGATTGAATCAACATTTACATTCTTGTCAGGGTTTTGATTTCTAATTACTCTAATTGTATACTCATTTGAAAGAGTACCGTTTTTGATAGAGAATGTGAAAGTTTGAGTACCATAATCGTCGCCGAACAAACCTGCAATAGTTTTGTAGATATTCAAGTTGCTTGGAGTCATACCATCAGGCACTTTACCTGTAACTGTCAAGTTTGCAACGCTGTAATCAACTTTTACTGTATATTCGAATACGTCAGCAGAGAACTCGATTTTCTTACCATCTTTATCTAACAAGTCAGCAATAGTGTTGCCGTCTTTAGTGATTTGCAAGCTTTCCAAAACAGGAGCTTTAGATGCACGAGTAAGTTCTAATGTGTAAATTTGAGTAACACCATCGGAAACAACTGAAATAGTATATATTTCGCTTGTACCGCAAGCCATGTCTTTAATTTCAAAGTTTGCGCTGCCTTCAATATTTATTAATGCAAATTCGATACCATCAGCATCTACGTTGCTTACGATTTCACCGTTTTTAGTAACAGTGATTAAAGCTTTGTTGTTACTTGTTGCAAGTCTGATAACAAGTCTGTTATCAACACTTCCGTTGCTTACATTAACTTTGTAATTGAATTTGCCTGTTTCAACTTTTAGTAAAGAAGAACCTGCATTGTTAGTAACGTCTAATTGTTTTAGGGTAGCGTTAGTATTAGCAGCTTCACGCTCAACTACGACAGTATAAATTCTGCCTTTGCTTCCGTCTTCAGCAGTAACTTGAGCCGTAATAGTGTTTGAACCGCTTGCAAGAGCATAAGCACCATCTAAATTAGTAGTCAAATCTTCAAATGAAACATCATTCAATTTCAATTCCAAGCTTGCTTTAGCAGCATGGCTTGCAAAAATCTTAAATGCAGATACATTGTAAGGAACTGTAATTCTGTGAGATTGGCTGTCGCCATGTTTAAAGTTCAAATAAGTTTTACCATCATCGCCTACAAAGTTAAAGTCGTACATTTCATTGTCGTTATCTTGAGTTTTTTCTTTAACTTTGATGTTGATTGTATAAGTTTTAATGCCTGAGCCATATACTGAGTTTTCAGGAGTAACTCTTATAGTAAATGTATAAATAGCTTCTTCAACGCCGTTAAGATTAATAAAACCTGTAGAGCCGTCGATTGTAGCTACATCTGCGCTTGCTTCAGCATTGATATAAACTTGCTTTAGCTCGGTAGAAGTTAAAGAAATTAGATAATTTGTAGTATTAGAATTAAAACCTGTAATTTGGTTGGAGGTTCTTTGACCATCAGCAGCATCATCATTTACAAAAACTTCCAAAGTTTTCAAAGTATTTACTGCACTAGCTGCACTACGTGTAATAGTGATTGTGTAAGTTTTGTCGCCTTTTTTAATACCGTCGGTACCTTTGTATGTTATTGTGAAAGTAGTAGTTGTAGCACTTCTCAAAGCAACTATTTTACTGTGGTGAGAAGTCATATTTGTTTCGTCTTGTACACGGTCAAGTTGAACATCGTTTACATAAACAAGTGTACTTACACCTTTAGCATCGATATCCAAGTTCAATTCGTGTGTTTTGTAAGGAACTGTAAATGCATAAGTTGTAGTTTCAGGATTAAATGTTATGTAATCGTCTTTGTCAGAGTCTTTACCAAATTGAATGTTTGTAATAGAGAAATCGCTTTCTGTAATAACAACATCTAAGTGGTATGCATTGCTACCAATACCGGCTGCACTTACAGTAACAATCTTAGTGTTAACACCTCTCTTAAGGTTGTTGTAAGAATAATCAAAAGTATCATAATCAAGATATTGACCTGCACCCTCAACTTTAACACCGCCGTCAAATCCTTCTAAAACAGAGGAGTCTGTGATAGCAAATCTAAATTTAACTGTAGTTGTGTTGATACTAGCGTTAAGAGTAAAGTGTCTAGTGTTTTCATTATATTCAAACTCAGTAATAGTAGTGTCTGGGTTTACACCGTCTTTATCATATACTGTAATCCAAGAGCCGTCAATAATACTATATTCAAATCTTACGATAGCACCGGATAAAACCTCTTTTGATACTTCAAGGTCATACTCTTCAATGCATCCTGCTGCAGAAATAACTCTCAAAGTATATCTATTAGTTTGAGTAACAGCATCTAGCATATAAGCGCCGTCTGCATTTTTTGCAACTTCGGTTTCGCCTAGGAATACTTTAAATGTAGCACCATCTTCAAGTGTTATTTGGTCAGCACTTAAAGTAGCTTTATATTTACTTTCTTTTGGTAGTTTGAAAGCATAGTCAACACCACCGACTTTGTCAGCCTCTTTGATTGGAGTTTTATCGTCTGTATCACTAATTAAGTTGAAAGTTCCGTCAATAGCAGTACTGATACCGACTTGTACCAAATTGATGGTAAGGGTAGTGGTACCGCCTGAGGAGTTAGTTAAAGTCATAGTGATTTTTGCATTGTCATTTATGCTTGAAACAATAAATTGTCCGCCGGAGATTACTGATGTAGCAGCATTTTCAATAGTACAATTTGTTGCACTAATAGAAATATTGTTGTTAATACCATAACCTGCAATGATTGAAGGGGAAATAGTTACTTGAGTAGCACTGCCGTTCACAAGAGTATTGTCTTTATTTTTAGACATTGGTACTAAAATGCTAAAGTTTGTTCTGCCTTCTTCAACAGGAGTATCTTTTGACAAACCTTTTTTATCAGCATCTACAGTAACTGTTTCGTTTGTAGTAACATCCAATTTACCAAGACCCAAATAAGATTGAGTAACATTAACAGTATAGGTTTCGGTAACTTTGCCATCTTCGGAGGTTACTTTAACAGTAACAGGTGTAATGCCTGCATTACCGCCGTTTAGCGGTACTTTATATGTATAGTCATAGTTTTCTACTTTAGCGCAAACGGTACCGCTTATACTAACTTCTATTGTAGAACCATCTATACGAGGTTTAGCAACAATGTAAAAATTGTCTTTGGTTTCTCTATTAGTAGTCATAGCTCCGACTTTTTTGCCGTCTACTGTAGTGAAAGTAATAGAAGTCTCAAATTTAGTAGGTTTATCGCCATCGATAGTTCCGTCCAATTTACCCTCAACAACTTTTACGTATTCGATATCGGTATTTGCCTCAGGGTCTCTTACTTCTGCGGAAATTGTAGCATTTGTCAAATCCAAACCGCCACCGCCACCGTTGTAAGAAAGGTCGTTATCGCCACTGTAACCCCAAGCGGTTAGAGCATTGACAGCGCTGTCCTTTACAAACAAATCCAAATTTACGCCTTTAGTAGCATCTGTAGCTAATTTAAGTTTAATTTTGATAACCAAGTTTTCTTGTGCGGAAACTAGGTCAACATTAGCCTTACCTGGCATTACGAAATGTAAAAAGTCCTCTCCGTCCTCAACATTCAAACCCGGGTCGTATTTGCTTTCCAAAGCAAAATCGCCACTAATGTCGTAAGTGCCTTTATTAAATTTTTCATCACCGGTATTTACATTGACAACTTCAAGTTTGTCTGCAATTTTACTGCTGATATAAAAATCTGCCGAGCCCCATTTGTCGTTTGAGTTATCTCCGTCATTCTTTAATTTTGCGGTAATAATCAAATCAACCGTTTCCCCGGGAAGCAAGTGATTGCTACTTAACCCCAAGGAAATAGAACTTGACGAGTTTGCTGGTTGTGTATCTGCAACAGGATTTGCATTAAGTGTAGTACAACCAACAGCCATGCAAAGTGTGAATAACACAATTAGGATAAATAAAACAATATTTTTTCCAAAAGTTCTTTTCATGACAATGTCTCCTTTTTCAATATTTTGTTTGCCCTGATTAAGGGCGAGATTGATAATCATTTTTAGCAAAAAAAGTTTTTTGTCTCATAAGATTATTTGATAAGTTTTGTGTCGATTTTTTGTAGGTTTTTTAAAACATATTTTGTTTAAGTTATTACTATAAAAAATCAAGTAGCGCAAAAGTGTTTTGATTGCGCTTTTATGTGGATATTATATCAAATAAAAATATCGCGTGTCAAGCATAAAACTACTATATTTTTACACGTATATGGTATTATATGGTTAAAAATAGCTTTTAGTTATAATTTGGCTGCTGTTTAAACCGAATTTTTCGGTGTACAGGTTAATAATTTTACTTAATAAAATAATTGGTAAATATCATTGAATTTTGCAAACATACCGATTTTTGATAGTTTGTTTTACACAATATTGCATCAAATTTACTATTTTTATGTGCAAAAAACCGCAGTTTTTAACATTTTTGATATCATTAAGTAAAATTTTGTTAAAATTTGTCAATTTTATGAAAACTCAGCTCTTTTATCCAAGTTTTTTGAATATTACACCACGATTTTTGGTTATTTGTGGCAATTTAGCAGTGTGAATATGTATAGTTATTGTGTTGATTTTAATCTTAAAAATAGCCTTTTTTACACCCAAAAATCTTGTCAAAAGTGTAGGACAAAATCGTACAATTTTGGGCATAATTTTATCAAAAAATTGCTAAAAAACACTTGAAATTAAGCTAAAAATTTTACTCATTTTTGCCAAAAAAATTGGCTTGTTTTTTTAAACTTTTTCGCATTAAAAATTACAATTTTTTTATAAAAAATTTGTCCTATCTTTTACTATTTTTTTGTCTATGCAAAAGATAATTTGTATACAAAAAAATAACAAAAATTTAATCTTAAAAATAGTAATTTTTACTATTAATTATTTGTTGTTTCAAAAAAATAAAGACTGCTTTTTTTTGCTAAAATTTTATTAAAATGTTGTATTTTTTTTTTGCAAAAAATCCTTTTAAATTTTTATTTTAAGCGATAAAATCTATTAAAATTTTGTAACATTTTTTGCTTAAATTGTAACATTATATTTTATTCGAAAGGAAAATAGTTGTGCAAAAACTTTTATCGTATTTTGTTGAAATTTCAAGAAAAATAAACTTTACATAAATATATTTGAACATTTAATTTTATACATATATATTATATATAAATATTTTTATCATTATTATATCTATCATTTTTTGTCCCAATATGGCAGTTAAAATTTACCGTTTGACAATAAAAAATGCGGCATAAAAAAATTTTTTAAAAAACTTGTATAAAATGTTTGACAAAATAATTGGGTTGTGATATTATGTAAAAGCTGTCAGTACGGCAGATAACTAAATAACCTGCTCATTTATGGGGGTGTAGCTCAGTTGGTAGAGCACCTGCCTTGCAAGCAGGGGGTCAGGAGTTCGACTCTCCTCATCTCCACCACTATATGGGCTCATAGCTCAGCTGGTTAGAGCACACGCCTGATAAGCGTGAGGTCGGTGGTTCGAGTCCACTTGAGCCCACCAGCACTTAACCTAGTTAAGTAATTGCACATTGACAACTGCATAGTAAAAAAGTATTAAATAGGAAATACGACTCG
>CAJUOU010000005.1 GCA_910588545.1 uncultured Christensenellaceae bacterium
CTCCATATAAGGCACTCTTTGAATAAAGAGTGCCGTTTTAGTCGCACTAACACGGGAAGACCGAAATAGTGACGTTCGCAGGGACGCTACGCTTTGCTCACTATTGCGTCGCGATGCTCCTTACAAATCCGGTTAGTAGCTCAACAAAAACGCTCTTATTAAAATTGAGAGCGTTTTGTAATGAAATTTTCTTATTATGTGTTTTTAAAAAAATTGTAACGATATTTTGTATTTAAACTATTGCATCGGACATTGTGTAGCTTTCCAATGAGTTGGCTTTTACTTGAATACATACATATTTTAATGCTTTGTCAGGCGATGCGAAAAACTGTCTTTTTGCATTAGGCGAAATGCGTAACCAATCGCCTTTTTTAATCTCAATTTTTTCTTCGTCGATTTCGACCATTCCCGCACCATCCAAAATCGCATATATTTCTTCATTTTGCTTATGCGAATGGACAAATGGAACGTTTGTTCCGGCTGGCAAAGTATTTACGCTTATTTCTGCACCTGTAAGTTTTAGGATGTCGTGAAGTTCGATGCGAACCTCTTCCGTAATACTGATTTTGTTAAAATTTTTCATAGCTGTACCTCCAAAATTATTTTATTTATTTTTGTAATCTTTTAAACTACACCAATAGTATATCAAAGGAAAAAAAACAATACAAGAACGTTACTTTTTTATTATCTGATAATATATTTGTTACTTAGTTACTTTTTTGAACTATTGATTTTGTTTTTGATTTGTGTTATAATGGAAAAAAATAAAAGGAAAATAATGCTATGTTGACAAAAGAAGAATTACCTGTATGTCCTGTTGCAACCACTGTTCAACTTATAGGCAATAAGTGGAAGTTGCTCATCATTCGTAATTTAATATATAACGGAACGCAGAGGTTTTGCGATTTTATAAAAACAATACCTGCAATAAGCAAAAAGGTGCTGACAGACAATTTACGTGCTTTGGAATATGACGGACTAATTGAAAGAGAAGTATTTGCAGAAGTGCCACCGCGTGTGGAATATACATTATCGCCAATAGGAAAATCGTTGAAACCTATCCTTGATGCAATGTATGATTGGGGGACAGATTATAAAAATAACCTATAGAGCTAATTTATAATTGCAAGATTTTTATAAAACTGCATAAAATATAAACATTTAGAAAGCTGATAGGGAAATTATATACTAACCTATTATAATCAACCTATCACATAAAAAATAAAATTATAAAAAATAATAAGGGGAAAAAAATGTCAGAATACGAGAGAAATCATTACATACCTAATAAGGTTGTGAAAAATTTTGCAACAAGAGAGGAAAATGGCAAATACAAAGTAAATATTATTGATTTGCATAAAAAAGCTGTAATCAAGCGTAATAGCGAAAGTGCTTTTTATGAAAAAAACTTATATGACGTAAAAAATGAAGATGTAAAAAAATTAGAAAAAGATTTGAAAATAAAAATAGAAGAGCCGTTTTATAAAATACTCGATAGATTGGTAAATGAAGAATACGATACATTTATTATTACAAGAGAAGAACTTGAGATGATAAAAAAATTTCTTTTAATACAGCAGTATCGTAATTTAAAAAATAGCTTTGGGTACAGCGAAAATTTCAATAAAGATGGTTTGCTATCCAGATACAATATAAAAGATGATGAATCACTGTTGGATTTTTGGAAAAGGGAAATTCAAGCAATATTGGATAACTCTTTGGAAGATTTGATTTTGAAAAATGATTTAGTAGGAGTGAAATTCAACACACGAAGTATTTATACGGGGTTTCTTATGTTTGTGCATACAACTGAAGAGTTTGTGCTAAACGATTCAGGCTGCGTAACCGAAAGGCTTCCTGTTAAAATGAAATTTTCACCTGAAGAATATTGCAAAATGGTTGAAGAGGTTGGTAAAAATTTGTTTGGCGTTGACGGGTTTGGTCATGTAGCAAAAAAGAGAGCGGAAGAAAACTCGGAATTTATGGATAACTTTTTATTATTTCCCGTATCAAGCGATTTGGCAATTTTGGTAGTAGACGAATTTTGGAAAACAGTTCATTTAAATGCTTTAGGTCAGGAATTTTTGGATAAGTGGGGCATATCTCCGTCTTTGTTGTTATCAAAACATTTTTCAATTCCTAAAAATGATTTTGTAAATAAGCATTTAATAAAAAATATGGTTGATGTTCAACAATACAAGTCAAAATACGATAAATATACTTACAAAATACTTGAGATGGATGAGTGGGACACAATTTACATAAATAATCTTTTAATGAATGAGGCTTATAGGTATATAGGTTTTAAAACAAAAGACAAAATTATGCCTAGTATTGCAGCTTATGTAATGAAACAAATTTCAAGTGTAGAAAATGTGAAAAATGACCTCATGTTTGCTTTTGAAACGGAAAATAAAAGCAATAATTTTAATTAGAGTGTTAAGATTTTGAAAATCAAATATCGAAATAAAAAATAACTAAGCAAACGAAGTAATTGCTTAGTTATTTTGGTAAGATACTTTTATTTTATAAATGAGTAACTATTTGACTTAAGTCTTTTTTTGCAAAGTGCATTGGAGATGGTGCTGATTTTTCTGACGGGTAGCCCATTGGTAAAATTGCAACAAGTTTTTCATTGTCGGGGATATTCATTGTTTTTGCGACTTCGGTTAAATCAAAATATCCGACCCAGCATGAGCCTACGCCAAGTTCCCACGCTTGCAACATTAAATGAGTGCAAACGATACTGCAATCAATGTCGCCTGTATTATAATCTTGTGAAAAAGGATTTTTCCACATTTCGTTTTTGTTTGCAGTAATTAAAATGACGGTTGGTGCACCGAAAATACATTTACATACAGAGTTTATTTTTTTAAGTGCTTGTTCGCTTTGCAACACGTATAGTTTTTGCGGTTGCTTGTTTGCCGCAGTAGGAGCAATGTTTGCTGCTTGTAAAATTTTGTTTAATGTTTCGCTTTCTATTTGTTTGTTCAAAAATGAACGGACAGAGTAGCGTGATTTTGCTAATTGTAAGAATTCCATAGAAACCTCCGTAAAAATCATTGACAAAGCCTTTATCTGATTTTATAATAAACCCATACTATAAATTTGTCAAGTACGCACTTTAAAGTGCGATACTTACTTTTGGGAAAGTAAGAGGATAAAGAATATGGATATAAATGTTTTAAAAAGTTGCAGCTGTCCGTTGGATGCGACGATTGCGGTTATAGGCGGTAAATATAAATTGGAGATTATATATTATTTATTTGACAGGACATTGAGATATAGTGAGCTTGCAAAACTTGTAAAAGCAACGCCTAAAATGCTCGCCGAGCAACTGAAAGAATTGGAGAGGGATGGTATAATAAACCGAGTACTTTATCCTGTTGTGCCGCCTAAAACGGAATATTCTTTGACAAACCTTGGCAATAACTTGTGCAACTGCGTCATGGAAATGTACAAGTTTGGCGTTGAATTGTATAGAATAAATAATGTTGAACAGCCTTGTTCGCATAATGATTTTACCCGTTTGGAAAAAGTTTTAAACAATCAATAAATTTAAGTAAAATACAATATAAAAACAAAAAACGTTTGAATGGTAAGAATATTTTTTGTTTTTTAATATTTTTCTAATACAGTTTTTTGTTTATTTTTAATTGAAATTATATTAGATAAAAAACAATAATAAAAAAGGTGCCCGAGTATTGGACACCTTTTTTTAAGCTTTTTAATATTAAAATTTGATTAGTTTTCGGAAGTTATATTTTCGCTTTTGCAATCGCTTTCAGCTATTTCGTTAATTATAGTAGCGTCCGTGTTTTCTAGTTCTGTAATTTTATCCGTCTCAGGCAAAATGTTATCTATTAGCAAATTTGGCTCGGTAGCCAAATCTTCTTCAGTGACAACGGGCTTATCAAGATATTTTGATACGCTTTTGTGAAGTGGTATATATAAAATAGCACCGATTATACCATTTGCACTTGCTTTAATCAAGTTGAACGGAATGATTGCAGGTAGCATTAATTTCATAAGTTCATTAAACGGAACTTTCATAAATAGCGGAGTAATTGCCATATTTGCAAATATCATAATAACTACCCAACACAAAGACCCTACTAATGTGGAAATTGCAAGTGCTGCGATTTGGTTTAGTTTTTTCTTTTTCAAAAATGCAAATAAAAATCCTGCGCTTAGCGTAAAAGAACCTGTTGCAAAAATGTGCATTAAAATTCCGTAAATTCCGCTTGCGGAAGAAACCGTGACACCTTGAATAACGCTTACTATAAATGTAACTATCAATCCTGAAACGGGGCCATAGGCAAATGTTGCAAACATGATAGGAATATCGCAAGCATCATATTCCAAAAACGGGGTTAACGGGATAATAGGAAATCGTAAACCGGGTATGAACAATAATACTATTGCAAGTGCGGAAAGTAATGCCATACCGGCGATTTTTCTTGTGTTGAAAATTTTTGTTTTCATAAAAAAGTCCTCCAAATAAAAAAAATCATACCGCACTTTGGGTAATGATTGGAAAACTTTTTAGAGGTAAATAAATTTTTAATTGAAAATAGGTTTAAAAATAAATTTATTACAATTAAATTATTTTATTTAGCTCATATAAAATAACTTTTCTCATCCAGACTATACTGTCGGCATAGGAGTTACACCTATTCGGCATTGCAAGCAATGTTCACGGGCTATTACCGTCGGTGAGGAATTGCACCTCGCCCCAAAGTTAAATATTTAGTTTTGCAAAAGTTTTTGATTTACAAATTATAAACATAACTCTGCTTGCGTATGCTCAAACTAGTATTCAAACACCTTTTACAATATTAGTATACAACCACAAAATAAAAAATGCAACTATTTAATTGCAATTAATTTAAAAAAGTTATATAATAGCGATATGGAATACATATCGAATAGTTTAGAGAGTACGAGAGAGCTTGCGGAAGAAATTGCAAGCAAGCTTTGCGGCAATGAAATAATTTTGTTGAACGGAGATTTGGGAGCGGGTAAAACCACTTTTACCAAAGCACTTTTTGCCGCGCTCGGAGTAAAAGATATTGTGACAAGTCCGACTTTTGCATTTATGAAAGAATACAATGCAAAATACAAACTATCCCATTACGATATGTACAGGGCAGAGAGTGAGGATGAATTGTTTGAGCTTGGAATATCCGACAATTTGTTTGAGAGTGGAGTTGCGGTTATAGAATGGAATAAGTTTACTGACTTTCCGCAAGATAAAAAAATTATAACGATAGATATTGAAAAAATCGGCGAAAACTCGCGTAAATTTGAAATAAAATGAGGGGAATAATGAACTTTTTATTTGTGGACAGCTGTCAAAACGAGCTTTTTGTTTTGCTTTATAATAACGGCAAAGTTAGTTACAGAACAAGTAACGGTAATAAAAAACATAATAGCGTGTTATTGCCGACTATAGATGAATTGCTAAATGAAAGCGGAATAAAAATAAGTGAAGTGCAAAATATTGCTTGCGTGATTGGTCCCGGGTCTTTTACAGGCATAAGGCTTGGAGTGACTACTTGCAACGGACTTGCTTTTGCGACGGGTTGCAATAGAATTGCCGTTAACACTTTTGAAACTGTTGCATATAATAATACTAATGATATTTTGATTGCATTGGATTGCAGGCATGGTAACTACTATGCAGGACAGTATAAGTGCGGCATGGAAGTTGCCCTTTTTAACACTACCGAGCAAGAAATGCTTGAGTGTGGCTGCAAGGTAATAAAGTGGAATGGCGAGCGAGAAATTAACAAGATTGTAGCTTGCGTTTTGGACAAAATCAACAATAAGGAATTTTGCCAAATGCTGTCTCCATTATATTTGAAAAAGTCTCAGGCAGAGAGGGAAACAGAATGATAAGACTTGCCACAAAAGAGGATATAAAAAGCATAAAAACCATCGAAAATCGGTGCTTTTCCGATTTTTGGACGGAGAAAATGTTGCTTGAATCGTTAGATAACGGTTGCATAATGGTGGTTATCGATTTGGGAGAAAAGATAGCGGGATATGCGGGGATTTATCCGTCGGGAGATATTACCAACATTGCTGTTTTGCCTGAATACCGAGGCTTGGGATATGGTAAAATATTAGTTGCCGAAATTATAAAACAGGCACAATTTAATAATATCGAAAGAATATTTTTGGAAGTCAGAAGCAGTAATAATATAGCAATTAAACTTTATGAGAAATGCGGCTTTAAGTTGATAAGCTGTAGAAAAAGATACTATAAGGATGGCGAAGATGCATTGATTTATGCTTTTGGGGGTGTGTAGTATCGACTATAAAGTTATTGGAAACGGAGACAAATTAATAGTTTTTTTGCATGGTTTCGGCGGAGGGTTTGAAAGCTTTGCAGAAATCGCACAAATGTTAAGTGATAGATATAAGTGTATGCTTATATCTTTTTTTGAAGTCGAACCTCAAGAGCCGCTTAATATTTTTGATTATTATCACTATGTTAGGAAAATTATCGAAGAGCAAAATGCTAAAGAAATAATAGTGGTAGGACATTCATTTGGCGGTAGGATTGGTATTAAGCTTGCTGCAAATAACATTTGTCATAAGTTGGTTTTGGTAGATAGTGCGGGGCTTAAACCCAAAAGAGGTGCTAAGTATTACATACAAGTTTACAAATATAAAATAAGGCGAAAGCTTGGACTTAACACGGATAACTACGGGTCGAGCGACTACAAAACGCTGTCACCTGTAATGAAAAAAACTTTTATAAATATAGTCAATTATTATCAAGATAAAGAGATAGAAGATATTAAAATCCCCACACTTATTTATTGGGGAAGCGAGGACAAGGAAACTCCTTTAGAGTTTGCAAAAACATTTAACAAAAAAATAAAAAACTCACGATTGGTTGTGATAGAAAACTGTGGTCATTTTAGCTATTTGCAATCTAAAAGTACTTTTTATAATTGTTTGAGAAGTTTTTGTGGAAAATAAAGGAGGTTTTTTATGCAAATTATCGTATGTATTGTACTTGCAATTTTATTGGTGCTTGTTGCAATCAGAAATATAAATATAATCCAACTGCAAAGCTATGGTTTAGGCTTTTACGGGGCGGAAATGAGCTATCAAATAGGGCTTTACATATCTTTATTGCTAGGGGAAGTTATATGCTTGATTTTATCCCTTTTAAAGGTAGCGGCTTGGTATTGGTTGCTAATTGCTTTTTGTGTGCCGTTGCTTGCTTATGTAGCGATTGGTTTGATTAAAAAATCTAAAACGCCGCTTGTGGTAACTGCACGTGTAATGCGTTATTTTGCGTTGTTTACAATTTTGACACTTGCATTTTTCGGAGGTATTTATTACCTATCCATTATCACAAATTTAAGTATATTTTATTATGTTTGGATAAATTTTTTGCTAACACCTTTAACCGTAAGACTTGCGTTTTTACTTATCGCACCGCTTGAAAAACATATTCAAAATAAGTATTTTAACAAAGCGGTAGAAAAGTTGGACAGCATGCAAAACCTTATGAAAATCGGCATTACCGGCTCGTATGGTAAAACTTCGGTTAAAAATATAATGGCAACTATCTTAAGCGAATCGTTTGAAGTAGTAGCATCTCCTTTCAGTTATAATACACCTATGGGGCTTGCAAAAAGCGTAAATGAAATTACGGATAGCACTCAGGTATTTATTATGGAAATAGGTGCAAGACATATCGGGGATGTTGCCAAAATTGCAAAGGCATTAAAACCGCAAGTAGGCGTAATTACAGGTGTAGCGGGACAACATTTGAAAACCTTTGGCAGTGTTGAAGATGTAATGCGCGGTAAATACGAGTTGATTGAGGCACTTGATAATAACGGATTGGCTGTGTTTAATGGGGAAAATGCAAGAGTCAAAAATATGTATGACAGGTGTATTTTGCCAAACAAAATGTTGACAAGTATTCACAGCGGAAATATTTGTGTAGAAAATTTAATTACGACTACTGAGGGTACATTATTTGATTTAAAAATAGGCGAGAGTATTAGAAATTGCAGGACAAAATTGATTGGCAGGCATAATATTGAAAATATATTACTTGCCGTAACAGTAGCTGTAGGTCTCGGTATGGATATAGACAGCATATCTTACGGCATTGAAAAACTAGAATTTACCCCTCATAGGTTGGAAGTTATAAAAGCAAACGGCATTACGATAATCGATGACAGTTATAACGCTAACGAGGTAGGTGTGCAGGTGGCTTTGGATACTTTGTCAATGTTTGACAGCCGTAAAGTAGTTGTGTGTCAAGGTATAGTTGAAGGCGGAGAAAAGGAAGACGAGATAAATTACAATTTGGGAGTTAAAATGTCAAGTTCTTGTGATATTGCTATTTTAGTTGGTAAACTTGCCGATAAATTGCAAAAAGGACTTGTGGACAGCGGATATAACCCTACACGTATTATTAAGTATAAAAATTTAAGGGAAGCTCAATCGGCTTTTAAAGACAATTTGCGTGCGGGCGATGTTCTTTTATTGCTAAATGATTTGCCGGATAATTATTAGGAGGGGGATATGGTTAAAGTTGCAGTATTTTTCGGTGGGGATAGTGTAGAGTCGGACATAAGCGTAATCACAGGTATAGGGGCTATGTCCTCATTGGATTCAAGTAAATATCAAGTGATTGCAGTGTATATTCGCGATAATAAATTTTGGCTTGTAGACAGCTCCAAAGCATTGAGTGTCGGTATATACACAAAATTTAATAAGGCGTATTTTAAGGAAGTTTACGTAACGGATAAAAGGCTCGTTTATGCAGGAGGAAAGTTTAAGGAAAAAAGTGTAAGTATAGATGTTGCATTGCTTTGTACTCACGGCGGGATAGGCGAAAACGGAGGACTTCAAGGGGTGCTTGAGGCAAATGATATACCATATACAAGCACGGATATAGCACGCTCGGCAATTTGTATGGATAAGGCGTTAACGCATATTTATCTTACGAAAATCGGGGTTAAAAATGTAAATTACCTGTTGGTTGACGATAAAATTACTGAGGACGGAGTGCAGGAAATATTTAAACAGTTTAATAATAATGTGGTTGTCAAACCTAACAGTCTAGGCTCGTCAGTAGGTGTGCAAGCGGTTACTGACAGCAAACAAATTTATAAAGCTATACAAAATGCTTTGAGGTATGACAAGTTGGCTTTGATAGAACAAAAAGTCGATAATCTTGTGGAGTTTAATTGTGCTGCAGTGCTTAGCGGTAACGAAATTATTTTGAGTGATGTGGATATACCTGTTCGCAGTAAGGATATTTTGGACTTTGGCGATAAGTACCTAATGTTTGACGGCAAGGCAAAACAAGAAAAATACGATTTGACATCCGCATTGAAAAAGGAAATTATGGACACTACCAAAAAGGTATATAAAGAGCTTGGACTTTTTGGTGTGGTTAGGATTGACTATTTGTATGACAGTGTTTACGAAGAGTTGTATTTGAACGAGATAAACACAGTGCCGGGGTCAATGGCTTATTATTTGTTTGCGGGTGTCGGAATCGATATGATGGACTTGACAGACATTTTGATTGAAAGTGCTTTTGCAAGATATAAGGAAAATAAAGCTTTGATAAAAAGGTTTGACAGTAGTTTGTTGACATTAAGTGAAAATACTTCGCCTAAACTATTGCAAAAATTTCACAAATAAGTTATAATGGTTTTATACTTTAGTGAGGATGGAATGACTTATGAATAAAATTAAGATGACAACACCTATTGTAGAAATGCAAGGGGATGAAATGACTAGACTTATTTGGGATTGGATAAAGGAAATTTTGATTGAGCCTTATGTTGATTTGAAAACGGAATTTTACGATTTGGGCTTGGTGGAAAGGGACAATACAAACGACCAAGTCACAATAGATGCATCGTTAGCTATTAAAAAATACGGCGTGGGTGTAAAGTGTGCGACTATTACCCCTAACACTCAAAGAATGAGTGAGTATAATTTAAAACAAATGTGGAAGTCGCCTAATGGTACTATAAGAGCCATATTGGATGGTACGGTATTTCGTTCGCCGATTTTGGTTAACGGCATTACTCCATATATCCCTACTTGGGAAAAACCTATAACTATTGCCCGTCACGCTTACGGCGATATTTATAAAAATGTGGAGGCAAAGGTTGCTAAAGGCGGGAAAGCAAAGCTTGTTGTAGAGGATGAGAACGGCACAAGAGAGATAGAGATTTTTGATTACTCCAAAACAGCGGGTGTTTGTATGGGTATGCACAATACCGACAGTTCAATTATCAGCTTTGCAAAATCTTGTTTTAATTACGCTTTGGAGACAAATCAAGATGTTTGGTTTTCTTCCAAAGATACTATAAGCAAAATTTATGACCACAGATTTAAAGATATTTTTAACGAAGTATTTGAAAACGAATATAAGGAAAAATTTGAAAAAGCCGGCATAGAGTATTTTTACACTTTGATTGACGATGCGGTTGCAAGAGTAGTTCGTAGTAACGGTGGATTTATTTGGGCTTGCAAAAACTATGACGGCGATGTTATGTCGGATATGGTTGCAACTGCTTTTGGAAGTCTTGCAATGATGACAAGTGTATTGGTTGCGCCTGACGGAGTTATGGAGTTTGAGGCTGCTCACGGTACTGTAACAAGACATTACTACAAATATCAAAAGGGAGAAAGTACTTCCACAAACCCAATCGCAACTATTTTTGCTTGGACAGGTGCTTTCCGTAAACGCGGTCAGTTAGATAACAATGCAGAACTTGTAAAATATGCGGATGCAGTTGAAAAAGCAAGTATCAAAACTATCGAATCCGGCTATATGACAGGCGACTTGGCGCTAATCTTTAAAAACGATGCGGTAAAAGTCGTTAAGTGCGAAACTAAGGAATTTTTAAAGAAAATTGCCGAAAATATAGAGCTTTGATATTTATTAATTAAAATGAAAATGTCTCGATTATAATTTGTATAGTCGAGGCATTTATTTTTTAAAAAGTAACATTTTGTGTTTTAATATTGACTTATTATATATTTTATGATATAATTAAGTAGTAAAGAATAGTACAAAAACCAATCGAAAATCGCGGTTAAATTGTCTCAGGGGGATTGAGTATGAAAAAAAGCAAATTTTTTATATTTTTACTTGTTGCATTAATGTGTTTTGTAGCAGTATTTTTTGTTGCCTGTGATGGGGATGACGAAACGGAGGATAACAAGTCTTACGTTTGCGATGAGCATGATTGGGTACTTAAGGGTTATATAAGTTATGACAGCCATTTGTATAAATGTAATAACTGTTACATTGTTAAAGTGGAAGAGCATACCACGGTAGAAAAAAAGGATGACGACAAACATTGGAAAGAATGTACTGTTTGCGACGGTCAAATAGATTTGGAAAATCATAATTGGATTTATGAAAATGACAGTGTCAACCATTGGGGAGAATGTGAAAAATGCGGACATATAAAAGGTAGCGCTGCACATAATTTCGTTTTAAACAAAGATAGTGACAACCATTGGCAGGAATGTGATAGTTGTAAATTTAAAAAAGATATAAGCAAGCACACTGTTGAAAGCAAAATATATTATGACAGTACTAATCATTGGCAAATTTGTTCGATTTGCGGTGAAACGCAAAATACCCAAGCACATAATATAATTGACGGAAAATGTGAATGTGGATTTATTTATGGCACACAAGGTTTGCATTATGTTTATCACGGGGATAAAAGTTGTTCTGTTTACAGCATAGGCACTTGTGAGGATACAAACATAGTTATTCCTAATATGGTTGATAACAGAGTTGTTATCGGTATTAAAGAAGATACTTTTAAAGCCTGCGATAATATTGCTAGCATTACAATACCAAGTACTATAACAACTATCGGTAAGGATGCTTTTATGGGATGTAGTAGCCTTAGCAAAATAAGTATTCCAAATAGCATTACAAGCATCGCGGACGGAGCTTTTGATGGCTGTAGCAATTTATCCGAAATTGTTTTGCCTAACAGCGTTACCGAAATAGGAAAAAATATTTTTAGAAATTGCAGTAAACTTAGCAATGTAATATTGCCTGATAATTTGACTGTAATAAAATACGGAATGTTTGACGGCTGCAAAAGTTTGACGGAATTTGAAATATCCGACAAAATAACGGAAATAGAAAAATTGGCTTTTGCCGGCAGCGGTTTAAATAGCATTATAATCCCTAATACCGTAGTAAATCTTGGCGGATGTTTTAGTCGTTGTACGGAATTGGAAAGTGTAATTTTGCCGATAAACATTACTGTGATTGACGAATATATGTTTAAAGATTGCACTAATTTAAAAAGTATAACATTGCCTGAAAATCTTTTAAAGATAGGAAGAAATGCTTTTGAAAATTGCACAAGTTTGGAACAAACTTTGGTTTTGGATAAAGTAACGGTAATCGAGAGAGCGACATTTAAAAACTGTGCATTAATTAAAAATATAGTTTTGTCCGAAAAACTTGATATTATAGACGATGAAGTATTTAGACGATGTGCTCAATTAAGTGAATTGAATTTGCCTGACAGTGTTACCTCAATAGGTGTTGATGCGTTTAAAGGCAGTGGTTTAAAAAATATTACATTGCCTAATAGTTTAAAAGAAATCAAAAATAACGCTTTTACTGCTTGTATGGATTTGACAAGTGTAGTTATACCTAATAGCGTAACAAGTATAGGTGATGAAGTTTTTTCCGTATGCGAAAATTTATTTGAAATTACCATACCTTTAACCGTTAAAAATATTGGCTCAATGATAGTTTTCGGAAATGAAAAAAACTGTAATATACTGCGAAGCGGATAGTAAACTTGACGGTTGGGCGGATAATTGGTCTAACGTGAACTGTGGAGGAGGGGGTACTGTTGTTTGGTCATATAAGCAAAACGATATTGCCAATGACGGATATATTTACACTATGGTGGACGGGCTTAGATACGGTATAAAAGATAATCAAGCCACTGTAGTTAAGCAAAGCAGCAACTTGAGTGGAAATATTACAATACCTGCAAGTATAAATTATAAGGGGCAAAACTACGATGTTACCCAAATAGGCGTATTGGCTTTTGCGTATCGTAGCGGTATTACAGGTATTTCTATACCGCATACAGTTAATTCGATTGTAAATAGGGCATTTTTGTGCTGTGTGAATATCGAAAGTATAACAGTAGACGAAAATAACGAATATTATAAAAGCGAAAATAATTGTTTGTTAAATAAAAGCGGAACAAAATTGTTGGTTGCAAGTAAAAATTGTGTAATACCTGATAGTGTAACAGTGATAGAGGCTTATGCTTTTTATTACTTTAAAGAGCTTACAAGTATAGTTATACCGGATAGCGTTGGAATGATTTGGCAAGGTGCTTTTGAAAGATGCGAAAATTTGCAAAGTGTAACAATGTCTGCAAATTTGGAGATATTAGGTCCTAATGTATTTTCGGGATGTAAAAAGCTTGAAAGTTTAACTTTGCCTGCAAGTTTGAAAAATATTTACGACGATGCTTTTGTAAGTTGTACCAATCTTAAAACAATCAACTTTACAGGCAGTATGCAACAATGGCCAAATATTGAAAAGTCCGAAAATTATTTGTTATATTCACCCGATTTTGTGATTGTATGTACTGACGGAAAGTTGGATAAGGAAGGAAATGTTTTGGAAACATACGTTTAATAGAGTTAATTTGTTTTTGTAAAAAATTTATTTGATATACGATAAAAACGCTTGACAATGTACAAGGCGTATGATAATATATTGATAACAAGCAGAAAGTTATTTCTCACCGGCAGCGTGCAAAAGGGATTTTTCGATTGCAAAAGTGCGAGCGCGGTAATCAATATTTTGATTTTTTTAATTATCGATATTGTATTTTTGTGGATAACTGTGTTTGTTATCCACTTTATTTTTTGTTTGCGGGAGGGCATAATTATTAATAAAGATCATATCATTAATGACCAAATAAGGGTTAAGGAAGTCAGATTAATCGGCGAAAACGGCGACCAACTAGGCGTTGTGCCAACTAATTCCGCTAAAGAAATGGCATACGGTGCAGGTTTGGACTTGGTTTTAATTGCTGCGGGAGGTAATCCACCGGTTGCTAAAATTATGGATTATGGCAGGTTTAAATACGAGCAAATCAAAAAAGTAAAAGAACAAAAGAAAGCACAAAAAGAAAAAATTGTGGAACTAAAAGAAATTTGGCTTTCTGCAACTATCGATACAAACGATATGAAAACAAAAGCCAACAATGCAAACAAGTTTTTGAAAGCAGGGGATAAAGTGCGTGCGTCCATTAAACTTAAAGGTAGACAAATGGCACGTCCCGAAATTGCCGTAAAGGTTATGGAAGAGTTTTTTGAACTTGTAAAAGAAAATGGTGTTATGGAAAAACAACCTAATCTTGAGGGTAGAAGTATTTCTATGATTATCGCATCAAACGTAAAAAAATAATTTATATATATATTGGAGGAAGGTATTATGCCAAAGGTAAAATCACACAGCGGCGCCGGCAAGCGTTTTAGATTTACTAAAAACGGTAAAATCAAAAGAGCTAAAAACGGTGCGAGCCATATTTTAACAAAAAAAGAAACTAAGAGAAAACGTAATTTAAAGAAAGCTACTTACGTGTCTGAGACTCAAGCTAAGACAGTTAAGAAGATTCTTCCTTATAGCTAATAGGACGGAGGTAATGGATAATGAGAATTAAAAGAGGTGTTAACGCTATCAAAAAGCGTAGAAAAATAATGAGACAAGCCAAAGGTTACTTTGGTGCTAAGAGCAAACTTTACAGAGTAGCACGTCAAGCTGTTATGAAATCCGGTAACTATGCTTACGTTGGCAGAAAGCTTAAGAAAAGAGAATTCAGACAACTTTGGATTGCTCGTATCAATGCTGCTGCTCGTATGAATGGACTAACTTACAGTACATTAATGCATGGTCTAAAGCTTAACGAAATCAATCTTAACCGTAAGGTTTTGGCTGATATGGCTGTAAATGACGCTGCAGGTTTTACTGCACTTTGTGAAAAAGCTAAAGCTAAATTAGCTAAGTAATTTTTATTAAAACCTTCAAGTTTATTGAAGGTTTTAATTGATTTTATCCACAAATTTTTATTGCAATGACTTTTTGGTATTTTAAAGATTAAAAAAATGCCATAAAATAAAAATAACAAATTATCGGAATACAACTTGAAAGATGGAAAAAATAACAAGCATAAGTAATGCGAAAATACAGGAAATTAAAAAGTTATTAAGTTCAAAAGCGGACAGGTATCAAAGCGGTAAGTTTATTGCCGAAGGTGTAAATATAGTAAAAGATATACCTGACGGCTTTATTTTGGCATTGTTTATGACGGAAAATACTTTTCAAAAATATCAAAATATCGCAAAAAAGAATAAAAATATTTATTTGGTAAGCGATAAAGTGATGGGCGCAATAAGCGATACCAAAAGCCCAAGTGGCGTGGTTGCTGTTTGCTGTATGCCTCAAGAGAGTGATATTAAGTGTGATAAATGTATTGTGCTTGATGATTTGCAAGACCCGGGCAATGCAGGGACTATTATAAGGACAGCTGTTGCATGCGGAGTAAATTTGATTTATTGTTACGGCGATTGTGTGGATTTGTATTCCCCAAAAGTTGTAAGAAGTTCTATGGGCGGTATATTTTTTGTTAATATCAAAAAATTGCAGTCAAAAAGCGATTTGAGTGTGCCGCTTTTTGTGCTTGATATGGCGGGAGAGAATTTGTTTAAACTTGCAGATAAGCCTAGTAAATTTGCATTGCTTGTAGGCAATGAGTCGCGCGGAGTATCAAAGGAAATGAAAGAACAGGCAGACAATTTGATTGCTTTGCCTATGAATGGAAATATGGAATCGTTAAACGCAGGAGTTTCATTAAGTATAGCTTTATATCAACTAATTAACGGATAAACGGGATAAGTAAATAAAAGCTCTTTTGTAATTTAAGGCAAAAATAAAAAATATTTAAAATCGTTTGACAAATCACAATTAAATGGTCAGAAGAGTATTGATTAAATAAATAATTTGTGGTATAATTAAAAAATAGAATATTTAATTTTAACAGGAATAATCGGAGGACAAAAATATGTCAGGACATAGTAAATGGGCTAATATTAAAAGGAAAAAAGGTGCTAATGATGCTAAAAGAGCAAATGTTTTTACTAAAATAGGTAGGGAAATTGCAGTAGCTGTAAAAAACGGCGGACCTGACCCTGATAGTAACAGCAGATTACGTGATGTTATAGCAAAAGCAAAAGCTAACAATATGCCTAACGATAACATTACAAGAAGCATTAAAAAGGCAAGCGGCGAGCTTGGTAGCATTAACTATGAGGAAAATGTTTACGAAGGTTATGCAGCAGGCGGTGTTGCGGTTATCGTTGAAACTTTGACAGATAACAAAAATCGTACTGCGGGAGATATAAGACACCACTTTGATAAATGCGGCGGACAAATGGGGACAAGCGGTTGTGTGTCGTATATGTTTGATAAAAAAGGACTTATCGTTGTGGATATGGAAAATCATGACGAGGACGAAATAATGGAAATCGCCTTGGAGGCAGGCGCAGACGATGTACAAATTAGCGACGGCGTTTGTGAAATTTATACTGACCCTGCATCATTCAGCGAGGTTAATCAGGCATTGGAGGCTAATTCCGCTTTGGTAATTTTGGAAGCTTCGGTAAGTATGATTCCTCAAAATACAGTTGCACCGGATACAGCTACTGCGGCTAAGGTAAGAAAATTGATTGATATGCTTGAGGATAACGATGATGTACAAAACGTTTATCACAATGCAGAACTTGACGATGAGGATGAAGAGTAATGGTTGATATTAAACAGCTTTGTATGAATGCAAAGCAAGCGAGTTATGAATTAAGCGGTATGCCTGAGAATAAGAAAAACGAAATTTTGACGGCTATTGCTCAAAGCATACTTGATAATAAAGATTATATATTGGCAGAAAATAAAGTGGATACCGACTCGCTAAAGGGTAGGGACGGAGCTTTTTTGGATAGATTGACACTTAATGACGCCCGTATTAAGGCTATGAGCGACGGGCTGCTTGAAATAGTTAAGCTGCCTGACCCTGTAGGCGAAGTTGTGGAAACATGGACTACTGATAGCGGATTGCAAATAAGCAAAGTACGTGCTCCGCTTGGCGTAATCGGCGTTATTTACGAGGCAAGACCAAATGTTACCATTGACGTTGCAGGACTTTGTATTAAAACGGGTAACAGTGTGATTTTGCGTGGTGGTAGCGATGCTATTAATAGTAACAGGGCTTTGTACAATGTTATGAAAACAGCTATCCAAAAACTTGGCGTTGACGATAGCTTTATTCAATTTGTAAATGATACGGATAGAAGTCTTACAAACGAAATGTTAAAACAAGGCGAGTATATAGATGTTATTATACCACGTGGCGGAGATAAGCTTAAAAAACTTGTTTTGGAAAATGCAACTATGCCTGTTATTGCAAGTGCAGGCGGTAACTGCCATATTTATGTGGACAGCGACTGCGATTTAGATATGGCATGTAAAGTTATTGTCAATGCAAAAGTTCAGCGTCCTACCGTTTGTAATGCTTTGGAACAGCTGCTTATAAACAACGATATTTTGCCTGTTGCCGTGCCTAAAATTTTTGCAGCATTGGTAAAAGAAGGTGTTACTATTAAGTGTGATGAGGAATGTGCCAAATATTATAAAAATGTTCAAATTGCAAGTGAAGAAGATTATTTTGAAGAGCATCAATGTTTATTAATTTCGGTAAAAAGCATTGCTAATATAGACGATGCAATAGCTCATATAAATAAACACAGCACTAATCACAGCGAAGCAATAATCTCTAACAATGCGGAAAATATCAAAAAATTTACTACAAGGGTTGATTCCGGTTGTTTGTACGTAAATGCCTCCACAAGATTTACGGACGGATTTGAGTTTGGATTTGGTGCGGAAATTGGTATAAGTACACAAAAATTGCATGCGAGAGGTCCTTTGGGATTAAAGCAATTAACCTCGGAAAAATATATTGCAGTAGGCAACGGAACGGTTAGAAAGTAATTTTTAATTTTGTTTTATTTGTTAAAATTTAATTAAAAAAACATTTAATTTTGCAAATAACCTATCAAAAATCGATATTAAAATCAATTTTTAACAGTTAATTGTTATATTATGTTATTAAATTTGTGGTTTTTTCAACACGAAAATATGATAAAGTAAAATAAAAAATAAGCCACTTAATCGAGTGGCTTATTACTTTATCAATCTTCGATTTGCAACATTACTGTGCCTTGCGGAGCACCGCATAGAGGGCAGTTAGTCCAAGCCTCTTTTGCTGTGTGTTCGTAACCGCAAGATGCACATTTCCATTTTACAGCCTTAGGCTTTTTGTACATTGTACCATTTTTAAGTTGGTCGTAAAATTGTTCAAAAGTGCTTTTGTGACAAGTTTCCACTTGAATTAGGTTTTTAAAGAAGTTCGCAACATCTTCAAACCCTTCTTCACGAGCATCTTTTTCAAATTGAGGATAAATTCTTGTTGCCTCTATTTCCTCGTCTTCGGCAGAAAATTTTAAGTTGTCCAAAAGAGTATTAGGTTTTTCCTTAAATGGAATGCCGATGTTCATTTCTATATTATCAATAACGTTTTTATCCATTGAGCATAAAAAGCTATACATCATTCTTGAATGTTGAAATTCGTTTTCTTCGATAAGTTTAATCATATCGCTCATTGCTACATAACCGCTTTTTTTAGCGAACTCTGCCAGCATATTATATCTGCCGCGTGCACATGATTCGCCTACGTAAGCTTTTGCCAAATTGTTAAATGTCTTTGTGTTTTTCTTGTTCATATTTACCTCCGGATATCAAATTTATTGCCATTTGCAAAAAAAATATACCGAATAATATGTTTAAGACTGTTTATTTCTAAAAATTTTGTAAGTTTTAGAAAAATTTGTGTAAAAAATTAATTTTTTATATATTTTTTATATGATATTATATATATTATAAAAAAATTATAATATTTTGAAGAAAATTATTGAAAATTTTAAAATTTTATGTTAAAATAAATTAAAGTTGTACGATTGGAGGTTGTTATGCCTGAATTTAATTATCAAATCATTTCTAATATCGGTTCTCTTTCCGAGTCTCAAAAAGGTTGGAAGAAGGAACTAAATCTTATCAGCTGGAATGACAAAGAGGCAAAATACGACATTAGAGAGTGGTCCCCTGACGGCAGTAAAATGGGTAAGGGTGTTACTTTGTCTAAAGAGGAAATGATTGCTTTAAAAGAATTGTTGAAAAACTTCGAAATTGAGTAATCTGACGGACAATTTTATATTATACGCAGGTACTTATATTTGCGTATAGTTTTTCTTGTAATATAAAAATTTAAAAGCGGTTATCGTCACTAATTTGTGTGACGATAATTTTTATTTATTTTTTGAAATGCCTATTATTTGGTTTGACAATACCGATTAATAAGAGTATAATGTCATAGGTTTGAGATAATACATTGATTTTATGTATAAAATTTATGCAAGTTGTGTCTGAAATTAAAGTGTTTTAGATAAATTTACAAAAGTGAGGTTGCTATGTCCCAAAATTTGATTTCTGCTTTTAGTGTGATATTGAATACTGAATTTGTAATAACTTTGTTTTTGTATTTAGGTGTTATTTTACTTACTACAAAAATTTTAGGCATTATTTGTCGTAAACTCGGACTGCCGCAAGTTGTAGGCGCTTTGCTTGCAGGTATGCTTTTGGGACCTATCACAGGTTTTATCAAAGTTGGTGCAAATGCGGAAATAGACACAGTATTTAAAGCATTATCGCAAATCGGTGTTTTAATGATAATGTTTTCCTCAGGTCTTGACACTAATATTAAGGAAATTAAAAAGAATGGTTTGCCGTCAATCGTAATTACTATTTTAGGTGTATTTGTACCGTTGGTATTCGGATTTTTAGTAGGTTGGGGTATTGATAAAAAATTTGCTCCGCTTACCACACAATCGGAAGTTATGCATTGTTTATTCTTTGGTATTATGCTTACTGCGACTTCCGTAGGTATTACTGTTGAAGTACTTAAAGAACTTGGAAAACTTAAAGGTAAAGTAGGCAGTAGTATTTTAAGTGCCGCTATTTTGGATGATATTATCGGTATTTTAATTTTATCTATTGCAATAAGTATGAATGGTAGCGGAGGCGAAAACAGCGTAAGTGTTACCGAAACAGTAGTCAGAGTATTGTTATTCTTTGTATTTGCAGTCGGTGCGGGTGTGATATGTCATTATATCATTAAATGGCTGTCTAAAAAATTCCCTGTTACAAGAAGAATACCTATTTTCGGATTGGTTATTTGTTTTGTATTTGCTTGGGCATCGGAGGCATTGTTTGGAGTAGCTGCAATTACAGGTGCGTTTGTTGCAGGCGTGGTAATGAGCAATATGAATTCCACACAATATATCGAAAAGAAAATCGATACCAATTCATATATGTTTTTCGGACCTATTTTCTTTGCAAATATAGGTATCGGAATGGATTTTTCCTCTTTCAACTTAGAGCTATTGGGCTTTGGTTTTGCGTTTGTTGTATTTGGCTTGCTTGCAAAGATTTTGGGATGCGGTGCGGGTGCTTTAATGTGCAAATATTCACTTAAAGATTCCGTAAGAGTAGGTTTTGGTATGATGGCAAGGGGCGAAGTTGTGCTTATAGTAGCAAAAAAAGGTATCGAGGCGGGCATAATAGACGCAAAATACATGTTCGCGGTTGTAATGCTTATAATTATTTCGAGTTTCTTGACTCCTATTTGCTTGAAATTACTTTACAGAAAAGACGATGCTACTCCACTTGAATTGGACGGAATCGAACCACCGCCTTACGAAGAGGAAGAAGCTTAAAAATAAAAATATATTTTACCTACCGTTCACGGTAGGTTTTTTTTTATTTGCTAACAAGGCACGTTTATATCGCTTTTATTTTTAAGAGGTAAGGGAAGTTTGGTAAAAATTGCAAATTTAAAAAAGTCATTTAAGTAATATAGTCGGCAATTTGTCTAAAGACTAAATGTATAAGGAGGGAAATTGTGAATTTAACGAAAAAGAAAATTGTTTATCTAATTACTTTATGTTTGCTTGCGGTTGTAATTGTTATGGCACTAGGTGTTGTAGGCGAAACCAATGAAGTATTTTTGTTAAGCTTTACCGGTACAGGTAAGGTGGATGCGATTTCGAATAGGCAAGTTTATTTGGGTGGACAGCCGATTGGCGTAGAGATTAGACCTAATGGATTGATGATAGAAAGTATTTTGCCTGTAGTGACAAAGGATGGCGTAGTAACTCCGCTTGGCGACTGTGATATTAAAAAAGGCGATTTGCTTAAACAAATCAATGGTCAAAAGGTAATGTCGTCCGAGGATATTAGTGCTGTTATAAGCAATGCGGATAAGGAAAATATACAACTTTCGCTTACAAGAAACGGGAATGATTTTACTGTTACCGCAAAAGCCGTTATGGATAGTATATCGGGAGAATATAAACTTGGGCTTAGTGTTTCCGATGCAACGGATGGTATAGGTACATTGACTTTTGTAGATACAAAGGACGGAAGATACGGAGCTTTGGGCCACCCTATAAGCGAAATTTACGGTAAAGATGGCAATAATTCGGTAAACGGATTTATTTGCGGGGCAAATGTTTTTAGTGTGTATAAGGGAGAAAAAAATCGTGCGGGCGAGCTCGTTGGAAATTTGGTAAAGGAAGTTAAACTTGGAAGTATCGATACAAACGAAACACAAGGTATTTTCGGAGAGTATACAGGCGATACATCTTGTCTTAAAAAGATTAGCGTAGCGCCTCACAAGAGCGTAAAACCAGGAAAGGCTCAAATAGTTTCTTCGGCGTTTACGGGTAAACCGACTTATTACGATATAGAAATAATAAAGGCATGCAAACAGGAAAAGGATAAGCCAAAAGGTATTTTGTATAGAGTAACCGATGAAAGACTTATCAAATTGTGCGGCGGTATTGTACAGGGTATGAGTGGTAGCCCGATTATCCAAAAAGGTAAATTGGTAGGTGCAGTAACCCATGTGTTTTTATCCGACAGCACAAAAGGATACGGAACTTATATTGATTGGATGATAGATAAATAAGTAAAAAATCTCTAAAGTGATATCTTTAGAGATTTTATCTATAAAGTTATGTTTCTTTTTTAACTTTATAGATAAAGAATTTATAATTTTGTGACATAATTCGTCTAAATTAGTAGTGTTATGACATATAATATGTGTTAAAATTAATTTAAAGTAGGAGTTTGCGATGATTTACGATTATTTGTTGAAATTTGGTTTTAAAGCTAACAATATAGGTTTTAATTATTTAGTTGATATTATATCGTTGGGAGTAAAAGGTGAAAATTTAGAGCCTATGTCCAAGGTTGGCTACAAGTTGATTGCGGATAAATATGGTAAAAATATAGCTACGGTAGAAAAAGATATTCAAAATAGTATAAACAATGCTTGGCTTTACGGAAACAGTGAGTTGCTTTATAAGACTTTTGGTGCTACTATTTCGGACGGCAAGGGTAAGCCGACAAATAAACATTTTATTTATACAATGATAGAAAAAATTAAATTCGAATTGTTTTAACATTTTTTTTGACATTTTATATCATAAATGGAATATTTGCAAATTTTCACACATATTTTATTTTTGGTATGCAAGGTGGATTTCGTTGTAAAATAGATTATATAATTGCAAGTTTAAAATGTTATGTAAAAGAACATAAAAAATATTTATTATGCTTAAGTGCTGCTATTGTTTGCGGTTTTGTTTTGGGCATTATCATTTGTTCGTTAAGGGAAAATATAAACAGCAGATACAATTATATTGTGCTAATAAGCAACGAGGAGTTTAATTTGTTTGGCACTTTTATAAAAGTGTTATTACTGTCGGCAGTTGGTATGGTACTTTGTTATTTGCCAATTTATCACAAGTATTTTTCCGCACTGCCGTATGTAGTTTTGTTTTATACGGCGTATAGATTCGGCGGAAGATTGGTAGGTTTGATAGTAGCAGATAAGTTTATAGGTTTTATTTGCATTATTACATTTACAATACCTTTATATATTGCGGTACTTATTAATTTTGTAACGGTAAGTTGTATTTGTGCTTACTTTAAAACAAGTTGCGGCGGACGCGGGCTTGTTTGTAAAAACATAAATAAACGTATTGTTAAATACATTATTTGTGTTGGACTTGTTTATTTATTGGTATTAATATTGGTATGTATTATAATACCTTCCATTGCAAAATTTATTATTGTAGTATAGATTGACAAAAATATCCTTATATTGTATAATCACAATATGAGGATTTTTTTATTTGTGATAAACGGTTTGGGTGTGGGCAGTTTGCCAGATTACTCAAAATACGATACGGAATATAATTGCACAAGTCTTAATGTGAGTGGCATTGAGGATTGTGCTGTTCTTAACAAACTCGGGCTTTTTAAATGCTGTCTTAAGGATATGGATAAAAGCACCTTGGGCTATTGTTTTAGAGGAAGATGGCTAACCACGGACACAACTTACGAAAGTGGTTTAAATGAAATACTAGGGAATATGTCGTTTAATAATAGTTGTGCCGAAAATTTAATAGACTATTTAAAAAGGCACAATGTTAATGTTAGATTTTTGTCATCTAAAATCGATGGTATTGCAAATGAGATTTTTGATAATGACACTGCGGTTATTGAAAGTTGTATAAAGACTGATTTTTCGGGTGACAGTGTTGTTATTTGTGAACTTAATGATTTTGCACAAGCAGGACTATTGGGAGATATTTGCAAAATGCAATCAGCAATTTGCAATATCGATAATAAATTGGACAATTTTATAAATAATGTAGGTTACGATGACATTGTTTTTATAAGCGGTAATTTTGGCATTAACCCTACAAAAATCGGTATTACAAGGGAATATAGTCCAATATTCGTGTATTCGAAAAAGGCAAGAAGAAATGCAAATTTAAGGACTGTTCAAGGTGGTAGTTCCATTGCAATGACTATTGTTGATTTGCTAAACATTTACCCTAACAGTATGAGCTTTGCCGATGACATATTAAGGAAAAATGCCGATAACAATTTGGGGGATAGATTGAGTATTGCCAAAGGGAAAGTAAAAGAACTTAAACCTAAAATTACTGTTCAAAAGGCAATAAAAAACAAACCATCAACAGATAAAACAAAAGTTATTAAGGCCAAAATAGTTAAGGATAGAACAAAATAGTTTTTAGCTTTAAAGTATGTATAACTTCTTTACTTTATCACACACTACCAATAAGTAGAGGTGAGAAAATGAAGAAGTTTTTTTATAGCTTGATTTTATTGGTTTCATTATGTGCGATTTTTACTTGCACAGGTATGACTGCCAAAGAACAGGTCATTGGCTCGGATAACTGCTATATGGTAGACTACAATAGCGGTAGAGTGCTTTACGCAAAAGGCGAAAATGAAAAAAAACCTATTGCTAGTATGGTAAAAATAATGACTTTGCTTTTGGCTTTTGAAAATGTAGATAGCGGCAATTTGGCTTTTGACCAAAAAGTGACCATTTCGCATGATGCCGCAAGACAAGTAGGCTCGGAAATGTTTCTTGACGAAGGACAGGAATACAGTTTGTCCGATTTGATAAAAGGTATTGTAACAATGAGTGCAAATGACGCATCGGTTGCTGTAGCGGAACTTATAGCCGGAGATGAAATTTCCTTTACAAAGGTTATGAATGACAAAGCAAAAAGCTTGGGGATGAATGACACTTTGTTTGCGAATGCAACAGGTTATCCAACTAAGGAAGAGCAATATTCAACTGCAAAAGATGTTACTTGTATGATGAGAGCACTTGCAGGACACAAGGAGTATTACAATTATTCGACTATTTGGCTAGAGGATTATACTCATCCATCGGGAAGAGTAACACAAATGGCAAACACAAACAAATTGATTAGACATTATAAGGGTTGTGACGGAGGTAAAACAGGTTACACAGATAGTGCTAAATATTGTTTGGCAGGTACAGCAACAAGAAATGGTATGAGAGTAGTAGGCAGTGTACTCGGAGCAAACGATTCAAAAGAAAGATTTAGAGCAATGTCAAGCCTTTTCAACTATTCTTTCAATAATTACAGCAAAGTAGTGCTTGTAAAATCCGGTTCTCCGCTTAGCATAGATGTAAAAGTTAGCGGTGGTAAAAAGGATAAATTGAGCGTAGTTGCGAAAGCTGAGCTTTCCGTACTTCAAGCAAAAGGGGAAAGCACACCTAAATTGGAATATAACATTCCCGAAAGTGTAAAAGCTCCTATTAATTGCGGAGATAAAATCGGAGAAGTTTATGCTGTTGTAAATGGTAATAAGATTGCCGTGTGCGATGTATTGGCTGCAGAAGAAATCAAAAAAGCAAGTATTTGGGATTATGTCAAAAAAATAATGTAATTAAGTTAAACAAACTAAAATAAACAAGCAAACGCTTGTTTATTTTAGTTTGAAACATTTAATAGATATATAATTAAAATTTTATGTTTGATATATTTAGTAAATTATTATCTTTAAATTAATTAATATCGATTTTCGAGGCTTTTTTATTAATATTTTTAAGTAATGCTAATAAAAATATTGTTGTATTAAAAGTGCTTTTTGATTTAAAAAATTAAATATATTAAAATATTATAATTAAAATGTTTACATTTGCCGTTTTAATATGTTATAATAATTACGATTAATTTTTTACGGGAGATAAGGTTATGGGCGAAAAATTGGTTTTGGTATTTGATGTCGGAACTCAAAGCACACGTGCTTTTTTGTTTAATAAAAGCGGTGAAGCTGTTTGCGGACATAAAGTCGAAACCGAGCCTTTTTATTCCACCAAAGTCGGTTATGCGGAAAAGAATACCAAAGATTATTGGGATGCAGTTGTAAATGCTGCTCAAGGTCTTAAAAGCAAAGCAGGAGATTTGTGGAATGATATTATTGCTATGTCCATTACTTCCATAAGAGGTACTTATGCTTTTTTGGACGAAAACTGCGAGCCCGTAAGACCAACGATAACATGGCTTGACCAACGTCTTGCCAAACCTAAACAAAAATTTCCTATTGTGTATCTTGCATTATATAAAATATCGGGCATGTATAGGACTGCGCTTAAACAGCGTAGGATGGCACCTTCAACTTGGGTAAAGGAAAATCAGCCTGAAATATGGAAAAAGACTAAATATTTTACTTTGGTATCTGCATATCTCAATTTTAAACTTAGCGGTAGGCTTTGTGACTGTACCGCATCACAAGCAAGCAGATTGCCGTATAATTATAAAAAAGAAAGATGGCAAAAATCTTACGAACTTACATGCACCGTTTACAATGTGGAAAGGGATAAACTTTGCGAACTTGTAAAACCGGGAGATGTTATAGGTACAATATCAAAGGAAGTAAGCGAAATCACGGGTATTCCCGAGGGACTTGAGATAATTGCTACGGGCAGTGATAAGGCATGCGAGACTTTGGGGACGGGTGCATTGAGAAAAGATGTTGCATCTATAAGCTTTGGCACTACGGCTACTCTACAAATAACTACAAAAAAATATGTAGAGCCGCAAAAGTATATGCCTGCTTACAACAGTGTGGTAAGAGGGTACTTTAATCCCGAAATTCAAATTTTCAGGGGATTTTGGATGGTAACGTGGTTTAAAAAACAATTTGGCCACGAAGAGGAAAAAATTGCGGAAGATATAGGCGTGCCAACCGAGCGTGTATTGGATAAAAGCTTGGATGATATTCCTGCTGGAAGCAACGGGCTTATGTTGCAACCATATTGGGCACCTGGACTTAAAATTCCCGAGGCAAAAGGCACCATAATAGGCTTTAATGATTGTCATACAAAAGCACATGTGTATAAATCTATTGTAGAGGGGATAGGCTATGCTTTGTACGAAGGTATGGTATACTTGGAAAAAAAGAGCGGTCAAAAAATAAACAAAATTTCCGTATCGGGCGGCGGCTCTCAAAGCGATGCAATTTGCAAAATAACCGCTGATATGTTCGGAAAGCCTGTTTATCGTGTTCAGACTTTTGAAACAAGCGGATTGGGTGCTGCAATGATTGCATTTGTTGCAAAAGGCGAATTTAAAAATTTTGAAGAGTGTAATAAGGCTATGGTACATTTTAAAGATGAATTTAAGCCTAATATGCAAAACCATAAGATTTACAAAAATTTGTTTAACAAGGTGTATAAGGATATTTATCCGCAATTACGACCATTATATTTAAAACTTTACGAAATTGTAAACGAGGAAACCAATGAAATATAAAGAGTTTAAACCGAATTGGAATGTTGGGACGGATAGTGAAGATAGTTACCGCACTATGTTTAGGTGGGGTAACCCTGAGCATGCCTCCGAGCCAACTGAAGAGTTTTATAATTTTGTTAAAGAAAAATTGTCTTTGTCGGATGAAGACTTTATGCTTCCGACTAGTCAAGGGGAAAATGTTGTAGATGTGGAAATACCTATAAAAATGTCCAAAACTCACATAAAAGAGTTTGAGGATATAGTCGGTAAGATAAATGTTGCTACCGATAGCTTATCGAGGATAAAAGCATGCTATGCAAAAGGCGTACTTGACAGCATGAGACTAAGAAATGAGATTTTGGAAAATTTGCCAGATGCCGTCATATCTCCAAGTTCGGAAGAACAGTTGCTTATGATTGTAAAATACTGCTATAAAAACAATATACCTATTTACGTTATGGGTGGCGGTACAAATATTACAAGAAGTAGTGAAAATATCCGCGGCGGTATTAAAATAAATTTGAAAAGGAATTTGAATAAAGTAATTTCCTTTAGTGCGATTGACCAAACAGTTACCGTTATGGCGGGAATAACGGGGCCGCAGTTGGAAGAAATTTTGAACAATGCAAACGAATATTTTACAAATGTCAATAGCAGATATACGATTGGACATATTCCCGATTCCTTTGAATTTTCAACTGTAGGAGGTTGGATTGCAAGCCGTAGCACAGGTCAAAACAGTATGAGATACGGCGGTATAGACGATATTTTGCTATCCGCAAGATACATTACACCGAAAGGTATTTTGGAGACAGATGTTTGTACAAGGGATAGCTGTTTGCCTGCAATAGACGAGATTATGCTTGGCAGTGAGGGTAGGTTTGGTATTTTGGTAAGCTGTACCCTTAAGGTGAGAAAGTATACTTACGAAACCAAAAAAGCTTTTTCATATATGTTCAAAAATTGGGAGGCAGCAGTAACTTGTGCGAGAGAACTTGTTCAAAGAGAGACTTGTGCACCTAGTTTTTTAAGAGTTTGCGATAAAGGCAGTACAGAGATAATAGCAAAAATGAGCCGCCTTGTATCCAAAGGAATTTTGGGGCTTCGTATACGCGGAGAAAATGAGGAAAACAAATGTTTGTTGATTGGTTATACTGAGGGGGACAAATCTTTTGCTCAATTTAACCGTAGGGCGATTGGTAGGGTGTGCACACGTTTCGGCGGAGTAAGTGCAACTTCTTACTTGAACAGAAAGTGGGATAAAACTCGTTTTAACGACGCCTATATACGAGATATATTGCAAGACTATTCTATTGTAGTGGATAAGTTTGTTTGCCCTGTAAAATGGTCGGAATTGCAGGAGGTATATTCTATAGCTGTCGATTATTTTAACGATAACGGAGTTATGAATATGATTTATTTGCAAGATATAAGCACTTACGGCGCTCAAATGATAATTTCTTATGCTAGGAAATATTCGGATATCAACGAATATAAAAATTTTCATAACGATACATTGGATATGCTTATTATGGCGGGAGTAAAATGTCCTCATTCCTATTCAATCGGAAGAACAAATGACAGAACGATTTATAACCTTGATGAAATTTATGTTTTGCTTATGAAAACTATTAAAAAGCAGTTGGATTCAAAAAATATTTTAAACCCGTAAAATTTAAAATAATTTAAAAAATTTTTGGCTTGTTAAGTTATATTTAACAAGCTTTTTTTATTGTCAATTTTACAATAAAGAATAATTTAATATTTTTGAAAAAATTGTCATAAAAATATTGCAAGTTAAAAATTGCATATTATCATATAAGTAGTGGGTAAAATGCAGGTAAAATATGACATTTTTTGACATTATTCGAAAAATTTAGCATTTGACTTGACATTCAATAATATTCAATATATAATAATTGAATATTATTGAATGTAAAAATTGGAGGCGAAAATGGAAAACTTCTTATGGCAAAAAACTTTATTGGACATGTATAATAGTTTTGATAGAAATGTGATTATGTCAGACAATAAATTCAATCGGTTGGTGGCTAAGTCAATGTATAACAATAATACATATTTATTATATAGTGAAATGGTATCTTCCATGACAAGGAAAAATAATTGCATGCTTGCAAAAGCTATTGTAGATAATGCTTTGGAAAAATTGCGAAAAACAAACAACAATATACTTGATTTTTATTACAGGTTAAAACTTTCGTTTAAAGAAATTGCGGAAAAAGAGCAGATAAATATCAGACAGGTATTTCGCAATTTTGACAAAGAACTTGCTACATTTGCCTATTATTTAACCGAACAGGGGTACGATAGTACTGCTATTATGAAAGAATTTAGTAAAGATAATTTGTTTTTATCTAATTATACCAGATTGGAAATAAAGGTCAACAATAAAGCCAAATTCAGTATTCAAATGGCAGAAAATTATGTCGACGAAGATTTTAATCACTATAAACAAGAGCCTAAATTTGCCAAAGACGATTTTGTTTTCCTTGAAGCCGTATGTGATTGAAATAAAATGAATGCGAATAAAAATAACACTCATGAGAGTGTTATTTTTTAATTGTAAATTTTGTTTTTTTGCTTTTTAAAAATCATAAAAATCGTCTACGCTGCTTTTCTTTTTTTTACTTGTGGGTTTAAATAGTAAAAATATAACTACTACAACTACAACGCAAAGCGTTATTATCAAAACAACTCTTGTTATGGTTGCTTTGTTTATACTTGTTGTGGGGGCGGTCGGATTATCGGGTGTAAGTCCAGGCAATGATGTTTCGTTATCCGGATTTATCGGATTTGGGTTGGGCGTGTAAATTATCGTTGGAGAACAAAAATTTTTAGGAACATAGCCGACAGTGGAATCCGCAAGTTTTGCAAGTATATAAGTTCCGTTTTCGGAATAGGCGATGAAATCTAACTTATCGTTATTTTTAAGTTTTTGACATTCGGTTTTATTGGAGTTGATATTAAAAAACATCAACAAATCATATTCTTTTTCCGAATAAGCAGTTAGCTTGCTGTTGCTTATAAAAAATGGTGTGGTTACGTTATTAATAGATTTTTTGCTCAGTGCAGAGGATGGTACAAGACCTGTAATTCCGTTATATATAACATATCTATAGGTAATATCGTTTATAACAACATCGGGATTACCTGTAGCCTCCACATAATAAGTTGAATTTAATTGTATATTGCCGTTTATTTTTTGACCTTCGGGTATTAAAATGGTGTTTTGTTTTATATAGTAATAACTTTTTATTTCGCCCTCTGCATAAGCGACATGCGATGCTATAAATGGTGCAGAGCATACAAACAATATGGCAAAAGCGATAAAAGCATTTAATATCAAATTTTTGACGGATATTTTTTTCATAAATTACTCTCCTATTGTTGAGTTAGAGATATTTTAACAAGAAAATTCAAAAAAAACTTTCCAATTATAAAAAAAATTGTCATAAATAGCTTGATTATTACAAAAACGGCTTAAAAATGTTTATAGGAGGATTTTGATGGGGCAAGATGTGAACAGCATTGTAAAAAAAATACTGAGTATTGAGAAAGAAGAACTTAGACGACAAAATAAAAATCGCTTGCTTTTTTACAATACAGGCGAAAAAATACATAAAAAACAAATGGAATTTCACAAATGCCCAAAGCGTAACAGATGGGTATTTGGGGGCAACCGCAGTGGCAAGACAGAGTGCGGTGCGGTAGAAACTATTTGGTGGGCAAGGGGAAATCATCCGTATAGAGAAAATCGAGCAAATACTATCGGATGGGTGGTTTCGCTTTCTTATGAAGTGCAGCGGGATGTCGCTCAAGCAAAAATTTTACACTATCTCAATCCCGATTGGATAGAAGATATTGTAATGATGTCCGGACGTAAAGGGGCACCTGAGTATGGTATTATTGACCATATAGTAATTAAAAATGTATTCGGCGGACTATCCAAAATAGGTTTTAAAAGCTGTGACCAAGGCAGAGAAAAATTTCAAGGAACATCGCTCGACTATGTTTGGTTTGACGAAGAGCCCCCTTATGACATATATGAAGAATGTATAATGCGTGTGCTTGACAGGCGCGGAGAAGTATGGGGAACTATGACGCCGCTAAAAGGACTTACTTGGGTTTACGAAGAAATTTATTTGAATAAATCCAATAATCCCGAAGTATGGCATATACACATAGAATGGGCGGATAACCCTTTTTTGAATAAAAAAGAGGTGGAACTGCTTACAAAAACTTTAAGCAGTGATTCTGTAGACAGCAGACGGTTTGGTAACTTTTCTGCGAATAGCGGACTTGTTTATCCCGAATTTGACAGTAATATGCATATTGTAGAGCCTTTTCCCGTGCCAAGCGAATGGCAGGACAATATCGCAATCGACCCTGGGCTTAACAATCCGTTGGCTTGTCTGTTTTTTGCGGTAGACTATGACGGAAACATTTATGTAGTAGGCGAGCATTATGAAGCAGGGAGGGATATTGAGTATCATACCGAAAAGATTTTTGCCTTGGCAGATAAACTTAATTGGCATAGGGACAGTAAAGGGAGACTTTCAGCTTTGATAGATAGTGCAAGTAAGCAGCATACCCTTGCATACAGCAAAAGCGTTGCCGAATTGTTTTATGAAAAGGGGATAGTTGTTAATCCTAATGTAAATAAGGATATGTTTAGTGGGATTGCAAGAGTAAAAGAGTACTTGAAAGCTCGTCCGCAAAAATTATTTATTTTTAAAAATTGTGTCAACTTGATACGTGAGTTAAAGTCATATTGGTGGTCTAACGGGGACAATCCAAAAAAAGTTGATGACCACACATTGGATGCTTTAAGGTATTATATTATGACAAAGCCGTCGCTTAACGAAGCTAAATTTAAAGAGCTAAGTGAAATTGAAAAAGATAAAAGCAAGCTAATGCGAAGATTAAGAAGATTGTAAAAGTAAAATATGTGTGCGTAGTTGCAAAAAATTATGATTTGTTATTGTGTAGGCAATTAAGAGGAATGTATGACTGTAAAAAAAAGTAAACGTGACACTATGCTGGAAACTTTATATAAAAAAGGCATGGGGTATCAAACGGAAGAAATAGTTGAGGAGTACGCAGGCGAAGATAAGGGAGGCGAGCTGTTAAAAAGAAAAGTAACGGTTAAAAGTGTTCCTCCCGATGTCGCAGCGTTGAAAGCGTATTTGGAAATTTCAAAGCAAGATGAAGAATTTAACAATTTGAGTGACAGCGAATTATATGCCGAAAAAATCAGATTGCTGAAGTTATTAAAAAAATTGGAGGATAAAAATGAAGTTAGCAAATCTCAAAGTAAAAGTAAGGTGTGATTTCGGACTTTGCAAAAATCAAGCAAAATACGAAATATTCGAGGACGGAGTACTATCAAGACGCAAAATATATTTATGCGAGGAATGTGCAAAAGAATTGTTCGAATTGCTTACCAAGGAATTTGTTCCCAAAAGTCCGATGAACGTTATTAATCGCTCGGTAAAAAGACAAGGAGAAAAATTGCAATGAAAAATAAAATAAATTTTGCAGAGGATATTGTAAAGGAAGTTTTGCAGGATTTTGAACGAATAAGCGACGAACGTAAAGCCCTTGAGAGTCAATGGAGATTGAATATGAATTTTGTTCAAGGCAATCAATATTGCGAAATCTCCCCTATAGGAGATGTGGAAGATTATGGTAAACAGTATTTTTGGCAAGAAAGGGAGGTATTTAACCATATTGCACCAATTATAGAGACAAGACTTGCCAAACTTGGCAGAGTGCAGGCAAATGTAAGTGTAAGACCTTTCAGCCAAGACGAAAAGGATATAAATGTGGCAAAGTTATCCACTAACGTATTAAAAACCATTTCGGAAGAAAATAAGCTGTCCGAAATATTAGCTCAAAGCAATGTTTGGAGCGAGATTTGCGGCAGTGTGTTTTTTAAGGTTGTATGGAATGCCGATAAAGGGCGTGCTATCGGCGAGGCGAAAGATAAAAAGATAGTCAAGGAAGGGGATATAGATATAATTTTATGTCCGCCTTATGAAATTTTTCCCGATAAAATTACAAACAACAATATAGAAGATTGCAAATATATTTATCATGCAAAAGTATATTCGGTGGACGAAGTAAAGGAAATATGGGATGTGCAAGTTGAACCGCAATCTTTGCAAGTATTCAGTTTTGACAATGTTCCTAACGGTGGCGGGCTTGGATATACTGCAAGCAATGCAAGGTATTCCACTTCTCCGCGAGAAAACTCTTGCTTGGTAATCGAAGAATTTGAAAGACCATCCAAGTTATATCCAAACGGCAGGCACATTATTATTGCGGGCGATAAATTGGTTGTGGCAGAGGATTTGCCATATCAAACAGAGCAAGACGGAGGATTCGGTTTGCCGTTTGTCAGAAAAACTTCACTTGAGAGTGTGACTAATTTTTACGGCAGTAGTATTGTGGAAAGAATTATACCCGTTCAAAGAGCGTATAACGGAATAAAAAACAAAAAGCATGAGTTTATGAACAGAATCGCTATGGGTGTGCTAGCAGTTGAGGACGGCTCTGTGGATACAGATAATTTGGAGGAAGAGGGCTTGTCCCCAGGTAAAGTGTTGATTTACCGAGGTGGATGCAATCCTCCTAGAATGCTCAATATGGGCAGTGTGCCTAGCGAATTTGACAGTGAAGAGTCGAGGTTGGAAGACACTTTTGTAAATATAACGGGCGTTAGTGAATTTATGCGAAGTTCAAGTTTACCGTCAAATGTAACTTCGGGCGCGGCAATAAGTTTGCTACAAGAGCAGGATGATACAAGAATTTCCGTTTCGGCAGAGTCTATCCGAAATGCCGTAAAAAAAATAGGACAGTTGATTTTGCGATTATACAAACAGTTTGCGGTTTCAAGAAGGTTAAAACGTATTGCAGGGGACAACGGGGAAATACAGCTTATGTATTTTCAAGGCTCGGACTTGGCATCCGACGATTTGGTTTTCGATACCGACAACGAGCTTAACGAAACACCTGCAAACAGGCGGAATATGGTTTTGGAACTTGTAAAAATGGGAATGTTTAGGGACTCTAACGGCGGTATGAGTGAGAGAAACAGACTTAAACTTTTGGAAATGCTCGGGTTCGGTAATTGGGAGTCTGTGCAAGACATTAACGAGTGTCATAGGGTAAAAGCTCAAAAGGAAAATATGACATTAAAAGAAAAAGAAATGTCGCCAATGGAGTATGACAACCATCAATTACATATCGACGAGCACATTAAGTCGGTTATTAATGAGGAAAACGAGTCGGTTGTGGCAAGAATAAGCAACCATATAAAAGCTCATCAAATGTATTTGGTTATGATAAATCAAAATAATTTATTAACGGAGGATAATAATGCAAGAAATTAATACTACGGAACAAACGGCTGAAGTAACACCGGTTACGGTTGAGGAGACTCTTACAGAGCAAACTTTGCAATCGGATATACAAACCGACAATGGCGAAACAGCTGTCTCCTACGGAAAATTTAAGTCGGCAGATAGCTTGTATGAGGGGTATCAACAATTAGAAAAAGAATTTACGAAAAAGTGTCAAGTGTTAAAAGAACTTGAAAATCAGTTAGGAGATAATCATAAGATTTTTGAAAAAATGTTGAACGTTAACCCTGAGTTGGAGCAATTTGCGGACGAGCTTAAAACTGCGGGCAGCGTAGAGGAATTGGGACTTATATTGGCACAGCTGCTTGCGGGTAAAATAAACGAGCCTTGCAAAATTATAAATGACGAGAACTTTTTGAATAATTACGTTTACACTAACGCGGATATTATAAATAAAGTGGTAGCGGATTATTTGGACAGCCTTGTCAGCATTAAAGTTCCGCAAACAATTACAAAAGGCGGAAATTCGTATGTGTCGCCGACATACAGACCGCGTACTTTGGACGAAGCGGGCAAAATGGCGAAAAAATTTATTGAAACACGGAGATTTTAAAATGGTAAATTTGGAAACAGCAGACAAAGCGTTAAAAAGTGTATATTTGGGTGTAGTTACCGAGCAATTAAACGCACAAGTAAATCCTTTGCTTACAAAAATCGAGCAAACTTCCAGCGACGTTTGGGGTAAGGATATTATCAAACTTATATCTTACGGATTGAACGGCGGTGTAGGTGCGGGCGACGAGACAGGAAGTCTGCCAATGGCTGCGGGCAACAACTATGCACAATACAAAGTCGAACTTAAAAACTTGTACGGCAGCATTGAAATTTCGGATAAAGCGATAAGAGCATCTCAAAGCAATGTTGGTGCATTTGTTAACCTTTTGAATGCGGAAATGGAAGGATTGTTAAAAGCATCAAAATACAATTTGGGCAGAATGCTTTACGGTGACGGAGACGGCAAACTTGCAGATATTGCAGCAGCTGCGACTTCTACTTCTTCAATTACTCTATCAAGCGTTAAAAAGGTTGCTATCGGTATGGTTATCGATATCATTGATAGCAATGGTAGCAAAAAAGTTTCTCAAGCTAGGATTATAGATGTTGACAGAAGCACAAAAACTATCAAAATTGATAAAGAGGTTGCCAATTTTGTAACAACCGATTATATCACTATTCAAAACTCAAAAGGCTATGAACTTACAGGTTTAGGTGCGATTTTCGGCACAAAAGACATTTACGGACTAAAGAGAAGTGAAAATACTTGGCTTAATCCTTATACAAAAAATGTCGGAACAAGTCTTGATATGGGAACTATTCAAGAGGCTATCGATTATATCGATGAGGCGACAGGCTCTGCAGTAAACTTTATCACTTGTGCTTATGATGTTAAAAAAGAGTATATCAAAAACTTGTCAGCAAACAGACTTAATGTGGATTATATGACTTTGGACGGTGGTTTTAAAGCGTTATCTTACAGCGGTATTCCACTAATCAGTGATAAATTTATTGAGGATGGCGAAATGTATTTGTTAAATACTGACGATTTCAAAATGCATCAATTATGCGATTGGAGATGGCTTGAGGGGGATAACGGCAATGTTATCAAACAAAAGCTTGGCAATCCTACATATACTGCCACATTGGTTAAATATGCCGACATAGTTTGTGACAGACCTTGCGGTCAAGCAAAATTGACAGGTATTGTTTGCGCTTAATTTATGGATAAGTTACGATTGATTAGCGGTAATTGCTTTGATATTCCTTTTAGGATAAGGGAATTGGACGATGATTACAGGCTGTTTTATAATGTAAAAAACAATGTTATAGAGCTACATAATTTAAGGCATAAACCTACCTTTCAATTAGTATTGCCGTACAAACAGCTTGATGCGCGCACGGTTGAATATGTAAGGCGTACACGAGTGGATAAGATACTCGACGAAATTGACGGGATTGACGAGTATAACCGAAATTTAGAGAACAAAATAATCAATCGAACTTTGGATGAAATGCACAAAAAAACCGAAAGCATAGTAAACTATATGAATAGGGGCGGAAGTTACATTCCCTCCTATTCTGAATTGTGAGGGATAGTATGAAAGTTGAAGATGTTTTGACAGAAGTTTTGGTAAGACTTGGCGACAGGGACAAATACGATATTAACAATTTGCCGCAGGATGACAGCGAAATCAATACTATAGTAAAGTGTATAAATATGATAGTTTCTGAAATTGCAAGCGACTATTTGCCTGTAGAGTTTAGCGAAGAGGTGGAAGCCGTAAATGGAATTATTCCTTACGACAGTTTGTCAAAAAGGTTGATTAATTTAAAGAAAATAACAAAAAACAATATGAAAATCGGGGCTAAAATGTATCCGAATGAAATTGTTGTTGATAAAAGCGGAAATATGATTATCCAATATATGTATATGCCGGATGCGGTAAAACTTGGAGATACTATAGATATTTCGCCTAAAATAACCACAATGCTTATTGTATACGGAGCACTTGGGGAATACTGTTTGCTTCAAGGAAGATACGAAGATTCGGCACTTTATGATAAAAGATATCGCGAAATGTTAAAGGTAGCTTGCAGAGTGACAAAAGAAATAAAATTAAAGCACGGTTGGTGGAACGCATGAAAAAAATTTATTATAAAAAATTTTTGCCGACAAGACGAGTTAAAGTGACAAATTTTAAGGGCGTGAGTTTGGACGGATATTCCAAAAGTTTGCCAATAGATTACAGCCTGAAACAAGAAAATTTAAAACTGCTGAATGGTGCTTTAGTAAGCTCGTTGTCTCCTAAAAGCGTTGATTTGGTGTTTGATGAAAAGATAGACAAAATCATACCATATAACGAAAATGGTTTAAAACTGCTTGTAGTGCTAGAAAGTAAAAACTATGTCCTTAAAATGCAAGACGGCAGTATGATAAAATCGCAAATCCCTAAGACTTGCGATATCCATTCTGCCGCAGTATACAGATATGGTGAAGACAATTTTGTGATACTTGCAACAAGTAACGGCTTGAAAAAATTGCAAAACGAAATAATAGAAGATTGTGAAATAACTACAAATTTTGCAACGATATGTAATCACTTTTACAGGATATTCGGTGCGGAAGAACAATCGACCAAATTATTGTTCAGCGACGATTTTGCACCGTTTAATTGGGTACAAGGTATTGACGAGGGCGGATATATAAATTTGTCTTTTGAAAACGGAAATATCAATGATTTGATTAGTTTTAATCAAAATTTGATTGTGTGTCAAGAGGACGGATTTACAAAAATTACCGCATATTCCGAGCAAGATGAGTTTGTTGTAAAAACAATAACTTCTCCCAATAACATTAAAAAAGGCAGTGTGGCTAATTGCGGGGATGTAATTATGTATGCTACAAATAAAGGACTTGGTGTTTTTGACGGCTATAATTGCGTCACAGTTTGCGAGGAACTTGCAGGCTTTTTGGAGGATAGAGAAGTTACAGCGGTTGCAACAGGTAATTACTGCTATTTTTTGTGCAAGGCACAAAATAGTAGTATTGAAGATAATTTTATAATAGCGTATAATCTTGTTTTTAAAAATTATCATTTTATCACTTGTGACAAGGCGTATTTTTTGTGCAAAGTTAAATTTGAAAATGCGGAAAAAGTTTTACTTTGCTATGAAAACGAGATAAAGGTTTTATCGGACGAAAGTAATAACTCAAGCAAAATTTGGGCATCGGGAAAAGTAGATTTTGGCAGTCCCGCAGAATATAAACTTTTAAAAAGAATAGTTTTTGGTGGGGATAGCATTATCGATTTGAAAATCAATGCGGATGGTAAAAATTATTTTTATAATATATCGGGGCAAAGGTCAACCCTTATTAATCTTAAAGGTAAAGAGTTTGAGATTGAAATTGTCCCTAAAGGTATAAATATAAACGTACCGTCGCCTGTGATTGAATATTCGGTGTTGGAGGAAAATTGATGAATAAATTTAATGCAGTGATAGATGAGCTGGAAAGCAAGATTGAAAGGCTTAAATACAAAGTTAAGCAAAGTAAAGTTTTGTGTCAAAATAATACGCAAGGAAATACGCAGATTGTGTTTGCCCATAATGTGTACGGAGCGAACAAGGTGCTTAGTTATGATATAACAGTTATGGGGGACAAGCCTGTAAGTATAGTAGTTAAACTTGACAATGTAGTTATTGCTTCGCTGACAGGTGTGATTGCAGCAGGCGATATTTTGTTAAAGTCAAACAAACTTTACAGCTTGGCTGTGGAATGTACGGGCGAAGGTATGCTTGCCGCAAAACTTAAACTTGATAGTGCAGACCTTAGGGTAATATAGGAGTGAGTATGGGAATATTTAATGAAATAGGTCATTTTTTTAAAGATTTGTTTAAAGAAGATGTTTCTACGGAAAAAGAGCAGGAATTGTTAAATACTTTAGCGGGAATGGAAGTAAAAGAAAGGCAAAGACTTGAAGAAATAGTAAAAGATTATAGCGAGTCATATAGACCCGAAGATAAAACTTTTGAATATTTGCAAGAGTATGAACCTATCGATGAGCAAACTCTAAGAGAGAATAGTAAGGACTATTACCAAGACAGTTATAACAGTGAAAAAGACAAAACAAATAACAAGTATAAAGAGCAGTTGGAAAACGTAGAGCAAACCGAAAAAGGTTATATCGAAGATGCGGAAAAGAAAAACGATAGTTATACGGAAAAATATAATGATAAAACGGAATCTTTTAAGTCGACCGCAAGCAAAAACGGTATTGCCGATTCTTCGATAATCGGAGCGAAAAAAAGTGATTTGGAGAGCGAACGAGACAGGTATATCGGCGAAGTTATGCAAGCCTTGCAAAATAAGCTAAATACAACAAAGACAAAAAAGGATAACTTAAAAACCGAGCAGGAAAATAAAATTGCTTCTCTTGATGCAGCTTTTACTAAAAATGTGGAAAATATGTTTAACAAACTTTTAGACGAGGAAAATAAAAAGGCGGAAGAAGTTGTAAATGCTAATAAAAAAACGGCACAAGAAGAGAAAAACTATAAAGAGTATCAGGATAGAGTTGTAAAAGAAAAAGCCAAAGAAATGCAAGACATGCAGGCCGAAATGAAAGAGGCAGAACTAAACGGCACATTTAATAGTCCCGAGCGTGAGCGCGAGTATGACGAAAGGCTAAGAATAGCAAAAGAGTTTTACAGTGGTTTTTCCAGACAGTCAGCCCTTGAATCGATAGATAAAAACGCTCCTTTAAAAGCATTTTTAGGACCTAGATATTACAGGTTGATTAGGGAAATTCAAAATGGATAACGAAATTTTATTGATGATAGCGAAAAGCGGTGTGTTTGCGGTACTTTTTGTTTTATTGCTATTTTATGTTTTAAAAGATTCCAGATATCGTGAGCAAAATTATCAAAAGTTGGTTAATACCTTAACCAAGGAATTAGGCGCGGTTATGGATATCGAGCAAGATGTAAAAGAAATTAAAACTCAAGTAACAATCAAATCGTTTTTAAACGCAGAGGAAATGTATGAAGGGTAAATTTAGAAATTACGGTTTGTGGATAAGCATTATCAGTGCAGTACTTATGCTACTGCAAGCAATGGGGTTAAAATTCGATTTACCGTATGTGAACGAAATTATAACTTCTATTTTAGGTGTGCTTGTTACACTTGGCATAATCAGCAATCCGTCGGACGGAAACGGTTATACCGACAAAAGCAGTTTTATTGAAAAAGTAGAGGACGAAGACAATAAATAAGTCTTACAAAACAATTTCATATTAGCTGTATTTAAATACAAATTGCAAATAGCTTGCAATGTAATTAATACATAATGAAATAAACAGCGAAAAAACAGTCTCTTAATATAAGGGACTGTTTTTTATACTATAATTATTGTAAACTCATAATTATTTGGTCGGTAATTTTTTGCGAAGTCTCTTTGTCATAATTGCTTATCGGTTTAGGGGCGGCAAGTGTGTAAGAAATTTTATCTTTTAGTAATTCGGCGGTCAAATCTTCTTGCCTAATTACGGTAAAGTTGCTTTTTGCGGCGTTTTCTAGTTGGTCGCCACGAGAGGCAGATTCGGGCAGCGGAATAAGTATGCTTTTCATACCCAAGGCTTGCAGTTCGGTTATAACTCCCGCACCACTACGTGCTATTACCAAATTTGCAACGGCGTAATAATCGCCGATATTATCTACATATTCCAATGGATAGTATCCGTCGGTTTTTACATTTGATAGCTTGCCTTTTCCTGTCAAATGTATTACATTGTATTTTTTTGTTAAATCGCCTATGCAACTAATTATACAGTCATTTATTGCCTTTGCACCCAAACTTCCTCCTACGACTAATATTGTAGGTTTGTTAACGTTTAATTTTAGGTTAGTAACGATTTTCGACGGGTTTCCTTGTAATATTTCGTCACGAATAGGTGTTCCTAAAGTGATATATTTGCTTGATTTGTTGCAGGAAATATCCGAGGTTATAACTTTGCTTGCGTTTTTTGCGGCAAGTCTATTTGCAACTCCTAAGCTTTTATCCGACTCATGAACAACGTACGGAATGTTTAATCTGCTACAAGCATAAGTGATAGGTAGCGAGACATATCCGCCCTTAGAAAAAACCACATCTGCTTTTAGTTTTTTAAGCAATTCCACGCTTTCTTTTATATATTTAGGTAAAACAAATGGAATTTTTAAATTGCGTAACAACTTTGTCCTATCTAGCTTGATAGCTTTAATAGGATAAAAAGGGATATTGTTTTTTGCGGCTATTTTTTCCTCCATTCCACCTTTTTCGCCTACATAGTAAATATTGTCAAAATGCTTTTTAAGATAAGGGAGCAATGCTATGTTTGGGATGATATGTCCGCCACTTCCTCCACCTGTCAAGACTATAGTTTTCATTGTGACCTGCCTTATGCAAAATTTATGCAAATAAATTTATATTTCATTTTATTTTATTACCCAAAATAGTTAAAATATGCCGATTTTTGAAAGAAATATTTATAAGCAAGTCATTTTTGTTGAAAAATTATTTTATTTGTAGTAAAATATACTAATGATAGTATAATACAAATAAATGAATAAAATTTAGCATATACTAACTATTGATAAAGATAAATTATAGCACAGTGTTTAGGAGTTATTATGGTTGCAGAAAAATTTAAAAGCGAGTCAGGATTTGAAAGCTATGCCTACTATTGGGATGATGTGAAAGAGCCAATCGGTGTTGTACAAATTATTCACGGTATGGCAGAACACATTCAAAGGTATGACTTTTTTGCGGAGTTTTTAAACTTTAACGGATTTATAGTTGTAGGCATGGATACGAGAGGACATGGCAGGACTGCTGTAGAAGGATTGGGACTCGGCATTGTTACCCGCGGAGATAGTTTTGCGGATACTGTTGCTGACCAAATCGATTTGGCAAAACATATAAAGGAAAAATACAATTTGCCATTGTGCTTATTTGGACATAGTTTCGGCTCATTTTTAAGCCAATCTTTTATACAAAGGGCAAGTGATTTGATTGAGGGAGTTATTCTATGCGGTTCGGCAAAACAAAAAGGTCTTGATATATCCGTTGGCAGAATAGTATCCAAACTTCAATGTGCAATTTTAGGAAAAGATAAACCTGCTAAATTTATCACAAAAGTTGCGTTTGGTGGCTTTGATAAAAAATTTGCTTACGATAAAATGCAAAATGCGTGGGTATGTAGCAATTTGGATTCTGTTAAAAAATATAACGAAGACGAATGGAGCGGAGCGACTGCATCTATCGGATTTTTCCGTTCATTATTTAGCGGAGTTAAAGATTTGTATGAGGAATGCAATCTTGATTGCATAAGAAAAGAGCTTAAAATATTTATTATCAGCGGAGATAAAGACCCTGTCGGCGGATATGGTGTAAAAGTACAAAAGTTGTACGATACTTATGTTGACAGCGGCATTAAAGATGTTACAATCAAGCTTTATCCGGAAAAAAGGCATGAACTATTAAATGAAGATATCCGTGACCAAGTAATGTTTGATGCGATGGAATTTTTTAAAAACTGTATTGCTAATAAGTAAAATGGGCTAGACTGAAAGTAGATTGTAAAATAAAATACACGTTTTAGAATATATTTGACTATAATTGAAGAGTGATTGAATATTTTTATAAAAAATTTGTCAATCACTCTTTATTTTTTTTAAATAATATGTTACAATATAATTAATATAAAATAATGTTACTTTTATTATTATCTTTATTGCAAAAAAATTGAGTATTTTGGCTATAAAAATAACGGAATATTTAGGATAAGGAGCATGTTATGAAAAACAATGAATATTCATCCGATAGCATAGAAGTCTTAGAAGGACTTGATGCAGTGCGTTTAAGACCCGGTATGTATATCGGGGATTCGTCTTCAAAAGGATTGCACCATATTTTATGGGAAATTGTTGATAATAGTATTGACGAAATTGCCAATGGTTACGGCGATAGGGTGGATATTGAATTGCTGTCCGACGGAAGCGTGAGCGTTACTGACAACGGCAGAGGTATCCCCGTGGATATTCATAAGGAACTTAAAATACCCGCTTTGGAAATAGTATTTACAAAACTTCACTCGGGTGCAAAATTCGGCAGTGACGATTATAAATTTTCCGGCGGTTTGCATGGCGTTGGCTCGGCGGTTACAAACGCTGTATCAAGGTGGCTTAATGCAACTGTTTGGCGTAACGGCTCTGAAAATTATATAGAGTTTCACTCTCCCGAAATAAATGGAAAAATCAAAAGCGGTATAAGAAAAACGGAAATGACTAGCAAAAAATGCGATAAAAAATTGCATGGAACTAAAGTTGTTTTTATGCCGGATGACAGGGTTTTTGGACATAACAGGATATCTTTTGATGTGGTTAACAAAAGGATAAAAGAACTTGCTTTTTTAAATAACAACCTTACAATCACTTTGCGTGACGAGCGTGAAAGAGACGAAAATGGTTTGCCTAGGCGTGCAAGCTACCATTATAACGGCGGGCTTGTAGATTTTGTAAAGTATCAAAACGAAAATAAAAAAGCCCTTTACGATACGCCTATTTATTTTGAAAGTATTGGGGATAATATTCGTATTAAAGCCGCAATGCAACATACCGACGGGGTGGAGAGTATAACAAGTTTTGTCAACAATATACCTACTCATGAGGGTGGTACGCACGAGACGGGTTTTAAACAAGGTTTGACAAGATTTATGAATGACTATGCCAAAAACAACGGATATATTAAGGAAAAAGATACTCCGTTTGTTGGCGATGACTTTAGGGACGGGCTTACTGTCGTAATGCTTATTCAAATGCGTGACCCCGAGTTTGAGGGCCAAACCAAATCAAAGCTTTCAAATGCGTGGATTAAAAAACCGCTTGAAGATATGGTTTTTTCCAGCTTGCAAGAAGTTTATAAAAAATTGCCAAAAACTATGATTGCGGATATTTTCGCGCTTGCAATACAGTCTAAAAAAGAAAGGGAAAGGTTGCAAAACAGCAAAGAAGTATCCAAAAAAATGCGTGATATTGCGGGCAACAAGTTGGTTGGTAAATTGGCGCCTTGCATAGGTAAAAATGCAAAAAGGAATGAGCTTTTTATAGTTGAGGGAGACTCTGCGGGCGGCTCTGCAAAAAATGGCAGGGATAGAAATTTTCAAGCGATTTTGCCGCTTAGAGGCAAGCCGCTTAATGTGGAAAAATCAAAGTTGGATAAAACGCTGGCAAATGAGGAAATTTGCACTATAATAAGTGCACTCGGAGCAGGCTTTTACCATGATTTTAACATTGACAATTTAAAATATGACAAAGTTATCATACTTGCGGATGCCGACCAAGACGGTGCACATATCAGGGCGATATTGCTAACTTTCTTTTATAGATATATGCGACCGCTTATTTTGGAGGGGCATGTTTATATAGGTATGCCACCTCTTTACAAAGTGGAAAACAAAGGGGAAGTAACTTACGTTTACGACGATATAAAGCTTAAAGAATTGCTTGAGAACATAAACGGTAAAAAGACTATTCAGCGTTACAAAGGTCTTGGAGAAATGAATCCCGAACAGCTGTGGGAAACTACGATGAATCCAGAAAATCGCTCATTGATGAAAGTTACCGTGGATGATGTAACGGAAGCCGAGAGAATGATTACAACACTCATGGGGGACAATGCAACCGCCCGTAAGGAATATATCAACACAAATGCAAACTTTAATAAACAAGATACTTTTGAAAAAATAGGAGGTTAGTATGGCAAAAGATAAAGCTGTTTTTCAGGACACCGTACTTGATTGTGAAATATCCGATGTGCTGCACAATTCAATGATGCCATACTCCGAATATGTTATTTTGGATAGGGCATTGCCAAGGGTCGAGGACGGACTTAAACCTGTGCAAAGGCGTATATTGTACACAATGTACGAACTTGGCACAACACCGGACAAACCTTACAGAAAATCAGCACGTATTGTCGGCGATTGCTTGGGTAAATATCATCCTCACGGAGATACATCCGTTTATGGTGCGATGGTAAGAATGGCGCAGTCGTTCAACATGAGCAGTATGCTTGTAGACGGTCACGGTAACTTTGGTAGTATTGACGGCGACTCCGCAGCTGCTATGAGGTATACGGAAGTGCGTTTGCAACCGCTTGCATTGGAAATGCTTAGAGATATCGAGCAAGACACTGTGGATTGGATGCTTAACTTTGACGATACTTTAAAAGAGCCTAGAACGTTGCCGGGCAGATTCCCTAATTTGTTGGTAAATGGTGCATCGGGTATTGCCGTAGGACTTGCAACCAATATACCTCCGCATAATATTACCGAAGTTATCGACGGTGTGTGTGCATATATTGAAAATCCTAAAATTAGTTTGGATAACCTAATGGAGTATATAAAAGCTCCCGATTTTCCGTCAGGCGGAGAACTTTTGGTCAATGAAGATTTAAAAAGGGCATACGAAACAGGTAGGGGTAAAATAGCTATCCGTGCCAAAGTTATGATAGAAAAGGATGGCGATAAACTTAGTTTTGTCATAACTGAGTTGCCTTATCAAGTCAATAAAGCTGCATTGCTTGCAAAAATCGACGAGTATAGGGAAACCAAGAAGGAAATATTCGGAGACATTACCGATATAATAGATGCATCTGACAGAACGGGTATGCGTGCAATAATCAAATTTAAGCGTGATTGCAATCACAAAAAATTATTGCATAATCTTTTCCAATACACCGATTTACAGCAAAATTTCAACATAAATATGGTTGCAATAGCGGACGGCAAGCCTCAACAACTTGGCTTGTTGGATTTGGTAAGATATTATGTAAATTACCAACAAAATTTGATTTTAAGACGTTCGCAATATCAACTAGCAAATGCAAAAGCAAGAGAGCATATTTTGCAGGGCATTATAATTGCTATCGAAAACATTGACGAAGTTATAAAAATTATCAAATCTTCCGCATCTCCTGCCGAGTGCAAAGCAAAACTTAAGGAAAGATTTTTAATAAGCGAAAAACAAGCACAGGCTATACTAGAGATAAAACTTGCAAGATTAACTAAATTGGAAGTTAACAATTTAAGGGAAGAGATAGCCGAACTTTTAAAAACCATTGACTATTTGACAAGTGTCGTAGGTAGCAAACGCAAACAACTTTCCATTGTCAAAGCGGAACTTTTGGATATTCGCAAACGATATAAGTTAGACCGCCGCTCACATATTTTTGTGGACGGAATAGAGCAAAAAATACAAGTTTACGATGTAAACGAAATTGAGGAAAAGAAAGGTTACTGCATTTTGACAAACCAAAATTGCATTAAATTTTTGACAAGCAAAACTTATAAGGGAGCAAACAAAACTTCTCAAAACTGCTCTAGCGAAGACATTCCGTCAAGCATTGTCGCTTGTAGTAATTTATCGCCTGTTTACGCGTTTACGAATATGGGGAATGTCGCACAAATCAATATCGATGATTTGAAAGAAGAAAAATGGCGAAGTAAAGGTGCACCTGCAGCTAAAGTTATTGGCGATTTGGCAAAGGGCGAAGTTGTTATAAAACTTATGACAAAGGAACAAATTGAAAACAAAAACTTGCTGTTTGTTATGCGTAGCGGTATGGTTAAGGTTGGTAGAGGCGAAGAGTATTTGATAAATAAAAAATTCTATCAAGCAACCAGCATTAAGGAAGACGATAGAGTAGTTTATGTGGATACCAAGGACGACAGTAAAACAATAATCACAATCAGTCACGAGGGCGTTGCACTTAATATGGAAAGCGAAATAACGCCAACAGGAAGAAAGTCACAAGGGGTTATCGGAATGTCATTGTCAGACGGCGACTATGTGGAATTTGCGGAGCAAATCGATGATGAGGGCGAGATTATTATCGTAACCGACAAAGGCTGTGCTAAAAAGGTTATTGCAGGCTTAATAAAGGTATCAGGACGTAATAGAAAAGGTAACAAAATTCAAAGCTTTACCGATAAAACGGGTTATTCTATTTTGTTTGCAGGATATGTAAAAGAGCCTTACGATTTGATATTGGTAGGGGAGAATGGCGATATAGTACCAATCAACAGCGAGGAGATACGCATTGAAAATATGAATTCCAGAGGTACAATGATTCCTAATATTGCGGGTAATATCGCAAAAATTTTACCACTAAAAGTAATTTGATTAAAAAGATTATAAATAAAAAATATGCACTGTTTAAAGTGCATATTTTTTATTTTAAACATAAATTTAATTGTGAGTTTATGCCAAAATATCCGGCTCGATATTTTCGATTTTCTTTTTGGCATTTTTGTTTTTGTGAGTAAACAATATTGCGATTATTACAAAGGCAACTATTGCAACTGAAGTAACGGTAATAGCAATTATTTGATTTGGTGTAAGACCATTTGGTTGCAAATTTTCATTTAAAATATATCCTACTTTATCCTTATAATACACTTTGGTAAAGGTCGTATTAGAGTCATATTTGCCAATTATTTGAATATCCATACCATCCTTCAAATCGTCGAATAATACTGCGGAATTGATGTCTGCTTTTTCGTAAATAAGTATATTAGTACCTATTTTCGGAGCTTTTGTCTTCATAAATATGATATTTTGTTCAGGCGAAGTAGGTATGACTTTTGATAAATAGTCTGCATATACATATCCGATTTGTGTGCTGCCTGCGATGTTAATGGAAATTTTGTACCAATTCCAAATATCTTCTGTAGCAATCAATGTGATACACGATACTTCTGTATCCGGGCTAAGTAAATAGTCTTTGCCGTTAATTTGCAATTTGTCCGCATACTTGAACGGGTATTGATAAACTATAACGTTTTTTACCAAAGCTTTCATTTTAAGAGCGTTCATATCGACATTGTCAATAGGTGTAATATCGTCCGATAAAATGTACTCTTTTTGTGCAAGGTGTTCCGCTGTTACATAATAGTATAGTTTGCCGTTATACTCCTTTTCGGCAAGAATCAAAAATATCTCATTTTCGCTGACAAATCTTGCAGACTCCGGATTGTTTGGTGTTATGTATGCAATGGTTGTTGCTTTGATTTTTCCTGCTTTTATAATATCAAATTGAGTAGGGTTATCAAATGTAATATTTTTTGTTCCCACAAGTCCCATTTTTTCGCCGTCTATCTCAAAAAGTAAATGGTCGTTTTCGCTAGTAAAATAATAGTGAGCGTTTATGCTGTCAACTGCGGTTGCGATTTTTGAGGTCGCATCTAGATTGTTTATTTGATATTCCTTTTCTTTTATAAACTTTCCGTTCTGAGAATACTTTGTAATTACTCCGTTGTTTTCAACATACAAATTGCCTCTGAAATCAATGTTGTAATTGCGACCGCTTACAACATTTTGATTATCGATAAATATAGGGTCAGTCGGATTTTCCAAATTATACTTTTTTACTGTACCTGTATTTTTATCTATCAAATACGCATAATTAGTGCTGACAGCTGTTGTAATTTCATTAACTTGTCCTACATTTACAATTAAATCGGAGGTGGTGTTTCCGTCATAGGAAAGTACTTTGTTGTCGCTTAATATCAAAAGTTTGGTATTGTATACGGCAATGGAAAGTACATTTTCGCGTATAAGCAAATTATCTGTGTTATAAAGATTATTTTTGTTGTCAATAAAATAAATTTTACCTTGAACTGCTACAACTTTTACAGGTGTTTTTTCCAACTCGAAAGGTGTTCTGCTATCGTTATCCACACTTCTTTTGATTATACGTTTGTTGTTTGTGTCCGCAATATAAAGGAAAGTGCCATCACTAAAAACACTTTGAGGGGTGTCAAACCTGTATAAATCGTCGCCTTTGCTAGTAATTAAGTTTGTCAATGCTCCATTTTTGTCAAACTGATATACTTTACCGTTATCGGTTGTATTAGTATCGTCGGTGGTCGCAGTTGTCAAAATACTGTCGCCGAAAATCAAAAGTTGTTTAAAGTTCGTGCCGCTCATTTCAATTTGCTTTCCGTCTATAAACAAATTATTGTTTGAGTCAACATAATGTATTTTGTTTCCGTCTATATAATAGTCGTTAATATTTTTGCCCAATGTTATTTTTTCTGTTGTAATATTGCATTTATTTTCACTATCATTAAGCTCGCATTTGTGGAAATCGTATGTATCGGAGTTTTGAATATATCCTATATTGTCAATAAATTTAAAAGTCTCTTGCTTTGCCGTACCTACAAACATATCGTAAGCTTTTATTTGTGTTACATTATTTAATTCAACCGAGCAGATATATAGTTTGTTGCTGTCTATTATGGCAAGTCTATCGCCTTGTTTTGTAATGTTGTAAGTGTTTGTATAATTGTTTAGGGAAGTAATATTTTTATTTTCCGCATTTACAATAACCAATCTTGATTGGGTAAGATTATTTTTGACCAAAACGACTATCCTGTTGTCAATCACTATAACTTTAGTGATAAAATCATTTGGAGTATCGTTTTTTATAATGTTAAGATAGTAGCTGTTTTGCTTGTTCGCTTGAGGTTGTACGAAAAGTGTTTTATCGTTTGCAACTGCAAGGTATTTATCCGTTTTATCTATTGCGACAGGGTTGCTTAGTTTCATATAGTTATCCATATTAGATAAAACAGTACTTTCCAATATTTCGGAATTTTCGCGTGCAGATGAACTTTCCGCAAAAGCGACCGGAAAGGCAAGTATCGTAATAAGCAGAATAAATATAATAAATACAAGCGATTTTTTCATATAACCCTCTTTATGTGTACAAAACTACATTTTGATTATACACCATTAGTTAAAAAAAGTAAACATTTTTCTTTTAATTTTAAATTTGTCTTGCAAGTTTATGGAAATTATGCTACAATAAATAGGATATTATAATATTTATATTATTATAAAAGTGAATGTAATTGCCTTAAAATATAATAGGCAGCGGAGGCGGTATGGCTAAAACAAATTTTGTTAAACCCAATCAAGATTATATGCCCGAAGGGGATGTTTCTTTATTACAAAAAAATATTGAAGAATTGGGGTTAAGTGAATATACTTTGAAAAAATTGAAAGGGGTTGAAATTGATAAAATTATCGATTTATGCAGATGCCAAATGAAGCATTTATACAAAATCCCCGGTATAAACAAAAAAAATGTATTTGAAGTGCTAAAAAAATTGCAAAATGTAGGGCTTGATTTCAAACGTTCTCCGATTGCTGCTACTACTGCGGAAGACGGACAACAAGAGGTCTCTAAAAACAACGGCAATGTACAGACAGAAAAAAAAGAGAAAAATAATTTTAATGATAAACAAAACAAAAATAACAAAGGCGCGGTAAACAAAGCGCAAGACAATAATAAAAACACAAACAACAATCCTAAGTTTGAAAAAGGGAAAAAAGAGGATAAAAAAACTAATTTCGAAACTAAAGCCACAGCTAATAACAAACATAATTCAGACAATAAAAACAACAATAATAAGCAAAATTTTGATAATAAAAAACAGAATCAACCGCAAAAGGCTGCAAAACCAGAGCCTGTAAAACAAGCTCAAGAGGTGCAAAAATCTCAACCCGAGCCAAAGCGGTTGAAAGTTAACAGCTATGACATTGACAGTTTTATTAATGATAGTGTACCAGCTAAAAAAACTTTAAAGCAAGAAAGAGAGGAGAAAATCGCAAAAGCAATAAAAGATTTACCTCCTATTAAAAATCCTGATGGCCTTTATAAATTTTACAGACACGGCAAGTGGGGATATAAGACGGAAAGCGGCAAGGTTGTTATTGAGCCTACTTTTACAGAGGCATTTAATTTTAGGGAAGGGTTGGCTTGTGTGGAATTAAATGAAAGATGCGGATATATCAACAAACAAGGAGAAATTGTAATACCTATTCAGTATGATACAGCTTGCAGTTTTAGTGAAGGATTGGCATCTGTTACAAAAGACGATAAGTGCGGTTATATTGATAAAGAAGGAAATGTGGTGTTTGACTTTATTTATGAGGCAGCAACTTCCTTTGAAAATGACATTGCAATCGTAAAAAAAGACGGCAAATGGGGCTATATGGACAGAAAAACTGGTGAAATAAGGCTTAGATAAAACTTTATTTGTCACATTTAAAAGAATGATATTTTAATTTAAAAATAATCGGTTACCTTAAATTCGGTAATCGATTTTGTCGTAATATATCGCATAAAAACGAATTTGCCGCTTTGATATCAACGTATGATTATATGCAGACAGTAGGATATGCTCATAATAACATTTATACTACTGAATTAATAAAAACATTGTTTTGGTTTTATAATGGTAGTAATTATGTATAATTACACAACAAAAAACGGGACTGTATCAAACAATCCCGTGATTTTGTTTTATATCATAATAATTAAATGCCGTATTATCAACATGATTTTAGCATTATAGAAAAAAGATTTTTCCTAAGAGCAATTATATTAGATAATACCTTGAGCCATCATAGCTTCGGCAACTTTCTTGAAACCTGCGATATTTGCACCTGCAACAAGATTGTAGCCAAAACCTTCTTCCTCAGCAGCTTCCTTAGAAGCGTTGTAAATATTTTTCATAATTTGGTCAAGTTTGCTATCTACTTCTTCAGCAGTCCAAGAATATCTCATGCTGTTTTGGCTCATCTCTAAAGCAGAGCAAGCAACGCCGCCTGCGTTAACAGCTTTAGCAGGAGCACAAACAACACCATTTTCCATCAAGTACTCAAGAGCTTCGTTTGTAGTTGGCATATTTGCAACTTCGATATAGTATTTTACGCCGTTAGCAACGATTTGTTTAGCATCTTCGATTCTAACTTCGTTTTGAGTAGCACAAGGCATAATAACATCAACTTTCTCGCCCCAAGGTTTTTTACCTGCAAAGAATTTAGCACCGAATTTATCTGCATAGTCTTTAGCTTTGTTTCTGCCCGAAGCACGCATTTCAAGTAGATAATTGATTTTCTCCTCAGTATTTACGCCGTCTTTGTCATAGATATAACCATCCGGACCGGAGATTGTAACAACTTTACCGCCAAGTTCTGTAATCTTTTTAACAGCACCCCAGCAAACGTTACCAAAACCGGAAAGAGCAAAAGTCTTACCTGCGATTTTCTCGTTAAAGTGAGCAAGTACTTCGCGAGTAAAGTATGTAGCACCATAACCTGTAGCCTCAGGACGAATCAAACTTCCGCCGTAAGCCAAGCCTTTACCTGTTAAAACGCCGTTTTCAAAAGTGCCTTTAATGCGTTTGTATTGACCATATAGATATCCGATTTCTCTTGCACCTACACCGATATCTCCTGCAGGAACGTCTACATCCGGTCCGATATATTTGTAAAGCTCAGTCATAAAGCTTTGGCAGAATCTCATAACTTCAGCATCGGATTTGCCGCTTGGGTCAAAGTCAGAACCACCTTTACCGCCACCGATAGGAAGACCTGTCAAGCTGTTTTTGAAAGTTTGCTCAAAGCCTAGGAATTTCATAATTCCGATATAAACAGATGGGTGGAAACGAAGACCGCCCTTGTAAGGTCCGATAGCACCGTTAAATTGAACACGGAAACCTCTGTTTACTTGAACATTGCCGTTGTCATCAACCCATGGCACTCTAAAAGTGAAAGCACGCTCTGGCTCAACCATTCTTTCAATAAGGTTAGCTTTAACATACTCAGGGTGTTTTTCAATAACCGGCTCAAGAGATTTCAAAACTTCTTCAACAGTTTGGATGAACTCTGGCTCGTTAGCATTTTTCTCACGAACTTTTGCTACAACATCTTGTAGATATTTGTTAGTAAATTGCATTATACTATACCTCCGAAGTAATTTTCTAATTGAATTAATTATATAACAAAACTGACGGAATATCAATAATTTTAAAACAATTTTTTTTAAATTTGCCAAAACAATTACTTAATGTTGATATAGTATATGGTTATGGAAAGAAATGGTTGTATGTTACTAAAAAAATAAATTAATCGTAAAAATACACGATAAAACATACTAAATTAACTAATAAAAAAAACAAGTTCGCAATGGCGAACAAACAGTTGACAAAATTTAAAATTTACTGTAATATTATAATAGCAAAAGAAATTTTGCTATTTTTTTGGATACAAGTTCGCTACGGCTAACTAAAAAATAAATTTATAGGTTTCATAAAGTATATAGTATATAATAATAAAATCAGTTTATTTTTTTTGTCACTATGTTCGCTACGGCGAACTGAATATAAATTTTATACTTCAAATAAATAATTGTAAATTTGCAATGAAGGATTGATATGAAAAATGAATTAAGGTCATGGGAAAAAGAAAAAAAATTAATTCCTATAATGATAACAATGTATTGTAAAGGTAATCATAAGTTTGAGAGAAAACAACAAGGAGTAAAAGGGAACGATACGTGTACAGAATGTAGGGAACTCATCGAATATGCGTTATTTCGACTAGAAAAATGTCCATTTAAAGAAAATAAAAAATTTTGCTCATTTTGCAAGGTACATTGCTATAAACCCGAAATGCGTAAGAAAATAAAATCTGTAATGAGGTATTCCGGGCCGCGAATGATTTTCTCGCATCCAATATTTTCAATTTCTCATGTAACACAAATGATAAAGTATAAAAAATTAAAAACGGAGATAAAAGAAAATGATAGATAAAGACTTGTTTCAACTTTTAGGCAAGAATAAAAAATATATATTTATTGTTGTTGCTTTTCAATTACTTGGTCTTGTAGCTAATATTGGTATAACTGCAAGCATTTGCTATGCTATTTATTTGGTGACAATAAAAGCACAATGGTATTTATTTTTATACCCACTTGCTTTTATGGTTATTGGAATCATAGTACGTTTTTGCACTACAAAATTTATCGGAGATGTTAAAGATACTATTGGCAGGAAAGTAAAAAAAGATTTGCGTGAGCGTACATATAATAAAATTGTAAAATTGGGTGTAAATTCAACTGATGGCATGAGTATGGCGGGGTTAACTCAAATAAGTTTGGAAGGTGTTGAACAGCTCGATTTATATTATTCTAGTTATTTGCCTCAATTTTTTTATGCACTTTTAGCTCCTATTGCGCTATTTATTATGTGTGTTTGGATAGATTGGCGTACATCTTTGGTATTGCTTGCTTGCGTACCATTGATACCTGTTTCAATTATCGCGGTATCTAAATATGCAAAAAAAATATTTGCAAAATATTGGGATAAGTATACATCAATGGGCGATAACTTTTTGGATAATGTACAAGGATTAAAAGAATTAAAGATATTTAAAGCTGACAAAGCAGGACACGACAAAATGAATGAAAGTGCTGAAGAATTTCGTAAAATTACTATGAAAGTATTAGTCATGCAACTTGCAAGTACTACTATTATGGATTTGGTAGCTTATGGTGGTGCCGGAATAGGAATAGCACTTAGTATTTGCGGTGCTATATGTTGGGGATTAAATCCTGTATCTTCTCTCTTTTTGATATTAGTTGCAGTAGAATTCTTCTTGCCACTCCGTGCATTTGGCTCTGCATTTCATATTGCTATGAACGGAGCAAGTGCAGGTAAAAAAATAATTGCACTTCTAAACACTCCCGACCCTGTATGGGGAAATGAAAAAGTCAGCGAAACAACTATCAAATTAAATAATATTACTTTTTCTTATGATGGCAAACGTGATGTATTAAAAGGTATTGATATGAATTTTCCTAAAAAAGGTATGACAGCTATAGTTGGAGAAAGCGGCTCTGGGAAAAGCACTATAGTCAATATGATTGTTGGAGCACTGCGTCCAAAAAGCGGTAATATAAACATTGGAAATGTTCGATTAGAAAATCTTAATAGAGACAATTATTACTCGCATTTATCGGTTGTAAGTTATAATACCTATATTTTTAACCAAACTGTAAGAGAAAATTTTTTATTAGCAAACAGCAGTGCAACAGATGAGCAGATTTTTGATGCATTAAAGCTTGTAAATCTTGAAGAATTTATAAAAAATAATGGTGGATTAGATAAAATTATATCTGAAGACGGAGGAAATATTTCAGGTGGACAAAAACAGCGTCTAGCACTTGCAGTTAATTTGGTGGCTAATAAAGATATATATATTTTTGATGAAGCAACTAGTAATATAGATATCGAAAGTGAAGCGATTATAATGCAAAATATAAAAGCATTATCCAAAGATAAAAGCGTTATTGTAATATCACATAGGTTAGCAAATGTAGTTAGTGCAGATAATATATATTTTATGCAAAACGGACAAATAAAAGAATATGGAACGCATACCACGTTGATGGCAAATAAAAATGGTTATGAAAAATTATATTCAACACAAAAAGAACTAGAGGAGGGGTATGTATGATTAGCAAGACTTTAAAAGAAAATAGTCATAATAAAAAGTTAGACAATATTAATAAAAGTACCCCTACAATAAACAATGTAAAGCGTAGAAGTGGTGCAAAAATAATGGCAAACCTTATATTATTACTTGGCTCTTTGGGATTTATAATGCTTTTGGCAGTAATAAACGGTAGCTTTGGATTTGTTTGCGCTATGGGTGTAACTGTTTTTGGTGCAATAGGCATTGCAAAGATAATAGGGGAAACAATTACAATGTCTTATGGACTTATAATCGGGCTTATTATAAGCTGTGGTGTATTGCGTGGTATATTGCGTTACTTTGAACAATACAGCAATCACTATATTGCGTTTAAGCTTTTGGCAGTTTTGAGAGATAAAATATTTGGAGCACTTAGGGTGTTGTGTCCAGCAAAACTTGAAAGTAAGCAAAAAGGAAATATTATTGCAATGATTACATCCGATATTGAAACTTTGGAAGTTTTTTATGCACATACAATATCTCCTATTTGTATTGCTGTGCTAGTGTCAATATCTGTAATAATATTTGTTGGAATTATATCAAGCTGGTATCTTGCGATAGTAGCAGTATTAGGATACACAATTATTGGTATTGCTTTGCCTTTGGTTTTATCACGTAAAATAAAAGAAAGTGGGGTAAAGTATCGTGAAGAATTTGCTTCCTTTAATGGATATTTTTTAGATAGTATAAAAGGCATTAAAGATATTGTTTTTAATAATGCAGGTGCAGAAAGAGAAACAGAGGTAAATCGCCGTAGTGTATTATTGCTTAGTGAAACGAAGAAAATGAAACATAGTATTACAAGTGCAACTGCAATAACTGAATTTTTTGTATCTTTATTTATCATTATTACACTAGTTGTTGGAATTGTGTTGGTTTATTGCAATATTCTTTCTATTGGTAAAATGATAATTGGTGTGGTTACTGTATTTAGTTCTTTTGGTCCTGTTATTGCACTTTCTGCATTACCCGGCAATTTAACTCAAACTTTTGCAAGTGGTGATAGAGTTTTAAATTTATTAGAAGAAAAGCCTGTTGTAGAAGAAATAAAAGATGGTAAAAGTCTTGAATATGAAAAATTGAATGTAAATGACCTATCCTTTTCTTATGATAATAATATTGAAGTACTTAAGGATATAAAAATGAGTGCAGAAAAAGGGGAGATTGTTGGAATTATTGGGGAAAGTGGCTCAGGAAAATCAACTTTTTTAAAATTATTACTTAGATTTTGGCAAAAAGAGAAAGGTACTATTGCATATAATGGGATTGATATTGACAAAATAAATTCTGAAAATCTGCTTGATTTTGTTACAATGGTTAGCCAAAACACTTATTTATTTAATGAAAGCATAGAATATAATTTACGGATTGCAAAACCTACTGCTACTTATGAGGAATTAAAAAATGCTTGTGAAATGGCATCTATTCATGATTTTATAATGACATTGCCTGAAGGCTATCAAACAAAGGTCGGCTCTTCTGGAGACAATTTATCTGCAGGCGAAAAACAACGTATTGGACTAGCCAGAGCGTTTTTAAAAGGTTCAGAACTTATCCTTTTGGATGAACCGACTAGTAATGTGGATAGCATAAATGAAGGAATAATTTTAAAAGCTTTAAAGGAACAGAAAAATAAAAAAAGTATAATATTGGTGTCACATCGTGAATCTACTATGGCGGTAGCAGATAGAATATATAAAGTAGAAAATGGTTTAATGAAGGAGATAAAAGCATGACCACAAGAGAAAAGGCAATAGCGGAACTTGTCAATTTTTTTAAAGAAGAAAACAGTGTTGAGTTACTTGCAACAAGTGTTTCTGATGAGAAAAAAAGTTCAAATAAGATTTTTCGAAAATACAAGATTAAAGATATAGTTTTTCTTGCTATAATTACAGCGTGCACACTTGTTACAGGTGCTATAATGCCACTTCTTACGAGTGTACCATTGTTTGGAATTATACAGTTAGGACTAGGTATTCAATTTTCTTTGTTCCCTGTTATTGGAATGATGAAAGTCAGAAAACCTTTTGCATTGGTCTTGCAATCTATATTTATATCTATATTTTTAGTATTTATGTTCCCGCCTATGCTGTTATTAATTGCTTGTGCTATAGTAATAGAAATATTGGTTTTATTGATTTTTAGAGGTTATAAAAACGATTGGGCATGTGTGTTTGCCGGAACTTTATATATGCCAATGACTATACCGCTTTTATATATGTACTACAATTTATTTTATACGGTCAGTGGTAATGAAAAATCTGCAGTATCAATGTTTATAGGAGCCAATAATGTTGGCTTGATTATAGGAATGACATTAGCTGTAATGCTCGTGTGTTTTATTGGCTCGGTAATAGGTTTGATAGTAGCCAAAGAATTAAAAAAGGCAGGTAAATTGAAATAATGAGTTTTTTACAATATAAGAAAAATTTAAATCCTATCGTTGCGTTGATTTCCACATTGATTATTATGGTATTTGGACTAGTCATGTCAACAAAAACAGAATGTTCTTATTTTTTAATTGGAACAACTTTATGGTTAGTACTTTTTGGTTGCTATAAGCAACTTTACAAACTTTTAATAGTTTTTATTTTATTTGGTGGATTTTTTGCAATTATTGCATACTTTACTATGGGTAGGAATTTGTCAGCAGCAATCTCAATGTTAAATCGCTTTGGAACTGTTTTTCTTGCAATAGTACCTAGCACAAGTATACAAGCTGTTGCAATGACCAGAAATTTGTCACAGATAAAAGTGCCACGTTACATAACTTTAGGAATGCTTATTACAATGTCTTTTATACCTGTCTTAAAAGTAGAAATCAAGCGTGTCCGTGAAGCCATGAAAACTCGTGGTGCGGGGAGTTTATTAAATCCTAAAATATTTTATCGTGCATTTTTGATTCCATTAGTGACAAGAATAGTTGATATTTCGGATACTCTTTCTCTTTCAGTTGAAACACGGGGTTTTACAAGTGGAAAAAGCAAATATACAATTTATAAAAAGGAAACAATTAATATTTTAGATATTATGTATTTATTGGGATTTGTTGTAAGTATTGTTTTAATGGTGGTTTTATGAAAGCTATAGAATTAAAAAATGTAAGTTTTACATATAGTGGTTTTAATACAAAAGTATTAAATAATATCGATTTTCATGTGGATTATGGCGAAGTTGCGTTACTTTCAGGTTTTTCTGGAGAAGGTAAAAGCACTCTTATCTCAATAATTTCCGGAATCATACCCAATATAATTTCGGGAGTAATTAGTGGAGAAGTTTTGATTGATGGCAAATCAATTAAAGGAAAAAAAATGTCACAAGTTTGCCACAAGGTTGGTATAGTTTTACAAAACGCCGACAATCAAATTATACATAAAATTGTTGAAGATGAAATTGCTTTTGGTTGTGAGAATTTTGCAATTCCCGCAGATAAAATCAGTAAACAGATTGATAGAGTTTGTACTATAGTGGAGCTTGATAAAAAGGCTGGCACACATGCGCTTTCCGGGGGTGAAAAACAAAGGCTAATCACTGCCTCGGCACTTGCGACAGGTCAAAAAATACTTGTCCTTGATGAGCCACTTGCTAATTTGGATGTAATAAGCGCAAATCTTTTAATGGATACTATGCAAGCTTTAGCAAAAGCAGGATATGCTGTTTTAGTTGTAGAACATAGATTGGATATGGTACTGCCATTTGTAGATACTGTTTGGAATATTTGTTCAGGCAAAGTTGAAAAAGTGGAAAATAAACAAGAATATTTGCGATCTCAGGCAATAAAAATAAACGATACATCAATAAATTGTAAGCAAAATAAAAAAATTATTCAAGTTAATCAGCTTGCATTTTCAATAAAAAATAAACAAATATTAAAAGATATTAGCTTTGACATTTATGATGGCGAACGTTTATTGCTACTTGGAGAAAACGGCTCGGGTAAGACGACAATACTAAGACTGCTTTCAAGATTAAATAAACCAACAGGTGGAAATATTCAGCAAATGATTAACCCTAAGTTAAAAAATAATTATCACGGAAAAAAATGGTTTAAGGATATTGGCATCGTGTATCAAAATCCAAACTATCAACTATTTATGCCAACAGTGGAAAAAGAAGTAGCTTTTAATGCAATAAGCATGGAATATGCTAATGAGATTATTAAAATGTTTGGCTTAGAACATATAAAAAACAGACATCCACAATCGCTTTCGGAAGGTCAAAAACGTAGAGTGTCTATAGCAGCAGTTGTTGCAGGAGCTCCGAAAGTACTTTTTTTAGATGAGCCGACAGTTGGACAGGATTATAATGGTTTGTGTGAATTGGTAAGCATTTTAAATGAATTACATAACAAGAGCGGAAATACAATGATTACAATTACTCATGATATGAGATGTGCTGAAGCATTGTGTGATAGGGCAATACTAATTGAAAATGGCGTTATTAAAAATCAAGGAGATAAATCATTTGTAAAAAAATATTTTTCGGATAAAATAATATAGTATTTTTTTTACTTACGATTAGGAAACATCGTTTTTATTTTATCAAAAAAGATTATAAACATAAAAAACTACAAATTTTAATAAAAAAGTAAAAGTTTAGGGTTGACATCTGCTTTATTATAATGTTATAATTGAAAAGTAATATAATATCGGTAAATAAATTATATTGCAACTTTAATATTAATATATTATTACAACTGAATATTAAAGGGAGTAGTTTAGGTATACTATCAACAAACCCGCTGTAAAAGGCTGGTAGTATACGCCAAATTTTTGGTTACAAGACTTTTTATACTATGGCAAATGGCTTAAGGTATAAAAGGTCTTTTTTGTTTAAAAATTCTTTAGGAGTATGACGATGAGTTTGTTTAACAAAGAGAAAGATTTTGTTTTGATGGAAATGCAGTCTTCTTTAAACGGTTTGAGCAGTGCCGAAAGTAAAGCAAGGTTGGAAAAGTACGGGGAAAATAAGCTGACCGAGAAAAAGAAAAAAAGTGCAATTATTGTTTTTTTGGAGCAGTTTAAAGATTTGCTTGTAATTATTTTGCTAATTGCTGCAATAATCAGTGGCGCAACAGGCGAATGGGCAGGTATGGGCGTAATTTTTGCGGTAATCATAATGAACGCCATTTTGGGTACTGTGCAGTATTTAAAGGCGGAAAAATCACTTGATGCACTAAAAAAACTATCTGCACCGAGTGCTAAGGTTTTGCGCGACGGCGAAGTTGTAACTATCCCGTCCGAGCAAGTGACTGTCGGGGATATTATCGTTTTGGAAGCAGGCGATTTGATTGTAGCTGACGGAAGAATAATCGAAAATTACAGTTTGCAAGTGAACGAAAGCTCGCTTACGGGGGAGTCGACAGCTGTTGAAAAGACAGATGTGGCTTTGGAGGGCGAAAACATTGCCTTGGGCGACCAAATCAATATGGTGTTTAGCGGCTCGCTTGTTACATACGGTAGGGCTATTATGGTAGTCACAAGTGTGGGTATGCAAACGGAAATAGGAAAAATCGCAACTTTAATGAACGAAACAGGAGAAAAGCTGACTCCTCTTCAAAAAAGTTTAAACAAATTCAGCCAAATGCTTGCTATCATCATTATGGTAATAAGCGTTATTGTATTCGGGCTTACATTATGGCGTAATTTTGATGCGGGCAATGTGCTAAAGTCGGTGCTTAACTCGTTTACATTTGCAATAGCCTTGGCAGTTGCGGCAATACCTGAGGCACTTGGCAGCATTGTAACCATTGTGCAGGCAGTAGGTACAAGCAAAATGGCAAAGCAAAATGCTATTATAAAAGACTTATCTGCGGTAGAAACTTTGGGTGCAGTAAGTGTAATTTGCTCAGACAAAACGGGCACACTTACTCAAAATAAAATGACAACTCAAGATGTTTTTGTAAATGGTAAATTTAAGCGTGGCGAGGATATTGATAAGGCGGAGTTTGGAGAAAATATGCTGCTACACGAAATGGTGCTTGTCAATGACAGTACTCATAGGAGTGGGGACGGAATAGGAGACCCGACGGAAATCGCACTGACCGTACTTGGCGAAAAACATGGTATTGATGAACTTGAATACCGAAAACAATATCCAAGAATTGCAGAGCTTGCATTTGACTCCGACCGAAAGCTTATGAGTATAGCAAGCGAGTACAACGGTAAAAAGTATATGTTTACAAAAGGTGCTTTGGATGTGATTTTGGATAGGGTGGATAGCATAATCGATTGCGGTAAAATCCGTAAATTTACCCCTAATGATAAAAAAATGATTGAAAATGCAAATTTGGAGCTTTCGCAAAAAGGACTAAGGGTTTTGACCTTTGCATTTAAAGAATTTGACAAAAACACCATTTCTGCCGAAGACGAGTTTAATTATACATTTGTAGGATTGGTAAGTATGATTGACCCTCCTAGAGAAGAAAGTATCGAAGCCGTTCGCCGTGCAAAAATTGCTGGAATCAAAACAATTATGATAACAGGCGACCACAAGATAACTGCTGGAGCAATCGCAAAGCAAATAGGCATAATGGATGATGAGGATATTGCTTTGAACGGCGTTGAACTTGACAAAATGTCCGACGAGCAGTTAAACAACATACTTGATAAAGTTACTGTTTATGCAAGAGTTTCGCCTGAAAATAAAATAAGGATAGTGGAAGCTTGGCAAAGACGCGGTAATATTGTTTCTATGACAGGCGACGGAGTAAACGATTCCCCGGCACTTAAAAAAGCAGATATCGGCGTAGCTATGGGTATTACAGGTACTGAGGTTAGTAAGGATGCCGCATCAATGATTTTAACCGACGATAATTTTGCTACTATAGTAAACAGTGTGGCAAATGGTAGATGTGTTTATAACAACATTCGAAATGCGGTAACATTTTTGCTTTCGGGCAATCTTGCGGGAATTTTTTGTATTTTGCTGACTTCCGTTATGGGCTGGAATATACCTTTTACAACTATACACTTGTTGTTTATCAATTTGTTAACAGACAGTTTGCCGGCAATAGCAATAGGTATGGAGCCCGCAGGTAGCGATTTGTTGTTGCAAAAACCGCGAAATCCTAAAGAACCGCTTTTGTCAAGAAATGTACTTTTGTTGATATTGACTCAAGGTTTATTGATATTCGGTGCTACAATGGGTGCATTCGGTTTGGGTAAGTTTGTAGGTATGAGCGATAGTTTGGCTACTACAATGTCATTTTTGACAATTACGCTTGCAAGACTTTTCCACGGCTTTAACTGCAGGGGAAGATTGAGCGTTGCAAAATTGGGCATACATACAAATTGGTATGTTGTAGGTGCTTTGGGTGTAGGTGTTTTGTTAATGTGCTTTGTTACATTTGTACCGGGATTGAATGTTTTGTTTGAAATTTCCGAGGAACTTATCACAAATCCTAAAATGATTGGATACATTGTTTTATTTGCGATTTTGCCTACTGTTGTTATTCAGCTTGCAAAAATGTCGGTGGAAGTTTACAAATCGATTAAGTCAAAACAAATTAATCAAAATACTTGATTTAGCAAATTAATATGATATAATAAAAATAATAAAATAAATAACTATGGAGAGATTTTATGTTATTGGATGAAATAAGAAGCAAATTCAACGAAGCAAGAAAGACAAAGGACGACATCACAAAATCCGCATTGGAGGCAGTTATAGCAAGCGTGCTTTTAAAACAAAAAAGCGGCAAAGGCGAAGTTACTGACAGCGACGTTGTGGAGTGCGTTAGTAAAGAGATAAAAGTTCAAACGGAAATTGCCGAGCTTTACAAGGAAAAGGACATAAACACTTCAAATATAGCAAGCGGTAAAATTGCCGTACTAAAGGAATTTTTGCCTGCACAACTTACCGAGGAGGAAGTGCTTGCATTGATAAAGGAAAAAGATATTTACGAAGATTGTTCGCCAAAAACTAAGGGTATGATAATAAAAAGTATTATGCCATTGCTTGTAGGGAAATTTGATAAAAGCAAAGTTAACGGTTTGGTGGAAGAATATCTTAAAACAAAATGCTAATCACACTTTTAAAACAATTTAATATCGATTTTTGTGCGGTAAATGACGGAAACATTACAAATATAGTTTTTATGTTGCCGTATAAACCTTTTGATAATTACCCTAAAAACTGTGCGGTTATAGATAGTTTTTATATCGCATCAAATACTTTATACAAAAAGGTTGCGGAGATTGAAAAAGTAGTTTGTGATAGCGGATTTACAGTAGTTAAAAGACCTTTGCATTTAAAAAAAATAGCAGAGCAAGGCGGGCTTGGTACGGTTTTGGACAATATGCTTTTGGTCAATAAAAAGTATGGCTCGAAAGTGACATTGCAAGGACTTTCGGTACAAGGTAAGTTCGAATATATCGTAAATGAAAAGGTGGATAAAATTTGTCCTAGTTGCAGGGCATGCGACAAGGCTTGCCCAAACAATGCTTTATGCCAAGGTGTATTTACCCGCGAAAATTGTATACGTCATAAGCAAGACTTTTCTAAAGATTATTTTGCAGTTATAGGCAACCGTGTGCTTGGTTGTTCCGAGTGCCAAAAAGTATGTCCGTATAACAGTCATATTGGTAGTGAGGTTATGCCTAAAGCCGTGCAACAAATTTTTGATTACAAAAATATTTTTTATATGATAAAAAATGGAAGAAAAGGACTTGCTCCGCTTGCAAATTTGATTGGAAGTAATATGGCTCGCCCGACTTTTATATTTAATCTTACGGTGAATTGTCTGCTTGCATCTCATAATTTTAAGTACACTGATATTATTAGTACATTTATGTCAAGCGACAACAAAGATATAAGCGCAAAAGCAAAATTTTATCTGGAAAAAATTTAACTAAATCAAATTTGACAAAATAATACAAAAGTAGTAAAAATACCCCTAAGCTAAATGGTATAATTAGGCTTAGGGGTATTGTCATGATATATTCACAGTTTGAAAACAGAATAGCTAAATGCAAAAATGTAAGAATTGAAAATAATATAAAAGAAGAACTGCTTTCGGATATTAAAAAATTGACTAAAGCTGGTGTAATTTATATTGTTTATGAAAAAAATAAATTCGAGCTTGCTAAAAGATTGGAAAGCATGGTATCTCGTGCGGGATATAATGTTCAAATTATGCCATTTACAGACGATATGCTTTGGGAAGAACTAGAGTGTAATTGCGAGGGATTACTTTTGTTAGGTAGTGGTCCCGCACAATGCTATAACGGCAAAAAATGTATTTTGCTTGCTGACAATCTCGATTTATATAATGTTTTGCATAAAGAATATTATTCCGTTATTGTGGATATCAATGAGATATTAACCTTTAACTGCAATCAAATAGCCGCGGGATATGGCGGGCTAATGAACAAATTAGCTGCATGTTTTGACTACAGGATATATTGCATAAGTTATAGCAATAATCTTGATTTGGACATAGTGGAAGAAATTCAAGGATTGATTTGCGATTTGTTTAATAAAAACTATTTATTTAACTATGATAGTTCTTTTGTAAGAGATTTAACTGCGACTATTATTAATGTAGGATTGCTTGAGGGTATGCTTGAGGACAGCAGCATTTTAAACGGCTACGATATTTGCAGTAAGCTTGTAAAAAATGTAGCAAAAAGTAATCACTCTGTAAACGAGTTTGCTATGCTTGTAGGTTGGTTTGCAGTCAATACCATTAAAAGTTTGATAAAAAGGGAAAATAAGGATTTGTTTTTGCCTTGTGACATTATGTCGGATATTGATTTTGTTTCCGAAAAAGGGAATGTTCCAAGATTGGAATTGTTAAAACTTACGGAAAAAATTGTGGCAAATGAGTATATAAGATTGGCGTTTATAAGTCAAGAGTATGCTGCCGAGATTAAAAAATATATAGATAGCATATATGCCGCTTGCTGTAATGCAATGAAAAATTTTAGAAGAATTTACTATGATGCAGGGCTTGAAATAGCGGCAAGTATAACCATGAAAGAACTCAGTGAATGTGTTTTAAAAGGCCTTGCATTTAATCCTCAGTATAGTTACCTTAAAATGCTTAGGATAGTTGGCGCTGCTTAAATATAAAAAAATTAAAGGAATTTGACAATTTTTTTGTTATAAGTAATGATATTTGATAAAAGCTAACTAGTAAATCGAGTAATATAACCCGCAATTAACTTGCGGGTTTTGCTGTTTTCACTCATTCTTTTTCCTTTCAAAAATTTCGTATTTACCATTGTACTTTTGTGAACGTCCCCTTATCACGCAAATTATTGCAAAAACTATATTGATTGACCCTAAAACAATATAGTAAGTTTTAAAAGGAATAATAAAGCTGAATGCAAATAAAATGATTGCAACAAAAAGGAATCTTTTTATATTTGACATATCAAAAATTATATCGAAAATGTTGGAAGAATAATTTAGTTTCCCTATTTTTACATCCAACTTATCGGATAGCATTTTATGTGATTTTAACAATTTAAATACGATTTTCAAGGGGATAAATTTTAAATTATCTGCAAAATTAAATAAAGTTATCGCAGCATTTTTAGGTAATTCCTTTGCAATCAAATAGCATTTTTCCGCATTGTTGTCGTGTGCGGTTTTACTGCACTTTAAAATTTCATCAGGCGAAATACTTCCGAATTTAATACTTGCCATTATCATAATATTTTGAGGGGAAATTAAAAAGTTTTCCCGTTTTTCAAAATTCATACCGTCAAATATTTTTATAAGTTTATCATATATGTAGCTTGCACCTTGCACGCTTACATATAGCTCGAAATTTTTATAGTTGACTTTGGAACGAGTGATTTTTTGAATTGCGGAAATAACAAGTAATCCAAGCAGCGCAAACAGAGTTGCTAGGATAATTTTTATCGTAACATTTTCGGTAAAAAAGTGGCAAACCAAATAAAATGGAATAAACAAGCATATTACGGTAAGCAACTTGTCAATTATACTTCTTATTTTCATACCTAAAGTATTGCCGCAAATTAAAATATAATAACCGATTGCAAGTTAAATTGCAAATAAATTAAAAAAAGCCGTTGCTAAATGCAATAAAATAATGTATAATATTTCTATGAGTAAATTTATCGGAGTTTATGGCGGTGCTTTTGACCCGCCGCATATTTCGCATATTTTGACGGCAAAAGCCTTGATACGCGAGCGAAATTATGACAATTTAATATTATTACCAAGTCACAATCCACCGCATAAAAACTTGTCTGCGTCGGATAGCGACAGAATTAAAATGTTGCAGCTTGTGGCAGATGATAAAATGATTGTATCTGATTTGGAAATCAAAAGGTGCGGCATAGGTTATACTGCCGATTATTTGCCTGAAATTATAAAAATTTACGGGGATAATATTGAGTATATAATTGGTGGCGATAGCTTTTTAAATTTCGATAAATGGCATAAACCGCTTGAGATTTTAAAACTTGTACCTATTTTGGTAGTTGCAAGGGACGGCGAAAAAGAAAAATTGTTTGACAAACTTAAGGAGTATGACAAAGTTTGTAAAAAAGGTATCACGATTGCAAATTTTATGCCTGAAAGTATGTCATCTAGCGAAATTCGAAACAGATTGCGTTTGCATTTGAGGGTGGACGAAATGCTTGACGAAAAGATTGCAGAATATATTGCAAACAATAATTTATATAACGAATACCAAAGCATTTTAACTCAGTTGAAAAATAGTATAAGCGAAGAAAGACTTTTGCATACTAAAGGTGTCGTGTTGTTCGCCTTAAAGTACGCGGACAGATTGAAATTGGATTATAACAAAGTTTTTACTGCAAGCCTTTTGCACGATTGCGCTAAAAACAATGGCGATTACAGCTATATTTTTGAGCAAAATTTGGTGCCTCTCGATTGCAAAAACACTCCTATAGCACACGCTTTTTGCGGTAGCGTAGTTGCTAAAAATGAGTACGGGATACAAGATGCGGAGGTTTTGGACGCAATATATTGTCACACTACGGCAAAACCGCAAATGAGCAAGCTTGCAAAGTTGGTTTATTGTGCGGATATGTTGGAAGACGGAAGGCATTTTGACGGAGTGGAAGAACTTAGGAAGATTTTTGACAATGATTTTGAGAAAGGCTTTTTCGCTTGCTTGGAGCATACAGTAAAGTATTTGATGACATGTGGAGGGGAAATTTATCCGTTGACATTGGATGCATACAACTATTACAAAAGCAAAAAATAATACTAAATATACAGTGAAATTTATTTTACAAAGGAGAGAATATGGAATTTACAGCAGAGCAAATAAAAGATATGGTGGTAGAGGCTTGTCTTGATAAAAAGGCAAAAGATATTGCCGTAATAAAAGTTGACCACTTGACAGTTATTGCAGATTATTTGGTGGTTGCAAGCGGAAAATCTACATCGCAAGTAAAAGCTATTGCAAACAATATCGATGATTTTTTGTCAAAAGCGGGTGTAGAGCCAATCGGTAGAGAGGGTATACCCGAGGGTAGATGGGCGGTTGTCGATTACGGCGTGGTACTAGCACACGTATTTAACGAAGAAAGCAGAAAACTTTACCTACTTGACCAACTTTGGAGTGACGGAAGTAATGTGACTTTTGTCGAGGATGTTAAGTAAGCTAGGGGAAATTTAGATTTGCATATTTTGGTAAAGTTTGCTAATAATAAAAGTATGAGTAACTTTATTATTTATGAAAATGTGCAATATGCACCAATACCTTATATTAACGGCGGAAGTTTTGATTTGTATCAGGCTGCAAATGACAATGCTAATTACGATTTAGTACAAATTGTAGCGGGAGTGGAAAAAGTAAGACAAGTCGTATGCTATCAAATGGGAAACGGAGAGGTACTTGTAGGAGTGCTTTCAGAGCCGCTATTCAGTTTGACCGAACGCTTGACTTTATTGCAAGGTGTGGAGAATACTGTTAAGGAATATACTAAAAATAATGTGTATGTTACCTTGGATACCGACCTTTTTGTAGCAATAAGTAAATGTAAAGAAGATGCAAAAGCAAGTCAAATTAAAGAGTTTATTATTAGACGAAACAGTGCTAGAATGTAAAATTTATAAAAAAGTCTTGCCTTTTGTAAAGTTTTATGCTATAATTATGTAAATTCAATTAGGAGAAGGTTTAAAATGAAATATTCAATTTACGCTGTAGATGATGATGAAAGCATTAGAGACTTATATAAGTACACGTTTGAGCCTTTAGGCTACGAGTGCAGAACATTTCATTCAGCAGAAGAATTGTTTGTCGCATTGGAAAAGAATTTGCCTAATGTTTTATTAATGGATGTTATGTTGCCAGGTATGGATGGCATTTCGGCGGTTAAAATTCTTCGCGAACAATATCAAACTTTATCAATAATTATTGTAAGTAGCAAGAGTGATGAAATCAGTAAAGTTCGCGGCTTGGATTCCGGTGCTGATGACTACATAGCAAAACCGTTTGGGGTGCTTGAGTTGGTTGCAAGGGTTAAAGTTAGCATTCGCAAACAAAATTTTGCAAAAGAAGAGTCAACTGTGTTCGAAGCAGGAGATTTGCTTTTGAACAATGATGAGCATATTGTTACCGTAAATGGTAACGTGGTAAGAATGACTTTGAAAGAATTTAATTTGTTAAAACTTTTAATGTCAAAAGCGGGCAATGTAGTGCCAAGAGAGTCAATACTTAATGATGTTTGGGGCTTTGAATACTATGGTAAAACTCGCACTTTGGATATGCATGTCAAGTCTTTAAGAAGTAAGCTTTCGGAATTTAGTAATAAAGATTACATTCAAACAATTCGTGGTGTCGGTTATAAGTTTATCAATCAATAACAAAATGAATTTTAAAATATGCCTTAATGCAAGGCATATTTTTTTTGCAAAAACCTGTCGAAAACCGTACCTAATAGCGATTATATTGCACTTTATTTAGATATGGTAAAGCTTTAGTTTATGGATAAGGATAGGACTAGTTTACAAAATATAATAAAAGTTATCCCTTGACTTTACAGTAAATTAATGTTAAAATTTTTAAAGAGGTAATATATGAGTTTTTTGGCAGTAAAAAAAGAAGAATTAAACGGGGTACAACCCGATTTTATATATGTGACGGGGGAGGCGTATTGCGACCACCCATCTTTTGGCACTGCTATAATTACCAGAATGTTAGAGCATGAAGGATTTTTAGTTGCCGTTATTCCACAACCGCAAAAAGATAGTGATTATACAGAGTTTGGATGTCCTAAATACGGATTTTTTGTATCAAGCGGCGTTGTTGACAGTATGGTAAACAACTATACTGTTGCAAAAATTCCGCGAACCCGTGATGTTTACAGCGAGGGCGGAGACGTCGGTAAAAGACCTGATAGAGCGGTTACGGTTTACACAAAAGCATTAAAAAGACTTTTCCCCAATACGCCTGTTGTTATCGGCGGTATAGAAGCATCGCTTAGAAGATTTGCTCACTATGATTATTGGGCGGATAAAGTTTTGCCAAGTATTTTAGTAGACTGCGGTGCTGATTTGCTAATTTATGGAATGGGCGAAACACCGATTTTGGATATTGCAAGCAGGATTAAAAAGGGAATTCCTCTTAATAAAATGCGTGATATAGAGGGGATTTGTTATTTGGAAAGATTTGAAAATCTGTCAAAAAAATTAAAAAGTCAAATTGAGGAACATTCTGCTTTATTTTGTCCTGGTTTTGAGGAAGTTGTTGAAAGTAAAAAGTCTTATGTAAAAGCATTTAATATGCAATCGCAAAACAATGACCATTTGACAGGAAAAATTTTGTTGCAAAAACAAGTCGACGGCAAATATTTGGTGCAAAATATCCCCCAACGGGCTTGTAGTGTTGAGGAAATGGATATGGTTTACAGTTTGCCTTACGAAAGGACATATCATCCTATGTACACTCGCGGTGTACCTGCTATCGAGGAAGTTAAATTTTCGGTAACATCACAAAGAGGATGTTTTGGCGGTTGTAGCTATTGTGCAATTACCTACCACCAAGGCAGGATAATACAAAAACGCAGTAAGGAATCTATAATTCGCGAAGTTAAAATTTTTACCCAAGATAAAGATTTTAAAGGTTATGTGCACGATGTGGGCGGGCCTACAGCAAACTTTAGGAATATTGCGTGTAAATACCAAAAGAAAAGCGGAGTTTGCTTAAAGAAAAATTGTATAGGTTACAAGCCTTGTGCAAATTTAGAGGTTTCTCATACTGAATATTTAGACTTGTTGCGTGAGCTTAGAGAACTTGAAGGGGTTAAAAAAGTATTTATCCGCAGTGGGATAAGATACGACTATTTAATGATGGATGGCAGTGACGAGTTTTTGATTGAATTGATAAAACATCATGTTAGCGGACAGTTAAAAGTTGCGCCCGAACATACGGAAGACAGTGTGCTTAAACTTATGAATAAACCACCTTTCCGAGTTTATAAAGAGTTTAAAGCAAAGTATGACTCCATCAATCAAAGGCTTGGCAAAAAGCAATATTTAGTACCTTATTTAATATCTTCCCACCCGGGGTGTACTATAGCTGATGCAGTAAGGCTTGCAGAATATTTGAAGAGCATTAACTATATGCCTGAACAAGTGCAAGATTTTTATCCAACACCTTCGACAAAATCTACTTGTATGTATTATACAGGTCTTAATCCCGACACATTGGAGGAAATTTTTGTCCCTAAAAGCAAGGAAGAAAAACGTATGCAAAGGGCGTTGTTGCAATATCGTAAAAAAGAAAACTACGATATCGTTCACAAGGCACTTGAGCTTGCAGGGAGGAAAGATTTGATTGGTTTTGGTGCAAATTGCCTTATAAAACCTACAAAGGAAGAGGCGATAAAAAACAGTTTGTCCAAAAGTGCTAATGTTAAAAATGCCGTAAAACCTCGCAACAATAAAAACAATGGCAAAAATGCTTTTTCCAAAAACAAAAACAGCAGTAGTAAAGGCAAAAAGAAATAATTTTATTAACACATAATTTAATAAATAAAAAAATCAACCAAATTGCTTTGGTTGATTTTTGTTTTTAAGTGATTTTAATTAGTCTTGATGTTTTTGATTAATATCACGTTTTTGTGCATTTGCTTTGTTTGCCTCAACTCTGTTTCTGTTATAAGTTTCAGAACCTTTTTCGTTAAAGTTATCTTTCTTAGAGAATCTTGCAAATACATTGAATTTCTTTAGTAAGAAGATTATAACTACTATAACAATCAATCCACCGATGATACCGGAAGTGATGTATAACCATAGTAGAGGATCAACTTCTTTCTCTTTTTCTTCTTCAGGCTCTTTGTTCAAATCGTCTGCAGTAAATACTATTCTGTGTTTTTGACTTGAGAAAGCTTTGTCAAATTCAAATCCGCTTTCTGCCTCATTTGTTTCAGGGAACTTATTTGCAGGTACTTGCTCATTAAATCTGTCTTCGGTAATTTCGCTGATAGAAACGTTATCTATAAATAGGTAACCGGAAACATAATTTTCTTCGCCGCTAGCACCAAGTGAAACGCTTAATTGAACGCTGTCTATATCTGCATTGTCCTCAGTAGAGATGAAGAAAGAATATCTTCTCCATTTGCCTGCAGTGTTTACATTGATACCCCTTGACTCGTTGTTTGAAAACTCAAAAGTAGAGTTGTGAAGTTTCAAAGCGATTTTTGCTGTCTTGCTGCTGTCCACATCGTAAGTCAAAACAAATACGCTGATTTCGTAATATTTATTGGCTGTCAAGCTGTTGTCTGCAAGAGTAGTTGTATAAGTGTACTCGGAAGCTGCGTTGTTATTAATTACAAGAACGTTATTGTTGCTTGCACCCTCGATTGTTTCCTCGTAAGTCGCAATATTTAATTGTGGAGCAGTGTTCATAATGTTTATTAAGTCTTCGGAAGAAATTGCAGCTTTTTCTTTTCCGTCCTCATATTCGCCACCAAACCATTCACGGCTGCCGTGGTCACGGTTGTAAACACCTGCGATTGATTTACCTTTGCCGTTAGGAGCATCGGTATCTGCGTGAGAACCTGTCCATCCGTCCGGTGTATCCAATGCCTCGTTATCTGAGTTGGATGTTGAATTGTCGAATGTTGTTGTGCTAAATGTTACGGCTTTTTTATACTTAGGAGAAGTTTCGATAATTTCTTTTACATAAAAATCGTAACGGTCGCTGTCGATTTCGGTAAATGTAGGTCTGTCAAAGAAAACTGTACCGTCAGTTTTAACTTCTGCATTTCCGCCAAGCTTTAATTCTAAATAAATAGTAGAGTTGTCAAAACCTGCATTTATATAGAAAGTGTATTCGTGCCATCCTGTATCGGTTGCTTTAATTTCAAAGCTTTCGATATTTGTCTTGTTAGAGGATTGCAAATTGATTGTTGCATCTGCACCTTTGTATAGGTAAGCCCAAACGGAAAGCTCATAGTATTTACCTTTTGATAGGCTTACTGACGGAGAAGTGAATCCCCAAGGAGCATCTATTTGTTGACCTGTTTTTTTGTTAGAGCTTATAACAAGTAGGTTTGTGTTGTCTTTTGCTACAGGCTCATCACCCCATTCTGCAATTAAATCTCTATCCAAAGCAAGTAATTGTTTTTGAACGCTATTTGTTACGTCATAAACACCTGCGTAAATATCTTTTAACATATCTTTTGAAGAAGTTGTCCAATTTGAAGGCAAACCGAAAACAGTTTTTTCGGTGTTTCCGTTAAGGAATTTCTCCTCGTCAAACTCGTCTTCATATTGAGTTTTTGTTGCCGAAATATCAATTTGGTTAAACTCTGCGTTTGTTATAGATAAAGATTCGCTTTTTAAAGAATGCTTTTTAACATAATCGCTAGAAGATTCGGAGTTGTAGTCGGAGTAGTTGACTTTGTACATTTCGAACTCTGTCAAATAAACAGCACCTTTTACAAGAGAGTTAGGAGTAAGGTTGCTGCCTGTACCCATAACAACTTCAAAATAAATTTCGCTTAGCTTTTTCAAATCGCCTTGGATAAGGAAAGCAAGTTCGATATATCCGTCGCTGTCAAGCAAATCTTCCTCAATGTCTTTAGAGTTGAAATCGCTTATTTTGGTAAGCTCGGTGTCCTTTCCTTCATTATTCTTTTTGTAAATAATGATTTCAATACCTCTGTCGCTGTCTATATTTTCTGTTTTAACTTTGAAAGATAATCTGTAGTGATTGTTTGCTGCGATTTCTAATGTTTGTTTATAATTATATTTAGTAATACTAGGGTTGGTGTTTTCAATTTTGATAACTTTGTTGTTAATGGTCAATTTACCGCGGTTAGCATCCAAAATACCATCGTTTTTATCGTAAGTACCTTGTTTGTAGTTATCGCCCGCGTAAATGTCACTATCGTTTATGATATTTTCGCCTGTGCCCAATTTAGACTCTAAATCTGCTTTGTTGTCGGCACTTGCGTTATTGTAATCGGTTTCCTCGATTGTCTCCAAAGTGATTTCATCGAAGAAAGCAATACCTTTTACATTGTTAATACTATCGTTTTTGCCACCTTTACCTAAGCCGACTTGAAGATAAATTTCCTTGTTTCTCTTTTGGTCGCCTTTAATGTAAAAACTGATTTGACTCCATTCGCCGTTTGTGGTTATGTTGTCGATAGTTTTGACTTGCTCGTTCTTATCTGTCGAAGTTTTTAGCATCAAATAAGCACCGTTGCTTTCAATATCTTTTGTAAGTACCCAAACAGATAGTTTGTAATATTTGTTCGCAACAATCTTAAATCTATTGTCAGACCTGTAACCATAAGCAGTCGCTTGTTTGTTATTAAGCATCAAAAATTTACTATCCTTACCTTTTGGAGAAATACCTTCTGCAACAGTAGGGATGCCACTTGTACTAGTGTCGATTACACCTCTTTCCAAATAGTCAGAGCCTGTCGGAGCAGTTTCGCCGTCATCGCCGCTGCTTGAAACGCCTGTCCATTTACGTGCGGTAAATGGGTTTTCGCTACCGCTGATGTTTATAAACGAAGTGTCGCCGTTTGTCAAATCGTTTACGGCTTGTTGTTCGTTGTTTTCTGCTGCGGCAGCAAAGTCATTATATTTTTCTTCCGCGGTTTTTCCGCCGTTGTCGTCTTTAACTTCGGTCACTACAACATTATCAAAGAAAGCATAACCATTTGAAAGCTTGCCGTCCTTTTTACCATCTTTACCATTTGACAATACAACGCTGATAGAGTTGCTTGAAAGGTTAGAGGTTTTAATCATGGTTGTATAAGTTTGCCAACTTCCGCCTGTTTTGATGCTTTCAAACTCTGTAAAAGCATCTCCGGCAATTTTAATATACGCACCATAGCTGTTATCGGTAAGCTTATCGGTTTTTACCGAAACGCTTATTTGGAAAATTTTGTTGGCGCTTAAACTGAAGTTGCTTGATGTATATTTGTATGAGTTATCCTTTTTGTTGTAAATCATAAGGATATTCGAATCTGTTGTTGCAACAGCACCCGGATTAGGTAACCTATTCCAAAGTTTCTTGTTTTTGTCATACGCACTTTTTTCAGTGTCAATTACACCTGCCACTAAGGAGTCCTCATCCAAATCGGTAGAGTTTCCTGATGTTGTACTGCCTGCAGAGCCTGTCCAACTTCCTGGAATTTTAGGGAAGGTGTCCGATGTAGTAACTTCAAAATTACCATTAGCGATAAATTCACTTGTGTCTTTTACTTCCCCTGTTGTTTCGTCCTCTTTGTCGCATGCGATAAGCGTAGTTACCATACATACACACAAAATGACTATCAACAGAATTGTTAAAAATTTGTGTTTTTTGTTCATTTTACCACCTTTGTCTAGTATTAATTATTAATATTTGATAAATTAATCGTTTATTATTATATATTATTATTAAAAAAAAAGCAATAGTTTATAAGCAAATTTTGGAATAAATTATTTTATTTCAAACATTTTATAAGACAAGTTATGGCTGTTTACGATATAATATGGGATAAATCTTATAAAAATTGTAATTAGTACCGATTTTTTTAAGGTTTTTGTAGCATTATTGTGAAAATTTTAATAATGACAGATTAATATTACTTGTAAGACTTATAATTAGAGATAAATTCCACATATTAGAATTATGAGGATAGAAAAAAAGATAAAAAAACCTTACAAATTAAAATCATTATTTGTGACTATTGCAAGTAGCAGTGTGGGGCTTGTAAATGGTTTGTTAGGTGCAGGCGGAGGTTCTTTGGTCGTGCCACTATATGAGTCGGGCATGAACTTGGAGGCCAAAAAATCTCATGCTACAGCAATAGCTACTATGTTACCGAGTTGTATTATAAGCGGAATTATTTACTTGCTAAATGGCAACTTCGATTACGTAAGCGGCGGCATAGTGACGGCAGGCGTTATATTAGGCGGAATAATCGGCTCTATTATACTAAAGTTTATCAAAAACGATTTTTTGTCATTGATTTTTTATTTTATAATGATTTATGCAGGAGTTAAACTGTTATTGCCTAGGTAAAGGTAGTAAAAACTTATAAGGTGGTGTAAAATGCAATACTTTTTGTATGTTTTATTTGGATTGTTAGGCGGTTTGATAGGTGGTATGGGTATGGGTGGAGGTACAATATTAATACCTTTGCTTACTTTATTTTTAAATATCCCTCAACTGCAAGCACAAACGATAAATTTGATTTCTTTTATACCTATGGCAATAGTATCACTTGTTATTCACATTAAAAATAAACTTGTTGATTTTGGAGCATTGTTAAAAGTTTTACCTTTTGCTTTGACGTTCAGCATAATAGGCTCGATATTTGCCTTAAAGATAAATAGTAACATTTTAAGGACGATTTTCGGAGTGTTTATGCTGTTAATCGGTAGCTTTTTTATGCTTAAATCGCTTAAAAATTACTTTTTTAAATACATTTCTAGCCATAAATACACTAATACTTTATCGAAAATTAAACTTTTAGTTAGATTAAAATAAAATTAATGTAAATTTTTTATAATTAGTATAGATTTTTAATTAATATTGTGTTATAATGTACCCATATAGAAAAGTTTCAATTATTTGTTTTAAGGTGTTTGACTGAGTATTGTTGCGATTAAAACAAATAACGTTTTAATCAATATATACTAAAGTTTAAGTGTACAAACAATATTGTTTTTTATTGGTTTGTATCCTGCATTTTAATGCGAAGGAGTTTTATGGAGAGAATAGGAATTATTGACCTTGGTTCAAATTCTGCACGGTTGGTTTTGGTAAATGTCCATGAGGGCGGTTATTTTGCTGTGTTTGACGAACTTAAGGAATCGGTAAGGCTTGCGCAAGGTATGGATGAGGACGGAGTTTTAAGTCCTGCCCGTGTTGAACAAACTATAAAAACATTGCAAATGTTTAGACGTTTGTGCGATTCAAATAAAGTAAGCAGAATTTATGCTTATGCAACCGCAGCGGTAAGAAACGCAAAAAATCAACATAGTTTTTTGGCTGAAGTTCAGCTTAAATGTGGTTTCAAGCTTGAAATCTTGGATGATGAGCAAGAGGCTCAAATGGTATATCAAGGTGTTATCAACAGTATGGATATCCCTAGAGGATTGATTATGGATATCGGCGGCGGTAGCACACAATTAATTTACTATAATCGAAAAAATATTTTGGGGCATGCGACAATACCTTATGGTGCGGTTACTTTGACCGAAAAGTTCAGAACTGTTACATACAGACCGCAAGAGCGTGCCGAAAAAATAAGAGCATTCTTTTTGGAAGAACTTGAAAAAGTAGAATTTTTAAAAGAAATTGAGCCGGATGTAAGATTTATCGGTGTAGGTGGCTCATTTAGAAATGTAGGTAAAATCAGCCGTATGTTAAGAAAATATCCTTTGAATATGCTGCATAACTATGTAGTACCGGCAGGGGAATTTACAAGCATATACAACAATATCAAATCACTTGATTTGGACAAGACCATGAAGATAAAAGGTTTATCAAGCGTGCGTGCAGATATATTCCCTTCAGCTTTGGCTGCGGTAAGTGCTGTATTTGAAAAAATGAATTTCAGTGATGTTACCATTTCGGGCTGCGGACTTCGTGAGGGGGCAATGTTTAAAATTGCCGTTCCGTCCACAAATGACAAGCCTATTAGCGATGTGTTGGGACACAGCTTGTACACCACCTTAAATTTCTATCAGGAAAATATCGGTCATGCGGAACAAGTTTACAATTTGTCTGTTCAACTATTCAAACAACTACGTGTGTTGCATAAATTGCCACGTGCTTATGTAAAAGTATTGAGGGTTGCCGCAATGTTGCACGATACGGGTAATAAGATAAAATACTATGACCACCACAAACATAGTGCTTACATAATTTTGCACAGCAATTTATATGGCATATCACATAAAGATTTGGTAATGAGTGCTATGGTTGCAAGCATGCACAGGAAAGGCGAGCTTGATGCGAGCACATTTATGAAATACAGAGATATGATTACAGAAGAAGATTTGTATGCTGTACTTAAATTGGGAGTAATTGTGCGAATTGCAGAATCATTGGATAGGTCAATGGACAGCGTTATTAAGGAAATCAACTGTGATGTTTTGGGCGATAGCGTTATCATGAAGACTGAGGCAGTCGGCGATTGCTCGCTGGAAATTAAAAATGCTTTGTCTGCAACCGCGGAATTTAAAAAGCATTTTAATAAGAATTTGCAAATACTTTAATGCGAAAAATATAATTAAATATAGCTAATATTTAATTTTGTTTATTTCATATTTTTTTCTCCTGAACACACCTCGACTTTTCGAGGTGTGTTCTTTTGCAATTTATTTAGTTGTTTTTTTTGTAACAACTTTTAGTAAATGAAAAGATAAGAAAAAATTCCCTTTTGACAACCGCGACACACGGTTAATTAGATTAATGCCTAAGTAAAAAGAAATGAATGTTATCCGAAATTATAATATAATGAAAATGTAAAGCTAATATATTAAATCTAAAATGCTTTATGTTTAATCTCTTAAAATCAAACTGCATTTTTTTGACAGATAAGAGTTTTTCTTTTATAAATTGTTCCATTATTAATAAATACAAATAAAAATCGCTATATCCACGATATGTAGATATAGCGATTTTGCTATTAATCTGAGTTTTATACGTGCTTGTTTTTGCAAGAAAATGAGTAAAAGTGCTTCCAAAAAGCAATTTGTAAATGCTGTTAAATCTTGCGCAATTTAGTTAAATATGCTAATTTAAGCATATATTTAGTCGTATAAATGTAAAAAAAACATGCTTTTGAATTGTTTTGTAGTTATAATATATGTTTATATTTACATTTTTATTAATTTCCACAATATGTAGATATCTGCATATTTTCATATTGTGATATGTACATTAAACTGTGTTACGCTCTCTTTGTAATTGTTTTAGTTTTATGTATGTGTAAATCTTTTTTATTTGCTCTGCAGTTAATTTTGTGCCGTTTATGTATTTTTCTTTAGGAGTATATGTAGAAATATCTCCGCTTTTTATCATACCATTTAAACTGCTTAATTTTTCTTCGGATAATTTTAAATGTGCATCTTGCGAAATCTTTTCATTTTTCACTACATTAGAATTTTGCGACATTTGTAGTTTAATTGGCTCGATATCCAATGATTCGTTATTATTTTCCGATAAAATGTCTGATTGTCTTATTGCGGTTGGTTGTAATTTTAAATAAGTTACATTCATACTATCTAGTTTTTTTAATAAAAATTCGCTTTCAAATTCTCCGCACAAAATAAACACTTTTTCATAATTTTTTTTTGAGCATTGTTCGATGATATCCAAAGCTTGAGGTATATCCAAAGCGACTTTTTTTCTGCTGCCGCAGTATTTGTGAATAACTTCGCCATTTGTAAAAGACAATTTGTTGTGTTTTTGTTCTATATAGTTGTACAAATGTATTTCCAAATTATTATAATTTGTGCTGTTTATTAAATTTTGGTAGCTTTGATTGTTTAGTCTTGTAGTGTTTAAATCGATTGATAAAAGGCAGCTCATTAAAAATTACTCCTTACTACCGTCCCGCTTGTTGTAGAATAGATATTGTTGTGCGTATCCTGCGTTTTCCCCGTACAAATCGATAAGTTTTTGTCTTATGATTTTAGGAGATGGCATATCGCCGAATAAGTCTTGATAAATCTTTTTGACCCAGGTATCAACGGGGAATACGTCCATTTTGTGGTAGCCGAACAAAAGTATGCAGTCGGCGACTTTTGGACCTACTCCCACTAGATTTTCACACAAATATTTGTTTGCGTCATATCCGTTTAAAGTTTGCGGTACGGATAAATTTATTTTGTTTTCCGCTAAGGTTTTAATACTTTTTACAAGATAAGGCGCTCTGTAACCGGAGCCCATTTGTTTAAACTCTTCTTCGGTTATTTTACTCAGTTCGGAAAGTGTAGGAAATTTTCCGTTTGGCGCTATTCTGTTTAAAATGCCTTGTATCCTAGGAATATTGTTATTTGCCGAAATAATAAAACTTATTATTGTTTCCACAATATCTTGCCTTAAAATTCTTATACCATATCCGTAACGCACCGCAGTACACATCATAGGTAGGTTTTTAAGCTGTTCCTTTATTTGGGAATAATCGCATTTTAAGTCAAAATAGTTTTCAAAATATTCCTTGTCTTCGTTTTCGATTACAATTTTGTCCCCATCTTGATAAAGCACGGCTTTTTTGTCCAAAGTGTAGCAAACTGCGTGGTTGTCTTTTATATGATACCTGAATAGTTGTCCGCACTCAAGCGTTTGTTTGATATTAAAATCCTTTGCTTCTGTTATTATAGTATTATTTTGCATAATCTTTTTACCTTTTGTGTCGAATAATCGATATATCGTGTCGATTATTACAACTTTTTACTTAAATATCTACTTTTTATATTGTATAATATTTACATTTTTTTTGCAACATTTGATTGACAATTAGTAAATAAAATGCTAAGTTTAACAAGAGGTTAATGTAAAATGAGTGAAATGGTGGCGGATAAAAAGTTGAAAGAAAATAAATTGGGTACAATGCCTGTACCTAAATTGCTGCTTACAATGTCTTTGCCGGCGATGTTTTCCATGTTAGTGCAATCGCTTTACAACATTGTAGACAGTTTATTTATCGCTAAAGTTAGCGGTCTTGCTTTGGATGCGGTTTCTTTTGCTTTTCCTATGCAGCAAATTATGCTTGCTTTTGCACTTGGTATAGGTGTAGGTACAAGCACTATAGTTGCTCGAAGACTTGGAGAGAAAAACAAGGTCGATGCGGATAAACTTGCGCAGACAGGGTTTAAATTGGCAATAATTAATACTGCTGTTTTTATGATAATGGGTAGTTTTTTACCAAGACTTTTTATGATGATATTTACAAAAGATACAAATATAGTAAATATGGGTATGCAGTACTTGACAATTTGTATGGTTTGTTGCTTTGGTCAAATGATAGAAATTTTATTTTCCAAAGTATTGCAAGCAACGGGAAATATGATTATCCCTATGTTATCACAGTTATTGGGCGCCATTATAAACATAATTTTTGATCCGATTTTTATTTTTGTATGCAATTTGGGTATTGTAGGTGCGGGGCTGGCAACGGTAATGGGACAAATAATCAGCATGATTTTTGTTGTTATTTTGGCATCTAAAAGAAGGCATATAATAGATTTGTTTTTTAAAGATATAAAATTTGGCTTGAAGAAGATAAAAGAAATTGTAAGAGTAGGACTTCCTGTAATGATAATGAATGCCGTAGCAGGTATAATAGTAATCATAATGAATTCGATTATCATTCAGTACAGTGTAAAGGCTCCGTCGGCTTTGGGAATCTATTTTAAATTGCAATCGTTTGTTTTTATGCCTGTTTTTGGTTTGAATCAAGGTGCTTTGCCTATTATGTCATTCAACTTCGGCGCTAATAAAGAAAAAAGATACAAGCAAACATTTTTGCTTTCTATTTTGGTAAGTTTGATAATTATGGCTGTTGGCTTAATAGTGTTCCAATTATGTCCTGAGTGGTTAATTTCTTTGTTTGAAAACAGTAGCAGTGATGCGGAAATTGCAGGTTATGCCGAATTGCTGAAAGTTGGAACGGTAACGCTTAAAGTAATCAGTTGGAGCTTTTTATTTTCGGCGGTAAATATCATTGTTACAACAGGATATCAATCTATTGGCTACGGTTTGACATCTTTGATAATGTCATTATTAAGACAGGTAATATTAATATTGCCTATTGCGATTTTGTTTGGTAAATTATGGGGGCTTGATATACTATGGTGGAGCTATCCTATTTCCGATATTTTGGTTATGGTTGTATTTACCCCTTATTATATTTATGCGTATAAAAAAGCATTTGCAAAAAGGTTAAAAGTTGCAGGAGAAATTGCAAAAGAAGAAAGCATTGTTTCAAGCAGTCAAATTGCGGATAATGTTATTGTGGAAAATAACAGTGCAGAGGATTGTATAAGCATAAGTGAAAGCAATTTGGAAAGTGCAGTCGTTGCAAGTACAATGGATAGTGGTATAGAAGAGAATAAAAGTTGTAAAGAATAATAAAAGCTAACCCACGGCATTATGCCGTGGGTCATTTATATAAAATAAAAGCAGTTTGAGTAACATAATTCTATTTTTGTTAATAATATAAAATTAGTAACCATTACTACTTTTATGTTAAAGAAAATAATAATGAATATCAATTTTAAAATCAATAAAATAATAATCATTACTAATTTTTACAAGTATTAATAAGACATAAGGATAATTTATAAATTTATATAAATATATGGCAAATATAGACTTGTAAATTTCTTATTTGTTAATTATTGCAACCGCAGTCGTTGTTTCTATTGCTCCAAATTAAATAAACAGGCATACCGTTTATATTATTGGAATTTGCAAAATTGCTGCAAGAGCCGTAACCATAACCACTTCTGTTATTATTGCAGCCACAAGAGTTGCAGCCGCTCCTATTATCGTTACAACCACAGGAGTTATAACCCCAATTATTCCTATTGCAGCCGCAACTATTTTGACGGTTACAACCGCAACCGTTTAATTGGTTTATAAAATTGTTTTGCCAACTATTGCAACCACAGCTGCAACCGCAATTTCTGTTAAAGTTATTGCAATTAAAATTACACATGTTATTACCTCGAATATATAGCATTTTAAGACTGAAAATTCGATTTTCGTCTTACACTATGAGAATATGAATTTTTAAAAAAATATGTGAAAAATTTTGCATAAAAGACTAGACTTTTTTTTATAAATATGTTATTATAATTATACAAGAAAAATATATAATATAAATAAGGGATTTACAGCAAAAATTTACCATAAAAATCGCGATTTTAGGTAAATTAAAACAAGTTAAAAACAGTAAATTTCAAACTAGTAAAAATTTAGTGTTTTTATATTGTAAAAGTTTATTTTTTCTAATATATTTTTAAACTAATTTTTAACAGCCGCACATATAACTATTCCGTATATGTTTTGGGCTTTAATAATCTTGGAGGTATTAAAATGAGAGAGGAATGGAAAGGTTTTAACGAAGGAGCTTGGACTGAAAGCATAAATGTTGCCGACTTTATCAAACGCAATTACACTTTTTATGATGGCGATGCTAGTTTTCTATGCGGACCTACAAAAAGAACTTCTTCTATAATGGAGAAAGTTAATGCTTTGCTAAAAGAGGAAACTGAAAAGGGTGTCGTTGGTATTGACACTGAAAGAGAAACATCTATTTTGAGCTATGGCCCCGGCTATATCGATAAAGATAAAGAAATTATCGTTGGTTTGCAAACAGAAGCTCCGCTTGTTCGTGGTGTTAACTTGTTCGGCGGTAAGAGAATGGCTATTTCCGCTTGCGAAAACTACGGATATAAAATTTCGGATAAAGTCCTTGACGAGTTTAAATACAGAACAACTCATAATGATGGTGTATTCAGAGCATACAACGACACTATGAGAAAGGCAAGACACGTTGGTATCATTACAGGTCTTCCAGATGCTTACGGTCGTGGTCGTTTGATTGGCGATTACAGAAGATTGGCTCTTTATGGTATGGATTTCCTAATCGAGCAAAAAATGGCTGACAAGACTGCTTACGGCAATAAAGATATGACAGAATCAAATATCCGCATTGTTGAAGAACTTGCAAAGCAAATTGACTTTATGAAACAATTAAAAGTGCTTGCAAACAACTATGGTTTTGATATTTCAAATCCTGCTAAAAATGCACAAGAGGCAGTTCAATTCACATATTTTGCTTACCTAGGTTCAATTAAAGAACAAAACGGTGCAGCAAACTCTATCGGACGTATTTCTACTTTCCTTGATATTTACTTTGAAAGAGATTTGAAAAACGGCGTTTTGACTGAAGAACAAGCTCAAGAGATTATGGATGACCTAATCATTAAATTGCGTCTTGTTCGTCACTTGAGAACAGAAGAATATAACGACCTATTTGCAGGCGACCCTACTTGGGTAACAATGAGTGAGGCCGGTGTTGACGGCGAGGGTAACCCTATGGTTACTAAGAACTCTTACCGTGTACTTCAAACTTTGTACAATTTGGGTAGCAGCTGTGAGCCTAATATCACAATTTTGTGGAGCCAAAAACTTCCTCAAGCTTACAAAAACTTCTGCGCACAAGTTTCTATCGATACCGATAGTATTCAATATGAGAATGACGATGTAATGCGTTGCAGATATGGTAACGATTATTCTATTGCGTGCTGTGTTTCTGCTATGGATACAGGTAAGCAAATGCAATTCTTCGGTGCAAGATGCAATATGGCAAAAGTATTGTTGATGGCATTGAACGGCGGTGTTGACGAAGTTCACGGCGTACAAGTTGCTCCAAAAGGCAAAGTATTTGAGGAAGGCAAGCCACTTGTTTACGAAGAAGTTATGGAAGCTTATGACAAATACAGTGATTGGATTGCGAAACTTTACGTTAACACTTTAAATATCATTCACTATATGCATGATAAATATGCTTATGAGCGTTTGACAATGGCATTCCATGACACAGAGCCTCACAGATGGATGGCTTTCGGTATAAGCGGACTTTCAGTTTTGACAGACAGCTTAAGTGCAATTAAATATGCAAAAGTTACTCCTATCAAAGATGAGCGTGGCGTTATTGTTGACTTTAAGACTGAGGGCGAGTTCCCTAAATATGGTAATGACGATGACAGAGTTGACCAAATTGCAAAAGATATCACTGATGATTTCTATGCAAAACTTAAGAAAACTCCTTGCTACCGCGGTGCTACTCATACATTGAGCGTACTAACAATTACATCTAACGTGGTTTATGGTAGAAAGACAGGTAACACTCCTGACGGACGCCGTGCTAAAGAGCCATTTGCACCTGGTGCTAACCCAATGCACGGACGTGATGCAAGCGGTGCTGTAGCAAGCTTGGCAAGCGTGTCTAAATTGAATTATGATAGTTGCCGTGATGGTATTTCTAACACATTCTCGGTTACTCCTGAGGCGTTAGGTAAAGATAAGCCTACTCAAATCACTAACTTGACAACAATGCTTGACGGTTACTTTGGTAGAGATGCTCATCACTTGAATGTTAACGTATTAAACAGAGAGTTGTTGATTGATGCAATGAATAACCCTGGTAAATACCCAACTCTTACTGTTCGTGTAAGTGGTTATGCAGTTAACTTTAACAAGCTAACCCGTGACAAACAGGAAGAAGTTATCGCAAGAACATTCCATCAAAAATTATAAAATTTATACCATAGATTGCCCCGCGGAATATATCTTCCGTGGGGATATGGGTATAATAAGGGGTTGAACTCAAAATATAATAGCAGAGTATCGACCATTAAAAATATAATCGATTGAATAGGTTAATTTTATGGGAATTACATTAAATGTCCACTCTATTGAGAGCTTTGCCACTCTTGAAGGGGCGGGGATAAGATACGCGTTGTTTTTGCAAGGTTGTCCGTATAGATGCGTTTATTGCCATAATCCGGATACTTGGAAATGCGGTATAGGCAAACCAAAGACGGTTGACAGCATTATCGAGCAAATGCAACATTATAAATCATTTTATAAAAACGGCGGTGGGCTTACGGTAACAGGCGGTGAGCCGCTTATGCAAGCAGATGGTGTTTTGGAACTTTTTAAAAGGGTACATTCCGAGCTTGGACTTACCAATACCATTGATACTTCCTGTGCGGTTATGCCGGATAATATCAATGAGATTTTACATTATACCGATTTAGTTATTGTGGATTTAAAGTTTCATAATAACCAAGATTACAAGCATTATGCCGACGGCAGTTTGGATAACACCATTGCAATGCTTGACAAGACTTTGCAATCGGGGGTAAAAGTTCTAGTTAGGACAGTTGTTGTTCCCGATATAAATGATACTTTCGAAGATATAGATAAATATGTGGAAATTGTTAACAGATATCCTAACGTTATTAAATACGAGCTTTTGGGATATCACACAATGGGTGTCTTTAAATACAACGAACTTGGTATAAAATACCGCTTGGACGGCGTTGAGCCGTTGTCTGTTACAAAACTAAAAGAATTGCAAAATTATGCAAATAGTAAATTAAAAATTTAGTTTTGCAATGTGATAAAATAAATTTAAAACAAATATTAAATATTTATAATTAATAAAAACGGCTTTTAAGTCGTTTTTTTTAACAATATCGCCTCAAAACAAAAGGTTGGGTATGTTTACATGCCGTATTGACCATAAAAAATTTATATGATATAATTAATAAAAATATTAGAGGGATAATCAATGAAAAATAAAATTTTTATTTGCTTATCTATTTTAAGCATTGTAATATTAAGTTGCTGCATTTTGGTGGGCTGTAGCAAAAATATTTCTACGGAATACGATATCGTAAAAACAACTAAGATGCAAAATTTTGAATTGTTAAATCAATCGGCTGTACATAATCAAGTGGTGTTCATCGGAGATTCTATAATAGAATTGTACCCAACATACGAATTATTTGCCGATAAAGATAAAATAGTCTATAACCGTGGCATTAGTGGAGATACATCGGATAAAATGTTGGAAAGACTTAATGTAAATTGTTTGAATATTTTACCCGAAACAGTATATATATTGGTCGGAACAAATGATATTGCAAAAAAAATAGACCATAACACAATCATAAGTAATATTACAAAGTCAATAAATAAATGTGTGGAAAGCGGCGTGAAAAAAGTTATCGTTAGTGGTCTATATCCTGTAAATAAAGCGATTGATGCTGGTATGGTCGGCAGTAGAACTAATAAAGAGATACAGAAATTAAACGGAAAAATAAAAGTTGCTGTGGAAAATAATAATGCGATTTTTAGTGATTTGACAAGTGTTTTGGCAGATAAAGAGGGTAATTTTAATAAGGAATATACGTATGATGGTTTACACCCAAATGCCAAAGGCTATGAGCAAATTACAAAAGCAATTATACCGATGATTTTTTCATAATAAGTTTTTTATTTTTTGGTTAGTATAATATTTATAGGATATTTTAAATAACAATTATTAATTTATAATTTGAAATTAAAAAAGCAGTCGGAAAGTCCAACTGCTTTTTTAATGTTTAGTTTTTCTTATCGCTTTTAAACTCTATTTGTTTTGGCTCATTACTTTTTATTAGTACATCAAGTTTGTTGTAAGGTATTTCTATATTGTTTTCCTTTAACTTATTAAATACACTTTCAGTCAAAGCAAAAAAGCAATCCCAATAGTTTTCGGTAGCAGTCCATACTTTTACGGAGAAATCTATTGAACTAGAGTTCATTTTTGCAAGGTTTACACTGTTTGCTTGGTCTTGTAATACCAAATCTTGCTCTTTTATAGTATCAAGCAATACTTGTTTTACTTTGTTCATATCGCTGTCATAGCTTACCGAAACATCCAAAGCAATACGACGCATTTCCAAACTTGTATAATCGATAATAGGGTTGTTGATAGTCACATTGTGTGGCATTGTGATAATCTCGTTGTTGCTTGTACGCAATTTTGTATTAAAAATACTGATGTCCACAACAGTACCCGAAACTCCGTTGATTTCCACAAAATCGTCGATTTTAAATGGCTTGTTTGCAAGAAGGATAATACCGTTTGCCAAGTTTGATACGCTCGATTGAACTGCAAGTGTAACTCCTAAAGTAAGTGCAGTGATAATTGCAACAAGACTTGTAACAGGAACTCCTATAATTGCAAGTAACGTCAAAATGTAAAGCATCCAAAGTACAAATTTTACTACAGTAATCATAAATTTATATACTGTTTGGTCGATTTTGGTTTTGGTACCCAATTTTCTAAGCATTTTGATAAAAACTTTTATAAGAATCGCACCGATAATAGCTACAATAATAAACAATACGATTTTGCCTAAACCTGAGGTAAAGAACTTTGTCATAGTTTCCATAAAACTATTGAAACCTGCAACAAAATTATTCCAACCTTCAGCAGCCAGAATTGATAACATAAATATACCGCCTTTTTATTTATTATAATTATTCTATCACAAAAAGCTATATTTTACAATAGAATTTTTAAAATACTTTTAACAGCTTATAAAAATTTTATGTATTATTTTGTTGTAAAATATTAAAAAATTATGCTTGTTTTTGCAAAATTGATATTGACAAATAATATTATAAAATATATAATATATATAGGTTTAATAATAATACAAAAATTTTTTAAAATAGCCCTGAAAATCAGTGCTAAATAAATAATTTTGTATTTAAAATAATTTTAGGGGGCTTTTATGAAAAATAATTTTGTTATTACTTTGGCAAGACAATATGGTTGCGGAGGTAGAACTGTCGGAAAATTGGTTGCAGAAAAATTGGGTATTGCCTATTACGATACAGATTTAATCAAATTAGCTGCGGAAAAAAACGGTGTTAATCCCGAATTTTACAAGGAATTTGATGAAAAAGCTACAAGTAAATTTGCAAGTATGTTCGGTTATTCCACAGGCGTAGGTAGTTTTTACAGTGCAACATATACCGATATGGTCATTAATGACAAAGTTTATTTCGCTCAAAGCGAAATTATTAAGGAAGTTGCCGAAAAACCTTGTGTTATTGTAGGTAGGTGCGCAGACCATGTTTTGGAGGGTAAGGACAATTTGGTAAAAATTTTCTTACATGCGGATATGGATGCAAGACGTGACAGGATAGTCAATAAATACGGAATTAAAGATGTTAAAAATATCGATAAGTACATAATGAAAGCGGATAAACATAGGGCTCAATATTACAACAGTTACACGGATAAGGAATGGGGAGATATCAAAAACTACGATATCACTATAAATACGTCAAAACTTTCACTTGAAAAAGTGGCAGATATAATTATAAATTATTTGGAACATTTGGAGGATTAAATTGATGGACAGACAGCAAAAGGCTTATGAGTGCTTTAAGGAAGGATATAATTGCGCTCAAGCAGTGATTATGGCATTTTCTGATGTTTTGCCTATTGACGAGCAGTTGCTTTTAAAAATTAGCAGTGCATTCGGTGGCGGCTTTGCAAGGACAAGAAATTTGTGCGGTGCAGTTGCAGGTATAGGTATGGTACTTGGCGTACTAAAAGATTCATTGGGTAATGTTGCGGAGGATAAAAAAGATATTTATGAAAAAGTACGTAGCTTGACTGATAAGTTTGAAGAAATGAATAGCAGTTTGCTTTGCGGGGAACTTTTGAAAAATATGAAAAACATTACAAAAGATTATGTGCCATCCGAACGTACTGCGGAATATTATGCCGCTCGCCCTTGCGTTAAATTTATTTTGGATGCAACTAAGCTTACGGAAGATTATTTGATAGAGCAAGGCATTATCAAAGAGTAATTACATATTTTATCGGTATCATTAGTTTGATACCGATTTTTTGTATGTTTTTGCAACTTTGCCATATTAATTACATATAATGTTTAAGGGGTATTGTAATAGAAATAAATAATTTTTTGTATTATAGGTTTTTTATTGTAAAAAATAAAAAATTTCCTTTAAATTGCTTGACAAATATGTCTTGTATAAGTATAATGTAGACAGAGTTATAAGAAAACTCTTTTTTAACGGCTTTTAGTTCGCCTTGGCGAACTAGTAGAGATAAATGTATCCAAGCAATTAAAAAGAGTAAAATTTAGGAGGATATATATGCCGATAGTTTTAGCACCTTTAGATACTGAACTTATGGTATTAAAAATTGTAGCAAATCAAGATATAAAAAGGCATCTTGAAGATTTGGGAATTATTGTTGGCTCAAAAATCAAGCTTATCAGCAACAGCGGTGGTAATGTGATTTGTGAGATTAAGGAAGGCAGAATCGCTTTGGATACTGAGACAGCAAGAAAGATATTTGTGGCATAAGGAGTATGGTATGCAAAAGAAATTGAGTGAATTTAAAATAGGAGAGAGGGGAACTATTGTAAAAGTTGTCGGCGAGGGCAAGGTCAGACGCAGACTTTTTGATATGGGGGTAACCCCTGGGGCAGAAGTGTTAATGAGAAAAAAAGCACCTCTTGGCGACCCTTTGGAAATAAATATACGCAGTTATGAGCTAACATTGAGAAAAGTTGAGGCATCCTGCGTTACTTTGGAGGTTATCGATGAAAAGCGTTGATAAAAACGAGCTAATGATTATAGCAAGACCTAAAAAATTTGCGTTAGTAGGTAACCCTAATTGCGGTAAAACAACTTTGTTCAACAATTTAACAGGCAGTACCGCACATACAGGTAATTGGCCGGGTGTTACTGTTGATAGGAGAGAGGGGGAATATAAAAAATGTCCCGAAACCGTTACAATAGTGGATTTGCCGGGCATATACTCCTTATCGCCTTATACGCCGGAAGAAGTTGTGTCAAGAAATTTTATTTTGGATGAAAAACCCGATTGTATAATTAATATTATCGATGCTACCAATTTGGAGCGTAATTTATACTTGACAACGCAGATTATGGAAATCGATGTGCCTGTTATAATCGCGCTTAATATGATTGACGAAGTAAAAAAGAGCGGCGATACAATAGATGCTGCAGTACTTGAGAAAAAAATCGGCGTTCCTGTGGTTGCGATTTCCGCTTTGAAAGGGGAAGGTACAACCGAGCTTATGGACAGAGCTTATGAGATTGCAGGCAAAAAAAGGGATGGATTTACAGTACTTGAACAGTCTAAATTGAGTCATTTGATTAATGATGTGGCGATTGCTTTAAAAGGACAGGATATCGAAAATCCACTTTTCCACGCCGTAAAACTTGTGGAGAGTGATGAGCTTGAAGTTGCGGCACATAAACCATTGCTTGGCATGATTGACAATTTTAAATCCACCTTTCAAGACGATATTTTCGGTGTGGATTTTGAGGCACTTATTGCGGACGGAAGATATAAATACATATCCAAAAATTATTCCACTGCACTAACAAGAAATAGCAAAACGGATAAATCTAAACTTACAAAATCGGATAAAATAGACAGAGTTTTAACACATAAAATTTGGGGTATACCAATGTTTTTGCTTATTTTATTTGCAATTTTCCATTTGGTATTTAGCGAAAACTTTTTGTTTATAGGTGCGGCATTAGGTAAGGATTGGGTAAGTCTACCGGGTACTGCTTTTGAGGGTGTTTTCGGTGCGGGAGGTATTAATTCCCCAGGTGCGATACTGCAAGGGCTTATGGAAGTTTTGATGACATGGATTACGGATGGCGTTGCAGGCTTGCTTGTAAACAGTCCAGCGTGGGTAACAGGGCTTTTGTGTGACGGTATTTTGGGCGGACTTTCGTCAGTATTGTCTTTTATACCTCAAATATTATTGCTTTTAATGTTATTCTCGATTTTGGAAGATACGGGATATATGGCAAGGGTAGCGTTTATTCTTGATAGGATATTAAGAAGATTCGGTTTATCAGGCAGAGCGTTTATGCCTATGATTATGGGCTTTGGTTGTTCAGTTCCCGCAATGATTAATACAAGGACGCTTGCAGACGAAAACGAAAGAGTAGCTACTGTAAGAGTTATACCATTTTTCAGTTGTGGTGCAAAATTGCCTATTCTTACTGCTATTTCTGGTGGTATAGTCATGAGTTTTGGCATTGGTAATGCGGATATTATCACATATTCTATGTATGTTGTAGGTATTGTCACAGCGATTTTGACTGTAATTTTAATGAAAACAACTACAATGAAAGGGGATGCAGCTCCGTTTATAATGGAGTTGCCAAACTATAGATTACCTCAATTTAAAAGCTTGATGCTTTTAATGTGGGATAAGGCAAAGCATTTTATTCAAAAAGCATTTACTATAATTTTGGCATCAACAATAATTATTTGGTTTGTGTCACACTTTAGCTTTGATTGGAAATTTTTGGAAGATAGTCAAATGAACAATAGCATTTTGGCAGGCTTTGGTAAATTAATTCAACCATTATTTACACCTCTTGGCTTTGGTTCGCAACTTAATGAATGGGGTTGGGTATTTATCGTATCCGCAATTACAGGTCTAATCGCAAAGGAAAATGTAGTAGCAACATTTGGTACGCTTGCAGCATGTATAGGTGCAAATGTAGTAGGTGGAGGAGTAGAAGGAGTTGCTGAAACAGCACTTATGATTCAAGCATCGGGCATTACAATACCAGCTTTAATAGCATTTATTGCGTTTAATATGACTACAATACCTTGTATGGCGGCAGTTGCAACAGCAAAAGCGGAAATGCCTAATAAAAAGAAATTTAAATGGACTTTGGTATTTTGGATATGCACATCGTACATAGTAGGCACAATCATTTATTTGGTAGGTAGCTGGTGGTGGACAATATTTATCGTGTTAGCAGTTATGGCGTTGGTTGTAGCAGGAATAATCATTTACAATACCAAGGCTAAAATATTTAAATTTAAAAATAAAAAGTCCAAAAAATAAAATTTATATAAGGAAATAAAAAATGCAAGCAATAGAAATAGTCGTAATAATTTGTAGCATTTTGTTTGTAATAGGCGTTGCTGTATGGGCATTTATACGTAAAAAACAAGGTAAAAGTACTTGCGGTTGCGGAGAATGTAACGGTAATTGCGAAAAATGCAAGCAAGCTATAAAACAGGCAAGAGAACAAATAAAAAAAGATAACGAAAAGCAATTATAAATTTAGCCTTATAGTTTGATAGTCAGTAGTTTTTTGACTGAAAATAATTAATTAAAAATAGCATATTCACATTGTTGGATATGCTTTTTTTACATAAAATGCCTATTTTGATAATATTTATTATAAAGAACTGATATATCAAATTATACAGAATATTTTTTTGCAGTTTCGATTAGAAAAAAATATTACTAATATTTCATTTAGCTTGACTATTTAAACTCTTTGTATTATAATTTGTCTAACAGGGTTAGATAAATGGTGGGATATGGAAAATTTAAATGAAAAGGTAAAAGAGTTTGTAAATATTTTTTCGACAAAATGCAGCCAAGAAATTTTGAAACTTATGGAAACTGCGTACAAAGGCAAACTAATGATTTTAAAAGTTTTGGCTTGCGATAACAAGGAGTACACTGCCGGCGATTTGGCAAAGGTTTTAAATGTTTCCACTGCAAGGATTGCAACTGCCATAAATAGTTTGGAGAGCAAAGGGTATGTGTTAAGAAATCGTCCCGCTCATGACGGAAGAAAGGTCATTATCGCAATAACCGAGGCAGGGATACAAGCTTTGCAAAAGTACAGTAGTGCAGTAAATGTGACAATACAAGATTTGTTTGGCAGATTGACGGATGAAGAATTGAAAACTTTTATCATACTTTGCAAAAAATTATTTGGACAAACATAAAGTTTATAACTTGATAGATTTAATTTGAAATTACTTAAGGAGCAACTATGTTAGAGTTAAAAGGAATTACAAAAGATTATTTGGTAGGCGATAACAAAGTGCAAGCGCTTAAAGGTATTGACATAACTTTTCGTAAAAGTGAGTTTGTGTCTATATTAGGACCAAGCGGTTGCGGCAAAACTACGCTACTTAATATTGTCGGCGGACTTGATAAATATACTGACGGCGAGCTTTTCATAGACGGAATAAGTACTAAAAACTATTCCGACAGAGATTGGGATACATATCGTAATCAAAAGATAGGTTTTGTTTTTCAGTCGTATAATTTGATACCTCATCAAAGCATTTCCGAAAACGTGGAACTTGCACTTGCTATATCTGGTATTGATAAAGCAGAAAGGGTAAGAAGAGCTCACGAGGCTTTGGATAAAGTAGGTTTGCAGGGACAATATCATAAAAAGCCTAATCAATTATCGGGCGGACAGTGTCAAAGGGTGGCTATTGCACGTGCTTTGGTAAACAATCCCGAAATATTGCTAGCAGACGAGCCGACAGGTGCGTTGGATACAGTTACCTCCGTTCAAATTATGGATTTGATAGAGGAAATTGCAAAAGAATGCTTGGTAATTATGGTAACTCATAATCCGGATTTGGCGGAAAGATACTCTACAAGAATTGTAAAACTTCTTGACGGCGAATTGGTTTCGGACTCCGCACCTTATGATATCACAGCCGAAATTTCTGCCGAAATTTCCGAAAACGATAATATTACGGTAGAGACTGCGGAGGAAAAAGAGGAAGATATAAACATAATATCGGATAGCAATGCAGAAAATGTAGCGGAAGAGGAAAGCGATAATACTAAAGGAAAAAAGAAAAAGAATAAATCAAACAAATCTAAATTATCATTTTGGACTGCGTTTAAACTTTCATTTAAAAATTTACTTTCAAAACGTAGCCGTACTATTATGGTCAGTATTGCAGGCTCGATTGGTATAATAGGCGTTTCACTTGTGCTTGCGGTTTCCAGCGGTGTTCAAGGCTTTATAAACGATATGCAAAATGATATGCTGTCGGGCAACCCTATTACTATAAGCGAGCAAGCCTTTGATTTAAATGCAGTGCTAGAGGGAATGACAGGCGGTCAACAGGCAGATATTATCCAAAAATCTATCGAAAATGGATACATTAATGTGGATAACGTAATTGAAATGTTGGTCGAACGCAGCGGCAGTATGTCTGCTTTTCAAGTAACAAACAATATTACAGAGGACTATGTAGCTTTTGTTAAAGCTATGCCTAAGGAATATTATGCCGCAATCTCAACACAATTCGGTTTGAATTTGTCCAATAATCTATTTACCGATTTCAAATTTGACGGCGAGACAAAAAATACTTCCTTGGCAGTTGCAAATCAAACATATCGTGCGTTGTTTGACAATGCCGTTAAAGATGAGGAAAACTCCAAGTTTGAAAATTTTTCCGATTATTTTTCGTTGGTAACGGAAAGTTTTAAACAAGCACCTAATGATAAAGATTTTATTTTATCTCAATATGACATCATTTCCAATCCGTCTACAAGCAAGGTTGCAACGGAAGCCAACGAGATTATGATTGTAGTAGATGATGACAGCGAACTTTCAGACTTAATACTTGCACAATATGGATATTTTTCGCAAAACGAGTTTTTCAATATAATTTTTAAAGCTATTGAAGATGACGGCTACGATAGTTCATTGTGGAAAGATAAATTTAGTTATGACGAGCTTTTGGGTAAAAAATTTGTTTGGTATCCTAACGACACTGTTTATAACATTGCATTTAACCCGCAAAAACCGCTTGAAACCAAGTGTACTTATAATCCTTATGCAGATGAAAGTTGGAAAAATGGTAAGGAACTTAAAATCACTGCGATATTAAGACCTAAGGAGGGGACTTCCTACGGCTCGTTAAAAAGCGGATTTTACTATACTCAAGCTTTGGCGGAGGAAATTATAGCCGATGGTATGAAATCTCAAATCGTAACAGGTTTAAATGCTATGGGAATGGATACCATAACAAGCATGAAAACAGAGGCAGGCTATCAAGGTATGGCTATTACATATAATTTTTCCTATTGGATAAAAGGTCAGGAATTTAAAGATAATGCGGGTATTATCGGCTCGGAGCAAAGTTTAAGTTCTATCATAGGCAATATGACAGGTCAAAATGTTCCTAAAGTTTATACTTTGACTAAAAGGGAATTGGGCGGCGTAAATCTGCCAAGCTCCATAAAGATATATCCGACAAACTTTGATTGTAAGGATGATGTAACAGCGTATCTTAAGGAGTGGAACAGCGACAAAAACCTCGATATAGGTGACAGAGTAATACTTGCAAGCAATAGGGAAAAAATCACTTATACCGATAACTTGGCTTTGGTAATAAATATGGTCAACGAAATGATAGATATAGTAACTGCTGCATTGATTGCCTTTACTGCTTTGTCACTTGTGGTATCTACAGTTATGATTGCTATAATTACCTATGTGTCTGTTATCGAAAGAATTAAGGAAATCGGTGTCATCCGTTCGCTTGGAGGCAGAAAGAAAGATGTATCCGCTTTGTTTAATGCCGAAACATTTATAATCGGTAGTACATCGGGATTGATAGGTATAGGAATAACTTATTTGCTATCTTTGATTATAAATCAAATTGTAGGACATTTGTTTGGAGTGTTTACTATTGCATCTTTGCCGATTTTAAGTGCATTTATTATGCTAGCGTTGAGCATAGGTCTTACAATGCTTGCGGGAATTATCCCGGCAAGTATGGCAGCAAGGAAAGACCCTGTAAATGCATTGCGAAGCGAATAAATTTAATTAACAATATTAAACAGCTGAATTTTTGCTTTAAAGTTTCAGCTGTTTTTTTATTGAAAAAGATTTTATTTTATAATTGCAGCCTTATATCATTTAGGTAAAAAATAGCAAATTTTTTGGTATTAAAAAAATTTATACGGGGGCTCACGAAAAGTTAGGGTAAAAATTCAATTTACTTGCTTTTTAATTTGATATATGTTAAAAAATATGTTAGAATAAATATGTAATTTATAAATTATATGGTTTTTGGTTATATTGCAACCTTATATAAAAATCGGTTTTTATTGTTAAAATCAATAAGCAGTGCCAAAAACATAATGATTTTTTTGAGGTACATTAACGGAGGACAGTATGGTAAAATGCTTTAAAAATTGCTTTATCCTATTAAACTCAAGCTGTTTTGGGCAATCTACCATTAGTATAAAATCATAAAGTATTATTACGCCATAGCGCATTTTTTGTGCTGTGGCAATTATTTTTCAGGAGGGCTTATGGCAAAAGTTGGTATTGTTATGGGGAGTATAAGCGACTTAAGTGTTGTTACACCTGCAGTAGATATTTTAAAGGAGTTTGGGGTTGAAGTGGAAGTTCGCGTAATGAGTGCACATCGTACCCCTAACGAGGCACACGATTTTGCACAAAACGCAATCGCGAACGGTATGGAAGTTTTGATTTCCGCAGCAGGAAAAGCTGCTCATCTTGGCGGAGTTTTGGCTAGTTTTACAACTTTGCCTGTTATAGGACTTCCTATTAAAAGCAGTACTATGGACGGTTTGGACAGCCTGCTTTCGACAGTGCAAATGCCTGCGGGTGTTCCTGTTGCGACAGTTGCCATAAACGGCGGACAAAATGCGGGATTGCTTGCAATTCAAATTCTTGCAATCAAATATCCTGAGCTTGCAGCAAAACTCGCAACATATAAACTTGATATGGCTAAAAAAGTAAATGAGGCTGATAAAAAGTTACAGGAAGAGTTAAATAAGTAATAAATTTGTTTTATCATAACAACAATTATGGTTGCAAATTTTATATACATTTTTTATAAAATTTTAGTTGCAGCAACTACAGTAGAAGTGTAAACTTCATTTTTAAAATTGTTGGCATTTTGCCAAAAAGGGATTTTAACTATGTGTATGAAAAATTGTGAATGTGGCTTGGATAAACCACAGGATGAGTGTGGAGTATTTGGTATTTATTCTAATGACAGCAGCGATTTGGCAAGGGTTATGTATTACGGCTTGTATGCTTTGCAACACAGGGGACAAGAAAGTTGCGGTATTGCCGTAACCCATGGTATGGAAATTTCATACTACAAAAATTTAGGACTTGTAAACGAGGTGTTTAATGAGGATATAATGCAAGGTTTGCCACAAGGCGACATAGCTTTGGGTCATGTAAGATATTCAAGCAAAGGTTTGAAAAATGCTGTAAATGCACAACCTGTTGTGTATACAGGCAGATTCGGAATGTTTGCTATAGCTATGAACGGCAAAATTACAAATGCTAAAATGTTGCGTGAAAAGCTTATCGAGCAAGGTGTTACTTTTCAAACAAATATCGATTGTGAGATAATTGCAAATTTGCTTAATGTAAATACAGTTAACGGCGAGTGCGATATTGCAAAAGCGGTAAATGAGCTTGAGGGTAGCTTTGCTCTAGGTATTATGACGGCTACTAAACTTTATGCAATAAGGGACAGATATGGTTTAAGACCAATGGTCGTAGGACAAGGTACTGACGGATATTACATTTCAAGTGAGTCTTGCGGACTTGATGCAATAGGTGTAGATTTGATAAGAGACGTTTTGCCGGGCGAAATTTTAAGCATATCTTCCAAAGGATTGGAAAGTGAGTTTTTTGCAAAGGCGGAAAGAAGACCTTGTATTTTTGAATATGTTTACACTGCAAGAGCGGACAGTTTTATCGATAACAGAAGTGTTTATGAGGCAAGATACGAGTGTGGAAGAAGACTTGCAAGAAAGCTTAACATAAATGCGGATATAGTTGCTGGTGTTCCAGATAGTGCGAATGTTGCGGCTCGCGGATATGCAGCAGAAAGCGGAATCCCTTATATAGATGTTTTGGAAAAAAATAGATATGTAGGAAGAACATTTATTCAACCTAATCAATTTATGAGGGAGAATAGTGTTAAAATCAAGTTAAATCCTCATAAACACAATATACAAAATAAGGAAATTATTTTGATAGACGACTCTATAGTAAGAGGTACAACTTCAAAAAAAATAGTCGATTTGTTAAAAAAGAACGGCGCAAAAGCAGTACACATGGTTATTGCATCGCCTATCGTTAAACACCCTTGCTACACAGGCATAGATATCGAGACTTACGAAGAGTTAATCGGTGCAACAAGAAATGCGGAAGAGATTGGCAAGATAATAGGTGCGGATAGTTTGCACTTTATGGATGTGGAAGATTTGATAGCAAGTTGCTCTGCCGGAGAGTACAATACATTTTGTGCAGCTTGTTTTGACGGAAAATATCCCGATGATATCGAAAATAAATTAAGGAAGAGAAAGGAGATTTGAGATGGCTATTGATTATAAGTCGGCAGGCGTTGATGTAGAAGCCGGTTATGAAGCGGTAAAATTGATGAAAGAGTATGTAAAAACTACTTACAACAACAGTGTATTGGGTGATTTGGGTAGTTTTGGCGGTTTTTATGCTTTGGATGATAAGGAAGACGGAGACTGCTTGGTTGCAGGTACTGATGGTGTAGGTACCAAATTGAAATATGCTTTTATTTTGGATAAGCATGACACAATCGGTATAGATGCAGTTGCAATGTGTGTAAACGATATCGTATGCCAAGGTGCAAAGCCTTTGCTTTTCCTTGATTATATCGCTCAAGGTAAATTGATACCTCAAAGAGTTGCGGAAATCGTTAAAGGTGTTTCAAAAGGTTGCGTTGAAAGCGGATGTGCTTTGATTGGCGGAGAAACTGCGGAAATGCCCGGATTTTATCCTGAAGACGAGTATGATATTGCAGGTTTTGCAGTAGGTATTGTTAAACGTAACAAAATAATCAACGGCAAAACTATCAAAGAGGGAGATACACTTATCGGTATTCGCTCAAGCGGTGTACATAGTAACGGGTATTCTTTGGTAAGAAAGTTGTTTGGTGAGGACAAAGCTAAACTAAATGAGTATAATGCTACTTTGGGCTGTACCCCGGCAGAGGTAGTACTTACCCCTACCAAACTTTATGTAAAACCTATCTTAGCTTTGATTGAAAAGTTTGAAATAAAAGGTATCGCACATATCACAGGCGGCGGATTTATCGAAAATATTCCAAGAATTTTACCTAAAGGGTTGGCTGCAAAAATCGACAGAGCAAACTATGAGGTACCTAAGTTGTTCAAAGCTCTTCAAGAAATTGCGGAAATTTCCGACGAGAAAATGTACAACACCTTTAATATGGGTACAGGTATGGTGCTTGCAGTTGATAGCTTTATTGCAAACGATGTTATAAAAATGCTTAAAACTTTGGGCGAAGAAGCTTATGTTTTGGGCGAAGTTGTTAAAGGTAATGGTGTAATACTATGAAAAATATAGCGATTTTCGCAAGTGGCTCGGGGTCGGATATGCAGTCTGTTATAGACGGCGTAAAGGATGGAAGAATTGATGGTAAAGTTAAACTTATCATAACTAACAAAAACGGTATTTATGCGATAGAGCGTGCAAAGCTTGAAAATATACCTTGCAAAACTTTTACTCTTAAGCAATACGGCAGTCACGCAGTACGTGATATGGCAATATTAAAAGAGCTTAAAGATAATGGTATAGACTTGGTAGTGCTTGCGGGTTACTTGAGTATTGTTACTCCCGTTATTGTAAATGAGTATGAAAGAAGAATAATCAATATTCACCCGTCATTGATACCCAGACATTGCGGGGTTGGATATTATGGTATAAAAGTACATGAGTCTGTTATTGCAAGCGGAGATAAAGTTAGCGGTGCGACTGTACACTTTGTGGATAGCGGTGCGGATACGGGCGAAATAATAGAACAAGTAAAAGTTGAAGTATTGAGTGACGATACACCCGAAAGTTTGCAAAAGAGGGTGCTTGAGAAAGAACATATATTGTTGCCGAACGTAGTGGCAAAATTATGCAGAGAGGAGATAAAATAATGAAAAAGAGAGCGTTAATAAGTGTTTCAGACAAAACAGGTATTGTAGAACTTGCAAAAGAAATAGTAAGTTGCGGATATGAAATTATTAGTACAGGCGGTACTGCCGTAACTTTAAAAAATGCGGGTATAGATGTTATCGGTATAAGTGATATTACAGGTTTTCCGGAGTGCCTTGACGGTAGGGTAAAAACTTTGCATCCAAATGTTCATGCAGGTCTTTTGGCTATGAGAGCAAATAAAGAACACATGGAACAACTTGAAAAATTAAATATAAATACTATAGATATGGTTGTAGTAAACTTATATCCGTTTAAACAAACAATTATGAAACCGGGTGTAGACTTGCAAACTTGTATCGAAAATATCGATATCGGCGGTCCTACTATGCTTAGAAGTGCTGCTAAAAACTATCAAGACGTTACAGTTTTAGTTGACCCAAGCGACTATGAAAAAGTTATTGACGAGATGAAGAACGGTGGAGTAAGTATTGATACAAAATTCTACTTAATGTACAAAGTTTATCAACACACTGCAGTTTACGATACAATGATTTCGACTTTCTTAAGAGAAAAATTGAATATCAAATTCCCTGAAATCGTAAGCTATGCTTATGAAAAAGTTCAAGATATGAGATATGGCGAAAACCCTAATCAATCGGCTGTATTTTATAAGGAATGTTTGCCTGTTGCAGGCAGTATTGCAGAGGCTAAACAATTACACGGCAAGGAATTATCTTATAACAATATCAATGATACAAACGGTGCATTGGATTTGTTAAGAGAGTTTACCGAGCCTACAATCGTTGCTGTAAAACATGCAAATCCTTGCGGTGTTGCAACCAGCAATACAATTTCAAAAGCATTTGAGCTTGCATATAATTCCGACCCTGTTTCTATTTTCGGTGGAATTATTGCTGCAAATAGAGAGATTGACAAAGCTACAGCAGAACAAATCAATAAGATTTTTATTGAGATAGTTATTGCTCCGTCTTTCTCAAAGGAAGCACTTGAAATTTTAGAACAAAAGAAAAACATTCGTCTACTTGCTTTGGATAGCATTAATGCACCTGTAAAAAGCACAAGTTACGATATGAAAAAGGTTTTGGGCGGTCTTTTGGTACAAGATTACGATACTATTGTTATCGAAGACGAAAAATGCCAAGTAGTAACCGAAACAAAACCTACTAAAGAGCAAATAAGCGATATGCAATTTTTGATGAGAGTTTGCAAACACACTAAATCAAATGCTATCGTTATAGGTAAGGATAACACTACTTATGGTATAGGTGCAGGACAAGTTAACAGAATTTGGGCTGCTAAACAAGCAATCGAGCACAGTTTGAAAGATACAAACGGTGCAGTACTTGCAAGTGATGCTTTCTTCCCATTCGGCGATGTTGTGGAAGAGGCGCATAAAGCAGGTATCAAAGCTATCGTACAACCGGGCGGTAGTATAAGAGACCAGGAGAGTATAGACCTTTGCAATAAATATGGTATTGCAATGATATTTACAGGCGACAGACATTTTAAACACTAAGGGGGAGTTTAATGGATATTTTGGTAATAGGCAGCGGCGGAAGAGAGCATGCTATCTGCTACAGCTTGGCAAAAAGTGACAAAGTTGGCAAAATTTACTGTGCACCCGGCAATGCAGGCATAAGTGAAATTGCGGAGTGCGTAAATATAAGCGTTATGGATGCAAGAGGCATTATCGCTTTTTTGGACGAGCATAAAAACATCGGTATGACGGTAGTTGCACCGGATGACCCGCTTGCTATGGGACTTGTAGATATGCTTACAGCAGCAGGCCACAGAGCTTTTGGGCCATCTAAGGATGCAGCACTTATCGAGGCAAGCAAGGCATTCAGCAAATGGCTTATGAAAAATTACAATATTCCTACTGCAAATTATGAGGAGTTTACCGATTATGAGCAAGCTTTGAGCTATGTGCAAAAACAAGATTATCCGCTTGTTGTAAAAGCAGACGGGTTAGCACTTGGCAAAGGCGTTATCATTTGCAATAGCGTTGAGGAAGGCGAGCAAGCGGTTAAGGAAATGATGATAGACGGCAAATTTAAAGCCGCAGGCAGTAAGATTATTGTAGAAGAGTTTTTGGTTGGACGTGAGGTGAGTGTACTTTGCTTTACTGACGGAAAAACTATCGTTCCTATGGTTTCAAGCCAAGACCACAAAAGAGCGTTTGACAATGACATGGGCTTAAATACAGGCGGTATGGGTACATTCAGTCCGTCTAAAATATATACAAAAGATATTGCGGACAGCGTTTATACCGATATCATAATCCCTACAATGAACGCAATGAACAGCGAAAACAGAAAGTTTAAAGGAGTTTTGTACTTTGGGTTAATGCTTACTGACAAAGGTGTAAAAGTTTTGGAGTACAATGCAAGGTTTGGCGACCCTGAAACTCAAGTAGTTTTGCCTAGACTAAAAACCGACTTGTACGAGATATTTGAGGCCATTATCGATGAAAGACTTAGTGAAGTTAAAATCGAATGGAAAGACGAAGCCGCTGTTTGCGTAATTTTGGCAAGCGGAGGATACCCTGAGGCTTACGAAAAAGGATTGCCTATTACTATCGGCGATTTGGATAAAGATATTATTTTGTTCCACGCAGGCACAAGTTTTAAAGACGGAAAGCTTGTAACTAACGGCGGTAGAGTAATCGGCGTAACCGCTTTGGGTAAAGATATAGAAAAGGCACGCGAAAAAGCTTATAGCAATGTGCCTAAAGTTAAATTTGACAAAGTACATTACAGAAAGGATATAGGTATAAAATTATAATGATTAAAAGATTATTTGTAAATAAAAAAGACGGTTACAATGTAGCCGAAAAAAAACTTTTTAATGATATAACCAATGTGCTTGGTGCAAAAGTTGCTAATGTAAAAATATTTATTCGCTATGACATTCAAGGTTTGAGCGATGACGATATGCAATCTGCAAAAAATACGATTTTCGGCGAAAATCCCGTAGATACCGTTTATGATAACAATTTGCCTGAATTAGCAGGTAGCAAATTGCTTGTAGTTGAGTATTTACCGGGACAATATGACCAAAGGGCAGATAGTGCAATGCAATGTGTACAACTTTTGACAATGGGTGCAAGACCTATTATCAAATGTGCAACTGTTTATGCATTTAAAGATTGCTCGGATAAGGACTTTGAGATTATCAAAAATTACATTATTAACCCTGTGGAATCAAGGGAAGGCAGTATGGATATTCCAGAGTCTTTGGAAGATGCCTCAGCAGAAGTTAAGGAAGTTCCGACTATCGACGGGTTTATTAAAATGAGCGATAGCGATATTCAAAATTACCACGCAAAAATAGGTTTTGCCATGAGTGTGGAAGATTTGAAATTCGTTCGTGATTATTTTATAGGCGAAAAACGTGACCCAAGCGAAACCGAGCTTAAAGTTATTGATACATATTGGTCTGACCATTGCCGTCACACTACTTTTAGTACGGAAATTACAAGCGTTAAAATCAACAGTAACAATCCTCATATTCAAAAAGCATTGGATATGTATAATGATTTGTTTGCGGAATTTAACGGCAAAAGAGCAGATAAGTATAAATGTTTGATGGATATAGCTGTAATAGGCGTTAAAAAATTAAAACAAATCGGTTTGCTTAACAATTTGGATACTTCGGATGAAATAAACGCTTGCTCCATAGTAGTAAATGTTGATGTGGACGGTAAGGACGAAGAGTGGCTTATTATGTTTAAAAACGAAACACATAACCACCCTACGGAAATCGAACCATTTGGTGGTGCTGCAACTTGTTTGGGTGGTGCTATTCGTGACCCGCTATCTGGCAGAACTTATGTTTATCAAGCAATGCGTGTTACAGGCGCAGGCGATATAAAAGCAGATTTTAAGGATACTTTAAAAGGTAAACTTCCTCAAAGGGTAATAAGCAAAACGGCTGCAAGCGGATACAGCAGTTATGGCAACCAAATCGGTTTGGCTACAGGTTTAGTACACGAAATGTACCATGACAACTACAAGGCAAAAAGGTTGGAAACGGGTTTTGTTATTGCAGGTGCTCCTAGGGAAAATATCGTTCGCAGAAAACCTATTGAAGGAGATATAATTGTACTTGTCGGTGGAGATACCGGACGTGATGGTTGCGGCGGTGCAACAGGCTCAAGTAAGGCACATACCGAAAAATCGGTAGAAGTTTGCGGTGCGGAAGTTCAAAAAGGTAACCCTCCTACAGAGCGTAAAATACAAAGACTTTTCCGCAAAAAGGAAGTTGCTAATTTGATAGTAAAATGTAATGACTTTGGTGCGGGCGGTGTGTCCGTTGCAATCGGCGAGCTTGCAGATAGTTTGGATATTTCTTTGGATAGCGTACCTAAGAAATACGATGGTTTGACGGGTACCGAACTTGCAATTTCCGAGTCACAAGAGAGAATGGCTGTCGTACTTGCAAAGGAGACTGTCGAGCAGTTTATTGCTTATGCAAAAGAGGAAAATTTGAACGCTACAATCGTTGCTAAAGTAACAGATAACGGCAGAATGAGAATGATGTTCGGCGGCAAGACTATAGTAGATTTAAAGCGTGCTTTCCTTGATACAAACGGCGTTAAACAAATGCAAGACGTTGTGATAAATGACAATGTCGCTACTTATATGGATAGCGTTAACTGCCAAATAAAAGATTTGGTAAAAGCTGGCAAGTTCGCAGACGGATTGCTTAAGGAACTTGCAAGACCAAATGTTTGCTCTACAAAAGGCCTTGGAGAAATGTTTGACTCTACAATCGGCGCAAGCAGCGTGCTTATGCCTTTTGGAGGTAAAAATCAACTTACTCCAAGCATTGTTATGGCTGCAAAACCTCCTGTAAACGGCAAGACTGATTGTGCGACTGTTTCAAGCTTTGCGTGCTCTCCTTATTTGATGGAAAATTCGCCTTTCACAGGTGCGATTTACAGCATTGTTGCAAGTATTTCTAAATTGATAGCAAGCGGCGTAAACAAATCTACTATTCGTTTGACTTTGCAAGAGTTTTTTAAAAAGTTAGGCAAGGATAGTGAGCGTTGGGGAGAGCCTACTTCCGCTTTGTTAGGTGCATTGTATGCGCAAATCGGCACGGGTTGCGGTGCAATCGGCGGTAAAGACAGCATGAGCGGTACTTTTGAAAATATAGATGTTCCACCTACTTTGATTAGTTTTGCTGTAGGTATTACAAAAGCAAGCAAGCTTATCCACAATACTTTTGATTATTTCGACGGCAATAAAATGTATTTGGTTAAATTGCCGATGGATAAAAATTTTATTCCGCAATTTGACAAATTAAACTTTCTTTACAATGCAATCAATCGTGAAATCGAAAATGGCAATATCCGTTATGCAACAGTCGTAGATGAGGGCGGTGCTATTTGTGCAGTTGCTAAATCTTGCGTAGGCAATAAGGTCGGCTTTGATATCGAAAATACAAGTGAAGACATTTTTAAACCTTATTTCGGCTCATTTGTAATAGTTTCAAATGATAAATTGAAACTTGATGGATTTGACAGTATTTATTTGGGTGCAATCAATCAAACTTGTACTGCAAATATAAACGGCGAAAAAGTTAAAATGGATGCTGTAATTTCCGCATTTACAAATACTTTTGAAAGCGTTTATCCGACTGTTGCCGAGGCTACAGGAGAGGCAAAAGACGTAATATGTGCGGCTATTAAAAAGACAAGACAACAACCTCAAATCGTTACTCCTAGAGTATTTATCCCTGTATTCCCGGGCACTAACTGTGAATATGACACAGCAAGGGCATTTGAGCGTACAGGCGCTAAAGCGGATATTTTTGTAATTAAAAACCAATCCGCAAAAGATATCGAGCAAGCAGTTAATGAAATTGTCAAGAGATTGAATAACAGTCAAATTATCGCATTCCCTGGTGGTTTTTCGGGCGGTGACGAGCCGGACGGCTCAGGTAAGTTTATTGCGACTACCTTTAAAAACCCTAAAATCGCTGATGCGGTTATGGAATTGCTTTATAAGCGCGATGGTTTGGCGTTGGGTATTTGTAACGGTTTCCAAGCGTTGATAAAACTTGGGCTTGTACCTTATGGCGATATTCGCGAACAGGTAGCAGATGCTCCTACTTTGACTTTCAATAATATAAACAGACATATCAGTACTATAGCACAAATAAGAGTTGCTACAAATAAATCGCCATGGTTAAATGCTTGCAAACTTTCCGAAGTTTACAATGTTGCGTTGTCACACGGCGAGGGAAGATTTGTTTCAAGCGATGCAGAGTTGCAAAAGATTATCAAAAACGGACAAATCGCAACTCAATATGTTAACAATACTATGAATGCAACAATGCAATCTCCATATAATCCAAACGGCTCTATGTATGGTATTGAAGGTATTATAAGCCCTGACGGCAGAGTATTGGGTAAAATGGGACACAGCGAGCGTATCGATGATAATCTTTACAAAAATGTGGAAGGTAATTACGATATGAAAATATTTGAAAGCGGTGTAAAATATTTTAAATAATTTATTAGTTCACAACAAAATAAAAACTGCCTATTGTAAAATAGGCAGTTTTTATTTACCCCCGATTTTCGTTAGGTTTTTGTGCGATAAATGTTTTAATTGATAATTTATTTTAATATTTTATAGTAAATGCTTTTAATTATTGTTTTTTTATGGTACAATTATTTGTAAATACAAATCGTTTTAAAATAAATTTACAAAAAATTGTAAAAACAAATTGGCAATAAAGGGGTATATGAGAGTAATTGTAATTGGTGGTGGACCAAGCGGTATGATGGCAGCAATAACGGCTGCACAAAAGGGCGATGAAGTGACTTTGCTTGAAAAAAACGAAAAGCTTGGCAAAAAATTATACATAACGGGAAAAGGCAGATGCAACATTACCAATGACTGCGATAACAAAACTTTTATTGCAAATTTAGTAAATAATCCAAAATTTATGCTAGGTGCGATAAACAAATTTGATACTCAAGCTACTCAAAAGTTTTGCACTGACAACGGCTTAAAAATTAAAGTGGAAAGAGGAAAAAGAGTTTTTCCTGAGTCCGATAAAGCATCGGATGTTATAAAAGTTTTTCAAAAAGCTTTGGATAAAAACAATGTAGATATTAGACTTAATACTGAAGTTAGCGGAATAGAGATAAAAGAAGATAAGGTTTGCGGAGTTCGGGTGCAAAATAATTTATTGCAATGTGACAAAGTAATTGTAGCAACAGGCGGTATGTCTTATCCTGGCACAGGCTCTACGGGGGACGGATATAAATTTGCAAAAATTGCAGGCCACAACATAACTCCGTTATTGTCTGCTTTGGTAGGAATTAATCTTTGTGAGGATGTATCAAGCCTAGCAGGCGTTACCTTAAAAAATGTAGCTTGCAAAATTATCAGAGATGGTAAGGTTGTAGCAGAAGAAGTTGGGGAAATGCTTTTTACTCACACAGGTGTTTCTGGACCAATAGTGCTTACTTTATCAAGTAAAATCAACAAATTGCAAGGCAAACTTAATTTAGTTATAGATTTAAAACCCGCCCTTGACGAAAGTACTTTGGATAGCAGATTGTTGCGTGATTTTGAAAATAGTATTAATAAGGAATTTAAAAATGTCATAAGCGATTTGACTGTAAAAGCTTTGATACCTATTATTATAAAAAACAGCAAAATTAAGGCAGATAAAAAGGTTAACCAAATTACCAAAGTCGAAAGAGCTAATTTGGTAAAAACCATTAAAGGGCTAACATACGAAATAAAAGGGTTATGCGGGCTATCGGGTGCTATTGTCACTTGTGGTGGTGTGGACGTAAAGCAAATAAACCCAAAAGATATGCAGTCTAAGCTAGTTAAAGGTTTGTTTTTTGCAGGCGAAGTTTTGGATATTGACGGATTGACGGGTGGCTTTAATATTCAAATCGCAATGTCTACAGGATACGTTGCGGGAAGCAGTGATATCTAAAAAGAATAAATATACGAAAATAAACAAAATTAAGAGGTGGAATATGTTAAATATTGCTATTGACGGACCGTCCGGTGCAGGCAAAAGTACTATTGCAAAAGAAATTGCAAAAAGATTGAATATCATTTATTTGGATACAGGTGCCATGTATAGGGCAATCGGTTTGAAAGCGGTTAGACTTGGTATAGATACGGAAGATGTTCAAGGTGTAACAGGTATATTGGATAGCACACAAATAGAAATAAAATATGAAGATGGCGTACAAATTATATATTTGGACGGTGAGGACGTAAGCACTGCTATACGTGAACACCATATTTCCAAGGCCGCATCCAATGTAAGCAAAATACCTGCCGTAAGATTAAAATTGGTTGCAATGCAAAGGGAAATCGCTGCTAAAAACAATGTGGTTTTGGATGGCAGGGATATTACAAGTTATGTGCTAAAGGATGCAAATAATAAGTTTTATTTGACAGCAACACCTGAAGAACGTGCAAAAAGACGCTATAAGGAATTGATTGAAAAAGGACAAAATGTTGATTACGAAACAATACTAGCTGATATAAACGACCGTGATTACAACGATACTCACAGGGACTTTGCTCCGCTTACATGTACGGAGGACAGCGTGTTTATCGATTCGACCGAACTTACTGTCGAGCAAGCGATTGAAAAGATATTGTCTTATATCAAAATGTAATTTAAGTACGATTTTCAAAGGATAATTTATTTTTTATAAGGGATAGTTTTATGGAAAACAACAAGTTTTATAAGTTCATAAGAAAGGCTATAAGACCTATTACCAATTTTTTATGGCCTGTTAAAATAATAAATCAAAATAGATTTAAAGAGGGTAAAGGTATTTATGTTTGCAACCATTACAGTATGTTAGACCCTGTACCTTTTGTGACTGAACTTTTTGAAAACGACTTTAATGCACTAATGAAAGAGGAATCTATGAGTATTCCCATATTGGGAAAAATTTTGCCTAAAATCGGTGTAATACCTATAAAGAGAGAAGAAACGGATTTGCGAGCAATAAAAAGTTGCTTACAGGTATTAAAGAATGACGGACCGCTTGTAGTGTTCCCTGAGGGTACGCGTAATAAGTCGGGTAACCGTGAATTGTTGGAGTTTAAGGACGGCGTTGCAATGTTTGCGTTAAAGACAAAATCCCCTATAATTCCAATGGTTTACTCCAGACCGATAAAGACATTCAGAAAGACATATTTGTATATAGGCGAGCCAATTTATTTGGATGAGTATTTTGGCGAAAATATAAAAGAAGCAAGAGGTGTTGTGACTGACAAATTAAAGCTTATAATGCAAAATATGTTTGATGAGATGGATAGCTTGCTTTGCGATAAAAAGGGATTAAAAAAATTATTTAAATCTCAAAAGATTGAACTAAAACAAATAAAACGTCAAAATAAACTTGAGTATAAACAAAAAATGTTGTTGCAAGAGCCTAAGTCAGACGATAAAAAAGAAGATTGATAATAAGTTTATTGATTTTACTGCTATGCGACAATACTCAATATCTATGGGAGTGCTATGGAAATTATACTTGCAAAAACAGCAGGCTTTTGTTTCGGGGTGCAAAATGCAATAAATAAAGCCTTATCCGCTAAAGGGAAAATAGTTACATTGGGAGAAATAATTCACAATGAACTTGTTGTAAATAACCTAATGGATAAGGGTATTTATCCTATTAACAATTTGGATGAATATGAGGATGGCCGGGTTGTTATTCGTTCTCACGGAGTAGGCGAGCAAGTGTACAAGCAAATGCAAGAGAGAAATATCGAATATATAGATGCAACTTGCCCGTTTGTGGAAAAAATTCATAAGCTTGTCAATAGTGCATACAACCAAGGTAAACAAGTGATTATAACAGGCGAGGCTGCACATGCGGAAGTAATAGGTATAAACGGTTGGTGCGGTAATAGCGGCATTGTTATAAGTGATGAAAAAGAGGCTCGAGAGCTTGACTTTATATCCAAAGAGTGCGTTTTGGTATCGCAAACTACTTTTTCTGCCGAAAAATTCAAAAATATTGAAAAAATAATAAAAAACAAGTGTAAAATAGTTGAAATTTTTGATACTATTTGTTATACTACAAGGGATAGACAGCGAGAAGTGGTCGAAATAGCAAAAAAAGTAGATACAATGCTTGTAATTGGTGGAAGACATAGTAGCAATACGCTTAAACTTTACGAACTTGCAAAGCAACACTGCAATAACAGTTATTTGATTTCTGATATCCAAGATTTATCAAAAGTAGTAAAAAATAGCACCACAATAGGAGTAACTGCTGGTGCGTCAACTCCAAAAGAGTTGATTATGGAGGTAATTAATATAATGAGTGATACTCAAGTAAAAAGCAATGAAATGCTTAATGAGGAAGTTGCAGTTGATGCAAAAAATGAAGCAAGCAATGTGTTTATCAGTGCTATGAAAGCAGAAAGCACTGAGGTAAAGCCTAAGGAAGGCAAGAGAGCAAGAGTTATAGTCGTAAGTGCAACCGAAGAAGGTATTGTGGTTAATTTCCACGGTAAGACCGATGCTTTTATTGATAGAACTGAGGTTGAAATCGATGAGAAAGACTATGACCCATCAAATTATGTTGAAGGTCAAGAATTTGATGCTGTCTTTATTGCTAAAAAAGGCAAAGAAGATATGATTGCTATGAGCAAAAAAATTATTCAACAAAAAGAGTTGGATGATAAAAAATTCCAAGAAGTTATCAACGGCAACGAATTCACTGTAAAAATAGATAAAGCTGTAAAAGGCGGATTAATCGCTAAATTGGGTAGTTATACAATTTTTGTTCCTCAATCTGAAATCCGTATCGGCTTTGAAAAGAAACCTGAAAATTATGTAGGCAAAGATTTACGCGTTCGTAAAATTGAAGCTAAAAACGGCGATAACACATCTAAAAAGAAGATTATTGCTTCTCATAAAATAATCGCTGAGGAAGAAAAGCAAGCAAAAGAAGATGCTTTTTGGAATCAAATGATTCCTAACACTATTGTAAAAGGTGTTGTAAAAAGATTTGCAAAGTTTGGTGCTTTTGTAAGCGTTAATAAAAACGATTGCTTGGCACATATCAGTGATTTGAGCTGGACAAAAGTTCAAGACCCTGCAGAAGTTTTGGAGCTTAACAAAACTTATGAATTTTTGATTTTGGATGCAAACCGTGAGACAGGCAAAGTAAGCCTTGGATATAAGCAACTTCAAAAGAAACCGTATGAAGAAGCACAAGAAAAATACCCTGTAGGTTGTGTTGTAAAAGGTATTGTGGAAAGAATTTTCTCTTATGGTGCATTCGTTTCAATCGATAAAGGCATTGATGGATTGATTCCTGTTTCCGAAATTAGCTATAACTTTGTGAAAGATGCTTGCGAGGCATTTAAGGAAGGACAAGAAATCGAGGCAAAAGTTATCAAGTTTGAGGGTAACAAAATTACATTGTCTATAAAAGCTTTGCTTGACCCACCTGCTCCTAAGGAAGTAGAAATCACAAGCGAAGATATTAAAGAGAATAACGAAAAGAGAGCTAAAGCAAACGCAAAGAAATTTGAGAATGCAGTAACTCAAGCTAAAAAGCCAAAGGCTAAAAAGGCTGCAGCTACTCCTGTTCAAGAAGAAACTAAATCTTGGACATCAGAGTCTACAGGCGCTACAATGGCAGATTTGTTTAAAGGTTTAAACTTGAACTTTGATAACAAAGACGCTGAATAAATAAAAAATATAAACTCCCTATCAAAAGCGCACTTCCCATAGGGAATTAAAAAACTAAATTATTAAGAGTTATACTTTCAAGCAAGGACAAAAGCTCTCGAACGATATGTTCGAGAGCTTTTTACTATATAAATTTAGAGCGTTAAATTGAAATTTATCATATCAAGATTGCTTGTTGTTCACTATATATTCCATATTTCATTTTACTTGTTTTCTTGTGTAAAATTCGGCTTAAAAAGTCCGAAAGATAGTTTACGCAAAATTTCTTTATAAGTAACCTCGTCAAAATCTTTCTTGGTTGACAGCACCAAAAAGTCGTCTTTCTTAAACTTAATTATCTTCTCGGTATTCAAAAAACCATTGTGCGCGTAAAAAGCAATTCTCTTTACGCGCTGCTCGTAATTATCCGCAGTTGTATATAACGGCTCTACGTTTAACGTGATTTCACAGCCCGCATATTTTTCTTTAACGTCGTTTAATATCGCCGAGCCATACCCACATGAACGCATTTTGTCATTTACGGCAAGATACCAAATAAACAGCGTTTTTTTGTTTATAACTGCAAAACAAATGCCGCAAAAATCTTCTCCGTCATAGTAAGACCAAAAATCATAACCGTCTTTTTTTGCCCAATAATTGAGCAACCACATAGGCATACGTTCGTTTTTAGGAAACGCTCGCTTCATCAAATTTTTTACTTCTTTATAATTTGAGGACTTTTTAATTACCGCTATTCTTCTCAATTCCATAATTTTTCTCCGTTTTAATTACGATTTTGCTATTGATAACAATTCTCCGCTAAATTACTGTTTATCGTAGTTACATTTTCGGCATAGGCGCATTGTAAAAGCCGAGCTTATGAAAATCATACCAGCCTTTTATTTGTTCTTCGGTTGATACCAATAAAGCTCGTAATACTTCTTGCGCAAATTCAAGAGCTGCAGTTCCATTTGCCGTGATAACATTATTGTCCAATACCGCTTGCCTATGCATAAAGCCTTGTTCGTTTGTATAAGACGAATATTGTTTTAATTCGTTCAAATCATTAGCAGTATGTTTTGCGCCATTCAACGCCCCAATAGAGCCTAAAAATCTACAAGCATCGCAAATCGCACCTACCACTTTGCCGCTCTTAATGCAAGCATCAATAAGCGGCTTAACTTGCATAGCGTTCTCGTTATGCCACGACATACCACCGATAAGTATTACGGCACCATAATCGGACGGTAATGTAAGTAAATCATAATCAGGCAAACACTTAACACCGCCAATAGAGGTAACGGCGTTCTTTGTAAGTGATACAGTTTTATTTTCAAACTTGCCGCCACCGAGCATATTGACCGCCGACGAAATATAAGCAAGCTCCCAATCAGCCCATTGTTCCAAGATTACATATAGTATTTTTTTCATTATCTTCATTTCCTTTTACGTCGCTAAATTGAAATTTCTCTTACTTTCTTTTAGAATATTTTTCCTTTGCGTACTCATAAGCCTCTTTAATTAACGGCTTTAATCTTTCAAAGGTAGTATCGGACGGATTGAGTGCACACACCCAACTCATCCAAGCGTAAACGGGGTGTGGCAGTATTTTATCTGTTTGCGTAAAATCATACGGCATATCCACAATTCCGCCTTTTGACGGACGTGCAGGAACTGTACCAAACATATCTATAAAAGTATTTTTGCGAACTCCGATATTCACACGATAAATATTCTCTCTATTCAAATTCGAACTTTTATCGTTGTCGCCGTCTTTCTCTTTGACAGTCAAAACATAAATTCCGCGTTTAAGCGTGTTATTAGGGTTATAAAAAATTCCACTTTCGCCCCAACTGCTTACTAAAACCGTATCGGGTAGATTTTCAAAACAGTATTTAAGTATATCGTTAGGTTGCATCCTATACCTTCTTTATCGGGTGTCTTACAACGGTTTTAAGTTTTTCTCCGGCACACTTGCGCGGATCGCTTAAATATATCTCGTGATGATAACGGCTTTCACTTATATCCAACACATAGCCGTTTGCCGCCATATACTCGTGCATAAGTGCTACCGTTTTCGGCTCGTCATCGTAAGAGCCAACGTGCATACATTGAACGCAAACGCCCTCGTCGTAGGTCAAAAACTCGACCTTTGAAAAGTCGGCTTTTTTCTTTTTCGTCGCTTCCTGCACCGCCCAATCAAAATCGGCTTCCGTTACAAAATCGGGCAAACGAATAAGTGATATAAAGTTAAACCCGTTCTTGTTCGCATAATCTATTGTGTCCGAGCCTTCCTGCCACCAAAAACCTTCAAGCGGCGGAACAACGTATTCAAAATACCCGTCAATCTTGTGAGAGCCTTTATAACTCATTTTAATAGTAAAGGCTATTGCGTACAAAAGCCCTATTGAATCTTTATACTCGCCACTTTCGTCGTTGGGATTACCTTTACCGCGTACCGCTATATAATTCATTTTCGGCACAGTAACGATAGACGGCTTGTTTGCCGGCATATAAAATTCTTTGTATTCTTTTTTATAATCAAATGCCATATTCATACTCCGTTAAATTACTGTTTATCATACAATTATTATATCACGAAAAATGAAAGAACGCAACCGATTGAATTTTGCGGGAAATATAAAACATATCTATATCTCACTAGGCTACGAGTAGCCTAATTCGTCCACGAAAAAAAGTACAGAAAAGGCACAGCTTAACGCTATGCCTAAATCTTTTTATTTGCGTTTTATTAAATTCCCTGTGGGAATTACCGTAATGGTAGGGAGTTTTTTTATTGGTTTTCACAAACCAATAAAAACTGCCACTTCAGTGGCGATTGGTAACGATATGCAGTTGGCGAATTTTAAGAGGGCGGTTAGCCATGCTTGTAATAAAGCCTTATAGGATAAATGCTAGCCACCAGCTAAGCTGGTAGTCTTGACTTATAAATCTTGTGTTTATATATAATCAATACTGAAAATTTTAAGATTGTTTTTAAATGTATTATGAATTAAAAAATATGCTTTTTAATTTTATAACAAAAAAGGTTTTGTAAAGCAAGAAAAAATACGGCTATTTTTGAAAAAAGGGCAAAAAAATACTACCTTTCGGTAGGTCTCATAAATTCCCCTGAATTAGTTAAAGAAATTGAAGTCATTTCTATACCTCATTTGCATTTTAACTGATTCAACATACGCATGGTATATTTTCCTTAGCATATACAAACACCTCCTATTAAATTGTCCTGTGATAAAATCGATACCCTTATCTCTATCTCTTTTATCAGCCATAATATACTACTATTTTTACTTGTTGTCAAGCATTTTATGATAATATTTTTAAAAATTTTTATATATTTTTTACTTTTTGAATTTTGATTGAAAATTGTAATAAAATATGCTACAATAAGTGTAATAAAGCTATGAATCGGAGGTATTAATGATTAAAATATTGGCATTAAACAGCAAATATGTGCATACGTTGTTATCTCCGTATTATTTAAAGGAAAATTGCTCATATAAGGATGACATACAAATTATTCAAAGTAATGTAAATCAAGATATAAACTTGTTGTATGATATTGCGGTTTCATATAGTCCCGATGCAATAGCTTTTCCTTGCTATATATTCAATATTGATTGCGTATTAAAATTGGCACAATTAATAAAAGCTAGAAATCCTAATATAAAAATAATTTTCGGCGGTCCGGAAGTTAGTTATGAGTACGAAGATATTTTACCTAAATGTGATTTTTTGATTACGGGCGAGGGCGAAATTGCGTTTAACGATTTGATTTGCGATTTGGTAAACTCAAACTTTAAAATATCTAATAAAAAAGTTTATGTAGGATTACCTATTAGCTTTTCAAAATTAAAATCTCCATACAGCGAGGATTATTTTTGTGATGTTGCAGGTAAAATCGCCTATTTTGAGGCATCTAGAGGTTGTCCATATTCCTGTGCTTATTGCATGAGTGGCAACGACGGATTAAGATGCTTTGATTTGGATAGAGTGTTTAGTGAGTTGGATAAATTTAAAGGTAAAGATATTCGTGTGCTAAAATTTGTGGATAGGACATTTAATGCGAAAAGAGCTTTTGCCAAGGAAATTTTAAAATATATAATTTCCAATAAAGATTGTTATTCCTTTTCATTTCACTTTGAAATAGCGGCAGATATATTGGATGACGAATTTATAGATATTGTGAAAAAATCTCCTAAAGGGTTGTTTCAATTTGAAGTCGGTGTTCAAAGCTTTAATGAAAAAACTTTAAAAGAAGTTGTAAGAAAAACTAATATAGATAAAGTTACCAATAACTTAACTAAGCTTATCTCAACAGGTAAATCGCATATACATACCGATTTGATTGCAGGCTTGCCTTATGAAGATTACAATAGCTTTGTAGACGGCTTTAACAGGTTATATAATTTAAAAAGTCAAATGTTACAACTTGGATTTTTAAAAGTACTAAAAGGCAGTAAATTAAAATCAATATTGGATGGCGGATATAAATATAGAGATACTCCACCTTACGAGATAATAAGAACTCCGTTTATAGATGAAGATGAGTTGCTTAAATTGAAATATGCCGAAGAAGGCTGTGATAAATATTATAACAGCGGAATATTTGCAAAAACATTGGAATATTTTGTAAAAAACAATCCGTTTGAATTTTACTTGCAAATAGGTAGTCTTATTTATGGTAAAAATTTGAGTTTATTTGAAAGAGTTCAAATACTTTACAATTTTTTATCTAAGGATAATAATGAGCATTTGGTAAAAGGAATTATGACTATAGATTATTTGGAGCATAATAATTCACGGGTTTTGCCACCTTGTTTAAAATTTGATTACGATAAAAATTTTGCAAAACTTTTAAAAGAGCTGAATATAGATAAAAAGAAATATTTTGCTGTAAAAATAAAAATAAATCCAACTGATTATAAATTTGAAGATTATCTACTTTATGTGGATTATAGCAAAGGATATGATATAAAATTTATTAGTTTAAATAATAGGAGCGTTAATGAAAATTAAAGTAATAGGAAAATACGGAAGATATGCACCATTTAATGCAGCGACAAATTGTTATCTTATACAAAGTGAGAGCGGTAAAAACATTGTTCTTGATTTAGGCAGTGGAGGTTTGAGCGGTTTACAAAAATATATTGATATAAAAGATATCGATATGGTTATAATTACTCATTTGCATTTTGACCATGCAAGTGACTTAGGTGTACTTGCTTATAGTTTAGGATATTTGGGTTTAAATAAATTAAAAGTTTATATGCCTGAGACCCCCGAAATTTTAAAAGAGTGCTTTGTAACTAATCAATTTGATATTACTTATATAAATGATAAATTGCGTTTCAATGTGGATAGTATTGATTTTAATTTTGCGAAATCTCCACATCCTGTAGAAACATATTCTGTAATTATGACGGAAAAAAATAAAAAACTCGTTTATACAAGCGATTGCTCGATGGCAGGTATAATTAAGTCAAATACAGCGGGTGCTAATGTAGTTATAGGCGATAGTTGTATTTTGCAGGAAAATCATAAAATCGGTGCACCACATATAAGTGTAAAAGAACTTGCCGAAAATGTTCCGGCAGATTGTAAACTTTATCTTGCGCATTTGACATTTGGACAAGAAAATGAGATTTTAAAAGAAGCCAAAACTTTTCATCCTAATGCCGAGATTGTAAAAGATTTTGAACTTTGACTTTAACCCAAATCAAAAAAGCACTTAATGAGCAATAAAAGGTACAAAGTAGTGGTAAGATATAAGCAACCACACAATAGAAAATAAGTGGTAAAATATAAAACGAAAAAGCAAAATATAAATTTAAACGGGGAAAAATAAAAAGCAAACAACAAAAAATAAGTATACACAATATATAATTAACCTGTATACAGCAAAAAAAGTTAAGGTAAAGATAGTATAAAGGTTGAAAAACAGGTAGTAATATGTTAAAATAGAGGAAG
>CAJUOU010000006.1 GCA_910588545.1 uncultured Christensenellaceae bacterium
TGATACTTCTCCACCATTCAATGTTGCTAGATATGCGCCATCATTACTAAAGAAATATGCACTTGGATTATTTCCACTATTATTTGCACCGTAACCTGTTGTAAAAGTTCTTGAGCCATAATCATCTGCCAATTTTATTCCTATATGTGACACACCATTATTGTTTGACATATTTTCTGTAACTGTTATTTTTTGCCCTTGCTCAAGTCTTAAATCCGATGGAACTCCGTGTGCGATATTGTCATATATTTGCATACCGCTTCCTATTTTTATTACTGCACTATCTGAAGTATCACTAACTCCACCACCATTGCCTTCACAATAATTTCCACTGATTACACCTTTATTTAAAGTAACATTATTAGTACCGGTATTACAAATTAACAATCCACCGCCATTAACTTGCTTGTCCCAAGGGCTAAGCACTTTGTTGTTTATAATTTCGCCACCATTCATAGTCATTGATGAGTTATGCCCAATAAGCACTCCTCCACCACCGGTGTTTTCATTATTATGATACTCTACGACATTATTAGCGATTGTTCCACCATCCATAACAAGTTCAGAACCCCAATATACCCCTACTGCTCCTCCGTTTTCAAGCGCATGATTATTGATTATTTTACCATCTTTTAAATTACCTTTTGCTCCATAATACATCATCAAACCAGCACCAAAATATGACTTATTATAAGAAATTTCACCACCATACATATTAAAAGTCGCTTGGACATTTGTACCATTATAATCATAATTTATAATATAAATTCCGCCTGCGTGAGAGCGAGCTGTATTGTTAGTTATTAATCCACCATAAATATTAATTTCACCACCGACCATATGAATTGTAGCTCCATTACCGTTACAATAATTGTTCGCTATTATTATGTCATTGATTTGCACATTTGTTCTTTCTGCATTGATTGCACCACCATCGTTCAATGCATTATTACCTAATATAATGCCGCCATTTAATATAATATTTGATTCTACGCCTGTACTATAAATTGCACCACCACGTTTATTTGCATCATTTGCAATAATAATTCCACCATTCATTGTGATAGTACTGTCTGATTGGTCGGTATACACAGCTCCACCATGCGCATTTGACTTATTGCCCAATATCATTCCACCATTGATTTCTACGGAAGCATTAGCTTTTATAAGCCAAATACAGCCACCTGCATTAGTAGTCCAACCTCCTGTCAACTTGCCTATTGGTAAGCCTGTTAAATAATTTATTATTGCTTCTGTGGACATATTTCTAACTACATTATAATACTTTACTATATCCTCATTAGTAAAACTACTATCCATTATTGTCAAATTACCTGCTACAGCAAAAATTTGTCCGGAAGTACTTACTTGAGTTTTGTTTCTGTTTATTGTTTTACCATTTAAATCAATAGTAACATCCATTCCTTCAGGAATTAAAATATCATTTCTATAAAAAGAAACATCAGAACTTCCAAAAGATGTTTGAACACCATCTGCAGTTATAGCGGCCGTCCAATTATTCATCAATTTAACATAAACTTTGTTATTTCCTTTTTTAGCATTTTGTATTATTGTATCCCAATTAGTAGCCATAGCTGCACAAGTAGCGCCACTTAATTCTTGAAACACAGGAGTTTCTTTGCTACTGCTGTCTACCATTGCGCTTTGATTCTCTCCTTTTTCAAAGCCATTATTATTAGCAGTGTTTGTAGCAACTACACAACCAATCATTATTAGACATGATATTACTAGCACAAAAAATACTATCCCAACTCTTTTAATAATCTTTGCCATAATAAAACCTCCGTTTTTACCTTACATAGAATAAGTATATCTATGTACAATTTCGCAGATTTTTTGAGTTTGAATATATAATTTTTGTATGCTTAAAGTAAAGAGTTTACAAAACCTTTATCATAACGTTGACATTATCTTACTTTTTAGTTTAAAATATATATATAAAATGTACATAGATATACTTATTCCATGTACCCAAACTTTACATTAACGGCAATTTTTTAGCCCTAATAGTACCGATTTTCGATAGGATTATTGCAGTGAACACCACTTTTTGTCTACTTTAAACTTTACACAAAAAGTAACACCCCAAAACAATTTGTTTTGGGGTGTAGTTTTTATTATTCTAAAATTTATTTTATAAAAATCTCAGACAAATTTTGTCTTGTTTTTAAGACTTTTGCTGATTTTAAATTTAATTGCAACAATATATAAAGCCTGCAAATTAAATTTTTCAACCTGTTTATTGATTAAGCTAAAGCATAAATATCGGGTACTACATTCATTATTAATGCCATTAACGGAAGAGTAACAACGCTTAATATTGTACCTAGTAAAACTAAGTTTGCAGCTGTCTTTTGACCCTTGCCAAGCATTTCGGCAAAATTCAATGTTATGCTCGCAACAGGTGTTGCCGCCAATATAAATAGCGATTGTCTAATGTAAAAATCTATTGGGATAAACCAAATTAAAAGCAAACCAAGCATTGGCATTACAATTTGCTTTACTCCTACAATAGCGTATTGGAAAGGCGAACAAAACATTTCCTTTAATGTTATTGTAGCAAGTCTCATACCTAAAATTATCATACATAAAGGCGTTGTCATCTTTCCTAGTAATTCCACGCAAGTAAAAATTTCTTTAGGTAAAGTTACATTGCAAATAAACAACGGCAATCCTATAACAAGCCCTAGCATTGCGGGATTGATAAATGCCTTTTTTACACTTATAAACTTTTTATCCCCGCTTATTAAATATGATGCGAATGTCCAACCTATCAAATTAAGTCCAAATAAAAACATAACGGATAGTACCACTGCATTATTCCTAACAGCCTCCGGCATAATGGCTTGTAATAGAGGAACACCCATAAACCCACAGTTACCAAAAGCGGTAGCGACTGTTGCGACGCGGTATTTTATATCTTTATCGTAATGCTTTTTCAAACAAAAATGTGCAATCAAAATAACACCTAGCTGCAAAACACCTGCAAGCACAAAAGCGACAATCATCTTCCAAAAGAAATCCAATGTATAAGTCGCATTTAAAAACGAGGTAATAGTTAGCATAGGTTGACAAACATACATTAACAAAACTGAAAAGGCGGATATGCTTTCCGCACGAATTAGTTTGCATCTGACTGTCAGGTATCCCGGAACAGCGTAGGCAAGCATTGTTGCGACGGCTATAGCCGTAGTGATTAAAATTTGCATATTCCACCTCCCACCGCAATATTAAACTTTTTAAGCAAAATTTGCAAGCGTTTTAATACTAAATTTTATTATTTTTCTACAAAATTTGCTAAAAACTTATATTTATATGCAAAAAGAACTGTCAATATAAAAACAATCCTTTTATTTTGATATTTTTTAATATTAATCTAGCAATTCACTAAAATCATTAACAAACTTATCTGCCACGCTTTTTATTTGATTATGGTCGCCTTTTGACTCCTCGTCAAACACGCCTACCACATAAAATCCGCCTTTTTTCGCTCCGTTAACACCTTGCAAAATATCCTCAAATACCACACAATCGCGTGGCTCAACTTGAGTATGACTTATTGCCTTTAAGTAAATATCGGGAAAGCCTTTCCCTCTTTTTACTTGCTCGCTATTTACAACTATGTCAAAATATTGCAAAATACCATTTCGTTGCAATGCGGGCAAAGCCAATTCCTTGCTTAAAGAGGTTGCAACCGACATTCCTATATTTTGCGACTTAAGCTTTTCCAAAAACTCTTGCACATACGGTTTTAGCATAATTTTATTGCAATAGGCTTGCTTAGCCATATCAAGCCATTCGGAAATAAGCTCTTGCGGGCTATCCTTCAAATTAAATCTTTTAATGGAATACAATGCCGTATCCATAATGCTCATGTGGTTTATACACTTCATATAATCGTCTGGCACTTGTACACCGCGTTTTGAAAGATAATCATAATCGATTTGCTTCCATAACCACATAGAGTCAAACATAGTGCCGTCCAAATCAAAAACAGCGTACTTTATATTATTTGGCAAATTCATTTATTTTCCTCTTTTAGTTTTACTTTTTGTCCGTCCAAAATCATATTTGTTGTTCGTATCGCACACATTTTGCCGCACATTGAACAAGTATGTCTGTTTTTAGGCGGCACACTTTCGTAATATGCCCTCGCCTTATCCGGGTCGATTGCATATTTAAACATTTCCTCATAATCAACTTTGTGACGGGCATCCGACATTTTGTTGTCAACCTCGCGGGCATAAGGTATGCCTTTTGCAATATCCGCTGCGTGTGCTGCGATTTTAGTTGCAATCAATCCCTCGCGAACATCGTCTGCGTTAGGCAATCTCAAGTGCTCTGCAGGCGTTACATAACATAAAAAGTCCGCACCGTTGGTTGCTGCTATAGCCCCGCCAATGGCAGAGGTTATGTGGTCATAACCGGGTGCAATATCGGTAACAAGCGGTCCCAATACATAAAAAGGTGCATTGTGGCACAATTTTTTTTCCATTTGCATATTACTTGCAATTTCATTTAATGCCATGTGCCCCGGTCCCTCTATCATTACCTGTACATCTTTATCCCATGCTCTTTTTGTAAGATAGCCAAGTTCGATAAGCTCTCCTATTTGACCGCTATCAGTACTATCATCAATACACCCCGGTCTCATGGCATCGCCCAAGCTTATTGTCACATCGTATTCCCTCAAAATATCTAGTACGTCATCGTAATATTCGAAAAAAGGATTTTCATTACCTGTCATTTGCATCCATGCAAATAAAAGCGAGCCACCCCTAGATACGATATTCATACGTCTGCCCTCACGCATAAAACCTTCCACTACTCTGCGGTTAATACCTGCATGGATTGTAACAAAGTCTACACCTTGCTGCGCATGAGCTCTTACAACTTCCAAAAAATCTTGTGCGGTAATGTCAAGCAAATCTTTTTCCAAATACCCGATAGCATCATACATAGGCACCGTACCAATCATTGCGGTAGACTTTTGAATAAGTTTTTCACGAAATACATTTGTCTTGCCGCAGTTGGACAAATCCATAATGCCCTCCGCTCCATACTTTAAAGCTATATCTACTTTTTGCATTTCCAAGTCATAATCGTAAAAGTCCCCCGAAACACCAAGGTTGACATTTACTTTGGTCCTAAGTCCGCTGCCTATGCCCTCGGGAGATAAACTTTTGTGATTAATATTGCAAGGTATTGCAATTTCCCCACAAGCCACTTTTTGCATAATAAACTGTGGGGATAATCTTTCTTTTTCCGCAACGACTTTCATCTCGGGTGTTATAATCCCCTTTTTAGCCGCTTGCATTTGTGTATAATATTCTTTCATACATACTCCGATAAAATAATTTTTAACTTTTTTGGTTTTAAAGTAATTTTTATTTTTAATATTGCAGTTATATATCGCTTTTGGCATCCAAAAGCCAAATTAATGCCGATTTTTGATAGGTTTATTCAAAAAATTTCCAAAAATGATTGGTAGGGCCATTACCCTTACCAAGTTCCAACGAGTGTTTTATAGCCCCCGTTACATAATCTTTAGCCAAGCGTACACTGTCATAAACATTATGTCCCAAAGCTAGGTTACTTGCAATACTGCTGGATAATGTGCAACCTGTACCATGAGTATTTTTGGTGTTTATACGCTCAGTAACAAAAGTATAAAACTCTTTTCCGTCAAACAAAATATCCATTGCTTCGCCGTCATAGTGTCCGCCTTTTATAAGCACATTTTGTACTCCTAAAGCGTGTATTTTTTTGCACGCTTGCATCATATCCTGCCTTCTCTTTATTTTCATACCCGCAATACACTCCGCCTCTGGAATATTAGGAGTAATAATGGTTGCAAGCGGCACAATGGTTTGTAAAAGCACTTCGATACTGCATTCAGGCATAAGCGGTGCACCATTTTTGGCATACATTACAGGGTCTACTACAATGTTTTTAGGTCTATATTTCACAAGTTTATCGTAAACAGCATTAATAGTTTGAGGACAGGACAGCATGCCAATTTTTACACTATCTACACTAATATCCTCAAAAACAGCCTCCATTTGGTCGCAGATAATATTAGGCTCGATATCCTGAATGGATATAACCCGTGCGGTATTTTCCGCAACTACCGCAACAATAACACTCATGCCAAACACTCCGTGGGCAGACATGGTTTTTAAATCTGCTTGAACACCTGCCCCGCCACTACAATCGGAGCCCGCTATTGTCAAAGCCGTACGCATAAACACTCTCCTAAAAAAACAACCTCCTATACGGAGGTCAAAATAACTATTATTTTGCTCCCTACGATGGTGTTAACCAACAGGTTCAAAGGGTTAGGCAAATGCCCTCTCAACTTAAAAAAGTACCCCTGCTTATAATATTATATAACTTTTTTATTAAATTGTAAAGATATTTTTTGTCATACAACTAAATTACTGTCAAAAAGTAAAATTCATTGCACTGCTCATTATAGCAAAATCTTGCGCTCCGCTTTGCAGTACGCTCACATAGTTAGTCGATTTTATTCCGCCGATAGCAATAACAGGTAAAGTCGTTGCGTCGCAAACTTCTTTCAATTTCTCAAGCCCTCTAGGCGGCAAACCTTGCTTGCAAGCCGTCACAAAAATATGCCCGTAAACAAGCATTGTTGCACCTTGTTCTTTTGCAAGTTTTGCTTCTTCAACGCTGTGTACTGAAACACTAATATTATCAAAATCGTTTTTAGTATCGATTTTCGACAGTTCTTTTATATTTATATGCAAGTTTTTTACGCCTAAGAGCTTAGCAATTTTCACCTTATGGCAAACGAAAAAATCCACGCCGATTTTATCGCAAACAGGTTTTATTTGCCTTGCCAAAGACAGATAATCATTGTCGCTTAGACCTTTTTCCCGCAAATATATCGCTTGTGGATGATATAATGTGAAACACTTTGCAAGCACCTCACCCTCACTCATTTGAGCATTTTTAAAATCCGTAAATATTATCATATTACACCTTAAATCAAATATTGGCTGTCGGTAAAAATAGGTTGCAAACCTTTATTCTCCAACATTTCGTTTACTTCCTCAAGTCCGCGAGGGTCGGATATATCAAACTGTTCGTCTCCCTTTTCTTCTCCGTCATGGCCGCCTACTCCTACTTTTGAGCCTGCAGATATTTTATTGCAAGCAAGCCCTACTACACCATCTCTGAAAGAAGATTTTTCCCTAGTGGAAATATTGATAGTTGCATAAGGCATAAGCAACCTGTATGCCAAAATAACTTGCAACAACTGTCTTTCGTGAACGTCTTTAGGGTTATTTTGGCTGTTGTTTATATACGGTCTCATTCTCGGACAGCTAAAGCTAATTTCTGCATGAGGATATTTTTTTTGAATAAAAAATGCGTGTGCTCCAACAGCAAAAGCATCTTTACGCCAATCATCCAACCCCAGCAGAGCCCCAAAACATACACCGCGCATTCCACCAATCAAAGCACGCTCTTGAGCATTAAACCTGTAAGGAAAAACCCTTTTTGCCCCACGAAGATGTTGTTCGGCGTATTTTTGTTTGTTGTATGTCTCTTGATAAACGCTTACGTAATCTGCACCCAAGCTGTTTAAATAAGCATACTCATCGCTGTTTAGCGGATAAATTTCTATACCTATAGTTGCAAAGTATTTTTTTGCAATGGTTACAGCCTTACCGATATATTCAACGCTAGATTTTTTTCTACTCTCTCCCGTAAGTAACAAAATTTCCTTAAAACCTTGCTTTGCGATTGCTATCAACTCGTTATCAATCTCTTGCTCGGTAAGCATTGCCCTATGGATTTTATTCATACAGTTAAACCCGCAGTAAACGCAATGGCTTTCGCAATAATTTGCAATATAAAGCGGAGTGTAAACGCTGACACTGTTGCCAAAATGTTTAAAAGTTTCCTCTTTTGCACGGATTGCCATCTGTTCCAAAAACTCTCCCGCAGCAGGCGATAACAATGCCGCATAATCATCCAAACTCAAACAATCTTTATTTAGAGCGGAAATCACGTTTTCCCTTGTGTAAATATTGTAATCGTAATTATTGTACAAAGCATCCACTTTATCCATTATATCGTGGCTTATGATTTGCATTCCGTCAAGATACTGCATAATATCTTTATTGAATTCCTTCATTTAATCCTCCAAAAAACCTGTCAACGGACTTGATGCCTCTGCCTTGCTCTCAAGTACTCTTCCCAATCCTGCAAGGTAAGCTTGTCTGCCTGCAATAACCGCGTTTTTAAAAGCTGCCGCCATTAAATCAACATTGCCTGCGGTAGCTATAGCTGTATTTGCCATAACCGCACTTACACCCATTTCCATTGCCTCTGCTGCCTCGGATGGTCTGCCTATTCCCGCATCAACTATGATAGGCAAATCTATTTCGTCAAGCAAAATCTTTATAAAATCTTTTGTCTTTATACCCTTATTTGTACCAATCGGACTGCCAAGCGGCATTACCGCACTAGCTCCTGCAGAAACCAAAGCCCTTGCTGCATACAAATCGGGGTACATATACGGCATAACTATAAAGCCCTCCTTGGCCAATATCTCCGTCGCTCTTACCGTCTCGTTATTGTCTGGCAGCAAATATTTGCTATCCCCAATTATTTCAAGCTTAACAAAATCTCCGCAACCTACTTCCCTTGCAAGCCTTGCAATTCGCACTGCTTCCGCTGCAGTCCTTGCCCCTGATGTGTTTGGCAAAAGTGTAATATTGCTAGGGATATAATCCAAAATATTATTTCCACCGCCTATATTTGCACGACGAAGAGCAACAGTTACCATTTCGACCTCAGCGTTCTCGATAACCGATTTCATAAACTTAAGTGAAAATTTACCTGACCCCAAAATAAATCGGGAATCAAACTCCTTACCGCCAATTATTAGTTTATCTTGTAGCATATCTATCTCCTTTTTATAATTAATACCGATTTTTAAATGGTTTTTGTGCTTATTTTATGATATTTGTTCAACATTCCGTTTCCCCAAGCAATAGTCTTATGACAGTGTTTGCTTGATGCCCTGCACAAATATTTACCCGCGGCGATACCAAGCTTACCCCCTCTTTTGTTTCCGTTTCACTGTCTCCGCAAAGATAAAGTCTGTTTAAAACTTTGCTTGTTTTTATGATATTTCCGCTACCTATACCCGCCATACCCGAGGCCGCTACAACTATTTTATTCGTACTTGCAAGTATAGTATTTACCAACTCCGCTTTGCAAGCAGGATTGTCAAAAGCCTCCACAACAACATCCGCATTGTTTGCAATCTCTACACAATTTTCGCTATTCAAATACATGTCGTAAGTTACTGTTTTTATAAACGGATTGATTTGTTTTAATAATCTTTGGGTCGCGAAAGTCTTTTTAAATCCTATGTCTTGCACAAAATAATTTTGCCTGTTAAGATTAGTTGGGTCAACAATATCAAAATCAACCAAAATCAACTTCCCCACGCCTGCACGTGCAAGCATTGCCGCTATGTTAGAGCCTAATCCGCCAAGCCCGCAAATACACACACAAGCTTTATCCAACTTTTTCGAAAAAACTTGACCATTGCGTGCAAAAAGCATTTGCTTTAAATTATCCTCATTTGGCATTTGTCCTTTTTTGACAGCAACTATACTATCCCCGTCGCAAAGCTGGCTTTTGCTGTCAATGCCATATCCGTTACGTACAAAAATGTCATAATCGCCCAAATCGCAAGCTTTTAAACAGTCATTTATTTCAATCGGCTTTCCGTTCAATATGATTTGCATAAATCAACCTCCTCCGACAAAACTGACTATTTCCACACTGTCCCCGTCGTGCAAGCAAGTATTTACATACTCACTCTTTTTAATTATTTCGCCATTTAGTTCCACCGCCACCACTTTGACATTGTATCCATTATTATTCAAATAATCTAACAAGCTTATGCTGTCCAAGTTTTTCAATTCTCCGTTTACTTTTATCATAAACTCTCCTTTTATACAAAAACGGGCATACAAACGAATACGCCCTTTCGGTGGTGTACCCCATTTATATGCCTTGTTTGTATTTAAATTTTATCACTTTTAGCATTGTATGTCAATACATAAAACGCAATTTAGCGTGATAAATGCTTATTTTTTGTCACACTATTTGTTTTAGTTTGCAAACAAAATCTTTTGTAGTACTATCAATATCCTGCGCTTTTAGTATTGCGGATACAACTGCAACACCCGCAATACCGCAACCTTTTAGCTCTGACACTTTATCCGCAGTAATTCCGCCTATTGCGACAACGGGGATATTTACGCTATTTGCAATTTCCTTTAAAATATCCTTGGATATAGCTTTTGCATCCGACTTAGTATTAGTCCCAAAAACTGCACCTACACCCAAATAATCAGCTCCCGCATTTTGTGCGAGCAATGCAGTTTTAACTTCTCTGCTTGATGCGCCGATAATTTTGCTATTCCCTAGTATCGTACGAGCTTTTGCAATATCGCAATCGCTACTACCCAAATGCACTCCGTCCGCATCTACAGCCAAACAGACATCTATATTATCATTTATAATCAGCGGGATATTGTATTTATCGCAAATTTTTTTCATCTTCAAAGCTTTGTCACAAAACTCTTTAAAATCCGCTTGTTTTTCCCTAAGCTGTACTATTGTCACACCTGCTTTAATTGCGGTCTCCACAACACTTTCCAAATGCTCGCCGCACATACTTCTATCGGTAACCAAGTACAACATTAAATCATTTTTTTTCATTTTAGCCGATAATGTCCTTTGTTACAAGCAAACCTTTGCCGCTACTAAACTCGCCACCTGCCATTACATAATCTTTGGTTAAGGCTTGTAAGCTTGATTTTGCGTCATATTTTGAAAGGTCGTAGTAATATCCAAGTTTCTTCTTATTTTTAGTATACACTTTTTCATCTTGAATAATATCGAATATCCAACGGAAATGCTGTTCCGCACCCGCATTTTCATCAACCAACTTAAACATATTGGCAAACTTTGCAATATTGCTGTCTTTTGCCATAAAATCAGCATTTTTAGGGCTCAATAGCCAACTATGGCACATCATAATATCTGTAGGGATATTTTTAAAAATATCGCCCAATGTATCAACCGCTAAAGTAATTGATTTTTTGCAACTTACACTATCCAATTTTGCTCCTCTAGGTATATGGATATTGTAAATTGCATCCCCATATTTGATTATTTTACCTGCTACTTCCGTAGTTTTTGCAAAATAGTATTTGCAAATTTGATATTGCAGTCTGCCTATTTTAAAAATTTCGCAATTAAAATGTAAATGTAACCAATTTATTTCGGTAAGTCCTATTTGTCCATTATTATGACTGCGATAATCTTCTCCCCATATCTTAATATCCGACATAGTATCATAAAAAACGCTTTCGCTAAGTCCCATTCGAATAAACTTGTCATATATCGGCTTTAAACTTAATGCAAGTGTAGACAAAATAAAAATAGGAGGCATACCTTCAAGCTTAGACCATTTATCGTCCAATAACGCTTCGCTATACTTAAGCAATTTTTTACTGTCCTCGTGTATTTGTTCTTTAACCGCATTAAGCACGATTTCGTCATTGTAAATCTGTTTAAACAAAACCCAATTAGCTCTTATATAATCGTTAATTTCCATACCTACTCCTTTCATTAAACTATATATTTAATATTATCATATTTTTGTGTCAAATTCAACTGTAATTTGTCGTTTAATACAAAATACGCAATTTTTTAAAAAAATGACCATAAAATTTAAAATTGCAAGTTTGTTTTCGTCGATTTTTATATTTTTTAATATATAAAAATAATCACAAATAATATTTTTATATTATTATTTATAAAAAATACACCCTGCTTTAACAGGGCATATTAATCTTTATTTTAAAAAATTATTTTTTGGGATTCAAATATTTATTCAAAGCGTCTTTAGCTCCGCTTGTAATGGTAATTTTATCATTTAAATCAAATCTTGAACATCCGGCAACTTTTCCTTCGCCATCTATCAGCTCGCAAACCAATTCGCCGGACTTAACTTTTAAAGTTAATGTACCTTTTTCCTTGTCATTTGCAACATATTTGCCACCCTCTTTTGTATAATTAGCGTCAAAAGTTTCAGCCATTTCCTTATTTAGTTTTTCTTGATTGTCAATCATATTTTTAATGTATTTGAACATACCGATTTCGTCTTCGTCTGCCTCTACATTTTCCTTAGTATCTTGCAGAGCAGTCCATTGACCTTTTTTAATTATTTTATCGGAAGTTTCGCTTTCCTTACCCCATACAAGCTCATATTTATAAATATTGTACTTACCATCTTTTAGCTCATAAATAATAGCGCCTGTAGGTGTGATTGTATCGGTAGTAGCATCTTTACCATCTTTTTTGATATTGGTAATTTCCACAGCTTTCAACATATATGTATCGCCACTTTTTGTATAAGATAACTCTTTTGTAGTTTTACCTTCTTTTTTCTCAAAAACACCTTCGCTTGTTTCTACTTGAACATAATCCAAGTAACTAATAATTGTTATACTTTTGTTTTTGCTGTCATTCCATTTAAGCATATAATCACTTGGCTTGCTTGGAGTACAACCGATTAGCAACATACAGCTTGTTAATACGATTAAAGCAACTGCCAAAACTAAAGTTATTTTCTTCTTCATATTTTCCTCCAACTCAAAAGTCTACATTCATTATATACCTTTTTTCATTATTTTTATTAAAAATATTAAAACTTTAAAATAAATTTACATAAATTACATAAAATCACTTATATTTTACACACGCGCATCAAGAATATCTAATAGATAGCAATTAATTGGCTAATCTCAACCACTTAAAATGTATTGAATGTATGAGTTATACATGTTGTTAGAGTATTTACTTTTATTAAATAAAAACACCCCTTGTAACAAGGAGTGTTTGTTATTTATAAAAGTTAATTATTATTTCAAAGCTGCTTTTGCTTCTGAAGGGATGTTGATTTTATAGTTTAAAATCATTCTTGTTGTTTCAACGCCGGCCAATTTAACTTTGAACTCATTACCATCAACTTTCATTGCACCTGTTAAGCCTGTTGGGTCAGCTTTCAAAGACCACCAACCATCTTTTTCTTCATAAAGTTCAGTGAACTTTTCTTGAAGTTTCTCAGCAGTTTCTTTAGCTTCATCACTATTCATCACTTCCTTGATTTTCTCATAGTATTGACCATTTTCATCGTTTTTCGCGTTTTCAACTGTAATTGAAGATGCTGTCCAAGTATCACCGGTCTTTACATACATGTTCAAATCAGAACCTTTCTCTTCAAAAATTACAAGTAGGTTATCGCTGATTTTTGCTTGCAATTTTGAACCATCAATACCAAACTCCATAGGGCCAACAACAAATGCTTTATGCTTACTTGTAAGCCAAGCACCAGCGAACTTATCAGGTCTGTTTGGAACACATCCAGCAAGACAAGCGCATGCTGTGATAGCAACTAAAATAACTGCTACTACTAAAACTAACTTCTTTTTCATATTTTGCCTCCATAAATAAATTATATTTATACATACATTATATAACAAAAATGCCAATTTGGATAGAAATTTTGCATAAAACTAACAATTTTTTATTTTTATTTTACATTACTGCATAAAAATTACACATAAAATTTGTTTGTGTGTATGGGAGCAATTTTTTATAGTAAATTTTCGGCTAAATCAATAAAATCTTGCACATTTAGCACTTCTCCGCGAATACGGACATCTTTGCCTAAGTTTTGCAAAGTGTTTTCGATTACATCCCTACTCACCCCTAGTGCCATAAGGTTATTTACTAAGGTTTTTCTTCTCATAGCAAAGGCTGCTTTTATGATTTGTTTTACTTTTTCCTTATTGCAATCATATTTATTATCGCAAATATCAAGTCTTATAACACTGCTATCCACTTTAGGCACGGGATAAAAATTATTTTTTCCGACAATACGCGTGATTTTAGTGTTAGCATAAAGCTCTACTGCAGCCGTTATCGCACCATAGTCGACTGTTCCCGCTTTTGCAGTCAGCCTTTCAGCAACTTCCTTTTGAATCATTATTGTAAGTGACTGTGGTCTAAAATCCCCCTCCAAAAACCTCATAATAATCGGAGTTGTGATATAGTAAGGTAAATTTGCAACCACTTTGTATTGTTCGCCGACTATTTCCTTAAGCTCCTTATCCGTAACTTTCATTATATCGCGAAAAACTACTTGAACATTTTCCAAACCGCTCAATGTTACATCCAAAACATCTTTTAAATTTCTGTCAATCTCAAAAGAAATCACTTTTTTTGCGACTTTTGCAATAGCTTTTGTCAATGTGCCGGCACCTGTGCCGATTTCCACAACAACATCGTTTGCTGTTACACCGCTATCCGCAACTATTGCATCCAACAAATTATTATCCGTAATAAAATTTTGTCCAAACTGTTTGTTAAAGACAAAATTTTTATCCTTTAAAATATCCGCTATATTACTCATTTAATTTCCTCTCGTACACGAAATTTGCAGCCAACGGCTTTTGCAATTTGTTCCGCCTGTGCGATTTCTTCCTTTGAAATACAATCTACAACGCTCATAGTGGTATCCACACCACGCTGTAAGCATTTTTTTGCAAAATCTTGCAACTCGTAAAAAGCTTGCTCGCCGTATATAGATAGGCAATCCTCTTGATATCTTTTACTGCTACCATTGTTTAAACTGATATTTACTTTGTCAATATAATCGGCTAACTCTTGTGTTATATCGTATCCGTTAATCAAATTGCCTTGTCCGTTTGTATTTATCCTAGTGATTTTATTTAAAGAATGTGCATAAGTTGCAACTTCTTTTATAACCTCCCACTTATATGTAGGCTCCCCGAAACCGCAAAAAACCACTTCGTCAAATTCTTGAGTATCATAGCCTTTCAAACTTTCGATTATTTCGGCTGCCGTAGGCTCTTTCCCCAACCACAAATAATAGCCGCTTACACCCGAAATCCTGTTCCTTTCGCAAAAGGTGCAATCGTTACTGCATTTATTTGTAAGGTTTATATAAACCCCTCTCCCTATTTGATATGTTATTGTATCCATTTTATCATCCTTTATTAAAATACGAATACCGTATATGATTTGCAACCAAATCTATTTACTCAAAAAACTGAAAGCAAACGCTCAAAACTATTTTATATTATAAAACCTTTTAGTGTTTTCGGTAGTTATTTTTGCAATTTCATCGTAAGACATGCCTAAATCCAAAGCAATTCTTTCCGCCACAAACTTTAAATTATTAGGGGTATTAATCTCTCCCCTGTGTGGTACAGGCGTAAGATATGGGCAATCAGTCTCAAGCATAAGTCTATCTTTTTTTACCGCTTTTATCACTTCCGCACGATTATTGTTTTTAAAGGTAATCGCACCACCAAATGCGTAATACGGGTCTAAAAATGCAAACCTATCAATCATCTCGCGACTACCCGAATAACAATGAAAAAGTATTCCATTGTTTATATACTTTTTGTATTCCTTTAATATGTTTTCCATATCCAAGTAAGCATCTCGCAAATGTATTATAACAGGCAAATTTAAGCTGTCTGCCAAGATAATTTGTTTAATTAGTAGTGATTTTTGAGCGGTTTTATCGTAATCGTAGTGATAATCAAGCCCAATTTCGCCAATAGCAACAACCTTACTGTTTTTTGCAAGCATAGCAATTTCCTTTATATCGTCCTCGCTAAAGCTTTCAGCACTTTCTGGGTGCAAACCTACCGCGGCATAGATATTTTTGTAGCTATCCGCAAGCTTTACAGCACCTCTGGAAGAGTCCATATCCGCACCAATTTCCACACTCATTTCCACATCGTTTTTGGCAAAATCCGCCACAATGGCAGGGATATTATCCCTAAGTCTTTCATCAAGCAAATGTGCATGCGAATCGATAAGCATATTACCTAACCTCGCTACCTGTTTTAATATCGCTTATAGGTGCAACTATGCTCAAATTGTCATTATCATCGCTTGCACAAAGTATCATACCCTCGCTTAGTATGCCGCGTAATTTAACAGGTTTTAAGTTGCTTACTACAACTATGCTTTTGCCTACCATATCCTCAGGAGTATACCATTTTGCAATTCCGCTGACGATTGTTCTTGTTTTTTCCTCGCCCAAATCAACGGTTAATTTTAATAGTTTGTCCGCTTTTTCCACCTTTTCAGCTGCCAAAACTTTGCCTACTCTCAAGGCAATTTTTGCAAAATCCTCAATGGTTATCTCGCTTATATTTATGACATTTTCCTGCATTTTTTTATCTTCCTTTTTCTGCTGTGCTGCTTTTTGATTAGCTTGGGCTATTTTGTCCAACTCCTTCAATTCTTTTTCGATATCTATACGTTTAAACAAAGCTTCGCCCTTTGCGACTTTTAGTCCATTAATTTTTGCTCCGAAAGTTTTAATGGAGTCAAATGTCATTAAGCTTTTGTCCGCAATCCCCAATTTTTCAAATATCTTTGCAGGGCAACCTGTCAAAAATGCTTGTAATAATACATTTGCAAACCTTATGCTCTCGCAAAGATTGTACATTACGGTAGCAAGTGTTCCGCGTTTTTCCTCGTCTTTTGCAAGTATCCAAGGACAAGTTTCGTCTATATATTTATTTGCACGGCGAATGATAGCCCAAATGTTATCAATAGCCTCGGGTATTAAAAGGTTATCTACATTTGCACTCATTTTATCAAGTGCACCTGTTGCGACTTCAATCAAGCTAGTATCAAACTCGGTTGCAGTTTGCGGTGCAGGGATAGTTCCACCGAAATATTGTTCGACCATTGCAGTTGTTCGCGAAACTAAATTGCCCAAGTCATTTACTAAATCGCTATTTATCCTTGACAAAAAGGCTTTGTTTGAGTACATTCCGTCTTGACCAAAAGGTATTTCCCTTAGCAAGTAATATCTTACCGCATCAACGGAATATCTTTCGCTAAGCAAAAATGGGTCAATTATATTGCCTTTACTTTTGCTTATTTTGTCACTGTCTAGCATCAACCAACCATGTCCGTAAACTTTTTTAGGCAAAGGCAAATCAAGTGCCATTAAAATTGCAGGCCAAATAATGCTGTGGAAACGTACAATTTCCTTGCCAATCATGTGCAAATCCGCAGGCCAATACTTTTTGAACAACTCTTCATTTTCCGAGCCATAGCCCAATGCAGTAATATAGTTGGTTAGTGCATCAATCCATACATAAACTACGTGTTTAGGGTCAAAAGGTACTTGCACTCCCCATTGGAAAGATGTTCTTGACACACACAAATCTTGTAGCCCCGGTTTTAAAAAGTTATTTATCATTTCTTTTTGTCTTGTTGCAGGTTGCAAAAAGTCAGTATTTTCCTCTAGTAATTTTATTAGTCTATCTTGATATTTTGACAAACGGAAAAAGTAGCTTTCTTCTTTCATAAGCTCTACAGGTCTACCGCAATCTGGGCATTTGCCATCAACTAGTTGAGACTCCGTCCAAAAAGACTCACAAGGTGTGCAATACAATCCCTCGTAAGAACTTTTGTAAATATCCCCTTGCTCATAAAGTTTGGTAAATATTTTTTGTACCGCTTTTTCGTGATAATCGTCGGTAGTACGTATAAATTTATCGTAGCTTATATCAAGCAACTTCCACAAATCTTTCAAATCGCCTACAACTTTGTCTATATATTGCTTAGTAGGGGTATTGTGCTCTGCCGCTACCTTTTCGATTTTTTGACCGTGTTCGTCAGTTCCTGTCAAATAAAAGACGTCTTTACCTTGCATTCGTTTAAATCTTGCGATTGCATCGCAAATTACGGTTGTATAGCAAGTCCCCAAATGCCATTTGCCGCTAGGGTAATAAATAGGGGTAGTAATATAATATTTATCTGACATATATATCTCCTTCGCTATACGAATGAGTATAGCTTTAGTTATTTTTTGTTTTACATATTGCAATCTATTTTAATAGTAAAAAATACTTGTATAGTATTTCCATAGTCACTATACTTTTCTATTTTAACACCTAATAATAAAAAAGTAAATAGTTTTTATGCCATTTAAAAGACGCTTTGCTTATATTTTTAAAATTTTTTATATGTTTTATAATATAACTTGATAAATACGTATATTTATGCTATTATTATACTAACCAAAACCCAAGGAGAATTTTATGAAAAAGTTTTTTAGAGAATTTAAAACATTTATCACTCGCGGCAATGTTATGGATATGGCAGTCGGTGTTATTATCGGTGGTGCTTTTACTGCAATCGTAACCGCTCTTACCAACAACATAATTCGTCCTTTTATAAATTGGATAGTTGCTGCTATCGTAGGGAATCCAAATGAGCCTATTTACACCATTCTTAAAGAAGTAAGGGACTCTGCCGGAAATATAGACCTTGCAGCATCTATTTATATAGATTGGGGTGCTTTAATAGGAGCGATTATCAATTTCATTTTGATTGCTTTCATTTTGTTCCTAATCATTAAAACACTTAACACTTTTTCCGAAAACCAAAAGAAACTTAAAGATGGCATGAACACTCAAAAACAAGCAGTTAAAAAATATAAAGCAGAGGGCTTAAGCCGAAAAGAAGCTATTGCAAAATACAAAGCAGACTTAAAAGCTCAAGAGGAAGCTAAAGCACAAGCCGAGGCGGATGCTCAAGAAAAAGCAAGAATCGCACAGGAAGAAAAAGAACTTGCAAATACTCGTTTGCTTGAAGAAATCAGAGACTTGTTGAAAAATAAAAATTAATCGGTTAAAAATAAAATATAATACCTTACACTGCCAAAATCATTTAACTTTTGGCAGTGTTTTTACAAAAAAACTACATAAAGTATCTAAATTTATAAATAAAATCATTTTTATTTGTTTTTGTCACGAGAACATTCTCATATTACCTTGCTTAAAACTTTAAACATCAATTTTTAAACAATAAGAATACCCACAAATGCACTATCATAAACTTTACTATGAACTGCATTTTTTTTATTATGACAACAAGCAGTATTGCGCTTATGATATATAAATCTCCCGAGCTCGTTTTATCCTCTATGATTAACGGAGCGAGCTCTGCAGTTACCCTTGCAATAAGACTGCTTGCAATATACAGCGTTTGGATAGCGGTAATGCGTATTATCGAAAAAAGCGGACTTGATAAAAAAGTTGCAAAAGTTTTATCGCCTATCGTCAAAAGACTTTTTAAAGGCGAATCGGACGAGGCACTAAGCAGTATAAGTATGAACTTTTCCGCAAATATGTTGGGAATTGGCTCGGTTGCAACTCCGCTTGGCATACAGGCGATTGAAAGGATGGATAAAGGCAGTCTTTATGCAAGCCACAATATAATATTGTTTGTGGTAATAAACTGCACTAGTTTAGAGCTTTTACCATCTACTATTTTGGGCATGCGAGCAAGTATGGGCAGTGTGAATCCCGCGGATATTATCTTGCCTACTTTACTATCCTCGCTAATATCCACTATTTGCGGTATATGCCTTTGTATGCTCTTCCGCAAATTCGGCAAAGAAAAGGTGTGATATGGCAAACTACATTATTCCCGTTTTATTTATCACAATCTTTGTTTATGCGTTGCTAAAAAAAATCCCGTTGTACACTTGCTTTACCGATGGTATAAAATCTGCGTTAAGACTTGTTGCGGACATTTTTCCATTTATCGCCGCAATTTTTATTGCAGTGGAATTGCTAAACATAAGCGGACTTTCCGACTTGCTTACAAACTTAATGTCGCCTGTTTTCAGTTTTTTGGGTATACCTAAGGAACTTACCAAACTTATGATTTTAAGACCATTGAGTGGCAACGGCAGTCTTGCAATTTTGGACGAAATATATTTAATGTACGGCGTAGACTCTTATATCGCAAGATGCGGCTCGATTATCGCAGGCGCGGCAGAAACTATTTTTTACATAACAGCCGTATATTTTTCTACCACAAAAATAACAAAATTGAGGTATGCAATACCTGTCTCCTTGGTAAGCACAATTATCGGTGCAATAGTAGGATGCCTACTTTGCAGAGTGCTTTAAATTTATAATAATCTACAAAAAAACCGCCTAGCAATAGACGGTTTTTACTATTTAGTGTCGATTTTCGGCATATATTTTAAATTAAAAGAATAAAACACTCAGTTTTTCTTTTTGTCTAAAATAGCAATTTGGTCATTCTTTAAAGCATCTAAAAATGCTTTTTCATCTATTCTAAAAATATGTTTCCTGTTTATATTGCAAACGACAACGACCTTTTTTTCTATCTTTTCGATATGCAAATCGCCTATGATTTCCCCTTGGCAAACAGGACATTGTTTGTTCAAAACAAGTTCAAAAATGTGTCCGTCAATAAGTACTTCCGCAGGCTTTTTAAAACCGTATTTTTTGACAGTAATTTCGTTGTCTTTTAGGTCTTTAATGCCTTTAGTGTTATAAAATCTTTCTACTGCAAAGCCGAAAGCGGAAATCATTGCAAACATAAAAATCAACAAACATACAAATGCGACCATAGGTATTGGGATAAGCAGTTTTGCAACAAGCGCACCAACACAAAATACTATTCCCAACAATATAGAGACTATTGTAAGCATAATACTTTTTGAATAAAGCGATTGTTTGTCTCCTACCCTTTTTACACTTATATCGCTTAGCTCCCAAAAAGCGCTGTCGACTATATCTTCGTCATAAACGGTTGCCTTTGTTTCCTGAATTTTGTCGTCAAGAGCAATTTTTGAGAGCGGTACTTCCTTTTCCTTTTGAGGAATCAAATACCCGCAATATTTGCAATATTTATCGTTTTCGTCAATCATTTGACCGCAATTTTTACACTTTATATCCATTTTAAATTCCTTTTTCCGTTTAAAATATTTTAACATAAAAAGAATATTTTATCAAGTGTACACTGCAAAAAAATCCGACAAGGCTTTAAAACCTTGTCGGTATATTGAAAAATGTCAAAGATTTTTCCGAAAACAAATATGCTTTATTTAATTAAAATTCTTCGGAATTTGACATTTCATGGCTCTCATGGCGTTCTCTGCCCATAACACTTTCAGGTGCATTGATTCTTCTGCCACTGAATTTGTTATATGCTAGATAGAATACTAACCATAAACCTGCAACACCTACGATACCGTACAAAATTCGTGCACCGATATATGCGTTTGAAGTGAATATCCAATTAATGAAGTTAAAATCAAACACACCTACTGAAAACCAATTAAATGCACCAATTATCATTAATATCATTGCTATTACTGTAATCATTTTTCCCTCCTTGTAACACTGTTACAACATTATTATCTTGCAAAATTGTCAAATTATACGCAATAAATATAAAAATTCTTGCAAATACCTTGTGTTTATTTTTATTATATGTTACAATAATTACAAACTCATTACTATTGGAGAAAGAGGTATGAAAGCGATTGTTTCAGTAATTGGTAAGGACAAAAAAGGTATTATTGCTAAGGTAAGCAATATTTTATATGAGAACGATATTAATATCGAGGATATCTCTCAAACTATTATGCAAGATTATTTTACTATGATTATGATGGTATCCATCAGCGCTAACAGCGATGTTACCAAATTAAGCGATATTTTGACAAAAACAGGCGAGGAACTTGGTGTTACCATTCGCGTTCAACACGAAGACATTTTTAATGCAATGCACAAACTTTAATTAGAGGTTTAAAAATGATAAATAACAATGAAATTTTTGAAACTATACAAATGATTAATCAACAACATTTGGATGTGCGTACCACTACTTTGGGTATTTCACTTTTGGATTGCATTTGCGATAGTCCTAAACGCACTGCCGAAAAAGTATACGATAAAATTACCAAAAGCGCCAAAAATCTTGTTAAAACAGCAAACGATTTGGCTAGCGAACTTGGTATTCCTATCGTTAACAAACGCGTGAGCGTTACTCCCATAAGCCTTATTACCGCAAACAATGGCGGTCATTTGGAGGTTATCCGTGCGTTGGACAAGGCTGCAAACGAAATAGGTATAGACTTTTTGGGTGGCTACTCTGCTTTGGTGCACAAAGGCATGACCGAGTACGAAAAACAATTTATTATGTCTATCCCCGAGGCACTTGCAACAACAGGCAAAGTTTGCTCTTCAGTCAATGTCGGTTCTACTAAAACGGGTATCAATATGGATGCAGTTGCTTTAATGGGCAAAATAATTCGCGAATGTGCGGAAAAAACTGCAGATAAAGACAGCTTGGCTTGTGCCAAACTTGTTGTATTTTGCAACGCGGTGGAAGATAATCCATTTATGGCAGGTGCTTTCCACGGTGTAGGCGAAAATGATTTGACCTTGAACGTAGGTGTCAGCGGTCCGGGCGTTGTAAAACACGCTTTGGAAAGTGTAAACGGAGACCTTGTTCAAGTTGCTGAAAAAATTAAGGAAACAGCTTTCAAAATTACGCGCGTAGGCTCTCTTGTTTGCCGCGAGACTGCAAAAAGGCTTGGTGTTAATTGCGGTATTGTGGACTTATCACTCGCCCCTACTCCTGTTATGGGCGATAGTGTTGCACACATTTTGGAGGAAATCGGCTTGGAAAGTGTGGGTGCTTGCGGTACTACTGCTTGTCTTGCAATGCTTAACGATGCCGTTAAAAAAGGCGGTATAATGGCAAGCTCCGCAGTTGGCGGGCTATCGGGTGCTTTCATCCCTGTCAGTGAGGATGCGGGTATGATTCGTGCAACGGAATGCGGAGACTTGAATATCGAAAAGTTAGAGGCAATGACTTGCGTATGCTCGGTAGGTTTGGACATGATTGCAATTCCAGGTGACACACCTGCGGAAGTTATAAGCGGTATTATTGCAGATGAGTCAGCAATCGGCATGGTAAATATGAAAACTACCGCTGTCAGAGTTATCCCTGTTATCGGCAAAGGTGTGGGCGACTATGCAGAGTTTGGCGGACTTTTAGGACACGCTCCTATTATAGCAGTTAACAAAAATTCTCCTTTGAAATTCATACAAAGGGGCGGCAGAATTCCTGCTCCGCTACACAGTTTGAAAAACTGATAATAAAGGTATTACCATGGACGAGTTAAACCAAAATACACAAAATAGTAGCGATTTTCAAAAGGAAAAAATGCAAAAAAAGAATAACGAAGATAATAACGCTACTATTTGCGATATGCAAACAGATAGCGAAAGTACAAATAATGATATAAGCATTAAAAATGAAATTATTGGCACGGAAGATACTATGATTACATCTGAAGATGCAAATGAGCAGCTAAACAAAAACTGCTCTTTGAATCGTAAAAAAGACGAAAAGTTGAAAAATATTTCTTATGCATCAATTCCTTTTATTTTGGCTGCTATAATTATATCATTGTTCAATATGGGCAAAGTTAGACAGCCTTTAAGTTTTTTGTTGCTTTCCATTGGACTAATTGTGCTTGGCATTACTTATTTTATAAGAAGCAAATTTATATCAAGCAGTTGCAGTTGTAAAGACTGTTTACACCAAAGCAAAAACTGCATGAAATATGGTATACTTTACAGTATTGCTGCTTTGGGGCCTTTAGGTGCATTTATATATTATATGGTTATTTAAGGTTGTGGCTTACAACCTTTTTTAATAAAATTTTTACTTATACAAATACTATTAACAGACCAAGGTTAATCTTATAAAAGGAGCGGGAAAAATGAAAATTTGGGCAAGACTTATGATTGACGGAAAAAATGTTAAAGATACTCTATATCAAGATAATAAGTCTTTAACTTATGAAAGTTACGAAAATATGTTGCGAAATATTGCCGATTTACTTGATATTTCCTCCCCTGTTACAATGACCATTCATTTTAAACATTTTAAGGAGTTCAATATCCACCGCTTTAAACCGGATGATTTTGTAGAAAGCTTTGAATACGACTCTATGGAAATCGAATGTTACGAATAAATAACAATGCTAAACCTATTATGTGCCACCAATATATGGTGGCTTTTTAAGTAAAAAATAACAAGCCTGTAAGTTTACGGCTTGTTATTTTTTTTATATATTTTATTTATTCTTCATATATAAACTGTACGTATACAAAAGTTGTCTCGTCCTCATCAAGCACCATTGACAATAATAATGTATCGTAATCTGCGAATCCCTCCAATTCTGTATTGAATACTCCTTCAATAGTTTCTCCAATATACACAGTTGTAGTTTGCTCTAATAAATTGGTTTTTTGTTTATATTCATACTGCACTACTCTGCCGTCGGCAAACACTTGTTCCAAAATTCCATTCGACTTAAATGTCAAGCTGGAATTTGAATATTCTGTAAATATTGCATCCACATAAGCCTGTACTTCTTGTATGGTCAAAATAGGATTATCTGTTATGTCCCCGTTTATGTTGTTATCCTCGGACGGATAAACCATAATTTTTAAATCAATAGCCGAAATATCAAACTTAAATGTTTTACCTACAACGGATAATGTGGGTGTTTTGGAATTTGTATTAGGCTTTTGCTCTTGGTCGGTAAATTCGTTCCCGTTTTTATCCGCAGGTGTGTTATCTGTATTATTATCCGGAATTATAAAGTTACCACAAGCGGACAATGACAATACTGCGATTATCAATACTGCAATTACTAAAATTAAAATTGATTTTCTTTTCATAGTAGCACCTACTCTTTTTATCTATTAATATTTTACTACTTTTATTAAATGATTGTCAAGTTTGAATTTTTTTGCCCGTCAATTTTACTAATTATGATAAGTCTAGAGCGATTTTTATAAAAAATAGTTTAATATAGCAAGACAATAAATGTCTAACTTTAAATATACTCACAAATAAGGTCTCCTGCCTCACTACATTTTACCAATGTATTATCTGCTTTCATAATATCCTGTGTGCGATATCCGTTTTGCAAAAACAAATCTATTGCTTTTTCTACACTTGCTGCTTCCTTTTCCAAATCAAACGAATGTCTTAGCATCATGGCAACACTTAAAATCATACCGATTGGATTTGCAATATCTTTACCGGCAATATCTGGTGCCGAGCCGTGAATTGCCTCATAAAAACCTCTTTTACCGTCGCCCAAAGATGCCGAGCCGCTCATACCGATAGAGCCAATTAACGCACTTGCCTCGTCACTCAAAATGTCTCCGAACATATTTTCAGTCAAAATAACATCGATTTTTGACGGTTTTTTTATTAATTGCATTGCACAGTTATCAACATACATATATGATACATTAACAGTAGGATAATCTTTCGCCATTTTTTCCACAACGCTACGCCACAATTTAGAGGTTGCAAGCACATTGGCTTTATCAACCAAAAGCAAACTGCCGCTCCTTTTTACCGCCAATTCAAAAGCCACTTTGCTTACACGTTTTATTTCATCTTCAGTATATTTCATAATGTCGGTTGCAACTTGTTCGCCATTTTCGATAGATTGATTATGCTCCCCAAAATATACGCCGCTTACAAGTTCACGCACTATCATTATGTCAATGCCGTCTCCTATTATTTCCGTCTTAAGTGGGCTATCCAACCCCGCATATAATTTTTGCGGACGAAGATTTGCGTAAACTTGCATTGCCTTACGAATCCCCAGCAAAGCCTTTTCCGGTCTATTGTTTGCAGGCTCGCTATCCCATTTACTGCCACCTACTGCACCCAACAATGTACTATCCGTATTAAGCACCGCATTTAAAGTTTCGTCAGGCAAACACTTTCCTGTTTTATCAATGGCACATCCACCTGCCAAACAATATTGATAGTCAAATTTATGATTAAACTTTAAAGCTACTTTATTTAATACTTTAATTGCTTGAGCCATTACTTCGGGGCCTATACCATCGCCCTCTATAACACAAATACTTTTTTGCATAATTATTTACCGCCTAACTGTTTTTTTACGCTGTTGATGTACCCGTTGTTTTTTATTATATTTTGTATAAACTCCGGGAAAGGTTGAACTTGCGCATTCCAACCTTGTGTTTTATTGCAAATATTTCCATTATCCAAATCCACTTGCACCATATCTCCGTTATTTATTTTGTCTGCCATATCGCACTCTACAATAGCAAGTCCAATATTTATACTGTTGCGATAAAAGATTCTTGCAAATGATTTTGCGATAACTATGCTCACTCCGCTTGCTTTAATTGCAATAGGTGCATGTTCTCTTGATGAGCCGCAACCAAAATTATTACCGCCGACGATAATATCTCCCTCTTTCACTTTGCCAGCAAAATCTTTATCTATATCTTCCATACAATGAGCTGCAAGTTCCTTATGGTCTTGAGTATTAAGATATCGTGCGGGAATAATTACATCCGTATCCACATTGTCGCCGTATTTAAAAACTTTTCCTTCAACTATCATATCAAATATCCTCCGGTGTTGCCAATCTGCCCAAAATAGCGCTCGCAGCCGCTACTGCAGGGCTTGCAAGATAAATTTCACTATCTATATGTCCCATTCTGCCTACAAAATTTCTGTTGGTAGTGGAAACACATTTTTCCCCTTTTGCAAGTATACCCATAAATCCGCCCAAGCAAGGACCGCAAGTAGGAGTACTTATTACTGCACCTGCTTTTATAAAAATCTCTGCCAAGCCATTTTGTATACACTTTAAATAAATATCTTGAGTTGCAGGTATTATCACACATTTTAACCCCTTTGCAACTTTTCTTCCCTTTAAAATTTCACTCGCAGCTAGCATATCTTCGTATCTTCCGTTTGTGCAGGAACCTATAACAACTTGGTCGATTGGGATATTCCCCCAATCCTCTTTCTTTTTTATATTCTCCGGCAAATGAGGGAATGCGACTGTATAATCTATCTCTGACAAATCAATGGTGTAAGTCTTGTAATACTCTGCATCGCTGTCAGCAGTTACCGCATTATACGGCATAGAGCAATGCTCTTTTAAATATGTGTGAGTAATCTCGTCAACTTCGAAAATACCATTTTTGGCACCTGCTTCCACCGCCATATTGGCAATAGTAAACCTATCTGCCATATTAAGAAATTTTACTCCCTCTCCTACAAATTCCATACTGCAATATCTTGCACCTTCCACACCGATTTTGCCGATTATGTACAAAATAATATCCTTGCCGCAAATGCCTTGTTTAGGTTTGCCCACAAGTTCGAACTTAATGCTTTTTGGTACTTTAAACCAACTTTGTCCTGTACGCATAGCCACAGCAAAATCCGTAGAGCCGACACCACTTGAAAAAGCACCTATCGCACCGTAAGTACAAGTATGAGAGTCCGCACCGATAATCATATCCCCCGCCTTTACAAGTCCTTTTTCAGGCAAAAAAGCATGTTCTATACCCGAAACTCCGATATCGTAAAAGTGTTTAATACCGATTTTTGATGCAAAATCTTTTGTTTTTTGTACCTGCATTGCAGATTTAATATCTTTACAAGGAACAAAATGGTCCATTATCAATGCTATTTTTTCCTTATCAAAAACTTTATCAAAACCCGCTTTTACAAACTCATCTATTGCAAGAGGAGCGGTTATATCGTTTGCTAAAATCATATCCAAATCTGCCATAACAAGCATACCTGCTTGCACAAAATCTTTGCCACAATGCTTTGCAATTATTTTTTCCGTCATTGTCATTCCTTTCATACGCTTGCCTCCTTATTGCTTCTGTTAATTGCAGAAAGTAATGCTTTGATTGATGAACTTGCTATATCCTCATCTTCGCCTACACCCCAAATCTTTTTGCCGTTTATGGTTATGCTTACATAGGATATAGCCAATGAGTTTGAGCCAACCTCTTTTGCATGCTCTTTATAGTCGGTCAATATATAGTGATATCCAAGACAGTTTTTTATTGCGTTTGAAACACTATCCAACATACCGTTACCGCTACCTTTCAATTTTACTGTTGTATCACCGTTTTGCACTTCTAATAAAACGCTGTAATAATTGTTATCTCTGTTAAAACTATATTCGTTTAACTTGATAGGATTATCCAAATTTATATATTCATTACGGAATATAGCCAAAACCTCATCATTTTGCAGTTCTTTATGCAAGTTGTCGCTAAATCCTTTAACAGTATACCCCAACTCTTCACGCATTCCGATAGGAATTTCGTATCCAAACGCACTCTCAAGCAAATAGCTTACACCGCCTTTGCCCGACTGACTGTTAATGCGTATTACATCCGCCATATACTCCTTACCGACATCTTGAGGGTCGATTGCAAGATAAGGCACATTCCAATACTTATCATTTCCGTTCGCTCTGTATGCCATGCCCTTTGCGATAGCATCTTGGTGTGAGCCACTGAAAGCAGCATATACCAATTCTCCCACATAAGGCTGTCTTGGCGGCACTTTCATTTGAGTAAGTTTTTCGTATAGTTTGATAATCTTAGGCATATTTTCAAAATTCAATTTTGGGTCAACACCATGCGAATACAAGTTCATTGCAAAAGTGATTAAGTCACCATTGCCTGTCCTTTCTCCATTACCGAACAAAGTGCCCTCAATCCTATCTCCGCCCGCAAGCAAGCCAAGCTCGCCGTCAGCGATAGCAGTTCCCCTATCATTGTGAGGATGCAAGGAAATCACTACATTTTCCCTATCGTTTATGTTTTTACTCATATACTCAACTTGATTTGCGTAAATATGTGGCATACTTAACTCTACCGTAACAGGCAGATTTATTATAACTTTATTACCTTTAGATGGTTTAAACACCTCCAAGACACTATTTACAACCTGTAAAGCATAATCTGGCTCTGTACCTGTAAAGCTCTCGGGAGAATACTCGAAAGTTACTTTGCCATCAAAATTTTTAGCTTTTTGAACAGCGTATTCCGCACCGCTTACTGCCAAATCGATTATCTCCTGCTTAGACTTTTTAAAAACTTGTTCTCGTTGTGCCAAAGATGTACTGTTATATAAATGGCAAATTACTTTTTTTGCACCACGCAAGCTATCAAATGTTTTATCTATTATATGTGGTCTTGCTTGGGTTAACACCTGTATGGTTACATCATCCGGTATCAAATCATTTTCTATCAATGTACGCAAAAAGTCATACTCCGTCTGTGACGCAGCAGGAAAACCGACCTCTATCTCTTTAAAACCTATCTCACACAGTACTTTAAAAAACTCCAGCTTTTGTTCCAAGTTCATTGGTGTTATAAGTGCTTGATTTCCGTCACGCAAATCCACACTACACCATATAGGGGCTTTATCTATATACTCCCTTTTTACCCAATCGAAATTGTCTCCTGCCGGCATAAAATACCCGCGTTTGTATTTTGTAAAATCCATTTTTATCTCCTAAATACAATAAAACTAAATAAAATTATATTAGCTTATTTTATCAAAAAAATTATAAATTGTCAATATTACCAATGTTTATTTTTCATTATTGATATTTTTAAGCAAAATTTGGCTAAAAGCTTTTCCATAAACACTTACATTAAACTTGCGACCTAAGTATTAAACTTAGGTCGCAAAAAGCCTATTACATTGATTACCTACGATTTTTGACGGGTTATTATTAAAATTATCATTCTATAATAAAATAATAAGGCTAACATGTTATATTTTAATCAAATTATTGCACCGCCTTAAAACAAAGATTTGTTGATTTACACATCTTCGCTGTCAGTCTTTTTTTTTCGTTTTATAAGCGCATATATAGCTATATGACAAATCATACAAAGACAAGGCAAACAAGCAATTATCAAAAACATTTTAGACAAAGACAATTTATCCGCAATATTTCCTGCTATCGCACCAAACATAGATGCCCCAACATCGCCAAAAACGGCAAGTGCGCTAAATATCCAAGCCCCTGCTTTAGGAAAAGCTTCGCCCGCAATAGAAATAACGCCCGGCCAACACATACTACTAAACAAACCAACTAATATACAAAGCACCAACGATAGTATCGTATTAATTTCCAAACCGATTAAAAGGTACGCTATAAATGCTAGAAAGCAAGAAACTATCAATACCATATTAAGGTTTATTTTGTGTCCAAAAAAGCCAAAAATCAATCTTCCCGCACCAAGCATAACCGCAAACAACAACATGCCAATCATATCGGACATTAGTTTACTTACACCCAAATTAAGCTCACAGAAAGTGGAAACATATTGATTCATAATTATCTCCACCCCCGCACCAACTATAATTGCGATGCAACATAAAATAAAAATAGGCGATTTAGCAACTTTAAAACTCGATTGACCTTTGCTTTCGGTACTCCGCTGCTCTACGATTTTTACCGGTATAAACTGTATAGTGTTTAACACGGGAACAACTGCTAAAGCACCGATTATATACATCCAATTTTCCGCCCCAAAATAGTTAAGGCACAACGCTATAAAAACTATACTGACTACTTGCCACCAAGCGTAAAAGGAATGTAAAAGGCTCATTGCTGCTTTTTTGTTTTTAAATGTATCGGGTATTGTATCCACTATCGGACTTAACACCACTTCCAGCATACCGCTTGCAAACGAAAATACTATCGTGGACAGCACCATTGGCACAAACACGTTTGACGGCATTATTTTGGGCGACATGCAGTAAAGCACCATACCGATAAACCCCAATAAATTAGCAATATAAACAAGATTTTTATACTTTACTTTATCTATAATAAAGGTAAGTAAAACATCCGCCAATATTTGAGTACCAAAGTTTATACCTACAAGTATGCCCATTTGCCCAAGCGTAAGACCGTACAAACTCATAAATGGCACCATAAGCAAAGCCGTCATATTAGCATATATCGCCTGACTTGCATTGGCTGTGCAACTAGCTATAAGTATTCTGTTATAATTGTTTCTCATTTTTTACCACTCCAACTGCCGTTATCAAAAAATAATCGACAATCAATTTTATTTGTCTATGTTTATTTAAAATTATGTAAAACATAGACTATGTACATTGGCTTTTATACGGTAAGTTAAAAAGTTTTATCGCCTCAAATTATTATACGCAAAACAAATATTAAAAGTTGAATAAAATTAGGCTTAAATATTAAACAAAGTTTAAAGTGTTGCCTATTAATATTAATAAATAACCTCATTAACAAAATAATTATAACATAACATTACAAAACCTTACAAGTATATTATTGCGACACTTCAATCATTTTGTATACAAATTCATAATCGCATTTTTTTTGATTGCTTGACAGCGTTTTAAAAAACTCCAAAGCCTGTTTATCTTGCTTATACGCATTTATATCATGATAAAAAAACTCCTCCGGAGTGCTTCCGCAAACCTCGATAATATCCAACAAAACCGAAAGAGATGGCTCGAAAGTAGATTTTTCGCTCTCCAACAAATATATATAACTTGCATTTTACCAATAGTCAAGCTCAATGCCCTTGCCGACAAATTTGCTCTTGTTCTTATAATTCTAATTTTAACAAATTCTTTTACTACAACTAAACGGTTATTTATATAAAACTAATTTTGACAACAAAAAACCTCCTTAATATTTGTATAAATACAGTTTAAACACATCTATTTAATTAAGAAGAATTATTATTAAAGTTATTTAATTTATAATTTTTTTCAGACTAACTATTTTGTTTAAAATACAATAGCGGGAATACACTTCCCGCTATTTGCTTAATATCACAATTTTTAATTATACCATTTCAATGATAACCATTTCAGCAGCATCGCCACGTCTAGCACCTAGTTTGATAATTCTAGTATAGCCACCACCTTGACCTAGCTCTTCTTTTCTACCTGCATACTTTGGAGCATACTCGTTAAACACTTTCTCGATTAGTGGGTGTTTAATGTCACGAGTTCTTTCTTTATAAGCAGTTTTAGACTCTTTTTCGCCTTGAGCTTCTTTAATGTCACGCAAGAAAGACATCATTTGTCTTCTAGCATTCAATTTCTTTTTGCCGTCATTTTTAAATTCAACAGCAACTTTTTCGCCTTTAGCATTAGTTTTAGTCTTTGTTGTAGTAACTATATCATCATAACTCTTAACGCCTAGAGTAACCATTTTTTCTGCAAGTCTTTTAACTTCTTTAGCTCTATCAACAGTAGTCTCGATGCGACCATACCATAATAGTTCAGAAACTTGGTTACGCAACAAATGCATTCTTTGGTCAGTACGTTTTCCTAGTTTTCTTGCCATTTTTTTATCTCCTTACTCGTCCTTACTTTGTAGTTCAAACCCTAATTCATGAATTTTCTTCATAACTTCGTCCAAAGATTTTTTACCAAGGTTTCTAACCTTTAGCATATCGTCTTCCGACTTTTGAATCAAGTCTTGAACAGTATTGATGCCCGCTCTCTTCAAGCAGTTGTATGACCTTACTGACAAATCCAAATCGTCGATAGCCATTTCTAATACTTTAGTTTGTTTTTCGTCATCTTGTTTTAATAGGTTTCTATCAGCCATATTATCTACAAGTCCGATAAACAAGCTCAATAAATCATTAATGATTTTCGCACTCAAGCTAATAACTTCGTGAGGCGAAGCTGTGCCATCTGTTACAACATCTATTGTCAATTTGTCATAGTTTATGTCTTGACCGACACGTGCCGGCTCAACAAAATAACTTGCTCTTTCAACAGGAGTATAGATAGAATCAACAGGTATGTAACCTAAAGGTTGTTCATCATCTTTATTCATGTTAGCAGAAACATAACCTCTACCGACTCCAACATTAATCTCCATATCAAGTTTTGCACCGTTTTCCAATGTGCAAATATACATTTCAGGATTTAAAATTTCAATATCCGAACTGTGCTCGATATCTCCGGCAGTTACAACGCCGGGAGTTTCCTTTTTGATATACATTAATTGTTTGAAATCTTTGTCTTCTGTATGAGCCTTAATTGCAAGTCCTTTGATATTTAAAATAATCTCGGAAACATCTTCCTTAACGCCCGGAATAGTAGAAAATTCGTGTTTTACACCATCTATACGAACACCAACCGGTGCAGCACCGGGAAGTGAACCTAAAAGCACACGACGAAGTGCATTGCCTAGTGTAGTACCAAAACTTCTCTCAAGAGGCTCTACTACAAAACGCGCCTCTCTGCCACTAATTTCTTCTGCACATTCAATCTTTGGCTTAGTAATTTCTATCATTAAATCATCCTCCTATTTTGGATTTAATCTTACTTAGAATACAACTCGACAATCAAGTGCTCTTCTACAGCAATGTCTAAACCTTCTCTTGTAGGAAGTTCCAAAACTTTACCGCTTAAAGTAGCATTGTCAAACTCCAACCAACTTGGTAGATTTTCGGTTTTGCCGGCTTTGATGTCAGCAAACAATGTTTTGTCTACCTTGTTTTCTTTAACAGCGATGATATCGCCTGCTTTTACTAAATAAGATGGAATGTTAACTCTTGAACCATTAACAGTAATGTGTCCGTGGTTAACGATTTGTCTTGCATGAGCACGGCTCAAACCAAGTCCAAGTCTGAAAACAACATTGTCCAATCTTCTTTCAAGAAGAACTAGCATATTGTCACCGGTAATACCACGCATTTTTTCAGCCATATCATAATAGCCTCTAAATTGCTTTTCGCATAGACCGTAAATTCTCTTAGTTTTTTGCTTTTCACGCAACTGTATGCTATATCCTGTAGGTTTCTTTCTGGATGTACCATGTTGACCCGGAGCGGTAGGACGCTTTACAACAGCACACTTATCGGAATAACATTTATCGCCTTTTAGATATAATTTGCATCCTTCTCTTCTGCACAAACGGCAGTCAGCACCTGTATATTTAGCCATTTCTCTACCTCCTATAATCTTCTGCGTTTTGGTGGACGGCATCCATTGTGTGGGATTGGTGAAACATCTTTAATCATTGTAACAGCAATGTCCACAACTTGCAAAGCACGAATAGCAGACTCACGACCTGCACCCGGACCTTTTACATACACTTCAACACTCTTCAATCCTGTCAAATCTTTAGCGATTTTAGCTGCATCTTCTGCAACCATTTGAGCTGCAAACGGAGTGCTCTTTTTAGAGCCTCTTAAGCCCAACTTACCTGAACTTGACCAAGAAATTGTATTTCCTTTTTCATCAGTAAAGGTAACAAGAGTGTTATTGAAAGATGATTGAATATAACAACGACCTTTGTCAACGCGCTTAACGTCACGTCTTTTTCTTACTACTTTTTTATTAGCAGCCATTTCTTATTACCTCCTTATTTCTTCTTACGGCTAACAGTCTTCTTAGGACCTTTACGAGTACGAGCATTTTGCTTAGTACTTTGTCCTCTAACCGGTAAACCTTTACGGTGTCTAACACCACGATAGCAACCAATTTCCATTAGTCGCTTAATGTTTAACTTTACTTCTCTTCTTAAATCACCCTCAACAGAAAGGTTTTTTTCGATGTAATCACGAATCGCACTTACTTCTTCTTCTGTCAAATCTTTAACTCTTTTGTCCGGATTGATGCCGGATTCAGCCAAAATTTTGTTAGAAGTAACTCTACCTATACCATAGATATAAGTAAGACCGATTTCTACTCTTTTCTCACGCGGCAAATCTACGCCTGCAATACGAGCCATTCCTTCTACCTCCAAATTAATAAAAAATATTAAATAATACTTTATTCAACGCATCAATAGGAGAAAAGATTGCCCGATAATTTGGAATGAGACATCTCTTCAGCCGCTCCTTTTAGCGTAAAATTAACATATAATGTATGTAATCGTTTTGCTTTCACAAAACAAAAACTCACGTTTTTAACGTTTTTGCAAACGCATTTAACATTGAAATGCTTTGTAAAAACGACCTTGCAATCAATCGTTTTTATTTGCATTATAAAAGCACTATTGCAAGTATATATTATATCATACCCGCAATAATTAATCAAGCAAATTTTAACTAATTTTTACAAAAAATTAGCCTTGTTTTTGCTTATGTTTCTTGTATTTGCTGCAAATAACCATTACTTGACCATTTCTTTTGATTACTCTGCATTTATCGCACATTGGCTTAACTGATGGTCTAACTTTCATTGTTTTATCCTCCAACTAATTCTTATTACGCCATACTATTCTACCTTTTGTCAAATCGTACGGACTAAGTTCCACTTTTACTGTATCGCCTTCCAAAATTTTAATGTAGTTTTTTCTTAGTTTACCCGACAAATAAGTTGTAATCACAAATCCGTTTGTAAGCTCAACCTTAAAATTCGTATTCGGCAAAACTTCAACTACTTTACCCTCGGCTTCTATTACATCTTCTTTAGACATAATACCCTCCATTATTATTTTAACACTTCTTTAAGTGCCGTTTGAATGTTTTTGTTGTGAATCACTTTGTTTCCATTTAGCTTGTTCGCAATCTCTTCAACTACTAAAAATGTATCTTTAATGTGTTTTATCTTCTTGCGTTTAGGCTTTTCCAACGGTCTTGTTTTGCCGTCGCAAATTTTTACATATTCAGTGTTTTCCAACTCAACTACCACAAAATAATTGCCACTATCATGTCCTGCAGTAGACAATACCACCGAACCGACTTTGATATTGTTTTGCATAACAACTCCTATAACGATAATATTTCATAACCGTCTTCGGTTATTAGCACGGTGTTTTCGTAATGTGCGGAATAACCGTCGTCGTCAGTCACAACCGTCCAACCATCGTCGAGTGCAGAAACTTCATAAGTCCCTTCGTTTATCATAGGCTCGATAGCAAGCGTCATATTACGCTTTAATCTAAGACCTTTGCCTGCTTTTCCGTAATTTGGAACTTGCGGGTCCTCGTGCATATCTTTTCCAATGCCGTGACCTACCAAATCCCTGACTACCGAAAAACCATTGCTTTCTGCTAAATTTTGTACGGCAGCGCCTATATCTCCAAGCCTTGCACCCTCGCGAATAACTTTCATTGCTTCAAAAAAGCTTTGTTCTGTTACTTGGATAAGTTTTTTGTGCTTTTCGGATATTTCTCCCACAGCAAATGTTCTTGCTGCATCGCTCTGCCAACCTTTATAAATTACACCACAATCAATCCCTATAATGTCACCGCTAACAAGCTTTCTATTTGACGGAATGCCGTGCACAACTTGCTCGTTCACACTTGCACATATCGACCCCGGAAAACCGCCGTATCCCAAAAAGGAAGGCTTTGCGCCGCGACTTATAATATAATCATGAGCCAACTTATCTAATTCTTTTGTAGTTACTCCGACTTTTACGTGTTCTTTAAGCATATTTAAGGTGTCTCTTAAAATTCTGCCCGCTTCACGCATAAGTTCGATTTCACTATCACTTTTTATTGTAATCATCAATCACCTTGGAAATTTGTTCGAAAACTTCATTCAATGGCTTGCCGCCATCCACATCGACTACCAAATTTTTTGCTGTATAATAATCGATAAGCGGAGCTGTTTGATTTTCGTATACTTGCATACGCTCTTTTACGGTTTCTTCCTTATCGTCATCGCGTTGATAAAGTTTTGCACCGCATTTAGGGCAAGTATCGCCGATTCCCATACTGATATGATAACTTTCGCCACAAGCACACATTCTCCTGCCTGTAATACGATTAACAATCAAGTCAGGGTCTACAGCAATGTTGATAACGCAATCGATATTTGCTACTTTGTCCAAAGCTTCCGCTTGAGCGCAAGTCCTTGGGAACCCATCCAAAATATAACCATTTTTACAGTCTGCTTGTTGCAATCTGTCTTTTACTATATTTATTACTACTTCGTCAGGTACCAACTGACCTGCATCGATATACGATTTTGCTTGTCTGCCAAGTTCAGTACCATCTTTTATATTTTTTCTCAAAATATCGCCCGTTGAAATATGTGGCAAATTGTACTTATCACTAATTCTTGTAGCTTGAGTACCTTTTCCCGCACCGGGAGCACCTAGTAAAATTAATTTCATATTTACCTTCCAAAACTATTTGGATAATCGCTTTTATCCGAAAATTATTCGAAATCCGATAATAAACACAAATTCTCAGTTGTCGAACGCAAATATCCGACAACTTAGAATTGAATTTTTACTTCAAGAAACCTTTGTAAGTTTTCATCATTATTTGAGATTCCAACTGTTTGTTTGTCTCTAGCGCTACGCTTACTACGATTAGCAATCCTGTTGCACTGAAAGCATTTGTCAATCCTAATTCGCTAGGGATTGCAGCTACCAAAATAGATGGTATTAAAGCAATGATAGCTAGGAAAATAGCACCGAACAATGTTATTCTGTTATTGATTTTTGCAAGGTAATCGCTTGTCGGTTTGCCCGGTCTGATACCTGGGATAAATCCACCATATTGTTGTATATTCTTTGACACTTCAATAGGATTAAATTGAATTTGTGCATAGAAATATGAGAAGAACAATATCAAAAGTGTAATAACCACGATATATGCCCAACTACCTACGCCAAGGTATTTGCTATACCAACTGTAAAAATCACTTTCAGGCCAAAAGCTTGCAATCATTTGTGGGAACATCAAGAAAGATGATGCAAAAATGATTGGCATAACGCCGGATGCGTTTACTTTCATAGGTATGTTAGAAGTTTGACCACCATACATTTTGTTACCTTTAACTTGCTTTGCATAACGAACAGGAATTCTTCTTTCTGCCATATCTACATAAACAATGAACAAGAACAACAAAATAACAAATACTATAAATCCGATAAAGTACCAAATACTACCCATTAGAGCAGATGTATCGCCACTTTGTCCTGCCATAGTTTTGATTGATTGGATAATTGAATTACCAATACCCGATAAAATACCGATAAAGATAATCAATGATGTACCATTGCCTATACCGTACTCGGTAATTCTCTCCCCTAACCACATAACAAATGTAGAGCCCGCTGTCAAAATAATAACGGTCATTATTCTTGTAAGCCATTGATTAGCAACACCATTGCCAAATAGACCAACAAAATTATCACCCCAACTCATTACAAAGCCAAACGCTTGAACAACAGCCAAACCGATAGCCACGTAACGGGTAATTTGAGTTATTTTCTTTCGTCCTTCTTCGCCTTCTTTACTCATTCTTTCAAGTTTAGGAATAATGATTGTAATTAATTGCATTATAATGAATGAGTTAATAAACGGCATAATACCTAATGAGAAAAGTGTTCCTTGGCTACCAAAAGTACCGTTTATAGTAGCGATAATACCAAAGAAACTGCCTGCATCCAAATTAGAATTTGAGTTAATAGCGTTTACATCAAGACCCGGAATAGGAATAAATGCACCTAATCTGAATATAGCAAGCATCAATAGTGTAAGAAATATTCTTTTACGAATTTCTTTATCTCTAAAAGCATTTGCTATGGTTTTAAACATTATAGCACCTCAGCTTTGCCACCTGCTTTTTCAATTATTTCTGCAGCTGACTTAGTGAATTTTTTTGCTTGAACTGTTAATTTTTTAGTCAAAGTTCCGTTACCCAAAACTTTAAGACCATAATTTTCAACTTTGCTTAAAACACCAACTTTCAATAGAAGTTCAGCGTTTACAACAGTACCGTCCTCAAATCTCTCTAAGTCCTTAACATTTACAATAGAGTACTCTTTTGCAAAAATGTTAGTGAATCCTCTTTTAGGAACACGGCGAATTAAAGGCATTTGACCGCCTTCAAAGCCAGGGCGAACACCGCCGCCACTTCTAGCCCATTGACCTTTATGACCTTTACCGGAGGTTTTGCCTTTACCTGAGCCAATACCTCTACCAAGTCTTTTGCTCTCAGTTTTTGCCCCTTCAGCCGGAGCCAATTTTTGAATTTCCATCTTTTACCTCCGATTAAGCTTGTGCTTGAGCATCAGCTTTTGGAGCTTTTGCTTTTTTTGCACTCTTCTTTTCCTCTATTTCTTCAACCGAAATCAAGTGTTTAACCACTTTGATTTGACCTTGAAGACAAGGATTATCATTGTGAATTTTGCTAGAACCGATTTTAGAAAGTCCTAACGCCTCAATAGTTGCTTTTTGCTTTTTAAGGCTTCCGATAGTGCTTTTAATAAGCGTAATTTTTAATTGTTTAGCCATTATTTTGCCCTCCCGTTAGCGTTTAATTTCTTCAACTGTCTTACCGCGAAGACTAGCGATTTGCTCAGCTGTTCTTAGGCTCTTAAGACCTTCCATAACTGCTTTTACACAGTTGATTGGATTGTTAGTACCAATACTCTTAGTTCTGATATCCTTAACACCTACAACTTCAAGTATCGAACGAACAGGACCTCCGGCGATAACACCGGTACCTTCTTCGGCAGGCATCATAACAACTTTACCGCTACCATACTCACCAATAACTTCGTGAGGGATAGTAGTACCGATTAATTTAATGTTAATCATATTACGTTTAGCATCGGCAGTAGCCTTTTTGATTGCCTCAGGAACTTCGGCAGCCTTACCCATACCGATACCGACATTACCATTACCGTCACCAACTGCAACTAATGCAGAAAGACGCATTGTTCTACCACCTTTAACAACTTTTGTTACTCTGTTAACAGCGATAAGTTTATTTAGCATTCCGTCATCTTCTTTTTGGAATTTGCCTCTCTTTTCTGACTTTTCATTTCTCTCAGCCATTATCGTCTTCCTCCTTTTATAGTTTCAATCCGGCTTCTCTAGCACCATCGGCTACGCTTTGTACGCGACCTGTATATAAGTATCCGCCTCTGTCAAAAACAACTTCGGTAATACCTTTGTCCAATGCCTTTTTAGCAGCTGTCTCGCCGACAAATTTAGCAGCTTCGACTTTAGTCATATCTTTAATTTTAGCTACAACATCCTTATCCAAAGTTGAGCAAGCTACCAAAGTATTTCCGGCAACGTCATCAATAAGTTGAACATAGATGTTATTAGTACTTCTATAAACATTAAAACGAGGACGCTCAGCTGTTCCTGACACTTTACCTCTTACTCTAGTGTGTCTTTTTTGTCTGATAGAATTTTTATCAATCTTCTTAATCATCTTCTACTCTCCTTACTTAGTGCTCTTCTTTGCTTCTTTTCTTGCAATAGTCTCGTCCTTATAACGAATACCATATACATGATAAGGGTCTGGCACTTTAATTACCTTAATATTAGCAGCAACTTGACCTACTTTTTCACGACTGATGCCTTTTACTACGATTTCATTGGCATTTGGTACTTCAAAAGTGATTCCGTCGCTCTCTACAACCTCAACAGGATGAGAGTAACCGCAGTTGATAACGATTTTGTTACCTTGCTTTGCAACCTTGTAACCTACACCGTTTACGATAAGCGCTTTTTGGAAACCTTTTGTCACGCCCTCAACCATATTCGCAATAAGTTTACGATATAATCCGTGCATAGCTTTATGTTCTTTTTGCTCATCGTGTCTTGTTACGTGAACTTCTGTTCCCTCAACTGCAACACTAATATTTTTGTCAACCTTTTGGCTTAACTCGCCTAGAGGTCCTTTTACTATAACTTCATTACTATCTGTAACATTTACAGTAACTCCCGCAGGAATTACAACAGGAAGTCTACCAATTCTTGACATTTAATTTACCTCCTATTACCATACATAGGCTAGAACTTCGCCACCAATGTGTTTCTCTCTAGCTTCTTTACAAGTCATAACGCCTTGAGATGTAGAAATAATAGCTATTCCTAAACCGCCCAAAACTTTAGGTAACTTGTCTGCTTCACAGTATACTCTTAGACCAGGCTTACTAATTCTTTTGATGTTAGTAATAACCTTTTCGCCCTTAGGACCATATTTAAGAGTTACTTTTATATCCTTTTGTACGCCGTCTTCAATCAATTCGTAAGCTTTAATGTAACCCTCATCCAAAAGAATTTGAGCAATGCTTGTCTTGATTCTTGAAGCAGGTACTTTTACTTCATCTTTTTTCGCAATCAACCCGTTACGAATACGAGTTAGCATATCAGCGATTGGGTCTGTAATATTCATATCCTATCTCCTCCTATTACCAACTTGCTTTCTTTACGCCGGGTATTTCGCCCTTATAAGCAAGTTCTCTGAAGCAAATTCTGCAAATGCCGTATTTTCTTAAAACTGCGTGTGGTCTTCCACAGATTTTACAACGAGTGTAAGCTCTTGTAGAATACTTAGGTGTGCGCTGTTGCTTATTTATCATAGCTTTTTTTGCCATTTGTCAATCCTCCTTACTTAGCGAAAGGCAAGCCCATTAGAGTTAACAACTCTTTTGCCTCTGCATCTGTTTGCGCTGTTGTTACAAAGCAAACATCAAAACCTCTAATCTTCTCGATTTTATCATAACTGATTTCAGGGAAGATAAGTTGCTCTTTAACACCCATATTGTAGTTACCTCTTCCGTCAAAAGAGTTTGCAGGAATACCTTTAAAGTCTCTTACTCTTGGAAGAGCGATTGATACGAATTTGTCAAAGAACTCATACATTCTTGTAGCTCTAAGTGTAACTTTTGCTCCGACAGTCATACCCTCACGAACTTTAAAGTTTGCAACGCTCTTTTTAGCTTTTGTTGCCATAGGAGCTTGACCTGTGATTTGTTTTAACTCGTCAAGTGCGATTTGAACACTCTTTGCATTGTCTTTGATATCTCCAAGACCCATATTGATAACTATCTTTTCAAGCTTTGGAACTTGGTTTACATTTTTGTAGCCGAACTTTTTGATTAAAGCAGGTACTACAACATTTACATAATTATCTTTAACTCTGTTTTTAATTTGATTAGCCACTGTTTAATCCTCCATTATTCAGCTTTTTCAGTCTCAGCTACTGCTGTATCAGCTGTTTTCTTAGTTGCTTTTTTAGTAGTTGTAGCTTTCTTAGTTGCTTTTTTAACAGCTTTAGTAGCTTTCTTCTCTAAAGAAGCATTACATTTTTTGCAAAAACGGATTTTTACATCTTTACCATCAACATTTTCAATTCTGTGTCCGGCTTTAGTTGCTTTGCCACACTCTGGACAAATAATCATTACATTACTTGCATCGATAGCAGCTTCTTTTTTAACAATACCGCCTTTTTCTTGTGCGTTACGAGGTTTTACATAGTTTGTAGCAATGTTTAGACCTTCTACAAGAACTCTGCCATTGTCCACATCAACTTTAGTAATAATACCTGATTTACCTTTATCTTTTCCGGCAATTACCATAACGTTATCGCCTTTTTTAACATGTAAATTATTCATTGTAATCCCTCCAATTAAAGCACTTCAGGTGCAAGAGAAATAATTCTCATATAATCTTTATCACGAAGTTCACGAGCGATAGGTCCAAAAATACGAGAACCTTTTGGTTGCTTTTGGTTATCGATGATAACTGCAGCATTGTCGTCAAATCTGATATGAGTACCGTCACTTCTTCTGATACCTTTTTTAGTTCTAACGATAACGGCTTTAACAACATCACCCTTTTTAACTACGCCACCCGGAGTTGCAGTTTGCACACTTGCTACGATAACATCACCGATATTACCATATCTACGGAATGAACCGCCAAGTACTCTGATACATTTAATTTCTTTTGCGCCTGTGTTATCAGCCACATTCAATTTACTCTCTGGAATTATCATACTGTACCTCCTTACTTAGCCTTCTCGATGATTTCAGCAAGTCTGAAATGCTTATTTTTACTCATTGGACGAGTCTCTACGATAAGAACTTTATCGCCGATACCTGCCATATTATTCTCATCATGTGCCATAAACTTCTTAGTTTTATTAACAGTTTTTCCATATAGAGGATGCTTAACTTTTTGCACTACCGCAACAGTGATGGTTTTGTCCATCTTGTCGCTAACTACTAAGCCAACTCTACTCTTTCTAAGATTTCTTTCCATTTACTTATCCTCCAATTACTTAGCCTTTTTAGCAGATTTGCTGTTAGGCTCCGGTGAGATATTCAATTCTCTTTGACGAAGAACAGTCTTTACTCTTGCAATATCTTTCTTAACCAAGTTAAGTTGATTAGCGTTTTCAAGTTGACCGGTGGCATGCTTAAAACGAAGGTTAAATAACTCTTCTTTTAAAGAATCCAATTTTACTTCCAACTCTTTGTTTGTCATATCAAATAATTCTTTAGCCTTCATTAACACTCACCGCCTTCTTCTTTTTTAACAAATTTGCATTTAACAGGCAATTTGTGACTAGCAAGTCTGAATGCCTCTCTTGCAACTTCCTCAGGTACACCTGCCATTTCAAACATAACGCGACCCGGTTTAACAACTGCAACCCAATACTCTACAGAGCCTTTACCTGAACCCATACGAGTCTCAGCAGGTTTCTTAGTGATAGGTTTGTGAGGGAAGATATTAATCCATACCTTACCGCCTCTCTTTACATAACGTGTCATAGCGATACGGGCAGCCTCAATTTGGTTAGAAGTAACCCAAGATGGCTCTAAGCTAACCAAACCGTACTCGCCGTAAGCAACTTGATTGCCTTTATTTGCAACACCTTTCATTCTACCACGGTGTACACGTCTTCTTTTAACTCTCTTAGGCATTAACATTACGCTTTACCTCCTTCCTTTTTGATACCGCGACCTAATACCTCGCCTTTGTAAATCCATACTTTAACACCGATAATACCGAATGTAGTATGAGCTTCTGCAGTAGCATAGTCGATATCTGCTCTTAGAGTTTGCAAAGGAATAGAACCTTCGTGATAACTCTCGGAACGTGCGATTTCAGCACCGTCCAATCTACCCGAACACATAGTCTTAATACCTTTAGCGCCGCCTTTCATAGCTCTTGAAATAGCTTGTTTCATTGTACGACGGAAAGCAGCTCTCTTTTCAAGTTGTGCAGCAATGCTTTCTGCAACTAATTGTGCATCAACGTCCGGACGATTAATCTCATATATATTAATATTGATTTGTTTGCCTGGAGCAATTTTTTTGATTTGCTCTTTCATTTGATTTACACCTTCGCCGCCTTTACCGATAAGAACGCCGGGCTTAGAAGTGTAAATGTTTACCATAACGATATCCGCAGCACTTGAAAGGATTCTTTCGATAGTGATTTTGCTGATACCACTTGTAAAATATGTCTTTTTGATGAAGTTTCTAATTTTTTGGTCCTCAATCAAATTTGCCGAAAAATTCTTTTTATCAGCATACCATTGAGCATCCCAACCTTTAATTATACCTACTCTAAGTCCGTGTGGATTAACTTTTTGTCCCATGGGATACCTCCTTACTCAGTAACCGTATCTAAGATAACGGTAATGTGGCTTGTACGCTTATTAATTCTGAAAGCTCTGCCTTGTGCACGTGGTTGAACTCTTTTAAGAATTGGACCGCCGTTTGCGAAACATTCTGCAATATACAAATCGTTTTTATTCATATTCAAGTTGTTTTCGGCATTTGCTGCAGCAGAATTTACAAGCTTAATCAATGGCTCGCAAGCTGCTTTTCTTGTATTTTTAAGAATAGCGATTGCCTCTACATAACTTTTTCCGCGAATAACATCAAGTACGATTCTAACCTTATCAGGAGAAATTCTAACATATTTTGCAACTGCTCTTGGACGCTTATCAGCATTTAGAGCACGATTTTCAGATTTAGTTCTAACTCTTTTTGCCATTATAAATTACCTCCTAATTATCTACCACCGGTAGTTTTGCCACCAGCATGACCTTTAAAAGTTCTTGTTGGAGCGAACTCACCTAGTTTGCAACCTACCATATCCTCTGTAATATATACAGGAACGTGTTTTCTACCATCATGAACAGCGATAGTGTGACCTACCATTTCAGGGAATATAGTTGATGACCTTGACCAAGTCTTGATAACAGCCTTTTTATTCTCATTGTTCATAGCAATTACTCTATTGATAAGCCTTTCTTCTACGAAAGGACCTTTTTTAACTGACCTACTCATTTCATATCCTCCGATTAGTTCACGCGTTTGATAATGAACTTATTAGTTCTGTTCTTTTTCTTTCTGGTCTTGTAACCAAGTGCAGGTTTACCCCAAGGAGTAACCGGGCTTGGCATACCGATTGGCGACTTACCTTCACCACCACCGTGAGGGTGGTCACAAGGGTTCATTACTACACCACGAACAGTTGGTTTAACACCCATGTGACGATGTCTACCGGCTTTACCGATACTTACGATTTCGTGGTCTAGGTTACCAACTTGACCGATTGTTGCTCTGCAAGACAATAGTACATATCTCATCTCGCCCGATGGCAATCTTAAAATAGCATATTTGTTTTCCTTTGCCATAAGTTGTGCTGCTTGACCTGCTGCTCTTGCGATTTGACCGCCTTTGCCAGGGTGCAACTCGATATTATGAAGCAATGTACCTACAGGAATATTCTCGATTGGTAAGCAGTTACCAACTTTGATTTCTGCATTTGCACCATTCATAACAACATCGCCTTTGTTCAAGCCAACAGGTGCTAAGATATAAGCTTTTGCACCATCTGCATAATGCAATAATGCGATATTTGCTGTACGATTTGGGTCGTATTGAATTTCAGCAACTTTTGCAGGAATATTGTCTTTATTACGCTTAAAATCGATAATTCTGTATTTTTGTCTATTACCACCGCCGATGTGTCTGACAGTGATTCTACCGTTATTATTTCTACCGCCTGATTTGCTTTGAGTTTCAAGCAAACTTCTCTCTGGTTTTGTGCTTGTGATTTCGTCAAAAGCAGAAACACTCATAAAACGACGGGCAGGAGAAGTTGGTTTATATCTTTTAATAGCCATTATAATTACCTCCGCTCTTATGCCAAACTATCGAAGAATTCGATGCGTTTGCTGTTCTCAGTAAGTTGAACATAAGCCTTTTTGAAAGATGGTGTTCTTCCTTCACTTCTGCCCATTCTTTTGATTTTACCATCATAGTTTACTGTATTTACTTTAGCAACTTGAACTCCGAAAATCTCTTCAACAGCTTTTTTAATTTGAGTTTTAGTTGCTCTTTTGTCCACCTTAAAAGTGTACTTCATACCCTCGATGCCCTCATAACTCTTTTCGGTTAAGATAGGACTGATAATGATATCGTAAGCGTTCATTATGCGTACACCTCCTCAATTTTCTTTATAGCATCTTTTGTCATAATGCAGTTTGCATTTGCTACTACATCGTAAACATTTATTAAAGATGCATTAATTAAAGTTACATTTTCAATGTTGCGGCAAGCTCTGATAACTAGTTCGTCACGCTCTCCAACAACCAAAAGTACTCTTTTTTCCATTTTAAGATTTTTCAAAACAGTTGCGATTTCTTTTGTCTTACCATTTTCTGCCTTGATTTCGTTGATAACGATAATTTCGTCATCACGAACTTTTTGAGACAATGCACTCTTTAGTGCAGCAACTTTCATTTTTTGATTTATCTTTTGGCTGAAATCTCTTGGCTTTGGTGCAAATACCACACCACCTTTAATCCATTGTGGAGCACGAATGCTACCTTGTCTAGCTCTACCTGTACCTTTTTGTCTCCAAGGCTTAATTCCGCCTCCGCGAACTTCTGCTCTTGTTAAAGTGCTTTTGGTACCTTGTCTTTTATTTGCAAGTTGAGCAACAACAACTTGATGGATTAGAGCCGCGTTATACTCTTGCTCAAAAACTGCAGCATTTAATTCGATTGTCCCAACTTTTTTACCGCTGCTATTTACAACTTTCATTTCCATTTTTAAGCCCTCCATTAACCTTTGCAAGATTGCTTAACGATAACGATTCCGCCCTTAGCACCAGGGATAGCACCCTTAACTAGCAAAATATTACGCTCTGCATCTACTTTTACAATTTGCAAGTTTTGAACTGTGCATTTTGTATTACCATATTGACCCGGCATTTTCTTGTTTTTGAAAACCCTTGACGGACTTGAGCAAGAACCCATAGAGCCTACACCTCTGTGGTATCCTGAGCCGTGTGCCATAGGACCAATGTGGAAATTGTGTCTTTTGATTGTACCGCTAAATCCTTTACCTTTAGAAGTACCGGAAACATCTACCTTATCGCCGGCTGCGAAAATGTCAGCTTTAATCTCACTTCCGATTTCAAAGCTTGCACAATTTTCAAACTTGAATTCTTTTAAAATTCTCTTTGGTTCAACGCCAGCTTTCTTGTAGTGACCTGCAACAGGTTTGTTTACATTTTTGCTACTGATAGTACCGAAAGCAACTTGTACTGCCTCATAACCATCTTTTTCTACTGTTTTCTTTTGCACAACGGGACATGGACCTGCTTCCACAACTGTTACCGGGATAACTTTGCCATCCTCATTGAATATTTGGCTCATGCCAATCTTCTTTCCAATGATTGCTTTATTCATAGATAAAGTTCACCTCCAAATTTATTCTCTATTTATTAAAGTTTGATGTTGATATCAACGCCTGCAGGCAAATCAAGTTTCATTAAACTATCAACTGCTTGTGCAGTAGGGTTGAAAATATCAATCAAACGTTTGTGAGTTCTTAGTTCAAATTGCTCTCTGCTATATTTATATTTGTGCGGAGAACGGATAATAGTTACTACTTCTTTCTCTGTAGGTAGCGGAATAGGACCGGATACCTTGGTGTTGTGTCTTTTGATTGTCTCTACAATTTTCTCTGCAGCTACATCAATAAGATTGTGGTCGTAAGCTTTTAGCTTGATTCTGATTTTTTGTGTTGCCATATTAAATGACCTCCTGTTTTCCTAACTCGTTATTATTACACATTACCGTGTGTGTCGTACTGTTGCTTTTAAATAAAGGCGTTTCCGCCCCAAATTTAAGAGTTAGTCGCTCGATTGTCGAACCATTGTCCACGATAATTATCCGTAAAATATCGGTAACTTACCGCTTCATCCCATTTCAACAGCCTTATCATTATATACAATTAAAGCCCTTATGTCAAACATTTTTTCAAGGTTTTTCAATATTTTTCTCCCACAACCCTTCCACGTGTGTCATTTTTGCAAAAACAGCACTTTTCACGCCAATTTAGGGTAATTTTTACCCATTTTTGCAAAAAATTTTTTATTTTTACTAAATTATCCAACAATTTTTAGTAATATTTAGGCTAATAATAAGTATCATTTTATATTATAGACAAATTGTTTAGGAACATTTTCTTTTCGAACTAAAAAATGATTTAAAAATTTACAGTGCTATAAATTTCTTTTTTTATACACATCACTTATTGAATATACTCCTATTTTTATATTTAAAAATTGCAAAAACTAATTAAAGATATTTTAATAATAAACTATTGTTCAACTAATTTAATTTATGGTATAATGATTTTAAACAAAAAAAACAATAAGGCAATTCAATGATTAAACAAACTATTTCAATAAAAAACTTTCCCGACAATTTTACAGATTTATTTTTAAATACAAATCTTACAAAACATCAATTTGCAAAAGAAGTTGACATTGACCATTTTCAAATAACTTGTTATTTACAAGGTACTATTCCCATTACAAAAAGCGTTGTAAAAATCTGTGATTACTTTAATTGCTCTATAGATTATATGCTAGGGTTGTCTGACAATTTTTCTTACCCTAATATACAAAAAGGGTTTAAGAAAGAATGCTTTTTTCCAGAGTATCAAAGATTGTTAAAAGCTAATAATAAAACTCACTATCTACTTTCCAAAGAAAAAATTGTAACTGCAACCAAACAAAGTTTATGGAAAAAAGGTGGTTTACCTAAATTTGAAGTTATTATTGCTATCGCCTATGAACTTGGTGGCTCTATTGATAAAATGTTAGGACGAATTTAATTGATTATAAAATTAAGGAAAAAAAATATGGATTTCACGGAAATTTTTACTGACTTATTTTTAGGAACTGAACTAAACAAAACCAAGTTTGCCAATCAATTAGGCATTGGTCATTCTACAATTCAAAAATATTTAAATGGGGTTATCCCATCCCCAAAGACTATCGCAAAAATTTGTGATTATTTTAATTGTTCTATGGACTATATTGTTGGTTTAACCAATGATTTTAATTATAAAAATTCCAAAGGTGGAATAGATAGCAAATGTTTCATACCTGAATATCAAAGACTATTAACAATCAACTCAACAAATCATTTTACTCTATCTAAAAAAGGTTTAGTAAATGAATCTAGTTTGAGTTGGTGGAAGAAAGGCCATTTGCCACAATTTGAAGTAATATTTAACATTGCCTACGAGCTTGGTGGCTCAATAGATAAATTGCTTGGGCGTATTTAGTGCTAATTAGAATTTTAATAAAAGCAAGCCGTAAAATGGCTTGCTTTTATATATATAGTAATGTAATTTTATATTATATTATAAAAATGAATTATATTAATATCCTTATCTATATTCTTACCGTGATTCCCCAACAAGTACCATTCCCTATGCACGCCATGGTCGGTTATTGTTGCAAATAAAGTTTTTTGATTTTGATAAGATTGTTTGATTGCCTGCAACAACATTTTATGGCTTTGATTATAGTGCTTTAATGCCCTTTGGGAAAGTAATGACTTGGGATGAGTGCGATGCATAATGTCATCATACTCTTGATTGTAAATGCAAATTACGTCATACTCTTTGCTATTTATAATTTGAATAGCCTTATTTATAACTTCTTTATCATTTTTTAGTGTATAGTAGTCAATCGCTCTGCCTCTAAACAAAATATCCATACTTTGATTTTCGACGGTAACAATGCAAGTTTTTTTATTGGCTCTGACAAGTGCATCAAAAAAACTGTCAATTTCTATCTTCTTTTTTTCATAGTGCTGTATACCATGTTCTTCGGGTGTACTGCCCGTGTATATACTGCCAAAACAAACAGGTGTTTTGGGCGGTATAACCGAACTCATTTTTACCTTAAGCTCGCTATCCCAAATATCACTTAATATATTTTTGTATTTGTTTGCTACCCACTCCCCAATGGCATCCGGATTAAAAACGACAATGCGGTCAACGCCTTTACCCAAAGTGTTTTGCTCTACAAACTTATCCAACTCGTCTATCCCATCCCTTGCATAAGCAGGTGGAGAGATTTTTATTGCATTGCATAACGATTTTGTTATAGCTGTAATCGAATATCTTTCCATTAAAACAACTCCTTTTTTAATAGCTCCAATTCCTGTTGTTCTTCTGTAGATAACAATTCCAATTCGTTATCACGTTGTTTTTGCACAAAATATCGTATTCTTTCACTTTTTCTCGTAGTTATTTTTATCATATATGCACCTAAAAATGCAATAACCAAGCAAATCGGTATGCTAATTCCCAAAATCAAGCGCATACCCAATACCGCACTTTCCGGTTGCAAAGCATTTGTTCCAAGTTGCTCATCATAGCCAAAGCCTTGCAAAACCCAACCGACTATAAGCACAGCAATACCTGATGCAAACTTTTTGAAAAATGTCATTGTACTATTATAAGCGCCGGGGTTTCTGTCGTTTGATTTAAGTTCGGCAACATCCACAACGTCGGGAAATACCAACCACGGTATCATTTGTGCCATACCAAAGCCAAGCCCCGCAATAGCAAGCGGTAAAATGATTAAGACAGGCATTGTCGAGTGTAGCGGGAATGCCGCAAGTGATATCGCACCAATTATAAACATTGGAATACCACACATAAAAATTATTGGTTTTGCAACCTTTTTTTGCAACATTGTAAATGATATAGGCATAATTAGTGCAGCACCTATAAGCATAGACATATTTGCAATCGCAGATAATGACAACCCCAAAATTTTGACATCCGAGCCACCTGTAACGTTAAAAACATACATCATTATTACATTTGCGATTATCTCGTTACAAACAAAGGAAAATACATACATTAAAAGCAGTCTTCTAAAACATTTTAACTTAAAGGTAGCCAAAATATTTTTAAATGAAAACCTCAATTTTTCATTTGGCAAAGGAGTTCTTTCCTTGCAGAATAATGCCGTCAATAAAATAGGAACTGCAAACAGCACCGAAAAAACACCTGCCACAATCAATGAAAATAGCGTTTCGGTAAGTTTTGCAACACCCGTCGCAGGGTCTACGATAAGCATATCTTTTAATGCAGAAATTACAAGATAACAAATTGCGGTTGACAGCATACCCATGGCTAGCCTTACAAAATTCATGGAATTACGTTCTTTTAAATCCTCGCTTATTTCCGAAGACAATGAAAGATAAGGCACATTAAAAATTGTAGATACTGTACTGTAAAACAAGTGTGCAAAGACTACATAAGCAACTTTACCCGCGGTACTACTCCACCCCTGTATAGGCATAAATAATACGAACAAAGCAACTACTATCAACAATCCCGACAAAAAAATGTAAGGTATTCTTCTTCCCCATTTTGTCCTTGTATTATCCGAAATACTACCCATAATAGGGTCGGTAAAAGCATCCCAAAACCTTGCAAGCATAATTATCGTACCCGCAGTACCGGCAGGGATTTTCAATATATTAACTAAAAACCAAAGATAAAGCAATGACAAAATTGCCACACCGCCCGAGCCGTAAATCTCTCCGACAGCAAATGACATCTTTTCAAATATACCGATTTTCGACGTGTTCTTCCTCATTTTATTCCTTCTAACTACTTTATTTACATCTTTTTATTTGTTATCATAAAAGTTAAAATGTTGCCCTCTTCGTTGCCTAGTGCAAGTTTGGTTTTTCCGCCACAAGTAGTTGCAACGATTATAAGCCAATCTTCGCCTACCCTTGCTTTGATTTCATCATACATATCCGCAAGATAATAATTCAAATGCAATAGTGCAGATAAATATGCGGAGTTGCTCATTTTGAAGTTGCCGTCCGCAACAAGATAAGGGTTGGAAACCGCCGCAACTATAAAATCGTTTGCATCCAAATTATTAATACTTTCCGTCCTTAAAGCATTTAAATCTATACAAGAGGTAAAGCTTAGCTGCTGTGTTAACTTGCTGTCAAATTCTGCAGCTAATTGAGTGTCTATATAATTTTTATTATCGGTTAAAAATTTTACTCTGTATTTTTCCGACATTGTTGTCATTACCGAATATGGAGTTTCTCTTTTTGCATCCGTCTTTTTTAAAACATTAAATGTCGACGGCTCTTGTCCTGTTACAATACTCAAAAAATTAACCCCGATATCTATATTGGCTTTTGTATCCAAATTGGCAGGTTTTGTCCAATACAAACCGCCCTCTTTTGCAATCGATAACATGCCAAGGTCATTGCCCATCATATACTCTAAACCTTCCGCCCTAAAGCCGTCTATAGTAATTAAAATGGCCTTTTTTCTTGTACCGCTGTTATTGGTAAAATGCGAAGAAATTTTGCTTGCAATATCAGTTTGTAAAATAGCATTATCGTAACTATTGGAAAAATAGCCCTTATCGGATAATTTATTTAAAATTTTATTGTTGTTACAGCCGCTTAAAACTGCGGTTACTGCAACAAGCAACATTGCTGCTGTCATATATTTAACTCTCTTCATACATTTACCTTTATCCATATAGTATTTAATTATTCAATCTTAAAGTGCTATTTAATAAATCTATTAATTTGCACCAAATGCTTTTGCATATCCACCTTATCCCCTTTAAAAGTCACGCCCTCTTTTTCAAGGCGATTTCTTTGCTCATTTTCGCCACCAAAAACAAATGCCGGGGTAAGACTGCCGTCTTTCATAACCACCCTGTGGCAAGGAATATGCTCGGGGTCGGGATTGTTATGCAACGCTCTGCCGACCTGTCTTGACCTAGTCCTATAGCCTGCAAGTTCAGCCACCATACCATAATTCATAACATACCCACAAGGAATATTTTGCACTACCATATAAACTTTTTTATCAAACTCACTCATTTTGCACCTTGCCCAAAATATCTTTTGGAATAAGCTGCCACTCAAAAATTATAAGCAGCAATTAATATAATTATATAATAAAAACATACTTTTGTCAATCACGCTTTGTAATACAAATTTTGATAATAATGCTCAAATTTATTTGTTTTTAATCAATAAAATTATTGCATAAAACGCTTGCTATATCCCTAAAAAAATGCTACAATATTTTTGCTGAGTAGAAATACTGCGTTAAGTGCCATAGAACGGGATGTTGACTATGGACGAAAGAGAATGATCTCTGCGGTTGTATTTCACATCCGAGGCAAGTTATTTGTTTTAATAATTTTCTCGGTACTCTCCAATATTGTCAGGAGGTACTTTTTTTATGAAAAAGTTAAGTTTCAAACTTACAAAAAGGCGTTCCCTTTTTATTGCGTACACTGCAATACTTATAGCAATTAGCGTTGCTTTGAAATTTTGCAGTATCCTATTGGGGTCTTTCTCGATTTCCTTTACTTACATTCCTTGTTTTATAGCAGGCATGTTTTTAGGACCTGTTTCGGGTGGGCTTGTAGGATTGTTGGGGGATATAATCGGTGTTCTTGCAAAAGGTGCAACTCCCTCTCCGTTTATTTCCATTTCATGTGCTTTGATTGGCATTATTCCGGGGCTTATTTTTATGATAAAAAAATGGCACCCTTTTATCAAACTTGCCATATCACTTGTTTTGGTATTGTTTATTTGCACAATGGGATTGTCAGCTTACGGAACATGGCTTTTGGTCGCAGCAGGAGCAAATGGCAAATCATTTGCGGCATATTGGTTAATTGACCGCCTGCCAAAACAACCTGCTATACTTGCTATAAACGCTGTAATTATATATCTACTTTATTATCCACTTAAAAAACTCATATTTGACAGAATGGGCAACAAAGTCGCAACTAATGCGGATATAGCAAAATCGGAAATTGCCGAAGTTGCAACTACTACCAATGACAATATAGAAATGTAAAAAATAAAAAATTTATATTTTATCTAAAATCAATTTCCATGAACATGAAAAACAAAAAATAAAACGGAAAATTCCGTTTTATTTTTTTACTAATAATTTGATTAAAATATTTCGTCCTGTTTGATTTTATGTGCGGTAATTATTGTATAACTTGTACGGTTTACAACTATTTTGTCGCCGTCTAAATAAATATACCAATTTTTACCATGACTTACTATCTTTGCGTTTTTATCTAAAATCTTATTTTTGCAATACTGCACAACATCCACATTGTCCAAGGACAAATTTTTACTTATCCTATAAACTCCGAGTTCCGTAGTATGCACTTTATCTATATTGTTGATTAACTCATTCATGTTTAAATCTCGCTTTGTCTTAAGGCATTACCGTAAGTAGCACCCTCACTTTTAGCACAAATAATATCGATTTTCGACAGATTTTTTAATGTTTTTACAAAATATCTGGCTTTTGTAGCACCGCCTGTCATTACGATTTTTTCTATCTTTGTACCCGTAACTTGTTGTAAACGGTTTACTGCAACCACTACTCTTTTTGCAAGTGAAAAATACACTGTTTTTACCAAATCGTAAATATCGCAATCGGATATACCAAGCTGAGTTTTTATATCTCCCGTCATATCATTTTGGGACATTAATTTGTCTACATCAAGTTCGCCAAGCACAGTCGCTCTGTCTATATGCTCATCAATTTCCTTATAGTTTAAATCGTTTTCCGCAACCACACGTTGCACTACAAACAACCCGTTTATATTGTCAAGCAAACTTACTTTTCCTCCGTTTATCCGCTCATTGGTGTATTTATTTTCAAAAGCTACTTTATCGCAAACAGGTTTATCCAAAACTTTACCAAAAAGCAACCACGAGCCGGATGCCAAAAAGGCGGTTTTGCTATCCAATCCCTCCAAGGCGTAAATAGCAGATGCTGTATCGTGCGTTCCGACAGCAACGACAGGCACATTACAAAACTCCCCATACGCTTGTCCGTCAAAAATTATTTGAGGAAGAACCGAACTATCCAAGCCAAGTTTATCAATCAACTCGTAATTCCAATCATCCCCTGTTATATTTAACAGCCCTGTTGTACTTGCATTGCTACGTTCTGCACGGATATTTCCCGTCAAGTAATAGGCTAAAAGGTCAGCAACCAAAGCAATTTTTACCTTTTTATCGGCATACCTGCCGTCACATTTATCCGCATATAATTGATATATGGTATTTATCGGGTTTGGATAAATACCGCTTATGCTATATAATTCCTCTTTAGATATCTCGTTATGCAATTTGTAAAAAGCATTTTCGCCGCGTGCGTCACGATAACAATAGGGCATATCTATCAATTTACCGTCTTCCCCAATAACGCCATAATCGACACCCCAAGAACATATACCGATAGACTCTATTTTATCATTTTTTATTGTTTTTTTTATCTGTTCCACAATATTGCCAAACAAATGGTCAATATCCCACCTGTAATGCCCTGCATTATCCAAAGCCGCACAGTGCGGAAACCTTGCAATTTCAGTCAAAGTTATATTTTGATTTTCTTTTTCCGCAAGCATTATCCTTGCACTAGAAGAGCCCAAATCGATTGCCAAATATTTCATATTACCACCCGTTAAAAGTCCTATCTATCTCTGCGCTTTGCTCGTCATTGATAGGCGTAATTTGTGCAATATTGCAAGCTGCTATGATAGAACGTGCGGAATAGTCTGTAACTTCCATTCTGTCAAAAGCTTTTGTTAGGTTTTTGCCTATTGTTATAACACATTCGTTATTTACTATAGCAAGCGGTTTTGTTACACCCATATTAGCCGCAATATCTTGCGCAGTTACACCACACTCTAACTGCACTGCGTTTTTAAGCATTATGTAACTTTCAGGTATTAATTTTGCATCAAAATATTTATGCGAAACGCTAAAGCCCATAGTAGCATTAGGCATACAAATAAAGCATACTTTTGCCTCTTTGATTTTATCAAAAATTTGCAATGCGATTTTCAAATAATCCGCATTTGTATCGCAGGTATTGTAAAACTTTCCGTTGCTGTATTTTGCAATATCCGAAGCCTGTATATTATGTCTTCCCACACTATCGGGATTAAACAAAATGTCGCCATTATCCATCCTAACACACAATGTGCCCAAAGTTGTAGACATTAGTTTTTGATAAAAACTTCTTTTGATAAAGTCTACCATTTGCTTTGCCATTTCGCTTTCTTCTTTTGTGAATTTGCAATTTTGAGAGTCAATCTTCATGCTGTAATCGCTATGGTTATCGCATTTTTTTACACCGCCCAAAATGCTTGCATTTATCAATGTTGAACACAAATTGTCAAGTGTTTCATATTTTCTATATGCAATTTCTAAGTCTTTTGCGCCAACTGTTGCGCCGTGATTGTGCATCATTACGCTGTTATATCCTTGGTCGAACTTAGCTTTTACAATATCTCCCAAACTCAACGAGCCCGGCAAATCATAGACGCTGTCAGCTACTTCCCCCAAAATCTTATAATAGCAAGGGCAAACACTGCTATCAGGTATTTTTCTTGCCGTTGCATACGCAACAACACTAGGGGCGTGAGCGTGAACAACCGCCCTTATATCCTCCCTGCATTTGTATATGTTAGAGTGAAAAGGAAGCTCCATTGACGGGGTATGTTTTCCCTCGATTTTACCGTCCGATTTTACAGTCATTATATCTTCTTCCTTAAGCGTTCCTTTATCCACCCCCGATGGCGTAATATAGATAGTACCCTCGTTATCCATACAAGAAATATTACCGCCGCTTGTTGTCGTAAGCCCGTTATAATAAACTCTGTTTATTGTTTCTAGCACACCGATTTTTGTGTTTTTTACCATAAATTATCCTCTCTTTTACAAAATACCCTCGATTTTTGATAGGATATTTGCTTTTTAACTAATTTTTTATTAAATTTGTGGGCAATAATTGCCCACAAATTTTTATTTATATAAAGGTCCATAAGTTTTGCAAGCTCTGTAATCGGCAGACTCTAAATCCTTTGTCCCAAAAGCAGTCCAAGTATGCGGTCTGAACAATCTATCCTCGCTGACATTATGCATATTTACAGGTATTCTTAACATAGATGCGATAGTAATCAAATCAGCACCTACATGACCATAAGCCAATGCTGCGTGATTTGCTCCCCAATTTGCCATTACACTATAAACATCTTTAAATGCACCCTCTCCTGTTAAGTTTGGTACAAACCAAGTTGAAGGCCAAGTTTTGTCTGTCCTGTTTTGCAAAATAGTATCTACTTCATCAGGTATAACAGCTGTATATCCCTCCGCAATTTGAAGTACGGGACCCAAACCGTCAATCATATTTATTCTTACTGCAGTTACAGGCATTTCCGCTATTGTCTTAAAGTTGGAGCTAAATCCGCCTCCTCTAAAATAGTCAAGGTTTGCTTGTGACCATGTAACATTATCCATAGTGGCTTTTATATCTTCCTTAGTAATCTTCCACCACTCTTTCATACATGCGTTGCCATTCTCATCCTTGCAAGCACCAATACCATCAAGTGCTGCTGCACCACTGTTAATCATGTGAATAAATCCGTTTTTAGCAAGTCCGTCAGGTGTCCAACCCGTAACGCGTTTAACTGCATCCGGAGACCAATATGTACGTACATCTGCAAAAATGCTTGCACGGTTGGTAATAAGCTTGTTAATAAGCATTGACATACCATTTAAAGTGTCATTTTCCGTTGCCAAAATAAACGGCTCTTTTTTACCACGCCAATCAAATGAGGTGTTCATTATAGCTTCCATAAAATCGCCGTTTGGCAATCTGTCAATCCATTGTCTTTGACCTTGGAAACCACCTGCAATGGCATTTCTTCCATTTGCCTCTTCAGGGAATCCCATTTCCTTAAGTTTAGGGTTGCCAAACATAATATCGTTAACGATAACCGTCATTTTTGCAATATACTCCCACAACTTGTCTTTTGTCATTACTATCCTAGGTTTGTTGTAGTCATTGATATCTATACCCTCTTTGCAGTTTGCTTTTATCCAGCTTAAAGCTTTTTCATACTCTTTTTCGTCATAAATGCCAAGATTGATACGTCTGTCTATTTCCACCATATCAACCCACTCGCTACGAATACCAAAGTATTGTTGCATTAAGTTTCCGTCCAAGAAAGAGCCCGCAATACCCATAGATACAGCACCCAATCCTACATAAGTTTTGTTTTTCATTTGTCCGACTGCAATAGCACACTTTGCAAAAGACAAAATCTTTTGTTTTACATCCTCAGGGATAACAGTGTCGCCAAGGTCTTGAACATCCTTACCGTAAATAGAAAATATCGGTAAACCTCTTTGCGCACTTGCTGCAACTGCACAAGCCAAAAATACCGCACCCGGTCTTTCCGTACCATTAAAACCCCAAACTGCCTTTATAGTATTTGGATTGATATCTATAACTTCCGTACCATAGCACCAACAAGGTGTAACAGTAAGAGTCGCAACTACATTTTCGGTAGCAAATTGCTCCTCGCATTTGCAAGCCTCTGCCGAGCCGCCAATGGTTGTGTTTGAAATTACGCACTCAACAGGAGTACCATCACTATAAAAGCAGTTACTTTCGATAAGCGCTTTAGCCGATTTTGCCATATTCATTGTTTGTTCTTCCAGACTCTCACGAATGCCACCGCATCTTCCGTCAATAACAGGTCTGATACCAATTTTACATTTCATTTTAATTTCTCCAAAAAAATATAATGTGCAACTATATAGCTGCACATTTATTGTAACACTAAAAAATAAAAAACACAATACTTAATTTTAAAATTTTTATATAAAATTATGATTTTTAATATAAAGTCAACTGATTATCGAATAGTTATTCCGATTCATCTATAGTAGATAAAGTTTGTTCATTATCTTGTTTGCATTTTTCTATTTTTCTTTTGTGATTTCTTAACAAAAAGATAACCAAAATTATCATTCCTACCCCGATAACGACTGCAGTTACTATGGTAACAATTATCCATATCGAATTGTTATTAAACATTTTTAATTGGTCTATCCTATCGTTATTTATATCATATTGATATGAATAGAAAGATATATTTTGTCCATCAAATACTATCCTGCCGAAAGTAGGATTTTTTAGTTTAGGCGAGTGGAACATTTTACCTTTGTTGATAAAGTCATCGGTGTTCATATTAAAATCGTAAAACTTATCGCCCGAAGTTCCCATAGTTACATATAATACACCGCCGTTATTGTTGTTTATAGGTGCACCTTGTTTGTAAACAGGCGTATCTGTTTTTTTACCCTCGCTGTCCAAAAAGAAACTTTCGCTATAAATATGGTCATGACCTTGCAATACGATTTCCACTTTATTGTCGCTGAATAGTTTACTCAAATGCTTACGCATATTAACAATGTCGGTATCATTTTGATGAGGGCCTGCGGAATAAATTCCTTTGTGCATTCCTACTACAACTAAATTATCTTTATTTGCCTCTAAATCCTGCCTTAGCCAATCGATTTGCTCTAAATTCATATTGTTTGTATCAAGTACAACAAAATGCACACCTTTATAATCAAATGAATAATAGTTGTTTTTACCCTCAAAGTTATAGTGCAAATCAAGTGCTTGGTATTTTGACATTACCACATCGCTTTGAGACGGCACATAATCTTGCGGTGCGACAAACTCTGCTACATCGTGATTGCCAGGAGCAATTACTTGTGGCAAACTGCCAAAAATTTTACCGTTGCAATCCAAATAATTTTGCCATTGGCTCAAATTTCTTCCGTCATCCACTATGTCGCCCAAATTAAACATAAAATCATAGCCGAACTTGGATGCAGTTAAAGATGCTTTTATCAATTTAGAACTGTTTTCATACGAATTTTTGGTCATAGCCTGCATATCTGTTGTTATCAATATTTCAAATGGTGTTTTTTCCGCAATATCTGCAGTCTTAAATGTATAAATTTCACTCCAATACCAATTATCGATATCTCCGATTCTGTAAGTATAAACCGTGTTAGCTTTAAGTCCCGTTAAATTTATTTGATGCCTTGCAATTTCCTTGGTAGTATATGTGGACACAATTCCCAATTCCGCAAGCGGAAAATCTACCGCATAAATTTGCGTTTTACCTTTTAGCAAACTGATAGGACTTGTTCCGTCAATAAACGCCTGTCTATCCCCCTCGCAAATTTGCAAATCGGTTGCTGTTATGCTTTTGTCCGTAAACCATACGATATTTCTATCTGCATAAACATTTTTGCCCAATGTCATAGTAATCATTGACGGCAACCTACCATCCGTTATACTTGCAGGTCTTTTGTTTCCGTTTGCATAGTGCGAGTGCTCGTCATTTTCCGAATAAACGACCCTGCTTTCTATCCCCGCTATTCCATCATACGAAACATCTGTAACCAACGAATAGACTACATCGCTCAAGTTACGACCTATACCTTTTGCAATGCTATCCGACAAAATATAAGTCAACTTATCATCTATCATATTGCTTGTAGAGTCATCGGTTTTTAAAAGTTTTGTCAACAATTTATCCAAATTGAAGTTATCAAGTCTTATTGGAGTTAGCAAAGCATTTATGTTGCTTATCTTATCCGCACTCAAGCCGACTGTCAAATCGTAATTTGCGGAAAGCACAGCTTTTATTAACTTGGATACTCCGTTGTTACTATCATTGATTTTTTCAACCAAATCGGCAACGAATTTACCCGATTGCATCCATTCGATAGCATTTTTAAGTCTGTCATTTGCAGGCAAATAAATACCCTCGCCACCTTTTAAATGCGTTGTATAACTATCAACAAACAAATCTTGCAAAGTATAGTTGCTTTCTATCTCCATATTTATTACACTTTGTGCAAAGTTGTACAAATACGCCCTAAGTTTATCATTTGGCCCTTGCAAAAACTCTTTGTCACCCGTATAAATGTAGTCTTTTAGTGTTTCGCTTTGAATTTTATCGTACAAATTAAGCAATACAGCTTTTATACTGTCCTTGTCTATTACATTTTTAATGAAATTGTACTTAGTAAGACTTTTTTCTATATATCCGTACAAAAGATTCGCAAAATTATCTCTGTCAATCATTTGAATGGTGCTGTTCAAAACATTGTCCAACATATCAACATACAACCTTTCATTAATGTAAGTTGCCATATCTTTTACTGTTCCGTCAATGCCGATGCCCGTGATGAAAGAAATGTCTTGATTTTTCACCAAATAACCATCTTTAAGAAGTAAAGACAAATCAACATCCATTATAGTACAAAGTTTTTGTTTTAAATCACTTGCTCCGTCCGATAAAAATGATATATTTGTCTCTCTATATTGAGCACCATAACCTACAGGAGAGCCTGTTTCCAAATCGTAAAGATTATATCCGTCATAGTTGCAGTAGCTTGCAATATCATTGGCATGCATGTGTCCGCTGAAATTGTATTTTACACCTACTTGTACCAGATAGTCCCTTACTTGTTCCCAATTACTGAACAAATAGTCTTTTGACCATTTTTCTTGCATTGTAAAGTGCTGCAAAACATTATGATGAGTCAAAGACATAATATTGCCTGTTAAGCTATCTTTTTTTATACTTTCAAGCCAAGTAAATACGCTTGAGTTTACCTTTCCACCTATTTCGCCCTTAACAACTCCGTCAATCGCTACAAAAGTATTGCCGTCCGCACAATTTGCGACATAGGATAAATCGCCGTCGCCAAGTTCTTGATTCCAATCGTTCATTGACATATACGAAAACTTGATGTTTTTGGCATTTGTAGATGGTACATATCTGCTTTCCGTCTCATACGGCAAATATTTTAAATTGACATTATCAAACTCGTCATTTGCATAATACTCGGCAGCCTCGCCGAATGACATATCTGGATATCCCAACCCTGCAAAGATTTTTGCAAAATCGTTTCTGTTAACACCCTCGATAGGAGCTCCTTTTAATGTACTGTAATCAGTTGCATTTTTATTTGAAATATCATGATTGCCCGGTATTACGAAAATTTGGAAATTTTCCTTCCCTTTTGCTCTTATTTTGTTTTGTAAACTTCTAAGTGCGTTAGCAATATCTATAAGTGCTACTCTTTCGCCGTCACTGCTAAGGTCACCCGTCACAACCAAATAATCGGGTAAACTGTTTTTCTTGCCTAATGTTTCGTTATCTCCCGCTATATCTGAAAAAAGTTTTTTAAGCACACTACTGCTTTCTGCAATCAATTTGCTCTCAAGTTTACTTTTGCTTACCATTGCGGAGTTATAGTAATCCTCATTTTTTTGTTTATAACACAAATAAGTCGGATAGTAATGCAAATCGGTTATATGAACAACTTTAATATCTTTAGCAGCGTTTTCCTCGGCAATAGCAATGCCGAAACAGCTGAAAATCAAGCATAGCAACACGACAGCTATTAAGGCTATAGTCATTGTTGATTTATATGTCAACCTAAAATTTTTCATATACACTCCCGACAAAAATATTATGTAATTTTATTATAGCACAAATATTGTGTTTTGTACTAGCAAATTATGGCAAATGTTAAATTTTCACATTTATAGCATAATTGTCTTGATTTTTTACAAATAAACTACCAAAAATCGGGGTTAATCGTTAAAAATATCGTAATTTAAGGGATTATAGGGGACTAAAATTTTTTCCTCTTTAGTCCTTTTCATAATATACCATAAGTTTTCATAACGGTCAAAATATATTTTTCTTCTTTTTCCGCAAATCAAACAACTATACTCCAAAGCAACCCCAAAACTGCCTTTTGGCGTTGCCAAACTTTTGTTATATACCTTATCTATCAAATAAATTTTATCCCCGAAATTGACTTTTAAAGGGCGTATTTCCCCTTTTTCGGTAAAACGAACAATAACTTCGATAGGAATTTTCTCCTGCATATCTTCCCCTTGTTATTGTTAGTTTACTCATTTTATCGGTTATTAATATTTAAAATTTTGGTATTTTTTTCATGCAACTTGACAAATAGCATATACTGTAATCCCAATAAAATTTATTCGCCATTTTAATACTTCTTAATGCCAATTAGTAGTTTTTTAAGTTTATTAATAATAGTATTATCTATTACTTTATTCTCAATTTTAAGCACAAAAAAACAACCGACACAGTCGGCTGTTTTGCTATTATAAATTATTATTTCATTTTTGCAACAAGTTGGTCAATCAATTTAATATCAATAACTTTACTTGCAATGATAGTCTTATCCCTTGATTGTGAGAACATACCGTAAGTACTTGTCATAATTTTGTAACCGCCGTCAAATACAACATTACCGCTGTAACCGCAGTCGCCGTTTGCTGCAAGCACAGATTTTGTTTGTCCCGGCAAATAAGTATGTGCAAGTTTAATACGATATTGACCTTCATTTCCGTTTTTTAAATCATCAAAAGTGCCAACCCAAGCTACCCAGCCCTCGCTGTACCATTTACCATTACCGGAACCAACGGTTTCGTCAACAGCTTTAAAATTTTTGGAATCCTTACTAATAGAGCGGAAAGTAATAAACAATTTATTATTACCATTATTGTCCTTTATCCATTCTGCCTTATGTCTTTCGCCGTTTACTGCTGCAGGCAGTTGTTTTGGCTCGCTCCAAGTTTTGCCTTCGTCGGTTGAGATAGACATTAAACTATTCATTTCCTTATTGCGGTTTGAACCGTTGCTTCTTGCAAGAAGCATCAATTCGTTACCTTCGCCTGCTTCGCTACGCACAACTTCAACCTCGCACATAAACGCTTTTTTCTCTATCTTTCTGTATTTTGCAAAGTATTTTTCAGGTGCAGACCATTTCATATAACCGTAATCGTCAAAAGTCAAAATAGATTTGTAGTTATAAGCATTATCGTCATGGAAAAATCCCATCCATGAATTTGTCCAATTACCATTTTCGTCTTTTAATTGAGTAAGTGATGCCATTGCAACGATAGGTGCCACGAAGTTATCCCCTTGTTTGCCGTTCACATCCAAACCATAAAAGTTTTGGAACTCCGTCCATCCGGAAATACCATCGTCACTTAACGAAACATTAAAACCATTACCTTTATACTTACCGCCCCAATTAGGACAACCGCTTATTAAAATATATCTGCTTTTCTCGTTTGTAGTGCCTCTATTCATTTGTAGCTTATAAACGGTAGGAGTTTCCATACTGTTTTGCCAGCTAATAGGCAAACCTTTAATTTCCTCCCAATTTTTTCCGTCAGAAGACACTTTGCCACCGATAGCACCTCTTCCATGACCTTTGGAGTAGTATATAACCATTCTTCCGTCATCGAGCTGAACTGCATCGGGGTGCGCAAGATAGTCAATGCTGTCGTCCACAACATCATAACCATACATCTCTTTATACTCATTTGCTATATCCGCAGGCATAGCAGTTGCATCCAAATCGATTTGTGGAATTGTATAACTATCCAAAAGTCCGTCATCTTTAGGGCTACAACCCGCCAAAGTAAACATAGCAATAAGAAGAACTGCCACAATCAATAAAACGCTTTTTCTTTTCATAATTCCCTCCTTATACCGATTATCCCAAATCAGGTTTATTATCAATCACAACTTTGCTATCCTTATAACCCTCAATATCAAAAATGATAATCTCGTTATCTTTATCTGTGTGTAGCAAACTGCCCGGTAAATAAAGTGCCTTTTGCGGGCCTTTTTTTGTCCAATATCTGCCTAAATTGAAACCATTAATCCAAACATTGCCTTTGCCGAAATTATTCAAATGCACAAAGCAATCGTCTTTACTATTTGCCTTAAATGTTCCGCGAACAAACACAGGCTCTCCGTTTGCCATTTCCTTTTTAAACTCAAGCTTATCAAGATTATCCATAGGCAAGCAATATACATCATAGCCGAACATAATTTGTTTACCGTAAATGATACGTTCCAAACCTTTGCGGTCTTCCATATTAGTGCTGTAGTTTATTCTGCCCATTGCATCAACTAACACCCCTATTTTTTTCTCTCCATCCACACCGCTTACAAGCATTTTGTGTTTGTCGCCGAAAATAGACTTTTTGTTGTTACGGTCAAATACGGCAACTTTTTTATCATCGATATAAATATGTGCTATATCGTGAACGCCCTCAATTTTCATAGGTTGCATTACATATTTGCCTTTAAGCTTTGTTTCATAGTAAATAAAACCATAGTTTTGACCAAAATACTCCATACTCTCCGGCGTAGCACATCTGTATTTAGTACCGATTTTTGATAGATTATCAAACAATTTTGCACTCTCTGTCATATTTACAGCACCTATATTTTGCAATTTAGGGCTTGCAGGCAATGGCTGTTTTTCCAAACCTAAATGAGCATGCATAACATCCCTAACAGCGTGATATGCAGGGGTATAGTCCCCCCATTCAGTCAAAAATGCGCAATAGTCATAACTTGTAATGGTAGGATGAATTTTGTTTTTTTCATAGTTCGAACCTGCCCAAAAATCAAAATTGGTACCACCATGGAACATATAAACATTAAAGTTTGCATCCATACTCAAAAAATCTTTAATTTCGTTTACTACCGACATACTGCCGCGAGTATGATGTTTTTCGCCCCAATGGTCAAACCATCCGCACCAAAACTCCCCACAGAACAAAGGCATATTTTCCTGATAACCATTCAACGCACCAAACGCACCCTTTGCATTGCTACCAAAATTAAGTACTTTGTAAACGCCGTCTACCGAGCCGCCTGACAACATATTGCACCAATTACCATCCGCAGTAAACAACATTACATCCATTTCAAACTTAGCGTAAAGGCTTTTTACCCACTCCAAATACTCTATGTCATTGCCGTAGCTGCCGTATTCGTTTTCCACTTGCATCATTATTACATTACCGCCGTTAGCCTCTAAATACGGTTTGATTTTAGCAAACAATACAGCAAACCAATCCTCGACATGTTGTTTATAAATTTCATTATTGCAACGAAGTCTTAAATTTCTATCCGCAAGCAACCAAGCAGGAAGTCCGCCAAAATCCCACTCTGCACAAATATACGGACCCGGTCTTACTATTACATACAAGCCCACTTTTTGTGCAATTTGTATAAACCTTTCCAAATCAAGCATCCCGTCAAAATTATACTCGCCTTTCTTAGGCTCGTGCAAATTCCAACAAGTATAAGTTTCCACCGTATTAAAACCGCAAAGTTTTATTTTGGCAAGTCTATCTTCCCAATACTCGGGCAATGTCCTAAAGTAATGCATAGCACCCGAATAAATGTTGATTTTATTGCCGTTTAACAAAAAATCTTTTCCTTTAATCTCAAACATTTTCGCACCTATTTCCCTTATAAAATATTAATATTTACTATAGCATAATTATAACATTTAAGAGTAGATATTGTCAATAGTAATTAAAAAACCAAGTCTCTAAAAAGTATTTTAAATTTAACTTTTAAAAAATCAAAATTCATTTAAAAACTATAAAACATTTTATTTGTGCAAAATAAATATAGGCATAATAATATTTGTTACATGTACTTTTTTAAAGATTATCTATTGAACTTTGAGTTAAAAATAATCGCTTTGTGTAAAGCGATTATTTTTAATTAATATCGATTTTTGACGTGTTTTAACATTTTAAAAGGAGATACCGAAAGATTCGGGGCTTAATGCTACTTCATTGTTTGTAAGATAGTAGGATGACAATGTACCTATATCCGACCAATACTCATGCATTACATAAGCTTTCATTTCGTCCAATATGTTAGGAAACAAATCTCTTGAAAAATCAAACTTGCCGTCAGGAATATTTTGCAGAATTTTTTTCTCTATCATATACATACCTGTGTTCACAAATTTTTCGTTACTCTTTTCCGGCTTTTCCACAAAAGATAAAATATCTCCGTCCGAATCGAATTTAACCACGCCGAAACCTTTAACATCCTCAAGTTCCTTTACCACCATAGTAATGGCTTTGGGATGAGTTGCATGGTATTTTGCTACTTCGTATAAATTGACATTGGTAAAACTATCTCCGCTGATTACTAAAAATGTTTTACTTAGCATATCGTAAACGGATTTTACACTACCTGCCGTACCCAAAGGCAAATCCTCGACGCTGTACCTTATTTTAACTCCGTACCTACTGCCGTCCCCCAAATATGACATTATTTCCTGCGGTTTATACCCTAATGTAATTATTATATCGTTAAACCCGTATTTTTTTAAATGTTTTACAATGTACTCTATTACGGGCTGGTCAATAATCGGCACCATAGGTTTAGGAATTATATTGGTTAGCGGTCTAAGCCTAGTGCCATAGCCTCCCGCCATTATTACTGCTTGCATATACACCTCTCTTGTAGTAATAGTATACATAAGCTTGCCAATATTATACAATTTTATTCCTACTAATTAAACATAATCTTCTAGCGAAACAATCTTATCAATTACAAACCGCAAGATTTCCGCATCCAATCTAGTTATGCCACCTTTATTTGTAATAGCTACAGCTATTTTTTTGTGCATACTTAAGCTATCAAATAAAGCTGCATCACTCGCTAACTGTCTTAAATATGCCACATCACTTGCGGTAATCCTACCATCTCCATTAACATCTCCAAAGACGGACAAATATACTGTCTCTATTTTATTGTTATTATCGGAATATGTTTCTAATCGCCAACCCGTACCGACCGCGTTTACTATATTGTTATTTATATCCACTCCGCTTGCCGCAGTGCCTTTGTTAAATACCAATTTGCCTTTATTATCATATATTGCGACTTCGCTTCCGTCAAAATTAATTGCATTAATTAATGTATTTATCGAAGTGTTTGGCATTATATTTCCTAATACAGCATTTGTTGTGCCAAATTTTTCAAGCATATTGTAATCATTACCATGGTTGATGTTATTATCTTTATAATTTTTCCTATATCCGTCCTCAAAATATACAAAGTCGTATGTATTGCTCTTTAACTTTATATCAGATGTTAACTCGCCATTTTTCAATGATACAATATAATTTTTCGCATAACTACCTTTGTCTATGAAAAAATATTTTTGCGGATTTGCACTATTGTATTTACCATAATCGGCAAGAAAATTCTTATTATCCTCATAATTTTCCATACTAATACCAATATATGTAGTTTTTCCGTCTTTATCTAGTGACTCAATTATTTGAGAAAACACATCAAAAAAATCTTTTTGCTCGTCATTATCATCCATATTATCATATATTTGTACGCCTGCTCCTATTCGAGTAGTATGAGCACGCATACTATTTCCCAAAAAACCACAAAATTTCGCAGTACCACTATTATCCTTGATTATTATATCATAAAAAGTTGCATTTGCACTTTCCCCCACTAATACAACTCCACTTCTATAATAAGTTGGGCTACTATAATTATTATTTATATTAAAAGCAACCAATGCCCCATAAATATTTAAAGTAGCACTTTCAACATTAATAGCATTACCATAGTACGCTTCTTCATAAGGGCTCAAAATATTATTATAAAATACTCCACCATATATATTGCATACTGCTCCATTTTTACACTCCAATGTAGCATATGTTCCGTTTGAATAATTACCTGTGATTTTACCTATTCTTGTACTTTGTATTTTTGTCACACTATCCATTGTTTGTGCTTTGTCTTTTGTATAGTAGCTATCTTTTAAGGTAAACATAGCATTATTTACATAAAATACACCGCTATAGTTTGTTTGCGAACTTAAATTTCTGTTTATAGCATATCCATTTAAGTCCAAAACCATATTTATGCCATCATTAATATAAATTTTGCCCTCATAAAAACCTGCTCCTGTCCCAAATGCTGTTACATAAGTGCTATTACTTTGTGCAGTCCAATTACCACCTAAAGTAACGTTGACCATAGCCGAACTGTTATTTCTGGAATAAGTAACTGCCTCATTCCAAGTTGCTGCCATTTGCGAACAAGTTCCGCTTAGCGTATAACTTTTCTCCGCAGTTTCTTGAATGTTTCCATCATTGTTTTGCAACTCGGCATTTTTATCTACGGTTGCAGTATTTACTGCGAACATACAGCCCAATATTAATAGCAAGAAAATTACTAATACCAAAAATAATATCCCTGCCCTTTTTATTATTTTTGCCATAATAAAACCTCCGTTTTTATTCTCCATAGAATAAGTATATCTATGTACAAAATCGCAGTTTTTCGGGAAAGTTTTTTAAAGTTTTTGTAGCTTTTTTGTAAAGCTATTACAAAATGTTTAATTAAATGTTGACAAAAGTTTACTTTTGACCCTATAATATACATATAATATGTACATAGATATACTTATTCCATGTACCCAAACTTTACATTAAAGTCAATATTTTAACCCTGATAGTCCCAATTTTTGATAGGATTATTGCAGTGAATGCAACTTTTTGCCAACTTTAAACTTTACACAAAAAGCAACACCCCGAAACACAATGTTTCAGGGTGTATTTTTTATTTTATGTTTTGTTTATTTTTATAATTTAATAGAATAGATATGGCTATTTTTAGCAATGTACTATGTACAATATAAGACAAACATTCTTTAAATATTTGCTATACGCAAATTCCATTACTCTTTTGTATGTAATAATTTTGATAAATACGAAATATCAGATTTTGAATTTCGCTCTGTCAATTATTTTTTGCAACTGTATATCTCCAAGCCCTAGGTGCTTGAACCTGTTAAACATTTGGTCAAGCAATTCTTCCTCTTGCAAATCAATGTTGTCTGTCACAAACTCGGTCAAGTCATTTTTTTCCTTTGAATAATCAAGGTAATTTACCACTGCATCCATCATAATATCGGGCAATACAATTTCGGGTATGCGTTTGTTTATAAGCACTGTTTTGTAAACCTCAAAAAAGCCTTGCGGTTTGATTTGAACACACTTGATTTCATTAAAATCATAATCTATCAAGTGCAAAGCTATATTGCCGTCATAACTATTGCTATCTAAATATGCCAGCAGTGTAATAAGATTGATTTGACAAAACATATCTTCATCAAAAAATAAATGCAACTCGTCATACTCAAATGTAAACAATGGAGCAAGCGGATTAATAACTATGTCCTCATATTCCTCAACACCGACGCCGTGTACTATACACCTTTCCATTTCAAACTCGCCGCTAAATATATCTTCCACAGTCTCGCCGTCGCACATACCTTCGTTAAAAGGCACTACTTCGCCGTCCATTTCTATTTTGTTTGTCGTCAAATAGGATAGCATTGCCATGCCATTAACCACATTTAATCTTGTCATATCACTACCCTCAAATTAATCTTTCATTTCATCTTTTTGACTTTCGCTAGCCACACAATCCTCAATCGTTTGCTTGGCTTGATTTTTCTTCGGTACTCTACCGCCGCTTTCAAGATTTTTTTCCATAAAAGCAATTCCTAAGTTTATTTTTCCGCATTTTTCTATTAAATACTGAATTATAAATACAACCGTCAAAGCAAAATGAGAAATTATATCCAGCATAGTATCAATCAAACTATTCCTTTGCATTGACTGCCCCGGTATAATGTGGTCAACTGCGAACTCGTACATTTCCCATATCGAAGCATACGCCATGCTTATAGCAAGCAACAAAAGCACATCTCCAAAAATAGATTTGCCCCATACTTTGCCTTTTTGGCTAAGATAAATAGCGACTATGCACAAAATATATCCCAAAACCGCATGTGTAACTTTGTCATACCAACCAAGCATTTCGCCCATCATAGGAACATCCATACGAAAGACACCAAAACAGCTCCCAACTATATTTGATGCAAAAATATATGCAAAGTATATGATATGTAGCATTAAAGGCAATCTGTAACGGAATACCTTTTCAATCAACATTGGCAAAAACGCCAATAATATTGCCATTAAGGACGAACTTATCCTACTGCCCATAGGTAAATTTTCAAAACCGATTTTAAGCATAGCCAATATAAACATAACTACACCAAAAATAGAAAGCGAGCCCTCCAAACAATAGATTACCACTCGCGATTTTTCAATTTTCCTATCCACGTACTTCTTTTGCATAAATCCCTTTATTATTTACAAAGTGAATAAGCAGCTTCGTCAACTACAACTACAACGTCATTGTGTTTTTGCAAAATGCTTGCAGGACAATTTTCACTAACTTCGCCTTTAATCATTTGATAAACAGCTTTTGCCTTGTTTGCTCCGTTTGCTACAACCAAGATTTTTTTAGCGTTCATAATGTTTGAAATACCCATTGTGATTGCATGTGTAGGAACTTCGTCAAGACTTGCAAAAAATCTTGCATTGTCACGTCTTGTGCCTTCTTCCAACTCTACGATATGGGTTGTGCTGTTAAACGGAGTATTTGGCTCGTTAAAACCGATATGACCATTTGCACCGATACCCAAAAGTTGTATGTCTTGAGGCATACTATTTAAAAGTGCTGTATATCTTTCACACTCTTTTGCCATATCCGCAGCTTTACCATTTGGCAAATTTGTATTTTCCTGCTTAATATCAATACCTTTAAACAAATTGTCGTTCATAAAGTAAACATAACTTTGGTCTGACTCGATACCCAAGCCTACATATTCGTCCAAATTTACCGATTTGATATTTGCATAGCTTGTGCCGTTATTTTTACAATCTTCAATCATTTTTTTATATAAACCTACAGGGCTTGAGCCTGTTGCCAAACCGATAACTGCATTTGGCTTGTTTTTTACCACGTCAAGCATTACCTGCAAAGCTTGTTCAGCAAGTTCTTCTGTATTTTTTGTCACAATAACTTTCATAAAACACCTCTTAATTATAATTATAATTCTAGTATATATCAATGCGAACGTAAAGTCAAGGGATATGGACATTCATTAGCAATGACATACATAACACTATAATATTGTCGACAGTTAAAAAAAGTTACGTTTATGGATTATTTTTTTGCTAATAATTGTATATATAGCTAATCGTTATACGGCTTTTATGAACAATAAGATTTTAAAATTGTGCTCCCGTCTATTGACTTTATTCTTTTACTATGTTATTATATATATAAAACTTGATTACAATGGAATTTGTTTACATACGCAAAATCGTACTGTATTTTTACAAATGTCATGGAGAATAAATGAATATATTATTTGTAATTGACCAATATAATTCACACAACAACGGGATATCTATATCTACAGTGCGATTTGCAAACTGTTTAAGGAATGAAGGTCACGATGTACGAATAGTTACTACAGGTACAAAACAAGATAATTTATATATTGTTCCCGAAAGGCATGTGATTATTGCCACTCGCTTTGCACATGCACAAGGTCAACTATTTGCAAACCCACAAAAGACTACACTTAAAAATGCTATTGAATGGTGCGATGTTGCACATTTTATTATGCCTTGGAAATTATCCAAAAAAGGCATAAAAATCGCAAAAAAACTTAACAAACCTTTTACAGCGGCTTTCCACGTTCAAGCGGAAAATGTTACTTACAATATCGGGCTTGGAAACAACAAATTTGCAACCAAGCTTGTGTATTGGTATTTTCGTAGATTTTATAAAAATATTAAGCATGTACACTGCCCAAGCAAATTTATTGCCGACGAATTGGTTGCGCATAACTATAAAAACGAATTGCACATAATAAGCAACGGCATAAACGAAAACTTTTTACCTATAAAATGCGAAAAACCGCAAGAATACATGGACAAAATCGTAATTACAATGGTTGGCAGACACTCTATTGAAAAACGCCAAGACATACTTATCAATGCAGTTGCAAAAAGTAAATATTGCGATAAAATTCAGTTGATTTTTGCAGGTAAAGGTCCTAAAACCGAATATTACAAAAAACTTGCAAAAAAGTTACCTAACCCGCCGGAATTTAAGTCGTATATTCAGTCCGACCTTATAAAAGTATTGCAATACAGTGATTTGTATGTTCACGCATCCGAGGTTGAAATCGAAGCAATATCTTGTTTGGAAGCAATGGCTTGCGGGCTTGTACCGATTATTTCAAACAGCCCTGTATCCGCAACAAAACAATTTGCCATCGATGACAAAAGTTTGTTTAACAACGGCGATTCGGATGATTTGGCAACTAAAATCGATTATTGGATTGAACATGAGGAGGAGAAAAAGCAATACTCCGAAAAATATGTGAAATATGCTCAAAACTACAACATCAAAACTTGTGTAACCAAATTTGAAAAAATGCTGCAAGCTGCTATTGATGACAATCAATCAAAATAATATTTAAAAGATAAAAAAATCTCACTGTTGTGAGATTTTTTTGTTTATTATAATATAACATGAGTTCAATACTTTTAATATAGGCTGCTTACGCTTGCAATGAGTTGTTTGGATTTTTAAATATTTGATTGATATTTGTAATAGAGCTATCACTGAATTCACAAACTATGCAACCTGTTTGAACTTGCTGTTGCCTGTATAAATCCCCTTGCATACTGCTTGCGAACAGCATAGAACGCGAATAAGCAAAGCTGATTTCCTTATGCTTAAATTGTGCGCCGTTTGCCAAATCGTCAAATCCCGCAATTACGTTTTTAGTACTTTTTAAGTTAATTATGGCTTTTTGAAAATCAATACTGTTGCCCCATGCGTGAGCTTCAAAGGTGTCACTTTGCAAATTGTCCGCATAAATAGGAAGAGGTCTGTTCATAAATACACGACTGTTTAATAATTGACCTTGAACATCTTGGAACTTAAAACTTAAGTTAGTAATAGTATTTTTATACCACTCTACAAATGTATCACTGCACTCAACCGAAGTATCTACAAAATATAAAAGGTTATTTACTTTGTTTTTATAGTCAACGATTTCCAAAACATAGTTGTATTCATAATTATACCCACGCATTACCATACTATTTTTTAATTTTTTATTTGTAAGGATATTCATTATGCCTTTTTTTGAAGTTTTGCCCTTAACATCAAGTTCTCCGATAGATGCTGCCCATGGCACACCCAAACCGTCAATAAATTCAACAGCTTTTTTCATAATTTCGCCGTTGTTTTCCGCATTTACAATATTGCCCGCAATAGCAATAAATTCAGGTTTTCTTTCGCTCACAACGCTTGAAATCATTCTCTCACGAACGCTATCCGCAGCACTTCCGTCAAACCTAATGTCCGTCAACACCAAAGTTGTAAGTTTGTTGTCATCTCCTGTCGATATTTGTCGTCTTTCAGGCTTGTAATCGCAACCAATCAATGCCAATAAAAGAATAGTACATAATATTAATATAGCAAAAATTTTCTTTTTCATATTTCTTCCCGTCAAATTTATTTTTTGCAATATATACTTTTAAATACATAAAGCTTTAAATATAACTTTTAATCATGGATATTTTATCATTTTTTTACAAAAAAATCAATAGAAAAACCAATAATTATGTGAATTTGTAGTTTTATAGAAGTTTTTACGGCAAAACTTGACTATATTGCAAAGTGTATGATATAATTATTTATATTAGGAGTTTTTATGAAAAGAATATTTATTGTACTTTCTTCTACCAATACAACGCTTGCAAAATCTATAAGAAAATGCACAGGGACGGAGTTTTCACACACTTCGCTTGCCTTAGACAACAACTTTGAAGAGATGTACAGTTTTTCAAGGAGAAAAACCAATAATCCTTTTGTCGGCAGATTTAAACGCGAATCGTTTGATACAGGCATATTTGCAAAGTCAAAAGATTGTCTTTGTCAAATTTACACAGCACAGGTATCTGACGAACAAATTGATAAAATAAAGGAAAAACTCGAATATTTCAGCAACAGCAAAAAGACTTTTAAATTTAACAATTTAGGTTTATTTGCCTGTTGGTTTAAAATAAAATTCCCAAGGAAATACAAACGCGTTTGCTCACAGTTTGTGTCCGAATGTTTGGATTACGCTTGTCCTGAAATTATATTGCCTAAACATTATTGGATTATGCAACCCGAGGATTTTAAGTTTGCCAAAAATATCGACCTTATGTACCGTGGCAATATGAGAGATATTCCCGTAGGACTTAGTGAAGAGGAAATTTTAACTCGCATAGAACAACTTAAAGACTATGACCCTTACAAATTTGGTAAAAAGAGGAAAAAATGAGATTAGATAAATTTTTAAAAGTCAGCAGAGTTATAAAAAGGCGTACAGTAGCTGCAGACGCTTGCTCGGATGGCAGAGTTTCAATAAACGACAAAGTATGCAAACCGAGTGCTACAGTAAAAGTTGGAGACATTATAAAAGTCGCTTTCGGAGACAATGTTTTTTGCTTTAAAGTGCTAAAGACGGAAGAGACTACGAAAAAAGAAAACGCTAGCCTTATGTATGAAATTTTAGGTGGCAAAGATGAAAGTTAATGTAATTGTTCCTTGCGGTGGCAGTGGCAGCAGAACAGGACTGAATTTTAACAAATTACTTGCAAAAATCGGTACTAAACCAATTATTTACCATACAATTAGCAAGTTTTTTTATATTGATTGCGTAAAAAAAATCATTCTTCCGATACGAGATTGCGATAAAGAAATTTTTGAGCAAATCTTGCAAGATTTTAGTTCGAAAATTGTGTTTTGCAAGGGAGGAGACACTCGTAGCCAAAGTGTAGCAAACAGCTTGAAAATAGCCGAAGATTGTGATATAATCAGTATACACGACGGAGCGAGACCTTATGTAAGTGAACAAATTATTTTGGACAGTTTTGATAAAGCAGCAAAATACGGCTCGGGAATAAGCGGATACAATGCTACTGACAGTATGGCAGTTGTTGAGGACGGAAAAATAATAAATTGTTTAAACAGGAGCACAATTTGGCATATTCAAACGCCGCAATCATTTGACTGCCAGCAAATTGTTAAAGCTTACGGAATGATTAAAGAGGGGCAAAATTTTACCGATGATTCGGGCGTCTACTCTGCTTATATCGCACCTTGTTACATGAGTTTGGGCAGTCCCTCAAACAAAAAAATCACTTTTAAAGAAGATTTGATAACATATCAAAACTGCTATATCGGGGTGGGTTACGACACTCACGAGCTTGTAGCAGGCAGAGATTTAATACTTGGCGGCATTAAAATAGAACATACTAAAGGCTTATTGGGACACTCGGATGCAGATGTTTTGACACACGCTATAATGGATGCAATATTCGGGGCTTGTAACGAGCGGGATATAGGCTATCACTTCCCCGATACTGACCCTAAATACAAAGGAATAAGCAGTATATTGTTGCTTAAAGAATGTTTGCAAATTATACGTACTAAAGGTTTCGAAGTGCAAAATATAAATGCGGTTATTATGTGCCAAAAGCCTAAACTTGCCAAAATTATACCTACCATTGCTACAAATTTAGCCAATGTTATAGGTGTAAGCTCGGATAAAATCAGTATATCTGCAACAACAACCGAGGGATTGGGGTTTGTTGGACGCGAGGAAGGTATTGCAACCCATTGCAACTGTATCTGCTACAAGCCTATGTAATCGTAAATTTAATTAAATTGAAAGTATATCCTTTTAAATAGGAGGGGAAATGTTAAAAACTTATTTGGAAAATTTGAAAAAAGAATTAGAGCGTCAGGAATATTTTGATATCGAAGATGCTTTGAGACAAACAGATAATCAAATACGCCGTTTGAAAAAAATCGGAAAATCGGAAGAGGAAATAGTTGAAGAGTTAGGTCCTATAGAAGACTATATCGATAATATATTTGTTGACAACTGCCCTAAATCAAAAAATGAAATTTTGATGAATGACATAATTTTTTGGGGTGTTGCAACTCCTGTCGCTTGCCTTTGTACGCTTGCTATGATTTTTATTGCAATTTTGTGCGGAATAAGTGGTGCAATGTTTTTAGTAAAAGCTTGGACGGACCCTGTATTTACGACATTAGGCATGAAATTTGCAGCATTTATACTTGCAATTTGCGGGGTTGCAATGTTCGGTTTGACGGCATTTTTAACTTATAAAATCGCAATGAAAATGAGATATGGTATTTTAAGGCATCTTAGACTTAAAAAATATAGTCTTGGCAAAATCAACAACGGTGAGTTTGACGATGACGAAGATTGATAACATTACTCCGTCTGACCGAGAAGAATATTGTCAAATGGCAACCGAGTTTTACAGCATGTCCTGTTGTGACCATTGTGTTGACAAGTCGCATTTTGAAAACGCTTTTAACTATTGCTTGCAACAAAACAATTATACTAAAATTTTTATGATAAGGTATAACGGCGAAGTTGCAGGATATGGCAATATTTCATTTACCTATTCTATCGAAGCAGGCGGAAACGTGGTACTGCTTGAAGAATTGTTTATAAAAGAAAAATTTAGAAATAAAGGGATAGGTAAAAATTTTTTTGAATTTGTATATAAGAACTATCCTGCAAAACGCTATCGTTTGGAAGTGACCGAGTGTAACACAAATGCAATAAAGTTGTATGAAAAATTGGGATATAAAATTTTAAATTACAAACAAATGATTAAAGAAAATTGATATATAAAAAGCAGAGAGATACACATCTCTCTGCTTTTTACTTACCCCAACCGGGTATATATCTTTTCAAAGTGTTTTCTATACCGCAGGCAACGGAGTTAGGGTCATCCATAAGCTTATCGCAGGCAAGCCTAAACACCATAATGCCACCGCAACCGCTAAGCAACGCCAATGCAGTTTTATCTCCCGCAAGTGCAGGCGAACAATAAGCTGCCGCTTTTAACGAAACCTCCCCGCACATAACATTGTCATGTTTGCTGTCAAAGTACATATTTTTGCCGTTTAGTCCCCTCCAATACGGCCAATATGGACCGCCATCTATAGGTCTGCCGTAAGTTGGAATACCTATATTTATTTGGCTTAAATTTGCACCTTTCTTTATAAAGTTTTGCAAACCTATTTGAGCTAAATACAATGTCGATTGGTAACCGTCGCTATTCAAATCGTCATACGCCATGTATTGAATTTGGTCAATGCGTTTCATAGTTTCCTTGCTCATATTTAATGCACCTGCAGATAAAGCAGCGGAAATTATACTATCGCTTTTGACTGCAGTCATTTTTTCGTCCAACTCTTTCATAAATACATTGTAACATTCCCAATCTTTTTTGTTTTGAGGATATTCCCAATCTATATCAAGACCATCTAAATCATAGCCTCCCTCGGACAAAGGTTTTATAAACTTATTTACCATTTCATCCGCAATCCTTGTATGATTTTCGTGCATAAGGGTATTTACCCCTACATGCCCTCCGCCGGCACCATCAGCAAGTGCGGTAATAATTATTCTTACTTTATGCGGATTTGTCCTTTTTGCTACAATTTCCTTTAAAGCAGCTATTTCACGGGCAAATTTTTCCTCCCCGCCAACAAAAGACATTTCCCCTTTTTCACTCCACTTAACAACGTCAAAAACTATAATTGTATTGTAAACATCGTAAAATCTTGCAAAAGTTTTTATATCCTCTTCACTTCTTTTTAATATTTCCGTTGGCACATCCCCATCCAACCTTTGATAAACAGTTGTATTAAAATTATCCTTACCCTCGGTTATATTATAAAGTTCAAAGCCTTTTATTTTACAATTTTTTCGTTTAAACTTATCAATGGTTAAACGCAAGCTATCGGTGGTTACGCTGTCAAAAGAAATGATACGTCGGTCTTGCATTTTCTCACTTGCATAAATAAGTTTCCAACTTCCGCCGATAAACGCCTCTAACCTAAAATACATAACGCTATCCCCTATCTCCGAGATAATCGCAGTATTAAAAGTACAACTTTCTTTCAATTTGAATTGTACGCTATTTGATTTCCCGTCATTAATTGCAGTCCAATAGCTATTACCTTTTTTTAGTATGTTATTTCTGCCCGATATCTCTTTATTGGATAAGTTATCCCCGACAACAGTTGCATTTTGCATCAAGTTTTCGGAGTTGATTTCCAATTTAACATCGGGAAATTTGGAGCTATTGCACCCCGTTAATATACAAACAAATATTATAGCTAATACAATAGCAGTAAACGACAAAACTTTACTTTTCATTACAAACCTACTTTTTTATTAAATTTGCCCCTCTAAATTAAATTATTATAATTATTATACCATAAATATCGCTCAATATCAATAAAAATCAAATATTGGCAAAGCTTTTGAAATATTTTAAAATTTTTGTTTGCTAAATTGTCAAACAATTATATAAACTGAAATTTTTTTCAAATTTTAAAAACTTTCCAATCATAGCAGATAATTAAATCGCATTTAAAATGCAACAAAAAAATTGCACCTTTATAAAAAGATGCAATTTTTTTGTTTAATAATTTTATTAGGTAATTACTTAATTTCGCACTCAGCGCCAACTTCTTTGAACTTCGCAGCGATTTCGTCTGCAGCTTCTTTAGCGATAGCCTCTTTAATAGTCTTAGGAGCGTTATCAACGATTTCCTTAGCCTCTTTAAGACCAAGACCGGTAATCTCACGAACAACTTTGATAACTTTGATTTTTTCAGCACCAGCTGATTTCAAAATTACGTCAAACTCTGTCTTCTCTTCAACAGCTGCAGCTGCACCTGCTGCAGGAGCTGCAACTGCCATAGCTGCTGCACTTACACCAAACTCAGTTTCGATAGCTTTAACTAAATCATTAAGCTCAAGAACTGTCATACCTTTTATTTCTTCAATCATCTTTGCGATATCTGCCATTTTCTTATCCTCCAATATTTATAAATACAATTAATTTTCTTTATTTTTTGCAATTTCAGAAATTGCTCTTGCAAGGCCTGAAAGACCACTTTGCAACATACCACACAACTGACATAACAAAACGTCTTTTGATGGGATATTAGCGATTTGGGTTACTACATTAGCATCAATAAATTTACCATCCAACAGACCGCATTTAGCTTTTAAAGCTTTAACAGTCTTGCTGTTGTCTACTACTACTTTTGCTGCTGCAAGTTCATCACCGTTAGCGAAAGCGATAGCAGTAGTCTTTTCAAGATAACTATCAAATTCATTGAAACCTAATTCATTTAAAGCACGCTTAACCAATCTGTTTTTCAAAACTTGGTATTTAACATTGTTAGCTCTGAAATCACTTCTTAATTTAGTGTCTTGCTCAACATTAATACCTTCGTACTCAACAAGTACAAATGCTTTTGACTCTTTAACAGATTTTTTGATTTGCTCAATTTGCTCTGCTTTAAGTTCTTTAGCTACTGACATGATTACCTCCTAAAAAATTATCAAAAATATAAGTCTCAACCATAGACGCAAGTTGAGACTTAGTAAAATACTATACTTGTCACACCTCGGTAAGCAACATTATACCAAAAAATTTGGAACTTACTGTCTACGGTATTTATTTACTTTTGAATTTTAACACAAATTTTAATTTTAGTCAACCGATTTGGCAACCGAAATTAATTTTAATTATCAAAAATTCGTTTTATTAATTATTATCCTAAAATTTTATTTAAAGACAAAATTTAAAAACAATTATTTAATATTGACTTTTACACCAGGTCCCATAGTAGTAGCGATGTTTACGCTCTTAATATAAGTACCTTTAGCTGCTGCCGGCTTTGCTTTTTGGATAGCTTCTACAACAACATTCATGTTCTCGATAAGTTTTTCTGCACCGAAAGACTTTTTGCCTACAGGAACGTGAATAATAGCTGTTTTGTCAAGTCTGTACTCAACTTTACCTGCTTTAATCTCCTTAATAGCCTTAGTAACATCCATAGTAACTGTGCCTGACTTAGGGTTTGGCATTAAGCCTTTTGGTCCCAAAAGTCTTGCGATTCTACCAACAAGTCCCATCATATCAGGTGTTGCAACGCAGACATCAAAATCAAACCAACCCTCATTTTGGATTTTGGAAATCATTTCCTCTGCACCTACATATTCAGCACCTGCTGCTACAGCCTCGTCAGCTTTAGCACCTTTAGCGATAACTAAAACGCGTACGGATTTACCTGTTCCGTTAGGAAGAACTACTACACCACGAACTTGTTGGTCAGCGTGCTTAGGGTCAACACCTAAACGCATGTGCAACTCAACAGTTTCGTCAAATTTTGCTGTACCTGTCTTTAAAACAAGGTCCATAGCTTCTTGCACTTCATAAGCCTTATTTTTTTCAATAAGTTTTACTGCTTCTAAATATCTTTTACCTTTTTTCATAGCTACTCCTCCTATTAACCTTCAACCTTAACGCCCATGCTGCGGCAAGTACCTTTAATCATAGATATAGCTGCATCTAAGCTTGCTGCATTCAAATCAGGCATTTTAGTCTCTGCGATTTCCTTTAATTGTGCCTCTGTAATAGTAGCAACCTTTGTCTTATTAGGCTTTGCAGAACCGCTTTGGATGTTAAGAGCCTTTTTGATTAGGACTGCTGCCGGAGGAGTTTTCATAACGAACTCAAATGAACGGTCAGCATAAATTGTCATAACAACCGGAATAATTAATCCCTCTTGACCTCTTGTTTTTTCGTTAAACTCTTTTGTAAATCCCGGAATATTGATACCGTGAGGTCCCAATGTAGAACCAACCGGTGGACCCGGAGTTGCCTTACCCGCAGGTAACTGTAATTTTACTACTGCTGTAATTTTTTTTGCCATAGTCTTTACCTCCTTGACTACACATTACGTGGTTATAACGAATTGCATTAAAAATTTACAATTCTTCCAAATTTATCTCATACTGCAATGCAGTTTGAAATCATATAATAGTTATATAAAAACGATTATTAAATATAAGTTTTAAAAACTCGAAATTTGTCGCTATCAAGCGTTGATTTTTTTGATATTGATAAACTCGATATCAACAGGGGTTTCCCTACCGAACATAGATACGATAACTTTAACTTTTTGTGTCTCAAAGTTAATTTCCTTAACTTCTCCCACAAAGTCTTTCAAAGCGCCTGCCAAAACTTCTACTTGGTCGCCTACCTTAAACTCGATATCGTCTGCGGTAATAACTTCAAGTTGATTACGCTTAACTTCCTCATCGGTAATAGGTACAGGTCTGCCCTGCGGTCCGCAAAAACAAGTTACGCCACGAGTTTGAGTTACCATATACCAAACATGTTTTGTGTAAACCATTTTAATGAACACATAACAAGGGTATTTCCTGCGCATAACAACTTTTTTCTTGCCGTTTTTTTCGGTTATTTCTTCCTCTTCGGGCACAGCAATATCTACAATGTAGTCTTGTAAATTGTTGTTTTCCACCATGGTGCGAAGATTGTTTTGCACCATTTTTTCATAACCGGATAAAGTTTGAAGTACATACCATTGTGGCTTTTCATTTTGTAAGTTTTCCATAAAAAATATCTCCCGTTAACCTTGTATGCCGATAAGTGAAGAAAATCCTAAACCGAACAAAGCATCCATAGCCATTAATACCGCTAAGAATACTACTACAAATATCAAAACAATACCGGTAGATTTTAAAGTTGTGGCAAAAGTAGGCCAAGTAACTTTTTTCAACTCCTCGACCATACCCTTAAAAGCACGACCTATCCTTTTAAAAAATCTAACAAATCCGCTTTCTTTTTTACCCTTGCCTTTAGTCTTGTCCAAGCTTTTATTGTTAGCCTTTGCAGGAAGATTGGCAGAAGAACTCTCGGAAACAGACTTGTTATCACTAAGAGTATCTTGGGTCAACGGAGCGTTGATTACCTTATCATTTTTATTATTCTTCATTAAAGAATGCCCCCTAAAAATTACTTAGTTTCTTTGTGAACTGTATGTTTTTTGCAGAATGGGCAATATTTTTTTAACTCAAGCCTTTCAGTTGTATTTTGTTTATTTTTATAATCGTCGTAATTTCTTTGCTTACACTCTGTACAAGCTAATGTGATTCTTGTTCTCATAGTAAACGCCTCCAAAAAAATTACACCCTTTGGTTAGGTGCTTATATAATATAACATATTCCAAAAATATAGTCAATTAATTTTGCGATTTTTTTGATATTCTCTTAAAATTCCCTCTAAAAATTTTTAAATGAGTAAAAAAGACAAATAGAATAGCCAATATTGTTCTAAATACGACTATTCTATTATGCTATGCCTGTTATTGCCTTATTATTATTTTCTTATATCTTTACGTTTGATTTTACCGCTTATTGTCTTTGGCAAATCGTTTGCAAAATCGATAATTCTGGGATATTTGTAAGGAGCGGTCAATTTTTTAACAAAATTTTGAATTTCTTTTTTAAGTTCCTCGCTTGGAGTATATCCCTTTGCCAAAACGATAGTTGCTTTTACCACTTGACCACGGATTGGGTCTGGTGCACCTGTTACGGCACACTCCAAAACGCTTGGATGCTCCATAAGTACACTTTCGATTTCAAATGGTCCGATACGGTAACCGCTTGATTTTATCAAATCGTCCGTTCTACCGACATACCAATAATATCCGTCCTCATCGAGCCATGCCATATCGCCTGTATGATAGTAGCCATCGTGCATTACGGCAGCTGTTTGCTCCTCATCCTCAAAATAACCCATAAACAAACCTGCAGGTTTACCATTTGAAATATCTATGCAGATTTCTCCTACTTCGCCTGCTGCACACGGCTTGTCATTTGCATCCAACACGCAAACCTTATATTGTGGATTGGGTTTACCCATACTTCCCGGCTTTGGTTCCATACCTTTTAAGTTAGCAACCGCAAGAGTGGTTTCCGTTTGTCCAAATCCCTCCATAAGTTTTAAACCTGTAGCATTGTACCATTGTTTGTAAACCTCTGGGTTTAAAGCCTCGCCTGCTATTGTGCAATACTCAAGCGATGACAAATCGTATTTTGACAAATCTTCCTTAATGAAAAACCTATACATTGTAGGAGGTGCGCAAAATGTTTTGATATTGTACTTTTTAAACAAAGGCAAAATATCATCCGGATGAAATCTGTCAAAGTCGTAAGTGAACACACAAGTTTCCGCAAGCCATGCACCATATAACTTACCCCAAACAGCTTTCCCCCAACCTGTATCTGAAATGGTAAGGTGCAAACCATCTTCCTTAACCAAATGCCACCAAGCAGCTGTCACAATATGACCGATTGCGTAAGTATGGTTGTGTTGCACGCATTTAGGATAGCCTGTTGTGCCCGAACTGAAATACATCAACATAGGCTCGGTAACTTTGGTAGGGCGTCTGTCCAAATGACTACTTGCTTTTTCCATGCCCTCGTCAAAGTTTTTCCAACCATCGCGATTTCCGTTTACAATCAATCTATGTTTAAGTTCAGGGCAGCTTTCCACCGACTTGTCTACTTCCATAGCAACATAATCGTCGGGCGTGCAAACAACAGCTTTTACATGTGCCTTGTTAAACCTGTAAACCAAATCCTTTTTCATAAGTTGGTTTGTGGCAGGCACGGCTACCGCACCCAATTTATGAAGTGCCATCATACAAAACCAAAATTGATAATGTCTTTTTAAAATCAACATAACTTTGTCGCCTTTGCCGATACCCAAAGATGCAAAATAGTTTGCAGCTTTATTAGAATATTTACTCATATCCTCAAAAGTAAATATTTTTTCCTCTTTATCTTTTGACAACCAAACCATAGCCTTTTTGTTAGGCTTTGATTTTGCAAGGCTATCTACAACATCGTAGGCAAAATTAAAACTTTCGGGATAATCAAAAATTATATCCTTTAAATTTCCTTTCTCGTCCAAAGTCTCTTTCACAAAATTTTTGTACATAAGTTCTGACATATCAATACCTCCCATTTACTGTCACACTATGCTTGTTTTCACAACTTAACCAGATTTAGCATTTATCTGTGCCGTATATATCAAAATTTTATACTTTAAATTATTTTTACTATAATTATAATATTTTATATTGCAATATTACAGCATTGCAGCGAAAAATCGAAAATAAAAACTCGTCTCTAAAACTAGAGACGAGATTATAACCCGTGGTACCACTCTTTTTGCCGATAAAATCAGCCACTTTCCGTATCCAACAATACGTTTTCCTATAACGGGGAACTCCGATATTCCTTACTGTAAGTTCGGGAATATAGCTCAAGGGTGATTAAATCATAAGCTTCGTATTGCCTCACACCACACGGCAACTCTCTGAAAACCCACAAAATGATTGCTGTCCCTATCACAGCCTTATTCACTTATATTTGTATTTTATCACTACATTTTTAGTTTGTCAACAATTTTTAAAAATTTTTTCAACATTTTTTATGCAAATTTTAATATGTTAAACTTTTATTTTATCTACTGCTTGTTTTTATTAGGTTAATTTATAAATTGATATTTAATCATAAAAAAGTTACACTTATTATATCTTATTAATACTTTTTACTCTTTATTTTGGGTTAATGCCGATTTTTGACTTGTTTTTTCCTTTTTCAATTTGATTAAAAACACCGCAAACAAAATCGCTGTAAGCACTATGGTACAAACTTCCGCAAATGGGAAAGTCCACCAAACACCATCAATCCCCATAAATAAAGGGAATGTTTTTACTCCTACTATTATCCAAACAAGCCCTCTGCTTGCCGCTATAAGAACAGAGCTTAATGCCCCGCCTATTGCGGTAAAAAAGCCTGAGCCTACAATATTAAAGCCAATCATAAAAAATGCTATGGCATATATTTTTGCACCGTGATATGCCATTTCGATAACCGCGGCATCTCCCACAGGGTCTTTTGAAAACATTGTAATCAACTTATCTCCTGCAAAATATACAATCAAAAATACCGTCAAACCAATTACAATATTTAATATAAGTGCGGATAAATAAGTATTTCGTACCCTTTTCATTTTGTTTGCACCATAGTTATAACTGATTATTGCGTTTATTCCGTCGGAAATACCAAACATTGCAAGCGTACCGAATGTGGCAATGTAATTAATTATTGTGAACGCCGCAACGCCTGCCTCTCCCGCAATGTTTAGCAGTGCACTGTTAAACAAAAATACCGATATAGCTGTTGAACCGCATACAACTGCCTCGGAAGAGCCGTTTGCTATAACGGGTGGCATAAGTTTAAAGTTGATTTTGCCTTTAAAAAAATTGATTGCATTACTCTTTCTTAACAATGGTATGCTGCAAACACATAGTGCGATAAAATAGGATATACCTGTTGCAAGAGCCGCACCCATAACACCTAAATTAGCAACACCGATAAAAAGGTAATCAAGCAATACATTTGAAATTAAACTTGCAACTGCGCCATATAAATATTGATTAGGTTTGCCTATAACACGTGTGGTAAAACCCGTTAAATACATATTGCAAATTATTGGTGCAAAAAAGGAAATAACAAATATATACATAGCGGAATCGGCAACCAAAATATCTGTAGCTTTTAGCAATTTTGCTATGTTTACCGAAAAAATACCGCCAAAAATCGTGACTAAAAGCGAAACTAGCGTTATAAATACACAAGATGTACGAAATACACTGCGTGCCTTGTCATCGCTTCCGCTGCCCAAACTTCTGCCAATTAAACTGATTGCGCCTGTGCAAACAATAAAAGAAATTGCAAAAATTATCTGCATAAAAGGGCCTACAATGTTAACACTTGCCATTGCATTTAGTCCCGCGAACTTACCCAAAAACAATCCGTCGATTATCGGTTGAGCCCCGTTGATGACCATAGCAATAATAGCAGGTATAACATTGGCAGAAAAAACTTTTATTAAATTGTCCTCGCCCAATTTACAGCTTTGCATATTGTTACCCTTATTTTTTATATTTCCATTAATTTATCACAAAATAACAAATTAGTCAACGAAATGGTTTTATCAAAATTGCTTTATAGTAAATTATTATAGATAAAACTAATTAATTATATTTTAAAGGTTAACAACAAACAACTAAGCATTAAATCTTAAATCGACAAATAAAAACAAAAAGCCCGATTTCTCGAGCTTTTGCTTTTATCTTTTAAAAGAAAATATTTATCGTAATGATTTTGTCTATCACATTCCTTACGATTTCCGCATCTGCAGTGGTTATTTCGCCTTTGTTTATTACCATACTCGCTAGCTTTTTCTCCACACTTAAACTTTCGTATAATGCGTTGTCACTTGCTATTTCTCTCAAGTAGGACACATCGCTTGCACTTATCCTTCCATCGCCGTTCACATCCCCCAATACGGATAGGTATATCGTTTCGCCGTTTGTCTGTATACACCATCCTGTTCCTATTGCCATCTCTTTGCCGTTATCTGCAATAGCACTGTTTATGCCACTATCTACTGCTCCGTTTTGATAAATTGTTTTGCCTTTACTATCCGATAGTTGTAAATTGTTTTTATCAATACCCAAAGGTGCTAGGTTATTTACAAATTCGTTTACCGAAGTGTTTGGTTTTATATTTCCCAATACATATCTTTCCAACTCGCTGTCATTGTAACCGTGTATCTTGTTGTTGTTTTTGTAAGCTTTGCGGTAACCATCTTGCAAATAAACAAAATCATATACGCTATCGGTAAAATACTCAAATAGGACTTCCCCGTTTTTCAAAACCGCTTTAGCATTTGTATCGTCGGTATAAAAAATTGTGGACGGGTCGACATCACTGTTTCCGTTAAACGCGTAGCCCGTTGTAAATGGCGTAAACCTGTCATAAGTGTAGCCGAGTCTTACACATATTTTTTTACTACTATCCGCTAAAGTAATCTTGTCGTAAATATTTACTTGTCTATCTATTATAAACAAATCGCTTGCACCGCTATCAATGGTATTACCCGAAATATCAAGCTCACCCGCCAAGTGCAATTTTGCATTTCTACTTACGGAAATTCCTCCGCCATCCGTGTTGAAATAGTTGTTGCGAACATTAATATCTCTTGCAAAAACAACCGATTTGTAGTTTACTTGCAATCCTCCTGCACCGACTTCGGTAGTTTTATTTAATGCACGATTGCCATCGATAGTACTATTTTCAATCATTACAAATGCAACATCCGTAATATAAACACCTCCGCCAAAAGTATCCGCTAAATTATTATTGATTTCCGAAGTGTTAATATCTACCCTTGCATTTTGATTAATATATATACCGGCTGCGTATAGGGCTTGATTGTTGTTAATTTTTACATTATCTATATCGTGTATACCATTTCGCAAATAAAGCCCGCCACCTCTGCCAACAGCGTCGTTGTATAACACTTCGATATCAGACAAAGTATTAGCGCCACCGTCAATATATATAGCGCCACCGCCCACTGTGCTAAGTGTTGCTGAATTTCCGACAAACAAACCATTTGTTATAGTACAACTTCCGTCAATGGAAACTGCACCACCACGACTTGCAAAACTTGCTGCAATTATACCATCATAAAAATATAAGGCTGACCCATAGTAACCGTAAATACCGCCCCCGCCGGAATCGCTTGTGGAATTGCAATTATATATCATACCACCGTAAAAATATACTTGACCTGCCGAAACCTCTGTTGTGCCTTTAATATTAATTGCTCCGCCATGTCCTTTAGTCATACCTGCAGTAATTTTTCCGCAATTTATAGTGCTTAGTTCCGCAATTATTTGTGCATTTGTCTTAGCCCCTTTATTTTCATATATGTTTTTTACTTGTGCCTTTATATTATCTGCATTCGCAACAAATTTGCTGTCGGTAATAAATAAAACGCCGTGCACATAAAAACACGAAGAATAACCTACTGCTTGCGTTTGACCTCTATCTATGGTATGTCCATTTAAATCTATTAAAATTTTTTCGCCTTGAAAAATATAGATTGATGAGGTTATCTTTATATCTTGCATTAGTATCAATTTACATATTACACTAGACTCCCTGGAAACCTTTCTCGCATTGCTTAATTGAGTAGCTATTTCCTCATCGCTACCTTGCCAATTAAAAACAAACCTATCGTCAACTTGCGGTGGAGTAGCAACCGTTTGAACTTGATTCAAATTATTATCGGCACTGTTCAAGTTGTTTGTCATATCACTTGTTGCATTTAATGCGAACATGCAACCTAATATTAATAGAAAGGAAATTACTAGCACAAAAAATACTATCCCAACTCTTTTAATAATCTTTGCCATAATAAAACCTCCGTTTTTTACCTTACATAGAATAAGTATATCTATGTACAAAATCGCGGTTTTTCGGAAAAGTTTTTTAAAGTTTTTGTAGCTTTTTTGTAAAGCTATTACAAAATGTTTAATTAAATGTTGACAAAAGTTTACTTTTGACCCTATAATATACATATAATATGTACATAGATATACTTATTCCATGTACCCAAACTTTACATTAAAGGCAAATATTTAACCCCAATAGTCCCGATTTTTGATAGGATTATTGCAGTGAACGGCACTTTTTGCTTGCTCTAAACTTTACACAAAAAGTTACACCCTCAAACTTTTGGTTTGTGAGTGCTTTCGG
>CAJUOU010000007.1 GCA_910588545.1 uncultured Christensenellaceae bacterium
TTTGTCTTTTTCCATTTTCTATATATACAAAATCATAAACATTGCTCTCTATAGTATTTTCAAATGATACTTCTCCACCATTCAATGTTGCTAGATATGCGCCATCATTACTAAAGAAAAACTTACTTGGATTAATATTGTTTGCGCTATATCCATTAGTAAATGTATTAGAAGTATAACTTTCATCTAATCTAATACCTATATGTGCAGATGCTGTAAAAGGAGTAGTAATATTAATTTTACGAGTTGCATCCAAACGCAAATCCGAATCTTTTCCATTTATATTGTTATCATAAATTTGTATATCTCCACCCATATTAAATGGACAATTAATACCTGGTCTAAAACCTACACCGCCAGCATAGGATACTTGACTTTCGATATCAACAACGCTGTTATTTTTTATTACTCCACCAATCAAAGTCAATTCACGTACACCATTATAAACACCAATTCCACCGCCAATTACTTGTTGACCTTCCAAAAATCCTTTGATAGTATTGTAAGAAATCTCTCCACCATCCATTAATAAACTTGAGCTAGAACCAAACAATATTCCTCCACCACAATATTCTGTAGATGTGATATTACCTGCATAATATTCAGATACGTTATGAGATATTAATCCACCATGGATTTTTGTATTTGCACCTAACCAAACTGTTATACCGGAACCTGCGCCCCAACCTTGGTTGTAAGTAATTTCGCCATCAAAAATTTCTGCTTCTACGCCATAAGTTGCAAGTCCACCATAACGCATTCTATTGTATGAAATACTTCCTCCATACATATAAAAACTACCATGAAAATCTGGATTAGCAGTTGACCTTGCAATATCATTGGAAATACCACCACCATGAACGTGTGCATAGTTGTTTGCTACAATACCATCGTAAAAATTAAATTCCGAACCTATTGATTCGATTCCACCGCCATTACTCATAGAAGTATTGTTGGTTACAACACCATCATAAAAATTCAATGTAGCAAACTGTGCACAAATTCCGCCACCCATTGATGAAGCATAGTTATTTAATATCATTCCGCCTTTTATGTCTAATTGTCCATGTTCAGCCACGAATATTCCGCCACCATATCCACTAACATTACCGCCTGTAATTTTACCAATATTATTTGTTTTTTCAAGCAAACTTGGAACTTCTCTAAATGTTTTTTTTGCGTCACGCAATCCCTCAGGATTGCCATTTATGGTTAACTTACCTTCAACTACTATTACTCGTCCATTAATAATAGGGCGTTGTAAATTTCTATTAATTATATGTCCATTAAGATTAAGTTCAATATCTGCTCCTTCCGGCACCTTAATTGACCCACCGACAAAAGCAAGTTCGTCGGCATCTTCACCAAAAGAAGTTACTCCATCAGTAGTATTAGGTGCTGTCCAATCTTCAAGCATTTTTACTTTTATACTTCTTGTGCTTAAAGCAGCAGTGACTGCGTCTTTCCAAATTGCAGCCATATTTGCGCTATTACCGGTAAGTTCAAAATCATAATTTTCTTCAACATCTGCGGTACTTTCGCTATCAACTGCACCATTTATCAAATTGTTGTCATTACTATTAATATTAAAAGATAAAGCACAGCCAACAATTAATAGACAAGATATTACTAATACAAAAAATATTATACCAGCTCTTTTAATAATCTTTGCCATAATAAAACCTCCGTTTTTATCTTACATAGAATAAGTATATCTATGTACAAAATCGCGATTTTTCGGAAAAGTTTTTTAAAGTTTTTGTAGCTTTTTTGTAAAGCTATTACAAAATGTTTAATTAAACGTTGACAAAAGTTTACTTTTGACCCTATAATATATATGTAATATGTACATAGATATACTTATTCCATGTACCCAAACTTTACATTGGAGGCAATTTTTTAGCCCTAATAGTCCCGATTTTTGATAGGATTATTGCAGTGAATGCCACTTTTTGCCTACTTTAAACTTTACACAAAAAGCAACACCCCTAAACATTAGTTTCGGGGTGTATTTTTATTGTCATATAGTTTATTTTTTCATCTGTATTTCAGACACAAACGGGCTAATTACTCCCACTCAATAGTTGCAGGAGGCTTTGAAGTAATATCGTAAACCACTCTGTTTACACCAACAACTTCTGTAGTAATTCTTCTGCTTATTGTTTCCAAAATTTCAAAAGGCAAATGCACGAATTGAGCAGACATAGCATCAATACTATGGATAGCACGAAGTGCAACTGTGTACTCATAGCTTCTTACTTCGTTACGAACGCCAACACTCTTCATATCTGTAACAACAGCAAAGTATTGCCAAATTTTTGTATCCCAACCTGCTTTTGCAATTTCCTCACGCATGATAAAATCTGCATCTTTCAAAATAGCAAGTCTCTCACGAGTGATAGCACCTATACATCTTACACCAAGACCCGGACCGGGGAATGGTTGACGATTAACTTGCTCAAGTGGCAAACCGATTTCAATACCAACCTTTCTTACTTCGTCCTTAAACAAATCTTTAACAGGCTCCAAAATCTCTTTAAAATCTATAACGTCAGGCAATCCGCCTACATTGTGATGGCTTTTTACCAAACCTTTACTGCCAATACCGCTCTCGATAATGTCAGGATAAATTGTACCTTGCACCAAAAAGTCTACAGCACCGATTTTCTTAGCTTCCTCTTCGAACACACGTATAAATTCTTCGCCGATAATCTTTCTTTTACGCTCTGGGTCATTTACCCCTTCAAGCTTAGTCAAAAATCTTTCGCTTGCATCGATATGAATTAAATTCATGCCTAACTTATTGCGGAAAACATCAACAACTTGTTCAGGCTCGCCTTTTCTCATCAAACCGTGGTCAACAAAAACGCAAGTCAAGCAATCTTTATTTGCCTTATGTATCAACGCTGCACAAACAGCACTGTCAACACCGCCACTCAAAGCACAAAGCACTTTCTTGTCGCCGATTTTCTCTTTCAACTCGGCCACCATAGCCTCGGTAAAAGCTTTCATAGTCCAATCGCCTTTTGCCTTGCAAGTTTTGTACAAGAAAGACTTTAAAGTTTTTACACCTTGCTTGCTTTCCACATCGATATCCCTAATGTCCAATACAGGCACACCGATAGTCTTAACCTCAGCCTCGATAGTTTTTTCGCCATCGCTCTCACCTGTCAAAATAATACCGATAGGATTAACTTTTTTAATGTCCTCAATTTTTGCGTTATCGCCAACTAATTGGCAATAAACATTAAGGTTACGTACACTTCTTGCTATAAGTTGATTGCAACGACCGGATAAGTCAACAATTACAACAGTTTGTTTTGTTTCCATAAATATAGCTCCTTTTGTTTGTTCTATTACATTTTATCACAAGTTTTTCGGCAAGTAAATTATTTTGCTATAAGCTTGTATTCATTTATTATAACCACAAATATAATAGTAACTTATACCCAATAATTTTACCTAAATTTATTTGTAAAAATATAAAATTTAAATTTTATTTTTCTACCCTTATTACTGCATTAACTTTTTGTACTTCGCTTAAGGACTCTATTTCCTTTATCGCTTTGCGGATATTGTTTTCCGAAGATTTGTGAGTGACAAGTACAATGCTTACCACACCTTCGCCCGCATCTTGTCTCATGCTTGTAATGCTTATATTGTTATCTGCAAAAATGCTTGTAATTTGGCTTAAAACTCCAGGAATATCCAACACAGTCATTCTCATATAGTAATCGCTTGTAAAGTCTGTGATAATATCTTGTTTTTTGATAACGTCGCTTATCTCGGCATATCTTGCATGCTCGATTTGTCTTGCACAAAAAACAATATCACTTACAACCGCACTTCCTGTAGGTAAAGCGCCTGCACCTCTACCGTAAAGCATAATGTCGCCTACGTTATCCCCCACAAGGAAAATACCATTAAACGAGCCTGAAACGCTTGCAAGCGGATGCGAATTTTTCAAAAATACGGGATGAACACGGGCTTCGATTTTTCCGTCAATCAATTTTGCGATTGCAAGAAGTTTAATTGTATATCCTAGTTGCTTACCAATAGCAATATCTTCGGCTTGAACATTGCTTATACCCTCACGATAAATCAATTCCACAGGTAAAAATCTATTAAAAGCAAGCGAGCTTAAAATGGAAAGTTTATAACTTGCATCAAAACCTTCCACATCGGCTGTAGGGTCTGCTTCTGCAAAGCCTAATGCTTGAGCATCTGCCAAGACATCTGCATAGCTGGCACCCTCGTCGGACATTCTTGACAAAATGTAGTTTGTTGTGCCGTTTATGATACCTTTTATTTGAAGTAAAGTATTTGCTTGCATGGCTTGAGTCAAAGTCCTTATAACAGGTATACCTCCGCCACAAGTAGCCTCAAAATACATACCTGCTTTAGTCTCCTGAGCGTACTTTTCAAGCTCTCCCCAATGTTTTGCAAACAACTCCTTATTTGCAGTAACAATATTTTTGCCTGCTTTTAGCGATTCAATCAAAAATGTCTTTGCAGGCTCGATACCGCCAATGCACTCTGCAACGATATCTATTGCCGAATTGGTAATAATGTCATCGAAATTGCTAGTTACCAACTCTTGTGGAGCACCATTTGCGATTGCCTTTTTAGGATTTCTTACATAAATTGCTTTTACGGTAATATCAACACCGTACTCTTCTTTGATTCTTTCCTTTCTTTCTGCCAAAATATTGTAAGTTCCGCCGCCGACAGTACCAAAACCCAATATAGCAATTCCTACTGATTTCATATATTACCTCCGTTATTTATTCATATTGTAAATTATTTTTAAACCTTTTAAGGTCAAATATCTGTCAATCACATCTATTATGTTGCTATCAACTTGTGTAACCAACTCACTAAGTCCGCCCGTTGCAATTACCTTTGCCTCCATAAAGCCCGACTCTTCCCTCATCTTTTGCGTTATATACTTAACAAGTCCCGTAAAACCGTAAATTGTACCGGCCTGCATATTTGCAGCAGTGGTTTTGCCGATAATATTATCCGGTTTGTTAAGCTCTATCCTCATAAGTTTGGAGGCATTGTTTACAAGGCTGTCAAGACTTGTTTTTATACCGGGTGCGATTGCGCCGCCCAAAAATTCCCCTTTATCGGATATCATATTGAAAGTAGTTGCCGTGCCAAAGTCCACAATAATGCAAGGCCCACCATAAAGCTTGTAGCCTGCAACGCTGTTTACTATCCTATCCGCACCTACTTCGTGAGGGTTAAGATATTTAATGTTAAGACCTGTCTTTACGCCAACCCCAACCATCATAGGCTTGATATTCATATAGTGCATACACGCGTGTTCTATAGTGTAGTTGATAGACGGAGATACCGAACTCATAATAATTCCGTCAATATCCTCAAAGCTTATGCCTTTTGTGGTAAACAAGTTTTGCATAGTTATGCCCATTTCGTCGGCGGTACGCATTACTTTAACACTCATACGCCACGAAAAAACCAACTCGTCCCCGTCAAAAATACCCAATTTTATATTAGTATTTCCCGCATCAATAACTAATAACATTTTTTACCCCTTTTCAGTCTTTATCTATATTATCATAATTGCCGTCAATATATTTACTTTCGCTCAAATTTTCGTCATTTTGTACTATATCGATACCCTCTAAATCTTTATCGGTTACTACTTGTTTGCGATTTCTTTTTAAAAACTTATCCACTGCAAAAGCAACAGGCATAGATAATATCGGAGTGACTATTATTTCAACCACAAAGTTGATTGTGATTAAGCCCATTACAAATTCCTTATTTACAAATACCGAGCCTAAGGTCTTGCCGTTATACAATAACCAAATCATTGTTAAAACAAACAAAGTATTAAAAAACACTACGAAAATCGCACCTAAAGCGGTAGAAATTGATTTTGCGACATACTCGTTAATAGGTTTTTTTAATTTTTTATTTATTTTACTTATTGTAAATTGAGACAATTTAAATATACAAAATGCCAAAATCGCACTTAAAATTCTAGGCAATAAGGATACCAATGGATTTTGGAAAAACGGTGCTGTTGGAGATGGGAAAATAAATGCCGATACCAAACTTACTAGTCCAAAAGTAAACCCTAAAATAACGGCCGTCCATTTGCCTGTTACAACCATACCTACAACCAATACGGTAAGGGGTAAAAACGCCATCCCTCCGGTAACCAACATTGTGATAGTCATAACTAGCATCAACGCAATAAGAATGCCGTTTACGGCAATCGTCCTTGACTTATTGTTGTTCATACACACCTCGCTTGAGTTCCGCTAACGGATACCCATCAAGAAAATTTAATAATAAAATATGTAAATATAGCCCATAATGGTACTACTTTATTTGTATATTTTACCACAAAACTTTAAAATATACAATTAATTTTTATGTCATTTTATATCAAATTAGAAAAAAATATCAATCTTATTTATAACTTTGATTGATTTTTACAAAAAAATAAATGAGCGACATTATTATCGCCCACCCTTAATGTTAAAATACATTTAAAAAATTGCCTTTTAGTATTAAAAAATTTCCAAATCAAATAAATAATCAGCCGAAATGTCATACAGCTTGCATAAAAAAATGATTTGCGAATAATTAAGCTCATATATGCCGTTCTCAAATCTACTATACTGCTGTTGTGTCATAAGCAACATTTCTGCGACTTGTGCTTGAGTGTAGTGAGCATCTTTCCTGCTACGTTTTAATCTTTCTCCAACTTCTTTTTTAATATCCATGCTCTTATTATTAATTATACATCACTAAAATGCTTACTATACACTATTAAGTGATGTATAATTTATTTGTAGGAGAATCAATATGTCTAAAAAATGCACTTTTATAGGAAACTCAAATATTACCCCGTCAGAAATAATTATAAGTAAAGCTAAAGCTATTGTTATAGATTTAATTGAAAAACACAATGTAACAATTTTTTATTGCGGTGGTTATAGTACATTTAATTCTATAATGGCACAACATATTAATTCATTAAGAAACAAATATAAAAACATTAATCATTTTATATTACACCATATATTGACGAATATACACTTTCCAACATTGATAAAGATTTATATGACGAAATAATTTTTCCTGAATTAGAAAGTACTCCTTATAGATACAGAATTACAAAAAAGAAATATGTGGATAATACATAATGTAGATTATCTTATTGCGTTTATACAACATTCCTTTGGCGGTGCTTATAAGACTTGGGAATATGCAAAATCAAAAAAAAACACATAACTAAATATTTATTACAATGTCCATCTAAAAAGAATTAATAATTAACTTTAAAGAAACTAAACGTATTTAATAATATAGAAAAAAATTTCCATCGCAAAACGGTGGAAATTTATAAAATTAATATTTGACAATTTATTAATTTTTCATATAACAATCAATAATAAAAACAAAAAAAGTACTCAACGCAAAAGTCACTTTTAATACTCGGAATTATCTAATTCCTTAAACAACGGAGAATTGAAAAATTCTTGCATGTCAATTTCAAACGCTTCACATATTTTATGAATTGTTGACACTCCGACATTGATACTTCTTTTTCGTTTTATAGAAACCAAAGTGGTTTGCGGAACGCCACTTTTTTCCGATAGTTTATATTGTGATAACCCTTTTTCAATTTTTAATTGCTCTATCCTTGCAATGATTGCATCTTCAATTTTCATTTATACACCCTATACAATAAGTATATAAATTTTTAATAGATAAATACTGCTATATCTAGCATAAAATCGTAAAATGTGCTATAATTAGCATAAATATACCAAAGGAGAACTAAAATAATGTCAAAAAAATGTACTTTTATGGGCAATACCGATGCTACACCATCGGCCGAAATTTTGAATAAAGCTCAAACTATTGTAGTCGATTTGATTGAAAAACATAACGTTACAACATTTTACTGCGACGGATACGGTACATTTAACTTTATGATGGCACAGTATATAAATGAGCTAAAAAAAATATATCCTAATATTAAATCAATTTATATTGCAACCTATTTTAATAAGTATACTCTATCCAATATAAATAAAACTTTGTATGACGATATTATATTTCCTGAGCTATTGCACACCCAATACACCTACACTGCTTTAAAAAGGAACAAGTGGATTATAAAAAATGTAGATTATCTTATTGCTTTTATACAATATACATTCGGCGGGACTTACAAATCATGGCAGTATGCAAATTCAAAAAAAAATTTAACCAAATATTTATTGCAAGACAATACAAAAAAAGACGAATTATTAAATGAACTAAAAAAGGCACTGCAAAACCGAAAACTCAAATAAGTTGTTATCACTTATTAAAGTAATCTACAACCATCTTTTTTATATTATTAAACCAATAATGTAATGTGAACAATATGACAAAATAACCACCGCTATTACGGTGGTTATTTTTATTATTCTTTTTCCTTAACTTTATTTTGCATAACCGCTTGAAAGATATACCAAATTGCTATTGCAACCAAAATACTCAAAAAGAACACTATAAAAGAATAGTAATTGTTTAGCAAAAGTGTACCTAACATTATCACAAAACCGCATACCCCGATTAATATATCTATTATTACAGCATACTTTTTAGCAATTTCATTTTTAAGTCTTTCTCTGTTATAAACAAAAGGCAAAATGTGAGACAAAATCACAAACAAAGCCCCCATCAAAGTCAATATAAATGATATCCTATTTTCAAATAGAAAAATCAAGGAAACACTTTTTTGCGTAACTATGACAAAAAAGTATATACTTACCGCCAAAAATGCCACTGACATTACAACAGAGCTGCTCAAACCGACCAATCTTAAATTGTCACTCATTTTTACTTTATGAAAAATAATAGCCATAATCAACGGAAAAATATAAAATAAACCGGCTACAATCAAATATTCATATTTACTGCCGAATCTTGTGACTTGACCTTCGATGTTAAAATGCACTGCGACTTCACTTGCCATAAAGCACAAATACAACAACCAAGCAGCTAAAATAACGCACGGCAAAACAAATGCAGAGATTGTAAGATATTTTTTAGCTTTTTGCATAAATACACCTTATCCTTTTGTAATGTTATCAAATAAAATAAAAATGATTAAATCAAATTGCTTTTTTATAGATACATTATTTTTATTATTTATTTATATTAAAACTATCTTTTAGAGAAACTATACGATTAAACTCGTATTTACCATCCTTACCATAGTTACCTTTTGCACTGTAATAACCGATTCGCATAAATTGAAATCTATCGTAAGGCTTAGCATTTTTCAAGCTGCTTTCCGCTACCGCATTTTCAAAAATAATGTGCGAATTAGGATTTAACCTGTCGTTAAAGTCCCCATCGCCATCCATAAGCAAATAGTCATACTCGTGTAACACGCAAGGGATAAAGTCTTTGGCATTTACCCATTGAATAACGCCTTTTACTTTCATTCCTGCATTTACGCCGCCGCTTTTGCTATCAGGTATAATTTGCACAGTAACACTTTCCACATTGCCGTTATTGTCGCATACATGGCTCTTGTATTGAACGATATACGAATTCCTTAACCTTACGCTGCCGCCTACAACAAGTCTTTTGTATTTAGGCGGTGGGTCAATCATAAAGTCGTCACGCTCAATAAACACTTGATTGCTAAATGTAACTTTGTGGTATTGCTTATCTTCCGCGTTAGGGTTATTTTCCACCTCATACACTTCTTCGTCAACACCCTCAATAATCATTTTGATAGGGTCTTTTACAACCATTGCTCTATCTGCATTTGCATTTAGGTTTTCCCTTACGCAAAACTCCAGCATTGCAGTATTAACTTCGCTGTTTGCCTTTGCAACACCTACTCTTTCGCAAAAGTCTCTTATTGCTTCGGCAGGATAACCACGCTCCCTCATACCGCTCAATGTAGGCATTCTTGGGTCAGACCAACCATCCACAAAGCCTGTATCGACAAGCTTTTTCAAATATCTTTTGGACATTATAGTCCTATTCATATTAAGTCTTGCAAACTCGATTTGCCTTGGTCCCGGGTCAAAACCGCAATTAATTTTTACCCAATCGTAAAGCGGTCTGTGGTCCTCAAACTCCAAAGTACAAATACTGTGAGTTATACCCTCAAACGCATCTTCCAAAGGATGAGCAAAATCGTACATTGGGTAAATGCACCATTTATCCCCTGTCCTATGATGTGTTTCGCGTAATATACGATAAATAATAGGGTCACGCATATTGATATTAGGGCTTGCCATATCTATTTTTGCTCTTAGCACTTTGCTGCCGTCGGCAAACTCGCCCTCTTTCATACGGCGGAATAAATCCAAGTTTTCCTCTATGCTCCTATCGCGATAAGGGGAATTTTTGCCGGGGGTTGTAAGCGTCCCCCTGTTCTCCCTTATTTCGTCGCCTGTCATATCACATACAAACGCCAAGCCTTTTTTAATAAGCAATATAGCACATTCGTACATTCTGTCAAAATAATCGGATGCATAAAGCTCTTCATCCCACTTAAAACCAAGCCACTCAATGTCTTTTTTTATGCTGTCTACGTACTCTACATCTTCCTTTGCAGGATTTGTATCGTCATATCTAAGATTGCATTTACCATGGTATTTTTCCTTCATACCAAAGTTTATGCAAAGGCTTTTTGCATGACCTATATGTAAGTATCCGTTTGGCTCGGGCGGAAATCTGGTTATAATTTCGTTGTGTTTACCGCTTTCCAAATCATTATTTATAATATCTTCAATAAAATTTGTCGATTTTTCCATTATTAAAACAATCCTTTTATCACATTATTTTCGTCGATTTCCATATTACAAGCAGCAGGATTTTTACCAAGTCCCGGCATTAGCATTATACTTCCTGCGATTGCAACTATAAATTTAGCACCGCTCCTAATTTGAATATCCTGAACATGGAAAACAAAATCTTTCGGTCTGCCAAGCATAGTTTGGTCGTCGGAGAAAGAATACTGAGTTTTTGCAATGCAAACAGGATAATTCTCAAACCCCAAGTCTTTACAGCTTGCAATGGCATTTAAAGCTTGCTTTGTAAAATCTACCCTTGCAGCTCCGTAAACTTTTGTTGCAATTTTTTCAATCTTAGTCTTTATATCATCAGTCAAATCATAAGCGTAGCTAAGTTTTTTGCTGTTGTTATCTACAACGTCTACGATAGTTTTTGCAAGTTCGACAGCACCGTCGCCGCCTTTTGCCCAACTTTCGCAAAGTACTACTTTTGCTCCATAAGCTTGACATTCCTTTGCAACAAACTCTACTTCCTTATCCGTATCCGTAATAAACTTGTTGATTGCAACCACTACATTTGCATTAAACACATTTGTAAGATTATCGATATGTCCAAGTAAATTACAAATACCTGCTTTCAACGCCGGCATATCTTCCTTATCAAACTCGGTCTTTCTTCCACCATTGTACTTAAGCGCTCTTATTGTTGCAACCAAGCACACACAATCCGGCTCGATATCCGCAACACGACATTTAATATCTAGGAATTTTTCCGCACCTAAATCCGCACCAAAGCCTGCCTCGGTTATTGTATAATCGCTAAGCGACATAGCAAGTTTTGTAGCAATTACGGTATTGCAACCATGTGCGATATTGGCAAAAGGACCTCCGTGAATAATAGCAGGAGTACCTTCCAAAGTTTGTACCAAGTTTGGCTTTATAGCTTCTTTTAACACGATAGCAACTGCATCCTGCACCTTTAAATCTCTGCAAGTAACAGGCTTTCCGTCATAATTATAAGCAACTATGATATCCCCGACACGCTTTTTCAAATCCATTAAATCGGTCGATAAGCAAAGCACAGCCATAATTTCGGATGCCGCAGTAATGTTAAAATGGTCTTCACGTGGCACACCATTCAACCTGCCGCCAAGTCCTACAAGCACATTTCTTAACGCTCTGTCATTTAAGTCAACACACCTGTTCCAAGTGATTCTTCTTACATCTATGCCAAGGCTGTTGCCCTGTTGAATATGATTGTCAAGTATAGCACCAATCAAATTGTTTGCGGTTGTAACTGCGTGCAAATCGCCTGTAAAGTTTAAGTTTATATCTTCCATAGGCAAAACTTGAGCGTGTCCACCGCCTGTAGCGCCGCCTTTTATACCAAAAACAGGTCCAAGTGACGGCTCACGAAGTGCCAAGCAAACCTTTTTGCCTATTTTTGCCATGCCGTCTGCCAAACCTATAGATGTTGTTGTTTTACCCTCTCCCAAACTTGTAGGGTTAATGGCAGTTACCAAAATCAATTTGCCTTTTTTGTCATTCGGCTTTACATTGATTTTTGCCTTGTAATGTCCGTAAGGGTCAATGTCCTTATCACTTAAGCCAAGTTTTTTAGCAACTTCACTTATCTCAAGCATTTGGGTCGCATTTGCAATCTCGATATCTGTCATATATTTCTCCTAAAATGTAGTAGTTTAATAAAAAAATCAATCACATCAAAATTTTTATTATAACAATAAAAACCGCTAATTTAAATGCAATTAATTTTAATATTAAATTATTAATTTGTTAAAAATAACTATTTTTCAAAAATCAATTACCACCCCAAACGGAATGGTAATTTTTATTATTCACTTACTACTTTATTTAAAGCGTCTATCATTTCGTCAATGTCAATACCGTGCACCATAGCAGCCTCTTCCAATGTCTCGCCGCTTGCCATAGCACAACCCAAACAATGCATACCAAAGCTAAACAAAGTTTCTGCAATTTGATTGATTTTTTCTTCTGACACGTTAAGCTCTAAAAGTTCTGCAATTTTCATATTTTTGTTTATCATAATACAATCTCCTTTCAATTTAAATATTTAAACTTTAAATTAAATACATCTTTAGCGTTTATATTGTAACACAATTTTTTTTTAAATGCAATTATTTATTATTTAATTATTATATAATTAGTATATATTTTTATACTTTGTTTACTCATCATTATCCTGCAAAGTTTTTTGTAGCATATTACCGCAATGTATAAACGTATCAATTTTATACATTTTTTATTCATAAAATTGCATAAAATTTGAACTAAATTTAGTTGTAAAAATAGATTTAGCCAATTTAATTCTTATAATTCATTGTAATTTCGATATAAAACAGCGCAAATTATACACTATTTGTATAAAATATAACTATTTATACACAAAAATGCCTGAATTTTGAATATTTTTCATAAAATTTGTATTTTTATACGAAAAACAGTTGACTTTTGCATGCCGAATGAATAAAATATGTATATACAACGTCAAAGTTGAATAAAAATTCGAAATAAAATTTTAGGAGATATAAAAATGAACGCTAAAACAAAAAAGATTACTTTAATCACTGTGGTATTACTACTTTGCATTATCTTCACTTGCTGCCTTGCCGCATGTGGAAATACAGAGGGAAATCTTGACAATAACTCTAACAACTCCAACAACGGAGCTGTATCCTACAATTACGGAGATTATTCATATAATTTCTTAAATGTATTTAACACTAAATACAATATGAGAAAAGCCGGCTCTGTACAAGAGTATGCTGCAGGTCAATATATCGTAAACGAATTTGAAAGTTTTGGATACAACATTACAATTCAACCTTTCAACTATACAAAAAACAACACTACCACTTACTCGCAAAATATAATTGCCGTTAAAAACGGTGCAGACACATCAAAACAAATTATTGTTGGTGCTCACTACGATAGCGTACTTGCAGGATATGGTATTGATGACAACGCATCCGGTGTAGCTGCAATGCTTGAAGCTGCTAAATACTATAGCGACAAAACACCTTCTTGTAATATTATATTTGTAGCATTTGGTGCAGAAGAAACAGGCTGTAATGGTAGTAAAGCTTATGTAAGCAAAATGACCGAAGAAGAAATAGCTAAAACTAAATTTATGGTAAACATTGACTCTATCGCCGGCGGCGACAAAATGTATGCTTATGGTGGTGCAGATGATACCTCAAAAGAGTTACTTGCAGGTATACTTGAATTTGGTAAAGATATGGGACTTATCACTCAAAAAGGTCTAAATGAAAATTATGCTTATGGACTTACAGGCGATTGGTCAGACCACGCCGCTTTCAAAAAAGTCGGTATTCCATTTATCTACTTTGAAGCAACTAATTGGGATATAGTCGAGTCTGATGGAACTTACACTGATGGTTATGTACAATGTGAAGATGGTCAAGGTGGATATGCAATAATGCACACTTTCAGAGACAAACTTGATTGGTTAGAAGAAAACTTCCCCGGCAGAGTTCAAGAGCACATGACAGTATTTACTAAATGTATCATTGAATTAATCAAATAATACAAATCGAATATCGTAACAACAAACACACCCGCAAATATATGCGAGTGTGTTTTTATTTAACACGAAATATATTTTACAAACTATACTCTGCTCTATAGGTTTAATGGCAATCAAGCACCTGCTATCCTTGGCATCCACATTTTTCGGGAGCCTATCCTATCACTTATCAATTTTAGCAAAATGTTAATTTTATTGTCAATATAATTATTATCGTCCCAAAAATTTTGACCGCATTCATCCAATATAGTAGCGATTTTCGACGCAATATCTATACTTATTGTAAATTTATCAATATGTACAGTGCAATTTAATACTTTATCTTTTTTCATTTCCGCACACAAGTATTTATACAACATTTGAGCCTTTAGCTGTTTATAATTACCATCATTCCAAAGGTTATTATGCTCGCCACTGTCGTTCTCTAAATCGTACAGCTCGCCATAATCTCTGTTCTCGTACACAGTGATTTTATAGTCTTGTTCCACATAGCTTACAAGGTGCATCAAATGAGGTTCATGTCTATTTTCGCAAATAACATAATCGCGACCGCTACTCTTCTCCCCTTGCCAAACTGCCGATTGATTTTCGCCTGTCATACTTTTTGGAATTTCAAGCCCACACAAATCGCATAAAGTCGGTGCCAAATCCACAAGAGACTGCAAGCTATCCGAACGCTTTCCGCTTGGAATATGATTTTTGTATTTTACAGTCATAGGCACTCTAAGCAAATCTTCGTAATGAAAAATACATTTGTGAATAAAGCCGTGTTGACCAAACAAATCGCCATGGTCGGTGGTAAATATAATTATTGTATTATCGTCAAGCCCCAATTCCTTTACTTTATCCAAAATCTTACCGATATATTTATCCATAAAGGTTACCATACCATAACTATATGCAAGCTTTTTTTGTTGTTTCTTTTTATTGTAAATATGTCTATGCAAACCATGCACACCAAATCCCGATTCCTTATATTCCGCAAGTTTAGGAGACTTTTTAAACACCTCTTTAAAATACGGAGGATTTTTTTCGTGTTCCTCAAAAGAAAAATCGTCAAGTTTCATATCTTTAGGGCTGTACATTTTATCATAAGGGCTAGGCACTAACTGCGGATAATGCGGGTCAGGGAAACTCGCCCAAACAAAAAACGGTTTTTTATCCTCCTTACAATCTTGCAAAATCGCATTTGTTCTTTCCGCTATCCAAGCATTATAGTGATATTTTTCGGGTATTTTCCAATTTCCCATTTCCTTATTAAACATTTTACCGCGAGGTCTAAAAAAATATTTACGCCAATTTTTACAGCCGTTATCTTCAAGCCAAGCTACATAATGCTGACCTACCCAATGCTCTGCTGTATGATTTCTTAGCAACTCTATATGTTTAAAACCATAAAAGTCCTTATCAAAATTCCTCCAAAAATCTATATCCCACATAAACTCAGGTGTTTCCAAAGACGGAAACTCTTTTGTGCCTTTAGTTGGTTGAAAATGCGCCTTTCCTATTAACGCCGTTTGATACCCCTTTTCGCTTAAATATTCCGCCAAAGTAGGCGTGCTTTCGGGCAGCTTTGTGCCAAGCGACCAACAGCCGTGTTCGGACGGATACATTCCCGTTAAAATACTAGCTCTTGACGGCGAACAGGTAGGGTTTGGACAATAAGCCCTGTCAAAAGACATCCCCTCATCCGCCAATCTATCAAGATTGGGAGTTTTTAAAATTTCATTTACCTTCCCTAACATAGAAAAATGTTGTTGGTCGGATGTTATAAGCAATATATTCGGTTTTTCCATATTCCACCCCATATCAAACTTAATTGCATTATACCTTAAATATCATAAAAAAGCAATATGTATAGCCGAATATTTTCTGAAACACCATTTAAAAGCAAATATATAAAAAAATATATAACACCGCAATACTTATTGATTTCGGTGTCATATTTTGTGTAAAGTTTAAAGTAGGCAAAAAGTGCTGTTCACTGCAATAATCCTATCAAAAATCGGGACTATTGGGGTTAAATATTTGCCTTTAATGTAAAGTTTGGGTACATGGAATAAGTATATCTATGTACATTTTATATATATATTATAGGGTCAAAAGTAAACTTTTGTCAACATTTAAATAAACATTTTGTAATTGCTTTACAAAAAAGCTACAAAAACTTTAAAAAACTTTTCCGAAAAACCGCGAAATTGTACATAGATATACTTATTCTATGTAAGGTAAAAACGGAGGTTTTATTATGGCAAAGATTATTCGCAAAGTAGGAAGAATATTTTTTCCGATAGTCATTTCCATTCTACTTGTAGTAGGGTGTGCATTTGCAATTAATAATGTGGCTATAGATAAAAATGACAATTCCCAAAATTTAAATAATCAAAACAACGAAAGTGCAGTAGCAGACTCTGCATCGACTTTTGAGCTATCAGGCACAAACACGCAAATGGCGACAAAATGGTCGGAAGCAATCAATTATGCCTATTCAAATAAAGGAACTAACGTTACAGTCAAACTTTTAAACGATTGGAACGCCCCTACAACAGGCGACCATGACTTTGGAACAGGTTCCGCTTTTGGCAATGAATCTCATTCATTGTACATTTATGATGGCATGACCGTGACTTTGGATTTAAACGGGCATTCAATAAATAGAGGTCTGACTAAGGAAACCGCCAATCTGATGGGACGTGTAATCACAGTAGATACAAATAGCACACTTTCCATTAAGGACAGTTCCTACAACTCTACTCTTGCAAAAAGTACAGCTCCCGAAAACTTATCTAGTTTGCCGTTTGGCAAAATTAAGGGCGGGGCAAACAATAAGGCAAATAGCGGAGATAAAATGGGTGGCGGAATAACAGTCAAATCCAACGCTACACTTAATTTTTACGGTGGCATAGTAACAAACAATTATTGTCGAGGTAACGGAGGAGGAATTTTTGTTACGGGCGGTGCAAAACTTAACTTTTATGACGGAATAGTTTGCAATAATTTTTCGGATGATAATGGCGCAAGTATTTACACTAGCCAAGCCACTGCAAATATATATGACGGTATTGTTTCAAACAACAATTCACACCGTACGGCAGGATTACGCGCATTTAATAGGGCTACTCTAAATATTTTTGGCGGAATAATTACCAATAATACTTCGTGTATTGAAGGCAACGATGTTTGGTCCCAATCAACACATGCAGGCGGAATTTCGTTGTCAAGTAGCTCAATTTTAAATTTAAGCGGCGGCACAATAAAGAATAACAAACATGCAACCAACGGAGTGGGCGGAATAATGGTTGAAACAATAGATTGTTTCATCAATATCTCAGGCAATCCACAAGTTTATGACAACACAAATGCTGAAAATACAAAAAGCGGAATTCATTTTGCTAAAAATTATAAAATAAGGATAGACGGCAAGCTGGAAAAAGATGAAAAATCCGCAAAAATTGCAGTAAATTTTGCGTATGACTATGATATATTCAGTCCATTTACAGTGGGTTATAGTTATTACGGAAATAAAAATATGCCTCCTAGTAAATACTTTTTGTCTTATAATGAGAACGAAAGTTTTGTAGCTAAGAATGACGAAGTTGTTCTTAGCAGAGCAACAACATCTATTTATGATTATATTTACCTTGATAGCAACAACGAACGTCAAAACTACAAAGACAATGACAAATTACACGGATACAATGATAGTAGTTTAAATATAGAAAACGGCACGGCAAAATATATTTTAGGCAGTATTTCTCCAAACACTTCGATAAGTGAATTTGTAAACAACTTAGAGGGATTGGGTATTGATAAATACAATATGGGATTGTTTAATAGCAAAGGAACATTACTTTACGACTCCGGCTCTGCAATGGGAATAGCACCCGAGCTTTTAAATAACGGAAAGGAGCTAGCAGTAGGAACAGGTTGGTATCTTAAGTACAATGTAAAACCGGGAGTAACGGAAACAATATATCTGTCGGTATTAGGGGATGTAAATGGAGACGGAAGATTGAGTGCAAGCGATGTATCATACCTAAGACAGATAGCAAATGACAAGGCATTGTACGAAAGTTTAAGTTTGGAAAAGAAGTTAGCATGTACAATAATTAACAAAGGCGAAGTGACAACAGCGGATGCCGAGATAGTTAAAAACGTGATAGAAAAAATATTCGATATAAATATTTTCTTTTAAATCAAAACAAAAACAAGGTCAAATTTATGACCTTGTTTTGTTTTAGTCAATAGGTTATCTTGTCAAAAAGAGACGGAAATACGTCTCTTTTTATTTTTCAATATCAACTGTTTTTGGTAACGCTGATAACTTCGGTAACTGCACCGCCGTCAATCCTTATCTTAACAGTATCGTTTACACTTGCTTTTAACAGTTGTTTTGCGCCCTTTGTTTTTATCGATATCTCATAATCAACACCATCTACTGTAATAAAGAAATAAGTATTTCCGTCCTGCATGTATGCTGTTATAAACGACAAACTACCCTCTTTTTCTTCCCCATTAGGTACAACAGGTTTATCTACTATGTCGCCTTTTATCTTTTCCAAATATTTTTCTTTTGCAATTTCAGGCGTGATACCCGCAGCAAGCTTACTTGTATAATCTTGTACATTTACATAAGCATACATTTTAATATTGCCTGCATTATCCTTTAGTGCCATATAAAAAGTAGGAACACCGCTAAAGTTAATCAATGTTGGGAAAGATGCATAATATCCAGCCGCAGCTGCCTCTTGAATACCTTGTGCAGACTTTCTTGCCGCTTGCTCTGTCGCTCCAACCATATTATACATTACAGTTTGTTTTGTTCTTAAATCCGACAACACCATACCGATAATAGCGCTGTCTTCCGACTTAGCGGTAATACCTGTAGTAATGTAAAATCTGCCATTATTGTAAACATAGTTGTAACCGTCAGTAGTATTGTTTACTTCTTCTTTTGCAAACCAAGTATTAAAATAACCATGCGAATATTCGCCCCAATAGTTAAGTTGCTTCAAAATCATACTATGAGATTGAACATTGTCAACCCAATCGGGAACTTTGTCCAAAGCATAACTTTTGCACTCACCGTTTGTCGCGTTCATAATTAGCAAACCGGTAGCCTCGTCACCGCTTGTTATACCAAACTTCTTCTTATAAATAACTTGAGTATAGTAAGGTACTCCATCATCATCAAGCTCAAAGCTAAGCTCATTTTCACGCAAAGCACCCATGTTTGAAAAGTACATTTGTCTTTCCGCATCATGCCATAAGTATGCACCGGGAGTGTATTTTAAATTATGAGTAGTTACAAGCTCCGCTCTTGCATTTGCATCTGTTTGAGTTGCATCCACTATTACATATCCCGGTGTACCTGTTTTGGAAGAACTAGTCCATTGGAAAAATCCTTTTGGCTCTAATGCTCCAACCCAATACAAACTCTCTTTATAATGTATCAAAGTGTAATCGTTTACCTCAAATTGGCTCGCATAACCACCGCTGCTTTGTCCCAAAACTTTTTCGCCAAGTAATGAGGCAAAGTATTTATCAATTATTGCAACTTGCATATCGCCGTCATAAAAGTCGTCAACTTCTTCCGTAAACTCCTTAAAAGGCTCCTCGGCAGTACCCGACTTGGTATCAACACTTATCATTGTGTTGTATGACTTTGCCATAAACATTGGTGTTGTAAATATAGCAAGGCAAATACAAACTACAATAAGCACAGTTGCTATGCCTGCCGGGATTTGCCATCCCCAATGCACCTTTTTCAAGCTCTCTTTTTTTGTATATCCCTCTTTTCTATTTTTGATGAAAAATACAAAAAATGGAATTGACCAAAGCAATAACAAAATGATAATAAATGCTCTTAGTCCTACATTGTAGATTGAAAATGAAATCAAACTAAAATAAATTTGCCAAAAAATCAATACGGCAGTAAATACACCTAAGATAATCAAAGCCGTTTTAAACTTTATTTTTGACAATTTACCCATAACATTTTCCAATGGATTACGTTTATGTTTAGGGTTGTGATTCGGCTCATTGCCGATAATAGGTTTTGACATAAAATTCTCCTTATATTTTATTCACAACACAGTAAATATCACTTGTGTTGCTAAATACTTATTTATTGTACTACTTTTTTTATAATAAGTCAAATGTATATTTTTTTATACTATTCCATATATAACGAAAAAAGTAGAAAGTCTGTTCAATTTATTTTATAGTGCACTACTTACAAAAATCAAACTATTTATATTTTAACAAAAACCAATTTTATTAATAAACTATTTTTGCAAGTATTCCTTTTAATTTTGCAAGCAATATTCCGTAATTCGTAATAGGCAAATTATATTTTTCACATTTTTGTATCCTTGCTAGCATAAATTGCCTGTTTTGAGTGCACCCGCCGCAATGGACAACCAATTTGAATTGCGACCAATCTTTAGGCTCATCTTTTCCTCGCACAATTTCAAACACAAGGTTTTTACCCGTGTATTTTTTAAGCAAACTCGGTATAAGCACACTTCCTATATCTTTGTGAGAAAGAGTATGGCTACATGCCTCCATAATCAATATTTTGTCGCCGTCCGACAAACTATCTATACTGTTTGCACCATTTACAAAAACATTTATATCCCCATTCTTTTTAGCAAACAAAACGGAAAAACTAGTGATTGGCACAATTCCGCCCGCAATGTTATAAACATAGTCAAATACAGAGGAGTCGGTAATAACTAGGCTTATGTCATTTTTGAACTTTTCAAACATATCGCCAAAATTTTCTTTTTTTGCAATTATAGGTACACCACCTTTATCCATAATTGCCCTTATAACTATAGATTGAGGCAAAATCAATCTTCCGTTTGGTGCGCCATCGTCTTGAGGCATGCACAAAAGCACATTATCGCAGGCATTTACTAAATCTCCCAAAATATCAATTTCCGTTACACTGCTTAATTGCTTTATCATTTGTATTATAGCATTTGCGCCTTGTTCGCAAGCAACATCAATCCACAACTCATTATTTTTGGTTTTTACTTGTGCTGCGCCTATAACGTTATGGCATAATATATATTTTTTGTTTCGCTCAGCGCATTTTTCAATCCAAATTTTATCTAGCTTATCAAATTCTTCTTTACATACTATGAGTGCAATGTCGGACATATCAAACGCTTTTTGCACACCTGCAAGCCTTTGTCCTGCAAGCAATCCGTCGTCATCATATCCCGCACAGTCAATCAACTGCACCCTGCCTATGCCGTCTATTTCGGTCATTTTACTTACGCAGTCGGAAGTACTGCCCCGCATGTCGGAAACAATACTGACATTCTCCTTAGCCATACTATTGACCAAGGTAGATTTACCGCTATTTATTTTTCCAAAAATGCCAACAACCAATTTATCCATATTTATACCAAATATCCTCGTGAAAATCGAGGTTAATTACAATCTAAAGTCCCTTTTTCCGTTTTTTATTGCTGTCAAATTTTCTTTTACCAACAACTTTACTTTATCGTTTTTTATATTTTCCAATTCTTTTTCTATCACTTTAAAACCTATTTGTTTTGTATCCTCTTTTGCATAATCATATAAATATTCCGCCAAAGTCAAAAGTGCATTAGGTTGACATACATTGGCAATCGCACCGCTTTTTACAAGACGCATGAATCTATCGCCCGTCCTCCCCTCACGATAACAAGCGGTACAAAAACTTGGGATATATCCAAGTGACAACAACCAATTTACCACTTCGTCAAGTGTCCTGTTGTCCGCAATCTCAAATTGACTGCTATCCCCGTCACATTCCTTTTCACAATATCCGCCAACGCTTGTTTTTGACCCACCGCTTAGTTGTGTTACGCCTACTTCAAGCAATCTTTCGCGTACCTTTATTTGCTCCCTTGTGGAAATAATAAGTCCTGTATACGGAACGGCTATCCTTAATATTGCAACAAGTTTTGCAAACTTTTCATCAGTCAAACCTTGTTCGAAATCTTTAATATCGATATCATCCGCCGGCCGCATACGTGGCAAACTTATTGTGTGCGGACCTACCCCAAAAACTTGCTCCAAATGTTCCTTGTGCATAAGCAAGCCGACAAGCTCGTACTTGTAATTGTCAAGCCCGAACAATACACCTACGCCTACATCGTCAATACCGCCCTGCATAGCCCTGTCCATAGCCTCTGTATGATAATCATAGTCGCTTTTAGGCCCTACAGGATGAAGTTTTTTATAATTTTCTTTATTATAAGTTTCCTGAAACAAAATATATGTTCCTATTTTAGCATCTTTCAATTTTTTATAATTTTCCACGCTTGTGGCGGCAATGTTCACATTTACTCGTCTTATCGCACCATTTTTGTGGTTTATGCCGTAAATATTCTCAATACACTCCAAAATATACTCTATCGGATTGATTGTCGGGTGTTCCCCTGCCTCGATTGCAAGACGTTTGTGTCCCATATCCTGCAGCGCTACTACTTCACGAGTCAAATTTTCTCCCTGTAATTTTTTACGTGGAATATTTTTATTTTTTATATGATAAGGGCAATATACGCAGCTGTTCACACAGTAATTTGACAAATAAAGGGGGGCGAACATAACTATACGATTGCCGTAAAACTTATTTTTGATTGCTTTTGCAAGCTCAAAAATTTTATTTTCTATATCCTTATCAGTGCTTTCCAATAAGGTGATTGCCTCGCGGTGAGTCAACCCCTCAAAGTTTGCGGCTTTAGTAATTATTTCGTTTAAATAACTTTTATCATTGCAATTATCTATTGCAAACTGCAATGACTGCAAAATCTCGTCATTGCAAATAAATTCTTCCGCTTTTGCGCTTTTTACATTGTACATAGCCACTCCTTTAAATAGGCTTTCTTCCTATATTTATCAAATCGTAAACCAATTTTTCTCTATCTTTTTGCATATCCGTCAAACTGTGCTTTTTTGGGTAAATACAATAATTATCCGCAAATACATTTGGCGTAATGTTTTGCATTATAACATTTGCGCCGCCACCAAACAACTCATATTTATCCCCAAACTCTCCTACCGATGTAGTTATAGGGATATTGCACTTTGGCAATAAAATTCTTGTAATGGCAACACACTTTTTTGTCAGTTGCACACTACCGCACGGCAAAGCTCTTAACGGTGTATCTTTATGCGGTATAAACACTCCAATCCCTGCCATATCGCACTGCAATTTTTCAAGCAACGCCAAATTTTGAGCAACGCTATCCAAGTTTTCATTTGGCAGTCCTACCAAAAAACCACTGCCGACTTCATACCCAAGCTCTTTTATCGCACGTAAACAATCAAGCCTGCCATCCAAAGTATATCCTTTATGCAGCTTACTATAAATTTGTTTATCCGCAGTTTCAAACTTAAGCAAATACCTTTTTGCACCTGCCTCCTTAAGCGTTTTTAAATGCTTGTAGTCTAATTCCCCAAGGCTTAATGTAACGGTTGTGCCGTAATTACTAAGGTTATTTACCACTTCTGCAAGCTTATCTATATGGTAAAAATTATTTTCGCCAGACTGAATTACCAAAGTTTTATATCCCAAATCAAATGATTTTTTACCTAAAATTTCAATTTCTTGCATAGTCATTGCGTATCTTGTTAAATTTTCATTTTCCGCTCTAAGCCCGCAATAATCGCAATTCCTATAACAAATATTGGATATTTCAAGCAACGCTCTTATGTGGATAACATCCCCGACATTATCCTCCCTGACTTTATCTGCAATTTTATACAATTCCGATAAATCACTATCGAGTAATTTGCGTATTTTCATAAAAACCTTTCAAAAATCGATATTATACTTATATTTCCGCCTATCTAGTCAAGCCATTTACTTTTGTTAATCATTTAATTTTGCTGCTAGTCTAAAAATAGGTTTGCCGATTCCGCTAAAATATTTTTCGTATTCGGTCATCACTTCGTTTTCAATTTTGCTATTGTGCAAATCGCAACTTATGTCAAAAAGTCCAAACCCGAACTGAGATAGTTGTTCCACCGAATACTCAAACATTTGCGGACTGTCCGTCTTTTGTATTATATCCCCGTCCTTTGTCAGCAATTTTTGGTATATGCTTAAAAATCTTGGATTAGTAAGTCTTTGATTGGCATACTTTTGTTTTGGCCAAGGACAGGAAAAATTTAAAAAAATCCTTGATATACTGTTAGCCTTTATATAGTAGCACAAGTTCGCAGCATCACAATTTAAAAACTTAACATTTTGTAATCCTAGCTGCAAAGCTTTTTCCATAGCACATATAAGTACATTGCTTATTCTCTCCGCTGCCAAAAAATTTATCTCGGGGTGCAAAGTTGCCATTTCGGTAATAAAGCCGCCTTTACCGCAACCTATTTCCAAAAAAGTCGGATTGTTGTTGCCAAAAACTTTACCTGTTTCTATCAAACGGAACTTTTCCTCTTCCTGCAACTTGTAAAAATCATATTGTTCATAAATGGCAAGTATATCCCCACAATCAAGTATCCTGTTTTCCAAATTTTTCTTTTTCCTGAGTCTCATAAAAAACCTTTTCTCTTTTATTTTTAACATTTAAAGTATACCACAATACCACCGCAGTGTCCACATATTTTTACTTTAAAATAATTTTGCTTATTCTTGTTTGATTTTTTTATTGGGTTGTGCTAAAATATTTTAAGAAATTATACAGTTAAACAAAAGGAAAAAGCGATGAAAATTGTTATTTTAGACGGTTACCCTGCTACCCGTGGCGATTACGACTATGATTTTTTAAAAAAATACGGCGAAGTTGTGTGCTATCCAAGGACTCCTTACGAGCTAATTGCAGAGCGCGCAAAAGATGCGGATGTTGTACTTGCCAATAAGATTGTTATCGACAAACCTATTTTTGACAAGTTGCCAAAACTTAAAATGATTGCAATGCTTGCAACAGGATATAATTCCATAGATATAAAAACCGCAAAAGAAAGAGGGATTTACGTTTGCAATATCCCAAAATATTCCTCCCCGTCTGTTGCTCAATTTACTATTGCATTGCTGCTTGAAATTACAAATCAAGTCGGTCTGCACAATGACAGCGTTAAAGCGGGCGAATGGGCAAACTGTCCTGACTTTTGCTATAACAAAACCAAACAAATAGAGCTTTTAGGCAAAACGATAGGTTTGATTGGTTACGGAGATATTGCAAAACAAGTAGCAGTTATTGCAAAAGCTTTTGGTATGAAAGTGCTTGGCTACAGAAGAAGTGGGGGCAATGACCCTAATGCCGAAATCGTATCGCTTGACTACTTACTAAAAAATAGCGATATAATTTCCTTACACTGCCCTTTAAACAACGAGAGCGACAAGCTTATTTGCAATCGCACTATCGAAAAAATGAAAGACGGAGTAATAATTATCAACACTGCACGCGGAGGATTGGTTAACGAGGTAGAACTTGCCGAAAATTTGAAAAACGGAAAAGTTTTGGCTTACGGCGGGGATGTGCTTACAAAAGAGCCACCCGAAAAAGATAATCCTTTATTTAGTTGTCCTAATGCTTTTATCACTCCTCATCTTGCTTGGGCAACTGTGGAAGCCCGCGGCAGATTGATGGAAATTATGGAAAGCAACATAGCAGGTTTTGCAAACGGCAAAGTTATAAATAACGTTTGGTAATATAAAACCACTTACATTTGATTGCTGTTTAGTAATTATTTTAAAATACAAAAAATTTACTAAATAAGCATAAAAAAATCTCTGACTATTCAGAGATTTTTTTGTTGTTAAAAACGTCAAACTTCAATTTTATTCTAGTAAGTTTTTTCATAAAAGACTTTGTTAAAATCAAAATAAACACAATATTGGAAACAATATAAATTGCAATAAACGGAATGCTTGCAAGCAAAACTTCCCCGTACCTTACAAAGTTAAAGGTGTTATCTATCGCTATAACCGTCCAAATATCCATTACAACCGAAAAAAGCACCCCGCTGAAAATGCTGTATACCACAACTGCCCATAATTTTATTTTTTTGTCGCAAAACAAAATACCTGCAAAAAAACCAATTACCCCCCAACAAAGCATTTGAAAAGGTGTCCAAGGTCCTTGTCCAAAAAAGACATCGGACAAAAGTGCCGACATTGCCCCCGTTACATATCCCGCTCTGCCGCCAAATGCAATACCCGTAATTATTACCATTGCCGTTACAGGCTTAAAGGACGGAAGAGGTGCAAATATCAATCTGCTTACAACAGTAAGTGCAACCATTACGGCGATAAGTACGACTTCCCTTGTGTTGGTTTTGGACTTTTCAAAGTTTAGCAAAAAAGGGATATTGCAAAGCACCGCTATTATTATTGATAGTACCGCATAATTTTTTGCAGGCAAAAACACTATCCCCAAAATTATCAATGTGGGAATAATTAAAAAAGCAATTATATAAAATATCAAGTTTTTTAGTTTTGCCTTATTTTCCATACTACGCCTGTGGTTTTCTTTCCAATCCGTTTACTACTTTATCTATATTATAAAGACCTTTTGCAATATTTTTAGTAAGTATACTACATTCAGTGGTATAAAGGGAATTGTCTTCAAAAAAGCATTCCGCCTCCCTTAATCCGCTTATCTTACCATCAAAAAACAAACCTACTCTGTCTGCTACGCTTGCTGCAAACCTTAAATCGTGAGTTACTATAATAACACTGCCGCCTGCTTTTTTATGCTGTTCAAGAAAGTTTTTCAAATACTCTTTTGCTTGCATATCCATACCCTGCGTAGGCTCGTCCAAAATTATAATATCAGGATTAGTCAAAAACAGTTTTGCAAGTGCCAATCTTTGCACTTCTCCACCGCTTATATCGTAAGGATGACTATTTAAAATATTTCCAAGTTCGAACTTTTCCACCAAACTATCCGCAAAAGCTTTATCCTGTTTAAGCAATTTAGCAGTTGTATACATTTCGTTTTGAACAGTGTCCTCCACAAACAAGCTTTTTGCATTTTGTGGCAACATGGCAATTTTTTTATCTTTATCTTTTTTTACTTTGCCACTATAAGGCTTGTACACACCTGTAAGCAAATTTGCAAAAGTCGTTTTCCCTCCGCCGTTACCGCCAAGCAAACATACAATTTCTCCCTCCATTAAGTTTATCGACCCGCCTTTTATAATATCAGCGCCTTTTTTGTCATACTTAAAATACAATTTACTTGCAGATAAAACCACATTGTTTTGTTGGCTTGTTTGTTCATTTAAATTCACGGCTGTATCTTTCACTACAAAATTATCCGTTATCCATTTGCGTTTGTCTTTTATCTCGCAAGGCATATTACCTTTGCCGCCAAGTTTTGCAAAAATTTCAGCAAATTCCGTAAGTCCTATATTTTTATAAAAATGTTTATCCGCAATACTTTGTACAAGTGTGTTAGGCTTTTCACAGGCTACTACTTTGCCGTTATCCAAAACAATAATATTTGTAGCCAAATCAAATAAATTTTCCATATTATGTTCCACAACAATAATAGTAACGCCAAGCTCTTTATTGATTCTTGCTATAAAGTCAACAAAGCTTTTTTTTGCAATAGGGTCAAGCATAGACGTAGGCTCATCAAGTAACAAAACTTTTGGGTACATTGCCATAACCGATGCAACAGCCAAAATTTGTTTGCTGCCACCGGAAAGTTCGCTTGTCTTGCTGTTATAAACTTTACCTAACCCAAAATACTCGGAAACTTCGGCTACCCTTGCACCTATATATTCATCGTCATAGCCCAAATTGCCCAAGCCAAAAGCAAGCTCTCGCCAAACCTTATCGCAAACCAAACCGCTTTCTATATCCTGTCCGACAAATCCGATTTCAGCTACCGAAGTTTTTCCGTCTAATTCCATCAAATTTGTGCCATTATAATAAATATTACCCAAACAGTTGCCCTTGGGGGAAAGTTTTTTTTTAAGCAACTTTAAAAGGGTGGACTTTCCTGAGCCGGACTTTCCGCAAATAATATAAAAACCGCCCTCTTCAATTTGCAAATCGATATCTTGCAGTACGCAGGATTTTGCACCGCTGTAAGTAAAGCTTAAATTTTCGATTTTAAAAATTGCCATTTTACACCCTCCCACAAATATATAACTGCCAAGATATTCATAAACACAAATGTTGCAAAATATATCCACACACTACTATCCCAAACTATCTGTTTAAACGTCGGATAGTAATAAAAACTACCGCTTCCTAAACTCATAAATACCAAAATACTTGTGCCCAAAGCTAGACTGACAATCAATAATATCCCGTCCGCAACGCCAAAGGTATATTTGCCGTAAACTCTTTTACCTTTTAAATCATAACCTCTTGCGGACATATTGTCCGATAGCAAAACTGCCCCTTCGACTGACCAAGTTATTAAAGTTGACAAGGTGTGCATTTTTAGTTTTACTTTGCTTAAAAAACTTGCACCGTCATAAAGTCCCAGCCCTTTTAAATTGTTATCTATTTTGCGATATTGTACAATATATTTTGGAAAAAGTCCTAAAGCAATGGACAAAATAGTACCGATTTTCGGAGTGAATTTGCCAAAAATATAAATAATTTTATCACTGTATAACAAAACATTAAGCACCCCAAACCAAATAATAACACTACTAAACATTACCCCGATTGTAACTCCGTTAAGCAAGGCTTCAAGCGTTACGACAAAATCGCCAATCCAAAATAATTGAGTCATACCTTGTCTTGAAAAAATAGGATTGATAATAGCAATTATTGCGACAAATATTATAAAATAGCCTAGACGTACCAATGTTTTTTTTACCCCGCAAAGCATGCAATACAACAAAATTCCCGACACAAAAGATATGCCCAGCATTATCGGATTGGTGCTGAACATAGTAATAAAAATTACAAAAAATAAATAGCACAATATTGTTATAGGGTTTTGCTTTTCAATCACTTTAAATCTCCTACAACACAGGTATAGGCAAAAACTATTTTTTCGCCACCTTTCAATTTATATTGATTTGCCCCTACATTTGGTTGTAAGCCGTCAACAAAATACAACCAGCCTGAGCTTTCGCCTACACTCATTTCATAAATATGATTAATTGCTTTTACATAACTGCTATCCGCATCTATATGAATTTTATTTTGTTTACAAATTCTTTTTAACACGGTAAGCACATTATCTTTTTCGAATATATCAACTGAGCTTTCATTTAAAATAATGCCGTCACTAGGTATCAACTTGTTATCTATTAATCCCGGTTCTGCCTTATCCATATTTTGATTTTGCAGAATTGTTTTGCACTCTATAGCGATAGTTACCTCGCCCACTTTTGCACCTAAATTATCAGAGCATGCAGACATGCCGACCGCAAAAATCATTACACATAGAATTATTGCCAAAGCAGACCAAAACTTTTTTTTCATACTTTATCCTTACAAATATTACAAACTTATTTTTATTTTTTCAAAAATTCCCAAACTTTTGCTGTTTAGTTTTGCATCCAAATTTGTTGAAATACCGTTATCGCTTATACTCCTGTGCGTACCAAGCTTACTACCCCACCATTCTACAACAAAATCGATATCCAACTCAAATTCCTTATTTTGTAAATGCTCTGTTTTTAAATCAAATAATATTTCACTGTTTTTTACATAGTAGTATTGGCTGACATATTTCGCTTTTACTACCTCAACCGTATCTGCATTTTTTATACTTGCAAGCAATAAACTTCCGTTTGTATGGCTGTCCCCACTATCATACTTTTGAGTAGGATTATAAATCCCGCTCATTTTAGGCAATATGTTATACAAGCCATACACATTAATTTTCAGTTTATCAATTTCGGATAATTCGTCTTTCTCCGCAACAACTTGTATTTTTGCACCGTAAATAGTTACAATTTTGCGTTTGCCGCCCTTGTCTATTGCAACGGTGTTCGCTCCCTCTTGTATTTTTAAACTATAATTATCGTTTGTGGAGGTAACTTGTACGCCGTTACAAATCACATTATCCGCACCTACAGACTGCAAAAGTAAGTTTCCGTAATCTTTTTCAAAATAACAAGTGTCAAATTCACTATCAAAGTCTTTTCCGTTAATTGTAAAAGCTATATCTTTTGTATAACTATCCCCTACCGCAAAAGTTAAAACTACATCCCTTTTTTGATTGCTTGCATTGTAACAAAACCAACCGTCTTTATGCAAGACATCTATAGCTTGGTATTTAATTTTTATTGTAGTTATCCCGTTTTTTATCGCAACAACTTTAAAAACATTTTCTTTTACCCTTTCTAACTTAATGCTGTCGCCATCTGCATTAATATCAAAGTTTGGCTCAATCTCCAAATTACCGGATGTGTTGTTGATAATCATATTGTTTCTAAACAACTTCAAATCAAACTCTTCCCCTATTTGCAAGTGTTTAAAATAATCCTCTCCTACATTTGTCAGCATTAAATCTTCTATCCCCAAAAGTCCGTTTGGTAAATTACCTGCATACTCCTTCCGTTCATATAAATTCTGCTGATTATCATAAGCGATTTTATAATTTCCACCGTTTGCAAAATATCCCGCTTTAGTAATATATCCATCCCTTTCAACACGAAAGATTTTATCCTTATTTTCTTTATTATCAAAAACATATTGCACCAAGCCGTCCATTTCTTTTACTTTAAGCGGTAGAATTTCTTCGAAGTTATAGTACTTTTTTTGTTTTTCCACCCTTATTGTACAATTGTTAGGGATAGTAAAAACAGCCTGTTTCTTATCAAATTGTATGGTCACGGAATTACTGTCATAAACATATTTTTTACAGCTGACCAAACATATCATTGCAGTTGCAAGCAAACTCACAACCACCAATAATACCATTGTTTTTATATAAACATCACGATTTTTGATAGTTTTTTTCATTATTTCTCAGTTAACGTAAACAAAATAATCAAATTGAATTTTGTTGTTTTTTTCTTTCTCTTTTTTGTTTTACTCTTTCCTTTTTTGCAACATAATGCTCCGAGATTGGTTTTAGCTCCGCTTGCTCCAAAGCCCTATTCCAAGGTCCTAGCTTTGCTTTAATCAAGCATATTTCTGCACTAGTAAAATCCGACTTTTTAGGTAGTCTCCCTAATTCCCTTGCTTTTTGTTGCAAAAGTATTATGCAAGTATTTTTTTCCATATTAATATTTACTCAAAACAAATAAATACTTAGCATCTTTGCTTATAGGTAATTCGTCAATGCCCACCTTTGTTGTATAATAAGTTACATCATCTTTTATTATCGGGTCGGAAAAACCGCCGTCATACTCTTTCATATTGCTGTAAATGGAAATAAATTCGTTTTTACTGAAATCATTTTTAATTCCCTTTATTTCATTTAGCATTGTTCCCTCAATCTTTGCACCCAAAGATTCTTCTGCTTTCAACAAATCGATAAGCATTTTTCCTTCGTAATCTTTGATATTGATTGTCACATATTCTGGAGTGCCGTCTGCCTCCGCAATAAATCCAAGCTGCATTTTATCTGCCGCACAGCCTGCTAACAAAACAGCCGTCATAATCATAACTACCAACATTGCTACCACTAAAAGTTTCTTTTTCATAACAAAAACTCTCCTCATAAAAAAATATTTGCGACGTCCAAATACAAGTCGCAAACCAAATATAGCGAATATAAATTCGCTTTAATAAAATTGTGCTCTCATATTCAGAAAAATCATTTGCAAGCATTCCGACTATACGGCAATAATAGTTGCGACGGACTTACACCGCTCTTCCCTTACAATAAAATTATAACATCCATTCTTTTTTTTGTCAATTCAATACATATTTTTGTATTTAAAAATATTTGACAAGTTATTGTTAAAGTTTTATAATTTAAAATACCAAAAAAAGGATAGGTATAACTATGATTACAGAAAAGAAAAAAATATTGTTATTTCAAATAGTAACATTTATAACTATGATTGTATTTATAATAATACCGATTGTAGTTCCTAACATACATAAGGAAGTTAAGCTTCAAGACCATGAGGGATCATTAGTATTTTACAACTCAGATGCCAACTTAACTACTTGTGAAATAACATTGCAATTTTATGATAAAGTGGAATCCGGAACAGCAGTAATCGTATTTTATGACGAGAACGAGAATGTTTTGGAAGAAAGAGAAGTAGAGTTTGAAGTTGTTTATTACAATTACAAATCTCCTCGTAGAGATAGAATATTGACAAGTTCCAACATAAATGTTTCAGGAAAAGTCAAAAGCTACGAAGTTATATCTTACGACAACATCCCTGCTAAAAATTGGAACAGATATCTAATACCAATATTTAGCTTGCTAGCTGTATTTATGTTTGGATATTTCCTACTTTCCTTGAGGAATAAATGTAAGGAATATACACTTAACAATACAAATATACTCGTTTACGCTTGTTTTTCCGAGCATTATGTAAAAGTAAACGGCAATAAAGTCGTTGTTGATAAATGGTTGTCGCTTAAGCCGCTTGAGCTTACATTTACTCTTGAGGACGGCACAAATGCAAAAGTTGTTTATGATATTTTAAATAGAATTTCATTGTATATCAATGACAATTTGTATGAAGAAACAAAATAAGCTAAAACAAAAAATACTTACCATCTCGGTAAGTATTTTTTATTAATTTTATTCATTATCTGCAGTTTGTGCATTTGCATTATCAGCTGTTTCAACTTCGTTTGCCACATTTTCAACAACTTCTGCATTATTATTTGTGTTTGCAAACTCAGCAGCTTTTTTCATATCCAAATTTTTATTCATATAATACAAAACCAAGTTTGCAGTAATCATTGCTAGGTTTACAAAATACATAATCAAAGCAAAGATGAAAATACCTTTTTTCAAACCGTCATTTGCATTTGCTATCATAAATGGCTCCATCTTTAAAAATTTACTTACGATACCGGCAACATAACCAACAATCAAAAGTATATTAAAAACGGCACTTTTACCTACCGAAGTCCTAATTTTAATACTCTTATATACCGAAATCGGCCAAGAACAACCGAAACATACTAACATTGCAATTTCTAAAATTTCTGCTAACAAATCCATAATAGTACCTCACATTTTTATTACATTATAGTTATTTACCTTACCTTTGTCAAGTAAATAGCCGACTAATATACAAATAATTTATTTGCCCAAAATATATTTATCCGAAAGGTCAAATTTGCTGTCCGAAAGTTGTTTTTTATAGCTGTAATAGTTCGGGCAATAACTCAATAAAACACTATAAAACTGTTTTTGATGATTATGAATTTTAAGATGTGCAAATTCATGATAAATCACACTATCAATGCTATTTACATCACGTGCGATAAGCCTTAAACTCAATTTTATGATTTTTTTGATATAGTCGCAGCTACCCCACCAGCCTTTTACATTTCGAACGGACAGCCCGATATCTTCTTGCACACCGATTTCGCTTTTTATCGCATTAAACCTTGTCAAAAAATAACTTTTTGCAAAATTAAACAAAAGTTTTTTAAGTTTGATTTTAGCTTTTTCGCTCTCTCCCCACAAAATTATTACACCATCCCTAAATGCAACTTTTATTTGCCCTGCGGGGATATAGCAAATAGGATATTTTTTTCCTAGAATATAAATACTATCAAGAGTGCTTGAATTTAGCATAGCATATTTTTGTTTGCAAAGCTGAACGTTTTTTACTATCCACTCCGCTTTACTTGTTATGAACTTTTCCGTCTGTGCAATAGGCACACTACTATGTGACAACACGCTCACACTGCCATCGTTTTTTATTTTTACGGTAATTCGTTTGGAAGTTGTATTTTTAAGATTGTATTCTATAACTCCAAAATCAGTAACAATTTTTCTAATCATATAAAAATTTTAGTTTATTTTACTTATTTTGTCAACTGTGATTATACATTTTTCCATTGTCTTTTACAATGTATATTTATTAAGTAGATTTTATTGTAAATATATGCTATAATACAAAAAATAAATGTTATTTTAGGGATTCAAATGGCAAAAGATAAACAATATCAAATAGACGGCGAAAGCGAAGACTCACATATCATTCACTTAAAACACCAAGTTAAAGTTAACTATGACGAAAATTATGATTATTATATGAAAAATCCTATTAAAAAATTTTTCAGCAAAATATTTATGACTTTCGGCACGGGACTTTTTAAATTGATACATTATTTTTCCTACAATTTAAAAGTAAAAAACAAAAAAATACTAAAAAATTTAAGAAAACAAAAAACAGCATTTGTCACAATAGCAAATCATTGTTTGTTGCTTGACAGTACTATTTCGATAGCAACGACCTTCCCAAAAACAACATATATGCCGACAGTCGAGCCCACAATGAAAATACCTGTCGTAAGACGTATTTTAAGAGCGGGAAACGTTATGCCAATACCTCTTGATATGAAAGGGCTTGTTAAATTTAAAAAAGACTGTAACGAAATTTTAAAAAACGGCAAAGTGTTGCACTATTTCCCCGAAGGTGCGTTATGGCCTTTTTACGGCAAGCTAAGGGAATTTAAAACAGGTGCTTTTAGGTTTGCAGTTACTGCAAATGTACCCGTGCTTCCTTATTGTTTTTGGTTTAGGGAAAGAAAAGGCATTTGGAAAATCTTAGGCAAAAACCCTTTGGTTACGCTTGAAATATTGGAGCCTATTTATCCAAACAAAGAGCTTGACAAAAAAACTGCCATTTACGATTTGATGGAAAGAGCTCACACAGCAATGAAAAAAGTAATAGACTTACACCCTTACGACAATCCTAAATATAACGAAATAGAAAGCAAATTAAATACCCAACAAAATAGTACCGCAGAATAATTGCTTACAATATTTAAATATAAAACATCCCGATTTTTGACAGGATTATTGCAGTGAACACCACTTTTTGCTTGCTTTAAACTTTACACAAAAAGTTACACCCTCAAACTTTTGGTTTGTGAGTGCTTTCGGTTTTTATCGAGCTTGTATTTTACCTTTATTTTAAGAAAGTTTGTGGCTGATTTTGCATGTTTATATTGCTTTTAAAATGATAGTTTGCTTGTTAAGTTATTTATACTCCTAACAGTGAAATAACTTTTAGTGTACTTATTTTATCTGTTTAATTTAACTAAAATAATAGCTTGTAGCATTAAAAAAGCTGACTTGTTTGTCGGCTTTCTTTCTATCTTGTTTTTAAGTACTCTATAAAGTCATAAAACTCCTTTTGTTTTAGCTCCTGCATATTGCTTAGTTGTTTTCCCAACCTTATATGCAAATATTTTTCAAACTCAGGCAGTATCTTATTTTCCATTATTTCCGTTCTTCTTAATCTTTCGGATATCCTTTCCAATATTTCTCTTCCTATGCTCTTTATCTTTACTCCCCCTATTTCTCCTATGCTTTCCGCTTTATTCCCGTTGTTTACTATTATTACTATATATTTGTTTTTTCGCTCAAACTTACTGTTTGCTACTATATACTTTGTAAAATATATTTCCTTTCCTGTATACTCCTTTTTGCTTATTATCCGCATTTCACTTTCTCTTTTCGGATAATCTACATGTATACACTCTATCTCCCCTATTTCCGATTTCTCTATCTCTATCCTCTTTGGCATCGCCCTTTTGATATGTATGTACTTCCCTTCCAGCATTGTCAGTAGCTCGATATAATATCTTTCGTTTTTATGATTCTCTTTTCCTATTATTTTGATTATATCTTTTTCGCTCCCACACATTGCTTGATACATGCTGTATCTCTTACACTTCGATGCCTCGATATCCATTTCCTCACCTTACGCTGTCTTCTCTTTTTATCTCTCTTCTGAATATTCGCACATCAATTTATCCGCTACCAATGCTATGAACTCGCCATTTGTTGGTTTGTCACTTGGATTGTACACTTTAAAGCCAAACAGTTTATTTATATAATCGATATGTCCTCTTGTCCATGCTACATCTATCGCATGCCTTATTGCTCGTTCTACCTTACTTGGCGATGACGCAAATTCCTCTGCTACATTTGGGTATAACTGCTTGGTTATGTTATTTATTAACGTCGGCTCTTGCATTACTCTTTTTATTGCACATCTTAAATATTGATATCCTTTTATATGTGCAGGTATTCCTATTGATAAAAATATTCTGGATATTCTTTCATCCAATATATACCCTGTTTCACTTATTCTTCCCTCCCCGTGTAACTTATGCTTGTCCGGTTTGGTCATTAGCTGCCATATACTTTGGCTGTTATACTTTTCCAATATTACTTTTCTTATTACTGAATACTCTAATGGTTTGAAAAAATAGTATGTTACTCCTTTTTCCAATGCTGCTGTCAAATACGGCTCCGTCAATATGTTTGACATTATGAATATCTTTGGTTTTACTGCCATTCTACTGCTGTTTATACTGTCCATTAACAAATATCCATCCATTTTAGGCAACATTAATTCCGTTAATATTATATCCACGTTAGTATTTTCTAGTTTAGCCAAACAATCTACTCCGTCGTGGGCAACTGCCACTACTTCTATTTCCTCGCAACTTAAAAACTTCTCTGCCAGCTCGCAATTAGCTTTATCGTAGTCGACAACCATAAGTCTTAATTTTTTCATAAAACTCTCCTTTGATTTTGTATTCAATAATATTAAATAATACGGGTAAAAATACATAAAATAATACATAACCCTATTAAATCGCTACGCTTTATAGCAATTTAATAGCTATATATTACAACAAATAATTTGATAAATCAAGTAATCTCGACAATATTTTAAATATTTTTTAACATTATTGCACATAATTCGACAAATACACGTTTTCACGCTCATTCTTCGACATTTTGTACTATATTTCCCACTGTTTTTATATACTTTTTGACAATTTTCGATATTTTTTTATTCATTTTGTTACTTTACTAACTTAATCCAAAATTAGACCTAAATAAGCCAATATATTTCTAATTTAATGTTTTAGCATTATTAATCGTACAAAAATTCAATTTTTCTTGTGTCATAACATGTCTGATTTTTAAAAATTTCTCCAACTTTTCACACTTTTCAACATATTAATTTTCTGTTTTAATTCGTTTTTATAATTTTTTGTTTATTTTTATTATTCTGTAATTTATAAATATACGATTATTTTAGAAGTATAGCGGCACTAATTGCACCGCTACACTTCTTTAAATAAAAGAACTTTTTTCGTCAATAATATTGTGAAAATTAATTAATAATAAATCACACCATCTTCTATAGTTACGATTCTATCCAATTTTTTTGCAACATTTATATCATGTGTTACCACGATTATTGTCTTTCCCTTAGTTTGCAAATCTTTAAGCACTTCTATTATCTCGTTTGCCGTAACACTATCCAACGCACTTGTCGGCTCGTCTGCCAAGATTATTTCCGGGTCATTTACCAATGCTCTTGCTATTGCTACCCTTTGCTTTTGCCCTCCTGACAAGTTCCTTACTTTTGTATTTTTCAAATCGAATATCTTCAATTTATTAAGTATTGTATCTATCCTGTCATTTTGTTCACTCGGTTTGTATTTTTTACTGAACAATAGCGGTATACGAATATTGCTAATTACCTTATCACTATCTATAAGTCCATAAGACTGCAGCACAAAGCCAAACATTGCATTCCTGATTTCAGCAAGCTCCGTAGCTGTTTTTAAATTTATGTTTGCCCCGTCAAGCAAATAGTCTCCCTCTGTCATTTTATCCAAACATCCTATTATGTTTAGCAGTGTTGATTTGCCGCTTCCCGATACACCCATAATTGCGATACTGTCCCCTTTATTAACAACCAAGTCAACACCACGCAAAGCATGCACTTCATTCTGCTTGTCCTCATTATATTTTTTATGTATATTGTTTAATTTGATAATTTCCATAATCCCTCTTACATTTTTAATATTAATTTATATTTTTATTATTAAATCAAATATTCATAATAACATTTAAAAAGATTTCAATTTATTATTACTCTTATTCCGTATTACTGTTTGAAATAGCTTTTAATGGTTTAAACCTTGCAAGCTTGACAAACCCCAACGAACAACTAACTGCATAAATTACCAATATTATCGCCACGCAAATAAAATATGATGCCCAATCCACAATAACATAGCTGCCCTTTTCCTCTATTACAATACCTATTGTCATAGCGGAAATACACACAGCAAGTGCAAAAATCAAAAGCAATTTTACTATTTCCATAGCAATAATCGTTGACCTTTTTCCGCCAAAAATATACATTACCCCACTACGTTTTACCAATTTATCTGCTGCAAAATAATAATTTGCCAAAACCACTAATACAAACAATACCAATGCACATATACACCAGCAAAGGAAAATATCATTTACTTCCGCTGTCTTATAATTGGTATTCATTTGTCCTATTGTAAATGCACGTCCCCCTAAGCTATTGTAATATTCAGGCGTATTATCATCCATCATCAAACCGCTTTCAATATTTGCTAGCGGCGGAATATCATCATAAATCAAAAAATTATTATCATAATGTCCTAGCAAAGTATACGTCCATCCACAAATAAAATCATAGTACTCGGTTTCACAATAGCCAAGTATTTTAATTTTTTGTTTGTATTGATAAACTCCCTCGTATACGCTTATATCATAAATTTTACCTATCTTGTAGTCTTCTTTTAACTTTACGGGAGCATAAGCCTCCCTATAACCTTTCGGCTTTGTTTTTGAAAATTTATAATCTAAAGGGGGCAAATCATTTACCATCTTTTCACTTACAAAAGATACTTGATAATATGTCCCATCGGGGTCTTTATCAAATTCACTTTGTACATAGCCATAATTTGCTATCCCTGCAAAACTATTCATATCAAATGTTTTGCATAGTTCTTCATAATGATTATTAGTTGCGTAAAAATTAACTGCACAATAATCAGCAATGCTATCATTGTATCCTATCATATCCTCAAAGTTTACCTTTGCAAGCGATTGATAATAAGAAAGCGGAAAAACAACCAATGTGAACGACATTGCTATCAAAATTACAATAGATAGTAATGCTGTGGAAGAAATACTTATTTTTAAAATTTTAAGTTTATTCATATCTCCCACCTCGTTATCCGTTATATTTCGTATTTGCAGGCATTGCCACCGCACGTTTTATTACAGCTATTATCGCAATAGTCAAAACAGTTAACAATGGTCCACCTATCATAATCAAATAGTGCATCCATTCATAGCCGACTATAGACAATTTGAAGTGCAAGGAAACACCTATAAGATAGTCTGCAATCAACCCAAGACCTATAGAAAAAACTGCTACAATTAAAGTCTCGATAATCATTGCAAAGGCAAGCATAGTAGGACTGCACCCCAAAGTCTTATAAGTCGAGTATTTTTTATTGTTACACTTTAGCCAATATCCGATTATCGAAATCGAAGATAAAATACAAATGGAAAGCATACCCAAAACTATAATCAAACCAACAAGTATACCAAAATCAAAACGATGATTAATTTCGCAGCCTAACTTTTGCAAACCTTTTTCCAATTTATCCAAGCCGGTATATTTCACATTACGAATATAGCCACTTATTTTAGCCTCTTTATATAATGTTCCGTCATCACTTGGCGGCGGCGTACAAGAATACCACTTGCTAATAGGCAAATTATACGTAAGTGCAAATTCACAACCGCTATCTGACATTATCTCTTTAACAACCAAATCGTTACCATATAAATTTACAATATCCCCTGTTTGAATCCCGTATTCTTTTGCAGTATTTTCGCCCACCAAAACAACTTTTTGTTTATTTACAATATCGTTTTCGGATATTCCAAAACTTTCATCTATTGCAAAATACACACTCATTCTTTCCAATTTAATAGGAGAATCATTAAACTTGATTTCGGCATTATAATGATATGCAATCAGGTGGCTATTGACCTCATAGCCATCAAATTTTACACTGCCACTATTTGCCTTAATGTAATCGCCTATTTCCACACTGCTTTGTTCAAACACATTAGGAGCGATTTTAAATGAAATGTAGTTTGGCGAAGAACGGTCTTCCCTAATCCCACCCGTAAAGATTCTAGATGGTATACTACAGCAAATAGTAGTTGCAAAAAACATAAAAACAAGCAAAATAAAAGCAAACGGTTTGTTTACAACCGATTGTCTTAAGCTATTAAACAAAAAACTTAATTTGTTTTTCATAATTGCTCCATTTCCAATTTTTATAAGCCAATATGCTAAGTTAGATTAAATCATTTATTCCACTTGCCTTTATATTTTAATTATACCATAAACACAAAGTGATTACAATACCTAAAAATTAAACAGATATGTTATTAATTATACATTAAAAAACTTATTTCTTTTGACGAACTAAAATTTATTAACAACCAATATAACATTTTTAAATAAATGCTTTTACCGACTAATACTTGCACTATTTAAATAAACTTGATTATTGCAATAAAATATGATATAATTTTTAAAAAATATCGGAGAGATTATTGTGAAAGAATTTGATATAAACGAAGTTTTGAAAATTTTAAAACAGTATGAGCAATTATTAAACACAACTGCTCAAGAAATTCAACGCAACAACTCTGCGAAATACTCCATAAAAAAAGCTGCGGAAGAATACTCGGAATACGAAGCTCTAAACACATTAAAAAGCATTTCGATAGAAGAATTAAGCAATTACAAAAATGGTTTACGCCTTAAATACTTGACCGATAACAAGATAAATACTATAGGCGACATAATACAAAGCCCGACAAAAAAGCTAAGTGATATTCAAGGGATAAGCGAACAAACCGCTTTAATCATAAAAAAAATTGCTGCTTTCATCGCAGATAAAGTAAAGCAAGAGACAAAAATAAAATTATCCGCGGATAATCAAAACAAGTATGCAACGGCACTTATCACAAAAATTTACATTTACAAAAGCAATTTGTCTTATATTGAGCAATGCAAAGCTTTTTATATCAAAAATTCAAACCAAATCAACCAAGCGATTGCCACTTGTCTGCCAATGACGAAAAATATCAAATGGTTTTTTACTTCAAAATCCAAAAAAGCTGTTGCATTGGACACTTTTGGAAAATTAAAAGAAACTTTAAACAGCGATTACTATAAAAACATACAAAATCTAGTAAGTTTAATTGATAAAAACAATAACGCAAGCAGCTCGGTCGCATGGCAAGACTTTACTACCGATAATATCGATTACATAACCGTATTGGAACAAACAAACCCTGGTCTTTTGGGCACGGACGACGTAAAATACGGCTTACCGCAAGAATTAGCCGAGCAAATAAAGGAAGAGGTTTGCGATTTCAATGGTTTGAAATGCACCTTACGAAGATACCAAGAATGGGGAGTGAAATACATTTTAAACCGAAAAAATGTTTTACTAGGCGACGAAATGGGCTTGGGTAAAACCATACAAGCTATCGCGGCAATGGTTTCATTAAGAAATACGGGCGAAAAGCATTTTTTGGTTATCTGCCCTGCAAGTGTTTTAACTAATTGGTGCAGAGAAATCTCCATTCACAGCGACTTAAGCGTTGTTAAAGTCCACGGCGACGACAAACAGAAATGTTTTGACTTATGGCTTAAAAACGGCGGAGTTGCCGTTACCACTTACGAAACCACAGCTTTATTTAAGTTTGAAGAAGCTTTTAAATTGTCAATGCTAATAGTCGACGAAGCACATTATATCAAAAATCCAAAGGCTATCCGCACCAAAAACACCAAAAAAATATGCAAATCTTCCAACCGCATTTTATTTATGACAGGCACTGCACTTGAAAACCGCGTGGAGGAAATGATAACTCTTATAGCTATTTTGCAACCCGAAATTGCAAAACAAATAAAGCGACTTTCCTTTATGTCCACAGCCGAATCATTTAAGGAAAAAATTGCTCCCGTATATTACCGCAGAAAGCGTGTAGACGTTTTGACAGAACTTCCGGAACTTGTGGAAAGCGACGAATGGTGTAACATGACCGCAGAGGAAGAAAAAATTTATGAAGACGCAATACTTGGCAAAAGGTTTGCCGATGCACGCAGAGTGTCTTGGAATATCAACGATATTACCAATTCCTCCAAGGCAAACAGGTTGCTTGAAATTTTGGAAGAAGCGGAAGAAGAAAACCGAAAAGTCATTGTATTTTCATTCTTTTTGGATACTTTGCAAAAAGTTTGCGATTTGCTGAAAGACAAATGTGTAGGGCCGATAAACGGCTCGGTATCTCCGCAAAGACGGCAAGAAATTATTGACGAATTTACAAACTCCCCAAATGGCAGTGTGCTTGTTGCGCAAATTCAATCGGGTGGCACAGGTTTAAATATCCAATGTGCAAGCATTGTTGTTATTTGCGAGCCACAATTTAAACCGTCTATAGAAAACCAAGCAATCTCACGTGCCTACCGAATGGGACAAGCACGAAATGTACTTGTTTACAGGTTGCTTTGCGAAGATAGCATAGACGAAAAACTTAGCAAATTGCTTGACAAAAAACAATTAATATTTGACACATTTGCAGATGAATCCGTTTCCGCAAATATGGAAATCGACGAGCAAACATTTACCGAGTTAGCAAACGAAGAGGCAAAACGTATTGCCGAAAAACGTGGGATAATCACAAGCGATTAAAATCTTAAACAAAAAACAACTTAGCAAATTAAAGCTAAGTTGTTTTTTATTAATTATATTTTTATCATATTAAAACTTTATAAGTCATTCCTTTTGTTGTAAGGAATTTTATTTTGTCATTTTCTACAAAGTAATCCAATGGCATATCGGAGCTGTCTTTTATTACTACATCCGTCTTGCCCAATTTTAAAGCACACATACCACCATTGTTAGATTTGATAGCTAATTTTAAAAGTTTTCCGTCCTGCCACTCAAAGGATAGCTCGAAGTTTCCCCTTGCTACTATACCCGATATACTGCCGTTTCTCCATACACTAGGCAATGCAGGCAAAAGTTCAATATATCCCAAATTGCTTTGCATCAACATTTCGGTTACGCCCGCGGTATACCCAAAGTTTCCGTCTATTTGGAAAGGCGGATGTGCATCCCACATATTTGAGAATAATCCCGATTTAAACAGTTGATTGATTAACTTATATGCTCGGTCTCCGTCACATGCCCTTGCCCAAGTATTAATACGTTGCCCCATTGCCCAGCCTGTGCTTTTATCCCCTCGTTTGTTCAAGGAAACTTTTACTGCCTCCAGCCACTCGGGATGCAAATCTTTGTTTATCAAATCTCCGGGGAATAATCCTAATAAATGCGACAAATGTCTATGATGAGTTTCGCCGATTTTGCCTAATTTGCTTTCAAAATACCACTCTTTTATTTGTCCGTCATCGCCGATTTCTATAGGATTTAGCTTTGCGATTTTACCATCCAATTCTTGTGCCAAATCGCTATCAATACCCAAAACATTTGCTGCCTCTACAGTATCGTTAAACAGCTGCCAAATCAAGGATTGCTCGTAAGTATTACCCATTGTTCTAGGTCCATGTTCGGGAGAATATGCGGGAACAGTCACAAGTCTGCCCGTTTTTTTATCTTCCACAAGCGTATCTTTAAAGTACAAGCTTGCCTCACGTAGCATTGGATAAATTACTTCTTCCAAATATTCCTTATCGCCTGTATACTCGTAATAATCGTATACATTTTGCAAAATCCATGCCGTTGCCGCAGGCGACCAACCCCAACTGAACTCCCAACCGGGGCAAGTCCAACCGAAAGGTGTATTTTGGGTATGAAAAACAAAACCATTTTTCGCGTTTTCATCACTTACAATACCCGCATAAGTTGCGGCAGTAACTCTGCCCGGCTTGCGTAAACTGTCCACATACTTAATAAGCGGTATGGCACATTCTGCAAGATTTGTGCTGTACGTTGGCCAATAATTCATTTGCAAATTTACGTTCATGTGATAGTCAGAGCCCCAAGGCGGATTATCGCGATTATTCCAAATTCCTTGCAAGTTTGACGGCAAAAGGTCCGTTGACCTTGAGGTTGCAATGGTCAAATATCTTCCGTAGTTATAAAGCAGTTCTTCCAAATATCTTTTTTGTTCGGGTTTGATAATTCCACTGCGGTATTTTTTTAAAAGTCTATCCGTTGTGATATTACTATCTATAGCACCAATATTAAATTTAACCTTATCATAAAGTGCCGTATAATCGGCAATATGCTCCGCTTTTAGTGTGTCATACCCCTTTTGTACAGCTTTTTCTATCAACTCATCTACTTTTTTTGCAAGCTGTTTTTCACTCTCGCCCGTCCTATAAGCGGGATATATAGGCGCGTAGTCGGTAGCTGCGGAAACTATAAGCACAACGCTTTCCGCCCCACTCACACTCAAAACCTCGCCGTTAGCCGCAATTTTGCCACCCGTTACAACATCCATACGAGCATAATATTGCAAATCGTTATCCTCCAACTTTCCGCAAGTAACAATACTATTTGCTTTGGCAGTGCTTAAACCGCCGTGTGCGGATGGAAAAGACAAGTCAACATTCAATTTTTCCTGTCCGTCAGCAGCCAATTTGATTACCAAAACTTTATCGGGATAGGAGGCAAAATATTCCCTTGTAAAATTGCTGTTTCCTCCACTATAACTTACACCTGCAACGGCGCTATCTAGGGACAGATATCTATTGTAGTTGCTAGCCTTTTTAAAGCTGTGGTGCATTTTTATATTTATCTCGCCAAAGCATTGAAAAGCACCATATCCATCTTCTAATCCTACAAGTTTGTCACACAATGCGGCTGCTTTATCATCCTCGCCTTGCTCAAACAATTTTTTGACTTGCAAATAATAATCGTTTACCGTTTTGCCGTTTTCGTCCTTTTGAGTCAAATTGCCGCCGTTATATTGCGGCCTTTTTGGAGATGGTCCACCTTTCCACAAAGTTTTTTCATTAAAAATTATGCGTTCGTCAAAAACTTCGCCATATATACTGCCGCCAATCATTCCGTTGCCTATAGGCAAAGTGTTTTGCTGCCAAATCTCAATCTCTTTTGATTTTGCGGATATAAAATAATTTATCCCCAACGATTTTGCCGATTTATCAAAATTGATTTTCATACTAATATCTCCCTTAAACAAACTGCTTTTTGTTATCACATTTATTGTAACATACCCACCGATTTACTGTCAATACGAAATTTAATTTTAATGTTATAATATAAATTAAACATAAAAAACCGTAAAAAATCGCTACTAAACAAAAAAATAACTTTGACAACTGCCAAAGTTATTCCGTATTTGTATTCTTTTAATATTCCAAATTCTTTGTCAAATATTCGTCAAGCTCGTCTATTGAAATTCTTACTTGAGCCATGCTGTCACGCTCACGCACGGTTACACAGTTATCTTCCAAACTATCAAAATCGATTGTTACGCAGTAAGGAGTACCGATTTCGTCTTGACGGCGATATCTTTTACCAATACTTGCTGTCTCATCAAAGGTACAACTGAATTTCTTGCAAAGATTTTTATAAATCTCCTCTGCTTTTTCGGTAAGTTTCTTTTGAAGAGGCAACACAGCAACTTTGTAAGGTGCTAAAGCGTGGTGCAAATGCAATACAACTCTTGTATCTCCGCCTTCGAGTTCTTCCTCTTCATAAGCGTTGCAAAGGAATGCCAAAACCATTCTGTCTGCACCCAAAGAAGGTTCTACAACATAAGGCACATACTTTTCATTAGTAACAGGGTCAGTATATTCCATATTCACACCACTTGTTGTTTGGTGTGCTTTCAAATCATAGTCTGTTCTGTCCGCGATACCCCAAAGCTCTCCCCAACCAAATGGGAACAAATACTCAAAGTCTGTAGTTGCTTTCGAATAGAAAGACAGTTCTTCCTTATCGTGGTCACGAAGTTTCAACCTTTCCTGTTTGATACCTAAACCAAGCAACCAATCACGGCAATATGCCCTCCAATACTCAAACCACTCTAAATCAGTACCAGGTTTGCAGAAAAACTCAAGCTCCATTTGTTCAAATTCACGTGTACGGAAAGTAAAGTTGCCTGGAGTAATTTCATTACGAAAACTCTTACCTATTTGACATACTCCAAAAGGAACTTTCATTCTTGTAGTTCTTTGTACATTTTTAAAGTTTACAAAAATACCTTGTGCAGTCTCCGGTCTTAGGTAAACTGTATTTGCAGTGTCTTCGTTTACACCTTGGAAAGTTTTAAACATCAAGTTGAACTGTCTCACGCCTGTAAAATTGCTGTTACCGCAATCGGGACAAGCAATCTTGTTGTCTATGATAAACTTTTCCATCTGCTCGTTAGTCCAACCTGCAATATTAATATCTAAATTATGTTTTGCAATGTAGTTTTCAATCAAATTATCAGCTCTGTGTCTTGCTTTACAGCTTTTGCAGTCCATAAGAGGGTCGGAAAAACCACCAACGTGTCCACTTGCAACCCAAACATTAGGGTTCATCAAAATTGCACAGTCAAGCCCTGTATTTAATGGTTGCTCAGTCACAAATTTTTTCCACCAAGCTTTTTTTACATTGTTTTTTAGCTCTACACCCAAAGGACCGTAATCCCAAGTGTTGGCTAATCCACCATAGATTTCACTTCCTGAAAATATAAATCCTCTAGACTTGCAAAGTGCAACAAGTTTTTCCATTGTTAATTGTCCCATACCATAACTCCTATTTGAAATATTTAAAATTATTACTTATATAATAATTGATATTTTTTAACAAAAATAATACTAAATAATATGATAATATAAAACATAAAATTTGTCAAGCAGCAGTAACACTTTTAAAAAAATATGCGTACTATTAACTAGAGATAAACATCTCAACAATTTAAGGAGGTAAATGTTATGAACGGATGTGGTAATAACTGCTCATGTATTTGGATTATTTTAATACTTATCTGCTGCTGCGGTTGCGGTGGTAACTGTGGTAACAGCTGCAACAACAATGGTTGTGGTTGCATTATCCCATTACTTATTGTATGGTTATGCTGCTGTGGTGGTTGTGGCTGCAATAATAATTGCTGCGATAACAATAACTACAACTTTAACTGCAAATAATAAATAATCACAAATTACCTTAATACATAGCAAAAAGTCAAGTAGCTTACACCAAGCTACTTGACTGAATCCCGTCACAACGTTTACTGCCCGATTGAATAGCCAAACCCAAGCAGTTTAGACCTCGGCTTTAATCATTTTTTATCGTTTATACAATTATCTATGCTTTTTAGCAATAATTTCCCCCGTTTGAATATCTACAAGAGCACAAAACATATTGTCGCTGTTTTCCACAACATTTACAAACCAAAAATATTCTTTGGGATTTTTTGACCTGTCGCAAGAAATTTTAATGTAAATCTCACTTTTAAATTCATTGCCGTCAAACATATCCTCCAAATCCTCGGCACAATTTTTGTATACGCTTTCCACTGCTTGTTTGTAATCGATTCCATTTGCATTTATGCTTGCCAAACTATATTCAAAAGTTTGGTCACCTAAAATTATGGCTACGCTTTTGATTACACCAAGCTTAGTTGCCTCTTCGATATTTGCGTTGTAATTTATGCCTATTATGCTTTTTTCCAAGCTACCCTCATAAACACCGTTCTCGCCTGTAAGCTTAAATGTCAATCCCTTATTAGTCATATCAAGGTTTAACGGGGTCACATTTAAAGTACAGTACTCTGTCATTTCGCCAACTTCGCCGTCTGCTATCAATGCCTTTTCACGAGAGCCGTCTACAACTTCTATATAAAAATTGCTATCTTCTGCAGTTAGCATATCATTATTAAAGTAAGAGATATTGTTTTGCATTGATTGCAATTTTTTGTCTACTTTATTACAACCGACCAACAAAACGGACATTACCGCAATTACCGCTATTAAAAGGATAATTAATAAACTTTTTTTGTTTGTTTTTTTCATACTTCACCTCACACACTAAATTATATGTGTGACTTTTTAGGATATGAATGTAATTTTAAATTAAGCAGTTTATTTTTATATCGTTTTTGTCTATCAAACAGCAAACTTCAAAAAACGTGCCGATTTTCGACACGTTTTTTTGTTAAAAGTTTGTACAATTAGCTTTATCATATAAAATTTTAGGTATAAAATTTCATATTTAATACTTGTTTATATCCGTCTTTTTATTGATGGCTTGCTTTAACACTTCACTATCTGCTGTAGTTATTCCACCTTTGTTTAGTAGTA
>CAJUOU010000008.1 GCA_910588545.1 uncultured Christensenellaceae bacterium
TAAAACCTCCGTTTTTTACCTTACATAGAATAAGTATATCTATGTACAAAATCGAAGATTTTTTGAGTTTGAATATATAATTTTTGTATGCTTAAAGTAAAGAGTTTACAAAACCTTTATCATAACGTTGACATTATCTTACTTTTTAGTTTAAAATATACATATAATATGTACATAGATATACTTATTCCATGTACCCAAACTTTACATTAAAGGCAAATATTTAACCCCAATAGTCCCGATTTTTGATAGGATTATTGCAGTGAACAGCACTTTTTGCCAACTTTAAACTTTACACAAAAAGTAACACCCCAAAACAATTTGTTTTGGGGTGTATTTTTTATATCGACTATTAATTTATTTGATTAAAATCTAGACATATTTTGTCTTAATTTTAGTTGTTATACTCACTTAAAAGTATACTTCCCTTGATGGCTTGCTTTAACACTTCACTATCTGCTGTAGTTATTCCTCCTTTGTTTAGTAGTATTGCGGATAGTAATATGCAGTCTTGTACATTTGTTGTATCACTTGCTGCTATTGCTCTTAAGTAGGATATATCTGCTGCGGTTATTCTTCCATCTCCTGTTAAGTCGCCTAGTACTGATAGATATGTTCTCTCTCCACCTACCTCTATGCTCCAACCTGTTCCTACTATTGCCGTATTGTCACTTACTGCCTCGCCTTTCCTGTTGTAGATTGTTATTGCGGATATGTTTATTCCCATCTCTGCTAGTTTACTTTTTAATGTCTCTACACTTGTATTTACTGATATATTTCCTATTACATTGGTTTTGCTTTCACTCGTTTTGCGTAGCATATTGTCCCTATCCAAGGTTAGATATGTGTAAGTATTACTTGTATTTGCTGTTTCACTTTCCATAAATTTTTCTAAATCTATTTCCTTGCCGATATAGTTCCTCAATATCTCACTATCTACTTCGGTTATTCCGCCTTTGTTGTTTATCATACAAGCCAACTGTCTTTCCAATGGCATACTTTCCAGCAATGTGCTGTCATTTGCTACTTGTCTTAGGTATGATACGTCACTTGCTGTTATCCTACCATCACCATTCACATCTCCTAATACCGATAGGTAGATTGTGTCATAAGCGCTTGTTTCTGTATTGTTTTGATAAAATTCAACTTTAAATCCTGTTCCAACCAAAATGTTTTTAGCACTTTGAGATATTACCCCATCACTTATTAATCCATCAAACAGCAACTTACCTTTTGTATTATACACTTTCAAAAGATTACTATCGTTTTTTAGACTTGCAATAAAAGTATTTATTGTTGTATTTGCTTTTATACTACCTAAAATAAATTTTTTATTATTTAAATTAGTATCATTTAATTTGTGGGTATAAGCACTGCCATAAGATTTGCGATAATTGTTATCAAAATAAATATACTCATAACCAGAAGTTTCTTTTGCCACTATACCTGAATGAATAATTTCATAAGCTATTTCTTTTGGTGTAGTACTTCCATCAGCCCAAGTGTAATTTTTAGTATCTTTCAAAGAAATTTTCGCCTTATATTTTCCTATATCGGTAGCTTGATTATTTTCTATCTTCATAGTATTTGTGTCAAAATTATCATATTTATTAAGGATATGTTCATTACCATCATATAAAAACAAATTTTCAACAGCTGTAGGGACTTGTAATTTTTTAGGTTCTATAACATATTCAAATATGATTGGATTTTTACTGCCGTCACTCCAAGTATTATATAAATTTGGTGTTACAAAAGCATTGTATTTACCTGCTTTAGTTGCAATATTATTTGTGATATACATTGTATTAGTATCAAAGTTTGAAGGCAAATACTCCTGTGCATTGCCATTATAAACATAAGTTAGAGAGTTTGCTACAGGGGCATTTATCTTGCCATCTAAAATCGTCAAAGTAAAAGTAGGATTCAAATAGTTACCGTCTACATAAAATGAATAATTCCCAGGATTTTTTTTCCAAAACATTGTATTTGAAATTCCATTTGAATCATGAAATGACAACCCACTGATTGACACAGAATAACCTTTATCATTATATGGCAGAATGACATTACTGCTTTGATAATTATAAGTGTTAACTCCCGTAGATATGCACCAAGTTATCAAACTACTTGGTTTTGTTCCACTTACCAATTCAATTTCATTACTTTTTGATGACACTACAAAGCCACTATCATCAGAAAAGAAAAATCTATTTGGAGCTAAAGTATTATGTTCACTATAACCTTCTGTAAAAACACCAGGATAACCATCTCTTAAATTTATACCAACATAGGCACTTTTTCCGTCTTTCAAAAGTGATTCTGAAATTATTATTTTAATGTCTTGTCTCAACCCCAAATTGCTTGCTTGTCCGTTACTTGTATTTCCATAAATTTGTGTGCCGGCACCTAAATATAAATTACCTCCATTATCAGAATGATGAAAAACACCCCCACCTGAACCACCATCAAAAACATTTCCAACTCCCTGTGATTCATTGTTAGTAATAATGCAACCATTAATAACCAAATTTGCAGCACGTCCATCATAACCACCATAACAAATTGCACCACCAAATGCATTGGCAATATTGTTACGCATGAAACCACCATATAAATTTGTATCACTATGAGCTGCAACAGCTCCGCCATCAATGGCATTATTAAAGGCAATTAAACCATCATACATATTAAATTGTGTTGCACTTGGTTGTACGCTAATACCACCACCATATTTGCCACTATTATTGTAAATTATTCCACCATACATATTGAATTTACCACTTTCATCCATATATACACCACCAGAATATGTATTTGTATATGAAGGATAAACTGCTGAACCACCGGTAACTTTACCTATATTTGATGCTTTAATTTTATCTACGCTATTTAGTTCACTTGCCTTTATTGTTGTATATTTATTATCATATAAATTAAATATTCCGTTGATATGAATAACAGGTCCTGCACTTCTATTTTCCAAATGTCTATCTAAAGAATATCCATTTAAATCCAATGTAATAGTGCTTCCTTGTGGGATAAAAATACTACCTTTGTTAAAGCCAACGCCTGTCCCAAAAGATGTAGTAAATTCACCACCCTCTGTTGCAGTCCAATTTGCACCCAAAGTTACATTTACATTAACTCCACCATTATCCAAAGAGTATTGGATTGCTTCTTTCCATTTACTTGCTTGATTGCTACTTGTTAAAGTAACACTATAATCTGCTGAAATTTGAATATTATTAGCATTGCTATCTAGCTCAAAACTTTCACTTGCCACATTTGATGATAATGTTGCTCCTACTATTAATAGACAAGATATTACTAATGCAAAAAATACTATACCAACTCTTTTAATAATCTTTGCCATAATAAAACCTCCGTTTTTTACCTTACATAGAATAAGTATATCTATGTACAAAATCGCGGTTTTTCGGAAAAGTTTTTTAAAGTTTTTGTAGCTTTTTTGTAAAGCTATTACAAAATGTTTAATTAAACGTTGACAAAAGTTTACTTTTGACCCTATAATATATATATAAAATGTACATAGATATACTTATTCCATGTACCCAAACTTTACATTAACGGCAATTTTTTAACCCCAATAGTCCCGATTTTTGATAGGATTATTGCAGTGAACACATCTTTTTGCCTATTTTAAACTTTACATAAAAAGTAACACCCCGATACTAAATGTTTCGGGATGTATTTTTTATTTTACAAACAATGATGACATGCCCAATTTTAGAAATTTTTAGGCTTGACAATTTGAAAAAACAAATGTTTAATATGTAGTTTTAATATGTCATATAATAAAACATTAATAGTAAAACAATAACGATAATAGCAAAAAACTCACAGGTAAAATCTTTCCTGTGAGTTTTTGGTTTAGTTACCCAAATAAAATGTTTATTGTCTTAAAACATTTATTTCGTAATTTTCGCTAGTAGCATCATCCTCAATAATGCTATAATTACCGGAGTTGCCATACACTCTTTCAATATAGCCATATATCTCTTTTGCGCGAACAGGAGTTCCTGCACTACCTGGAGAGCCACCCTCTTGACCGGCACTTCCGCCATTACCAGCAACAGCAGTAACAGTACTATCATAAATTTCAATTCTGCCACCTACATTTATACCATTTCCACCTCTGCCTCCATCGCCGTTTACATAACCGGCGTAGCCACTGCCACCTGTTGCTTTTAAAGTAATATCGTAAATCCTTAAGTTTGACGAACAGTAAATACCATCTGCACCGCTTAAGCCATTGGTTTTATTATTATTCGGATTTTTTTCCAAAAAACCTACGCCAGCTCCGCCTTGCAAAGTCAAATCAGCATCGTTTATACCCGAAATACTAAGGCTGCTTGCCATTATAGCCGCAGAATAATTATCAACTGTTGTCAAAGTTTTATTTCCTGAGCCTAAGAAATTTTTACCATCCACAATTAAATGTAATGAACTACAATGAGTAGCATCAATCGCTGGCATACCATAATGCGAATACACATTAAAATGTTTAATTTTGATAGTTAAAGGAGTGTTTCTTGAACTAATCAATATTTGTTTATATGACATTGTTACCAATCTCCCCGTAAAGATAATTTCATCAACAGTATCCTCAACAACAAAAGTTTGAGCTACTAACAAACCAGACAAACCAAAATCAACAGTTAATCCGTTTTTAGTAAAATTATGAGTTCCAAATTCAATGACATTCACTTTTTCTTTTTTCCAAACAGCAGCCAACTCCAGGTCTCCAAAAGTACCTGTTTCAATTTGAGTTATAACATTGCCATTATACGACCAACCCTCAAAATTATACCAACTCATTTTGGCTGTAGGCAATGTAAATGTATCCATCTCGATATTATATATCAATTTAGACTCGCCAATCACTCTACCGCCATTAGGATTTAAAATGATAGTATGATTTTTTGGTGTCCACTCTGCAAATAAAACACAATCGTAATCAATTTGCCATCTATCAATAAAAGCTTGATTATTTGAAATTAGTTCTCCATTTTCGCCTAAACGCCACCCAACAAAAGAATACCCATCTTTTTCAGGAACAGGCAAAGCATTTTCGTAAGTATAAATACCATCATAAACAACTTCAAAGGAGTCTAAAGGATATTGAAGATTGTCAAAATTAACAGTATAATGTCTTGGAGAAAAATGTGCAGTTAAGTATATTGAATAATTCCCATCATAGGTAAACGAATTGTAAGAAATATCCGGCATATAACTATATCTAAAAACACTTCCTATCTCAAAACTACTACCTGCAAACTTTCTGTTTTCAAGGCAATTTGCAACTTCATACCCATCCAAGTAATATCCTGTCTTGGTATCTTCAAACGTTGTTGTAACTTGAGGCAAATAAGTTCCGTTTTGATAAAGTAATTCGTCAAATTCAACCTGAAATAATTCTTGCGAAATACCATTTTTGGAAATATAAATATGATACTTTTCCTTTATATATCTAGGATAAATTGTAAATGTTTTTTGGCTATCAAAAAAATTAAAAGCATTCATATCTTTCCAACAAAAACTGTCGTTAGAATCTTTATCTTTTGACATGTGAGTGTAGCAATGTCCAAGTTTAAACAGTCTTTGTCTAAGCAATTCGCTATTGTTATTATTTTGTAATAACTGTTCAATAATAAAACAATTAGGACACATTCCATAAGAAAACTCTATACCATTTTTATAAGGCGATAGGACATAATCGTTTTCGTTTTGAGTTAACCACAAAGTAGATGATGTACCTGTAACTCTAAAATAAAAAACTTCTCTAGACCACTTTGCAGTAATTCTTATATCTTTCTCTTCTTCAAAAGGTTTTAAACATCTTCCGTTACTATAAGTTAGTTGTTTGTTTCCATAAAACCAACCACTAAAAATAAAACCATCAAGTTTTGGAACAGGCAAATAGTATTCTTTTCCGTAATTTACAACATAAGTTAACTTGCTAATATCGGCAATTAAGCCATCCGTATCTTTTGAGTTTACATCCAAAGTTAATTGTAATTGCTCTTTTATCCATTTAGCATAAAAAGTTTTATCCCCATAACTACCCTTATCAACAGACAATACCCTTTCTCCGGTAAAATTTCGATTAGAAAACCAACCGCCAAAAACATAGTTTGCTCTGCTAATTGTCTTATTTAATTCAAGAGAATATTCGATATTATATGTCATATCCTCTACTGCCGTGCCACCGTTTGTAACGTAATGCACAACATACTCAATGATTTCCCATTTAGCAAACAATGTTAAATTAGGCTCGGAAAGGCTAAGTAAATTTTCATTTGTAACTAAATATCTGTTACCGCCGACTTCTTTCCACCAACCGTCAAAACTATAGCCCGGCTTTTGTAGTACAGGCAAGCTGTAAGAGTCAGCGGATGTAATTTTTACAGTCTTATTAATAGGAGTATTGATATTTTCTATATTTTCAAAATTGATATACATTTCGTCATCAATCAAAATTTCAATATGATTTGTCATATTAGGCTTAAGCTTTATTTTAAACAATAAAGTTTTGCCTCGATAGCTTGGTGCAACTTGCAACTTATTGTTACTAAATATATAATTATTATCAACATTCAAATTGTTATCTAATAATTGGATATTTTCCACATTATCGCTTAAAACATTTAAATTAAAATACATCAAATTTTCTGTAGAAAAAGTGACAATTTCCTCTTGATTATCCAAATCCAAGCCATTTAGTCCAAGTTGCAAATCTTTTGCTAAGTATTCAACGCTCAATCTTAAATTGTCATAGCGTGTTAAAATATTATCTTGCTTTGCATTATTTTGCAAGTCAGTAACAATTACATACGATTTATTACAATTTAAGTTAATATTTTCAATTATAGCTCGTCCATTTACTAATGTGCTGTTTGCATAAACTTTCGAAAAATTATAATCTTTAGTTATTGTATCATTTTTATCGCACTCATAAACGGAAAATCTTGCATAAGGATTGTAACCCATTTTTAAATCGTAGTTGCCACTAAATTCCGGATTAATTTGTGCAACATTTTGCCTGTTTGGCAAAACTTTAACAGGGCTAAAGTATGATGTTGTTTTATTAATATCAAATTGCGGAACTTCCTTATACTCTTTATCGTTACTCAATATTAACTCATTACTAAAAACGCTAGTAACATGCCCAAGAAGTCGCGAATCCGATTTAGTATTGGCAATGCCTGAAGTTGTTACGGAATATACACCGCAAGTAAACATACTTGCATAAATATTATCCCACAAAACGTCGTCATTGTTTTCCGGTTTGATTAATTGATAGTCAAAAGTAAAATGGTCTCCTACGCCAACCAAAAATTGTTTTCCCGGCTCGTTTATTTTGATTGCTATTGCAGCATCCTTTTGCAAACCGCCATTTTCTATTTGGTCGATTCTATTTGTATGATGCGCTTGATATGTAAAATTCTTCTTACCTTCTTCTTTTTTAAATTCTGCTTGTGTTGCAAGTTTAGTTATATCGGTTATAATGTCTATTGTAGAAACCGCAACCCCGATTGCAGGGATAACTTTAAATGCCCTTTTTAAAAATTTGATTTCCTTTAACGGGTCTAATGCTCCTGTCAAATCCAAAAAATCAAAAGTTGTACTTGCACCATTTACTACAATTTCGCCCACTTCGCTATAATTCGCACTATCTCTTATTAAAAAATTACCCTCATATCCAAAGTCCATTTGTCCAAAAAAGCAGCCATAATCCTTATACGGGTCATAATTTTCATCGTCACTGTTATAATGATTAGTGTTGTAAAGAGATACTATATTGGAAGCATCGGATAAATGCAACCTATTACATTGGCTAAATTTTAACGTTCCGCTTTCATGTGTTGGAACAGGTACAATAAACTCATTGCCTGAGCAGTTATAATCCAAAATTATATCGTCGGAATATTCCTGTTTGAATATCTCTCTATATTGTGCATTTAACGAAAACAACTTGTTATTATCCCTTGTTACGTATGCAAAATCTGCTTGAAATATTGGAGCTACTTTAATCTGCAAGTGAGATTTATTTTTCATATAATCATCGTTTGTGGTTATTTTTACAAGCATAACAGTGGATATTAGAGCATCATTTTCTTTCCTTTTAAATGTATCCACAATAAAACCGTATTCTTTACCGAAATGCCTTTTAAAACCAGCTGTTTTAAACATTTCCTCAGGCACAAATTTTATTATATCGTCACTGCCGTTGATTGTCATTTTATATTTTACTTTGACAGCATCATATTTTACTGAAGCATTTTTAGAATAATGTTCATCTACATAATTTTCTAGGCTAATGCCTCCTACGCTATCAAAATTAGTAAACGGATATAAATTTTCCGTTGTATTTGCAATTTTTTCATCCTCTGATACTGTATCGCTTGATAATTGTAAAGCATTATGTTCAACTGAACTTTTTGGCAAAGTGGTTATTACAACCATTGTTATTAACATAATCAAAACAAGTACCATGCTTAAGTATTTTAAATTTTTCTTTTTTAACATTTGTCACTCCTATTTATTTTAAAATTATTTATACTATTACCAAACCAAAAGTTTTTCTTACACTCTTGAATTTTGTAGATAATATTAGTACGTTACCATATCCGTCATATGTACGATTGTTAAATTCAACTACAATATTATACCGTCCCTTTTCTTTTGGGATATTTTCTGGATATTTTATTGACCCATACGACATAATTTGTTTACTATCTTTACTGTCATCTGTATAGACATACATATTCACTAGATTTTTTAGTTCGTTTAAAGATATATATTTATTTGGCAAAAACTTCTTTTTGCCTTTTTCTTTAAACTTTATTTCTACAAACTCTCTATCTCCGTATAAAGTTTCGCTGTCTAGAGTTATTGGATAAACTTCTTCGCCTGTTATAGGATGTATCGGATGTATAGTGATTTCATAACACTTATTTTCATTATCTTCACATCCCACAAAGAGCATACTAATACCTAACATTAACACTGTCAACATTAATATAACTAATGTTTTTAAAAATATTTTCTTCACATTATATCCTCCTTTTTATTTTATAATGCTGTTATAAAACCATTGTTACAAACACAACCAAAACTATTAACAAACTTAAGTATTTTAAATTTTTCTTTTTTAACATTTGTCACTCCTTTCATAATTAAATAATTATACTATTCTTAATTCTATTTCAATAAATGTGTATTTAAATCTTGTCGATAATATTAGCACATCTCCATATGCGTCGTATGTATAGTTATTAAAGTCAACATAAATTATATATGTCCCTTTTTCTTTTGGGATATTTTCCGGATATTTTATTGACCCGTGCAACATGATTGTTTCCTTGTAGTCACTGTCCAATGTAGACACATAAATATCAACTAAACTATTTAGTTCGTTTAAAGATATATATTTGTTTGGCAAAAACTTATTTTTGCCTTTTTCTTTAAACTTTATTTCTATAAACTCTCTATCTCCGTATAATGTTTCACTGTCTATTGTCATATATGCTTCACTTCTTTCTTCGCCTGTTATAGGATGTATCGGGTGCAAAGTAATTTCATATACTTTATTTGCATAATCTTCACATCCGACAAAGAGCATACTCATACCCAACATTAAAACCATCAACATTGATATAACTAATGTTTTTAAAAATATTTTCTTCACATTATACCTTCCTTATATTAATATTATCTTTATTAATATATGGTAAAATCTACCATTTTGTAATACGCGTTTGTAACTAAATTACATTGTGTATTTTAATTTTATTAAATAATATTCAATATTATTTAATAATGCCATAGCTAATCACACCACGATTGCCAAATACTTTACTTTGTTATTAAAAACTTATATAACATTTTGTCCGTTGCTACCATTAGCTGCTAATTGTAATCATCAAATTGTTTTTAATATTTTTTCATTCAACCTCCTTTTTGTAAATTTTTATTATAAACATTAAATAATTAATTTAATAAAACATTTATAATGACCATAATTACTACAAATTGTTTGTTATTATCGTACATCCCCCTCCCATATACTAAATTAACAAATAAAAATCATTTATAAAATTATCTATAATTCCCCCTATAATTTTCATTTATTCACTCTGTATAGTAAAAAAAAGCCAAATTTTGTGCATTTTTTTAAAATAGACTAAAACTTTCTTTAAAAGCCTTATTTTTTAGTAATAATATTTCTATTTTCATTTCAAACTGTCAAAATGCTGTTATGTTGTCCGTTGTTTCATTACACAAAAAAAAGATTTCAATCAATGATTGAAATCTTTTTAAATTTAATTAAAAAACAAATTATCTGATTAATTGTGCAACAAAATCTTTCCAAGCAAACTCTTCAAGTAAATCTGTAGTTAGCCAATAAGTATTGTTTTTGTACCTATATTTTATATATGAAATATACGAACAAGTTTGCTCAATATATTTTGTACGGTAATTTACTGTTACATTATTTATTGTAGCAACTTCCGCCGCCAAATCATTCAATTTTAAAAACTCAAAAATGTAGTTGTCCTTTAACGACACCCAAAGCAAAATTGTCTCGTAAGTATCTTCCAATACAATATCTTGACAAATAAGCACATCTTGTTTGTTATCGTCAAACATAACCCTTACAACTTCGTAAGTATTGGTTAAGCCTGTAAAATACTTTATATCTATATTTTTATCCTGACAATATTTTGGCATAGATTCGTAAACATAACGATTGGTTTCCGTATAGCAGTAATATATAGGAGGAATCTCAATTTCAGTATCTTTTGTAAGCAAAAGCCCCAATAGCAAACCTGTAATTAAAACAATCAACATTGCAATGCAACAAACAATAATAATTGTTTTTTTACGATTAATGCTTACTACTCCGTTGCCGTCAAATTCTTCAGTTTGTATTTTGCCTTTAACGCAATCCAAAACATCATAGTTTGCTTTATGTTTAACATCCTGTTTTTCAATCAACCTGTCTAATTTATCTTTTTTAAACATATCAATCTATCACAACTCCTATTATATCATCTATTCGGATATTTTCCAATAGTATATATCCTGAAAACGGATTTTCTAAGCCTGTACTTACTTTCAAATAAGTATCAGTTCTTATCAAACTGTTTCCGTTATAAAAATTAATTCTTTTAATTCCGCTTGCAATAAAAATATGATTTGTATTGTTATAATTTGTAGTCATTTTAAGGCTGGTATCCCCAATGTTCAATTCCGATATTATATTGCATGCACCTGTAAAAACGGCTATTGGATTGCCGTTATTTAAACTATTAGCAATAGCATTGTAATCAATATTAGTACTATTTAGGTAGCTGTTGTAAGCAATATTGTAGCCTTTTGACTGCACATAATCTTTTAGCCCCAATTTAAAATCGTCTTTGGTTGCACCAAGCTGAACTTTATTGACATTCATTTTATCAAACAAATCGCTCATTACTGCTTGTATTTCATTGCCTATAGGTTTAAATATTACATTACTTCCCCTTTTGATAAATGATGTAAAATTAGGGATTAAATTTTCTTTATACAAATCGTAATATCCAATCAAAATCGTTCCCGCAACTGCCGGGCAACCGTTTGGAAAAATTACAGCTTTATCATAGTACTGTGGCAACATTACCGATAATTCGTTATCGATAAGTACCTGTTTTGATGTATACGTCAAATTATTTGACATTAGTGCTTGGGCAGTTACCCTATTAGGTGCTGCGTTTGGTGCACCATAATATATCGGTTGCTCGGCTTGTACACTTGCAACGGGCAAGCACAATGCTAACAAACAAAGCATAAAAACTATCATTGCCAAGCTAATTTTATTTAATCTATTTAATTTCATTTTATTCCTTTTTATTTACCATAACTTATGGTTATCATTTAATTTTTTATATATCCTTTTTCTTAAGCTATACAATGTGTTAATTGAAACATTATCAAGTTTAGAAATTTCTTCAATAGTATAGCCTTCCCAATAAAGCATATATATAAATCTTTTTTCTTTGTCATTCAATACTTCCAAATCTTCTACAACTAAAATTTTCTTAAGTGAATCATAGCTGTTTTTGTCAACAAAATCGTTAGTGTAAAACAAAAAACTTTCACGTTTATTTTCATTTATCGCTAAATTTTTTAAAATTGTATACATCCAATTATATCCATTTCGGGTTTTATCAAAAGAATGTGCATGTTCATAAACATTTATGTATAACTGTGACAAAATATCCTCTATATTGTTTTTGTTAAATAAGTAATATTCTGCTATTGTATACATGTTGCTATATGTATATTTAAACAGTTTTTTTAATGCCGATTCGTTGTGGCTTGAGATTAATACTATGTAGCTGTTTATTTTGTTTATGTCTAAGCGTTTCAATTAAGACCCCTATGCTATTGGATATATAGTTTAATTATAAACGATATAATAACTACTGTCAATAACAATGGTAAATTTATAGCTTATCATCCCATTAGAAAATTTTATATAAGGTTTTTGTTAACTATCATCAATTTTCATAAATTCTCCCCCTAATTTTTTATCTATTCACTCTGTATAGTAAAAAAAAGGCGTTTTTTGTGCATTTTGCTTAAAATTTATTAAAAAAACTTGTTTTTAGCCAAATATATTCTGATAAATGAAGTAAATAGCTACAAATTTGATATTTAACGGGCTTGATAGACTTTAACGTAAAAAATGACTTGCTTTTGCAAGTCATTTTTATTTATATTTAGCACCTTTTAGCACAAATCAAATTTATGGCTAACTATCTATTATATACTTACAGTTATATGTAATATATTATTAAAAAGCCATATACAATAATTCTTTAAGCTGGGATTTAAGGCGTTTATGTCCTGCCAAACCATTAAGTGCTTTTTGCAATTCCTCTTTTGTATTTACATTTTTAAATTTATTGTATACCATGGTTTTTGCAGCATTTTTGTATTGATATTTACTAAAATCGAAATCGATAGGTTTTTCCGTTTTGCTATCTACCCCCATAGCATCTGCCATATCCTTGTACATAGCCTCATACCCTCTTACACCTCGGGCAGGATGAAGGTTTAGCGTAACTTTTAAATTTCTGGCATGCAAATCTTTTAAAAACTGTTTGTAATCGGGAAACAGCTTTTCATTCCAAGTATAACCCGTCCAACCTGTCGACTCCCAAGGATAGGGATTACCTGTCCTGTACTTATTGTCTATGCCGTTAACCAAATGCCAATCCATATCCACAGTTGCTATGGTAAGCGGGATATTTCGTTTTATAAAATTATCCATTACGTCAAGATATTCTTGCTGCGTATATGCCCTATACCTGCTCCACCAATTACCCAAAACATACTTTGGCATTAGCGGAGTAACACCGCTTAATTTATAAAAATCCGCAACCGCTTGACGGTACTCATAGCCGTATGCAAAAACATAATAGTCCCGATTTTTGTAAGTATTTTCGCACAATTCGCCATCTAAATTGTACAAAAGCGAGTCGCTGTCATCAAGTATTGTCACCCCGTTTTCGGATATAACTCCGTTACCTTACGGCACTGCACCTATAGTTCCGTCAAGCGTCCTACAAGTGCCTTTCAAATTGCCTTTTCGACAATCATTTATCCTCCTGCCGTCAGCCAAAATTACACAAACGATATTTCCGCTTTTGTCAATATCAAACTGCGTACTTTGCGTTTTTATTGTTATAAATTTGTTGTTATCTTTACAGTCAAATGTAGCTTTTGCAAATGCTCGGTGCCAAACTTTTTGTGTTGGCAAATCGCAAAAATTACTATCTTTGCTAATTTCCACACGAATTAGTTTATCAGTTATAACACTTATACGGATATTGCCAAGTACAACACAGTTATCTGTTTTACTGTCAGATATTTTTACAAGCAAATGACTATGTAAATTACTCATATCCCCCCCTAAAAAAACGGTAGCACAAAACATATATTTTATTGCTACCGCTCCTTTAATTTATTTTTATTGCAAGTAAAATGTATTTAAAGCTGCTAAATTAAAATTCGCAAGTTCCTGTAGTTCTTGGGAAAGGAATTACGTCACGAATATTGCTTACGCCTGTTAAATACATTATCAATCTTTCAAAGCCCAAGCCGAATCCGGAGTGTTTAACACCGCCGTATTTTCTTAAATCAAGATACCAAGAATAATCCTCTTCCCTAAGCCCCAACTCATTAATACGTTTTACAAGCAGGTCAAACCTTTCCTCTCTTTGAGAGCCTCCGATAATTTCGCCGACACCCGGCACCAACATATCCACAGCAGCAACAGTTTTGTTGTCGTCATTCATACGCATATAAAATGCTTTAATATCCTTAGGATAATTTGTTACAAAAATAGGGCCGTTAAAAATTTGTTCAGTCAAAAATCTTTCGTGCTCTGTTTGCAAATCCACACCCCACTCAACTTGATATTGGAACTCGGAGTTGTGTTTTTTCAAAATCTCCACTGCTTCCGTATAAGTGACTTCCTTAAACTCGCTGTTTACAAGTTTTGTCAATCTTTCAATCAAACCTTTATCTACAAAGGAATTTAAAAATTCCATTTCTTCCGGACATTTCTCAAGCACGTCGCTTATAACATATTTTATCATACCCTCGGCAACTGCCATATCATCGTGCAAGTCTGCAAATGCAATCTCCGGCTCTATCATCCAAAACTCCGCTGCGTGTCTTGCAGTATAACTTTTTTCCGCACGGAAAGTAGGTCCAAAAGTATATACACTGCCAAATGCCAAGGCATAGCACTCTGCATTCAGCTGTCCGCTTACAGTCAAACTTACGGGTTTGCCGAAAAAGTCTTTTGAATAATCGATTTTACCGTCCGCTGTTTTTGGAAGATTATCTAAATCAAGGGTTGTTACTTTGAACATTTCGCCCGCACCCTCGCAGTCGCTACCTGTGATTAAAGGAGTGTTTACATACACAAAACCTTGCTTTGCAAAAAAGCTATGTATAGCTTGTGCCGCAACCGAACGAATTTTGAATGTGGCAAGCATCAAATTTGTTCTTGGACGCAAATGTCCAATTTCACGCAAAAACTCGATTGAATGTCTTTTCTTTTGCAAAGGATAAGTAGGGGTGCTTGTTGCCTCCACCTCAAAACTTTCTGCCTTTATCTCAAACGGTTGCTTATTCTCGGGTGTCAAAACAACTATTCCTGTTACGCTGATTGCAGCCCCTACATTTAGGCTAACCAATGTTTTGTAATTTTCGATATCGCTATCCGCAATTACTTGGGTTGTTTTAAACCTGCTACCATCATTTAACTCTACAAAAGCAAAGTTTTTGCTGTCACGGATAGTCCTTACCCAACCGCTTATTTGTACTTTTTGTCCACCGAGTTCACTATACTTGTCGCCCAAATCCTTTAAAGTCATTCTTGCCATATATCAATCCTCCACTATTTCCACATTTTTTATAACAATAGGCACAACGGGTACATCGTCAAAATAACCTACCGAATGAGTTCTTACCTTGCTCATATCCAAAATTACTTGCATACTTTCACTATCCGATACCTCTCCGAAAGCGGCATATTCGCCATCTAAAAACGGAGTATCGACCGAGCAAATGAAAAATTGAGAAGTCGCACTATCTTTAAACATTGTCCTTGCCATACTTATTGTACCTGCTTTGTGCTGTCTCATATTTTTGACGCCATTTGACAAAAACTCACCTTTTATAGGTGTCAATTCGTCTTTTTGTTGCATATCCGCAGTCATTCCTCCGCCTTGACACATAAAATTAGGTATTATTCTATGAAAAATCAAACCGTTATAGTGGTTTGCTTTCGCCAATTTTACAAAGTTTGCTGTTGAAATCGGTGCACAGTCCGCATCCAAATTCAAATTTATCTTTCTGCCGTCTTCCAAATTAATTGTTGCTTTAATCATAATTCAAATTATCCTTTTATTAATGTTATTTTATTGCCGTAAAATTTACTTGTACTAATTGTAATTACACGGCTGATTTTATTTTTTAAATATAGCGTTTACCTAGCTTAAAATTCGTAGTCTACCGAATGAGCTTTTTCCACAAAACTACCGACAAACTCCTTTACAGGAATATGTACGGGATGCGATTGATATGTTTGCATATCCTCCATTTTTTCAAATACGCACTCCAAACAAACATCGAAACTTCTTGCACTTTTTAATATATCCGAGCCTGCCTGCACGCTTTTTAGCACCTCGATTTTGCCTTGCATGGACATAAATTTATCCACCATTGCTTTGCAATTTTCGGCTGTAGAATTTTTTAGTTTATACATTACTATATGCTTAATCATTGTCGTTCTCCTTGTCGCTGTTTTCTGCTATATCCAATTTATTTAAATTTTCAATTTCGTTCAAACTTGCGGTTTTTATTTGTTCTTGTTCACTTATTTTATCATTTCGGTTTTTATTTGCGATTGCAATAATTAAATCACCCAAAACCTTATCACTATCAGGTATTACAAATTCATTTTGAGCGTATCGCATATCATCCGAAAACTCGCTGTCCGACATAAATTTGGATATGCTTGCTATCAATTCCTCATTATTTCTGCCAAGCAAAGCAAGTTGATTTGTTGCAAGGTAGTGTGAATTTCTGTTTTCCAAAGCATCTCCGCCGTTGCACAAAATGATATTGCTGTTGTGGTACATTGCCTCGTAAGTGATGGCCGCTGTAGGGGAAATTATCAAAATATCCGCAACGCTATAAAGTTTTGCAAACTTATCAATCTCCTCAACCAAAAACACTTTTTCCTCTATTCCGCGATTTTTAGTGATAAGCTCCGCATATTTGACAAGCCCGTTATTGCCGCCGCTAAGCACAATAATGTTTATATCGTTTTCTAGCTCTGCAAGACTTGTAAACACATTTCTGACTGCCGACTGTCCATATCTGCCACCGACAATGACAATGTTCATTTTGTCATTTGTTATGCCAAGCTCTGCCAAAACCTGTGATTTATCGTAAACTTCCTTACTATCCTTTAAAAGAGGTGTGCCGACAACATCGATTTTTTCGTCCTCTATACCTAATGATACCAAACGTTCTTTAACATCGCTGTTTTGAACAAAATATTTGCTAGCTTTATAGTTCACAAACCTTGCATCTAAGCAATAGTCGGTAACAAGCCCGCATATATCGATATTTTTTAGTTTTGCTTTATCGCAAGCCCTTACAGTATCACGCAAAAGCTTAGGGGTACTGCAAACAACAACCTCGGGATTATATCTTAGAAGCATATTTCTTATTCTTCTGTATTGTTCCGTCCAATTATATGCAAATCCTTTCAATCCGCCTGTCGGCTCGATAAGTTCCTTGCACTCTTTTTTGCTTTTATTTACATTAATCCTATTCCAAATAGTATTTATGCTTAAATGCAAATTATTTATCCAAGCACAACCTCTGCTGAAAAATCTATAAGCATAAAAAGCCCATTTGTACCAATGGAATGGGTACAATTCCTTATCACTGACTGCCACTACATACGAATCTCCGCAAGACTCTATATAGTCTTTAACAGCCATTACGCTAGAGTCGTACCGCCCTTCGCCGTATAACAATAAAATGCACTTTTTTTCTAACATTTTACCACCTTTTTTCTTAAAATGTCATGTTTTGTAAGTGGATATTCCGTTTTTATAAACAACTTTTGCTGTACAAGCTTGGCGTCCTCAAAAACCTCTCCGTCCGTATTTTCCATAACATCTATTTTTATATTTTTATTCAAAAATCTCTCGTCATTAGACAAAATTTCCAAAGTGTCACCCATACCAAATCTGTTACGTTGTTCAACCCAAATTCCGCCTTTTGTACTATCATATTCTATGACTTCCGCCATAAATTCATACTCGCCTGCAGTTTGGTTATTATCGTAGCTTATGCTGTCACTTTCTCCATAATAAAAGCCCGTTGTATAATCCCTATGTGCGGTTTTGGCAAGTTCCGCAAGCAAATATTGCGGCACATTTTCGCCATTTAAAATGCTATCTATACCCTTCCTGTATGCGTTTACTACCGTTCCGACATAGTATTGCGATTTCATCCTTCCCTCAATCTTAAACGAACATACACCCGCATCCAACAAGTCTTTTAAATTTGCAAGCATATTCAAATCTTTGCTGTTTAGTATGTATGAGCCTCTTTCATCCTCAGATAAAATCAGTTTTTTATTATCGTTTTTAACTTCGTGTATGGTATACTCCCACCTACAGGCTTGTACGCAATCGCCGTGATTGCCGTCTCTCCTTGTCAAAAAATTGCTAAGCAAGCATCTTCCGCTATGAGAGACACACATTGCACCGTGTACAAATGCTTCAAGCTCTACACTTGGAACGAAATCTTTAATCTCCTTAATTTCGGCTACGCTCAATTCTCTTGCAAGCACAACCCTTTTTATACCCATATCCGCCCAAAATTTTATGGCATATTTATTTGTCGTATTAGCTTGTGTGGACAAATGTATTTCGGTATTTTTTAAAATAGCTTTGCAAAAACCAACGATACCCGCATCGGATACTATAACCGCATCTACACCGATACTTTCCAAAAACTCAAGGTATTCCGCAAGTCCGTCAAAATCATTATTATGTGCAACTATATTGCAAGTTACATAAAGTTTTACGCCTTTTGAATGGCAATACTCCACTGCCTGAGACAATCCGTCATTATTAAAATTCTTCGCACCTTTTCTAAGCCCGTAATTGCTACCGCCCACATACACCGCATTTGCACCGAAATGTATTGCTGTTTTTAGTTTATTAAAATCTCCCGCAGGTGCCAACAATTCTATCATTTTATTACTTCTATAATGGCAATGCCATCTCCTTTTTCTTTTATTTCCGTACGAAAATCGCTATTATTTGCAATATACTTCAAAAAATTTCTAAGGCTTACAACTATTGTCCTATATTTGTGAGGTGGTTTGTTTCCGCTTGCAACCATCCCCCTAAACAATACATTATCACAAAAAACATAACCGCCTTTTTTGATATTGCCCAACACCATATTAAAGTATTCCGTATACTTACTTTTAGGACCGTCGATAAACACTAAGTCGTAAATATTGCCTTTTATAATTTGCGGCAACAATTCACGGGCATCGCCTAAAAAACTATTTACTCGGTCAATCACCCCAAACTTTTTAAAATTCGACAAAGCTTCCTCTCGCCTATCTTCCAAAAGTTCGACTGTGTCAAGTACGCAGTCCTTTGCAATTTCTAGCATAAGTGAGCCGCTGTAGCCTATTGCCGTCCCGATTTCCAAAATTCTTTTGGGTTTAATCTTTGCAACAAGTGCCAAAAGTTCGTCCTTAGAATCGTCCAAAATGACGGGGATGTGTCTTTCCCGAGCGGAATTTTCTATCTCATCAAACATATTAGAATAATCCATTTCAAACTCCGTATCATTTTTTTATGCTGTTTGCCTAAATTAAATTTCCATAATAATAGGCAAAATCATAGGTCTTTGTTTTAGTCTTGCTTTTATGATGTTATTAATAATTCTTCTTACAGATGCCTTTAAACTGCCCCTGTCACTACTTCCGTGATAGGAAAAGTTTTCAAACATTGTGCAAATTGCATCTTTTATTTCATCCAATATATCTTCGGTAAACTGTAGCCCTCTTGCAATAATATCCGGGGTGGATGCCAAACTGTTGGATTCCATACTTACCCCAAGCAAGCAAACCACAAAGCCGTCCTTGGATAATTGCGTTCTATCCCTCAATACTATGTCGTCCACATCCATAAGTCCGTCAACATACACACTGCCCGCAGGGATATTTTCACATGGCGCAAGTTTTGTCTTTCTTATTTCTATTTGACTGCCAATTTCGCATATACTTATATTCTTTTGAGGAACACCCAAAGCCATTGCAAGCTCCTCGTGCTGTTTCAAATGCCTATATTCGCCGTGAACAGGGATAAAAAATTTAGGTCTTATCAATGACAACATGAGTTTAAGTTCCTCTTTGCAGGCGTGTCCCGATACGTGCAACTCGTCAAGTGAACCGTAAATAACTTTTGCGCCCCTTTGGTACAAGTTGTTTATTGTAGTATAAACATACTTTTCATTACCAGGGATTGGAGAAGAAGACAATATAATCACATCATTTTTCCCTACGATTATCTTATCTTCGCCGTTTGCCATACGTGTCAAAGCACTCATCGGCTCGCCTTGAGAGCCTGTGGAAATAATACATATTTTTTTGTTCGGATATTTGTTCATTTCCTCAGTTTCGATAACAGTACCTGTTTTGTAAGTAAGTTCCCCAATTTGTTTTGCAAGTTCGCTTACTTTTAGCATACTGCGTCCGTTAAACACAACTTTCCTACCGAACTTTTCGCAAATGTTGATTATTTGTTGCAATCTATGCACATTGCTTGCAAAGGTTGCAATAATTATTCTGGAATCCAAATTATTTGCAAACAACTTGTCTATAGTCGTCCCGACAGCACTTTCACTCATAGAATAGCCGTTTTTTTCAATATTTGTACTTTCCCCAAGCATCAAAAGCACGCCTTCGTCACCTAGTTTTGCAAACCTAGACAAATCCGCCCTCTCGCTATCAATAGGCGTATAGTCGATTTTGAAATCCCCTGTATGAAAGATTACACCGATTGGTGTGGATATAGCAAGTGCAAACGCACCCGAAATCGAGTGACTTTGTTTAATGAACTCAACGGAAAAAACACCTATTTTTTCCACACTTCCGCCATCTACACAAATACATTTAGGCATTGTGATTTTTGCCTCGTTAAGTTTGTGTTGCAAAAGTGCAAGCGTAAGTTTGGAGCCGTACACCTTAACATCGGGCAACTCCTTTAACAAATAAGGCATTCCGCCTATATGGTCCTCGTGACCGTGAGTAAGAAGTATAGCCCTTACTTTATCCTTGTTTTTTACTATATAATTAAAATCGGGAATAACAAGGTCGATTCCCGGGGTTTCGTTTGTAGGGAACATCGAGCCGCAGTCTATTATAAAAATATTATCGCCATACTCAACAGCGGTCATATTTTTGCCGATTTCGCCAACTCCTCCCAAAAAAGCAATTTTTAATTGTTTTGCCATTACACTCTCCAATATATAATCGATAAATTCTTATCGCAAGTACTCTTAATATTTATCTGAAATTTTAGTTTTTACTAAATAATTGTTAAAAGTTTCCTATTCTATTTTAGCATTTTAATTTATTGTTGTCAATAATAGATTATATATTACACATATATTTTTAAAATAAAAAGAAAATGGTCAAATTGTTTTGAAATGCTGTTGCAATTATAAATTTTTTATAGTATAATAAATTTGTATGTGAACATAAGGGAGGCAAATATGCAAAATCATTTGTATACGGCATTAAAAAAATATGCACAAAGCAACCCTATACGCTTTCACATGCCCTCACATAACGGGATTGACCTTGGGATAGATACATCCATGGACATTACCGAATTATCTTTTTCGGACAATTTGATTGAAAGTGACGGAATTATAAAAAATTGTGAAAACAACATTGCAAACGCTTATGGCACAAAATATGGGATAATGATTACAAGTGGTGCAACAACTGCGATTGCGACCGCTTTGCACACTGCCAAAAACAAAGGTAACAAACTGCTAATGCTTGGCGACTTGCACAAAAGCGTACATAACTTTGCTAATGTTTTATATTTTGACATAAGCTACTCGGAAAATTTGGACAATATAAACCCAAATGAGTACGATGCGATTATATTTACTTCCCCAAACTATTTCGGAAAAGTGCAAGATATACAAAAACTTAAAAACACTACTGCTTTGGTCATTGCGGACAGTAGTCACGGGGCACACTTTGCATTTTGCAGCAAACTGCCCGACCTGCAAACGGACATTGCTAACATTACAGTGCTGTCCTTTCATAAGACATTACCCGTTCTTACAGGCGGTGCAGGCATTTTGACAAATGACGAAAAACTTTATCAAATGCTCGTTTATTCAAGAAGTATACTGCACACATCAAGTCCAAGCTACCTTATAATGGCAAGTATTGACAACGCAATATGCGAAATGGCTTTAAACGGGGAAACACTTTACAATCAAGTTTTGAGCGAGATTGATAATTTTAAAAAGCAGCTTTGCGACAGATATTTTGTTGTAGACAATGACGACAAAACCAGGCTTTGCATTTCAGCAAAAGGGAAAGATGGTTATAAAATCGCAAAATTGTTAGAGAGAAAAAATATATATCTTGAAACAGTATACTTTGATTGTTTGGTAGCCATAGTGACACCTTATAATTACAAATATTTACAGCTACTAGCAAACGCTTTAAACTCGATAGAGATACAGGATAATATAAAAAGATTTGAGATTAAAAAAGCAACGAAAATCGATACTATTAACAAAAAAGTAGAGTTTTTACAAATAAAAAATGCCGTAAATAAAGTATGTGCCGCAACAGTAGGAATCTATCCTCCGGGTATACCTATGCTTACTGTAGGCGACTTGATTACAAAGCAAACAATACAATTTTTAACGGACAAAAAATATACGGTCTTTGGGCTTATAGACGGCAAAATACCCGTTTTTAAAAACTAATTACAAGACGATAAGCACTTTAAGGAGAAAATATGCATAAAGGTAAATTTATTACATTCGAGGGTTGTGAAGGTGTAGGTAAATCCACACAAGTTAATATGCTTAAAGATTACTTGAAAAAGACAGGGCAACAAGCTATGTTTTTGCGTGAGCCCGGCGGAAACACATTAAGTGAAAAAATACGAAAAATTATTTTAGACCCCGATAACAGCGAGATGACACCTCTTTGTGAAGCAATGCTATACTCCGCTGCCCGCGCACAGCTTATGGGACAAGTTATCATACCTGCACTCGATAGCGGGAAGCTTATTATTTGCGATAGGTTTATTGATAGCACTATGGCATACCAAGGTTTTGCTAGAGATTTAGGGGTAAAAACCATTTCCTCCCTTAACGAAACTGTTTGTGGGGACTATATGCCTGATGTGACAATATTTTTGGATTTACCGCCTGACGAAGCATTTAAAAGGAAAGGCGGTCGCGATAACAATGACCGTATGGAATTACAATCGCTTGATTTTCATAAAAAGGTATACGAGGGCTATAAAAAAGCTGCGGATATGTACCCGGATAGAATTATATTAATATCTCCAAGGGGAAATAAATTTGAAACAAACACTGCAATTATACGTAATTTACAGGCAAGGGGAATAATAGAGTGATACAACACATTGACATTATAAAACAGTCAAAAGCCTATAAAATAATAAGTCAGGATGTCTCCCAAAACAGGGTGGCACATAGCTATATGTTTATTTCCGAAGATAGGGAGACTTTGGACGGTTTTATAGACTGCGTACTTCAAACGCTATATTGTCATACCCACAATGCTTGCGGAGTTTGCCCAGAATGTGTTAAGTTGGAACATAACAACAATCCCAATGTTTACAAACTAAAAAAAGACGGAGCTATAAAAGTTGAAGATATTAAGGATTTAATTGCGGATACTACTGTAAGCAGTGTGCAAGACGGCTTTAAAACATATATTATTTATAATAGCGAAAACATGAACGAAGCTAGCCAAAACAAGCTTTTAAAAACTATAGAAGAGCCGCCTAAAAATGTTATAATCATACTAGCCGTAAGTCACGAAAGCAATATGTTGCAAACAATAAAATCACGTACAAAAAAGATATATCTTAATGTTTGGAACAATCAAAATATTGCAAAGGAACTTGCGAAAATCGGTACTAATTGCGAAAATATAGAGCTTGCAGTCAAATTCAGCAAAGGTAATTTCAGCGAAGCAAAAAGGTTGCTTACCGACGTAAAATTTCAAAAGCAATATGGTAATATTATCGATTTACTTACGGGTTACACCTCCACTGCCCTTATCGGCAAGTATATCAAATATCTTGGGGAAGATAAAGAACAAATTTTATACTCCCTATCTATAATAGAGGGTATAATTTCAAGTACAATCGAGGATATTATTAACAATATACCAAATCCGCTTGCATCCATTTACAGCTTAGCTACTCTTGCCAATATTACCGATTTGACAGTTGATACTGCAAAAAGGCTTAACAGCAACTGTAACGCTCAAGCGGTCGCGACCAACTTTTTATTAAAAATTGCAGAAATAAAATATTTGACATCAAACAACTAAAGTTTTGTTGAGCATAAAAGGAGAATTATATGCAACAAGTTATAGGAGTAAAATTCCATTCAAATACAAAAATATACTACTTTGACCCAAAGGATATAGCCTTTAACGAGGGAGACAGCGTAATTGTAGAGACTTCTCGCGGGTTAGAGTTCGGCATGGTTGCTACGGGCAATCACTTTGTTGATGAGGAAAATATTGTAAAACCTTTAAAAGAAGTTATACGTAAAGCAACCGAAAAAGACATAAAGCAAAATGCCGAAAATATGGAAAAGAAAAAATGGGCTTATTCCGTATGTTTAGAAAAAATTCAAAAACGCGGACTTCCTATGAAATTGGTGGACGCCGACTACACTTTTGATAGGAGCAAGGCTATATTTTCCTTTACTGCAGAAGGAAGGGTGGACTTTAGAGAGTTGGTTAAAGATTTGGCAACTGTTATAAAATCAAGGATAGAACTAAGACAAATTTACGAACGAGACGACATAAAAATTCGCGGTGCTTTGGCGCCTTGCGGTAGAGTTTGTTGTTGTCACGCTCATCTTGCCGATTTTGAGAAAGTTACTATCAAAATGGCGAAAAACCAAGGTTTATCCTTAAATCCTCAAAAAATAAGCGGCGTTTGCGGCAAGCTAATGTGCTGCCTAAAGTATGAAAATGATTACTATGTAGAAACTTTAAAAGAAATGCCTAAAGTAGGTGCTACAGTTTTTACTAACGACGGAGAAGGAGTTGTAGACAGCGTAGATTTGCTAAACAAAAAAATAAAAGCCAAAATTCAAAATGAAGATGGCGGAATAAGCATAAATGAATATAAATTAGCAGATATAAAATCCGCAACGCAATATAACGATATTTCGGATGACGAAGATGACGGAAATGATGCAGAATAATTTTTCAAACTTTGAAACTTTTTTAAAAGAGGGCGAAAGACTTGATGATTTGCAACTTGACGGAGCATTTATAATCAGTCATAAAGATAAATACTGTTTTACATCCGACTCTGTTATGCTTGCAAATAGTGTAATAACAAACAACAAAAGTAAAATTGTAGACCTATGCTCTGGCGGCGGGATAATAAGTATTTTAATCGGGCTTAAAAAAAATTGCAGCCAAGTTATAGGTGTGGAACTGCAAAGCGATATGGCGGATATGGCAACCCGCTCTGTCAAAATGAATGGGCTTGAGGAAAAAGTTAAAATTTTAAATTACGATGTAAAAAATATATCCGAAATTATCCCAAACGGATACGCAGATATTGTCGTTTGCAACCCGCCCTACTACAAAGTAAATAGTGGGGAGATAAGAGAAAATCAAAATATTGCAATAAGCCGTCACGAGATTGCACTTTCACTTGAAGAGCTTGTTCAAAACACAAGTAAAATTTTAAAATTCGGTGGTATGTTTTATATGGTGCACAAAGCTGAAAGATTGGCGGAAGTTATTTGTACTTTGACTAAATACAACCTTATCCCCAAACAAATTTACACAATAACTACAAACGATAACGACAATGTAGATACGTTTATAGTTATAAGCAAGCTTGGTGCAAAACACGGCCTTACAGTAAAAAACATAAAACACGACTAACTTAATCGTTTTTTAATATTGATTATTGTTTGCATAAATTATTTATAGCTTATAAATGACAAAAGCAAGTCTTGTATAAGACTTGCTTTTTATTTCAAATTACAATTATTTAATTGATTTTCACAAATCGATGTTTGTACAAATAACTCCTCAAATTGTATGAAGATTTTTAAGTGAAAGGTCTAGTAATGGTGCGCCATAAGTCAACGCACCGCTTGAAACATAATCCACACCAATCTCGGCAATTTCCTTCAATCTTTCTTTTGTAACATTTCCCGAACACTCTGTCTCTGCCCTACCGGCGATTATTTCAACCGCTTTTTTCATAGTGGCATTATCCATATTGTCAAGCATAATTATATCAGCTCCTGCCTCTACAGCCTCACGCACCATATCCAAACTTTCCGTTTCCACTTCGATTTTTCTGACAAATGGAGCATATTCTTTTGCCATGGCAATAGCCTTTGCAACACTACCTGCCGCCCCGATATGATTATCCTTTATAAGTACTCCGTCCGACAAATTGTATCTGTGATTGTAAGCACCGCCAACCTTAACCGCGTATTTTTCAAAAAATCTCATGTTAGGCGTAGTCTTTCTTGTATCAAGAAGTTTGGTTTTGTAACCTGCAAGTTGTTTTACGCAAGCATTTGTAAAAGTCGCAATACCGCTCATTCTTTGCAAATAGTTAAGTGCTATCCTTTCGGAAGAAAGCAATACAGTGATATTACCCGTTATTGTACCAAGCAATTCGCCTTTTGCAATACTTTCCCCATCCTGTTTTTTCAAATCAAACTTAACACTTTCGTCAACGATAGTAAAACATCTTTTAAAAACATCTATACCGCACAAAATACCATCTTGTTTAGCAATAAGTTGTACTTCACCCATACTATCAAAAGGCATAACCGCATTTGTTGTCACATCCTCTTGTGTTATATCTTCCTGCAAAGCCATTAAAATGTATTTATCGACATTAGTCTTTAGAGTTACACCATTTATCATAAAATACCTCGTCTTTTTTTCTTATTTCTTCAAGCACCAAACGCTTATTTTCTAGTTGCCATTTTTCGCTGTCCGCATATTTTTGTAAGTCTATATCAATATTGCTTTTTTCATATTCCGACTTATCAAAATTAATTACCCTTGCGCAGTTTTTGGAAAAAGTCAAACTTTCAAGTAAAGAGTTGCTTGCAAGTCTGTTTGCGCCATGCACTCCGTTATTGGCCGTTTCCCCAACTGCATACAAATGTTTAAGTGATGTAACACCGCAAATATCCGCACGGATACCACCCATCAAATAGTGCTGAGCAGGCACAACAGGGATAGGCTCTTTTGTTACATCATAACCTTCTTCCAAACATTTGTTGTAGATATTAGGAAAATGATGCAAAATTTCATCATTGGAAATATCTTTAAAATCAAGCCATACATGTTCGGTATTATCCTTTTTCATTTGCTCGATTATAGCACCCGCAACGACATCGCGAGGCAACAACTCATTTACAAACCTATGTTTTGCCTTGTTTAAAAGTTTTGCTCCCTCTCCTCTAACAGATTCGGAAATTAAAAATCTTCTACCCTTTGATTTAGAAAATAAAACTGTCGGATGAATTTGAATATAATTGATATTTTTAAGTTCAACACCATTTCTTATAGCTATTGCAAACGAATCTCCTGTAATATGGCTGAAATTTGTGGAGTTAACAAAAAGTCCGCCCAATCCGCCTGTTGCAAAAACCACATCTCTACAATAAACAGGCACAGGCATACAATCTTGTTCTTTTACAACAACTCCCTTACAACAGTTGTTATCTTTTATTATATCCATAACCAAAGCAAACTCTTTAATCGTAATATTACTGCATTTTTCAACTTGTTCGTAAAGCTTGCTTGTAATTTCCTTGCCGGTCACATCTTTGTGATGCAATATGCGGAATGTCGAGTGCCCGCCCTCACGAGTATAATTTAAACTACCGTCGCAGTTTTTGTCAAAATCAACACCTTTAGCTATCAAATCATTTATTATTTCCTTTGATTGTACAATCATATCGTGCACTGCTATCAAGTCATTTTCATACCGTCCTGCTTTGATAGTATCCTCAAAATACGGTTTGTAATCTTGCTTATCCAACAAAGTACAAATACCGCCTTGTGCAAGATAGGAATCGCAGTTAAGCACTTCATCTTTTGTCAATAACAACACTTTTTTATCTTTGCTCAAATTTAAGCAAGTATACAATCCCGCAACACCCGTACCTACTACTATGACATCGTAAAAATTATCCATATATCCCTCAAACAATAGTTCGTCGTTAGTCATTTACTCATTTAATCACGATTTTTGAACGGTTTTTTATAAAAATCATCTACACAACAATTTTATGTGTGTATGTTTTTACTTGCAATTATCCGTCTACAATCCAATTTTTGCAACAATTTATTTGGCAAGTTCCAACATTTTTTCCAAAGGTTTAAGAGCTTTTTCACTAAGTTCCTTATCGATAACAACCTCTGGAGTCAAACTTTCAAGCGATGCTACTACGCTTTCCAAAGTTATTTTTTTCATATCCGGACAAATACTCAAATCATTAAATATAAATAGCTTATCAGGGTTGTCCTGCACCAATTTATGACAGACACCATTTTCAGTACAAATCAAAAACTCTTTGTCACTGCTTGCCTTTGCATAGTCGATTATTCCCGATGTGCTACCTATATAGTCTGCATAATCAAGCACAAGTCTAGGGCATTCCGGGTGTGCAAGCACTTTTATATTAGGATATTGTTTTTTTATATCCGTAACATATTTTACTGCCATAAAGTTGTGCACAGGGCAAAAACCCTCGTTATAAATAAAATGTTTTTCGGGGATTTGCTCAGCCACGAAATGTGCTAAATTTTTATCGGGAATAAAAAATATATTTTTGTTAGGAAGAGCTTTTACAACCTTAACGGCATTTGCGCTTGTCACGCAAACATCGCTTTCTGCCTTTAATTCCAAGGTAGAATTTATATAACAAACCACTGCTACATCGTCGTACATTTCCCTTACCTTTTTGATTTGTGCGGTCGTTACCATATGTGCCATAGGGCAATCTGCAGTGCTGTCAGGCAAAATTACTTTTTTGTTAGGATTAAGCACCTTTGCACTATCTGCCATAAAATTTACACCCGCAAATATTATCACGTTTTCGGAAAGAGTTGTCGCTATTTTGCTTAAATAATAGGAATCGCCAATATAATCTGCTATTTTCTGCACATTGCCGTCCACATAATAATGTGCAAGAATAACAGCATTTTTTTGTGCTTTCAGCTCCTTTACTCTTTCAAAAATTTTATCCATCGGTTTATCTCCATAAATTTATTGTTACTATTTTAACATAGCCTTTATTATAAGTCAACAAAACATATAACACTACTTTATTATTAACGTTTTAACTTAAATTAGGCATTATTTTTATCACAAGTGTTTTAGTTTAAGTCATCCGGAGTTCCAAGACCGTTATTTTCCGCAACTTTCAAAACTTTTATAAGCCAAGCCATATTTTTAGCAAGGTTCTGCATAATTTGTATCCCCTCTTCGTCCTTTAAAACTTCTTCAGGGTTTCTTCCTATCATCATATTCCAATACTTTGACGGAACTTGAATCATGTTGCTTATTCCGATATACTTATTCAACATGTCGTATGTATTGGTTGCACCGCTACGTCTTTGACATATTACAGCAAAAGCAGGTTTATATTTCATGGACTGTCTGCCTACCATAAAAAGTCTATCCATAAAGGAGGTTATTTGCCCCGTTGCACTTGCATAATAAACAGGCGAGCCAAACACAAAACCATCGCATTCTTTGCCTTTTTCCATAAATTCGTTTACCTTATCATCGATAAAACATTTACCTGTTTGTTTGCAACTACTACATGCAATACACCCGCTTAGCGGTTTGTTCCCTACCCACATTATCTCGTAATCTATCCCGTACTTTTTAAGTTCTTCGCCCACAACTGTAAGAGCCGTATAAGTTGAGCCGTTTTTATGAGGGCTACCATTTAACATTAATACTTTCATAAAATCCTCCAAAAGAATACTTATTAAATTGTATTCCTTTATATATACAATTAAAACCGTTAATGTTTATTACTAACTATAAAATATCAATAGCCGTTAATATCGTTGTTTAAATAGCATGCAACATTGTTGTTGATAATTTCAAACAAAATATTCGATTGAGCTTCAGTAGATATTCCATCAAGTTTTTTTGCCCATTTTAAAACACTATTAATAATTCCGCCAATCATAAAATCTACAAGACATTCTTTCTTTTCCTGCTCTAGCTTGGTCTCGGTATCCAAAGCAAATATCAATTCCTCTTTTAATTTATCCTCTAGCGGGTCAAAAATGATTTTGGCATAGTTAGAACTTGCCATCAAAGCATAATATTTTTCGTCCGCATTTACTCTTTTTACAATATTATTGATAAAGTTTAGCATACGTACACGAAAACCTACACGTCTTTCTTTCATCACGCTTTCGTTAAACAAATCCAACAAATCATATTTTATTTCGTCCAAAATCTCCGAAATATCTCTGTAATGCAAATAAAAAGTCTTTCTGCTGACACCTGCGGCTATTGCCAATTCGCTTATGGTAATACAGGAAATATCTTTTTCTTTTAACAAAATCAAAAGTGCTTGTTTAATACTTTTTTTAGTCTTTAAAGGTCTGCTGTCCGTTCTCATAAGTTACTCCATTTATTAGTTCGTTAGTATTTTATTAAGTATACCACATTTCGTGTAAAAACTCAATATTTTTTAAGTAATTTTTTACATATTTTTCTAATAATTTTTTTATTTCCTAAATATACCTAAAATATGTTTATGACGTAGTTTTAAAAAACGTACAAATGCTTAACTATCGAATGAAAATATATCGTTTTATTTATTAATGAAAGTTTGATTTTTCTATATTTTATAAATATCTATAAATATAATTATATACTACAACAATATAATTTACCATCGATTTTCGCCAGGGTTTTTGTTGCAAAATAACAAAACAAGGTCAAATTTTTGACCTTGTCTCGTTAGCAGTTTTCTTAAAAGAAAATATCTATTCCAAACATTTTGTTTATTACATTTTTTACTATTTCCGCATCCGCGCTTGTCACATTGCCTTTGTTTATTACCATACTTGCTAGTTTCTTTTCCACGCTCAAACTTTCGTATAACGCGTTGTCACTTGCTATTTGTCTTAGGTATGTAACATCGCTTGCACTTATCCTGCCATCCCCGTTTACGTCGCCTAATACCGATATATATATTGTCTCCGTATTTCCGTTGTTTTGGTACTCTACACTCCAGCCTGTTCCTACTGCTAGTTCTTTGCCGTTATCAAACTTACTTATATCTACAGGGTTTCCGTCCTTAAATATATCCTTTCCCTTGCTATCCTTTATTGTTATTTTGCTTTGCTCAAATCCTAAGGTTTGTATAAAGCTTTTTACACTTGTGTTCGGCTTTACATTGCCTATTACCAATTTTCCGCCGTTTACTCCGCTATCGTTTATACCATGTACCAAACCTCCTTGCTTGTATGTCTTTCTTACTTGCTTTCCGTCCTCATTATCTATATAGATAAACTTATACTCACTATCATCCTCATCTACAGGCGGAGTCAATGTTACAGAGTAGGATAATATTATATCCTCTACTCCTCCGTCATTCCACATATAGTTATGTTTATCTTTTAGTGATATTGTTGCGTTATAATTACCTACTGCTGTTGCTTTATTACCTGTTATATTCATTGTTACATTGTTATAGCCGTTTGGAATATACTCTTTTTCACTTCCGTCATACTCAAATGTACCGCTACCCTTTGGCTTTTCCAACTTGGCTTTTACAATGTTAAAAGTTTTGGAAACACTGTTTATTAAACGATAATTGCCGCTATCTACTCCGCTCAATCCTGATACAGTGCTCATATATTTACCGACATCTTTACCTGAGCCGGAAACAACAGCACTGCAATCATCATTCCCCAAAACACCTTTTAAATTAGCTTGAATCGATTGACTATATCCTGAATAAACTAAATCCTCATTTTGCCATTCTACCTCGACATAAGCAGGGATAATTTTTAAAGTAAAAGTAGGATTTTTTATATTAGTTCCATTAACATAAAAAACATATTCTCCTGCTTTTTTTATATTGCAACTACTCATTCCCCAATCTGCACCATTATAAAATTCCCCAAAAGAAGTTGTTATTGTAAACTCATTGCCACTGTAATTTAAAATTGCATAATTTGCTGTAGTCGAGCAATCTTCGGATTCTCCCCAACTCCAAGTTATTTCGGTCAATGTAGGAGTTCCTGCTTTCATTATGGCTTCCTTATCTGTAGTTGTTTCGACATAATAACCACTAACATCCGAATAAAAATACATATCCGCTGCTTTAGTCATTAGTGAATTATTATTTAGTTTTGAGTATGTAAATTCCACATCCCCGTAATCTGCTGACAGTGTTACACCTATATGTGCAATGCTATCAGAATTATGCAATCCACCTTTTACATATATTTTTTGGCCATTCTTCAAATATAAATTTGAGGTACCATGTACGGTAACATTGTTAAATATTTGCACACCGCCATAAATATTAAATCCTTTTTGTATCGAATCATCTATATTGGAGGAAGCATTATATATTCCGCCTGCATATCCTGTTGAATTGTTAGCGTAAATTTTTCCACCGTATAAGTTAATCGAATGCTCGGTATATATACCACCAGCTTCCGCACTTGCACCATTATTGTTTATTTCACAATCGTAAATATTTAATTCCATGCTTGATGCACCGCTGTAAATTGCGCCGCCGCTGTTCAAAGCTATATTATTTTCCATTCTTATGTTATATATATTTGTTTGACTTACTTGATGAATAGCTAAACCGCCGCCACTAACTTCAGATTGGTTAAATTCGATTGTAGCATTATATATATTTGCATTTTTCGCTGCGCCAATGTTTATACCTCCTCCATTTTTTCCGACATTATACAAAAATCTACCGCCATACAAATTAAAATCACGATTTTTATTCATATAACATACTGCACCACCTTGATTTGTTGAAAGTATCGATGTCTCTAGTTGGACATTATTAAAATAAATTCCGCCATAAATGTTTAAAATGCAATTTGAATAAACGCCACCGACATAATAACCGTTATTATTCGCTACTATACCATCATAAATATTTATCTGACTATTGCCATCCCCGTAAATTGCCCCGGCATTTGTTCCATAATTACCTGTAAACATACCGCCATAAACATTTAGTGTACCATTACAATAAATAGCACCTCCGCCGTTACCCGTCTCTTTATAACCACCTGTAATTCTACCTGTTTCTAAATTTTCCAAATATTCGGTCAATAAACTTTTTGACGCTCTAATTGCATTGAAATCATTATTTATTTTTACGGAATCGTATTTGCTGTCAATTAAATTTAAAATTCCGTAAACAATAATTACACAACCTCTATCTAAAACACCTGCTGAAAAATCAGCAGTCATTTTTCTATCAATAGTATGTCCGTTTAAATCTAAAGTTATATTGACGCCATCCTCTATTGCAATACGGCCTTCATTCCACATTTCTCCTAAGCCAAACACCATGTTATTATTTACAAGTTTTGCAATCCAATCCCTTTCTAAAACAACCATGACATTTTTACCCGTTTCTTGAGATTTTGTAATTGCATTTATCCAAATACTTTCCATTTTACCGCACATACAAGGCTCGCCATCCGGGCAATCACAGTCCAAGACAAACTCATTTTCCGCATCAGGGATTTCATAAATTGTACTATCAAAATTTGTTTTATAATCTTCGTTATTTTGGCTAGTATAAATGTTATTTTGTGTGTCTGCATTTACAATGCCGTTATTGCTACTTTCCGTAACTTGCATTGTTATTACGCAGCCCAAAGCTATTAGACAAGATATTACTGACACAAAAAATATCATTCCCGCTCTTTTTATTATCTTTGCCATAATAAAACCTCCGTTTTTGTTTAACATAGAATAAGTATATCTATGTACAAAATCGAGGATTTTTTGAATTTGAATATATAATTTTTGTATGCTTAAAGTAAAGAGTTTACAAAACCTTTATCATAACGTTGACATTATCTTACTTTTTAGTTTAAAATATACATATAATATGTACATAGATATACTTATTCCATGTACCCAAACTTTACATTAAAGGCAATTTTTTATCCCTAATAATACCGATTTTTGATAGGATTATTGCAGTGGACGGCACTTTTTGCCAACTTTAAACTTTACACAAAAAGTAACACCCCAAAACACAATGTTTCGAGGTGTATTTTATTTATTAAATCAATTATGTATTATAAAATTATTAGAAGTATTTTGGCTTAAATAATTACTGTTTAGTACAAGTAAATACTCACAAATCACTAATTGTCAATATATCTCTAAAAGTTCAATCTAAAAAGTATTATAAAAAATAATAAACACATAAAAAAATCCCACTATAAAGCGGGATTTTAATTTCTATTGATTAGTCAGCTCTGTACGGAATTAGTGCCATAACTCTTGCTCTTTTAACAGCAGTAGCTACCATTCTTTGATGTTTAGCACATACACCACTCATTCTTCTTGGAAGGATTTTGCCTTTTTCTGTGATAAATTTCTTAAGTTTAGCTACATCCTTGTAGTCTAACTCGTCAATTTTTTCAACGCAGAAAACACAAACCTTTTTCCTTGGCATTTTCTTTACAGGGCGTTTTACATTTTTATCTTCCATGATTAATCTCCTTATAAAAATATTAATAAACCTTAATTAAAATGGCATATCGTCATCTTCGACTTCGTCAAGCTCCGAAACTTTAACTTCAGGTTTATTGTTTGGAGAAGCCGGTGCACTTTCGTTCCTTGCAGATAAAAACTCAACTTCGTCAGCTTGCAAATCTATTGCAGTACGTTTAATACCGTCTTTATCGTCATATCTTCTTATTTGAAGTGACCCACATACTCCTACTTGGCTTCCTTTTGCTAAAAATTTGTTACAATTTACAGCAGCCTCCCTCCATACAGTAACAGGGAAAAAATCTGTTTCCTCTCTGTTAAATCTGCGATTTACTGCTACAGTAAAAGAACAAACTTGCACACCGCTACCGGTACTTCTAAGTTCCGGGTCTGCAGTTAATCTGCCAATAATTTGAATTTTGTTCATAATTTACTCCTTTAAATAGGCTTACTTTTTAATAATCATACATCTTTTAGCATCGTCCATGATTTGAACTTGTCTGTTTAGCAAAGCGGGAACATTCTCGTCTGCCTCAAAGTTCATAAGCACATAGTAGCCCTCAGTTGAATAATCGCTTAGAGTATAAGCAAATTTCTTAATACCCCATTTGTCAATATTTTCAACTGTGCCACCATTGCCTGTAACAATGCTCTCTAATTTATCAATAACAGCTTGTTTTGCATCGTCGCTTGCATTAGCATTGATAATGTAAAGAATTTCGTATTTAGACATATAGCACCTCCTTATGGTCTTTGACTCTCTTAAACGAGAGTAAGGATTGAGCATAAGCTCAAACAAATGTATTATAACAAAATAAATTTTTTTTGTAAAGCAAATTATCTTAATTAATCGAAATTTATATCAATATCGTTCCTGTAACCGTTCATACTTACTACGGCTATCAACCTATTTTCTCCGTCGACAACTTCGATATTGTAATTGCAAGTATGTTTTGTATAACTTACCAATTTTGCAGTAGCAACAAGTTTCCTATCTTTTGCAGGCCTAAAATAAGTTACCGACGCATCAAGTGTAACCGATAATTTTCCTCCCAAATTACTAGCAACAGCAAAAGTGAAATCCGCTAACGAATAAATAGTTCCCCCATGCACTCCGCCTTTTGCATTCAAAAAATCATCGCTTACCGTCATAGTGCAAACAGCCTTTTCAAAACTTGCAGAAACTATTTGTATCCCCATGGTTACGGCAAGAGTGTCATCTTTAAAAAAGTTTTTTAATTTTTCCATATTCATAATATTACCTATAAAATTTATCAATAATTTATATATATGTTATCTTTCAATCTCGAAAGTTCTTCACTTTCCCCAAAACTAGTGGTTAGTTCCTCAAAAATCTTTTCGATTAGGTCAGAGTTCAATCCTATTTCATTCAATTTTTTTGGAATATCTTTATCTGCAAAATATTTGTTCAATTTACCCTCTATCATTTTATAAAAATTGTCTTTCCACAAATTTACATCTTCGGATAACTCTATCCCATAAGTCAAATCCAACTTTTTAATATCGTTAACGTCTAGTTTATCGATAAAATGTCGTACACAATTTTTTACAGTAAGCAACATTACTAAAGAATAAACTTGTCCTGTATAGTAACATACACTCATAACAAACTCGTTAAGAAGATTGTTTTGCAAAGCTAAAAAACTTGCTCCCGCATACATTTGTACCAAAAACAAATCACTTAGCGTTGCATTGATTTTTTCTGCAATACCAACTGCCGAAATCGCAGTCAATTTATCTTGTTCATCACTACCAAAAGAAATTGCTGCAAGTGCAACTATCAATGCCGAAAGTTCCATACCCAATTTTGCTATGTTACTTACTTTATCCAAAACCTTATCATCCAGCATAACTGTCATAGGTTTTACAAAATCTTTATTCAATCGGTAAATATTTTTTGTCACACTGTCTTCAACCTCAAAATATCCTGTCAATAAATTTTGATGATTACCTGCAGATACGGCAATACAAATCAATTTAATATCGGGGATATTGTTTCCATTTTGTTCGCAACAAACGCTATCTACAAAATTATCCCGATTTCTCATTATTACATATTTTACAGCTTTTGCCAAATTATGAGCGGAGTGTGTACCTATGCTCACAATCAAATCAGTTTGTCTTTCTTTTGCAATTTTAACAACCTTATCAACAGTTTGCACTTGAGTACAATCGCAAGCTTTTAATTTAAAATAGGTTACCTTATCATTTTTACCAAATGCTTTTTTTACTTTGCTTTTTGCACCGCAAACACACCCGGTCAAATCACTTATAACCAAAATGCTTTTAAACTCATTCAATAAGCGTTGTAAATTGCTGTTGTTTATACAGTCTTTCCCTGTAATAATACTGCTTATCATACACTACCCCTGCTAACGATACTAAATCATTTATTGTATTATACCCCAAATATCTTTGGTTTGTCAATATTCTCCGCAAGCAACAAAACTTTTTATTAAATATGCACATTCAAATTATCAAATAATTAAAAATACCCACGATTTTCGATTGTTTTTTAGCTTTTATAACAAATTTTTTATTTCCTAACGCAACTTATTTTCCGTTGTGTTTTAATACTTGCTGTCATTTTAGCCATTACAGAACTACATGCAAAACTAAAACAAATCACAGTTGCGATTGATACCGCAACTGCAACTTGATTTTAAAATTAAACATATTGTATCCGTGCTTTATTACAAATTGTTTTAATATTTACTAAACAAACTATCCAAGTATTTTTGTTTTTCCACCTCTAAAGCGGCAAAATCCATTGCAGGTAAATATGCCTTTTCAATTTCGGTATGAGCAACTCTCGAACGCTTGTAATAGTCTCCCGCCCTTTTTAAATTGTAGTTTATGCAATGCCTGTGTTCAAGCAATAAAGGTATATCATTTTGGACTCTGCTCATATTAAAGCAGCTATCTGTATCAAATCCCTCGCCGTTATCGCTACAAACCAAAAATACATTTTTAAGGCCTATTGCAAACACTTTTGTAGGGTCTAAAATAGTATAATAGCACTCGTATCTCACTTTTTTCTTGTCCAATCTCGAACAGATATAATCAAGAATGGAGTATTTTGCCAAACTACATCTACCGCATATATTAACAACTTGTCGGTCTCCCACATACTCTTTTACGATATTATGATAACCATCCCCTGCAATGTAATCGGCAAAAGCCTTTATTTTGCTGTCGCTGCAAGTCAAGTCCAAACTTTCGAATATTTGTTTTGCCAAACTATTAAAAGCATCCTCGTCAAAATACGCATAATATAAATTATCTATATTACGATATTGATTTTTAACACACTTCAATTCGTTATACATACATTTGTATGCCTGTTTTTTAGTTTCCAACAGCTCTTTTAAAATTCCTGTTTTAGGTGACAAAACTTCGGGGTTTAAATATTTACCAATATCAAAAATATCCCCGCTAATACCATATAGCTCAGGCTCAAAAACATGAGGGCTTGTTGCATCCAACATAACCAAATTAAGTCCTAAAACCTTCACTGCATCCAAACTGTTTATATCGCTACTGCAAGGTACTTTTATTGTTTCATACCCCAAGTCTTCCGCTCTTTTTGCAAATTCTCTTATAAATGTGCTTTTACCGACACCGCTACCGCCTTTCAAATATGTAGTCCGACTGCCTTTTATAAAATCACCGAATAAATTAACAAAACCATCTGCCGTATTGCCGGCAACTAGTAATCTTTCCATATTTTCATCCTCCTCTACACTATATGAATTTGACACACGAATTGTACATTATTCATAGTATGTAGAAACAAGCAATAGGAGAATTATATGAAAACGCCAACCTTTGTAATTGATACTAGTGATACAAGAATGTTTTATACAATGCGATATCTTCAAAATAAAAAATACAAAGTCTGCTCTATCGCAAACAACACGGAAAGTGGCGGTGCTTATTATTGCTACGGACCGCAAAAACGATTTACCAATGACGAACTTATGAATATCCCCGAAAAAAGCGACCTTTTTTGCGGAAATTTAAACGATATGCAAAAGAAGATTTTAGATGCTAAGAATATCGTCCACCACAACTTGCTAAAAGACGAAATTTTTGCTATGGACAATGCACTGTTGACTGCTGAGGGTGCTTTGATGCTTATAATTCGCGGAACAAACACGTCAATATTCAAACAAAAAATTGCCATTTTAGGATATGGCAGAGTCGGCAAAGCAACTGCTTCACTTTTAAAAGGCATTGATTTGGATTTTAATATTTTTACCGACGACTATACCGAATGTTCTATGGCAAGACTGCTTGGAAAGGAAATATACAATCTTTCCGAAAGTTTGAACGAATATGACGTGATTATAAACACTATTCCTGCAAAAATACTCCCTTTATCCAAGTTGAAAGACGCAAAAAAATCTTGTTACATACTTGATTTGGCATCGTATTCAGGCGTAGAAATGTGCGACATAAATTCCTTAGGGCTATCATACGATAACGCTTTGGGTATTCCGGGCAAATACTCGCCTAAAACAGCGGGAGAAATACTCGCAGAATCAATTTTAAGAAATTTGGAGGTGTAAAATGCTTATAGGTTTTTGCTTTTGCGGGTCTTTTTGCACCCTTTCAAAAAGCTTGCAAGTACTACAGCAATTAGTTGATAAAGGTCATACAATAATACCTATTTTTAGTTATAATGTTCGTGATTTGGACACAAGATTTTGGGCTGCAAAAGAGTTCAGAGAAAAAGTGGAAGAAATAACAGGTGCAAAAGTTGTGGACAGCATAGTCGGTGCGGAGCCGCTCGGTCCTGTCGTAAAATGCGATATAATGTGTGTTTGTCCTTGCACTTCCAACACTCTATCAAAATTGCGTTACGGCATAACGGATACGCCTGTAACTATGGCAGTAAAAGCTCATTTAAGGATAGAACGACCTGTGGTTATTGCTCTTTGCTCCAACGATGCTTTAGGTGCAAGTGCAGAGGTTATTGGAGAAATGCGAAACAGAAAACACTTTTTCTTTGCACCGCTTTATCAAGACGATACTGTAAGAAAGCCACGCTCATTAGTGACAAATATGGACTATGTTGTGGATACGATAGAGTGCGCTGCCAAAGGTATACAGTTTCAACCAATGCATTTATAAGATATATTATTACATACGGCAAAAGTTACCCGCATTGACGATTTGTTAATGTGGGAGGTATAAATTGAAAACAAATATTTATCAATTACATATTAAAATCGTTAAATTACCCACGATTTTCGCAAGGTTATTTATTGCAAAATAACAAAACAAGGCCATAAGTTTGGCCTTGTTTTGTTTGTATTGATTATGTTTTTTTATCAAAAGAATAAGTCCATTGTAAGCAATTTATCCACAACATTTCTTACTATTTCCGCATCCGCACTTGTCACATTGCCTTTGTTTATTACCATACTTGCCAGCTTCTTTTCCTCGCTTAAGCCTTCGTATAACGCGTTGTCACTTGCTATTTGTCTTAGGTATGTAACATCGCTTGCGCTTATCCTACCATCTCCGTTTACGTCGCCTAATACAGATAGATATATTGTCTCTATTATTACTCCACTATCTGTATATGTTTCTATCTTCCAGCCTGTTCCTACGGCAAACTCTCGTCCATTGTCATAGTAACTTGCATTTATCCCTGCTACACTATTGCCTTTATCATATACTAGCTGATTTTTATTATTATATATTTTTATGTGGTTTCTACTAAAGTTTATGTTTCCTATTAATGTGTTAATTGAAGTATTTACCCCTATATTCCCAAGTATTAATTTACCATTGTTTACTATCATGCTTTTTTCATAGTCATTTACTGCATGTGTTAAATTATTTTCCTTATAGTTTTGTCTTTTTCCATTTTCTATATATACAAAATCATAAACATTGCTCTCTATAGTCTTTTCAAAAGATACTTCGTTACCGTTTAGTGTTGCAATCTTTATTCCATCATTACTAAAGAAAAACTTACTTGGATTATTTCCACTATTATTTGCACCATAATCTGTAGTAAAAGTTCCTGTTCCATAATCGTCTGCCAATTTTATTCCTATATGTGACGCACCCATATTGTTTGACATATCTTCTGTAACTGTTATTTTTTGCCCTTGCTCAAGTCTTAAATCCGATGGAACTCCGTGTGCGATATTGTCATATATTTGCATACCGCTTCCTATTTTTATTACTGCACTATCTGAAGTATCACTAACTCCACCACCATTGCCTTCACAATAATTTCCACTGATTACACCTTTATTTAAAGTAACATTATTAGTACCGGTATTACAAATTAACAATCCACCGCCATTAACTTGCTTGTCCCAAGGGCTAAGCACTTTGTTGTTTATAATTTCGCCACCATTCATAGTCATTGATGAGTTATGCCCAATAAGCACTCCTCCACCACCGGTGTTTTCATTATTATGATACTCTACGACATTATTAGCGATTGTTCCACCATCCATAACAAGTTCAGAACCCCAATATACCCCTACTGCTCCTCCGTTTTCAAGCGCATGATTATTGATTATTTTACCATCTTTTAAATTACCTTTTGCTCCATAATACATCATCAAACCAGCACCAAAATATGACTTATTATAAGAAATTTCACCACCATACATATTAAAAGTCGCTTGGACATTTGTACCATTATAATCATAATTTATAATATAAATTCCGCCTGCGTGAGAGCGAGCTGTATTGTTAGTTATTAATCCACCATAAATATTAATTTCACCACCGACCATATGAATTGTAGCTCCATTACCGTTACAATAATTGTTCGCTATTATTATGTCATTGATTTGCACATTTGTTCTTTCTGCATTGATTGCACCACCATCGTTCAATGCATTATTACCTAATATAATGCCGCCATTTAATATAATATTTGATTCTACGCCTGTACTATAAATTGCACCACCACGTTTATTTGCATCATTTGCAATAATAATTCCACCATTCATTGTGATAGTACTGTCTGATTGGTCGGTATACACAGCTCCACCATGCGCATTTGACTTATTGCCCAATATCATTCCACCATTGATTTCTACGGAAGCATTAGCTTTTATAAGCCAAATACAGCCACCTGCATTAGTAGTCCAACCTCCTGTCAACTTGCCTATTGGTAAGCCTGTTAAATAATTTATTATTGCTTCTGTGGACATATTTCTAACTACATTATAATACTTTACTATATCCTCATTAGTAAAACTACTATCCATTATTGTCAAATTACCTGCTACAGCAAAAATTTGTCCGGAAGTACTTACTTGAGTTTTGTTTCTGTTTATTGTTTTACCATTTAAATCAATAGTAACATCCATTCCTTCAGGAATTAAAATATCATTTCTATAAAAAGAAACATCAGAACTTCCAAAAGATGTTTGAACACCATCTGCAGTTATAGCGGCCGTCCAATTATTCATCAATTTAACATAAACTTTGTTATTTCCTTTTTTAGCATTTTGTATTATTGTATCCCAATTAGTAGCCATAGCTGCACAAGTAGCGCCACTTAATTCTTGAAACACAGGAGTTTCTTTGCTACTGCTGTCTACCATTGCGCTTTGATTCTCTCCTTTTTCAAAGCCATTATTATTAGCAGTGTTTGCAGCAACTACACAACCAATCATTATTAGACATGATATTACTAGTACAAAAAATACTATCCCAACTCTTTTAATAATCTTTGCCATAATAA
>CAJUOU010000009.1 GCA_910588545.1 uncultured Christensenellaceae bacterium
CAGATGGTGCCGCAGGACCAACAGGACCAACAGGTGCAACAGGTGCGGACGGAGCCGCAGGCCCAACAGGACCAACGGGAGCAACAGGTGCAGATGGTGCCGCAGGCCCAATAGGACCAACCGGTCCAACAGGTGCAGATGGTGCCGCAGGACCAACAGGACCAACAGGTGCAACAGGTGCGGACGGAGCTGCAGGTCCAACAGGACCAACAGGTGTAGCAAATTTAAATGCTTATGGCGGATTGTATAATGCAACTCCACAAACATTGAATTTGACTATTGGCGGAACAACTCAGCTTCCTATTGCTGCAACTATGCCATTGAAAAATGTAACTTACAGCACTCCTGCCAATACAATTACAGTTGCAAATGCAGGTGTTTATGAGATAAATTACTATACAAATTTATCAGCGGCTTTGGGTACAACGGTAACATTGTCTGTTAGAAGAAACGGAACGGCGATACCACAAGCAACTTTATCACGAGTATTGGCAGTCGGTGTAGGCTCTCTTTATAACGGAAGTGTATTGGTTGCCCTTAATGCAGGAGATGTGATTGATATGGCAATTTCTGCATTACTTGCAGTTGGTGTAACTTTGGGTGGCGGCGTAAACACCACTTTAACTGTTAAACAATTAGATGTTTAATATTGTAATACTATTTTAAATATCAATAAAACAAATAGTATGTTAAATATTAAATAAATTTTTATTTTAAATTGCAAGGGAGTATTTAGGTACTTCCTTGTTTTATAGCAGATTTTAAAAATCAAAAATAAAGGTAAATTGTAAAAAAAATCATAAAGATATTTCAAAAATATCTTGACAAAGCAAAATGGTGGGTGTATAATGACAAAAAACAAAGGAGAGCGGCTATGCTAAAAAATATTTGTGTCTATAACATTTATTTTTATATTTACGTTGGTAACAAGTTATCAAGGTCGCTTTTGCATTAATATTAAATTGGCAATTTAACCAAACGGCGACCTTAAATATGGTCGCCTTTTTTTTATTGTAAAATAGTTATAATCATACTTATAAGTTTTTAATACCGATTTTTGTAGTGTTTTTTAAAATAATTTTAGATACATATCAAAAACGTATTTATTTACGATTGTCGTTAAAATGTAGCATTTTGTTTTTTATTATTTTTTAGTAGTTTTTGATTATAACAGTAAAAATTGAAAAAAATCTATTTATTTTTCTTGTAATATATTTTATTTGGTGTTATAATAATAAAATAATGTGAGGTATCGGTATGGAATATGTTTATAGTGACAGAGTGAAAAATTTAGGCGGCAATGCCATTAGGGAAATTTTTAAATTACTTCAAGACCCGGAAGTTATTTCGTTTGCAGGTGGTTTTCCTACAAAAACTACATTGCCGACAGAGCTTATTGCGGACATTACCAACAAGTTGATGACAAGTGATAAAGCGCAGGACATTTTGCAGTATGGCGAGACTGAGGGATACAGACCTTTACGACTTGCCGCCATAGACTATGTCAAAAGATACGGCATTGAAAATATAGATATCGATAACACTTTGATTATAAGTGGAGGTCAACAAGGCATTGATTTGACATTTAAGTCTTTTGTCAACAAAGGGGACGTTGTGCTTGTGGAAGACCCTACATATCTTGCAAGTCTACATATTCTAAAGACTTACGAAGGAGTTCCTGTAGGCGTAAAATCGGGCGATAACGGTCTTGATATTAAAGATTTGGAAGATAAAATAATAAAGTATAATCCTAAAGTTTTATATGTGGTACCTACTTTTTCCAATCCTACAGGCAGAACTTACAGCGTGGAAAATAGGAAAGCTATTGCAGAGCTTACCGCTAAATACAATGTTATGGTTCTCGAAGATGACCCTTATTCCGAGCTTAGATTTAGCGGGGAGAGAGTGCCTAGCATAAAGTCTTTCGATAAGGTGGGCAATGTAACATATATCACTTCGTTCAGCAAGACATTGGCACCGGGACTACGTACAGGTATTGCAATAGGTGCAAAGGAAGTTATACGTAAAATGACAATAGGCAAGCAAGCAACCGATGTACATACTTGTTCGTTATCGCAAGCAATTATCGACTACTTTTTACGAAACAATTCCATGGACGAAAGACTTGAGGAATTAAAAGCTGTGTATTTGGAGAAAAAGACCGCAATGCTAAACGCAATCAAAAAATATATGCCTGCGGAATTTAGATACACGAATCCTGACGGCGGATTGTTTATTTACGGAGAATTTGACGAAAGTTTGGGAATTAATACGTTGGAAGTGTTCCCTGAACTTGTCAAAAAATATAAAGTTGCTTATGTATCGGGCTATAGCTTTTATGCGGGAGAAAACAAGTTCAATACTTTGAGGCTTAATTATTCAAATGCAAGCTTAGAGCAAATTGATGATGGTATTTGCAAAATGGGTAAGTTTTTTAAAGAATTGCTTGCCGCAAAACAATAATAAAAATTTTAAGAGCATTTTAACGATTTTTGTAAATGCAGTATTAAACTAAAAATGACTTATTATAGGAGAGCGAAATGGAAAAGAAAAATGTAATGGATACTCTAAGGGAACGTGGATTTATCAAGCAAGTAGTGTATGAGGACGATTTGTACAAAATGCTTGGAGAACAAAGTGTATCCTTTTATATAGGTTTTGACCCTACGGCTGATAGTTTGCATGTAGGACACTTTTTGGCACTTATGGCAATGGCTCACATGCAAAAAGCGGGACACAAACCTTATGCTTTGGTTGGTGGCGGAACGGGTAAAGTAGGCGACCCAAGTGGCAGAACAGATATGCGCCAAATGATGACTAATGATATTATTAATCACAACTGCGAAAGATTTAAAAAGCAAATGAGCAAGTTTTTATCTTTTGACGGGGATAACGGAGTTGTTATGGTTAACAATGCCGATTGGCTTGATAACCTAAACTATATCGACTTTCTAAGGGAAGTAGGTGTGCATTTTTCTGTTAACAGAATGTTAACTGCGGAGTGTTTTAAAAAGAGGATGGAAAAAGGGCTGTCATTCCTTGAGTTCAATTATATGCTTATGCAGTCTTACGACTTTTTACACCTTTTCCAAAATTACGGAGTTGCTTTGCAATGCGGTGGAGATGACCAATGGAGCAATATTTTGGCAGGTGCCGATTTGATAAGAAGAAAGGAGAAAAAGCCTGCTTTTGCAATGACTTTCCAACTTTTGACCACATCTGAGGGAATCAAAATGGGAAAAACACAAAAAGGTGCTTTGTGGCTTGACAGGGAAAAAACTTCTCCTTACGAATTTTACCAATATTGGCGAAACATAAACGATGCGGATGTAGAAAACTGTTTGAAGTTGTTGACATTTGTAGAGCTTGATGAAATCGAAGAGCTTTGCAAACACAAAGATGAAAGGATAAATGCAGCAAAGGAAAGACTTGCTTTCGAAGTTACAAAAATCGTACATTCGGAGCAAGATGCAATAGAGGCTCAAAACGCAAGCCGTGCAGCCTTTGTAACAGGCGATAGCGCTAATATGCCGCAAGCGGAAATCGAAAAAGGCATAAATCAAGTTGTTGATATTATGGTTGCAATAAATGTTGCAAAATCCAAAGGCGAGGCAAAGAGGCTTATCGAAGGTGGCGGAATCAAGATTGGTGACAATAAAGTAACCGACATTACGGCAACTGTATCCGATGAAGATTTAAAGGGCGGAATAGTGTTGCATAAAGGCAAAAAAGTACACATAAAAGTAACCGTAAAATGAAAATTTACAAACAAGTTGTTACCCCTATCGAGTGTGAAATCGTTATAAAAAAATCTAAGTTTATAACCAACTTAATACCTGTTTGCGACAGTCTGCAAGCAGAGGCGGAACTTAGCAAAATACGCAAAAAATACTCGGATGCAACGCATAATTGTTATGCTTATATTTCAAACATAATAGCAACCGAGCAAAGGTTTAGCGACGATGGCGAACCGCAAGGTACAGCGGGCATACCAATGTTGGAAGTGCTTAAAAAACGTGAGGTTTATTTGACACTTGCGGTTGTTACAAGGTATTTCGGCGGTGTAAAACTTGGTGCAAACGGACTTATAGGTGCTTATACCGAAAGTGTATGCCACGCACTTGAAAATGCGGATTTAAGGAAGTTTGTATATAGCACAGTGCAAAAGGCGGAAGTTTCCTATTCCATTGCACCCAAAATAGCGCAAATGATAAATGATTTCGGCGGTAGAGTAATAAGCACGGAGTATGACAGCAATGTATGTATTGAATATTCCGTTGAAGAGGGTAAAAGTCAAGAACTTTCGGATAAAATGATTGACTTTTGTTCGGGAAAAATTAATATAGAATTTATAAAAAAAGATTTTGTCGATTATGTTTGACAAACGGAGGTATATATGAAAATCACATTGACCAGCAAACCAAAGGCAAAACCCGATTTTACAAAATTGGGCTTCGGAAAGTATTTTACCGACCACATGTTGTTGATGGAATATCACAATGGTGTTTGGGGCGAGCCTGAAATTATCCCTTACGATGATTTTAAAATGAGCCCTGCAACAAATATTTTGCACTACGGACAAGGTATTTTTGAAGGTGTAAAGGCTTATAAGGATAACGACGGCAACATAACTACTTTCAGAATTGACGAAAATATTAAAAGGATGAACAAAAGTGCAGAAAGACTTTGTATGCCTACATTGGATGCAGATGTTGTTATCCCTGCGATATTCGAGCTTATCAAAATTGAAAAAGATTGGATACCTACAGAAAGCGGCACAGCACTTTACATAAGACCTACTATGATAGCCGATGACCCTATGCTTGGTGTTCACGCAGCACATAACTACAAATTTTTCGTAATTTTATCTCCTGTAGGTGCATATTATGCAAACGGTTTGCAACCTACCAAGATTATGGTTGAGGAACATTTTGTTCGTGCACCTCTTGGCGGTACAGGCGAGGCTAAATGTATGGGTAACTATGCAGCAAGTCTGCTTGCAAGCGAAATTGCAATTTCAAAAGGCTATGACCAAGTACTTTGGCTTGATGCTGTAGAACATAAATATGCCGAGGAAGTTGGTGCAATGAATATGTTTTTTGTAATTGATGGTGAAGTTATCACACCTGCATTAGTGGGCAGTATTTTACCTGGAATTACAAGAAAATCTTCAATCGAGCTATTAAAGAGCGAGGGATATAAGGTTACCGAAAGACGTATTTCTTTGGATGAGGTTGCAAAAGCTTATGATGAGGGCAGATTGAATGAGGCATTTGGTACAGGCACTGCTGCGGTAGTTTCTCCTGTTGGCGTTATACATTACAATGGTCGCGATATGATTGTCAACAATCAAGAAATGGGACCTATTACAGCTGACTTGTATGAAAAATTGACAGGTATCCAATACGGAAAACGCGAGGATAAATTCGGTTGGATTTTTAAAATCAACTGATTGAAACTTACTTAATCGAATATTCGGATTTAAAATCAACACAAAAAACATAATAATAAGCATAATATAAAACAAAAAAATCCCGCAATATTTTTGCGGGGTTTTTTGTTGCACTGTTAAAACCTATAATCAAATCAAGGTTAGTGTATAATAGAAAAACAGGCACCGATATTTGGTGCCCAAACTTAGTTTTATAAAAAATAATTAAGCTTTTGCTTTGTCTAAAGCCTTGCTAAGTCTGCTGATTTTTCTGCTAGCGTTGTTTTGAGTATAAATACCATCGCTTTTAGCACGGTTAATCAAAGAAATAGCATTTTTCAATAGTTCTTCAGCTTTAGCAATTTCGCCATTTTCCAAGGCAACATTAAACTCTTTAATAGCACCTCTTACTCTTGAACGTTTAGCTCTATTTGCCTCATTAGCTTTATTATTAGTAATTACTCTTTTCTTTTGAGATTTAATATTAGGCACAACAGTATCTCCTTTATATCTTTATTTCCTACTAATTTTAGCATATAAAAAAAGTTTTGGCAATCATTTTAACCTAAATTTTTAATAATTTCGATAATTTTGTCAATAATGCGATTATACGGGAGGATTTATGCAGATAAATAGTGATTTGGCGGTTGAATTTGCGGCAGACTTATTGCAAAGCAGCAATACAAAGTGCAAAAATACCGATGCTGTGCAAAGGGTGGAAATAACCGAAAAAAGTTTGTTTTCGGACAGGTGCGGTGTTTATTATGATATAAATTGCGAACAGGCAGGGGATGATATCGAAAATATTTTTGCAAACTGCATTTCGGAGTATGGTTACAACACGGATAGAATATTATTTGTGGGGCTTGGAAATGCAAAATATATCTCGGATGCACTTGGCGAAATGGTGCTAGACAATTTGCCTCCGCCAAATGACCGCACGGCAAAATTTAAACCGCAAGTTGGCAGAATAACAGGTATAGAGTCGCACGATTTGATAATTTCCGCTAAAAAAATAGTAAAACCAACTGTAATTATTGCGATAGATTCGCTTGCAACAAATGATATCGCAAAGGTAGGAAAAAGTATTCAAATTACAAATGTAGGGCTAATACCCGGGAGCGGTGTCGGAAATTCGCGAAAAATTTTAACTTCAAAAAGTCTTGGCGTACCTATTTTGGCAATAGGTGTGCCGTTAGTTGCAAACATTAAAATAAATGAAAACAGAAAGCTTGTTATACCTATAGATATAGAAGATATCGCCGAAAAATTGGCAAAAACCATTTCAAATGGCATAAGGCTAATTTTGCACTAATAATATATATAATAGTAATATATTTATTAAGGTGATTATGTTAAAAATAGGAATGATTGACAGCGGCATGGGCGGACTTAGCGTGCTTAAAGGCTTGGTAGATAGCGGGGTAAATGCAGAGTATTATTATTTGTACGACAATAAATATCATCCCTACGGTAGCAAGTCGCAAAGCGAACTTGTAGCAATCGGCTACAGCAATATGCAAAAGTTAATTGACTTTAAAGTAGATATTGTTATAATTGCGTGCAACACGCTTACGGCAGGTGCGGTAAGCAAATTAAGAGGGATGTTTGATATTCCTATTATAGGTGTAGAGCCGCCTATAAAACCTGCTACAATGCAGTGTGAAAATATACTTTTACTTGCAACTCCGTCCACAGTAAAATCGGATAGAGTGATGGAGATGATGCACAGCTTTACTAACAAAAGTTTTTATTTTCCCGACATGTCCAAACTTGCAAACTTGATAGAGGAAAATTATAGCAACAAAGATATTATATACCGATTTTTGGCGGATAATTTATCAAAATACAAAAATATTCAAGGTATTGTAATAGGTTGCACACACTATAATTTTGCAGTGGAGGAAATACAAAAAATTTACCCTAAGTCTAAAGTATTCAGCAACACTGCGGGTGTGGTAAAGCGTACCCAATACATAATAAATAAAAACAAATTTATTGTCCCTAACTATCTTGCTGTAAAAGTATATTCTACGGGTAATGAGATTGATATCGAAAAAAAATATTTCCTTTGCGATTATTTGGGGCTTGGCATAGAGTTTTATGAAAACTTAAAATAACAAAAAGCGTTTCGGCGCTTTTTTTGTTGTTTTATCTAAAAAAGTGGACATAAAAGTTGCTATATAGTATAATTTTATAATGTGTGTAAAAATTTGTAAAGTTTTTATAAAAACTTTAATTTAAATAAGGAGAATTAATGATAACAATTACCTATAAAGAACTGTTTGACTACCAGACATTATATCGCGGGCATTTATGTGGACGTAAAAGCAAAAGGGACAAAAAACCGCTACACCATCAACGGCAGGTAGGAAACCATTTAAAGTGCCTGATTTTGACACTCCAAAAGATAGGGAAATGGCGGTGTTTACGCACGCAAAAAAATTAAGTGAATATATATTTGTAATTTCGGAAAAATCGCCCGTAAAATTTAGGTGGAATATAGTATCACGTTTGCTTAATACTTCGGTGGACGTAATTGAAAATTTGTATCACGCAAATTACGAGAAAGGGGATGAACGTGTAATGTGGCAAAAGAAAGCAATGGTATCACTCAATTTGCTTGATTTTTATACGGAAACCGCAAAAACCAAACAGGCAATTACTTTTAGACAAATGGAAATTATAGCACTGCAAATATACGAAACCAAAAAGTTGCTTAGCGGCTGGGTACGCAGTACAAAAAAGAAAAAGCAGTAATATTAGTTGGAATTAGCATAATTGCTTGTATTTAACACTGCATTATGATACAATAGTTTAAAAGGGCAGCGGTTTTCTCGTTTTTGGACTCGTGGTTGCGTTCCGGCAACAATAACAATTACAACAATGCTTATGTTCTTGGCTCGTCGGGCGCGTATAACAACAACAATGTATCAAACAACAACGGCGTGCGTCCCGCGCTTCACTCAGCCGCAAATTTGAGCGGTGTTTCCCGTATCCGTATTTATTGAACAACGATGTACGGACAGATGATTTGAGATGAAGGTACTTTCCGTCCTGCCTTTTGTCAAAAAAGGCGAAACAAATCCAACCTTTCCCTAACGGCTTGTCTTTTAGGGCATGAGCTTGAAAAAAGCGGTCGGGTTATTTTTTTTACAATAATCTAACCAATTTAGCCGAATTATTTCTTAGAAACAAAGTAAAATACAAAAATTAAAAATAAAAAATACACCCTGAAACATTTAGTTTTGGGGTGTTACTTTTTGTGTAAAGTTTAAAGTAGGCAAAAAGTGCCGTTCACTGCAATAATCCTATCAAAAATCGGGACTAAGGGTTATAAAAATTTGCTTTAAATGTAAAGTTTGGGTACATGGAATAAGTATATCTATGTACTTTTAATATATATATTTTAAGCTAAAATGTAAGATAATGTCAACGTTATAGCAAAGGTTTTGTAAATTCTTTACTTAAATTGTACAAAAAATTTATATTCAAATTCAAAAAAATCGTGATTTTGTACATAGATATACTTATTCCATGTACTTGAAAAATTAAGATAGGAGAGTATTATGGAAAATTTAAAAAACAAAATCAAAAAAAATATTTTTCATAACGAAACGGTACTTGTCATTATTCTAATAATAGTGCTTACAGGTGCATTGCTTATTTTTTCTTTTAAACCTGTATTTGCTCTAGGTAGCAACAATGGTGCCGTACAAGCAGGTGGCGGAGCAGAGCTTTGGAATAGTTCGACCAATACTTTTAACCCAAATGTAATTAACGATATCAAAGCAAAGCTATTTGGTACAACAAATCCTGTAGATTATATCAATAGCAATTACGACGCAAAAGAATTTTCTTTGTCAAAAAGCAAAGTAGTGACTGCCTCGACAATTAATACTAAAGTTGGAAATGCTCAAGAGGGTATGGTGGTAACTTTGGGTGGCAAACAATGGATGGTAACCTCGTTGACACTTGCAGATACTCCACGTGGGTTTACCGACGTAATTATGACATTGTATTTAAAGCAAAATGAGGGTACATCAAGATATTTTGGTACTTCGATAGATACAAGCGGTAGTGATGCCAAAAATTGGGGCAGAAATATGTATAGTAATAGTACGATACGTAACCATCTTTTGACAGCAGATAATTGGAGTTTGTTCAGTGATGGCTATTTTGCGGAAAATTACCTTGTTAAGCCTAAATATATAAATTATCAACAAAACTTGACTAGAGCAGGCAGAGATGATAGCTACGACCTTAAAAACGATGCTTTGGGAACACCTGAGTCACAACATTGGTATGATGGTTGGAACTATAATTGGCCTAATAATAACAGAGTAGAAGCTAATGGCAAACACAATCCTTATACCGCAGATACGAACATAAACGGCCATAGATACAACGATTGGGGCGAGGATTATATATGGTTGCCTTCTATGACAGAAACAGGCGCATTGCTTGAGGATGGCGTTACAACAGGTGGTGCTAGCTACTTGGATAAGGAATGTGTATGGAAGTTGTCTCAGGCTCAACGTAAGCATTCAGGTGCAACTTGGTCGTGGTTGCGTTCCGGCGACTCTCTCAATTACAAGGATGCTTATGTTCTTGGCTCGTCGGGCGCGTATAACGGCAGCAGTGTGTCAAACTTCTACGGCGTGCGTCCCGCGCTTCATCTAAATCTAAGCTCTGCCGTGCTGGGCACGGCGCAGGGTGTTGCTCCTACCAATGAAAGTGGCTATGATTATCAATGTTTGGATACAAATAATTTAAGACAATACTATTCAACCTTAAATTATAAACATGGCGAGAGTGACAAAACTGCGGAAAGAAATGTATTGTGTAAAATTGCACCTAATACCAAATTAGCTACCTTTGTAGCTAATTTGGAAAATCCAAAAAACTTGCTAATGGTATATGATAACAAAGGTACATTAATATACAATAAAGGGACCGAGGTCAAAACCGATTGCATAATGGGAACGGGCTACAAAGTGGAATTGTACGATACAAACGGAAGTACACTTTTGGATACTGTTTATATATCTGTGCTGGGTGACGTGAACGGAGATGGTAGGATAACGGCAAGTGACGTTGCTTATTTAAGACAAATAGCAAGCAGTGAATCTATATACACAGGATTAACGCTTGAGAAAAAGCTTGCAAGTATGCTTATAAATAAGGGTAGTGTAACATCTGCGGATGCGGAGATTGTCAGAAATATAATTGATAAAAAACTATGGATTGAGCTATTCTATTAAAAACATAGTCTTAAAATATAGTTCGCATAATCAAAATAAGTCGATATATTATGATATCGGCTTATTTGTTAAAACAGGTAAATTAATCAATGTATATTTTTGCAAAATCAATATGTGGTTTTAACACGAAAAACAAGGCTAAAACGGTAACAATAGAAATGTAAGGTATATGTATGGATATTTGTAAATAATGTTATAATAGGCTTATACAAGCTTAAATAACGGATATTAATTTGGCATTGCAACAATCGTTTTGCTTTAGTGCAAATTTATGGATATTGATAAATTAAACACGCTGCTAGATTTTGTATTTAGCAGCGTGTTTTTTTAGTTTTACATTAATTAATATCGATTTTTGTACGCTTATTTGATTATAGCGTAAACCTTTTTAGGTTTTGCAGTATAGTCTGTTATACTTTTTGCGATATTTTGCATGTGGTCGGAAATACGCTCTAGGTTAGATACCAAGCTTAAGTAAACCGCACCTGTATTTGCCGAGCATTGGTTGCTGTTAAGACGTTTGATGTGGTCTCTGTCGAGTTGCATTTTAAAGTCGTCGACCATATCCTCATATTTATATACAACTTCCAATATTTCCATATCTTGATACTCGAATGCTTTAATCGAATTTTCAAAAACCTTATGTATAGCATCAGTCATTTCGTCTATTTGTTTTAGGGCAGCATCCGAAAAAGTTGTTTTTAGCTTTTGCAATTCTTCCGCATATTCCATAATATTTTCCGAGTAGTCGCCCACTCTTTCCAAGTCGGATACAACGTGATAAAATGATGCAAGCATTAATTCGTCTTTAAATGAAATTTCTTTTGCTGAAAGTTCTACTAGGAACTTGGATATCTCCCTATTTAAAAAGTTAAGGTGTTTTTCGCGGTTTGCAAACTTTTCCTGTTTTTCCACTCTGCCGTTTTTAGCGCATGATAATGACAATTTAAAGTTTTTATACGCTATTTCACTCATTAATAATATTTCGTGTTTTGTTTGATTAATAGCGATTGCAGGGGTTGATAAGATACGCTTATCGATATACTTGAATCTTTCCTGCAAATAATTTTCTTCCACTTCGTCTTTCGACTTTTTATCCGGTATCATTTTTGTAGCAATCCAAACAAGCGTTTTTACAAACGGAAGTAATAAAATTGTCATTGTTACGTTAAAAAATGTATGGAACATTGCGCTTTGTGTTGCAATCAAGTCAGGGAACATTAATTCAAACCATTTGTCAAGCGGTGCCCAATATATTATCGGGAAGAACACTATTGCACCGATGGAGTTGAATAACAAGTGAATCAAACTTGCGCGTTTTGCATTTGTGTTTGTGCCAAACGATGCTATAATAGATGTTACACAAGAGCCGATATTTACGCCAAGAGTTGCGAACATTATCGATTTTATCGGGATATTAACCGATGCAGCCAAGGTTATCATAATACCTGTTGTGGCACTTGAACTTTGTACCAAAGCCGTTAGGGCAAGTGCTACAAGTATCAATATAGCGGGGTTGGTGGTATTTACAAGAATATTTTGAATAGCGGGGATTTCTTGAAAAATGCTCATTGATTCTTTCATTACATTAAGGCCTACGAAAATCATACCAAGACCTGCAAGTAACGAGCCGATTTTTTGGATGGTATCTTTTTTGCTAAGCATTTGCATAAATGCACCTATTGCGGTAAGCACTGCAAACCAAGCGGTTATACCCAAAGATTCAAGCTGAACTATTTGTGCGGTTATTGTTGTACCTATGTTTGCACCCATAATTATCGGTGTTGCTTGTACAAGTGTCATAAGTCCTGCATTTACAAATCCGACAACCATTACCGTTGTGGCACCCGACGACTGAATAACTGCCGTTACGCCTGCACCCGTAAGTAATCCTGTAAAACGATTACCGCTTATTTTGTCAAAAATGGTACGGATTTTACTGCCTGCCAATGTCTCCAGATTACTACCCATCATATTAATACCTATAAGGAACACACCTGTACCTGCAAGCATAAGTAAAATGCTAACGACAATGTCCATAGGTTTCGGGGCGGTAGCCAATAAAGCATTTAAAAAATTCATTTTAACCTCGCTGTTTTATCTAAATGTATATAGCAATTTCCAAAATATTGCTATCACTAAAATTTTATAATAATATGACAACCCTGTCAAGCAAATTAAGATAAATTTATACGGGGAATAAGAAAAATTTATATCAATTTGTTGTAATATTTTCAAAAGAAAGAAAATACGGCTATCAATAAATTTTATTAGCTTATTTTTTAATTATGATTATACTTGTTTTTTTTATTTATATCGTTATGTTAAAAAAATAAATTGCGTATATTTTTTATAAAGTGAAGCTTTGTTTGAATTGGGTGCGTAAAAATAGCATTTAATTGACTAATATTAATAAATAATTATATTTTTTGATATTGTATTGCAAGTTAGGGTAAAATAATGTATAATTAAAATATTACATAATGAGGTAAATATGGAAAAACTTGTTTTATTGGATTCAAATAGTTTGCTTAATCGTGCTTTTTATGCTTTGCCGCCAATGAGTGCTGTTGACGGCAGACCTACTAATGCGGTGTACGGCTATATCAATATGTTGCTTAAAATTATATCGGAGACAAAACCAACTCACATAATTGCTACATTTGACGTAAAAGCACCGACTTTCAGAAAAAAAATGTATGACGGCTATAAGGCACAACGTAAACCAATGCCCGAGGACTTGGCTTTGCAACTTCCTATTATAAAGGAAGTGCTTAAGGCTATGAAAATAAATATTGTTACTCTTGAAGGGTACGAGGCGGACGATTTGATTGGCACACTTGCAAAAAGATGTCCTTTTGATACGATTATCGTAACAGGAGACCGTGACAGCTTGCAGTTGGTGTCGGATAGCACAAAAGTTTGGCTTACCAAAAAAGGCATTACCGAAATTGTGGAGTATGATATTGAAAGATTGGCGCAAGACGGACTTACTCCTAAAGGCGTGATAGATTTAAAGTCATTAATGGGAGATAGTGCGGACAATATCCCGGGTGTAAGCGGTGTTGGGGAAAAAACGGCTAAAACTTTGCTGGAAACTTACGGTAATCTTGATGGTGTCTATGCAAATATTGACCAAATAAAAGGCAAGTTGCAGGAAAAATTGATTGCAAACAAAGATATGGCATATTTATCTTACGAGCTTGCGACAATAAATGTAGATAGTCCTATTGATGTAAATCTTGACGATTGCAAAATAGCTGATTATATAAATAACGAAAGTATTGCAGTATTTAAAAAGCTGAATTTTAAAACTATTGTAAATAGATTTGGGGATAAAGTGGCCGAAAGTGAGGAGGCTAATATTGTCGAAGAAGAAAGTGTGCCAACTTGCGAAAAAGTTGAAATAGAGGATTTGACACAGTTTAAAAGTGTGATTAAAAAACTCGAACAAGCAGCTTTTGTTTCCGTACATGTAGATAGTGATTGCGAAGTTTACGCCGATGGTGTTTGCTATGTCATTAAAGTAAGTCAAGACTTGCTTGGCAGTGGTATCGACTTTTTTGAAATAGCGGACGAAATTAACAAATTGTTAAAAAATCAAGCCGTAAAAGTGATTTTGTACGATGCAAAAACCTGCTTTTATCAACTTAGGACGGAAAATGCAAATAATTTTGAGGATGTCGCATTAAAAGTTTACCTTTTGGATGCAAACAGAAACTATAAAAACATACAAGAAGTTTTGCAAGATTATAATGTAAGCAGCGATAGTATCAGCTATTCGTTAATGCTGCTAAACTCTATTGCTGACGATAAAATGGCTAAAATAGGCGTTGTGGATTTGTATAAAAATGTGGAATTACCGCTTGTCCGTGTACTTTACCAAATGGAACGTGAAGGTGTACGAGTGGATATGGGGTTGCTTGAAGAGTTGCGAGTACAATTTGTCGATATTATAGCTGACCTTACAAATAAAATACTAGAGTTTAATGACGGCGTGGTATTTAATATAAATTCGCCAAAACAGTTGGGAGATTTCTTGTTTGCAAAGCTATGCTTAAAGCACGGCAAAAAAACTAAAACAGGATATTCTACCAATGTAGAGGTTTTGCAATCGCTTGTTGGCAGTCATCCTGTAATAGAATATATTTTGAAATATCGTGAAATAAACAAATTGCTTTCTACTTATATAGACGGGCTAAAGCCTTTGATAGTAAATGGCAGAGTTCATACAATTTTTAAACAAACGGTAGCAGCAACAGGCAGACTTAGCTCCACAGAGCCAAACTTGCAAAACATACCTGTACGTAAAGCTGTAGGCAGAGAGCTTAGAAAAATGTTTATAGCAAGCGAAAACTGCAAAATCGTATGCGCGGACTATTCGCAAATCGAGCTTAGACTGATGGCACATTTTAGTGAGGACGAAAACCTTATAAAAGCATTCAATGACAATTTGGATGTGCATAAATTTACCGCAAGCCGTGCGTTCGGCGTGCCATTTGAAGAGGTAACTTCAGATATGCGTAGACGAGCAAAAGCGATAAACTTCGGTATAATTTACGGCATAAGTTCTTTTGGATTGTCAAATGACATTGGTATAAGCCCTTACGAGGCAAAACGCTTTATTGATAAATACTTTGAAATGTATCCTAAAGTGAAGCAATATATGGATAGTAATGTTGCTTTTGCAAAGGAGCATGGATATATTTCCACTCTTGCAGGACGAATTAGATATATCCCCGAAATTAATGTTTCCAACTTTCAAACGCGTTCATTTGGGGAGAGGATAGCAATGAATATGCCGCTTCAAGGCAGCAGCAGCGATATTATCAAAATGGCGATGATTGACGTTGCGGAAAAACTTGAAAAGCAAGGCTTAAAAGCAAAGCTTGTTTTGCAAGTACACGATGAGTTGCTTATCGATTGTCCTGAAGAGGAAATTGATATAGTTCAAAAATTGGTAAAATCGAGCATGGAAAACATAGTATCGCTAAAAGTTAAATTGGATGTGGATATTTCGGTAGGCAATAATTGGTTGGAGGCTAAATAATGAAAAAAATCGCCGTAACAGGTGGGATAGCAAGCGGCAAGTCGGTTGTTTGTGAAATTATCGAAAAACTCGGCTATACGGTTATTTATACGGATAAAATAAATAGTGAGTTGCTAACGGACATGGAGTATCAAAAAAAATTGGCTTTGATTTTTCCGTCTGCAGTTAAAAACGGTATTGTTGATAAAAAATATATTAGAAATGAAATTTTGCAAGACGATAGTAAAAGGCTTGCTTTAAATACACTTGCACATAGCGAAATTAAAGCTCGTGTGCTTAATTTGTTGAATAAAGTCGACGCAAAAGCGATTTTTGTAGAAATTCCACTTATTGTGGAAAGTGGTATGAAAGATTGTTTTGACCAAATTTGGTGTGTAGTTGCGGATATTGATACAAAAATCAAGCGCATTGAAAAACGTGATAATGTAAGTAGCATAGACGCACAAAAAATCATTCAATGTCAAAAAAAAGATAATGAGTTGATATCGCTTTCCGACATTGTGATTGAAAATAACGGGGATTTAAATAAACTTAAAGAAGAAGTTGGTAGACTAATATGTACAGCGATAAAATAATGGAGCATTTTATGTGCCCTCAAAATGCGTATTATATGCAGGACAGTGATGCCGAGGGAGAATATGGCGACGAAGGTTGCGGTGATAAGGTTGTTTGTTATATTAAAGTAAGGGATAATGTACTTGCAGAAGTGAGCTATTTGGTTTACGGTTGTGCAACTTCCATTGCATGTGCAAGTATGATGTCTGTTTTGGCAAAAGGTAAAACTATTGAAGAGGCAAGCAAAATAACCGAACAAATGGTGGATGACGAGCTTGGCGGACTTCCTCCGCTAAAAAAGCATTGTTCGAATCTTGGTGTTGGTGCGTTAAGGTATGCAATAGCTGATTATAATTATCGTAAAAACAACTACAAACCAAAGCCTTATATTGATACAAATAAAAAATAATATAGTAAATTTGACTATGTACGTATTTCGTTCATAGTCTTTTTTTAAGAAAAATAATTTTTTTTCAAAAAACTATTGACTTGGACTTAACTCCAAGGTGTATAAATATAAAAAGGAGGTAAAATATGAAAATAAATGAAGTTGTAAAAAAATTGAATATATCTATGCAAAAAATAACGGCGTAACTAAAGTAGAAATGGCAGAAATAATCACACATGCTGCATTTTATGCAGGATGGCCGAATGCATGGGCAGTTTTTAAGCTGGCAAAAGAAGTTTATGCTGAGGACAACACGATTGAATCACATGGTGGTATGTTTGGAATGGGCGAGCCAAACATTGCTTTTGCGAAATATTTTACAGGAAATTCTTATTTAAAACCACTTACGAACCCAAAAGATTGTTCACTATTTTTGGCAAACGTTACTTTTGAGCCTAGTTGCAGAAATAATTGGCATATCCATCATTCTTCAAAAGGAGGTGGACAAATTTTGATTTGTATTGAAGGAGAGGGCTGGTATCAAGAGGAGGGAAAACCACCACAAAAACTTGTAATGGGGGATATTGTAACTATACCCGCAAATGTAAAGCATTGGCACGGGGCGACAAAGGATAGTTGGTTTAGTCATATTGCTGTGGAAGTACCGGGTAAAAACACTGACAATGAATGGTGTGAAAAAGTTTCCGATGAGTATTATTATGTACTTTAGATTTTAATTGATATTGATTTTTAAACTTTGATGTGTTATAATTTAATCATTTAAAATAAATTTAAATTTTAAAAAATTTGGAGATAAATATGTTTGAAGAAATAAAAAAGAATTTTGGTTTCGGTTGTATGCGACTACCTATGAAAGGGGGTAGGGTAGACAACAAACAATGTTGTCAAATGGTAGATTATTTTTTAGAGCAAGGTTTCAATTATTTTGATACCGCACATGGATATCTGTTGGGAATGAGTGAAAAGGCATTAAAAAAATGCTTGGTAGATAGGCATCCGAGAGATAGCTTTGTGCTAGCAAATAAATTGACAGAAAATTATTTTAAAAAAGAGCAAGATATCAAGCCATTTTTTGAAAAACAGCTAAAAATTTGTGGCGTAGATTATTTTGACTTTTATCTTTTACATGCTCAAAACTCTGAAAATTATAAAAAGTACAAAAAATGTAATGCGTATGAACAAGTTTTTGAACTTAAAAAAGCAGGTAAAATCAAACACGTTGGGTTGTCATTTCATGACACTGCCGATGTTTTAGATATGATATTAACTGAATATCCCAATGTTGAATTTGTGCAAATTCAACTTAATTACATAGATTACAATAGTCCTGCTGTACAAGGCAAAGAGTGTTATGAAGTTTGCAGAAAGCATAACAAGCCTGTAATTGTAATGGAACCTGTAAAAGGTGGAACTTTGGTTAATTTGCCTGATGAGGCAAAAAGCATATTAAACAACTTAAATGGTGGCAGCCCTGCAACCTATGCAATAAGGTATACTGCATCATTCGATGGTGTCTTTATGACTTTGTCGGGTATGAGTAATATGGAACAAATGAAAGATAATATTTCCGCAATGAAAGACTTTAAACCTTTAAATGAAGAGGAAACTAACGCTATAAATGCTGTTTGCGATGTGTTGAACAAGGCAAACCTTATTCCTTGCACTGCTTGTAGATATTGCATTGAGGGCTGTCCGAAAAATATATTGATACCTGATATTTTCTCATTGATGAACATAAAAAATTTGGGTAAAGATTGGAATCCGGGGTTTTATTATGACTCTGTGTGTACACGTAATCATGGTAAGGCAAAAGATTGTATAGGTTGCGGTAAGTGTGAACATATATGCCCACAGCATTTACATATTAGAGATTTGCTAAAAAAAGTATCAAAAGAATTTGACTGATAATAAATAACCCGTCGAAAATCGAGGTTAAATAGTAAATTAATTAAGGAGTAATTATGATAGAAAGCGTTTTGACAAAAAAACAAATGACATTTAAAACAAAAATAACTATAAAAAGTTTGATAAGCATTGCTATTGTAGCACTTGCCGTTGGATTTCCTCAACTAGTGCACTTAATTGCAGGCGCTACAGGTGGTGCAAGTTGGCTACCAATGTATTTGCCTGTTTTGCTTGGTGGATGCCTCCTTGGTACTTTATGGGGGCTTGGCGTGGGAGTAGTATCTCCTATTATTAGCTTTTTAATAACTTTAGCGGCAGGAAATCCAATGCCGACACTTGAAAGACTACCTTATATGGTAGTTGAACTTGCAGTTTTTGCAATAGTAACAGGTATGTTTTCAAAACAAATTATTAAAAATGATGTATTTGCTTTTTTAGCAGTAATATTAGCGTTTGTTGTTGGAAGGGCAACCTTTTTAATGACAGCCGCAATTTTGCAGCCTGTATTTGGTTTAACCGTACAAATGGTTTGGACACAAATAAAAACAGGACTTATTGCTGTTGCAGTTCAAATAGTTATTGTGCCAATAATTGTTATACTTTTAAAGCACTTGATGATAAAAAGAGGTTTTAATGAGTGATTTGGAAAATGCAAAAATAGCACTTAATGGACATACTATTGCGCTTTGTAAAGGCGACAAAATTTTGACAAGTGACAAAAAAGGCATTACCCCTATGGTCGAGTTTATTGATAGTGGGATAAATTTAAAGGGATATTCTGTAGCCGATTTAATCGTTGGAAAAGCTGTTGCTATGCTATACGTTAAAGCGGGAATAGTTGCTGTGTATGCTAAAACTATTTCAAAACCCGCTATACAGGTACTAAAAAATAACCATATATCATTTTATTATGATATTTTGACAGATAAAATTATAAATAGAAAGGGTAATGACCTTTGCCCAATGGAAAAAGTGGTTTTGGATATTGATAATGTTGATACAGCTTATCATTTAATTAAAAATAAATTAAAACAGTTGAAAAATAATTAATAAGTTTTTAGGATTGTAGGTATTAATAGTTGGTGTAATATTGCAAGATTGCAAATTTAATATAAAACATTTTAAATAGCGTTTTAAATTTTAGATTAGCTTAAATTTTGCAAATATCAAATCAATATAAATGGAGCAATTTTATGTACAAAAAGTTTTTTAAATTGAATTATGGAGATAATAATTTTTGCAGACTTTATTTGCCAAATAAAAATTCTCATAATATACCTACAATTATATATTGTCATGGGTGGACAAAACCTATTCAGGGTGGTGGAAGAATTTTAGGTGGTGCACCTAAAGCTGTCAGAGATTTAGCTATTAAAAACAATATGGCGTTTTTATCCTTTGACCAATTTGGGGAATACCGTACTTGGGGAGACAATAGATATTTTACACATGAAAGATGGGGCGAAGGTGTAAAAAATGTTTATGACTACATAGTAAATAGCGGTTTGTCACATGATGGATTAATTGGTTGTTTTGGTATAAGCAGCGGTACTACTGCGGCATTCAGGATGGAGCAAAAGTATCAAAAACTTGCGTTTAATGTGTCAGTTGCTACTGCAATAAGCAACAATATTATCAATCCCGGTGGTCCAAGACAGTTTTATTTGGATAATAAGGAACATTTGGATAATGGTGGATTAGTAAAGTATTGTGGTAAAAAAATTTCAAAACTATTTTTTGAAGATGATGATAAAAATCTTTGTATTGAGCATTTGGAAAAAGTAAAATGTCCTACATTGTTTTTACAAGGGGCTCTTGACAATGATAGACGTAAACAAGATGCTTTAGATGGATTTAATTTTTTAAAGGAGAACGGCATTTATACTGAATATTTTTTGGTAGAAGGTGGGGGGCATGGTTTGGAACAAAAAGCAAAACTATGTGCAGAAAAGACGATTGATTTTATAAAAAGAGTTTTAAAAATTTAAGTTTGTGTAAAAAACAACTTTGATATCAAAAGTTGTTTTTACGCTTTAAAATGCGGTAATAATTTTATATTATTTGTAGTGATAATTTTTATGGTTAAACGTACCGAAAAAGTAATTGTAATAACAACTATCAATTACGTAAATGTTTTTTTACAAAATAAGTTCAATAATACAAAAAATAGCTCAAAAATCGGTATTATTTTTTAAAAAAAATAAATAATTTAAAACAAAAAAAGTACATAGAATAACAATAATCTATGTACTTTTTATATATTAATTATAGCAATAAAAGTAAATTTTTGTCAAGATATAAATAGATAAAAGGTAAAATATTATTTAAATTTTATATTTTATTTACAATCGACATACTAAATCAAGCCGTTTATGTACATAAATTATTGTTATTCTATGTACAAACTAGTTGATAAAATATTGATTATTTTTTATATTAATGTTATAATTAATTATAAATTTAACTTAGGTGAAATTATGAAAAAATTTTCAATAGTTATGCTTGTGCTGTTATGCTTCTTACACTGACAGCTTGTGGTAAAAAAATAACGCCTAATGAGCCTTACGATATGAGTGATGGAATAGTATTGGGGGAGTATAAGGAAATGAATTTTACTGTTTGTACTTACAACATAAAAGGCGGTGCTGCCACTTTTGAATCGGTAAGCAAAAATAAAGACAATATTCAAAGCGTAGGTGCAGATATTGCGGGGCTTCAAGAAGTTGACCATTTATCAAACAGGACAGGCAAACAAGATTTTTTAAGTATTTTTAAAAACAGTTCATATTTAAATAATGTTGCTTATTTTCCTTTGCATTTGCAAGGCTTTGGGGATAGTTACGGAATCGCTCAAGTCTCTAAAAATAACTTTGATAGAAAACATTCCTTTAAACTTCCATATCCTTATGAATATGAAAAATCCGATGTGGAAAAAAGGATAATAATGCGTACATTGATTACGATAAATGGTGTACAAATAGCCTTTTACAATACGCATTTATCTTACGAAGAGGTTAAACTAGATAACGGAATAAGTTTAAGAGAGGCTCAGTTTGACTATATTTTACAGCTTTTAAAAAGCGACCCATGTCCATACAAAATCGTAACAGGCGATTATAATGTGCTAGGCTTTTATGAGTTTTCAAAATTATTAGATAACGGATATAGCATAGTGAATAACCAAAATAAAATATATGACAGCTATCGTGGCGATGATTGCAACTTTAAAGCAATAGATAATATCATATATTCGGATAATCTTGAGCTTATATCAAGCGGTATGAAAGAAGACGACTGTTCCGACCACAACATGCTGTATGCAAAATTTAAAACTATAAAATAAAAGCTGGTGCATTATGAATAAAGAACATTTGATTGAATATTGTCTTTCTAAAAGCGGGGCGTATTTGGACTTTCCGTTTGCGGGGGATGATTATGCAGTAATAAAGTTGAAAAACGAAAAGACACAAAAATACAGGATTTTTGCGGAAGTGTTTGTGCTATATAATCAAAATATGCTGACTTTTTCTACGGATAGCGAACTTGCCGTTATACTGCGCAATCAATATCCCGATATTGTAATCAAAGGCTATCATTGCCCTCCTGTGCAAGCAAAATACAAAAGCAGTGTTTACCTTGACAAAATGAATGAGGAAATGATAAAAAAATTTATTGATTGTTCGTATGCAATCGCAAAGCAAAAACTTAAAATACAACAATAATCTTTTAAAAATCGATATTAAAAGCATAAAAGGAACAAAAATAAGGAGTCACTATGATTGTAAAAATTGAAAATTTACATAAAAGTTTTAAAGACGTTAAAGCCGTGGATGACATTTCGTTTTGTGTGAAAGAAGGCGAACTTTTTGCGTTTTTGGGTGTTAACGGCGCAGGCAAATCCACTACCATAAACATTATAAGCGGCATACTGCAAAAGGACAGCGGTAAAGCCCTGATTTGCGGTGAAGATTTGGATAAAAATATCGATAAAATAAAAAGTAATATTGGTATTGTTTTTCAAAATTCAGTGCTTGATAAAAAGTTAAGCGGTTACGATAATTTGAAATACAGAGCTGCTTTGTATGGCATTTTTGGAACTGACTTTAAAAACAGGTTGAAAGAAATGACTGAACTACTTGATTTAAAAGATATTTTGAAAAGACCTATCAATAAACTTTCAGGCGGACAAAAAAGACGTTTGGATATTGCAAGGGCACTTATTCACAATCCCAAACTTTTGATTTTGGACGAGCCTACTACAGGGCTTGACCCTAAAACAAGAATCACTGTTTGGAGTGTAATTGATAAATTGAGGAGTGAGCAGGGATTGACTGTTTTTTTAACAACTCATTATATGGAGGAAGCATCTGACTCCGATTATGTGGTTATTTTGGATAGCGGAAAAATTGCGACTGAGGGTACTCCTCATGAGCTAAAAAACAAATACGCTAATGATTATATTAAGTTTTATAACAAAAAGGACGAGGCGGAAGAATTTTTTGTAGGTTTGGGTAAACATATACGTAAGGAAAGAGATTTTATTCTGGTTAAATTGGATAGCACTAACGAAGTGCCAAAATATATAGCACAAAAACCTGAAATATTTGATGATTTCGAGGTGCTAAAAGGCAATATGGACGATGTTTTTCTTAATGTAACAGGTAAAGATTTGAAGGAGGTGTGATATGCAGGAAACAAAAAAATTATGTTCACTTATAGGTCGTAATACCAAGACATATTTTAAAGACAAATTTTTATTTTTCACATCAATGCTTACTCCGTTAATTTTGTTGGTTTTATTCTTTACTTTTTTAAGAAATATTTATATTGATAGTTTTACTCAAGCTTTTCCAGAAGGATTCAGTGTAGACAGCAAAATTATAAATGGTATTGCTGGTGCGTGGCTTCTATCATCAGTGCTTAGCGTAAGTTCCGTGACGGTAGCTTTTTGTGCAAATATGGTTATGGTGGACGATAAAATTCATTCTTCGATAAATGACTTTAAAGTTGCACCCGTAAAATCTACGACTATTTCAATATCTTATTTGATATCAAATATTTTTGTAGTTACGCTTGTAATAATCAGTGTTTTAGTTTTGGGCTGTATATATTTAGCTGCAGTTGGCTGGTATATTTCGGTTTCCGATTTCTTTATGATTTTGCTTGGATGTTTATGCAACATTTTGTTTGGAAGTTTACTTGCAACTATTATATTGTCATTTGTATCAACTCAAGGTATGCAATCTGCTATTGCTACATTGATTTCCGCATTATATGGTTTTATAAGCGGAGCATATATGCCAATATCTTCTTTTTCAAAAGGATTAGCGAATTTTTTAGGACTATTGCCGGGTACTTATGGTACTTCGATTATGCGCAATCATTGTATGAACGGGTATTTGAATGAACTAGCAAATGTGGGAGTTACAAGCGAGGCTATAAAAGGTATAAGAGACGGATTTGACGCTAATATTTATTTTTTTGATAACAGTGTTTCTTTACCTGCAATGTATGGTATAATTGTTGGTACTTGTGTGGCATTGCTTATAATATACATATTGATAGTGATTTTAAAAAATAAAAATGTTTCGTTTAAATTTTTTGATAAAATTAAAAACAAATTCAGAAAAAAGTTAATTTCCGAAAAGGATTGATATTTGGCAATGGTGGATAATAAAGCTTTTATGAACAAACTAACAAAATTCAAAATTTTTGATTTAATAATTTTAGTTGTCATAATGTTTACTGCTTTAGTTTTTAAAGCAGCGAATTTTGATTATCCTGTTACCGCAAAAATTCAATCACACGAGTGTCAATCGGTTAGCGATTTGCAAAATACAGATGTTTCCGAAATTGCGGGCATGTCAACTTACGACAGTAGGGACTATGGGTTTGTAACGCCTGTTCGCGACCAAGGCAGCAGCAATTTATGTTGGGCGTACTCAAGCATAAGTGCCTCCGAAACTTCTATTTTGCGTAGCGGAATTGATAGTAGCGTAAATGCAAACACTTTAAAATTGTCTCCGCAAAATGTTGCTTATTCAAGACATTTTCGCGGTGCAGACCCACTTGGTAATACCCGTGGGGAATATACAGGCGAAAATTGGCTTAATGCTGCGGGGCAACCATCATACTGTGCAAATTTATTCTCTCAATGGTGCGGTCCGACAGATAGTTCTTTAAGTGCAACAGAAAATCAATTTGAAAATGGCAAATACCGATTAACAAATGCTGTTCATATTGCTACAGACGATATTTATCAAATTAAACTTGCCATTGCCAAGTATGGGGCTATAACTTTTTCATACAACAATGTGCGTGAGACGGAATATTACAACCCTAAGCTTGAAAGCAATAGCGGTGTTGCACATGCAGTAACACTCGTTGGATGGGATGATAATATAGCAGCAAATAAATTTGTTCCGGGCGCAGCATCGCAAAACGGAGGTTGGATTGTTAAAAACAGCTATAACAGTTTACCTTATTTTTATCTATCTTACGACAATAAAAGCACAGCAAAATATGCGTTTGAATTTTCGTTAAAAGAGGAAAATGAAAATAATTATTTTTATGACAGTAGCCTTACAAGTGCACTTAGCAGTACGATAAACAAAGATTGCAGTATGTTTGCAAATGTGTTTGAGGCAAAATGCGGTACAAATAATTTATTGGAGTATGTGCAAGCGGTTAATGTTGGAATTACAAATAAAAATGTATCATTAAAAGTAAAGATATATACAAATTTAAAAGATTTAGATAATCCGCAAAGCGGTACTTTAAGTGGAGAGGGTAGTAGCTATTTTGATTTTGGCGGATATAGAACGGTAAAACTGAACGAGCCTGTAAAAGTAGAAAAAGGCAGTAAATTTGCAGTTGTAGTAGATGTTGGCGCTAACACGGGTAAGGCGGAAATATTATTTACTACAATAGGCGGTAAGTCGTCCATGCGTTATAAAGACTATTGGAGTAATGTAAATGGTACGGCCGCAATAAAGGCAATCACTTATACTGCTAATCAAGAAACACCATTGTTATCAATAGCTGATAGCGAAATAAACATTCAAAATGGCGAATTTGTATATAATGGCTCTGCAATAACGCCAACAGTTACAGTAAAGCATAATGGCATAGTTTTAACCGAAAAGGATTATACTGTCAGTTACATAAATAATATAAATTCAGGAACTGCAACCGCAATAATTTGCGGTATAGGCAGTTATACAGGCGGCAAACAAATAACTTTTACAATAAATAAAGCAAATAATCCGCCTATAATGCCAAGCATAAATATGAAGGTTTCAAACGGCATTACTGAACTGAGTATGATAGATTTGCCTAACGGGTGGAGTTGGTTAAATGGCAGCAAGCAACTTTCAGTAGGCATTAATTCGGATTTAACGGCGGAATATTTTGATAAAAATAATTACAAAAACTATCAAATTAAAATTACAGTAGAAAGGGAAGATAAAGAGGAGATAAAACCTCCAATCGACCCTAACCCTGTTGAGCCGCCAGATGAAGATGATATAATTAAACCACCGACAGACCCTGTCGTGCCGCCGGATAGTGAACAAGAAAATCCGAATGAGGAGGAAGAAAAACCTCCGATTACTCCTGCTGAGCCACCTGTTTTAAACAGACCTACTGACCCTAACGACCAAAATATACAATCGGATTTGACTGCTTTATGGTGGTTAATGGTAATACCAAGTTTGGGAGCTATTGCTATGGTAGTTTTTCTTGTAATAAAATTAAAAAAGTAAAATAGTATCGATTTTCGTTAGGATAATGCATTTATAGGAGATTTATGAAATTACGAAATTACATATTGGAAGATGCAAATACAATAGCAAGTTGGATTGCAGATGAAAAAAGTTTATACCAATGGTCGGCTGACAGGATAAACATATTTCCCGTTTGCGGCAATGATATTAATAGGTGTTATACTCCTATGATTAGAACGGGTAGATTTATTCCGCTGACGTATGTTTGCGATGACAAAATTATTGGACATTTGACGATTAGATATCCGATTGATGGGAATGACAAAGTTGTGCGTTTTGGATTTGTAATTGTCAATCCGACTTTACGCGGTCATGGTTATGGCAAAAAAATGTTAATAACTGCTATTGAATATGTGAAAAATATTTTAAAGGCAGATAAAATTACCTTAGGAGTTTTTGCAAATAACAATAATGCAAAATACTGCTATAAATCGGTTGGGTTTGAAAATATAGGTAAAAACGAAGTTTACCGTCTTAAGATAGGAGAGTGGGAATGTGAGGAAATGCAATTAAATTTGTAATATTTTTATAATAGACAGTAGAATACAATAGGTTTAAAAACAAAATTTTATCGTTTAATTGTATAAATACAATAATAATGTAAATAAGAGTAATAATTATAGCGGATAATTTGTTATTTTGTTGTAAAATATGTATTTTTTTGCTTGACATAATATATTAAAATCTTTATAATATATAGTCGAGGGTACAGCCAAGTATTTTTTCAATCTTTAAATAATCTATATAAAAATTATTTTTGAAAATTTTAATCAAAATAATTGACAATAATTCATTTATATGGTATTATCTAATGGCGTTGAGATTATGCGGGTGTAGTTCAATGGTAGAATCCCAGCCTTCCAAGCTGGTCGTGTGGGTTCGATTCCCATCACCCGCTCCATATGGGTCAGTAGCTCAGTTGGATAGAGCAACGGCCTTCTAAGCCGTAGGTCAGGGGTTCGAATCCCTTCTGGCTCACCAAATGTGGTGGGTATAGCGCAGTTGGCTAGCGCGCCAGGTTGTGGCCCTGGAGGTCAAGGGTTCAATTCCCTTTACTCACCCCATTAAATTTTTAAAAATGCGATACTATTGGGGTGTCGCCAAGCGGTAAGGCACCAGATTTTGATTCTGGCATTCGTAGGTTCAAATCCTGCCACCCCAGCCAATATAATTGTTACATAAAATATAAGATATCGATGGGGTATCGCCAAGCGGTAAGGCAACGGACTCTGACTCCGACACTCGGGGGTTCGAATCCCTCTACCCCAGCCAAAGTAACAATTTTATGACAAATATTTTGCTTAGCAAAATCAAAAAATTTTATTTTATGATCCATTAGCTCAGTCGGTAGAGCACTTGACTTTTAATCAAGGTGTCTGGAGTTCGAATCTCCAATGGGTCACCATTAATTTTTATGCGGATGTGGCGGAATTGGCAGACGCGCTAGACTTAGGATCTAGTATCTACG
>CAJUOU010000010.1:0-15467 GCA_910588545.1 uncultured Christensenellaceae bacterium
GTCAATCTGTCCACTCCTACTTTACTTTTGTTCTTAAAAATGATAAAATAAAAGTAATATAGGTAAAAAAGTGTTTTTATAATAAAAATAATGTTATTTATAAAAGTTAATAATACTTTGTATTGGTTTTAAAATCTTATAAGGAATAATATGAAAATTCAAGAATTGTCTAAAAATTTAAAAATAGCTGTAAAGCCGTTTTATATGATAACAGGCGACGATTTCTATTTTAAGAAAATGGCTACCGACCAATTAAAAAAATTGGTTGACGAGAGTAGTTTTGATTTTAATATTACTTACTTTAATCCTCAAATGTCGGCAGAATCGTTGTATATTAATTTGCAAACACCTCCGCTTATGAGCGATTATAGGATTGTAATGTTTATCTGTGACGGCAAAAAAATAGATAAGGATAGGGCAAAACAGTTAGAAGAAAAAATAAAAGAATGGTTAAAAAATCCTTGCCCGGGTGTTGTATTAGTGGCGGTAAATGATGAGGATAGCCTTAAATTTTTGACGAAAATTGCTGAAGTAGTGGATTGCTCTAAACAAAACACTATCGAACTAATGTCTCTGGTTACCAAATATATCAATGAAAACGGCTATTCTTCCAATGATACAGCGGTTAAAGAATTGATAACAAAATGCAACAATGATATGATGATAATCACAAATGAACTTGTCAAATTGTTTGCATTATCCGAAAATAAGATAATAGATTACGATATGGTTTGCAAAATTGTTGTCAATAATATAGAGCAAAGTGTATTTAAGCTAACGGATAGCATAGCACAGGGGAATATTGGCGACGCATACTTTATTACGGATAATTTGCTTGCAACAGGCGAACAACCATTAAAGATATTGGCGGCAATTACAAGTCAGTACAGGCGTATGTTTATAAGCAAAGTTTCGGTAGATAGTGACAATGTGATTGCCGAGCAACTTGGGGTAAAGCCTTATGCGATTTCCATAGCAAAAAGGACGGCAAAAAATTATAAGCCTATGCAATTAAAGCGATTGGTAGATAAAATGCAACTTATCGAGTTTCAAGCAAAAAACGGCGAAATAGGTATGTTGGAAGGATTAAATTTAGCGCTTATGTATGCGGTAAATAGGAGGTAAAATGAATTTTTTACGTATAGAAAACAATAAAAAAAGTACAGTGCTTACAACTTTGAGTGTGCTGTTGCCTTTTACATTTGTTTATAAATTATGGTTTGAGGCAGAACTAATTTTTAATACTGTAGCTTTAGGTTTAGGTAGCTATATGGGTAGGGTACTATCCTATTGCGTAAATGGTGCGATAGGTTATCTATTGGCATTTGCTGCAATCGGATGGTCGTATAATATTTTTGCCCGTTCAAAATATTCTCCTTGTGACGAAAATTTTGTTTGCAGGATAAATAAACCTACTTACACCGCGATAGGATATTTTGTTGTATGTATAGCAAATATTTTGGGTGGAACACTTAATTTTATAGCTTATGCGGCACCTATCTCCATAGTATTTGTAACAATATTGTTACCTAAATTGGTAACAATTATTGCAGTTTGTACTTTTGTAGCTTTATTGTGTTTAGCTTGCAAAAAGGAAGAGCGTAGGCAGTTGATTACAGCCATGGCAATCCCTTGTATAATATTGCTTTTATTGTTGAGGTAGGATATGAAAAAAAGATTGATTTTTATTTTAAGTGCGATTTTCAGCGTGTTTATATTGCTTTTTGCCTTAACAGGCTGCAGTAATAATGTGGGAAATACTGATGTAAGCAAATCAAATTTTGTGGCAGGGACGACACCTTACGAGACTTTAGAAGAGTTTGTTTTGACTTATCCCGACAGGACCTCGACACAGTCTTACGGCTTGGATAAAGCAAAGGAAGCTGCGCAATGGATAGCAGGAAAATTTGCCGAGTTCGGATACGAAACTAGTTATAATATCAACAGCGAAAACGAGGGGTTGGATATTTTCACATATCAAAACAATGTTACCAATAAATTGGAAACAGCTTACAACGTTGTGTTTAAAAAGGAAAGTTCATCTAATAAAAAAGTTGTAATCGGTGCACATTACGACAATATATATGATATATCCTATAACGGAGTTAAGTTTTATACTGACGGAACATATAACAACGGAGTAGGCATTGCAACACTTATTGAAACAGCACGTGTTTTAAAAGATAAAGATTTGCCTTTTGATTTGGAGTTTGTGGCGTTCGGGGCAGAAGAGTTCGGTTGGCTTGGCAGTGATAGATACCTTAATAACCAAACGGATAAAGAAAATATCATTTTAATGATTAATTTTGATAGAAACGCAATCGGCGATTATGTTTATATGTACTCAAGCGAAGCAAAGACTGAACATAACAAGTTTTTTTACGATGTTGTAAATGAAAATAATTTGTGCATTGCAGAGCTACCATCGTATAGGAGTCCGTCGTTAAACGGCGTGCCAAGTAATAGCTATGTTTCCAACGAATTAAATTGGGCGGATAGCGATAAGTTTTTGGCGGAAGGGATAAATATTATTAATTTTTCGTCAATGAATTTTTTGCCGTCGGGTGTAGTGGAGAGTGACGGGAAACAAAATATAGCATACACACGTGACGATAATCTTACTTATGTTGAAAGTAGATTGGGTGGCAGAGATAGTGCAAAAGCAGTTATTGATAAACAAATAAACAGTGCTATAAGCAGTATTGTTTATGCCTTTGAAAAGGAAAATTTTGTCGATGTCATGTCCGCATCTAAAGCAAATAATGGTATGGACACATTTGCAAACAGTACTATTATATCGCTTATAACTTATGGAATAATTGCACTTTTGATTATTATATTATTGGTATTATATTTTACTTTGGGTGTAAAAACAAAATCTCATGATGTTTATATCAATACACCGTATGGAAGAATAAACAAAACTACGGGTAAGCTTGAAAATGCAATGCCACAAGATAAAAGCGTCGGTGGCAATATAGGCAGTGTGTTTGGAGAAGATTTTGACCCTAAGAATAAGGAAAACATTGACGGTGAGATTGGAAAAAATAAAGATAAAACAAATGATATATTCGGAGACTTTTAATAGCAAATTGCTTTATTAATATGTAAAGAAACAAACGAAAATCGGGGGTAATATAAATGAATGAATACGAATTGAAATACTTTGAGTGCTTGTCCGAAAAGTTTAAAAACAAAAAACAAGTGCTTGCGGAAATTATAAATTTAAAAGCGATTATGAATTTGCCTAAAGGAACGGAACATTTTGTAAGCGATATTCACGGTGAGTACGAAATGTTTTTGCATATTTTAAAAACTGCATCGGGTGTGATTAAAAGGAAAATCGATGAAGAACTTTCCGCCGATTTGTCCGAGACTGAAAGGGCACAACTTGCATGTTTGATATATTATCCCGATGAAAAACTTGCTATTACCCAAAAAACGGATGATTGGTATAGGATAATGCTTTACCGTTTGATAAGGGTAGCTAAGTGTGTCAGTGCAAAATACACCCGCAGTAAGGTGCGAAAAATGTTGCCAAAAAACTTTGCTTACATTATCGACGAGTTGCTTAACTGCGACAGTCAAAGCATTAATAAGGAAAATTATTACAAGGGAATTATAGAAAATATAATCACTTTTGATTTGGCAGAAGACTTTTTAAAGGCACTTTGCAGTTTGATTCAAAGTTTGGCGATTGACCATTTGCATATTGTCGGAGATATTTTTGATAGAGGTCCGAGGGCGGATATAATACTTGACTATTTAAAAGGGGTACGTTCGCTTGATATCCAATGGGGTAATCACGATATATTGTGGATAGGTGCTGGACTTGGCGACAGCGGTTGCATATTATCCGTGCTTTGCGATTGCTTTAAGTATAATAATCTTGATTTGTTGGAAGACGGTTATTCAATCAATTTACTGCCTATATATAATTTGGCGGAAAAATATTACAAACACAGTGATTTAAGCAATTACAGAACTAAATACAACAGCGAAAAGATTGCAAGACTTTTAAAGGCTGTCAGCATTATGCGGTTTAAAGTAGAGGATAGTTACAAGAAGAAGTATCCGTCATTTAACATGAGTAATTTGACTGTGCTTGACAAAATTGATTTTGAAAATAAAATTTGGAACGGTTATCAAATGAAAGAATGTGACTTTCCAACAGTAGATAAACAAAATCCTTGCAAATTGAACGAAGACGAGGAACAAGTGCTTGCAAAATTGATACATAGTTTTATAACTTCTTCCAAATTAAAATCGCATATAAAATTTTTGCTTGATAAAGGCTCGTTGTACCTTTGCTACAATAACAATCTTATGTTCCACGGTTGCATTCCGCTTGATGAAAAAGGGGAATTTTTGGCAGAAGAGTTTGAAGGACAATACTATAAAGGTAAAGCTTATATGGACTATTGCGACAAAATGGTAAGGCGAGCATATCTTACACGCAATAAAGATGACATTGCTTTTATTTGGCAGTTGTGGTGCGGTAATAAATCGCCTGTGTTCGGAAAAGACAAGATGGCGACATTTGAAAGAATATACATAGAAGACAAGAAAACGCATGAAGAGGCCAAGCAAAATTATTTTAATTTGCAAAACAATCCGGATGTTTGCGATAAAATTTTTGAGGAGTTCGGTTTGGATAAGGAAACCGCACATATCATAAACGGACATATCCCCGTAAAACAAACTAAAGGGGAAAGCCCTATAAAAGCAAACGGAAAAATGATTGTCATTGACGGCGGTATGAGTAAACCATATCAAAAGGTTACGGGTATTGCGGGATATACGCTTACTTATCACTCATACGGTATGGGGCTTGCTGCTCACGAGCCGTTTTTGGGTAAGGACGAAATAGTGCTAAATGACCGAGAAATGCTGACCGTAAAATATGTTGTATCGAGATATAAAGATAGGATTACCGTAGGTCAAACGGATATCGGAGAAAAACTGAAAGAGCAAATTGCAGATTTGACTACACTTGCATATCTTTATCAAGAGGGGATAATAAAAGAACGCGGATGATTGTTTTATTGGAGAATAGTAAAATAGTAGCGATTTTTGACGGTTTTTTCTAAATGATAGAGATATTTTGCTAATAAAACTTGTAAAATCATTTTTAATAATAGCAGAACATATTATCAACAAATCAAAAAATACTTTGCAAACAAGCGGTAATTTTTTATAATTTTATTGTGTTAGTCTTTACAATATAAAAATAATGTGTTAAAATAAATATGTATACATATACGCCATATATGTATAAAATAATTATTGCGAGATAAGTTTATGGATATTTTGGAGCTTGCAAAAAATATTGATAATGTCAAAAGCAACATTGCAAAAGTATGTTTGGATTGTAACAGGCAAAATGATGTGATTTTGGTCGGAGCAAGCAAAACTATGTCCCAAGATGTAATCGATGCTGTCAATAATAACAATTTGCTAAACGTTTTGGGCGAAAACAGAGTGCAGGAACTGATTCAAAAATACCGTGACGGACAAAACTTCGAATGGCATTTTATTGGTAAATTGCAGTCTAACAAAGTAAAGTACATTATCGATAAAGTCAAACTAATACATTCGGTCGACAGCATTAGTCTTGCAAAGGAAATTGACAAGCAAGCAAAAAAACACAATTTGGTTATGCCTGTGCTTTTGCAGATTAATATGGGAAAGGAAGAGAGCAAAAGCGGCTTTTTTATAGAAGAAATCGAAAATAGCATTTCGGAAATATCTAAGTTTGAAAATATTACAATCAAAGGACTTATGGCAGTTATGCCTATTTGCGAAGAAAGCAAAACTATAGAACTTTATAAAACGTTGAAGATAAAATTTTTAGAGTGTAAGGAAAAATATAATTTTGAGTATTTAAGTGCAGGAATGACAAATGATTATTTGCTGGCAATAGAATATGCAGGTGCAAATATCGTCAGGGTAGGAACTGCGATATTCGGAAAAAGGAGTTACGATGAGAAGATTTAGAGATAGGGAAAATTACGATAATTTCGAACGCGATAATTTTGACGTTGGCGGTTACGACAGAAACAGCGGTAGCCGTGACAACGGAGATAATAATTTTGACCGCATGTATGACTCCAGAGAATATTCAAGGAGTGATGACCGCCGTTTTGACGATAGGACAAATGCTTATGGCAGAGGGCAAAACTATCCGCAAGACGGATATAGATATGGGGAGCAGCCAAGGGGATACGCTGAGCAACCGCGACGTGACTATCGAGAGGAAAGGTTTGCAAGATTTGAGGATAGACCTGTAAGCGATAGCGGATATGAAAAATATCCTCGTACTATGCAAGAAAATTCAAGACCTAATATGATATCCGATAGTGAGAATAAAGTTGTGTTTTGTTCGCCGCAGTCTTACGAAGATATTCAAAAGCTGATTGACAGTTTGAAAAAAAAGCAGTCTTTAATAGTAGATGTTTCGGATTTGGATGCTAAAAATACACAAAGATATTTAGACTTTTTGAGCGGTGCAATTTATGCGCTTAACGGGTCTTACCAAAAGATAGATAATAAAAAGTTTTATTTTGCACCACAAGGGGTTTCTATTACTATCCCTTATGACTTAAGGCAGAAAAAGGAGTAAAAAATGATAGCGATATTGTTGGAAGTCGGATTGTTCGCATTGTTATTATTTATAGATTTGTTTTCAAAAGGTATGATAATGCCGTTTTTGGATACTGTAGGCGGGCACTATACCTTGATTGACGGCGTGCTTGGCTTGGAATGGGCAATCAATGACGGTGCTTCATTCAATTTTTTGAGCGGACATCAAGGTTTGTTGATGGCGATTTCTATTATAGTAATTATCGTGTTGTTTGTTGGGTTAGTTTTGACTGACGAAAAACCAAGATTGCTAAGATATGGTGTTGTTACTATCATTGCGGGTGCAATGGGCAATTTGATTGACAGGATTGCGTTTGATTATGTACGCGACTTTATCGATTATACTTTTTTCCAGACTTGGTTTAATGTTCCGTTTGCGGTAGGTAATATTGCGGACATTTTCTGTTTGGTAGGTGTATTGATGATATTGATATATCTTTTGTTCGAATATAGAGAAGGCGATATTTCTTGGAGACATAAAAGGCTTTTATTATGGCGGAAGAAATAGTATTGGACGGCATTTTATCGGATTTTGAAAGCGAGCTTATTGCGGATAAAAGTGTATGTGGTCAAAGACTTGATATGTTTGTGCTTGAGGGGACAGATAATCTTACTCGTTCACGGATAAAAACTTTAATCGAGTCGGGCGAAATTAAGGTAAACGGCGATATTAAAAAAAGCGGATATTCGTTGCGTGCGGGGGATGTTGTCAGCATTGCTATAAAACCGCCTGTCGAAATGTCTATCGAGCCGTATGATTATCCGTTGGATATAGTTTATCAAGACAATGATTTGGCTGTTATAAACAAGCCGAGAGGTATGGTAACTCATCCTGCTCCCGGTAGTCCTAAGGATACGCTTGTAAATGCATTGTTAAGCAATTTAGACAATTTGAGCGATATAAACGGTGTAATAAGACCGGGTATTGTCCATAGATTGGATAAGGATACAAGCGGACTTATTATGGTCGCAAAAACCAATAAAGCACACTTGTCTTTATCTACACAAATTGCAACAAAGGAATGTCACAGAAATTATATTGCGTTGGTTGATGGTGTAATCAAATCGGACGAGGGCGTAATCATCGCAAATATAGACAGAAACAAAAAAGACCGTAAACTTATGGCTGTGAGTCGTGACGGCGGAAGATATGCGGAAACACATTATACAGTGCTTGAGAGATATCGAAAATACTGTTTGGCGGAGTTTGAGTTAAAGACAGGAAGAACGCATCAAATAAGGGTGCACTGCAAACATATCGGACACCCTATTGTGGGGGATAGTGTGTATGGCGGAAGTACAAAGCTCTTTGATAACGGGCAGCTACTCCATGCATATAAAATTTCGTTCAATCATCCTATAAGTGGTAAGTTTATGGAGTTTACTTCGGATTTGCCTGATTATTTTAAAGATGTAATTGAAAAATGCAAGAAAATGATTTAGTTTTTAGTAGATTATAAAAAATAAATTGTTATTATCAAATAAAACTTACTGTTAATAATGTCGTAGGAGACTGCAATGGGTATTAAAGCAAAATTAATGGATAGCGGTGCAATGGATAGAGCATTAACCCGCTTATCGCATGAAATTGTAGAAAAAAACGGCGGTACCGAAAATGTCGTTTTGATTGGTATAAAAACCAGAGGTGTACCTTTGGCGGTTCGTGTTGCGGACAAAATAAAGAGAGCTTATGACGTTACAATCCCCGTAGGTGTGCTCGATACTTCGCTATACCGTGACGATAGAGAAAATACATTTGACAAAAAACAGGATGATACTAACATTCCTTTTGAAGTAGCACTAAAAAATGTAGTGCTTGTGGACGATGTTTTATACACAGGTAGAACTGTACGGGCTGCTATTGAAGCAATAATCAAGCTTGGCAGACCAAGCATTATCGAGCTTGCCGTTATGGTTGATAGGGGGCATAGAGAACTTCCTATTCGTCCTGATTTTATCGGAAAAAATGTTCCGACAAGCAAAATTGAAAATATTCAAGTTAATTTGACTGAAATAGATGGCGAAGATAGCGTTTTATTGCTTGATAATTAAATATTAATGTAATATATAATAAAAAATAATCAATGCCATTGATTATTTTTTATTTTTAATAGAAGGGAGAGTTTTATAAAATTAAAAAAATTATTAATCGGTTTGGTCGTAGTTATTATGTCGATAAGTTGTGTTATTTTGGCGGGATGCCAAGGTAAAATACGCAGTAGATATGAAACAGTTTCAACTAAATACAAAAATGGTGTGACGGATTTTGAACACGGGTGGTCTAATTATAACAACGGCTATGAGAACGACGGCGAAATTGTGGACAAACTACTTGAGTGTCGTCCTAATGAAAGACAATTATTACATACTGACAATGAATATTATAACTTTATGCACTTTGGTATGAATACCATGACTGATAAGGAATGGGGCGATGGCACCGAAACCGTGGATATGTTCAACCCCGAAAATGTGGATACCGACCAATGGTGTAAGGTGTTTAAAGATAGTGGCAGCAAAGGAGTGATTTTTACTGTTAAACATCATGATGGTTTTGCTTTGTGGGATACCAAAACAACTGACTTTAACGTTATGAATAGCGGGTATAAACGCGATATTATGCGAATGGTGGCAGAGTCATGCAAAAAGTACGATTTGAAATTTGGCGTTTACTTATCGCCTTGGGATATACACGAGCCTACTTATGGTAAAGCAGGCGGAATAAACGATATAGGCAGTTATAACTACGTTTTTTATAATCAAGTTAAAGAAGTTTTGGGTATTGTTAAAAATGTAGAAGTGGAATTGTTTGAGTTTTTGTTTGACGGGGCAAGAGCAGACGATGCGGAAGTTGACGAGGGCTTTGAATATGCTTGGAGTGACATATACAAATTGATAAATGAGGAATTTCCTAAATGCGTTATAGGTAATTGCGGAGACGATGTAAGATGGGTAGGCAATGAGGCAGGTTATGTTAGAGACTCCGAATGGTCTGTAGTTTTGACAAGCATACCCGAAGATAAGCAACAGTCGAGTGAAGACGATGCAAAAAGATTGGGTTTGCACTATGAGTCTACCGACAGGGGTAGCCGTGATATTATAAACTCCGCTGACAAAATAAGCAAAGATTGGCAGGTAAAGTATTATCCTGCCGAATCGGATGTTCGTATTCGTTCGAAATGGTTTTGGCATAAAAACGATAAAGTTAAAACGGCAAACCAACTAGCAGATTTGTATTTTACAAATATAGGTATGAATTCGCACTTTTTATTAAATGTCGCACCTAACAATGAAGGAGTAATTGAAAGTAAAGATATCAAGTCTTTAATGGGGATGAAAGAAATCGTGGATAAAACAATGGCAAAACAGCTTATGCCGTTAAATGTTTTTACAAGCGGCTACAATGGCGACGGCATTGTATTGGTTGATAACTCAAATGCACCTAGTGCTGTTTTGAGTGATGGTAATTATGGTACGACTGCTTACACTAGTTACAAATTGCTTGATAACGGATATATGATGGACTTTGTTTTTGACGGCAACCAATCAATAGGAAGAGTGGATATAAGGGAAGATTTGACTTATTCGCAAAGGATAGAGGCGTTTGAAGTTTGGACAGTAGTTGGCGGAAAATGGAAGTTGGTTGCAGATAATACTATAGTAGGTAATCGCAAAATCTTTATATTCAAAAAAGCAGTTAAAACCAATCAAGTTCGTTTTGTTTTTAAACAATCAAGGAGCAATCCTTATATTAGAGCAATTTCATTTTATGAGAAATAACGATTTTGTTATATAGTTTATTTATTAGATATTCTTTATAAATTATAAGCCTAAAATTTTCTATACTAAATGCAATATTTATATTTTGATAATAAGAATATACACTCTAAACAATAATTTTGGAGTGTATATTTTTTTTGTAAAGTTTGAAATATTAAAAAACACACATTCATTGCAATAATCCTATCGAAAATCGGGGGTAAATTGTAAAGTAAGACAAAATCAAAGCATAAAAAAAGTACATGGAATATATATAATCTATGTACTTTTTTCGTATTTTTTTATATTTTAATTTAAACTTTTGGTATAATTTAGATAAAGTTTTTACAAAATATTTATTTTAATATTGACATAAATTTATTTTTAATCTTATAATATAATTAATTAAGTACATTATATATATTCTATGTACACCTGTTTCTTTTTAAGAAGAAGTATACTTTAGGAGAAGATAGTTATGCACATGACTCGGAAAAAATCTTACTTGCTTATAGCAATAATAGTAATGTTAATTGTAGTAATTTCTTGTGGAGTTGCATCGACTTTTCTTGCACCTAGCGAAGTTTTGGCTTTGACAAATACAGATTCTGCAACTAAGGTTGCGGATGGTGTAGATATATATGATTCTTCTTCACAATCTTTTAATAGTTTTGCCATATATGATTTAAAAAAGAAATTGTTTGATGGCAAAGACCCATTAAGTTATATAAAATCAAATATAGATACCCAAACTAATGCTTATGTAGTTCCTGCATCTACAATTAACTCTAATGTGGGAAATGCTATAGGAGGATTGGTTTTAAATCTCGGCGGATATACATGGATAGTATCTTGCTTAACATTGACTGATAACACCAATTTTGGTAAGGAAGATATAGTACTAACATTGTATATGGCAGATAATTCCAATGTAGGTAGTGTTTATAACTCTAATAGTGCTGCGGTAAAAGGTAATAACGCTTACAGTGCAAGTGAATTAAGACAAAATCTTTTATCCAATTCCGCTTTTGCACAGTTTTCGGGTGGAAGTTTTGCTACAAAATATTTAGTTCAACCATCTAAAATAAAATATCAATATACTCAGTCTTGGTCAAGATTTGGTACTTCCAATTTTTACAATCTTCCAAATGATGCTTTACATAATTTAACTACAGGTTGGAATAGTTCGCCTTTATATGTGCCGGAAGATATTTTACAAGCCCCAAACGGAGATAATGTTAGATATGACGCATGGGGCAATGATTATATATGGATTCCTAGTATAACTGAGATTGGTGGTAGCTTTTCGTCGACTGCTTTAAATGGTTCAATTTGGAGTTTATCACAAAATCAACTGACTTCAAATTCCAATGCTTGGCTACGTTCTGGTAATAGCTATGGCGAAGCTTTAATTCAAGGTAGTAATGGCATAAGCAGTGCATTAACTGTTAGTAGCAGCAATTATATAAGACCTGCAATACATATAAATTTAAGCGAAATACTAAGCGGCTTAGAAAATGGAGTACAAAATCCTCAAGATTTGCAGACAACATACAATGAAAAAGCTCAAACTTTAAGTGAAATTGTAAAGTCAAACAAAAACACTGCTTGGTATGACAAAAATTTTTATGAAACAGATAATGAGTTTATAAAGCTTACTTATCCCGACAGTACTAAAGCATTTGAAAACGCAGGAGACTATTGGGTAAAAGTAGAGATAAAAGAGAGTTGGACAAACAAAATAATTGCACTAGTAGAACAAGATGCCGCAAAATACGGTTGGACGGAAGCCGAAAAGCAGCAAGTAATAGATTTTAGAAAACCTAAGTTTTTGGGAACTGCGGATATAAGCGACCCAAATCATACCGAGACAGATACTGAACGTTGGATAAAAATAACTGTAAAAAAGGCGGATATAGATTTTAGCAATGTCAAGTGGAGTTCCGATAGTTTGGAATACAATAACGTAAAACAGTCTGTAAGTATTGTGTCGGGCTTGCCATCATTTTTAAAACCATTATACATGGGCGAAACGGAAAAAGATGTAAATGCAAGCGGTACATTTTACACTGCAAAAGTAATTGGCTTTGAAAGCACAAACAGCAACTACAACATACCTACTACAACAGCGGAATTGGAAAGTATACCGCAGTTACAACTTGAATGGAAGATCACAAGAAAGAAGATAAACGTAAGTTGGAAAACGGAAGAAAAGGTAATAAACGGAATAAACTTAAAGATACCTGTACTAGTAGTGGATAGTAGTTATGAAAGTGCAATAGAGTATAAGTATTACACTGATGCAAATTGCAATACATCTATTACGCTAGAAAAAATAGCCGAAGAATATAGTGCAACCCAATCAAAACCATATTGGGTAAAGGCAAGCTTAAAGACAGAAGGGGACTATAACAACACAAATAGTATAATTTTGCTAGACGGCAGCGAAGTTATAGAAACAATTTCGTCGTTTAAAGTAGGAGAAGAAAACAACGGAGTAACAGTAAGCCTTGAAACAAGTAAAGTAACATATAACGGTAGCGAGCAAAGGGCAGTATTCCAAGTAAGTGGCGGACTTAATGCGGATGCTTTGGTGGTAACATATAAAAAGGAAAATGGTGTAGAAATACCATATATACCAACCGAGGCAGGAAGATATAAGGTAATAGTAACCCTAAAAGATGGCTTGGGTAACTTTGTAATAGTAGGACAAAAAGAGTTTGACTATGAGATAGAAAGTTTAAAGATAACAAAACCACAAGCAAATCAAGCAAAAGTATTTAAAGCAAGCGGATTTGAGTTTAGGGATATAACCAACTTACCAAAAGAATGGGCAAAGTACTTTGATATAAAAGTATTTGATAAAGATAATAACGAGATAGGCAAAGTAAACGGAAGTTGGACATTTGTAGGCGTAAATAAGTACCGAATCCAAATACAATATAAAAACGGAATGAACACCAATAATGGTGGAGAAGTAGACAATGTAGTATGGCAGGACGGAAGTAAAGGGAATTGCCAAGTAAGCCTTGATATCGAAAAACTAGTGTTGACCATAAACGGATGGCAGGACGGAGAGGAAAACGGAAGAGCAACACTAAAGTCAGACTATACGCAAGAGATAGAAAAGTATTTTGACTATGTAATATACGAGTGCAGCGGGGATGAAACAGTAGGAGATGAGCTTGTAGGGAATGCAGCGCTAAAGTACTCAACAAATTACCAAATATCGTTAAGGATAAAGAACGAATATAAGGGAAATGTAGTAGTAGAGTACAATGGACAAAATGTAGAGGAGACAGAGCCATATAAATTCAAAACAAAGGCAAATCCATTTACGGACGGGGATGGCAGTGACGATGACAACAACGGCACAAGCGGTAAACCGAATGGTGGTAGTAATGGAATGGATGACTTTGTTGAAACAATAAAAAAATTACCTTATTATGTATGGATATTGGTTGGAATAATTTTATTTTTAATTATACTTATAATTGTAATTTTGATATTAAAACGCAATAAAAACAAAGGCGCTCCAAAGCAAGCAATGACATACGGAAATTATCCAACAGCTAGCAATGACCAACAAGCGGTAAAGGATAACGGCGCAACAAGTAGCGAAAGCACAAATGACAGTTTCCGAAATGTAAGAGGAACGATAGTAAATAACTACAAAGTCGGATATAAGGATTGGACATTTGTGATGAAAGAGACTGATATACTAAATTTAGATGTATTGGAATCTCCTCAAGATGAAGTAATGTTTTACGCTTTTAAGAAAAACGATTTGAGGAAAGTTAAAAAATTGCAAAGTCAAATTGACCAATCCGAAAGTAATGTAAAAGTTAATAATTCAAACGATACTTCAACGGAAGAAACACAATCAAATAGCAAAAAGCAAAAAGGCAAAAAGCGTTACTAATAAAAAAAGCCATTCAAACGAATGGCTTTTTTGTTGCTAAATAAATCCGTAACTATTTTTTAATGTGTCGTAAAATAAATTTATATGAGGAGGAAAATAAGTGAAAATAATAAGAAATAACATTGTAATAAACGCGATTATGGCATAAAGATAATAAAATTTCGAGGCATAATTGTTTGCTATAATTTTATAACTCGCGATATTCATTGCAATAATTACCAATACTGCGATTGAAATATCTACAGCAACAAAGTTTTTTCCTATTATACCTGAATAAGTATAAAATAAGGTTATCATAATAGGAATACATAAAATAAGAGGTAAGCTTTTTGCTGTCAAAAATACTTTGATATTAGGCTTTAAAATAAAATATTCTATTAGGCTAAATATTAAAAAAGGATAAAAAATTATTTTCCCGTGCTCCCAAACACTTTCATTAGTTGCAAAAAGCCAAGCAATGGCAGGTGTTTTTCTTAGCCATTCAAAAGCAAAATGAAAAACAAAGGACATAACAATACAAAATATTAAGCCGATTGTTGAACATATTAAAGCTTTTTTAGTAGACACAAAAGCAAGTAAGCGAGGGATTTTATTTTGTCCGATATTTTTAAATTTATTCATTATTTCTATTATCCTTAATTTTAATGTTTATTTTGCTTGCAAGCTCAAAATACTCTTGCCATCTATGCTCACGTATTGGGTAGTTACCGCTGTCTGTCGCAATTACCAAGCAAGGGGAAATGTTGTTGTAACTGTTAACAAGTATCATTTGTACAGTAGTTGATTGGTTTATTTTCTTTTTTACGTTAGAGTGATAGTTAAAGTATGACATAGTAACCGCTTTTTAATATATTTATAACAATTATAAACAAAATTGTAAATTTATATTCGCAAAATATCAATCGCAATATTAATATATTGATATGTATAGGTAATTAAACTGCAAAATTAAAAATTTTAAAAAAATTACCTAAAAAAGTGTTGATTTTTTAAAAGTAATATGCTATTATATATAAGAAATCAAGCCGAAGTGGTGGAATGGCAGACGCGCTGGACTCAAAATCCAGTGAGGGCGACCTCGTGCGGGTTCAAGTCCCGCCTTCGGCACCACCAAATGACCTAAGTAAAAAAACTTAGGTCATAT
>CAJUOU010000010.1:15567-24982 GCA_910588545.1 uncultured Christensenellaceae bacterium
CGCAAAAGCTCGTTATTCCGTCGCAAGCTCCTTACAAGTCCCGCCTTCGGCACCACCAAATGACCTAAGTAAAAAAACTTAGGTCATATTTTTTTTGTGCGAAGACGTGACCGATTGAAATAACGTGACACTCGCAAAAGCTCGTTATTCCGTCGCAAGCTCCTTACAAGTCCCGCCTTCGGCACCATCAAATGACCTAAGTTGAAAACTTAGGTCAAATTTTTTTTAATTATTCCTCATTCACACAGTGCTGTATTTGTTATGATAGCCCTATTATTTTACTTGAGATTAAAAGCCAATTTATTATCTATTTTGTTGTACTGTAACTATTATGCGGAAAAAATCATATCATATAGTAAGATAAAACTAGCTTTGACATATAATTAAAACTCTTAGGATATTTAAAATTGTTACTACATATTTAGCTCTTGTCGCGGGGGCTTTATGTAGTAATTTTATTTAGGGGGCAAAAATAATGCTCATACAAAATCAATCGAACATAACCTACAGTGAAGTAATGCCAAGTGGGGAAAAAACTTTAAGGAATGCGGTAAGTAATCTAGTAACTACTGAGGTACTCTCTTATATGATATCTAAAATAATCAGTTGTGATAAAACTTTCGTTCAAGAGGGGGAAATTGCTTGTAATACTGTAACGATAACCAACAATTCGGCAACAAAGTTGTTTGATAACATTTTTAAAATTCCGCAACTTAACGGCGCAAGTTTTGTGGAGGGAAGTGTGAAAATAAATGGAATTTCCGTGCCAGATTATGACCCAATAAAAGGATTTACTATCCCTGACTTGAATGCTCACGAAACAGTCATTATTGAATATGAAATAAAAGCAACCAATCCATTGAAAACCGAGCAGGCGGCTCACTTTGCTACACTGAATTATAATGTACTAGACCCTGTAAGAGGTAATGTAAATTATTCCGAAAAAACGGATACGCTTTTGCTAAAAATTATATCCGATAAAATAAGTTTTGTAAAAAGTGTAGATAAATATGTTGCTGTAAAAGGCGAAAAACTACATTATACCATAAAAATTACCAATATAGGCAATATTACAAAAACCGATATGGTATTTAAAGACCCAATCCCTTACGGTACGACTTTTGTTGCAAATAGCGTTAAGGTAAACGGCATAGGTTATTCCGTTTATAATCCTGAAATAGGATTTGCTATCCGTAGCTTGGCGCCTAATGAATTTATCACGATAGAATTTGATGTGAGGGTAAATTAAAATGAAAACAATAACAAATATCGCAAGCTTAACACAACTTTCGGGAACTTCGCGAGTTATAACTTACAGCAATGAAGTTCAAACGCTAATCAAAACACCGAACACAAACAGCAGAGGAGTTTATTATGTAATCATTTGTGATTGCCCTTGTTGTAGCTGTAATTGTTGCAACTGCTGTTATTGTAATAATTGTTGTAAATATTATTAAATGGTTGTTATATTAAAACGCGTTTCTTGATTTTGTTGTACGAAATAAAGCTTTGAAAACAAATAAAGCCTGACTGTTTTTGCAGTCGGGCTTTATAAATTATAATTATATGTGAAAACTTATGTAACAATTCATAAAAATTTGATTATTGACTTTTATTTGAATTTAGGATAAAATATTGATAAAGATAGCAAAGTAAATTAAATATAAATTGAATATTTTTACTTAATTTTAAACAAAAAGGACATTTTATGAGCGAAATTTTAAAGAACAATGAAAATGACGATATTGTCAATACCAAAATAGAAGATTTTGTAGCTGTATTTGTTAACAGTTTTGAGCAATATCAACAAAAGGACTACAATAAAATATTATTAAATAACAATGGGAACAGCATAAAACTTTGGGCATGGAACAACGATAAAGCCATAGCCGAATTTGCCATTTTAACCGCAGATAAAGTAGCTCATAACGTTACATTGACAGCTTCCGATTTAATTGGAGAAAAAGAAAATATCCAAAATAAAAATGTCAGTTTGTCTTTCATAAAGGAAGTAAAAGCATATACAGGTCATGCAGGTTGGTATGCACAAAATCCAAAACAGTGTATGCCTCGCGGGGAAAGGGAAAGCTATCCCGAAGTTATTTATTCCGACAACCCGATTTCTATTGATAAGAACACAGTTCAATTAGTATGGGTGCAAATAAATGTACCAAAGAATATCGCTGCCGGTATATACCGCGGAACTGTTATAATATCGGCAGATAATATTAACAATAAAACAGAGCTTAATTTTGAGCTAGAAGTTTTAAATATAACTATGCCGGAGCCTGACAAATATTTGTTTGATGTTGAATATTGGAGTCATCCGTATAATGTGGCATATTATTACGATGTCGAGCCTTTTTCGGACAAACATTTGCAAATTTTAGAGCAACACATGAGCTTGTATAAAAGCTTGGGTGGACATGCGATTACGGCAAGTATTGTAGAAGAGGCGTGGGGCGGTCAAACTTATGGCGGAAATAATTCTATCCATTATCCGTCTATGATAAAATGGATAAAATCGAATAGCGGCGAATGGAAATTCGATTTTACTCAGTTTGACAAATGGGTGCAGTTGAATAAGCAAATAGGCATAGCGGATAAAATCATTTGTTATAGTATGATGCCGTGGAAAAATACTGTGCGTTACTATAATGAATCAACTAAAAAATTGAAAAAAATAAAAATTAATCCTGCTAGCAAAGTTAAGTATTGTAAAGTTTGGGCACCTTTCCTAAAAGCATTTATCGAACATATAGACGATAAAGGTTGGTTTGATACAATTTATATGGGATTTGACGAGCGTCGAAATATGGAAACAGCACTTGATTTGATAGCATCTGTAAAAAATAAAGACGGAAAGACCCTAAAAATATCTGCGTCATTCAACGATTTTAAACACAATGCGGCTATATTTAACAGATTGCATTACGCTTCTGTCGGCTTGCAACAGATTAGAAATAATTTATCGGATTTTAAGGAGCAAGTCAAATTAAGAAGAACTAATAATCAAGAAACTACAATGTATACAGCTACAGAGCATGTGCCTAATAGCTTTACAAAATCTATACCTGTAGAGAGCTATTGGACGATTATGTTTGCAGGTGCACTAGATACAACAGGTTTTTTGAGGTGGGCGTATGATGCGTGGGTAAAAAAACCGTTAGAGGAGTCAACACATTGGTCTTTCCCTGCAGGCGATTGTTTTCTTGTTTATCCATCGGCTAAAGATGACATAAATAAGGAAAGCAAATTATCTGTCCGTTTGGCAAAACTTGATGAGGGAGTCAGGGATGTTAACAAATTATACCTATTGCGAAATATGGATAATGCAGTATCGGATAAAATTGAAAAATTGTTTTCCCAAATAAAAGGGGATAAGGAGAACAGTTATGAGTTTTACACTATTGCAAAAACGAATTTTTGGGGACGTACCGCAAAATGGTTAACTGAAAAGGGCAAAAATCAAATGATTGAGGATATGGAAAAAGTTAAACAGTCAATTTATGAAATATCCAAAATTTACTGCGAAAACTTAAATAAATAATAAAATAGCAAAAAAATAAAAGGTAATGATTAAATTACCTTTTTATTTTTTTAATAATTTGCAAATAATTATATGTTAGTTGGAATTTTTAGGGGTGTTTTTTACTGATATTAAAATATGAGTTACGGCAAATATTATCGCAAAAATTATAAGTGGTATGCTAGCAGTAATTACGCCCGAAAAAATGAATACAAGTGACGGAAGTATGGAGAGTAATAACGATTTTAACATTCCATCTCTATTCCAAAGTATTATCCAAATTATGCAATATGCAGTTACTAGTGCAGAGTTTACGGCAATATAAACGATATTTGCGTAGTTAAAATAAAAACCAAACCATGTATATGGGATATTAAAAATCATAAAAGCCATACAAGCATATCTTCCGATTTGTTCAAATATCTCGGCGATTTTGTTTGTATAGTTGTTTGGAGCCGAATTTTTATTTTTTATCGAATAAACAATGTTTGGCAACATTATCAAAACAATAAATATAAGTCCATAATAATTAAACCAACTCATTATATTTACCTCATAATTTGTAGTTTATTTTAATGATGTTAATGATAAATTTACTTATTTAAATCCCAATCAATAGGTTTTTTACCATGAGTTACAAGATAGTCATTTGCTTTTGAAAAGTGTTTGCAACCAAAAAAGCCATTGAACGCTGAAAGAGGAGAAGGGTGTGCACATTGCAATATAAGGTGCTTGCTTTGGTCAATTAGTGGGACTTTACTCCTAGCGTTGCCACCCCATAAAATGAAGACTACATTTTCCGTATTGTCAGAAATAAGTTTTATTACACTGTCGGTAAACCACGCCCAACCACATTTTGAGTGGGAATTTGCCAAATGTTCTTTTACGGTAAGGGTAGTGTTTAGCAAAAGCACACCCTCATTTGCCCACTTGGTAAGATTACCGCAGTTTGGTTCTTTAATGCCTAAATCGCTTTCAATTTCCTTATAAATATTTACAAGAGACGGTGGTAATTTTACTCCTTCTTTTACTGAAAAACAAAGCCCATGTGCTTGTCCCGGTTCGTGATATGGGTCTTGCCCTAAGATTACTACTTTTAAATTTTCAACGGGAGTATATCTAAAACAGTTGTAAATATCGTACATGTTCGGATATACCGTTCCGTGAGTGTATTCGTATTTTAAAAATTCGCGAATTTTTGTGTATTTGTCATCTGAAAATAAATTTTCCAAAAGTTCATCCCAACCGCCGCCTAGAGCTTTCATATTGTTTTCTCCTTTAGTTTTATCATATTAAAGCATTTTTCAATCGAATAAAAGATGCTGCATTTTTTCGTGTCTGTCTAAAAACATTTTGTAAGTTTGGTAAATTTCCGTATCTTCGTATGCTATAATTTTAAAATTATCGTCCAAATTCATAATTTCGCCGTCTCGGTAGGATAGTAGAATAGGAGAGTGAGTAACAATAATAAATTGTGCTCCGTGTTTTGCTAATTGGTCGATAATACATAGCAATTTAATTTGATTGTTTGGCGAAAGAGCTGATTCCGGCTCATCTAATAAATAAAGTCCTTGTGGCGAAAAAGTCTCAAAAATCGATAAAAATTCTTCCCCATGAGAGTGTATGTGCATACTTTCGGAATCTTCTATTTGCTCATAAGCGTTTGCCAAAGTATAAAAAGATTCCGCCCTTAAAAAATATTTCCATTTAGGTAGTATAGCAGATTTATATATAGTCAAATAGTTATGCAATTCGGAAGTTGAATTAAAGCTTTCAAAATTTAAATAAGCTGAGCCACCTTCGGGTGAAAGTTTTAAACAAACAGCAAGGGCCTCGATAATTGTGGATTTGCCGCTGCCGTTTTCGCCAACTAGAAAAGTCACATTTTTGTTAAATATAACTTCGTTTAAATTTTTTATAATAGGAATGTTAAAAGGATAAACATTAAAATTATTTACCATATCTCTTTTTAATTTTATGCCTTTTACAAATAATGAATTCATAAAACTCCAACTGTAAATTTACTTTTTATTTATTTTATCATAAATTTTAAAATTTTACAAGGTATTATAAATTAATAACAAAAAAAGTCGGATAGAATCCGACTTTGATTTGCTTAATATCAATTTTTATTTTGATTAGTTCATCGCCTTTTCAACTGCAACTGCAACTGCAACGCTTGCACCAACCATTGGGTTGTTACCCATACCGATAAGTCCCATCATTTCTACGTGAGCAGGAACGGAAGAACTTCCGGCAAATTGTGCATCACTATGCATACGTCCCATTGTATCTGTCAAACCATAAGATGCAGGACCTGCAGCCATATTATCAGGATGAAGAGTTCTACCTGTACCGCCACCGCTTGCAACAGAGAAATATTTGATACCTTTTTCATAACAAAGCTTTTTGTAAGTACCGGCAACAGGATGTTGGAAACGAGTTGGGTTAGTAGAGTTACCTGTAATGGAAACGTCAACTTTTTCAGCTTGCATAATAGCAACGCCCTCGTTAACATCGTTAGCACCGAAAACTCTTACAGCAGCACGTTCGCCATTGCTGTATGGAGTAGTAGAAACTACTTTAAGTTCGCCTGTAGCTTGGTTGAACTCTGTTTTTACATAAGTGAAACCATTGATACGGCTGATGATATATGCAGCATCTTTACCAAGACCATTAAGGATAACCTTAAGTGGAGTTTTACGAACAGTGTTAGCAGTTCTTGCAATACCGATAGCACCTTCTGCAGCAGCAAAAGACTCGTGACCAGCAAGGAAAGCGAAACATTTAGTTTCTTCTCTTAGTAGTTTAGCAGCAAGGTTACCATGACCTAAACCAACTGAACGTTGGTCAGCAACAGAGCCGGGAATACAAAAAGCTTGTAAACCTACACCGATAGCTTCTGCAGCATCTGCAGCTACTTTGCAACCTTTTTTGATAGCGATTGCGCAACCTGCAGTGTATGCCCAAATAGCATTTTCAAATGCGATTGGTTGAATATTTCTAACGATTTCGTCAACATTGATACCTTTAGCAGTGCAAATGTTGTAAGCATCTTCCAAGTCTTTGATACCGTTTTCGTTTAGGCAAGCATTGATTTTGTCAATTCTTCTTTCATATCCTTCAAATTTAATTTCCATAATCCATACCTCCTATTACTCTTTACGAGGGTTAATTGTCTTAACCGCTTCGTTGTATCTACCATATTGACCGCTAAATTTCTCATAAGCATCGTTAGGAGACATACCTTTTTCGATAGCTTCCATCATTTTGCCTAGATGAACGAATCTGTAACCGATAACTTCGTTGTTTTCGTCCAAAGCGATTCTTGTGATGTAACCCTCAGCCATTTCCAAGTATCTTACACCTTTTAGCTTAGTAGAGTACATAGTACCAACTTGAGTTCTCAAACCTTTGCCCAAATCTTCTAGTCCAGCACCGATTGGCAAGCCGTCTTCAGAGAAAGCAGATTGAGTTCTACCATAAACGATTTGCAAGAATAGCTCACGCATAGCAGTGTTGATAGCATCGCATACTAGGTCAGTATTTAATGCTTCAAGAATAGTTTTACCTGGTAAAACTTCAGCAGCCATAGCAGCAGAGTGAGTCATACCGGAACAGCCAAGAGTTTCAATAAGAGCCTCTTCGATAACGCCGTTTTTAACATTTAAAGTAAGTTTGCATGCACCTTGTTGCGGAGCACACCAGCCAACACCATGTGTAAGTCCTGAAATGTCCTTAATTTCACGTGCTTGAATCCATTTTCCTTCTTCGGGAATAGGCGCACAACCGTGGTTAGGACCTTGTGCTACAGGGCACATTGACATAACTTCATGTGAATATTGCATTAGATTTCCTCCAAAATTGTATTCAATTTTAATCTATTATAACATATAGACGGTACTTTTTCAAGCGTTTGTAATAAATTTTTTTGTAAATAAATTATTACTTTTTAATGCCGATTTTTTACAAAGCAAAATAAAAGCAATGGTAAATGAAAATTAATTTAGTATAAAATTTTCTATATTTCTTTATATTATCGTTATTAAATAACATTATTGAACAACATTTTTTATATTGCGAAAAGCTTATTTCAAGATTATCCTAGATTTTTAATTTAGATTTTTATGTCCAACGCAAATAATTACATATAAAAATATTAATATTTATGCATTTAACATTTTTTTATATTCGATTTATTTAGCAGTTCAATGTGAAAAATACTAAAAACACTGCAAAAATCGATACTAAACAATTCAATTCGCATTATTCAGCTTAATTTTGTAAACACAAAATCTTCTTATTTGTAAGAGTTTAGGACATATTTAAAAATAGGACCTTTAATTTGAATATTACATATAATGAATTAGACATATAGGAGAATATTGTGATTATGACGCTTGGGTTATGTATGATTGTAAAAAACGAAAGTGAAGTGCTGGAAAGAGTTCTTGAAAATGCGAAAATTTTTGCAGACGAAATTGTCATAGTGGATACAGGCTCAAATGATAATACTGTTGAGATTGCAAAAAAAATTACAGCCAAAGTATATTCGTACGAATGGAATGATGATTTTTCCGCTGCACGTAATTATGCACTGTCAAAAGTTACATCAGACTATTGGATGTGGCTTGATGCAGATGACATAGTCCCGCAAGAAACTGCAAAGGGTATTGCGGAATTTATAGCTCAAGCAGATGGTAGTGTAGATTTTGTTATGCTACCATATACAGTCAGTATGACTCAGGATGGTAAACCTTTATTTTCCTATTATCGTGAACGCATCGTAAAAAACAATCGCAAATTTTATTGGCAAGGCTTTGTGCATGAAGCTGTTGTGCCAAGTGGCAATATTATAAAACTATCTTATCCCATTGTTCACGATAAACCTAAGGGCAGAAGTAGTGGGACGCGTAATTTGGATATTTACCGCAAAAACATTGCTTTAGGTTTTGTTTTGTCGGCAAGAGAAAAATATTACTATGCCCGAGAGCTATATTATAATGACTTTATATCGGATGCGATTGTGCAGTTTAACGACTTTATTAATATGGAAGACGGGTTTTATGTCAATAAAATCGATGCGTGCAAAATGTTGGCAAATTGTTATATACAAATTAAAGATTTGAAATCCGCATTGTCGATTGCTTTTCATAGTTTTGTTTACGGTTTGCCTACAGGAGAAGTTTGTTGTAAAATAGGCGAAATATATATGGCGTACAACGATTATGTCAAAGCCATATATTGGTATGAGTGTGCTATACGTTTAAAACCTGATATTAATTCTGGTTCATTTATTGATTATTCTGCTTACGGAATTATTCCGTATATTTGGCTTACTGTGTGCTATGACAAGATTGGCGATTATGATAAAGCTTATTACTATCACAAGCAAGCGCGTATGTTGGAGCCTGATAATTCTAGCGTGGTTAGCAATCAAAAATATTTTGAACGTTTAGGATACAATTAAAAGTTAATCTTCAAAGGAGATAAAATAATGATATATAATTTTTTAAATAAATTATGCGAATATTGCAATGACGATTGTTACGGAAATTGCTTTAATCCGTTTAATTCCCGTAATCAATGCTGGGCTCCATGTTGTGTTGGTGCTATAGGCCCTAGAGGTCCACAGGGTACTCCGGGTATAACAGGTCCGACAGGTGCCACAGGACCTACAGGTTTGCAAGGTATAACCGGCCCAACAGGCCCAACAGGACCTGCAGGTGGTGAAACAGGTGCCACCGGCCCAACAGGACCAACGGGAGCAAGAGGTGCCACCGGCCCAACAGGTGCAGATGGTGCCGCAGGACCAACAGGACCAACGGGAGCAACAGGTGCAGATGGTGCCGCAGGACCAATAGGACCAACAGGTGCAACAGGTGC
>CAJUOU010000011.1 GCA_910588545.1 uncultured Christensenellaceae bacterium
TTTCTTGTTCTTCCACAAAAATTTCGCCTTATCCTATCTATTCTTTTGTCAAGGTCCATTTCTTTAGCTACTTGTCACAGCCTCTCAATAATAGCACAGTGATTTTTTTTTGTCAAGCAAAATTTTGAAGATTTTGAAAGATTTTTTCATTTTCTTAAAAAATTTGTCGATTAGCTTAGTTTAGTATTGCCAAACTGCTGTTTTTAAACCAAAATGCTATAATTTATTTGCCTTTTCACGAGGCAACTTTGACATATTAACACTAAAAAAGAATAATGTCAACTGTTTTTACCACAAATTCAAAAAAATTTAAAACTTTTTTGGGTGGACTTTTAATATACTACATAATTTTACAAAAATCAATACTTTTTCAAACTTTTTTACAAAAATTTGACAATTATTGCCATTCACAATAATCGTCGAATTTATATTATTATATTTAAAGTATTATCTATATATCATTTATTACTTATTGTAACTTTTTTCATAATGCAAATGTTCGCACTCGGCAGGTGGCTCTATCCCCTGTTCATTACAAAAATCTATAAATGATTTTGACACATTGGTGCAATGAATGGCATTCATTTCATCAATTCGCAAATAATGATGTTTTTTATGCCATGTAGTATCTATATGATGAAAGGATATAAATAAATCTATACTCTTTAAATTCCCATCTTTAAAATTAAAAGTTGTATAATGGCGATTATTATATCTACTCTTTTTTATATAAAATTTCTTTGAAATTATAATCGTTTGATTATTTCTTTTGTCTTTTATCTTATTAATAACCTGACAATCCATCTCAGTTTTTTGCAAATTATCTGAAAAAAGATAAGGAAATAATAAATATGTTCCCATATAACTATCAGGATGTATAGTTTTTTCTTCCCAACGTTTTTTTCTAAAATTATATACACAATGCTTATCTTTCTCTAAGCAAATGCTAAAATATTTTGGGAATCTTCTAAAATGTATGGTAACCAATTTCCCATTGTGTTTATAAAAATATACATTAAGCAAATTACTAAACAAAGTAATCATAATATAAAACCAAAACACACTTAAAAGAGCAACTCCAAAACTTAAGCCTATACATAAACCTATGGTAGGATAGTTTATCATCATAAATAAAAACAATCCCATAAAAACACCTATAACTATAGTGGCAATTATGGCACAAAATATTTGTTCCCATAGTTTAAGGTAGTTTGACGTGTACTTACCATACATACAATCCATATTATTATAAGCATCCCTAATCATATTCGCTTGCCGACTATTATCTTCTATATCCAAAAATTCATCTGCAGTGCGATTAATTGGCTTTTTATTATCGATTTCTTCCATTTATATCTCCTAATAATATGTTAAAATTTTTATTAATGCTACTCTACAAATTCTGCTCGATAAAATGCGGATATTTATCCCAATACTCCGTATATGTCCTGTCAACACCATCAAAATTTAATTGATACATTCGAAAAGTTACCTCATAATTTTTTGGTTGCCACATTTCCTTATACGAATATTTATACAGCATACCAACCTTTTTCATAATTTATTTTTATATAAAGTATACTATAAAGTAATAAAAAAGTCAAATTTGCCCTTTTATGGATTGTTTCAAGAGTTTTGAGTATATTTTTATCTTAAAACTACAAGGTCGGTTTCCCGACCTTGTATTATGTTAAAAAAATATATTTATTGTCAGCAATTTATCTATGGCATTCCTTACGATTTCAGCATCCGCACTTGTCACTTTTCCCTTGTTTATTACCATACTTGCCAGCTTCTTTTCTAAGCTTAAACTTTCGTATAAGGTACTGTCGTTTGCTATTTGCCTTAAGTATGAGACATCGCTTGCACTTATCCTTCCGTCGCCGTTTACGTCGCCCAATACGGATAAGGTTATTCTTTCTGTTTCTCCGCCTTTGCTATACTCTATATACCATCCTGTTCCGATTGCCAACTCTATTCCATTGTCTAGCAATTCTGCTCTTACTTCTGCAATGCCTTTATTATATATTATTTCATCTTTATTGTTGTATATTTGAATTTGTGTTTTGTCATATACCAAGTTGCTTATAAATTTATTTACAGATGTATTTGGTGTTATGTTTCCTAAATAGTAGTTTGCTTTACCATTAGTCATATTGACATTGCTGTCGTTTTCTCCATGTACCAATTCTTTTTCGCTATATGCTACTCTCTTATCCTCTTCTAATACTAAATATTCGTATTGTGACTCTACACTTGGTCTTATTACTTGTGATTCTGTTATTAACAAAGTTCCACCATTTACATAATTGATTACAACCTTGTAATTACTATTATCACTAAATACTTCATTTACATTAAATGGTTTTACAGATATTGAATACTCTCCTACATTTACTGCGCTATCGCTTGTTAAGCTATCTTTTGTGAATTGTGGAATAATTTTACTGTAGTCTATGTCAAATATGCTATCTAAAGACTTCCCTCTATCTTGGCCCAATAACTCTCCTGATAATGTATACCAATTATTTGGTAATTTTATTTCTTTTCCGTAATAGTGAGCTTCGCTATTATTTGTAATTGCAGTAACTTGTAAATTTGCCGGATTTATATTAAATGTTGTATTTTGACTTGCAGGATTAATTTTGTAATTTATGTTATTTATGTTTGTAGCTCTTGCAACATAATTACTTCCAACATTAGTTGCTCCACCAGATACTATCACACTTAAATTTACATTACCAATTCCACCAATAACTTGTGCGGTTGGTTTTTGTTCTCTACCGTTATATGTCAAATATTTATTCCATATTAAATCAACTTGTTTTGGTAAAATTGTCAATGTAAAAACATTGTTACTATAGTTACCATTTGAATAAAAAGCATACGTGCCTACATTAGTAACTTGAAAACTTGTCGCTGAACTACTTTGTCTATTCATATATATATTTCCATTTGCAGAAATTGTAAATGGCTCACCCGTATATGTTACTATTTTATTAATTTCTGTAGTATTTATAGTATTACATTTCCAAGTCAATATTGACAAGCTAGTTGTACTCCCTTGTACTGCAACTTCATTCTCTTCTTTTGCTATCTCATAATCTTTGTTGTCAGAAAAGAAGTAAATTTTTGGGTCTATAGCATTGCCATTTGCAGTGTATCCATTTGTAAATATACCTGAAGTTTTTTGTAAAGTCACTCCTACATGAATAGCATATTTACCAATTACATCTTCACTATTAATTAAATTACCCCATATATTTACTTTTGCATTAGTAGATAGAAACAAATTATTATCTTTATTATTTAGTGTGTTGCCATATATTTGTGCACCTACACCAATACTCATCGTACAAGTACCATCAATATATATACCACCGCCATAATTTACAGCTATGTTATTTGTTATAATAGTATTACGCACATTTATAATTCCTCGAGTGTATACAAAAACTCCTGCTCCTACAGCAGCATTATTATTAGCGACAATACTTCCCTTCAATATAACAATACTATCAATGCCAGACACTATTCCGCCACCATTATTATCACTTTCGTTACCAAAAATCAAACCATCATAAATATTTAATGTCCCATCTCTCATTGCTACAATACCAGCTCCAAAATTTGCTGTGTTATTACATACAATGCCTGAATAAAAATTTAATACACCACCATTTTCTACTCTAATACCAGCACCATAAGCCTCACTAGTATTTTTAGCACCTTTAATTTTACCATAAGGTAATTTATTCACATTTTCTTGAGTTAAATCATTATTAACTAATAATTTATATACTTCATCCCCATCATAGCTAGAATCTATAATATTTAATATTGCATTTGAATTAACAATAATATTGCGGCCTCTGAACACAGTATTTAACTCTATGTCAGTTAACTGTCTGTCAATAGTATGTCCATTTAAATCAAGTGTTATATTAGCATTATTTGATAATTGAATTGTTCCACTCTGGAAGCCAGCTCCACTTCCGAAAGATGTATAATAATTGGCATTAGTTTTTGCTAACCAATCAGATTCCATTGCTACTTTTACATTTCTTTTATTAACTTGAGAATCTGTTATCGCAATAGACCATATAGCTGCAATTTGGTCGCAATTACCTTTTAAAATATAATCGGCATTTTGTGCAACCAAACTATTTTCATCATTTGCATTACTATCTACTATAATATCTTTATTCAAATCAGCATTTTCATTATTTTTGTTCATGCTTTCTGTTACATTCATTGTAAACACACAGCCAAAAGCTATTAGACAAGATATTGCTAACACAAAAAATATCATTCCTGTTTTGTGCATAACTCTTTTCATAATAAAACCTCCAATTTCACTTACATAGAATAAGTATATCTATGTACAAAATCGCAGTTTTTCGGGAAAGTTTTTTAAAGTTTTTGTAGCTTTTTTGTAAAGCTATTACAAAATGTTTAATTAAATGTTGACAAAAGTTTACTTTTGACCCTATAATATACATATAATATGTACATAGATATACTTATTCCATGTACCCAAACTTTACATTAAAGGCAATATTTTAACCCCGATAGTCCCGATTTTTGATAGGATTATTGCAGTGAACGGCACTTTTTGCCTACTTTAAACTTTACATAAAAAGCAACACCCCAAAACAAATTGTTTTGGGGTGTATTTTTAAAATATGTACATTTAATTTTGCAATAATGTTAAGAAATAAAATGGCTAAAATCAGCTTTTAATTTTAATTTAAATTTTATCATCCTATCCTATTTTTCAGACAATAAACCATTTGTGAAAAAATTTTTATAAATTTTTTAATATATCTTCTTATCTTGTTTAATGCGAATGTAACTGCAAAATGATTAAAATAAATATCACTGTCAAAAACCAAAATCGGCACAGTGTTACCTGTACCGACTTCGGTAATAGAATTGTAAAAAGTTTTATGAAGTTAATACTTCCGAAATCTATACAGCTTGCCATTTGCCGATAGCAGTATATCGTAACCAGCTGTAGATGTTTTATATTTTAATTATAACCATATATTTTATAATAGTCAAATTATTTTTTTAATCTAAAAAGCTATTTTTCAAAAATATTACATTTCTTTGTAAAACAGCTACATTATTTGCAATATCTTTACAAAATAGGACCATTTTATGCTATATCTTTAATTTGTCAAAATAATAATAGAAAATTATATACTAAATACACAAAATTTATAAATTTTCCTTAACAATAACGCTTACGTTATCTTTGGAAGCTTTTTCGCTGTATTCATTCATCATTTTAATACTTCTGGCATCATGATTTACACAACCCGGACCGTTTACACAGCCGCCACTACAAGCCATACCTTCGATAAACAAACCTTTGGCTAATCCTTTGTTGTTTTTTAATAACGATATTTTTATATTGTCAAGTCCATCGGCACAAACTATGTTCGGCTCGATATCCAAACTTTCCTCTTTGATGATATTTCTAACAGCTTCGCTTACTCCGCCTACTCTTGCAAATACCCTGCCAAAGTAAGATGCACTTTTAATTTCAGTTTTTGGTAGTTCTTCCACTTTTATATCTCGGCTGTCAATTAAAGCCTGCAATTCTTCAAAAGTTATGACATTATCGACAAAAGGTTTTACTGACTCAAGATTTGCTTCGTTCTTTTTGCTTACACAAGGACCTATGAATATTATTTTTGAATTTTGCTCCTGCTTTTTAATAAGCTTAGCGCATTCTACCATAGGCGACGGATTAACCGAAATATATTGTACCAACTGAGGGAACTGTTTTGCGACATATTCAACAAAAGACGGACAGCAAGAGGACATCAACGCACCTTTTTCCGCATATTCGTGAGCATCTTTAAATGCGGTTATATCCGCACCCATTGCAACTTCGAAAATATCATACACTCCCAACAGCTTAAGTGCTGTGCAAATTTGCTCTACCTCGGCATAATTAAATTGCGTTCCGATAGATGGTGCAACCATTGCATAAACCTTATATTTAGTGTTGTTTTCGCTTTGCTTTAAAATATCTATTGTTTGCAACAAATATGAGCGGTCTTGAATAGCGCCAAAAGGACATTTTACCATACAAGCCCCACAGCTTACACATTTGTTGTAGTCAATGCTTGCTTTTTTGGTTTTTTCTACTTTTATAGCACCTATCTTACAAGCCCTTACACACGGACGTACATTTTCACGTATTGCGTTGTACGGGCATGCTTTAAAGCATTTACCACATTCTATACATTTATCAATATCGATAACGGCTTTTTTGCTTTTACCTATACGTATTGCTTGAACAGGACAACTAGATACACACCTATGAGATATACAACCGCGACAACCTTCGCTGACAGTGTATCTATCAATAGGGCACTCGTCGCAAGCAATGTCCAAAACTTCCAACAAATGATTAGGTACTCGCCAAGTGCCGACTATACTGCGTACCATTTCCTCTACAATAGCTCTGTCTTTATAAATACAACATCTCATTGCAGGAGAATTGTCAGGCACAAGCAACCTAGGGATAGAATAATAGCTATCTCCAAGTTTGCCGTCAAAAGCAAGCCTTGCGACTTCTTTTAATACCTTATATTTCAACTCTTGCGTTGCGTTGTCAAAAACTCTCATTGTTACTCCTACATTAAAACATATTGACTATTTAATATTGCTAAAGAATATGCTAAATTTTTGTCAAATTTATTTTAACTTTTTGTCTTTTCCTGTAAATATTGATGTACTTTTGATTTTTGGAAAGCAAATAGTCACGTACTACTTCAAATTTATCGTTTACCCTATCTATCCTGTGTGCATCCGAGCCAAAAGTAAATTCCGACCCGCCAAGTTGAATATATCTTTCCACTATCGATAAATACGGTAGAAATGGTGTATCAGTACCGCGATTATGAGAATTAAGCTCAAGCGAAACACCTTTGTCAATAATGCCACTCAAAATTTTGTCTAGAATATCGCCGAATTCGGAGTATAACATATCCTTATTTTCGTAAGGTGCTTTCCTGCAAACATATCCAATATGGGTAATCACATCATAGCTGTATTTAGCATTTACACTGTCAAGTACCGCAAGCAAATATTCTTTATAAGCAGTGTGTTTATCTTTGCCGTCAAAAAATTGACTGTGATAACAATCCATGCCATTTACCGAATGAACGGAATTTAAAATCAAATCAAACTCATATTCATTAAGCAATTTTTTATAGTCTTGCTCCGACTGCACGGAAAAACCGCACTCCACCCCGCAAGCTATTTCAATACTGCCCGCATATTTATTTTTTGCCCGCAATGTATCCGCAATATGATAGGATAAATCAATTTGTTTAATTTCCTTGTCAATAGAATTGCCATACAAATAGTCCTTATCAAGGTGGTCGGTAAAAGCAATATATTTCATCCCTTTGGAAATTGCCGCCTCAACCATACTATCTATAGGCGTAGGGCTATCTACCGAATGATTGCAATGCGAATGACAATCAAACATACTATTTCTCCACTAAAAATCTATCAAAAATCGGTATTAAACCGCTATTATTCGTCATATCCGTTTGGATTTTGCGATTGCCATCTCCAGCTATCCGCACACATTCTATCCAAATCGAACTCTGCTTTAAAACCAAGCTCGTTGTAAGCAAGTTTTGGGTCCGCATAGCACTCTGCAACATCGCCGGGGCGTCTTGGAGCTATTTTGTAATTAATTTTCTTTCCGCAAGCTTTTTCAAAAGCTTTTACCATGTCAAGCACACTATAGCCATTTCCTGTTCCCAAATTGTAAGTAACAACACCTGGCTTAGTCTCTAACTTAGCGATTGCAAGCACGTGACCTTTTGCCAAATCGCAAACGTGAATATAGTCACGAACGCCTGTGCCGTCGTGAGTTTTGTAGTCATCGCCGAACACGCTTAGTTGTTGTAGTTTGCCGATGGCAACTTGAGTGATATAAGGCATTAGATTGTTAGGGATACCGTTAGGGTCCTCGCCAATCATTCCGCTCTCGTGTGCACCAATCGGATTAAAATATCTAAGCAAAGCAATATTCATCTCCGGATTGGCTTTACTGTAATCCCTTAAAATCTCTTCGATAAACAATTTTGTTCTGCCGTAAGGGTTTGTCGCAGAAAGTGGAAAATCTTCCGAAATAGGAACACTTTTAGGAGTTCCGTAAACTGTTGCGGAAGAAGAAAATACCAAATTTGTACAACCGAACTCTTTCATAACCTTTAAAAGGGATAAAGTGCTTATCAAGTTGTTTTCATAATATCTCAATGGAATAGCAACAGATTCTCCAACTGCTTTTAATCCTGCAAAATGAATAACCGAATCGATTTTTTCTGCCTTGAACACTTCACGAAGTGCTACCTCGTCGCAACAATCGATTTGATAAAACTTAATTTTTTTACCGATAATTTGCTCTACTCTTTTTAAAGCTATAGGCTTACTGTTGCACAAATTATCCACAACAACTACGTCACGATTTGCCTTGTCCAACTCGATAATTGTATGGCTACCGATATAGCCTGCACCACCTGTTACTAATACTGACATAAAAATGCCTCCTAAAAATATATATTTTTAATTAATTTTATAATTGTTTTATTTATCAATCCGCAAACTTTAAAACCGCGAACATATCCGGTAAATGATAATAATCCTCTATAGTGTTATTATAGCTTAGTAATATTTGCGAGCCGTCAGTTCCTCTTTTTATCCTATAACTATTAAAACGCCATTCGCCTTGCATTTCGCCATCAAATAACTGCGCAGGCAAAAATCCTTGAACTATCCAACCATATTCCGCAGCGTAAATTTTGCTGTCGATTATATTATTTTTGTTAAAATCAAGCAATGTTTTCCCGTTAAGAAAGTTTTTAACTTTTGCGCAAAATACTCCGCCTATACCATTCCACTCAAATTCCATATATTGAGTTTTATCGTTAGTAGACTGCATAAACAATTCCACAGTTTCCTCGTTATAAATGGGAGCATTATAATCTGTCATAGTGCAATTAATCTTATCGTCACAAACCTCAAACCTAAAGAAAATGCCTTTTTCATTATACGCAAGATAGCATTTTGTTTGATAAGGTACACTTCCGTTACCGCTATTACTTGTAAGCGACATAGCACAAGTTTGTTTCCAATTAACATCCTCGGCAAATAATGCAGTTGTTTTTTTGATTAAATATGTATTCATACCTTGCTATATTTCCTTACAATTTCATCCATTTTGTCACGCAAATTTTCCATATCCGCAACCATTTTAAATTGAGTGCGACATCTTACAAGATTATGCTCAGGATAATGTGTTTTAAAGTAAACATCTCCCTCCAAATAATCTGTCAAAAACCTCATGCCACATTCAAATGTCATCATAATAGCACCCAATGACATCAAATCTCTTTCCACTGCGGTTATGCAATTTCCTACTCCGCTCATAAAGCCTTTTGTAAAGCTTTCAAACAAACCGATGTCAAAACCAACCTTTGACAAATCAGGCTCGTCCTCTAGACCTGTATTGCACCCCGAGCGTATTGCATCGCCAAAGTCATACAATAAACTGCCTGGCATAATAGTATCCAAATCGATAACACAAATAGGTCTACCTGTCTTACTGCTAATTAAAACATTATTCAATTTAGTATCGTTATGAGTAACGCGTAGAGGAATTGTTTTGTTTTCTATCAAATTAACAATATGGTCGCACATAGCGGAACGTTTTAGTACGAAATCGATTTCGTCACGAACACTGTCAGCTCTTTTTTGACTGTCTTTATCAAGTGCGTTGATAAATTTATTAAATCTATCTGCTGTATTGTGAAAATTTTTGATAACTTCAAAAAGTCCGCTTGCATCAAAGTCATTCAACATTTTTACAAAGTTACCAAAAGCAAAACCCGCGCCCTCAAAAACTTCCTTACTTTCCGCAATTTGCAAAGCTACAGTATCCTCTACAAATTTATAAACTCTGTAAGCACCATCAACGCCGTTTAAATAACATTTACCATCTACCGTAGGCACTAAATTTAAAGTTTCCCTATCAGGGTCGCCGTTGTTTGCAATGATTTTTTCTCTTAAAAACGAAGTAACACTTTTAATGTTATTCATTAACCCATCTGCATTTGTAAAAATATTTGTATTAATTTTTTGCAACACATATCTTGTGGTTGTGCCGTTATTATCACATTCAATCAAAAAAGTTGTGTTTATATGTCCGTTGCCGTAAGGCTCGATATTTTTAATTTCTCCTTCCAATTTAAATTGTTTAGCTATATCTATAAGTACCATACTTCCTCCATTATATCTTTTATTTTACTACAATTAAAATAAAATGTAAAGAGGTTTTTATATTAAATATTTTATTTATATAAAAAGTATATTAAAAGTATTTAAAATCAAATATCTATAATTTTTATCCGTATAGATATAAAAAACAGCTTAGTACTGTCCAAACTCTTATTTGCATAAAAAAACCACTTTCGCATTTGCAAAAGCGGTTTTTAGATTTAATTTTTAGCGGTAGCCGCATCGTCTCTTATTCTGCCTTCTCTTAATTCTTTATAGAATTTAGCCAAATCTTCTGCGGTTTCTCCACCTAATACAGATGTTGGTGTAACATCTCCGTCACTTACTCCGTAGTAGCCCCAAACGTCAATGTCTTTCATGATTGCAGTAGCAATGCCCGGAATAGGGAATTGGTTGTATACTCCGTTACTACCCTCTGCTACATTACCATAACGAAGATTTTCATATCCGATAACAGTAGAGCCGTTCTTTGGCAAACCGCCACCTGTTCTTATCTTGATAATCGCAAAGTGGATATAGTAGTTTCCGTCCTCGTCTTTACCTTTAAGAGGGTCATAGTCTTTCTTAGGAATTTCGGATGCTGCGATTGGGTTTGCGATATCTGCAAAGCCTTCGGTTTCAGGCAAGAATGCCAAACCGTTTTGTGGTTTCCAATTAAAAATATCCAAGAAAGAGTCTTCAACTATTTCTACAGTATTCCAACTTGCATCTGCATTTGCTTCGTTAATTTTATCATCAAAGCAATAGAACAAAATTCCACCTGTCAAAGAGTTTGCTATAACATTGTTTTTAGACCTTACATAGCTTGCACAATTTGCCGATGTAGCTATGGATATTGCAGTATCGGATGCGTTTCTTACGATTGTTCCCTCGATATCGACATCGGCATCGCTTATATGGACTACTTTACCGCCGTTTTCAACCAAGCAGTGTTTCATTAAAACTTGATTATTATCCATATCTGTATAAGTACTGATATCTACTAGATTACCATATTTACTGAATAACAATACACCTCTGCTGTTTATAGTTTCTTTTGTAACACCTTTCATATTGCCTGCAGGTTTATTTTCATCTGCAGTTGCGGCAGCACCGCCGTCCTCGCCCTCGGATGTCTCAGGAGCATCCGGATCGTAAGTGCTCATATCGTTACCTGTTACGTGAACATCTTGGAAAATGATTTGCTCGCCGTTAGGATTATTCCTAATGCTTAATGCAGTATCTCCCCAAACTTTACCATTACCTTGTTTGTAAGGAGCACCATAAATCTTACTTCCCACTTTTGTTCTGCTACAAGCAAGTTCGAAAACATTAATAATTTTACCATTGCCGTATACATGGTTTTCAATAGTAATAGTACCATGGTCTTTACGTTTTAAGCCCTCAAGTTCCGGACTTGCAATATTATCTTGCAAAATAATAATTTTGCCTTCTTTAGCTGTTGCTCTAAACTTAGCCCAATCGGTAACATTTACACCATCTTGTACGCCCATGCAATCAACTACTTTAGGTTCTTTTGCATCAGGCAAATTAAATGTAAGAACAAACTCTCCTGCCTCGCTGACAGACAAGTTATTACCTTTTAGCGTAGCACTTCCCTCGGTAACCTCAAAACCTGTTCCGCCGGGGAAAGTTTTGGTTAAATCTACTTGGCCCTCAGTACCAAAATGATATGTAGTGTCCGTCATATCAACGATAAGGTCTGCTCCACCCAAGCCTTGAGTTGTAGTTTCAGCAAAGATAATACTTATTAGTAAAGGTCCAAACATAACCGCAACGGTAATAAACAATGCCAAACATACGCAAGCAATACCACTATTTAAAATGATTTTGCCTTGTTTACTCAATTTTTTTCTTCTTTTTCTTTCCTTATGCTTTTTGCCGTCAATGATTAGGACTTTTTCCATTTCTTCGAATTCCGCTGCAATAGAAGCATCGGCATCCGCCTCGACAGGAGCTTTTTCCTCTGAATCTTGTTTTTCATCCATAAATTGCTCCATTACCTTATCAGCGTCTTCAGCATTGTCCATCATTGATGCAGAAGCATTATCCGCACTGTCCGAATCCATATACTCCTTGTCATCATAACTTGCAAGGTCTAGGTCTTCAAATTCGGTAGTACCGTTCTTTTCTTCTTCTCTCATAATTCCCCTCGCTTAAAGAATACTTTTTATGCAATAATATTATATCATTAGAATTGCGATTTGTAAATAGCTTATAAAATTAAATTTATTTAAATACGCGTAATAAATTGTAATAAAAAGGCAATTTTTAAATGTAAGCCCCGATTTTTTCAATATTTTTCAAAGCTAAACAATATGTTATGTCAACTTAAAAATTTTTTAACTTTTTTTATAATTCTTTTTAAATTTTAATTTTTTAGCAAGCATTTTTCTAATTTAAAAAACAAATCTTAAACATACCTTAAATACAATTTGTTTACAAATTTAAAATTATTGCTTTAGATATATACTTTCTGTGTTTAAGCATACACGCTAAAACACAAAAACCTGTCAAAAATCGTTATTAATTTTAATATTAGTTTAAGCAAATTTTTCGTCTGTCAATCCTAATTGCTAAACAAGAACAACAATTTTTGCATACAAAAAGCAGAAGTTTTAAGCTCCTGCTTTGTGTTTATCGATTCAAATTTTATTGCAATTTTTTTTATCTTCCATCACGCAACTCTTGATACAATTTTTCAACAGTCTCTTGATTTAACGAAGAGGTAGGAGTTACATCTTTATCCCCTTTTTCATAATATCCCCAAACATCGATATCCTTAATGATAGCAGCTGCCACACCCGGCAAAGGGAACCCGTTAGGATAGCCTTTATCTCTTGAAGTTTGATATCCGATATCCTTGTAATTGGTTACAAACGAGCCGTTTTGAGGTAGTCCGCCGCCTGTACGCAATTTGATAATTGCAAAGTGAATATATTTTTGTCCGTCCACATTAGCTTTAAGACTATCATATTTAGCTTTTGGTATTTCACTTTTTGCAACAGGGTTTGCCACATCTGCCCCCCCCTCCGTCTCAGGCATAAACGCCAAGCCGTCTTGCAATTTCCAATTATAAATATCAAGGAAACTTCCTTTTTCTATTATAAATTCGTTCCAGCTATCATCCGCATTTGCGGCACTTATAGAACTGTCGAAACAATAGAATACTACACCGCCCGTAATCGAATTTGCTATAACATTGTTTTTTGATTTGATAATGCTTTTTTCATTTGCATAGGTCGCAATAGAGATTGTAGTATCGGACGCATTACGTATAATGTTGCCCTCCATTTCCATATTACTGTTTCTTACATGAATAATTTGGTGTCCGTTTTCCAATACGCAATGTTTCAATTTGAAATTGGCTTTTATAGGCTCGTTGTCCTTCATTTCTCCCGCCAAGCTAATAAGGTATCCGTAATTGCTGAATAATTTTAAGCCTCTTTTTTCGATAATCGCATCACTTACGCCTGCAAGGTTGCCGCCCTCGCCCGTATTCATATCGTTACCTATAATATGCAAGTCTTGCATAACTATTTGACGTTCTTCACTTTCCGGCAAGATATTAAAGGCTCCCCAACCTTGAACAGGTCCGTTACCTTGCAAATACGGTTTAGTAAGTGCTCCGCCCGACATTTTGTTTCTGCAAACAACAATTTCAAATACATTTATAGTACAACCATTTCCGTAAATATTATTGTGCACGGTAAAGCCCGACATTTTACTTTTCTTTGTGCCTTCCATTGAAGGAGCTGCTATATATGGAGTTTGCAAACAAATTTTCGCATACTCTGCATCATCCTCAGTTGCTCTTTTAGTTGTCAATTCCTTTGCGAAATCGTCCCAATTATCCACGTTTACGGCATTAGGCTCAACTTCGAACTTTTGTTCTTTTTCCGTTTGAACGCCCTCAACTGTTTCAGTATAAGTGACAGTAAATTCCGTCTCATCCTCGCTTACTCGTAAAATTTCTTTTTTTACGCCGTCTTTTTTAAAGTTATCCCCGTTAGGGAATAAGGTTTTTAAGTTAACTTCGCCTACAGTACCAATTTTGTAAGGCAAATCCGTCATATCTACTTTCAATTCTGCACCGTCCATACCTTGAGTTGTAGGTATTTGAAAGAATGTTGCACCAAAATAAATAGCAACTATACATAAAACCGCTGTAAATACTGTAGCATAAGTACGGACAACTATCTTTCTTACCTTAGTTTTTCTTCTTTTTTTTCTTGGTTTGCGCTTATGTCCGTCGATGACATTTGTCATTTCGTCAAATTCCGACGATATTGCATTTCCCTCGAATTCTGAGTTTTCGTCAAAATCATTAATTGTGTGATTTTCCAAAATTCTCTTTTCTTCATCCGTTTCGGTAGGATTTTGTATAGTAATCTTATCCCCAAAAATACCGTTGGAAACTACTCCTTCGGCAAGTGCACTATCCGAAAACCCACCCAAAGTCGTATCGGCACTACTATCCTTATTATCCAATTTGGATATAATGTCATTATCGTTAAACTCATTTTCACATTGACTGCCATTGACACCTTTAAAATCAATGCCATTGCCATCATTATTTTGAGAGTCTGCACTTTCCGCTATTTCATGCTTTAGGCTATCATTTTCATTAAGATTTTTAATCTCTTTACTCATAAATACCCCTTGAAATTAGATTTTTGCGATATTATACAACTTTATAATAACATATTTTTTATAATTTGCAAACACTTTACGATGTTTAGTAAGTTATTGTCTGAAATTTTGCATGAAAAAACTGCCATTTCAAGTAAATAGAAACATATTCTATTTAAAATTAATTACAAAATACCTTGATTTTAATTGATAAATAAGTTATAATATTTTTATAATAATTATTAGGAGTTACTATGATTTTATTTAAAAATGTAAAACCTATTACCGACGGAAAAATACAAAATAAATGCGACATATTGGTTGATAACGGCAAAATTATCGACATCTCCGCAAATATAAGTGCTAGTAAAGCGGATACTGTTTACGATTTAAACGGTGCAATCTTGACAGCCGGTTATATTGATTTGCACACTCACGGCGGTGGCGGTCACGATATGATGGAGGGTACTGCTTTAGCTATAGAGGAAATTTCTAAATATCATTTGTCTACAGGTACTACTACTTACATCCCTACTACTTTGACTGCGGACATCCCTACTACTCTTGCCGCTATAGATAATGTAAGGAACTACAAATCCAACTATGCACGAATTTACGGCACGCATTTAGAGGGACCTTTTATCTCTATGAAAGCACCGGGGGCACACCCACCTGCTTATATTTTAGAGCCAAACAAAGAAAATACAAAATGGGTTTTCGATAACAAAGATATAATTTCGCGTATTACCGTTGCTCCCGACCAAAATCAAAGTGATTGGTTTACAAAAGAATGTACAAAAAATAATATTCAAATAAGCTTGGGGCATGATGCAAGTATTGATGACGAAATAAACGCTTTGACTGATAATGGTGCAAGCAGCGTGACGCACATGTACAACTGTACCTCCAGATGTTCAAGAAGGACAACCCCACATAAACATTTGGGACTTACCGAAGTTGGGCTTACCGATAATAGGCTTTACAACGAAGTTATAGCAGATAATAGGCATGTGCCAAACCCTTTATTCAAAATGATTTACAAACTAAAAGGTGCGGATAAAATATGTCTTGTTTCCGACTCTCTTGCGATTGCGGGTAATCACGGCGGAGAATTTTTCTTGGGTAGCGGTGTATCCAAACAACGCATACAAATTGAGGACGGCGTTGCAATTATCAAAGAACTTAACACTTACGCAGGTAGTGTAACACCTATAAGCAAAATGGTTGCAAACCTTTGTCAAAATTTAAATATCCCATTGGAAGAATGTGTACAAATGGCAGCGCTTAACCAAGCAAAGCTTATGAATATGACCGACAGAGGTGATATTAAAATCGGTATGCTTGCAGACTTTAACTTGATAGACGAAAAAGGTAATTTATTAAAAACATATCTTGGCGGAGTCCAAGTAAAGCTATAAAAAACTATCAAAAATCGATATTAAACTAAAAATAACCGAGTTGAACTCGGTTATTTTCTATTATTCGTGTGCACAATTCATTGATTGTTTTTATTATCCACGGGATATTTTTAAATTTGTAATCAATTAAATTTACTACTCAAACAGTCATAATTAACAACATCATTTTATCTATTTAAAAGCATTTCACGAGCCATTTTTACACCCATAACAGATGCCATCATAAGCCCACGTGTCCAACCCGAACTATCCCCTAAACAATGTAAATTCTTAATGTTTGTATTTAACTTGTCGTCCATTTTAATTTTGTTACTATAAAACTTTAATTCAGGGGAATAAAGCAATGTTTCGGGGCTTGCAAATCCAGGTACCACCTCATCCACCGCCTTTATAAAATTGATTATATTGAGCATTGGTCTGTACGGCATAGCACTTGTTATATCCCCTGCTACGGCATCGGGTAAAGTAGGTCTTACATTGCTGTTATCAAGTTCCTTTTGCCAAGTACGCTTTCCGTCAAGTATATCCCCATACCTTTGAACTAGCACCTTGCCGTTGCCAAGCATGTTAGTAAGCTCTCCAACCTTTTGCGCATACGCTATTGGTTGGTTAAACGGCTCGGTGAATTTAGCACTGCACAATATGGATAGATTTGTATTGTTTGACTTTTTCTCCTTATATGAGTGTCCGTTTACAACCGCCAAATCGTTGTCATAGTTCTCCTGACTTACAAACCCGCCCGGGTTTTGACAAAATGTTCTTACTTTATTTTTAAACGGCTTAGGGTAACCGATAAGTTTGGATTCATAAAGTACATTGTTTACTTCCTCCATAATTTCGTTGCGAACTTCCACACGAACTCCAATATCCACAACACCTGCCTCGTGTAAAATATTATGTTCCTCGCAAATATTCTCAAGCCAATCCGCACCGCGTCTGCCTGTAGCGATAACCGTTTTTTTTGCTAAATACTCAACTTTGCTTTTATTTTCCTCCGCAATTACTCCAAGACATTCGTCCCCATTCATAATTATATCAAGTACATTGACATTAAACTTAATCTCAACCCCGTTATTTAGCAAAAACTGTTCTATCTTAAAGTAAATTTCCTGCGCTTTTTCCGTACCCAAGTGTCTTATAGGACAATCAACCAACTTTAAACCCGCTTGGATAGCTTTTTTACGGATATCTTTTACTTTTTCGGAATTCCCTATACCCTCAACCTTACTATCTGCACCAAACTCAAGATATAAGCTATCTGCATATTTTATAAGCTCTTCTGCCATTTCCGTACCAATAAGCTCGGGTAAATCTCCTCCTACTTCGGAGCTTAAAGACAATTTACCGTCGGAAAAAGCACCTGCACCACTAAACCCCGTAGTAATGTTACAATATGGTTTGCAGTTTACGCATTGTTTGGTTTTAGACTTAGGACACACCCGCTTTTCAACGGCGCGTCCCTTTTCGATTATAAGTATTTTATCCTTTGCACCCTTTTTTACAAGTTCCAATGCGGTAAAAATTCCCGCAGGTCCCGCTCCTACAATTATCAAATCATACATAATTTTTCCTCCTAAAAACAAAAATAGCTAAAGTTAATCTATACACAAGTGGCATAGTAAACTTTAGCAAGTTTGTAGAAACGCTCACGCAATATGTGAACTTATATGTCCAACCTAGTTGATTATACCACAAATAATTATTTTGTCAAGACTTATTTAAAAATTATAATAAATATTTTTAAGTATATAAATTTATCTTATATCTACTTTATTATTTTAACACAATTTTTGTGAATTTACAATATCCAACTAAAAAATAAGGATAATTAAGCCAGATAACCTAATTACCCTTAAGATATTAAAAGAATTTTTTATCAAGTATACACCGCATAAAAATCATACAAGTTTTTTATCTGTATTTTTATCCCCTTTCTCTTAAAAGAGTTGCGGGAGCGATTTTTTTGACAGGTATTGCACACAGCATCGAAACAATATATATAAGCAGAGGAATTGCAAAAATTATGCCAACTATATATCCCCAAGGGATTACAAAAGCAAATCTACCAACGCCTATTATACTGCCAGCAAGTGACAACAATGGAGTTGTAACCAAGCCACCCACAATAGCACCAACTAAACTTCCAAGCAAACCTAAAATTACCATTGCAACTGCAATCTGTGTCATTATATTTGGTGTAGTATAACCAAGAGCTTTGTAAATCGCATAAACTCTCTTTTCTCGCAAAAGCTTTAGCCTTATAAGCATAACCAAAAGCAAACAAATTACTAATGCTGTAATTGATATAAACACAGCCATAACCGCGTCCGCTGCAGTTTCAACAGTTCTCAAAAATGTATCTTCAATCAAACTTCTTCCGGTGTAAAACCCACGAAAATTAATTGTATCCACATTAAATGTTTTCATAAGGTGCTGATATATTTGACTGCTTGTCGGAACTTTTCCTTTTTCAAAATAAAAATATCTGCCAATATTATTTTCTTTTGCATAATCATCGTTGAAATAAAAAGATAACAACTCAAAAGTTCCCATAAAATCGCCTTGATTAAGCACCGATTGATAAAATCCCACGATAACACATTCCCTAAATACTTCCCCGCTATCGGGAGTAAACTTTATCGTAACACTGTCGCCTATGTTATATCCCCTTTCTTTTGCAGAGCTTACTTCCCATAAAATTTCATTTGCGTATTTAGGATTTCGTCCTTCGTAAACCATTTTTGTATTTAGTTTTTCAAAGTCCTCGTAATAATATCCCATAGCGTATGATTCGCCTATATATCCGCCTGTTCCAATCGATTGCCAAGTATCATACTTATAACCATCCATTTGCCTTATCGCCTCATAATAAGGGTCCTTGTTCTCGTAATCAAAACCAATGCACCAATCCGGAACTTCCATTGCAGACATATTGATAATTGCCGTTTGGTCCACTTTAAGGTTAAAATATACCACACTTACAAAAGAGGATAAAAGCGACATAATAAGCACGATAGCAACAACCATAATACTTCTGCCACGCTCGCCTACTACACTTTTTACACCCAATGCAGCATTGACGGGAACTTTTGATTTTGAAAGTGGCGCAAAGTTAGTTTTAAAAGAATGTGTTTCGATATTATTACGCATTGCAGATAACGGAGTAACCCTTTTAACTCTACTTGTTGCAAGCATTACAACCACACTTATAACTGCAATTATCAAAGCTATTGCAACAAAAACACTTCCAACATTCAAGCCTATTGCTTTTCTGCACTCTAGTCTTGCCATATCAGTTATAATATTTACAAATGTAGGCATCAACGTAATACCCAAAATTATACCTACAATCATACAAATACCACTTATTACGCCGTAAATAGCAAGATAGCTCAACCGCAACATATTGGTTGTATATCCAAGCGATTTCCAAACACCAAGATTTCGCACATCATCCATAATTGAGGACCTAACTAAAAACGCTATTACCAAAGCAACAATCATTGCAATAAGCACCGCAAACGCAATCAATGCCGCGCCTAATATCATAATAAACGAGCGAGTAGAATCCATAAACGCTAGTTTGTTGGAAAAGCCGTAAATCATATTTTCGATAAAATGCTCCAACATATAGTTTTTGTACAAATTAGTGACAACAGTTCTTAGTTCGATTAATTTTTGTTCACATTCACGGTCAGTTTTATATTTTAATCTTACATCAAATCTATTTAAAATGTCAAAATCGTTATCTGTTTTTGCAAAATCTGCAATCATGTTGTAAAATTCGCCGTCAACATAATAAGCATTAGTTTGATATATATCGCACATGCTGTCATAAATACCGGCAACATAACCTTGATATTGCTCTCCGCTATAAAAAAATGTTATAGGAGACCCGATTTCTATAGTAGTTGTTGCAATCAAATTGCCTGTAACATAAAGTTTAAAACCTTCTCCTTGAACAGTATCTCTTAACCTAGGTTTGTAATTGTCATTCTCGGCATCTACGTTGTACAACATAAATTGTCTGCTTAACATATTACCCTTGCCTTTATTGATTATAAAGTGAAAATAACCGTCGTTTTGAGAAGGATATTTTAAATGATACAAATTTTTTAAATCATAATTTTCAATATCATCTCGTTTTTTAAGTTCTTCTTCAAACAAATCTGCAAATTCATTACTGCTGGATAAGAAAGTTGCATCTGCCGAATTAGTCAAAATTTTTGTATTTTCATACAAATCACCCATACCAAGGCAGATTGAAAGCCCGATTATCATCATCATTACAGATAAAACTACAAACAAACCGGTTATTACAAAACCTGTTTTACCCTTGTGGAAATGAGATTTAATAATACTAAACATATTACCACCCCATTTCGTCCAAAAAGGACTTAAGAGTTTCTAACCTTTCCTTTTCATTTGATTTATCGTATTCTCCAAGTGTAATCTCATTTAAAATAACACCGTCTTTAAGGTAAAGCACACAATTCCCCCTTACTGCACTTTTCATATCGTGAGTAACCATAACGATATTTTTACCTTCTCTATGGAACTTGTTCATCAAATCAAGCACTGCAATAGAGTTTGCGGAGTTTAAGGCACCTGTAGGCTCATCGGCAAAAATCACTTTCGGATTATTGATAATAGCTCTTACTAAGCCTACTCTTTGAAGTTCACCACCTGACATTTGAGAAGGGAATTTTTTGTACATTTCGGCAGGTATACCTACCAAGTCAAAGTACTCGCATGCTTTTTTATAAACATCTTTTCTTGCAAGTCCCGACAAATATCCACTTGCAAGCACATTATCCATTACGGACATATTGTCATTCAAAAACACTTCCTGAAAAATAAAACCGCAATTATTACGCCTAAATTTTGCAAGGCGGTCATTGGAATATTCGGAAATTTTCTCGCCCGCAAAAACAATGTCGCCAAGCGTTGGCTTATCCATACCCGATAAAGCATACAACAAGGTAGACTTACCGCTACCGCTGTTACCCATAATCACGGTAAAATCTCCGTCAGCAATCTGCAAATCCAAGTTATTCAATACGTGTTGTTGCACTCCGCCTACAGAAAACGATTTGCATAACCCCTCGGTTACAATAATATTTACAAACTTTTTATCTTCCATATTTTCTCCTTTTGCGGATTGTATATTTCAAATCATAACACTTTTAAATCTAAAAATATAGATGACTCAAATCTTCCGTCATCTACATTATATAACTAAAATATGAGGCAAACTTTTTCTATAATCTTTCTTTTCTTTCCCAATTCTTTCCGAAAATCGGCACTAAAACACAATTTTACTACCATTTACTGCTCAAAACTTTTCATTACAGGCAAAATAAGCTCCACTACAAAACCGTTATCGTTGTAACAATTCATATCTCCGCCCATTCGTATAACAAGCTTTCTGCAAATATTAAGTCCCAAACCTTGTCCCAATTTTTCTTCCGTTTTTTCGCCACGATAAAACCTATCCATAATATAGCTTAGCTGCTCGGGAACAACGCCATCGCCATAGTCCTTAAATTTAACTTTTAGCTGCTCTCCTTGCAAAGTCATATCCACTTTTATATCAGTATCCGCGTATTTATATGAGTTTGCAATAATATTATCCACAATTTGAATCATTCTGTTTTTGTCATACAAAATGTTACAACTTATATCATCCCCAAAAACTATCTTTCCGTTATAATCGCACTCGGTTATAAGTTTTTTAAAATCTTCTTGGCTTTGTTTTGTAATAAACACATTAAGCTGTCCTTCTTCCTCAAGTGCTTTTTGATAAAAATCGTTTACCAAATTATCTATCGCATTGGCCTTATTGGAAATTACAGTGTAATTTTCGTTGCCATCCACTGCAAAACCGCACTCCGCAACAGCTTTTATCGTGGATAAAGGTGTTTTGATTTCGTGCCCTATCTCTTGCAAAAGTCTGCGACGCTCCATATATACGCTTTGCTCGGCTATCCTGCTTTCCCTCAAATTGTTACGCATAATGTCAAAAGCTTCGCCAAATGCCCCAAATGACATATACTTATCCAAAATCAGTGGGGAATCTAGGTTACCTTTTGCAACTTCCTGTGCAAAACTTTTAAGACTATTAAATGGTTTTACCGTACGTTTGTAAATAAAATAACAGCCTATAGCCATTGCTAAACCAAGCACTACAAATGATACCTCAACTATCCATATCAAAGTGTTTCGCATACTGTAAAATCTTGCATTAGACTCTGTATAAAAAATGATTTTTTTATCCCCGTAGTCTACGACAATATCTCCGTCAGCCAAAGCTTTGCTTAACCTTGTTTCAATCGCCATTTCGGGAACATCCTTTGATGATTTTAACACCTCGCCCGTTTTGTCTATCAATGCATAATGATAAACTATCTCTTTCGGCTCCGTGCAAAAATCCAAACCTTGAACAACTTCGTTTATATAAACAGTATCTACTTTTTTATAGTCAAAGCTTAGTCCTATCCCCAAGCATACCGCACCTATCACTATAAAAATTAAACATAAACTCACAATAAATTTTTTCATACTCTCTCCACCGATTACGCTTTTTGGCAAATTAACAATGCAAAAAACTATCAAAAATCGATATTAATTTAAAATTACGTACATCTATATTATTCAAATTTATATCCTATACCCCAAATCGTGGTTATAAATTCTCCTTGATATTTTTCCAATTTCTCTCGTATTCTTCTTATATGAATATTAAGAGTGTTGTCACTGTAATATCCCGCACCCCATACATTTTTGATTATATCGTCTTTGTCAAGTACTTTGCCACGGTTGTCAAATAAATAGATAAAAAGCTTAAACTCCATATTTTTTAAGCTTATGCTTTCGTCTCCACGTCTTATAATCATAGCCGCTTTGTCAACGGTTAAATCCTTGTAAACCTCGATTGCTTTGTTTTCCTTTTCCAATAAATTTTTTACCTTAAGCAACAAAACTTGCAATGAAAATGGTTTGATAATATAATCATCCGCCCCCAAATAATAGCCCTTTAGCAAATCTCTTTCCTCACTGCGGGCGGAAATCAATAAAATTTTTGCCAAAGGCGACTTCTCGCGTATAATTGAAATACAATCATATCCGCTATTTCTGCCAAGATTGATATCCAATAAAACGACTTTCACGCTGTCGCTTATATTATTTACAGCCATTGCAGTGTATTCCGCATGAACAGGCACGCCAAACATACCAAAATATTTGGCTACACTGTCGGCGAGCTCCTTTTCGTCGTCAATTATCCATACCGATTGCGTCATATTACCACCTTTTATATATAATATTACATATTATAAGCTTTATATAAAGTATAGCATATATTTTTTATAAATTAAATATGTAAAGGAAAATTATTTATAAAATTTCTTTCCTATTTATTTCTTAAACATTACTCTCTTATAAATTTTGGGCTATAATACTCATTTTAAACATACTAAAGTCTTTAGAAATACACAAAACCAAGCAATTTCTTACTTGGTTTTGTAATGTTTAAAAGTATAAATTATTTTATCAATATTTGTCTATACTTATTTTGTTATTAATTACAAGTTTTAACACTTCACTATCTGCTGTAGTTATTCCACCTTTGTTTAGTAGTATTGCAG
>CAJUOU010000012.1 GCA_910588545.1 uncultured Christensenellaceae bacterium
GATGGAAGCGTCTCGGGAGGATAGGTCGTCGCCGCATCCACTAAGAGAGTGAATACATGTTATTCACTCTCTTTTTTGCAACAAAATCCATTTAAGACTTTCGCCTGCTTCGTCGCTTGCTCCTCAACGCCACGCTCAAGCCCTCACTTAGGCACCCTGCAACAATTAAGTAAATATTGCAGGGTTGCGATAGCGTTCGGCTCTCGCTTTTCCCCACAAAATCTTTAAGAAAGCTTCTGTGAGGTCCCTTAGTTTTAGATGGAAGCGTCCCCTGGAGGATAGGTCGTCGCCGCATCCACTAAACTCAGTAACATAATGCTATTGTTACTGAGTTTTTATTTTTATGGTAAGACATTCAATTTTTGCTACAACAGTTTTTTGTGTCAAGTTTTATATTTATCTCGCTTTATTTCTAATTTTGGTATTGTTTGCTATATTACTATTATTTCCGTTTTAAAATTGCTTAGTTTGAGTGATTATATATTTCATCTATTATTTATTTTAAATTAATCCCTATCCATATTCTTTCGCATTCGCGTTTAAGGCTACATTTTAGCTTGTTTTGACAAGTATGTCAAAAGCTACGCCTAAGCATTTGCCTTTCACTGTCCCCAACACAGTTTTTTTATTTGAATTTTATTTTATTATTGATTTTTATAAATTATATGTTGCTTATCTATAGTAATATTTGTTTGATATGGGATATGTTGTGTGTAACAACTTAAAAGATTATAAATATCTAAATTATTAAAACCTAATATAAAAAAGCGCATAATAGTTTGTTAAGGCTATTATGTGCTTTTTTATTTGTGTATTATATGGTTTTAAATTTCATCCAATCCTAGTAGGTAGTTTGCTGAAACGGAAAAAGTTTTGCAAATTTTGTATAAACAGTCAGTTGTGGGGTAGCTTTTGTTTCTCTCCCATAAGGAAACAGTATCTTGGGAAACATTTAAAAGTTTACCAAACTCACTTTGTGAATATCCGTTTTCAATTCTTAACTCTTTTAATCTTTTTGAAAGTTCTTCCATAATTTAAGTATACGATAATTTTTCGTATTAATGCTTGACTTACGAGGAATATTCGTATATAATTAGAATATAACAAAAGTTAAGGAGTAGAATATGAAGAAAAAAGTTTTATTTATTGTAGTTTTAATGTTAATAATTATATTTACACTGTCATTAGTAGGCTGTTCAGATGGTAGCCCTACAAACAATGGCAGTAATAATACCTATAATCCTGTTGATAAACCAAATGTGCCATCGGTAGAAGTTCCGGACGATAACGATGAGAATAATAACGACGGTAAGGATGATGACGACATTATTATTCAACCATCTCCATTTGATATGGCAGTTAATAGCCTTAAAGAAGTAGGTAGATATGATGCTGTTGATAAAGAATACGAGCTTTTAATTCCGATAGATAGTACTAATGACTTGTTGATATATTGGGACGAAATAAATAATACCATTTCGATTCTGTTTACATCGGGAACGGATTCTGGCGTTATTTTGACTATTGATAAAAATTTGGGACCGAAATATGCTTGGGCAGTAATGCAGGGTAAATATCTGCTTGGTGGAACAGTCTCTTTTTCGCCTTATACAGGGGAAAATATAAAATATTTGAAAACAAATATTCCAGATTCTATGAGCAGCTTGATTCCTCCAATGAAAAATTTAGCTAAAGCAGGCATTAAATTATGTTGTAGTGGGTTTGATTTGTTTTTAAAATTAGTAAAATTAGATTTGGAATTGTCCGACTTTAATATTTATATAACTACATAATTTTCAAAATAGGTACAAAAATATGTCAAAAGTTTTTAGTTTATAGTTTGAGATATCTATTATGATATTTTTAATAACTCAATGTTAAGAAGTGTATTTTAAATTAATATTGTTGCTATAAATAACAACAATAGATAAACATTATTAAAATAGAATTGTATTATTAAGTATATGATTAATAATATAAAATAAAAGTCGGTTGGTACCGACTTTTATTTGTTTAACGATAATAGTTATTAAGATTTAAGTTAACCGATTGTAGAATAGCTTTTAATTACTCGCTTTGGTCTTCAAGGTAGCGGGCACTTTCTGCAAATTTGATTACGGATTGTACTGAGTTTTCGCAACCTTGTTTAGTAGAGTAGGATTCGCCTACGCCAATAACTGTATGTGCGTTGTTATATAACTTATATCTAAAGTTACCAGCTTTATCTTCGTCAATTTCGAAGTTTGACTCTACACAAACTTTTTTGAATGCAATAATCGAATTGGACTTTGGTTTGGTTTTATAAGATTCGCTTTCAAACAAAATTTGACCGTTATTTGCAAGCAATCTAAAGTGATAAGGTCTTGTAGAATTGTCATCATTTTTAACAATTACGAACTTACCAAAAGACTCAACAGTAGGGTCGGTTGTAATCAAAGGCAATTCGTCAGTAGTATTTTTAGGGGCTGCTTTTGCTGCAGGCTTACTTTCTACAACAGGCTCTTCCTTTTTGGCTTTAGTTGTTTTCTTAGGTAATTTATCTTTACCTACAACTGCAGGTTTATCGGCAGGAGCTTTTTTCCTTGGATTTGTGCCTGTTTTTTCCTCGATTTCGTTAGCGATTTCGCTTGCTGTTTTTTTAGTTGTTTTAGACTTTTTCTTAGGTAAAGCCCTTGGAGCAGTAGTGGCAACAGCCTCTTGTTCAATCTCTTCTACATTTTCTACTTGTGCAGTCTCTTGAATAATTTCCTCTTTCACTTTCTCCACATAAACAACTTGTGCAGCGTTTTCTTGAACTTTTTCTTCTACTACAGGAGTTGCAATTTTTTCCGCAACAGGAGCGGCAACTTTTTCTTGAACAGGCTCTTCGTAAGTTTCAACCGGGATAGGCTCCAATTCAACCACTTTTTCTTCGATAATTTGCTCAACTGCAGGTGCTTTCTTTTTAAATAATTTTCTTGGTGCAGGAGCAGGAACAGATTCAACTTTAACGCGATTGATTGGCGCAGGAACTGACTCGGCTTTAACTTCTTTTACAGGAGTAGGAGCAGGCACGCTTTCGCTCTTGACTTCTTTAACAGGTGCTGGAACACTTTCTGTCTTCACTTCTTTGACAGGAGCGGGCACAGTTTCCGATTTAACTTGTTTGATAGGAGTAGGAACTACTTCAGGCTCAACAACTTTTGCAATTTCTTCAACAGGTTGTTCTTCCTGAACAGGAGTTTCTTCTGCAATGTCTTCTACTACTTCAGAAATAGTACTCTCATTTTCTTGAGTTTTTTCGTTTTTGATAGGTTTATCACCTGCTTTTGCAACAGGTTGCCAATCAGGTGAAATTTCTTTATAAGTATGGTCTTTTGATTTTTTAGACCCTTTTTTATCTTCATTTTTTACTTCGTCATTTGCATTTTCCGATGCTTGACTAGCTTTTTTCTTCTTTTTCTTTGCACAAGCAACCGAAATGGTCACAATTAATAATAAAACTACTACTGCCGCAGCAGCAACAATTACATACCACCAAAGCACAGAAAAGCTTGAAATTTTGAATGCTTCTTCGGTCATAAAAGTCACTATTTTATTCCAAAATTCTCCCATGATTTTGCCTCCAAAAATTATTATTATTATAAATATAGCACATAAAATAATAAAAGTAAATTATTTTAATAAAATTTAATAAAAATTTTGTAACATTTTGTTAAATATTGTTAAATTGCGGCATAATTTATTGTATGAGTATAGATAGTGTGTTGGCAATAGTATTTGCCTTTTTAGGGTTGATTTTCGGAGCATTATTGGCAATTTTTATGCAAAATAGGGAAGAAAAATATGTCAAATATGCAGAAAGTTTGGCAAGTGGTTTTATGCTTGCCGTGGTTTTTTTCGATTTGCTGCCTAATGCAAACGAAAAGGCGAGTTTTTTGACAGTGTTTTTGGGTATTCTTGCTGGCATTTTGATAATTTTATTGATTAGCAAAATAACTTCGGGAGAAGTGTATACAAAATTGACAAAATATGATATAATAAATAAAAAAGTTGAAAATAATGGTGCTGATAATTTGTCGATAAGCAAAAAAAATACTAGCAGACGTTTGGTTAAAAATTTGACTACTGCGTTTGCTGTGGCATTGCACAATATACCCGAAGGCATTGCACTAGGTGCGCTGGATGGCCAATCAATCTTGATTTCGACCGCAATATTAATTGCTTTGCATAATGTGCCCGAGGGAATTGCCATGAGCATACCGCTTGCAAAAGCAGGAGTAAAATGGTTTAAAGTTTTGATATTTGCTTTTATAACGGGTGCTTGCACTGTGTTGGGTTGGGGCATAGGTGTTTTAGTAGGAAGTATTTCCGAGGAGTTTATAGCCTTTATGCTTGCAATATCGAGCGGAGCTATGCTGCAAATTGTTTTTTGCGATTTGATTGGCGATGCGGAAAATAAAAATTGCGGTAATTTTACATTGTTAGGATTGCTTATCGGTATGATTATTGCAACTATGGTATAGAGTGCTAATTAAACTATTATTATAAATATTAAATTTTGCTAATTGTAAAAGATAGATATAATTTTTAGGAGAAGAAATGGAAACATTAATAAAAAGCGGGGAACAAGCGATAAAGTTAGGAGCGGATTTGATTAAAGCAGGGGAGATTGTAGCCTTTCCTACAGAGACGGTTTATGGTTTAGGTGGTAATGCACTTGATGCCGCTTGTGTGCAAAAGATTTATGCGGCAAAAGGCAGACCTGCCGACAATCCGCTAATTGTTCACATTGCAAAAATAGAAGATATATATCCATTGGTTTCGGAATTTAGTGAGAGGAATAAAAGAGTTGTAGAGCAGTTTATGCCCGGACCTATCACATTGCTTTTTCCTAAAAGCGATATTGTGCCCGATAGTGTAACTGCGGGATTAAAGACTGTGGGAATAAGAATGCCAAAGCTTGAAATCGCAAGAGAGTTTATTGAAAGTTCGGGAGTGCCTATTGCCGCACCATCTGCAAATGCAAGCACGAGGGTAAGTCCCACTACCGCAAAACACGTTTATGAAGATATGAAAGGAAGAATACCGCTTATTATAGATGGTGGAGATTCGGAAGTAGGCATAGAGTCTACCGTACTTGATTTGACGGGAGAAATACCTACAATATTGCGACCCGGTGCAATCACTGCCGAAATGCTTGCTGATGTTGTAGGAAGTGTAAGAACACATAAGGGAGAAGTGATTAGCAGTGCACCCGCACCCGGTATGAAATACAAACATTACGCACCGACTTGCCCTATGGTAGTTGCAAAAGATATGGATAGTTTGATTGCCGAGTATGACATACAATCGCAAAAGGGATTGAATGTACTTGCATTGATAAGAGGACAAGCTGTACAAGCTATGGCGGGCAGAAAATATGTTAATTTGGGGAACAACGATAGTGAAGTGTGTCGAAATATTTATAAGGCAATGAGAGATGGAGAAAAAGTTTGCGACTATATAATTTGTATCGATTTGGGTGAAAACGGGCTTTGCAAATCGGTTATGAACAGAGTTATGAAAGCAAGTGGAGGCAAAGTAGTATGAAAATAATATTTGTATGTACAGGTAATACTTGCAGGTCGCCTATGGCGGAATATCTTATGCGAGACTACTGTAAAAAGAAAAATCTAGCTATTGATGTAGAGTCGAGGGGGCTTGCTTGTTCTAACGGAAAAGCTATTTCAGACAATTCGTATACTGCATTGCAGCAAATCGGCATCGATGCAAGCGGGCATCGTTCACAAAGTTTTACTTTGCGTGATTTGTTTGAAGCAGACATAATAATTACAATGACTCAAAGTCATAAAGATGCCATTTTATATCACTTTAAGGCAGGGGACAAAGTTAAAACTTTCGACGAAATGACGGGGGTAGGACATATTGTCGACCCGTATGGTTTTGGGTTGGATGAATATTTGAAATGCAGGGAGCAAATAGAAAGAGGCATTCCGATTATAGTTCAAAAACTGACAAAATAGTAAACAAATAAGACAGATTGTGTCTAGAATTACTATGGTTTATGATATTTAATGTAAATTTTTTTATCTAACTATTGATAAAAATAAAAAAATGCTGTATAATGAAATTTAGTAAATATTGGAATTTTTAATATTAGGCGGTGTTATATGAAGATAGCTATCGGTTGTGACCACGGCGGTTTTGTACTAAAAGACAGTGTTATTGATTATTTGAAAAAACAAGGTTTGGAAGTAGTGGATTGCGGTACATATTCAAATGATAGTGTAGACTATCCTATTTTTGGCGAAAAAGTTGCAAGACTTGTTGCAAAAGGTGCGTGTGATAAAGGTATTGTAATGTGCGGTACAGGCATTGGTATAAGTATTGCGGCGAATAAAGTGAGAGGTATAAGATGTGCTTTGTGTCATGACGAATATACTGCAAAAATGACTGCTATGCACAATAATTCTAATATTTTGGCTATGGGCGGAAGAGTTGTAAATCCCGAAATGGCAGTAAAAATAGTAAAAACTTGGCTTGACACTCCTTTTGAGGGTGGCAGACATATAAACAGAGTTAATATGTTTACGGATATTGAAAACAGAGAGGAGTAAAGTATGATTGAAGATTTGTTGCAAGAAATTGTGGCTTTGGAAAAAGAGCAAGACGCAAAAGTCAGAATGAGCGTGCAAGAAAGCAAAGACATCATTTTGAAAGCCAAGGAAAAAGCAATTCAAATAGATAATGATGCAGACAATAAAATAAAACAAATGTCTGCCGAAAATATTGAAAAAGCAAATAAAGACGCAAAGAAAAACAGTGACAAGATTATAGCGGATGCGGAGAAAAAGGCCGCTGAAATTATTGCCGTTGCAGAGAAAAACAGCGATAAAATTACCGCCGATATAATTAGGAGGTTGGAAGTAAGATATGCCTAATGCTAAAATGAAAAAATTAATAGGCATTGGGAATACAAGTGACAGAAAGCAGTTGCTTAAGAGCTTGACCAAACTTGGTTGCCTTGAAGTTACCGACTGCAAATGTGACTTGCCGGAAAAAAGCCATATAAATGAAAGTGAGTTTGATGAGATTACTTTGAAACTTGCTAAGCTTGACTTTGCAAAAGAATTTATAAAGGAACAAAAAGTAGTTATAAACAGCTTGATAAAAAAGAAAGCTTTGGATATAAAACTTGAAAAACCTAATATGCTTGAGCATAAGCCGGAAATCGATTTTGAAGATTTTTGTAATTCCAAGGAATGGGAGTTTGAAGTTTACGATAAAATTGCTGTTTTAGAGCAAATGAAAAGCGAACTTATCGAGTTTAAATCAAAACTTACAAAAGCAAAAAACTTGCTGTCGCAAGTGAATATTTATAAAGACTTAAATTGTAAATTTACTGATTTTAGTGCCACTAAATATGCAAATGCCTTTTTGGGACAGTTGCCAAAGTCTAAGGCGGAACAGGCAAAGGAGATAGAAAACTCTTTCCCTGACTGCGTAGTGGAAATTTTAGGTGAGGGACAAATTGTAGCTTTGGCGGTTTTGTGCTTGAGGGAGAGTAGCGAAGAGATTTTGTCCAAGCTTGCTGATTTGGAATTTGTTCAAAGTAACCTTAACATAAACGAAGTGCCTAAAACAAAAATTTCCGATTTGGAAATTGAAATAAAACAGTTGGAGTTTGAGATAAATCATGTTGCGGAAGTTGTAGCTAAAGATTTTATCACAAACGAATTTGACGGAAAATGTAAGCTTTTACAAGACTTTTATAATGTGGAAATGCAAAAATTGCAAACTCAAAAACTTATGGCGGAGACAAAAAGCTCCTTTGTATTTGAGTGTTGGTATCCTACAAGCTGTGAGCAAGCAGTTGTGTCCGCATTGGAGGAAAGTCCTCTTGCATTGTATTTTTATACAAGAGAGCCTTTGGAGGAGGAAACACCGCCGACATTTACAATGAATAACGGCGTGGTTACATCTTATGAAAGCGTTACAAATATGTTCAGCGTGCCTAACTATAATGAGATAGACCCTAATCCTTTTGTAGCATTTTTCTTTATACTATTTTTTGGTGTAATGATTAGTGATGCGGGGTATGGTTTGCTTATGGCATTGGGTGCGGGTATCGTTCTTGCAATCAAAAAACCGAGAAAGCGTGAGATGAGCCTTGTAAAAATCATTTTTGCAGGCGGTATATCCACAATTATTTGGGGTATTTTGTTTGGCGGATACTTTGGTATAGATACAAATGTCATAAACGGTTGGTTTGGTTTGCCTGAGGGCAGTGCATATTGGTATTGGTTCAGTCCTTTGCAAAAGCCGACTATGATGCTTGCTTTGTCGTTAGGACTAGGTATTTTTCAAATGCTTGTCGGTATGGGAATAAATGCCTACGCGTTATTTAAGGCAAAAAAACCTTTTGATGCGATATTCGGAGTATTCAGTTGGTATGTTTTGCTTTTGGGTATTGGTTTGTTTGCAATGGAAGCATTTTTGTTCAAAGGTAACCTTGCAATGCGTTACAGTGGAATAGCTATGCTTGCAATCGGATTGGCAGGATTGATGGTTGCTGGTGGTTTGCATAAAAAAGGTGCAAAAATAGTATCGGGTGCGTTTGGTAACCTATATAGCATAATCAATTTTTTCAGTGATTTGCTAAGTTATACAAGATTGTTTGGTTTGGGCTTGGCAACAGGTGTAATAGCAATGGTATTCAATCAAATAGCAATGGTTATGATTCAAATTTTGCCTGTAGTCGGATATTTGGTGGCAATATTCTTGTTACTAGTTGGTCACTTGTTTAACATAGCAATTAATACTTTGGGTGCTTATGTGCATAACTCAAGGTTGCAATTCGTTGAGTTTTTCGGTAAATTTTATGAGGGCGGCGGCAAGTTGTTTGTGCCACTTGGAAGTGCAATGAAAAACTATAACTTTACCATAGAGCCTGCTATGGATGTAAAGGTAAAAAAGTAAAAAACACTTCAAAAATCGATATTAATGCTGCTGTTATATGATAAAAAAAGTAGGAATAGTTAAAGCATTAAACAATAAATGATAATTATATAAATTATATATTATAAAAACAACTCAAATTTAGGAGGAGTAAAGAATGAGTTTAGGAATATTTTATGCAATTTTAGGTGCAGCACTTGCAGCCGTATTTGCAGGAATCGGTTCTGCAGTTGGCGTAGGCTTGGCAGGACAAGCAGCAGCAGGACTTACTGCAGAAGACCCTGATAAGTTTTCAAAAGCTTTGATTTTGGAATTGCTTCCCGGTACTCAAGGTATTTATGGATTGATAATTGCATTTATCGTATTCATTAAAATCAATTTGTTTGGAGAAATGGCAACTTTAACAGATGGTCAAGGTTTGGCTATTATGGCAGGATGTTTACCAATGGCAATCGTTGGTTTGATTTCCGGTATCTACCAAGGTAAAGTTGCGGCAAGCAACATAGCAATGATAGCAAAAAGACCTGAAGCTTTTGGTAAAGGTATTACTATTACAGCAATGGTTGAGACTTACGCATTGCTAGCTTTGTTGATTTCTTTCCTAGCTGTATTTATGTTTAACATTGGTTAAGGAATAATTTATGAATAGCAGTAAAGTTATTTTAGACAAAATTATCAGTGATAACAGTGCGATTATAGATGAAAATCTTAAACGTGCCAATGATAATGCAAATGAGATTATCGCAAAAGCGTCCGAGGCTGCGGATGCTAAAGTTGCTGTATTTAAAAGTGGTATGAAGGCTACTTATGACGAGATTTTAAGGCGCAATGAAGTAGTAAGCACACTTGATGGCAAAAAGATATTAATGAATGCAAAAGCAAAAGCGGTAGACGATTTGTTTGCAAAAGCGTTGGATGAAATTGCAGGTATGGATAAAAAGAAGTATCTTGCGATTATTGAAAATATTTTGAAAAAGTTTGCGGAAGACGGAGATGTGGTTATCATTTCCGAGGTAGATAAAGGCAGAGTGACTCAAAAGTTTATCGACGATACCGCTAAAAAATTAGGAATTAAACTTACACTTTCAAAAGAGTTGGGCAATTTTCACGGTGGTGTGATTTTGTCGGGCAAAAATTCCGACAAAAATTTGTCTTTCGATATGGAACTTATGAGTATAAAAGAAGAGTGCGAAACACAAATTGCAGATATGCTATTTGAGGAGAAATAATGGCAGGTCAAAGTTTAATCTATTCGAATGCAAGAGTTAAAGCTATGGAAAACAGTCTTTTGACTAGCGAAAAGATTACCCGAATGGCGTATTCGGATAACTTGCTCGATGCTGTCAAAATATTGTACGAAAGTAACTACGGCGGCGGTACCACTGTAGACAATCCGTATGCTTATGGCGAAATTTTGCTGATGGAAGAAAAAAGGGTGGTCGATTTTGTAAGGGAGGCAATGCCCGATAAAAGCGGACTTCAAACCTTGCTTGTTGTTAACGACTATCATAATGCAAAATGTTATTTGAAAGGTAAATTTGCAAAAGATTTGGACTTGAGCCTTATGTTGTTGCCTGCGGGTAACATCGATTTGGAACTGCTTGAGGAAAGTATTCAAAAAGAAGATTTGACAAAACTGCCACAGGATATGGCTGATGCTGTTAAGGGAATCGAAGAGGTTGCACGCGAGGAAAAAGTTAGTCCTAGATTTATCGATATTACTTTGGATAAGGCAATGTACAAGGATATTTTATCCGCGCTTAAAAAAGCCAATGTAAAAAGTTTGACAAAGTATTGGACTGCAAATATTGATTTTATAAATGTAAGCACAATGCTTAGGTGTAAAAGGCTTGATGCGGACATAACTTTTTTAAAGGAAAATTTAATTGTAGGCGGAGAGATAAACGATTACATTTTGGAAGGGCTATATAAGGAAAGCTATGATATAGTTGCGGAGAAACTTAAATATACCACTATCGGAGAAATTATTGCTGTAGGCGTAAATGAAATAAAATCTGGCAAGGCTTTGGTAGAATATGAAGTTTTGTGGGACAATTACTTGCTTAATATCTTTAAGGAAGACAGGGCGGATGTATTTTCCGTTGCACCTATTGCAGGCTTTTATATTGCGAAAAAGATTGAACTTAAAATGGTAAGAATGATATTGACTTGCTTGAAAAATCGTGCGGATTTGCAAAGTATCAAAGCAAGACTGAGAGGATTCTATGCGTAAAGAAAAAATAGCCGTATTAGGCGATAGCGATATAACGCTTGCATTTAAAGCAATTGGTATGGATGTTTACAATGCAAACTCCGTGGGCGAGGCGAGCGAAAAATTAAGACTTCTTGCAAGAAATTATTCGGTAATTTTTATAACTGAAGATTTGGCCGTGCAAATCGAGGAGCAAATTGCAAAGTATAGGAACAGAACATATCCCGCAATTATTCCAATTCCGTCATCAAACGGTACAACGGGGTATGGTGTACAAAATATCAAAAAGGACGTGGAAAAAGCTGTCGGAACAGATATTTTGTTTAAAGATTAGCAAATAAAATCAAGCGGAATTACTATCTATTTGATTTGCAAATATAAAATTGCGATAAATATATTTAATATTTAGATAAATGTGTGCCATAATTGGCGATTTTGAGAAAAAGTGAGGGTATCCAATGAGTGATGGAAAAATTATAAAAGTATCAGGTCCATTGATTGTTGCGGAAAATATGCACGACTGTAAAATGTTTGACGTAGTGCGTGTGTCAAGCAAAAATCTTATCGGCGAAGTAATCGAATTAAGAGGAGATAAAGCATCAATTCAGGTTTACGAGGAAACAAGCGGACTTGGTGCGGGAGAAATTGTAAAGACTACGGGCGAGCCTTTGTCTGTAGAGCTTGGCCCGGGTTTGCTTGAAGGTATGTATGACGGTATTCAAAGACCGCTTGACAAACTGCTTGAGGCGTCCGGGGACAGGATTTCCAGCGGTGTGGATATGCCTGCTTTGAATTATGAAAAATTATGGGATTTTGTACCTGCTATGAAAGTCGGCGATAAAGTTGTCAGCGGAGATATTATCGGCAGCGTACAGGAAAATACAATATTCAATCATAAAATACTTGTACCAAACGGAGTAGAGGGCGAAATTTTAGAGATTAAAAGCGGGCAATTTACCGTAAAAGATAGTATAGCCGTTGTTAAAACTTCCAAAGGTAACAAGGAAATTACAATGATGCAAAAATGGCCTGTCAGAAAGGGCAGACCTTACAAGACAAAAATGTCGCCAAACAAGCCGCTTATCAGCGGACAAAGGGTTATCGATACATTTTTTCCTGTTGCCAAAGGCGGTTGCGCTTGTGTACCTGGACCATTTGGTAGCGGTAAAACAGTAGTGCAACATCAGCTTGCAAAATGGGCGGATGCAGATATAATCGTGTATGTTGGTTGTGGCGAGCGTGGTAACGAAATGACGGACGTTTTAAACGAGTTCCCTGAGCTTATCGACCCTAAGACAGGCGAATCGTTGATGAAAAGAACAGTACTTATTGCAAATACTTCGGATATGCCCGTTGCAGCGCGTGAGGCAAGTATTTATACGGGTATTACTATTGCTGAGTATTTTAGAGACCAAGGTTACAATGTTGCTATTATGGCGGATTCTTCCTCAAGATGGGCGGAGGCATTGCGTGAAATGTCAGGTCGATTGGAAGAAATGCCGGGCGAAGAGGGCTATCCTGCATACTTGTCTTCGAGACTTGCAGAGTATTATGAGAGAGCAGGTATAGTAAAAACATTGGGTACGGATGAAAGAACAGGTTCAATTACAGCCATTTCGGCAGTATCTCCTCCGGGGGGTGACTTGTCAGAGCCTGTATCGCAAGCGACTTTGCGTATTGTAAAAGTTTTTTGGGGTTTATCGGCATCACTTGCTTACAAAAGACATTTCCCTGCAATCGATTGGCTTACAAGTTATTCGTTGTATGACGATAGATTGTCCGATTGGTATAAGGAAAATGTAGACGAAAATTGGTCAACATATCGTGGTCGTGCGCTTAAGATTTTGCAGGAAGAGGCAAATTTGGACGAAATCGTACGATTGGTAGGCGTGGATGCATTGTCCCCTAAAGACAGAATGATTATGGAAACAGCTAAGTCTATCCGTGAGGATTATTTGCATCAAGATGCTTTCCACGAAGTTGATACTTACGCAACGCTTAAAAAGCAATGCACTATGCTAAAGCTTATTTTGGAGGCGCATGATTTGGCTATTAAGGCTGTGGAAGAAGATGTGGAAGTAGACGAAATTTTGGAATTGCCTGCAAGAGAGGCTATAAGTCGTTCAAAATATATTGAAGAAAATAATTTGGCTAAGTTTGATGAGCTTTCCAAACAAATGGCGGATGAAATAGAAACCCTTATTTCCGAAGGAGAGTTATAATGCTAAAAGAATATAAGTCTATAAAAGAGATTGTAGGACCTTTGATGTTGGTTGAAGGTGTGGACGGTGCAAAGTTTGACGAACTTGTTGAAATTGTACAGGAAGACGGAGAGATAAGACGCGGTAAGGTTTTGGAAGTTAATCGTGACAAAGCCTTGGTGCAGTTGTTTGAGGGGTCGCAAGGCATTCAAATGAGTACTTCTAAAGCAAGATTTTTGGGAAGAAGTTTGGAAATTGCTTTGAGCGAAGATATTTTGGGACGTGTTTTTGATGGCTTGGGCAATCCTCGTGACGGTGGAGCAGCTATTATTCCCGAAAAAAGGATGAACATAAACGGAAGCCCAATTAATCCTGCGGCGCGTGATTATCCCGACGAGTTTATACAAACAGGTGTTTCTGCGATTGACGGCTTGAATACTTTGGTAAGAGGACAAAAGTTGCCTGTATTCAGTGCATCCGGTTTGCCGCATGCTGAGCTTGCCGCACAAATTGCAAGACAAGCAAAGGTTTTGAATACAAGCGATAAATTTGCCGTTGTATTTGCGGCAATCGGTATTACTTACGAAGAGGCAGACTTCTTTATGCAAGACTTTAGAAAAACAGGCGCTATCGAAAGAGCTGTAATGTTTATGAATCTTGCAAATGACCCTGCTATCGAGCGTATTGCAACACCGAAAATGGCACTTACTGCTGCCGAATATCTTGCGTTTGAAAAAGGTATGCATGTGCTTGTAATAATGACGGACATAACTAACTATGCCGAGGCATTGCGTGAAGTTTCCGCTGCAAGAAAGGAAGTTCCCGGACGACGCGGTTATCCGGGGTATATGTATACCGATTTGGCTACTATATACGAAAGAGCAGGCAGAATCAGAGGTAAAAAGGGCAGTATAACTCAAATACCTATTTTGACTATGCCCGAGGACGATAAAACACACCCTATCCCTGACTTGACAGGTTATATTACAGAGGGACAAATCATTTTGTCAAGGGAGCTTCATAAAAAAGGCGTTACTCCTCCTATCGATGTTTTACCATCTTTGTCAAGACTTAAAAACAAGGGTATAGGTAAAGGCAAAACACGTGAAGACCATGCAGATACAATGAATCAATTATTCTCTGCGTATGCAAGAGGTAAAGAGGCAAAAGAGTTATCAGCAATTTTGGGCGATGCGGCGCTTTCTCCTGTTGACAGACTTTATGCAAAGTTTGCAGAGGAGTTTGAAAATAAATATGTTTCTCAAGGCAACTACACCGACCGTACAATCGAAGATACATTGCGTATCGGTTGGGAATTATTAACAATTTTGCCAAGAGCGGAAATGAAGAGAATACGAGACAAATATCTTGAAGAGTATTTTGATAAAATGAAAGTTGAGGACTGATTATGGCAAGTAAGTTGAAAGTCAATCCTACCCGAATGGAGCTTAGACGTCTTAAGGACAGGAAAAAGACTGCCGTTCGCGGACATAAATTGCTAAAAGACAAATCGGACGAAATGATTAGGCAATTTATAGGATACGCTAAGGAAAATATGCGTTTAAGACTAGAAGTCGAGCAAGGGCTAAGTAATGCTTTGGCTGAGTTTATGCTTGCAAAATCGGTAAGCCAAGACGGCGTAATATGGGAAGCATTGAGTATGCCTGCAATAGGTATGGAGTTGGAAATAGGTACAAAAAACATTATGAGTGTAAACGTTCCTAGTATAGGAATTAAAAAATCCGAAAGCACAAGCTTATATCCATATTCCTTTGCAAGCGTTACAAGCGAACTTGATAAGTCGATAAGTACAATTTCGGTTTTGGCGGAAAAATTGATAAAACTTGCAGAAGTTGAAAAAACCTGTAATATGCTTGCTACGGAAATCGAAAAAAATCGTCGTAGGGTAAACGCTTTAGAATATATTATGATTCCGCAAACGGAAGAGGCAATACACGATATTACTATGAAACTTGATGAAAATGAGAGAGGTAATATCGTTAGATTAATGAAAGTTAAAACAATGCTTGCTAATCGTGAGTAATCAAATACGGTTGTTTTAAGCCAATTTTATTCTTAAAAATTCAATAGTATTTGTTTAACAAAAAAACGAAAATACACCCCAAACAATTTGTGTTGGGGTGTTACTTTTTGTGTAAAGTTTAAAGTTGTCAAAAAGTAGTGTTTACTGCAATAATCCTATCAAAAATCGGGACTATTAGTGTTAAAAAACTGCCTTTAATGTAAAGTTTGGGTACATGGAATAAGTATATCTATGTACATATTATATGTATATTTTAAACTAAAAAGTAAGATAATGTCAACGTTATGATAAAGGTTTTGTAAACTCTTTACTTTAAGCATACAAAAATTATATATTCAAACTCAAAAAATCCGTGATTTTGTACATAGATATACTTATTCTATGTAAGACAAAAACGGAGGTTTTATTATGACAAAACATGCACGAAAGGCAGGGAATATAATTTTTGTATTAGTAATTTCCTTTCTGTTAATAATGGGATGTGTATTTGCATCCGACACAATAAAGGGTAAAACTGATAACACAAATTTAGATAATATGGCAAACACTTTGCAAACAACTGCGGATGTGACATACACTCTGCCTGGCAACTTTTCGGACAATGCGCGTATTTGGAATGAGGCAATTGACTATGCACTTGCGAACACATCGTCTAATGTTTTGGTAAAATTAAATGGGAATTGGACAGCGGCGACTCATGCTACTTTTGGTACAACTTTTGGTGGTGGTAGTGGTTTTAGCAATGGAAGAATTTATATACCTAAAAAAGCAAATGTAATTTTAGATATAAATGGAAAAACAATAAATAGAAATT
>CAJUOU010000013.1 GCA_910588545.1 uncultured Christensenellaceae bacterium
AGCATGCGGCTGTTAACCGCAGTGTCACAGGTTCGAGTCCTGTTTGGGGCGCCAGATTAGGGTTGAAATTGCAATTTTAACCCTTTTTTATTCAAATTGTGTAAGAAATTGACTTGATTTTAAGTCAATTTCTTTTTTTATCGAAAAAAGTTTCGTCAAAAGCTTCGTCAAAATAAAAAGTGAACATACTAGATTTTGTTTGCAAATTCTTGTTCTAATTTATCATTGCTTATGTGAGAATAAATATCCGCTGTTGTTTTGTAACTACTATGTCCTAACCAATACTGCACATATTTCATTGGTATACCTTGTTCAATACACCTTGTAGCAAATGTATGCCGTAAATCATGTAGTTTGTGATTAGGCAAGCCCGATAATCTTATAAATGAACGTGTTACACTGCATGGATTGCTATATTCAAATACATTTCCACTTTCTTTAATTTCAAATGTCTTTAATAATTCTTTTAATTTTGAAAAAATAGGTATAATTCTATCTGATTTTTCTGTTTTAGTTCCGTGTATATGTAGTTTATTTGCTTTCCAATCAATGTCTTCCCATCGCAAAGTTAAGGCTTCGTTTCTTCTCACTCCCGAGTAGAGCAAAAACAACAGTATCTGTTCTGCTGCATGCCCATGTATATTATTTAAAAATAAATTTTCTTCTTCTTGTGTAAGAGCATTTCCTGTAACACGTGTGTGTTTTGGTCTTTTGATAAAATCACATGGGTTTTCTTTTATGTATTTATTTGCAATAGCATATTTAAAAGCTTCGTTGAGTAGGTTGTATATCGTTACCCGTGTTCTGCTTTTATCTTTAAGCTTAACAAGTAGTTCTTGAATATCGTTTGCGGTTATTTTATTTAGTGCTTTGTTTTCCATATTCGGCTTTATGTGTAGCCGAACTGCGATTTCGTTTTCTTTTGACTTGTTTTCTGCTTTGTAAGTGATAAGTATATAATCTAGCCACTCATGTAGTTTTTTGCAACTTTTTATCTTGTTTTTATTTTTTCGATAATTAGCTTTTAATTTTTCGTAACATTCTTTTTGGGTGTTTCCGTATACAATGTATTTAACATTATCTCTTTGCCAACGTGCTTCCCATCTATTATCTATACGTTTTCGTAGTTTTACATTTTTATATTGCATTGGTGTTTCATCTCCTATATTGTTAGATTCCACACCTTTTTTAAAGCATATTTGCAATAAATTTCGATTATATTCGTAGGCTCTGTTTTCGCCTTTTTTCTCGCCAATAAATGTTTTTAAATCCAATAACTTGTTGTAAAAATCTTTTATAAAGTTGTCAATGTACTCAATTTCGTTATCCCTCATAAGTAAAAATCCCTTTTTACTTATATGATAGCATTTATTTTTTGTTTTCTTTAAAATTTATCATTCTTGTTTGTTTTAAATAGAAAATTAACTTACTATTTTTTTCATTATTTACCTACCTTTATGTTTTTATTTATATTGTGATTGTGAGTAAATGACTCTTTTTTAAAGCCATTAATAAAACCAATTACTTCAGCTTTTTCCAAGTCGGATAGGTCAGATATATCTACATTATTTTTTGAATTAATTTGCTTGCTATCTTTATTGACTAAATAATTAGCATAGCTCATTAATTCTTGTTTTTTTTCACTATTTAATTGTCTTAGCTGTCCGATTAAGTAGTTTTCTGTTTCATTTAAATTGTCATTCATTACAATTAGATTGTCTTCTGAAGAGTTCCCCACTAGATAATCGATAGAAACTTTAAAGCATCTAGATAATTTAGTCAGCATTAACAGCGAAGGCTCAGATTTTCCATTTTCATAATCACAAATAATGCTTTGTGAACATTCAATGAGTTCTGCTAATTTTTTTTGAGATATATCATTTGTTTGACGCAATTCCCTAAGTCTATAACTAAAAATCATATATTTACCCCCTTGTTTTTTAATTTATTATAACAAATATCGAAAAATCTATTGACAATTATCGATATATCGTTTATAATTAAGAAAAAAAATCGATATATCGTTCACAATCGATATAACAATTTTTTATTTATCACATAATTTCCTTCTAACGATGTTTGTTGGTGGGTCATCGTTAAAAAAATTTCCACCACCAATAGGGTAAAATGCCATAGTAACCCTTTTAGTAGTCTTCGTAGGTGCGTTTGTAGGTATCGCATGAATAACTCTTCAATGTGTACAGCATAGTACAAAAAAACACAATGTAATTTCAAAGCTATGCTGTACACATAGATTTTTAAATAGGTGTTGTTATGAGCTATTCTATTGACGATATTCGTATTAAACAATTTTGCTTATTTGAAAAATGCAACTCCGCATTTGGAAGATTGATTTTAAGCTGTGTTCGTGCTGTTTTAGCAACGGATACAGCTTTTAATTTGTCATATAATGCAATTTTCCAAAAGGGATATAATAAGCAAATTGTTTGTAAATTAGTTTATTTTAAGATGACTGATGAATGGTATATCGAAGCTGAAAATAATTCGGAAATTAAATATCGCTTAGTTGAGTGTACAAGTAATGTCGCAAAGATATTAAAAGTCAATGACATTATTACTTACAAAATAAAAGATAATTTCGCACGCTTTAAAGTGAGCAAATTTTTTCCAAAGTACAAGCGCTTTATCCTTGTGGATACAAATACCGCAACACCGCACAACTTAAGCACAATATTAAAAAATTATTCAACAAAAGATATAGTGTCAATTACTACATACGATACTATTCTAAATAAAAATACAAATATATAGGAGTGAAAATGGCAACGCAAGAAAAAAAATCAATGGCTAGTAATGCTAGCAAAACGCTTAGAGATAAGCGAGCAAGCAAAATTTCCAAGTCTTACGCAGGGAGTGTACTAGCGAAAACAAAATTTAAGTCGAATAGGACAACTAAAAAACAAAAAAAGGAGAAAAAGAAACATGCAAACAATAAGAGAGTATCAACAAGCAACTAAAAAAATAAAAACTATTTGGATAACGATAATATCATTGCTTCTTATCCTTGTAATTGCAGGTGCAGCTATAGGAATAAGCTATAAGCTCACAAATGGCTTTAAGCCCAATAATGATATGAATGTGCTTCAAACTGCCGATTATGGTACATTTAAATTTTCAAAAAATATTAAATTTGCTAACCATCGAATGGGAGTTGTTGAATTTGAATCAGGCACAAATTTTAGCGGTATTAAAGACTTATATCTTGATGAACAAGTGAAAAATATGACTCCGGGAACAGGTCAGTCGTCTTTTGAAACTAGATTTCCAAAAGAAGATTGTATTTTGGTTTTCGATTTAGGCATTTATCATGAATATTATTTGTACAATTCAATTTATACAATACGCGAGGCTGGTAGAGATGTTCAATATTACACATTTGAAAATGACACATTTATATATGATAGAAATTTAGAGCGAATACCTTTTCAAGAAAGAGTTTTTGATATCCGTATCTTAAATACAAAAACCAATGAAACAATAGGGATAATGTCTGATACAGTGTTTGGTGGTGAGTACTTTGAAATTCCATACACAATGGATAACGGCGAAGAAATTCAAATGCCTGCCGTAAAAGTAATAAATTCAGATAAAAATATTCCACTATCCGATTTAGTTATAAATAGTTTTATAACAAAGGTGTCTTATGATTAAGAAAAATTATTTAAAATTTGATAAAAAAGATATGCAATTATTAGCAATTATAGCATTGCTAGTAGTTGTTATTACATTTATATTTTCAGTATCGATGTTACCTGTGTATGCGGAGTCCTACACTGAAATTGACTACAAAAATTTTGATAATACAAACGTGTTAGACGATTTAAATTCTGCTGAAAATTTTGATATTACGCAATATCCTATCGATAAAAAAATGGATACATTTATTGTACAAAATGTAGTTGAGTATTGCTATTCTTATGACGAAACAAAACGCTCGAATTACGCAGTATATTTGTATCTATATAACCCGTCATTAATCGAAATAGACACTACGAGTTACGATAACAAAGTGCAGCTCGCTGTTGGATATGATTCGGACGGCAAGCCAAATAACTATGAAAAATTTTCATTAAAGTTTTGTTCTGTGTCAAATGACGCAGACCATAAGTTTTTATTTTATAAATTTAAAATAGTAGATAAACGCAGTACATCAGATAACAAAACTATTGCAGAGCGTGTAAATAGCAATGCTCGCAGATATGATATATCCGGAATAGAATTGCTGACAAATGGTAGTGTTTTATCAACAGACTATCCTGTAAACAAAACTTACACTTTTTCGGGATATGCTGCAGGCTATGGTCCGGACGAAAACGCAGTTGAATCTACATTGCAATGTAAAGCTGAAAAATTGACAACACTAAAATTAAATGTAGAGCACACTTTTTATAGAACGTTGACGTCAAATAAAGGTGCAGATTACCAAAACCAAATTGACACAGTGTATTTCAGTGTGCCTAAAGAATATTTTGACGATTATGGCAAATTGCAACGAATAAAAGCAGAGTGGTACGAGTATAAAACTAAACCGATAGTAGTAACTAGTAATCAAGACTTTTATAATAAAGCTTTGCCTTATATGGGGAAATATATTGGAGCTGACTATAAAAGTGATATAGGATATACTATCGCAACTAGTTTATATACTTTTACTTGGAATAGATACTATTTAATAAAGCCTGAAGACATAAGTAATACAGGTGTTTGCGGCACATTATATTATATATTTCCTTGTGATGACATAGATAATTATGACCCATATAGAGATTGCACTGAAAGTGGCATATCGGATAATGATTTGTATAATTATATTTTAACATATACAACGACTTATGAAAATGGTAAATTGCCTATTAAAAATGGCTTTATTAGTGCAGATTTATTTGAGGCAGATATTGACGACTATCGTAAAGTAAATAACGAGGCAGGCAAAATAGATAAAGGCTATTGTTGTTACGATTTTGACGCAGATTTAGACCTTAAATATTTGGGGACATGGCAACAATCAAATCCTAGTTTTATAGATAATGTAAATAAATGGGGTTTGTTTGATACATTGTTTGGAAACATACCAAAAGAAGAAGCAATCAATTTATCGCCTATTGTCACATTTGATTATAACGATTTATTGATGGGAGCTGAAGACTTAGTAAACAAATACTATATAAATTATGACGATGTATCAGATTTTAAAAGTTATGCACGCACTGCACAAATGAAAGGCGAAAAAGTTATTTTATTCAGATTTGCAACTTCAGATTATTATAATTCACAACTATATTTGCAAAAAGGAACTGCAGGTGCAGAAAAACTAGGACAAGCTTATTTAGCTCAAGAAAGTGTATTTTTGAATTTTGATATAATTCAGCTAACTTTTTTGAATAAAGATAAATACACCGTTATCCCTGTTGTGAGCTCGCCTATTGACATTGTAGACGGAATTACACCACCTGTAAACATTAAGCCTGAAACAAAAAATATTTTAACAATTATTTTGACCGTTTTGTTATTGGTGTTTGCATTAATCGTAATTGTAAGAGTAATAATTTGGCTTGTTAAGGCATTGACAAATCCACCTGCAACGCCTAACACAAAAAGCAAATCTAACAAAAAAGAATATCGCTATCAAAGGAGAAAATAACTATGAGAAAAATTATATTGAGTATCGTCGCAATCGTATTAGTAGCAGGTTTAGTTTTTGTCGGAATTAAATCGGACGGCTTTACCAATTTAGAAAAAGTCTTTGATACGGTTTATGACAAAATCGATAAAGTTGTTAATCCGTCAGCTGCAGCTGTAGCAGATACAAGCGACAAGGAACTTAATAAATATATTATATACAACGAAAAAAGAACTTTGATAGACGATAAAACTTATATATCATATCGACATAAGTATTCGGACGATTTTAATAGTTCGAACAGCGATTCGCTTTACTATTTAGAAATCGACGCTCTTTTAACAACAAATTTCGAATTTGCAGATTTTAGCGTGTATTATGGCGAAGAGAGTTTTGAAAATGGAATGGCTATAGAGATATATAAATCAACAACCGACGCAGGCAAATATATTTGCAAATTCGGGTTTGGAGAATATGTTTATTCGCCAAACAGTTCGCAAGATTATGAGTTCGAAATTAGTCAAGAGTTTGAGATAACTTGCGGAGAGTATTATTTCTATTTAGTATTTGATAGTGTAAAGGAAACAATAACATTGTGTCATTATGATTATCTACACACAATCAAGCCGGATGATATTGAATACTTTGAGCAAGCATTGAATTTCCCTATTATTACTTTAGATAAAAACGGCGAAACAAGCAATGCGTATGAATGCTTAAGCAATTTGTTTGATAATCGACAAACGCCGTTTCTATACAGGTCAAGCGTGCTTTCTCAAAACGAAAATATTTATCGTGAAGTTATAACTAAGGAATACTACAAATCGTTTGAATTTATCAATTTACCGCCGCGAGAGGGGTACACCTTTAAAGGTTTTTTCTACGACGAAGAATTTACTCAACCATATACAGGCTTTCCTACAAAGCCGTTAGAAGAGCTCTATCAAAAGTGGGAAATCAATACATATAATGTAATTTACGATTGCCGTACTGCAGACGATTTTAATTTTGATTTGCTAGAAAGAACATATACATACGGCGAGTATATCGATTACACTCCTGTCCGAGAAGGATACGACTTTGTTTGTTGGATAAATAGTAAAAATAGTCAAGAATATAATGTCGCGGATAAGATAACAAGTAATTTGGAATTGATAGCGAAATGGACGATACATAAAATAAAAATAACTTATGTAGATACTGACGACACCTATTTATACGAGCAGTTTATTGAGCAAGGCGGATATGCTAACTATGTACCAAAGAAAGTTGGCTTTAAGTTTATAGGTTGGAATGATTACGAATTTGGACGTCCAATCGACAACGATATTACATTAAAAGCGTGTTGGATAACCGCAGAATGCACTATAACATTATTTATCAATAACAATGTTTATAAAGCATATAAAGTCGGCTTTGGGCAGTCTTTAAGCGTTTTTTTAACCGATATTGGTATTAAGGAAAAATATATTGCAAAGTACGCTTATGCAGACCTTACCGGCTCAAACATTCCTATTGAAGAAATAAATGTTGAACAGGATATGCGCATAGATATATCTGATTCGTTTGTAAGAAATCAAGAAATTGCGGAAACAGTAAATGAAAATAAGTCATTGATTGTTTTATGTGCATGTGCCGTTGGTGGCGTAATATTCATATTAGTATTACTATCGATTTTCGGCGGGAAAAAGAATAAAAAAAGAAGATAGCAGTAATTATACTGCTATCTAAAAAAAATAAGCGTACGGTATGCTATAAGCCGCAATAAGGAGTAAATATGGCAAAAGGAAAATGGCAAGTATTCTCTAATCGTTTTAATGGTAGGAATGTTTATCGTGTAGGACGATTAAAAAACTCTGCAGAGCCGCTGCATGGTGGTAATGTTGAGTATTACGACGACGAGAACACTATAAATGTGTGGACAGACGACGAAACGGATAAAGAGCAACTTGCAGAAAGATTAAATAGGAGCGGATTATGACAAAAAAGAAGAGAAAAAATAAAAAAAGCGGACGAGTTGTCCGCAAGACAAATACAGCAACAAAACAGACTACGATAGTACATAAGTCAACCACCGCTCAAAATAAGACGAATAATGGTGGAATATTTTCAAAATTGATTTCTGTATTCATAAAAGACCACAAAGATAATAATGGCGGACATCCGCATGTTATCGTTGACAATATAGATAATAAATATGTGTCTGTTGGTTTGACAACTCAACGTTATAAAGGAAAAAGTCCAAGAGCCGGGAAAAATTATTCGTTAAAAAACAACCCATTAAATGAAAAAGCTGACCCTACATATATGCGAAGACAAGCTGTTGTCGATGACAAAGAAAAATACTACAAACCAAGAACAGGCAAAATGGATAAAGAAGATTATAAAAAAGCCAAAGAATATGGAGAAAAGGCTAAACAAAAATATTTAGACGAAAAAGGACAAAAAAAATAGTAATGACAGTGCCAACGCTCGAAGCATAAGCCGTGATTTCAAAAGAAATCGCCATTACTATTATTATAATACAACAAAAATTGTAAATAGTCAAACATTTTTAAATAAAAATTAAAATTTCAAGCAAAGTCTACCCCGATAGGCTCAATGGCTGCAGATAAGCATTTATCTACAAAAGACAAAATTCGCAAGATAATTAAGGAAATAAACGAATTTTAAGAGGAGAACAATATGTCTAAGAAAAGAAAAAATAAAAGTAATAAAAAAAGCGGACAAACTATCCACAAGACAAATACAACACTTACACAAGGGCGAAAAACGGCAAATAAGCCGTCTAAAACAAATAAGTCAGTACATAAGTCGTCTACAGCAAAGAATACGACAAAACGACAAAGTATGCCAAAAAAGCGTAAAAATCGCATTGGCACAACTTTATCTACTCAAGATAACTATATGACAAAATCAAGCAAACCAAAAAAAAGGTGGGTTGCCGTTGTTGAACAAAATGACAATGACGAATTGGGAGTTGTTAGCTTGGAGAGTAAAAAAAGAAAAAACAATATTGAGTTAAAAGATTACAAAACGGGCAATCAAAAAACAACATTTTTTTCAACTTTTCTGGATACTGAAGATTGCGATGGCAAACCAATTAAAGTGGGGACTAAATTCACGCAGAATAATGATAATTCACGATTAACAGATAAGCAAGTTGGAGTAATTAAAAAGCGTTTATATGATAAAGCTCCAAATAAAGAAGATAACAAAATGAAAAGAGATAAGTTGTTAAAAAATAAAAAACTCGGCTCATAATGTCCGAGTCTGTGCAAAAGCACCTGATTAAGCACAAATGTGCAAGTAACTTAGTTACAAGAATATATTACAACAAAAATTGTAAAAAGTCAAACATTTTTAAATAAAAATTAAAATTTCAATCAAAATAAAGGAGGAATATAGGAAATGAGCCGTACAGCTGATATAACGCTGTCTGGCTGGGTGGTAGATACTAAGATTGAAGATAAAGCTGAATTTCTTCAACTTTATTATGACAAAGGACCGCTAGGATTTTACATTTATATTCTTATGCGTAACATTATATGCGGTCAATATGGATATTATGCTGTACTTAATAATTCACTAATAAATTCCATACACTGCAAATTAGGCAGATGGACAAGACCCGTGAAATTCATTAAGGAGTTAATCGAGTACTTTGGCGAGGTAGGTATACTAGATAAATCTCTGTTAAAAGACAATATATTAACTTCGGTAGATATCCAAAAATCGTGGTTAATTGCCAAAAAGGCACAACGCACGGTATTAAAGAATGTGAACTTAGAGCATTGGCTTTTGGTTGACACACTACCCACAGACACAAGTAACAATACTTATAGCAATAATGATAATTCTTGTACAAGATACTCAGATACTTGTTACAAGAAAGAGGATACTTGCACACGAGACACGACACGACAGTTAGTTCAAATAAATAATAAAATAAATAATATTTCCGAAAATTCGGAAAATGCTCAATCTGAATTTACATTGGACTCTGTACTCGAAATTATCTACTCTAAACACGAGCGATTAAAAAACATTATAAACGCCCAAGAATACAGCGAAAACGCAATATTATATGCAGGCTATTGGGCAAATGCTTGTAATGACGAAAGGTATATGTCATATTCGGTGGATACCGATAAAGCAACTTTAAATAACGATTTTTTTATTAATTGCTTATTTTTGGCAGAAGCAAACGAAATATTGCGTATTTTTAAAACTTGCTATGAAAGACAGCCGAATATACGAGAAAGCGTTGAGTGGTATTTTCGTGGCATTATAGTACAAAAATATAGGAGACTCGCAAAAAAATACCAAGAGCGATTCCAAAGGGGGCGAGCATGATAGCAAAAGAAAAATCAATAAGCCTTGCCAAGGCAATAGGCGTAATTTTGCTAATTATCTTAGTAGTTTTTATAATTGACACTGCTGTAATAGCGTTAAAAACTGACGAAAACATTGTTTTAGATAACTATATAACTAAAACATTTGTGTCAAAAGATTTAAGCAATCAAATAAAGATTATAAGCAAAGATAAAGTGCTGATTATTGAAAACAAAAAAGCAACTTATTATGAGGTATCTGAGTGCGAGCAAAATATAATGCTTATCAAGGACAATGAAAAAGATTTTGCAATAAAATTTTTGGATGAAAATACAATTTATTGCGAAAAAACAAAGCAATTTTTGTATTTAAAGGAGTAAAAAATGAAATTTAAAGCGTTTTTGGATAAAAACAAATTCAAAATTGGCAGTATTATGCTAATTTGTATATCAATACTTTGCTCAATTTTCATTTTTTCAGGAGCATACAAAGATTTAGCGAACGCTACAAAGTTAAGTTGGGAGTTTTTGCTGCATTTGTTTAATATAAATTCTTCCACGGGCGGACAAGCTCCACCACTGCCAACAATTCCAACAACACCAAGTGAAGGTGGTGGAATAATATTGTTGCCAGAGAATTCAGCAATTTTTATTGCAAAATTGCGTGTTTGGGGGCTGTTATATATAAATGGTGGTACATATAGCAGATTTTTTGTTAATCTGTTAATTTGGCTTACAAAAGCAATGACAATAACAATGATAGTAGTGCCAATCTTTATACTTATAAAAAAAGTAGTAGTGCTTTTGTATATGAAAACGAACAATAAACACGGAAAAGATACGCTACCGTTAAAAGCGTTTAAAGGCTTTTCAAGATTTACAATAACGCCAACGGTAAGCTATACAAAAGGCTTTGTAAATTACTTAAAAGATAGCAAGATACTAAAAGTGTTGTTGATTATAATATGGGTGCTGAATTTAAACATATTATCAATTATATTGCCACTTATCCCATTTTACATATACTTTTGCTTTTCGTTTGATTTTACAGCTTTGTATGAAATATTAAAATACACGATAATAAACACAAAATACATAGCAATATTAAGCCCTTTTGTTTTAGTGCCTGTTGGGCTTTGGATAGTAGATAAATGGCGTCAAAAACACGCAATTAAACGATTACAAGTCTTTGAAGAATACAATCAAGCACAACTAGACGGCTCAGATATGGAGACTTGCAAGGTAGGAGTTCAAGGTAGTGGAAAAACTAAAAATGTAACAAATGACGCTTTGAGTTGGTCAGTCAAATTTACTATAGAAGCTGAAAATAGGAAAAGAATCTGCAGAGATATGTTCCCGCACTTTCCGTGGCTTCTATTCGAGTTAGATATTGAAAAAGGAATACTAGAAGAAAGAATATTTAATTTGGTAACATGCAAGGATAGAGTAATTGAAATAGAGAGTGCATATAACAATGTTGAACACGATTTATACGGCTATAAAGCAGATATATACGGAATGACTTACTACAATGGAATTGCAGTTGAAAAATTGTTTAATGTGTTAGCAAATTATGCAAAATTACATTTAATATATGTTTGTCAAAGTTCGTTCATTATATCTAACTATGCAATAAGAGAAGATAAAGTACCTATGACTGAGGGGAATACTATTCGTTGGAATTGTGATTTCTTTGATTTTGAAAAAGATTTTGACAAAGATAGTTATTACAGCAAAATTCTAAACTTTGATTTATTGCGAATGGGCAAGAAAATAATTGACAATAAGGAAAGTAACTCGCTCGAATTTGGAATTTTATGTATTGCAGAAGCAGACAAAGAACAAAAGAATGCTCCTACCACATTAAAAGATAGCACAGATAGTGCATATCCTAATCCGAAGAACGACGGAATTACAATGACTGAAAAGCTTGGTCGCCACATGGGGGCAGAAATTATGGGCTTTTGTTTCTATAAAGAGCTTAAAGATAGTCAAAGAGTAATGTCAGTTGGTGCAGATGCAAGAGAGTTGTGTACTATTGAACATATGTTGCGACCAAGCAAAGAAAAAAACACATTGCCATTCTTTTGGATAGAAAAATCTATAATGTGGCTTGCAAACAAATTATTTGTTAATTTTGATGACGAAATAAGGTACTACAGAGGCGACAATACATTAATACATTACTTTTTAAAGTATATACATAAAAAGGCATTTGCTATGTACTACAGGCGTAAAAATCGATATGGCTATAAAATAGGAACACGAGAAGTTGAGGAAGGCACATTAGATAGTGAACGCAGAAAAGTCAAAATGTATGAATGTAATGCGAAATTATATAGTGATAGATATAAGACAGATAGCCACTTAGACTTTTTTGAAAACAGAGTCCGAGAAAGTGGAAATGGTATTTTAAAATTCAATAGTTATAGTGGAACTAAAATGAAAGAAAGTGAACAAGCACAGCAAAATAGCTATTGTTATAAAGATATGAAAACACCAAATTGGAAAGAAGAGCTTACTGCAAAAGCAAATGCAGAAAAAGAAGCAGAGAAAGAAAAGAGAAAAGCAGAAGCCAAAGTAAAAGCTGAAGCAGAGAAAGAAAAAAAGAAAGCAGAAGCAAAAGCAAAGACGGATGCCGAGAAAGAAAAGAAGAAAGCTGAAAAAGAAAAAAGTAATAAGGAGTAACTTATGTATCAAGATAATTTATTTAGAGAGTTAATTATTGACAATTTTGCTGGTGGTGGCGGTGCTAGCACAGGAATAGAGTTAGCGTTAGGACAACCTGTTGACATAGCTATAAATCACGACGGCGACGCTATAGCAATGCACAAAGTAAACCACCCGTATACCAAGCACTATCAAGAAGACGTCTTTGCGATTGAGCCGGAACAAGTCACAGGCGGTCGTCCTGTAGGTGTAGCTTGGTTTTCTCCCGACTGCAAACATTTCTCCCGGGCAAAAGGTGGAAAGCCTGTTGAAAAGAAAATACGCGGTTTATCGTGGGTTATACTTAAATGGGCATTATCTAAAGTTGCACCTAGAGTAATTTTTATGGAAAATGTGCCGGAAATACAGACATGGTGTCCGCTTATAGAACAAAACGGAAAATTATACCCGGATATGTCAAGAAAAGGCGAAACATTTAACGGTTTTATTTCAATGCTAACAAACGGAATAAATGAAGAACACCCGGCACTACAAGAAGCTTGCGAATTTCTTAATATTGAGATTAAAAGCAAAGAATATTATAAGCTAGTGCATGGCTTAGGATATAGCGTTAAATTTAAAGAATTAAAAGCCTGTGACTATGGTGCACCGACAATACGCAAACGCTTTTATTTAATTGCACGCAATGACGGTTTGCCGATTGTTTTTCCTAAGCCAACGCACGGAGCAGCAAAAGGACTTATGCCGTATAGGTCAGCTGCTGAATGTATTGATTTTACAATTCCTTGTAAATCAATATTTTGCAGAAATAAAGACTTATCGGAAAATACTTTGCGTCGTATCGCTCGTGGCCTAGATAAATTCGTCATAAAGAATCCTAAACCATTCATTATGCAAATGAATTATGAGAATACACCACAGGATATTGACACACCGTTAAGTACTATCACTGCAATAAACAAACATTATGTTGTTAATCCGACTATTGTGCCTATTGGATACGGAGAGCATAAAGAACAAGCACAACGCGTAAACGACATTTCTACACCGCTTAGTACGGTTGTATCTACTTGTAAGCAAAATTTAATTGTGCCACAAATAGAGCCATACATAATGACGAATAATACAAACAATGCACCACATTCAACAAGTGAGCCACTACCAACAATTACAACAGGAAATCGAAATTTTCTTTGTATGCCGTCATTAATACAATATCATTCTGAACAAAGCGAAAGAGAAGTACGAGGACAAATAATTGACGAACCAATAATGACGATAGATAGTTCGCCTAGATATGGAATAAATGCTTGCTATATATCAAAGTATTTCAGTGGCGAAAATCAAGCAGGAGCAGATATTACAAAGCCACTTCCAACGGTAACAGGAATAGACCATAATTCGCTTGTAGCAATCAATCTTAGCTGTAGATATGGAAATGGCAAAGACGGACGTGGAGGTGCTGACCACTCGTCAAATGCAAATAATCCGCTTGCAACCGTTACTACATTACCACGGCATTATTTAATCTCAAGTAACTTATGCGTTTTACGAAAAAATACGGAAGCAAAATCATTAGAAGAGCCGTTGTCAACAATAACTACAAAACAGCATTTTATTAAAGTTGATACATACTTAGTTAAGTATGATAAGAAACAAGATTTAAAAAATTGGGAATGTGTCAGAAAACTTTTGAATGATTATGCAGGTTATAGTATTTCAGAAGACGAAATTTTAATTATTGAAATAGACGGAGTGCAGTATTTCATTTCTGATGTTGGAATGAGAATGTTGAAAGCAAAAGAACTTATGTTAGCACAAGGCTTTCCAAAAGATTACATAATTGATATAGAATCTAAGATTGGCAAAAAATACAGCGAGGCAAAGCAAATAGCTCGAATGGGCAATGCAGTATGTCCACCTGTAGCAACGGCTTTAGTAAAAGCAAATTGTGCCGATATAGCCCTTAAAAATGTAATAAAAACAATGGCTCAATTAGAAAGAATATATAATAAAACTTTAAAAAGAGCGTAAGGAGTAAATATGAGTAAAGTAAATACAAAGGAGAATCAGCTATGGAAATGGTAACTACTGAACAAGTCAAAGATTTTATTGAACATATTGCTGACATTAAAGCATTAGATACTCTATCTGAATTGATTATAAATAAACGTAATGCTATGATAGAGCAAGAATGGATAAAACAAACTAAAGAACGTCAATTACAAGAAAATTGCATTGATAAAATTAAGTTTGCTTCTTCAAATGCTAAGATAAGGATTGTGGCAAAAAGACCAGGAGAACAGCCAAGGATATACACTGTAGAAAATAATTATGAAACTTTACAAAAAATGATTGGCGGAGAAATAATAGCGTTGCCATATAAAACATTGATAATAGAAAATTCTCTATTCGTACTATTCAATGAAAATGCAATGGCTGCAGAAGATAATATATATTTTGGTAAGTTTGGAACTATAACTGGAAATATCATTTTTTTGGCAACAAATTCATATTTTGAAACTGTTAGCTTAAATGAAATTGACTTACAATGGATAACTGCTGGCATAAGCCCTGTCATCAAATAGGAGATATTATAACATTTCTAGGAAAAAAAGAAAAGGAAGGTGTTTAATATGTTTGGACCTTATATTTTATTAATTGTTTTTGGGTATTAGCTATTATAATATTTATATATGATTATTGTGATTTTAGTCAAGATAAAAAATTTGTTGAATGAAAGTAAAGAAATAATGAATAAAAATGCTTGCGAAAATCGGGGCTAAAGTAAGTCAGCTGTGCCGTGCGGAGATATATTCTTGTATAGGTTTGAGCGACAGCGAAATTAGAGCAACCCCTTGCGCAAAAAAATTCAGTATTTTTTGTTAGCGATAGCTCAAAAAAGCTGGAATTTTTTTGCGCAAGGGGTTGCTCTATTCTCGTGTAAATCAAGCCTTATTACAAACAAATTTTAAAGCGTACAAGTACGCTTTATTCCATATTTCAAAGCGTATAAGTACGCTTTGTTATCTAATCGAACAAAGTTCGATTTCAAATTAAATCGGTATGCCGATTTAATTAGTTTTTTTAATAAATATGCTTTAAAAAAGGTGTGGTCAAATGTTTGGTCAATTAGTAAAAAATGCTAATTTATTGAGTTTTTGAATGGCATTTTAAGTCTGTTAACCGCAGTGTCACAGGTTCGAGTCCTGTTTGGGGCGCCAAGGAAATAA
>CAJUOU010000014.1 GCA_910588545.1 uncultured Christensenellaceae bacterium
GGAGGATAGGTCGTCGCCGCATCCACTAAGAGAGTGAATAGATGTTATTCACTCTCTTTTTTGCAACAAAATCCATCTAAGACTTTCGCAAACAATAAACCAAAAAATTGTTTAATAACTATTTTAAAATGGTTTATGGTAAAAAGACACGTGAATTTTCACGTGCCTTTTGTCATTTTTTTTGTTAATTATAATAAGTTTAAATTTACTTAATTTTGGTTTTTATATAAAAAACCGTTCAAAAATCGGGGTTATTTGCAAAAATGTGTATTTGAAAGCTTAATTTTGTATTACATTGCTCACTTTATCCGCTTTAATTCCTTTTTGTTTGTAAAACTCTAAAATGTTAGGAAGTGCTTCTGCTGTGCATTTTGTCGGATGCATTAATACCAAATCTCCGTATGATATTTTTTTGGTTGCACGCTCATATATCAGCTGTGCGTTTTTATCACGCCAATCTATTGTATCTTTCGACCACATGATTGTTTGATAACCTAAGTTATTTGCTGCTTTAAGTGTATCGTTTGAAAAAGCTCCCGACGGAGGTGCAAACAATGTCATTTTGTAGCCGATTGTTTTTTCTACAATGTTATGACACATTGAAATTTCACGAAGATTACCTTCCATATCCAATTTGTCTTGGTCTTTATGTAGATAACCATGATTTGCGATTTCGTGACCTCGGCTTAAAATTTCTTTTAGCATACCATCATTTTTACTTACCCAAGACCCGCCTACAAAAAAGGTTGTTTTTACATCGTATTTGTCAAAGGTATCTAGCATGTCGGGCAAATATTCCTCCCCCCAATACACATTTACCATAAGCGAAACACTGCTGTTTAGACCATTGCCTTTATAAATAGGCTTAGGAGTTGCGCTTGCGGTTATGGCAAGCGGCGTAAAACACATTGTAATGACAGATAAACTAACTAAAATTAAAGCAATTATGCTGTTTGTTATAAGCTCTTTATGTTTCATATTTTAATTATATGTACTTACGGATAAAAATAGACTGAAATGTAAATAATTTTGATAAAATACGACATTTACGAATAGCAAAGTGTGCTTATTATAATTATTAAATATATTTATTTCAAATATTTTTCTTTTAAAGTCTTTACATTGATTGAAAAAAATAGTATAATTATATCGTATAATTATGCACAGTTTATCGTGCTAAGGTTAAAAAGAGATTTACATATAGCCGAATGTTAAATGAAAAATTTAATAAAAATGACATAAGATAAGGCAATTTTATTGCTTAGGCTAGTGAAAACAACTTATTTAAGCGGGAAGACGGAGAGAATTTTGGACAATAACATAACTTATTTTAAAAGCGGATTAAAACTTATCCATAAGCAAATGCAAAGTGTGCGTTCTGTTGCAATCGGAGTGATGTTTTCTGTAGGAAGTGCTAGTGAAAACGACGAAAATAATGGTATTTCACATTTTATCGAGCACATGATGTTTAAAGGGACAAATAAACGTTCTGCGTTTGACATTGTATGCGAGGTTGACGGTTTGGGTGCGCAAATTAATGCGTTTACATCTAAACAATCAACATGCTATTACACTATAAGTGTGGATGAATATGCGGAAAATTGTATGGAAATAATGAGCGATTTTCTTTTTAATTCCACATTTGACCAAGTGGAAATGGACAAGGAAAAAGGCGTTGTACTTGAAGAAATCGCAATGAGCGAAGATACCCCGGATGACTTGTGTATGGAAAACTTGGGTAGTAGCTACTACAAAGGCAGCAGCCTTGGATATACAATTTTGGGTAATGCGGACAATATCCGTAACTTTAAAACGGAAGATTTGAAAAAATATGTTGAGGAAAAGTACAGTGCAGGCAATATGGTAATATCCGTTGTTGGCAATATCACTAAGGAAAAAGCTATTGAGCTTACTGCGAAGTATTTTGACAACAATGTATTTAAAAGCGATTACAAAATGCAAAAAGTTAAGCATACTCCAAAGTGCGACAGTGTAATTACGATTAAGCCTTTGGAACAATCAAACATTGCTGTGGCTTTCCCAAGCTTAGAGTTTGGTGCGGATAATTACATGTCCTTACTTGCGTTAAACTCTGCGTTCGGCGGTGGTATGAGTTCAAGACTTTTTCAGGAAGTAAGGGAAAAAAGCGGGCTTGCTTATAATGTATATTCTTATCCTTCGGCATATTTCGGGGACGGAGTATTCTCCATTTATATAGGCACAAATCCAAAAACATCCAAACAAGCGTTGGAGAGTATAAAAAAGGAAATCGTAAAACTTAAAAACGGCGGACTTAGGGATGAAGAGTTGGCCAGAGTTAAAAAGCAGCTCAAAGGCAACTATGCTTTGTCACAAGAAAGTTCGGCATCATTAATGAGGGTATATGGTCGAAATGCGTTGTTTTTAGACGAAACCTTTGATTTTGACAAAAAAATAAGCGAAATCGATTTGATAACCCGTGACAGCATAATGGATATTATCGACTATACTTTCGATTTTGACAAAGTTGTTACAAGTTATGTTGGCAAAGAGATTGATTTTTGCCCGTTGGATATTATAAAAGGCTAAAAATTGCGAGTATGGTGTGATATGGATAAATTAGACGAGATTTTTATGATGCAAAAGGCTTTTCAAGACGATTTGATAAAAAATAGGCATTTGGAAAGCATAAAACCTAATGAATGGATACAAAAACAGACGCTTGCAATGATAAGCGAGCTTGCAGAAGTGCTTGACGAAGTTAATTTTAAGTGGTGGAAGAACGAAAGGCCGATAAACGAGGATGCCGTTAAGGAAGAACTTGTGGATATTTTGCATTTCTTCGTAAGTATGTGCTTAAGTTACGGTATGACAGCGGAAGAGTTGCACTCCATTTATCTTAAGAAAAACAAAGAAAATTTCGACAGACAATATGGTAAATCGCTGAAACAAGGTTACAGCTTGGATAAACAATAAAAGTTACTGTTTATTGCGGTATTAATAAAAAAAGATATTTAATCAAAAGCGATTTTGTGCATTATAAGGCAAAATTGCTTTTAGAGGGCTTATGGCTAGGAATAATAAAGAAAAAGGTAAAAATGACCATTTGATAGAAGGCAGTATAATGCTTGGTATCGGCATAGTTTTTATGTTGATACTAGTTGGTGCTTTCGGGAAAGCGGGTAAAGCAGTTACCGACTTTTTTGTCGGTAGCTTTGGCTATGCCGTTTACGCGTATTTTTTGGCATTGATAATTTTTGGCACACTTACTATTTGCAAAGTAAAAAGACCTAAAATGAGTTTTTTGAGAGTGCTAAGCCTTTTAATGTTTTTTGCAATGGTAATTGCGCTTTTGCATTGTGTTTCATCTATGCAATATACGGAGGATGGTTATGGTAAGTACTTAGGTACCTGCTATAACGAACACAATACAGCCGGCGGTGTGGTCGCAGGCGTATTTCTTTATCCGTTATTGCTAGCCAATTATGTGGGCATTGTTGTTTGCAGTATATTTGCTTTGGCTTTTGGCGGAATATTTGTTTTTTATGATTCTATTATTAGTTATTGGAATTTAGGAAAAAAGAAAGAGCCTAATCCCGAAATGGTAGATTTTAGAAATGAAAACGGAGAAGATAATTTTGAGATAGTCGAAAGTAATTTATATGTAGACGAAGATACTCAAGGTGGCAAAAAGAAAAAAGGAAAAGACATTGTGGCAAATTATGTGCCGCTTGATGAGGCAAGCACAACCGCAAAAGTCAATTTTGAAAAATTGGTATCGGAGGACAGCACCAATTCTCGTTTTGCGAGACTAAAAGATAGGAATTTGCTTAATGTTGAGCCTGCGCAACAACCTGTTTCAGATAAAAAGAGCGATTTTGACAATGCTTACAAAATTTTGTATGGGAACAACAACGTGGATGAAAAAAAGCAGGAAGAACAAGAGCCACAACCTACACCTGTTTTGGATAAAGAAGATTACGAAAGCTATACAAATGAGTATCGTATTGGCAAAATCTACGATAATCTAAACGGAAAAAGAGAAAATAACGCTGTTGAAATTAAAAAGAATAACGATTATTTTGAAGTGGACGATATTTCTATCGAAAAAAGCGAAACTGACGAGAAAGCTTCCATTGCTGATATTTTAAAAAGCAACAAAAAGGAAGAACGCTTTACATTTAACGAGCAACCACACGAGATTAAGGAAGATACAGCCGAGGACGACGGTTTGGGATTTTTGGATAGATTTGGTAAAAAGTCTGAACAATCGGAAGACAATCCATTTAAGAACTTAATAAAAAATGAGGAACAAACTATCACGTTTGAGAAAATCGAAAGCAAAAACGATTACGAAAATATGCCTGTGGAAGATAAAACTGCTACGCATAAGGAAGTTGACGGTTTTGAAAGTTTGTTAAAAAGGCAAAGGGAGGAGCGTGAGCGAATTGCCAAGGAAGAAGTATCCAGAAGACACAATTTGCAAGACAACACCCCTGACGAAGAGGAAATTTTAAAAAGGGAGCAAAGACGTAAGGAAAGAAGCGACAAAGGCGGTACGCATATTTCAAGCAAGCCTAATGAGGAAATCAAGCCTGCGGAAATTACACCGGTTAAACCTACTCCTGTTCCTCCTGTCGCACAGCCTATACAGCCTGTTCAAGTAGCAAAAGTCGAAACACCTAAGGAAGAGGTTAAAAAGGAAAAAGCAAGGGTAAAACTTGCACCTTACAAGTATCCTCCTTTTGAACTTTTGAAAAATTATGAAAGCAAACCATCGGATACCGAAAACTTTGACGATAAAATAGCTATTTTGGAAACTACTTTGTCTGAATTCGGTATAGATGCAAAAGTAAACAGAGTGGTTACAGGCCCGACATTTTCAAGACTTGAGCTTGTTATGCCAAGGGGTATACCTGTAAAAAGGGTGCTAAGCTATGTGGATGATATTGCAATGTGCCTTGAGGTTAAAAGCGTAAGATGTCAAATACCTATTCCGGGTAAAAATGCCTTCGGCGTGGAAATACCTAATGAAAAACGCGGAAAGGTTGGATTAAAATCGGTTATACAGTCGGACTCCTTTACTCATAACAAGCATAAGCTAGCCTTTGCTGTGGGGCAAAACTGTGACGGCGAAAACTTTACGGCAGATTTGTCTGCAATGCCGCACTTGCTTATTGCAGGTGCAACCGGTGCGGGTAAGTCGGTATGTTTAAACTCGCTGATAGTATCATTGCTATATAAATATACTCCCGAAGAGTTACGCTTGCTTTTGGTTGACCCTAAACAGGTAGAACTTAATATGTATAATAAAATCCCTCACATGCTTATTCCCGAAGCCGTAAGTGATAAAGACAAAACTTTGAATTTGCTTGATTGGGCCATTGAAGAGATGGAAATGCGTTATACAATGTTCAAAGACAGAAGAGTACAAAAAATTACCGATTATAACGCAACAATCGACCCTAAAAAGGAAGATAAATTGCCTTATATAGTCATAATCATCGACGAGGTTGGCGACTTTATGATGGTAATGAAAAAAGAACTTGAGGAAAGGATTGTACGTCTTACTCAAAAGGCGAGAGCTGCGGGCATTCACTTGATACTTGCAACTCAAAGACCGTCAGTCGATGTTATTACAGGTACAATCAAAGCCAATTTGCCTGCAAGAATCGCGTTTGCGGTTGCGAGCTTTACGGATAGTAAAACGATACTTGACCAAGGTGGAGCGGAAAAGTTGCTTAGATATGGCGATATGATATTCTCCGATGGTGTAAATGAGCCTGTAAGGTTGCAAGGCACATTGATTGAGGGAGAGGAAGTAAACGCTATCTGTGATTATGTACGTGATAATAACGAATGTTACTTTGATAAGGATATTGAGGAATACATCCTTAATACCAACAACAATGCGGGGGCAAATGCCGCTCAAACCACATTTGGCGAAAGTTCGGGAGAGCAAGACGATTTGTTTGTCCGCGCACTATACAATGTTGTTACAACGGGTGCGGTAAGTATTTCCAAATTACAAAGGAAGTTTGGCATAGGGTTCCCTAGAGCCGCAAGATTGGTAGATACTATGGAAGAGCTCGGATATATCGGGGCTGCAAAGGACAATAAACAAAGGGAAATCCTTATTGATATGCCTACATTGCGTGCAAAATACGGCGATGTAAGTTTGGAATAAAATTTAAGAGGTACAATTTTGACTAAGATAGGAGTAATTTCGCTGGGCTGCGATAAAAACAGAATAGACACGGAAAATATGCTTGCTTTTTTGGAAAAGGACGGATATACTTTTACGGGCGATGCGAGCGATGCGGATATTATTATCGTCAATACCTGTGCATTTATCGATAGTGCAAAGCAGGAGTCGATAGATACTATTTTGGAGATGAGCGATTACAAGCAAACAGGTAATTGCAAATGCCTTGTTGTCAGCGGATGCTTAAGTCAAAGATATATGGATAGCCTAGCAGAAGAACTGCCTGAAGTGGATATTTTTGTGGGTACTGCAAACTATAGGGAATTACCTGAATTAATTAAGGATTTTGATAAAAACCACTCAAAAATCGCTATTAAAAACGATATAAACAAGCGAGATTTTACAAATTCAAGGGTATTGACCACCCCGTATCACTATGCCTATTTAAAGATTGCCGAGGGTTGTAATAACAACTGTACATATTGCGCAATCCCAAAAATAAGAGGTAAGTTTACTTCAAGACCGATGCAAGATATTGTCGCTGAGGCGGACGAAATCGTAAAAAAATACGGCGTTAAGGAATTGAATATAGTAGCTCAAGACATAACAAGGTACGGTAAAGATTTGTATGGTGAATTAAAACTTGTGGAATTGTTGGAAAACTTGGAAAAGGTCGATTGCAGTTGGATAAGATTGCTTTATTGTTACCCTGAGCTAGTGACAGACGAGCTAATACAAAAAATAGCAACTAGTGAAAAAATAGTTAAGTATATTGATATACCTATGCAACACGCGTCAGATAGTATTTTAAAAAGGATGAATAGGCACGTAAGGCAAGAGTTTTTGCAAAACTTGATTGATAAATTGAGGGAGCAAGTGCCGAATATAGCAATACGTTCTACATTTATAGTAGGTTTCCCGGGGGAAACAGAAGAAGATTTTAATACATTGTATGAGTTTGTTAAAAGAAATAAGTTTGATAAATGTGGTTTTTTTGCATATTCAAGGGAAGATGGCACAGCAGCATATAGCTTTGACGGACATATAGATGAAGAAACAAAGCAAGAAAGAGTGTCTAAACTGTATAGCTTGCAAGAAGAAATAATGTGCGAGAAGGCAAACTTATTAATAGGCAAAACAGTAACGGTTATGTATGAAGAGGTTGACTTCGACAATCAATGTTTTGTGGGCAGAATGGCAGAAGATGCACCTGAAATCGACAGACTAGTTTACTTTACGGCAGATAAGCCTGTGGATATTGGTGAAATGTATAAAGTAAAAATAACCGAAAGAATAGGTTTGGATTTAAAAGGAGAATTAGTATGAATTTACCAACACGAGTGACAGTTGCAAGAATCGCTTTAATACCGATTTTCGTACTGATATTTTGTCTAAAAGAAGTGTTCGAACAATATTATATACTAATGACGATAGTGTTTATCATTGCCTCCTGCACAGATTTTGTGGACGGACATCTTGCAAGAAAACATAATTTGGTAACCGATTTGGGCAAGTTCCTTGACCCGATTGCCGATAAAATTTTGGTTGTAGCGGGTATGATAGTTTTGCTTAAAATGAACTTTGTGACCGCAAATGGGGAAATTTATCCCGTACTTGCACCTTATTTTGGGGAAATATGTGTAATTTTGATTTTGGCTCGTGAGTTTATCATAGGAGTATTCAGACAACTTGCGGCATCTAAAGGTAAAGTAATGGCAGCCGATAAACTTGGCAAAGCAAAAACAATTATTACCTTAATTGCTCTTCCTATGCTAATGCTTGTTCCGTTTATCAATGAGCCTTGGCATAAGGCGGTAAATTGGGTTGGCGTGGTATTTTTATTTTTAGGTTGGGTGTTGTTCGGTATTGCTACGGTATTGACGGTTGTATCCGGTTTTAATTATATTTGGAAAAACAGGCATGTTTTTACTACCGAGCAAACCTCTATCGAAAACGCCCCTTTGGATAACACTGATAATAGCGAGATATTGAACAGCAGCGATAATTGCACAACTGACAATGCTTGCGTAGATAGCCAAAATGGTAAGGAGAAAGAAAATGACTGACAAACATTATGTATATCAATGCGTACTTAGGACTTTTGGATTGGATACTGCAAGATTTGAAAAAATTTGCGGAGACTTAAGGACAAACGAGATAAGTATTGAGTTTTCCGAAAATTGTTTGGAGGGTGTTGTAACTATATCCAAAAACAATGTCGACTCGGTAGCGTTGGAAAGTATATTGACCAAAATAAATGTTAGGTTGGAAGATTACATTTATTCGGATAAAAATATGGATTTAAACGAGTGTTTGGTTAAACTTTTAATCAAAAAAGGCGAGATGCTTGGTGTTGCGGAATCTATAACAGGCGGACTTATAAGTTCTACTTTATGTGATGTTGACGGTGCAAGCAAAGTGTTTTACGAGGGTATTGTAACCTACAACAACGGCGCAAAAGTAAGACGTTTGCATGTGCCTGCCACTACATTGGAAGAGTATACCGCAGTGAGCAAACAAACTTGTGAGGCAATGATAAAAGGTGTGCTTGCCAATAAAGAGATAGTTTACGGATTGGCAACAACAGGTTATGCAAGTCATCAAGACGACGACTTGTCTGGGCTAGTATACATAGGTTACGGCAGTCTTGCAAATTACAAAGTTGAAGAAGTTATGTTTAAAGGCAGCCGAAATGTTGTAAGGAAAAAAGCTTGCAACTATGCAATGTTCAAGCTAATCAAACTTATTGACAGCGTTGAGAGAAAATACTAATCAAAAATAAAGTACCGATAAGGATAAAGATAAATAGGAGAAGTTTATGGCAGAGAAAAAAAGTAAGGTAATGAATATACCTACAAATGAAAGTGACAAGGCAAAGTATATAGACGAAGCTATTAAAAAAATTACAGACGTATACGGAGAAGGAAGTATAATGAAACTTGGCGAGCATGAGATAGTGCCAATCGAAGTTATTCCTACAGGATGTTTGACTTTGGATGTCGCACTTGGAACAGGCGGTATGCCAAGAGGCAGAATCGTAGAGATTTACGGGCCTGAATCTTCCGGTAAAACGACTGTGGCGTTGCACGTAATAGCAAGTGCACAAAAGACAGGCGGTATTTGTGCTTTTGTGGATGCTGAACACGCTTTAGACCCTATTTATGCCGAAAAACTTGGAGTAAAACTAAAAGATTTGTACATTGCACAACCGGATAACGGCGAGCAAGCCCTTGACATTGTGGAAACACTTGTGCGTTCGGGCAGTATGGACGTTATTGTTGTGGACTCGGTTGCAGCACTTACTCCTAAAGCGGAAATCGACGGCGATATGGGTGACTCGGTTGTCGGCTTACAAGCAAGACTTATGTCCCAAGCTTTAAGAAAATTGACCGCAATTATCAACAAATCAAAAACAGTTGTTATATTTATCAACCAACTACGTGAAAAAGTCGGTGTAATTTATGGCTCGCCCGAAGTTACTGCGGGAGGTAAAGCACTTAAGTTTTACGCAAGTGTAAGAATCGATGTGCGAAAAGGCGAGGCATTAAAAGTTTCCGCCGACGATATAAGAGGTAACAAGACAAAAGCTAAAATTGTCAAAAATAAACTTGCACCTCCGTTCAAAACAGCTGATTTCGAAATTATGTATGGCAAAGGTATTTCCAAAAACGGTTGCTTGATTGACGTTGCTGTTGACTACGGCGTGGTTAAAAAGGGCGGAAGTTGGTACAGCTACAATGACCAAAAAATCGGACAAGGCAAGGATAAAGCTGTGGACTATCTTGATAATAACTTGGAAGTAGCTGATGAAATTTATGCAAAAGTTATGGAACTTATGAAAGGCGATAAAAAGTAATCGCATTCAAATAATACCAAAAACATTCAAAAAAACGGCAAAAGCTATTGACATTAGGTCAAAATTGCAGTATTATTATACTATGGCAAATGTGTTTTTGCGAACAATATATTTGCCTTTGTAACTTGAAAATTAAATAGGAGGTATACTATGTTAAGCAACAGTATAACTTTGCTTTTAAGTGCTATAATAGATGTTGGTGCGGCTGTTGGAATTGCGATTGCAACATTGGTTGTAGGTCTTGGGCTTGGCAGTTTGGCATATTGGGCAGTATTTGTAAGAAAAGTAAAATCTGCTAAAGCTGCTGCCGATAAAATTGTCGAGGACGGCAAGGCAGAGGCTAAAACACTAAGAAAAGAAGCATTGCAAGAAGCAAAGGATGAACAAAAAAGGTTGCGTAACGAGTTTGACCGAGAATCCAAAGAAAGGCGTGCAGAAATCCAAAAGTCTGAACAAAGACTTTTACAAAGAGAAGAATTATTAACCAAAAAAGAGCTATTAATCGACAAAAAAATGGACTCTTGTGACGAGTTTAAAAAATCGCTTGAAGCAAGAGAAAAGGAAATCGAAAGTTTAGAAATCGAGATTAGTCAATCACACTCAAAAATGGTTGAAGAACTTGAAAAAGTTGCCGGTATGACTGTTGAGGAAGCAAAACAAACTTTAATGGACGAATTGTTAGAGGGCGTTAAAAAGGAAGCAGGAATAATGGCAAAGGAAATTGAAAACAATGCCAAGGAAGAAGCAGAGAAGAAAGCCAAAAATATTATCGGTATGGCTGTACAAAAATGTGCTGCCGACCATGCTCAAGAGCTTACCGTTTCAGTTGTATCATTGCCAAATGATGATATGAAAGGCAGATTGATAGGTAGAGTGGGCAGAAATATCCGTGCTTTGGAAAATGCTACAGGTATTGATTTGATTATAGATGATACTCCTGATGTGGTAACATTGTCAGGGTTCGACCCGCTAAGAAGGGAAATCGCACGAATTACTATTGAAAGATTGGTAAATGACGGAAGAATCCACCCTGCCAGAATTGAGGAAATGGTTGAAAAAGTTAGGCGCGAGCTTGACATTCAAATTAAAGAAACAGGCGAAAACGCTATGTTTGATGCGAATGTTTACGGCGTACATCCCGAACTTGTTAAACTATTGGGCAGATTGAAGTTCCGTACAAGTTATGGACAAAATGTTTTAAATCATAGCTTGGAAGTATCATATCTTGCAGGAGTAATGGCGGCTGAACTTGGTGCGGATATTAAAATCGCAAAAAGAGCAGGCTTATTGCACGATATCGGTAAGGCTGTCGACCACGAGGTGGAAGGCACTCATATTCAGATAGGTGTGGAACTTGCTAAAAAATATAAGGAAAATCGCGCTGTAATTCACGCTATTGAAGCACATCACAACGATGTTGAGCCTCAAACTTTAGAGGCAATTATTGTACAGGCGGCTGACGCAATTTCCGGCTCAAGACCGGGTGCAAGACGTGAGTCACTTGAAAATTATGTAAAACGCTTGGAAAAATTGGAAGGTATAGCAAACTCGTTCGCAGGAGTAGAGCAATCTTATGCAATACAAGCAGGTAGAGAGGTACGTGTAATCGTTAAACCGGAACAGGTTGACGACGCATCTACAATCTTCCTTGCAAAAGATATTGCAGCAAAGGTAGAGTCGGAACTTGAATACCCTGGACAAATCAAAGTAAGTGTCATTAGGGAAACCCGTTCTATCGAATTTGCAAAATAAATATTTATTTGTTTTGTAACTGATATTAAATATAATAGTAATAATAAAAAGGCAGAGTTTTATCTCTGCCTTTTTACTTTTATAAAGGTGTAAAAAATATACGAAATTTTATTGTTAGGTGTCAATATGTCTGCTATAATTAATTGCAAAACAAATAAAAGTATGATAACTAAGTAAAATTTTATAATATAATATTATTTATACTCATAAACATTTAACTTGACATAAATTGTGCAAGGTGCTAAAATTCCATTGACGGAGATAATAATATGGCTATTGTTAAAGTAAAAGAATATTTTAAACAATTTGGTATGGAAGATAGGATAATAGAGTTTAGCGTTTCAAGCAAAACAGTTGAACTAGCTGCCAAGGCTTTAAATTGTGAGCCTTGCAGAATTGCAAAAACTATTTCATTTGCAACAGGGGATAAAGTCATTTTGGTAGTTGCCGCAGGCGATACAAAAATAGACAATGCAAAATACAAATCGCACTTTGGTGTAAAGGCTAAAATGCTGAACTTTGACGAGGTGGAAAATTTAGTCGGACATGCTGTGGGCGGGGTATGTCCTTTTGCCGTAAATAATGGTGTAGAAATATACCTTGATAACTCGTTAAAAAGGTTTGATACTGTTTTTCCCGCTTGCGGTAGTAGTAATAGTGCTATAGAACTTACAATCGAAGAACTTGAAAAATACTCTTGCTTTAAAGAGTGGTTGGACGTGTGTAAACAAATTTAAGCCAAAAATTTTCTCATAATTTAAAGATTTTAAATAATATTTTTGATAAAAATACACCCCGAAACATTGTGTTTTGGGGTGTTACTTTTTGTGTAAAGTTTATTGTAGGCAAAAAGTGCTGTTCACTGCAATAATCCTATCAAAAATCGGGACTATTGGGGT
>CAJUOU010000015.1 GCA_910588545.1 uncultured Christensenellaceae bacterium
TTAATAGCTATATATTACAACAAATAATTTGATAAATCAAGTAATCTCGACAATACAATAATTGCATTTAAATATACTCATACACAATTCGACAAATACGAAATTCTTTGTATATTGTTCGATATTTTGTGCTGTTATTCTAACGATATTCCTTTGCTTTTCAACATTTTTCGCTATTGATTAACCGTATTTCTACTTTATTTGCATAATCTTGATTCTGCCTAATTAAGTCATTTATTTTCTATTTGTCAGATTATGTCGGCTGTATATATCTTACCCTATTTTTACTTTAGTTGATTTAATTTATTTTTGTTTAGTTTTTTACTCAGTCTTATTTTGCTTTTGTTATTTTTTTCGACATTTTTTTGCATCTTATGTAATATTTTACCCATTTGCTTTATTATAGCACAACTGCATTTGCAAAATAGGCCTTTTTAAAAACATAGTTGCTTAAACTGTTGTCCCATCACTTTATAGGGTGCGAAAAATGTCTGTTTTGTTACACTTGATAAAAAATATTTTGTAAATTTTGTGTAAAATGATAATTATTTTTTGCCATAACTAAATTAGATATTTATATTATGAAAATATTAACAAATTAGATATCGAAGGTATAAAATTACTTGTTTCGTTAAATCCTACGCTTTCATAGTTCATAAATACTGTTTCTTTTTCAGTAACTATCTTTCCACGTGACTTAAATGTATATATTTCGTCTTCATCTACTTCGAATTTTTCATAATATAATAATTTTTGATTTGAAATACTTTGTTCTTGATTATAAAATAAATTCATATCTGCTTTTTTATAATTTTTATTTACAACTACAGTAAAATGATAAGTTTCAAATGTTGCAAAATCTTCTCCTGTAATAATGAAATACAGCACATTGTTAGATGCACTACCAATAACTTTTGTCACATTCCAATCAATACTACTACTTATGTCAATAAAATCAGTATAAGTATTCAACTCGGACACAGTTGATTCTATACTTATCTCATTATCAATAAAATATTGGTCTGTATTACCACTATCTTGTTTGAATAAGAAAAGTCCTCCAATAATAGCAACTACCAAAACTACAGCTACGCAGGAACTAACCATTGCCAATTTAAACGGTCTTTTTGTGCTTTTTCTCTTTGCATTAATCAAACGTTCATTTTGAATTTTCAAAGATTTTAGCAACTGCTCGTCGCGATTTTTTGCTAATGATTCATTAACAATGTGCTGAAGTTTTTTATACCTCTTCATGTTTTGCCCCTCAATTTATTTTTATTGCCAAAGCCTCGTCTATGTTAGTTTTATACGAAATATTAAAATATCCTTTTGAAAATTCCCTCAAGCCCGTTGCAACTGCCAAATATTTATCATTCCTTTGCGCACCGTTTGTTAACGTATATGTAATATCTTTATATCCAAAAGCAGTCATAGCATGGTTATACTTACTCAATGTATAACGAATACTATTACTATTATCTCCGTTAGTTAATGTTATAATATTAAATCCAGACAAAAACAACACAATCGGCTCCCCATTATCAATATAACTTTTTACAAGATTATAATCTAATTTACCGGAAGAAATACAATAGCTGTAAGTCAAAATGTAACTACCATTTCTTTTTATATATTTTTCAAACCCGCTTTTAAATTGAGCTATTGAAGTACCTGCCAAATTACTATTGGTACCCATATCATAATATAAGTCACTTATCAATTTATTAGTCTCCTCACTTTCGCCTCTGTAAATATAATGCCCCATTAGTTCGTTTCCCGGAGTATAATTAGGTATTAAGTTAGGACAAAATCTATCCCAATATTGTATTAAATTAGCACCTGCAATCGCCACACATTCATTTGAAAGGCTATCTAAATCTGTAAGATACGGATGCCTTTTAGCTAAATCTTTAGCATCTTCGGATTTGGATGTAAAGCTTATGGTTTCATTATCATAAGTAAAGTCGTCATAAGCGCCATACAATGCCATTTCCTTTAATTCTTTCAAGCTTTCGCTATCAATAAGCATATCATTTTTTGCTAAATAATAATTTTGATTATCATAATATAAGTATGTCATGTTTGTTACATAAACTCTAATAGCTTGTCCGCTTATTGTATACGGGTTAACGGCATCAAAAAAAACTTCCGCCATTTCAAATTCCCCTGTGTAATTTATAACTATAGCATAACCATGCTCGTTATTTACAGTAAAATCGTATATGTAACCCAATTTATTTAAGTTTAAATCATACAATAATTCTTTTTCCGCAACTAAATCTATATCTGTACCGTAATTATCTTTTGCAAGACCGTCTATGTTTTTCAAAAAAACTTGGTCGTACTCGTTACCATCCAACTCCATTGCGTAGGCAACAGGAATATTAGTTAAAAATAAATAAATACTTGTTAGTGCTACAATGATTGCTACAATAATAAAACTCAGTTTTATTAATTTTGATTTTTTATTTATCATTTTTTACCTCTCTACTTATAAGGGAGCTAAATTTTGCTTTTTGTTACATCGATATACAAATTTTTAATCTTTTTTATAGCTCTAGCATGTTTTTGTCTAACCGTGCCGTATTTTACATTTAATATCTCCGAAATTTCCAAAGCACTGTAATTATCTATGTACAACATTTTGATAATTTTTTGAGTTAATTCGTCTAATTGACTTATGTAAACGTCCAACTCTCCATACATAGATTCTTCAAGATTTGGAGTATCTGCCACAAAGCTTTCGTCTATTTCGCTGAACTTACGTTCGACTTTCAAAAGCTTAAGTGCGATATGGTCGCAACATTTATATATCCATGCCGTAGGATATGTTACATACGGTTTATTTTGCATGCGTATTAAATAATGAAAAAATTCTTGAGCTACATCATGTGCGATTATAGCTCCGCCATCATATTTATGTGTGATAAAACTTATTATTCTGCTGTAGTAAAAATTGTATATTGCCTCCAATGAATCATTGCTGTTATTCAACTTTTTTAAATGATAATTAAACTCAATACGATTCATGGCGACTCATACTTTCTCCGTAAAAAATAAAATTAGATAAATAATATAAAAAAATTGTTGTAAAAATTTTTAGAAAAATAATATCTTGCAATTAGTATATCATTTAAAAACACTAGTGTCAAACAAACAATTTATATTGATGTTCCTACAAGATTATAAAAGGCGGCTATGCTAATACATAGTCGCCTTTATGCAACAAAATTACTATATTAATCCTCTTTAATATATTTTTTTATTTCGTCCACAATCTCTTGAATGGTGTTTACGTGCAACACTTGCTCGTAGTCAACCATAACGTCAAACTCGTCTTCCAATGAAGTTATAAGTTCTGCTTTATCGATAGAGTCAAACTTTAAGTCTTCATTTAAACGTGTTTCCATTGTTATTTTGCTATCGTCCACATCCATTTGATTTACCAAAATATTTTTTACTACATCTATAATCATAAATAACCTCCAAATTATTCAATAAATGTTTCCATTGCTATAAATTCGTAATGTGTATCCTTGCTGTATACAGTCGTTTGTGTATCCGCAAAAATATCAAAATACGCAAACTCTCCGTCCTCTCCGCCATGCTTAAACTGAGCTTCGTGCTTTGTCCATTCCTTATAAAACTCGTCAATATTTAAAGCATCTTTTTTTAGCATATTATTTGCTATAGACTCATAATGACGGGACTTTTTATACTCGATATCCACACCTACTTCGCTTTCGGATATGGCAATAACTATATCTTTGTATGTATGCGAAATGGAAATAAACAAGTTTTCGTCCACAACATACGGTTTCCCATCCCCGTAATAAGAAATATAAACATCCCTGCCTAAAAGATACTTTAAACACTTTTCGGCAAGTGGTTTGCTGTTTCCGTTGTAGTTCCTGTATGTAAAAATAATCATAAATCAATTATAGCAACAATTTTTAACAAAATCAAGTTTAAATAACAAATTATAAAGTTATTATGCTGTTTTATCGCTTAATTTCGGTTACTTAAGTAGTTATATCGTCTCAAACGGTCAATACGGATTCTGTCAATCGCCTCGTAAGTAACCCTTGGACGCCAATTTCCGCTAGCTTTGCCAGGGATATTCATACGTGTATCCTCGCCCCAACCAGCTAAGTCTTGGAAAGGTATTATAACAATATCCGCAACGCTAAGCAACATAGTACGTATACACGCCCATACTAGTCTACTGTTTTCGCCCCCCTCAAGTTCACAATGCAAACCCAAATAATCATAAAGCTTTGCCCTTGCATCCTCACCAAGGCTTGCAAGCCAACCGTAAATTGTAGTATTATCGTGCGTACCTGTATAGGCTATGCAATTTCTCTCGTAGTTATGCGGCATGTGTGGGCTTACTTCGCTGTCAAAAGCAAATTGCAAAACTCTCATACCAGGGAACCCCGTCCTTTCCCTAAGTTCGTTTACTCCGTCATCAATGATACCCAAATCTTCAGCAATTATATCCGCTTTAGGGAACTTATGTCTTATAATAGCAAACAACTCCCTACCGATACCCTTACACCATTTGCCATCTATTGCATTAGGAGCACCATATTCGACTGCCCAATACCTGTCAAACGCTCTAAAGTGGTCTATCCTCAATTTGTCATACAGCTTAAACATTCTTTCAATCCTGCTGCAAAACCAAAAGTAGTTGTCTTTTTTCATTTCGTCATAGTTGTACAAAGGATTGCCCCAAAGCTGTCCTTCCGCACAAAAATAATCAGGTGGCACTCCCGCAACTTTATTTGGTTTAAAATCACTGTCCAAATCAAAGTAATTAGGATTGGCCCAAACGTCCACGCTATCGTAAGACACATAAATCGGCATATCCCCGATAATGCCAATACCCAAATCGTTAATTTGTTTTTTACGTGTTTTCCATTGCTCGGCAAAAAGGTATTGCTCACAAATATAATAGTCAACCTCTTGGGAGTGTTCTTTCATAAATTCGCCTAGTGCACTGTGGTCACGCTTTTTATACTTATCCTCCCACTCAAACCATGGCTTGCCGTTATGATAATCTTTAAGTGCCATAAAAATAGCATAATCCATAAGCCAATCGCGCTCTTCATTGGTATATGTATACAAAACATCTGTGTTTGATTGCAAAATATGTTGATACGCCATTTGTACTGCTTTGCGTTTTTGACCATAACAAAACTCGTAATCAACAACATACGGCGAGCCGTAATATTTTAAGCTATCGCACTCCTCATACGTCAAATACCCGCTATCCCTTAACATTATCGGGTCAATGTACAAATAATTACCTGCAAATGCGGAAACACCCGAATAAGGCGATTCTCCCAAACCGATAGTAGTCATAGGTAAAACTTGCCACCATTTACAATCGCCAAGTTTTAAAAACTCCGCAAATTTAACAGTCTCATTACCAAAACCGCCAATACCGAACTCGCTTGGCAATGAGCTGATGTTTAGCAAAACACCGCTTCCTCTCATACTTTCTCCTTAGACATTTATTTTAGTGTATTTAAAAGTTATTTTGTTAAGCATTATTCTATCAATTAACTTTAATGTGTTCCCCTATCAATTACACATAAATTCAAACAAATGTTTCATTATTTTTTATTATAAACCATATCTATTAAAAAATCAATACCCAATTTTAATTTTATTTGGGCAAATACTATCATTTTGCGGAATATATTTGATTGTATAGACAATAATTTAAAAGAAATATAAAACTACCAATAAAATTACAATAATTAATAGTTATAATAAATACATACTTTCATTTAAAATAAAAATTCAGGAGATTGATATGAGCAAAATGATTACAGTAGACGGAAATGAGGCGTGTGCCAAAATTGCATATTATATGAGCGAACTTGCGACTGTTTATCCAATTACGCCATCCTCACCAATGGCAGAAACTTGCGAAGTAATGCGTGCAAAAGGTGTAAAAAATTTTTTGGGGAGCACACTTGACATATCCGAACTTCAATCGGAGGGAGGGGCAAGCGGTGCTATGCACGGCAGTTTGTCCGCAGGTACGCTTACAACAACATTTACTGCATCTCAAGGTTTGCTACTTATGATACCAAACATGTACAAAATTGCGGGAGAAATGTTGCCTTGCGTTATGCATGTTACGGCGAGAACGATTGCAACACACGCTTTAAGTATATTCGGCGACCACTCTGACATTTATGCGGTTAGACAAACGGGCTTTGCTATGCTTGCCTCCTCTAATGTTCAGGAATGTATGGATTTGGCAGTGGTGGCACACCTTGCAACCCTCGAGTCGGGATTACCGTTTGTTCATTTTTTCGACGGTTTTCGAACATCTCACGAAATACAAAAAATACACAATATCGAATACTGCGACTTGGATAAAATAATCAATCTGGATAGTGTACAACATTTTCGCGACAAGGCATTGTCCCCAAACAATCCTACTGCGAAAGGCACCACGCAAAACCCCGATTGCTATTTTCAAAATTTGGAAGCCCGCAATATTTTTTATGATAAACTGCCTGCTATAGTAAGCGAATGTATGGACAAATTATACTCGATAACAGGCAGAAAATATAATTTAGCAGACTATTTCGGGTCAAAAAAACCTACAAAAATCGTGGTTATTATGTGTAGCGGCGGCGAAACAGTGCTTGAGACAATAGACTATTTGAACAACATTGGCGAAAATGTAGGGCTAATAAAAATAAGACTTTATCGTCCGTTCCCACATAAGGAGTTTATATCTATAATACCCGATTGCTGCAAATATATTACTGTGCTTGACAGAACAAAAGAGTTCAGCGGAGTTGGCGAGCCATTATATCAAGATGTGATTTCCTCACTGCAACTTGCGGGCAAATCGGACATAAAAGTATTTGGCGGAAGATACGGGATAAGTTCTAAGGAATTTACTCCGTCAATGGTTAAAGCCGTATATGACAATATGAGTGAGAGTGGCAAAAACTTTTTTACCGTAGGCATCGATGATGATGTGACAAACTCTTCTCTAACAATAAGCGACTATATAGACACCACCCCTAAAGATTGCATAAGCTGTAAGTTTTACGGTTTAGGCTCGGATGGTACAGTTGGTGCAAATAAAAACAGTATCAAAATAATAGGCGACAATACGGATAAATTTGCACAGGCATATTTTGCTTATGACAGCAAAAAATCCGGCGGACTTACTACTTCGCATTTGAGGTTTGGCGATAGCCCTATCAAAAGCTGTTATTTGATTGAAAAAGCTGACTTTGTAGCTTGTCACAATTCAAGTTTTTTAGGCGTTTACGATATGGTGCAAAGCCTTAAAAAAGGCGGAAAATTTTTGCTTAACACAAGCTATGACAAAGAAAAACTATCTGAGGCTTTGCCTTGTGAAATTAAACAATATTTAGCACAAAACAAAATCGATTTTTATATTATCGATGCAAATAAACTTGCCAAAGAACTTGGTTTGGGTGGCAGGATAAATACAATTATGCAAGCTTGCTTTTTTAAGCTTTCAAGCATTATAGAATATGAAAACGCTTATAAATATATGGTTGATTACACTACAAAGACTTTTGCATTAAAAGGCGAAAAAGTGGTGCAAATGAATGTCGATGCAATAACAAAAGCTACCGACTTTTTGGAAAAGGTAGACATCCCTAGTGAATGGGAAGATATTAACTGCGAAAACAAAGTAGTAAGTAGCGGAAATGCTTATTTTGATGCTTTTTCAGTGCCTGTCCTTAAAGGCAAAGGAGATAGCTTAAAAGTAAGTGCTTTCTCACCCGACGGAAATGTGCCGACTGCCACTACACAATTTGAAAAACGTGGTATTTCAGACAAAGTATCGTCGTGGATTAAGGAAAATTGCATACAATGCAATCAATGTGCTTTTGTATGCCCTCACGCTTGCATAAGACCTATTTTGCTTGAGGATAAGCAAAATATCCCCGACTCTTTTGAGACGATTGACGCAATACAACCAAAGGGGCAATATTTCAGACTGCAAATCAGCCCTCGTGACTGCACGGGGTGCGGTAGCTGCATAAACACTTGCCCTGCACCAAAAAAAGCTTTGGAATATAAGCCGTTGGAGTCGGAGAAAGTATTGCAAAAAGATAATTGGGAATTTGCCAAAAATCACGAAAACTCAAAAGAGGTAATCAATAAAAAGCAGGTCAAAGGAGTTGGCTTTGCAAGGCAACTATTTGAATTTTCAGGTGCATGCTCGGGTTGTGGTGAAACACCTTACGTCAAACTTGCAACTTCCCTTTTCGGCGACAAAATGATAATTGCAAATGCTACGGGTTGTTCATCGATATACGGTGGCTCGGCACCTACTTGTCCATTTGCAAAAACAAATGACGGCAAAGGTCCAGCTTGGGCAAACAGCTTATTTGAGGATAACGCCGAGTTTGGTTACGGCATAAGCTTAGGTGCAAATTTAAGACGTAAAAAGCTTAAAAAGATTGCAAAAAAACTTATTGAAAATCGCTATGAAAACGAATATTTGACAAATTGGCTAAATACATTTGACGATAAAAAGCTAACAGAAGAGCACAGCAAAATACTATATGACAACATACAAAAAATGGCGTATGAGTGTTGCAGCGAGGAAAATAAAAGTTTGCTTTTGCAAATGGCAAAAGATAAGGATGCAATAACCAAAAAATCAATTTGGATAATTGGAGGCGATGGTTGGGCTTACGATATCGGCTATGGTGGACTTGACCATATTTTGGCAAGCGGAGAAAATGTAAATATACTTGTTTTGGACTCGGAGGTATACTCCAATACAGGCGGGCAAGCTAGCAAAGCTACACAAATCGGGGCGGTTGCAAAGTTTGCACAAGAGGGCAAAAAGACCGCTAAAAAAGATTTAGGGCTTATGGCAATCAACTATGACAATGTTTATGTTGCAAGTGTAGCTATGGGTGCGGATATGAATCAATGCTTAAAAGCTTTTAACGAAGCGGAAGAGTATAACGGAGTGTCCTTGATTATTGCATACTCCCCTTGCATTAACCACGGTATAAATATGAGCAACTGCATGCTTGAAGAAAAGCTTGCCGTAGAGTGTGGGTATTGGAATTTGTTCCGCTTTGCACCAAATGCACAAAATAATAAATTTATGCTTGACTCCAAAGCCCCTAAAAGCGATTATGTGGAATTTTTGAAAAGCGAAAACAGGTTTGCAAGCTTAAAGAGGACAAATCCCGAAAATTTTGAAAGATTGCTTGAGAAAAACAAAGAGTATGCAATTTATCGCTATAACAAATATTTGCAACTTGCGGAAATGTATAAAAATCTTTAAAACAAATAACCTAATCAAAAAACGTGTCGATTTTCGACACGTTTTTTGTTTAAAGATTGTCCTATTAATTGTTTTTTTATAAAATGCTACACATAAATTTTATAAAAGTACTTTAAATTTCTACCCTACCATTTATTACTTGTTTTAATACCTCACTATCTGCTGTAGTTATTCCACCTTTGTTTAGTATCATTGCAGATAGCAATATGCAGTCTTGTACATTTGTTGTATCGTTTACTACTAATGCCCTTAAGTAAGATATATCCGCTGCAGTTATTCTTCCATCTCCTGTTAAGTCGCCTAGTACCGATAGGTATGTTACCTCTCCTCCTATCTCTATCCTCCAACCTGTTCCTACTATTGCCGTATTGTCATTTACTGCCTCGCCTTTCCTGTTGTAGATTGTTATTGCGGATATATTTATTCCCATCTCTGCTAGTTTTATCTTTAGCATTTCTACACTTGTATTTACTGATATATTGCCTATTACATTAGTTTTAGTATCACTTACTTTGCGTAGCATATTGTCTCTATCCAAGGTTAAGTAGTTGTAGCCTGTACTTGTATTTACTGTTTCGCTTTCCAAGAATTTATTTATATCAATTTGTTTATCGATATAGTTCCTCAATATCTCACTATCTACCTCAGTTATTCCGCCTTTGTTGTTTATCATACCTGCTAGTCTCTTTTCTATTGGCATACTTTCAAGTATTGTACTATCATTTGCCACCTGTCTTAGGTATGATACGTCACTTGCTGTTATCCTGCTGTCCCCGTTTATGTCTCCTAATACGGATAGATAGATTGTGTCAAGCACGGTTGTATCCTCGCTGCTTTCGTAAAGTTCCACTTTAAAACCTGTTGCTATCCACCTATTTGCAGTGCTATCCGTTATAACACCATTGCTTTCAATTCCGTCAAATTGCATTATGCCATTAGAATCATAAATTTTTATTAATTTACTGCTATTTCTAATATTATTTATTAATTCATTTAATGTTGTTCCAATCTTTATATTCCCAATGACATAAACATTACCATTTACAGTCATAGTTTTATCACTATCGTTTACCCTGTGTATAATGCTTGTTTGCTTATACTTTTTCTTATAGCCGTTTTCTAAATATAAATAATCATAACTGCTACTGTCTATTAACACTATTCCCGGATGAATTATTTCATATTCTATAAAAATATCTTCCTTTGATAAACTTCCCGCCCATACATTGTTCCAATTATCTTTTAACTGCACTTTTGCAGTGTACTTACCAACACTAGCTCCTCGATTATATGAGATATTCATTGTATTGCTATCGAATCCGTCAGGCTCAAAATTTATTTGTTCACCATTGTTATAAACAAACTCATATTTTTTTATTGTTGGCTTTTTTATTTGATTTTTTGGATTTTCGATTATAAGTTCAAAATAAGGATTTTTTGCATTAGTATCGTTTGAATGAAAAACATATCTACCCGGTTCTGACACATTAACACGATATCCACTTGCACCATTGCTGCATGTAATAAACGTATCATTTCCCCTTACAGTATATGCTTTCCCCGTATATGGGACAGACAAATATGTTCCGGTTGTATAATTACTAATTTCATCTGCTCTCCACCAAATAGTAAACAGTGAAGATGTACCTGTACTTTTTAATTCCATTTCGCCATCACTATTTAATTGAACCTCCTTACCACTTACGTCAGAAAAGAAAAATCTGCTAGGCGCCGCAGTGTTCCCACTGCTTGTATATCCACTTGTAAGGCTAGTATCGGTAGTCCTATCAGTAACCACATTTATACCCATATATGCTATAGAATCATCTTGAATTAATTTTTCGCTAATTTTTATTTTGAACAAACTATGTAAAGTAAGGTTACTTCTTTCACCCCTATCTGTATTATTGTAAATTTTAGTGCCCGGTCCTATAGTACATGTATTCTCTCTTATAGATACACCACCGCCATAATTCACCATATCCTTGTTTCCATTATTAACATTACCTGTAATTAAGCAATTTGATAAATATGTCGAAATGGTCGACCCTAAGTACATAGCACCACCGCAACAATCGGAAATATTATTTTTAAATTCGCCACCTGTAATATTTACTACGCTTAAGCCATAAGAACAAACAGCTCCACCGCAAGGAGTATAATCTGTCTCATCAATGCTGACTGCTTGATTATATTCTATTATACCACCCGTCATATTCAAATAACCACCTTCTGCGACTAATATTCCTCCTCCGTCGTCACTAACTGAATTTTTAGCAATAACTCCGCCAAAAATATTTGCTACAGATTTGCCTGTATCCGAATAAGCAGCAATTCCACCACCATCAGCAGTTGTATTATTATGCAAAATTCCACCATAAAAATTTAATGTGGATTCACTTATTAAATTGATTGCTCCTCCGCCAATAATTGATGAGTTATTTGCAATTAAACCATTGTTCATAGTAATTGTTGAATTTACAGCTTGAACTCCACCACCGCTATCTTGTGATTTATTGTTAGTTATTACTCCACTTTCAATTATTAAATTTGAGTCTGTTAAATGGATAGCTCCTCCCGTATAAATGTTGTTTCCTCCGGTTATTTTACCTTGGCAATAGCTTGTCAAATCTACATTTGGATTAGTCTTATAGGCATTTTGAATGGTATAAGTATCATAGCAACTATCTTTGATAATTAATGTTGCTGACTTTACTACAATTACTTGTCCATTTTCTGTTGGATTAGTCAAGTTTCTATCCAATCTATGGCCATTCAAATCAATAGTTATGTAAGTATTAGGTCTTACATAAAGTCTTCCCCTATCAAAAGCATTTTCAACATCGCCTAAAATGCCGCTGGCAGGAGCAATCCAATCCTCATACATTGTTACCAATATATGTTGATTCCCACCATTAGCTAACGATTTTTCTATTGCAAGTCCCCACTTTATAGACTGCTCGATGCAAGTTTTGCCATCTAGCAATATTTCTTCCACTATTGGACTTATTTTATCTTGTTCGACCGTATTTATTTTGTTATAGTTTATTAAATTATTATCGCTATTTGTGATTTTGCTGTCAAAGTTGCATACCTCACAACAAGTGACTAAAAGTAGAAAGGAAATTACTAGTACAAAAAATACTATCCCAACTCTTTTAATAATCTTTGCCATAATAAAACCTCCGT
>CAJUOU010000016.1:0-178 GCA_910588545.1 uncultured Christensenellaceae bacterium
AAAACGGCACTCTTTATTCAAAGAGTGCCTTATATGGAGCTACTAACCGGATTTGTAAGGAGCATCGCGACGCAATAGTGAGTAAAGCGTAGCGTCCCTGCGAACGTCACTATTTCGGTCTTTCCGTGTTAGTGCGACTAAAACGGCACTCTTTATTCAAAGAGTGCCTTATATGGAG
>CAJUOU010000016.1:278-9975 GCA_910588545.1 uncultured Christensenellaceae bacterium
CTACTAACCGGATTTGAACCGGTGACCTCTTCCTTACCAAGGAAGTGCTCTACCTCCTGAGCCATAGTAGCAAATATTATAGTTTTACAAATTGTAAATGTACCAAAATTACTTTGCCTCATAATTATAATATAAGGCAATTAATTTGTCAAGTAAAATAATAAATAGATTATTAAAGCTTTTTATTTGTTAAATTCTATTTCATGCGTGCCGGATTTCTTACATTCAGGGCAATTAAGTCTTATAAAGCAACCTATTTGCCAACCAAATAAAAATTTGATGAATTTTGGTTTATAGCTATGTCCGCAATTTTCGCAAACCACATTTATTTTTCGCCAAAATAAATAGTTACCTAAAACCAACAAAGCGATAAATATCGCTAACCCAATTAAAACATATCCCCAAACAGGCATCAACCTTACCTCCATAAACTTTTTACAATTAAATTATACCATACGATAACAAAAAAGTAAATACCTAACAAATTTAAGCATAAAAATGAACATAAAATAAAAAAATCACTGTAAAATATTTGATTTTTATAAAAAAATAGGTTAAACTATAAAAGTACTTTAAATATAGAGAGGTCGCCTAGCTCGGTTTATGGCGCACGATTGGAAATCGTGTAATGTTAATAGCATTCGAGGGTTCGAATCCCTTCCTCTCTGCCATAAGAAACCTAAATCGGACAAATCGTTTGCTTTAGGTTTTTTAATTTAAGGTGTAGGATTAAAGCGGTGCGACAGCACCGCTCTCGTTTTATTAAGCCCCCAGCATAGTGCCATTAAAAAACCTTGACAAAATGTTAATATTGTGTCGCAACAACCATGGAGTGTGCTGTGGGAGTGCGTTCCATATTGGGACGCACTTTTTTTATTTTTAATAATGTTAAAATTTGATATAGTTCAGATTTCTAATATAATAAAATTAAAAAAAGACTAAATTTGATTGATTTTTACATGGTTTTTGCAATTTTTTAGTATAATTGCTTTAGTGGACAAGTTTTGGGACATGCTAAATGGTATAATATAATTGAAAGGAATTTAATAAATCAAATTTAGAAAGGAGGTGTAGAAGTGTCAAATAATCGAAAAGGAAACAAAAGACTATCAATATTTTTAGTTTTAAGATCACTAGAACTTATGAGTGATAAAGAAAACCCAATAAAGCAACAAACACTTGCAAATACAATAAACGAATTAGGTGGAATATTAAATTTAAATTTGTGGTGTGATAGAAAAACAGTTGGTAGGCACTTAAGAACTTTATCAGCTGCTGGCTATAAGATAGTTAGTATAAAAGGGAAAGGTTGTTATCTTGAAAGCAATAAATTTACAAAACAAGAAAATGAAATGTTGATTAAATTAGTAGAAGATTCAAATTTGGAAAATGATTTAAAATTGTTATTATTAGAAAAAATAATTGCGAATGGAAACACATTAAATCCAGAACAAATATGTAAATACTTAAAATCAGAATTTAATATAAAAAGATATCATCAAATCATTTGCGAAGAATAATAAAGGGGAAATAAATGGAAAATGTTTTTGATTTACTAGGGAAAGAAATGAATGAGCAAACTTTTGCAGGTTGGCAGAAAATTGCACATGGTTTTCATCCATTGTTAGAAGAGTATAGCTTTAGTGATAAAGAAGAATTAGATAGTTTTATTAAAGATTTTTCAGAACATAGAGATGTATCTATAAACAATATTATTGATTATATATTTGCATTAATATTTGGTATTTTTTCTTGCAAAATTGATTTGAATGAAGCATTAAGCACAACAAATTGGTTGTTTGATGAAATTGAAAAAATAAAAATGAATATCAAAGAAGATTTAGAAAATAAAAAATTTGCATGGTTGCATATTTTGAATGCTAAAATTCAAATTTTATATGGCACAATTTATGCGTATATGGGCGAATACATAAATTCTTCATATTATTTTATCAAGGGGTTAAAATCAGAGTCCATTACGTTAAATAGGCATTATTGTGAGTTTATACAATATGTTTTGTCAAAATTGGATGATTGGGTAGAAGAAACTGCTGAATATAAAGGCTGTGGTTTTTCTAAAGACAATCCAATGGGGTCTTGTGGTGGAACAATTTTAATTTCTCAATATGCTAATGAAATTATTTCTAACATGGAAGGCGATAACGGAGAAATAATTGTTGCAAAAGTTGGCAGATTTGGTCTTTATGGACATTTGGTTAGGTTGGGCAGCTGTGGAAGTGTTAAAATGGAAAATGGCAATGATAATATAATTGACTTGTACGAAACTTATGTAATTGACAGTGATTATAATCTTAAGAAAGTCAAAATTTATTTTAATGGTTATTTTGAGCGTAGTAAGAAATCAATTAGATTAGCAGATGGTTTTCATTTGAAAACAGTGAACAATATAGATACAAGTTTTAAAATTATTAAATAAAAAAAGGAGAAATATTACGTTAAATCAATTATTAAAAAATTTAGAATTATATATGGTTAAAGATACATCTAGGCATTGGACTAAAAAAGATGAACAATATAGTTACAATAATGAATATATTTCAGTATTGAGAATTGCATCATCAAACAAATGGACAAAAGATCCTATTCATAATTACATGTCAAAAATGTGGAGTATAGTCGTTGATATAAAGAAAAATTTTACTAAACTAGAAAATTATATTAAATTAAAAAATAATATTGATATTGCTATAACACCAGTAAATTCTGGAAAATATAAGGGATATCATGGAATAAGAATATATGGAATGACACAAGAACCCGACATACAAATAATATCAGAAATATTAAATTATATTTTTAAAGGAGTTTTATAAGATTTTATTATTATAAATATATAATAGGCACACTGTTTTTAAATGGAAAAATTTTGATACCCCCAATCAAATGACGCGAAATAAAAACTAGTTTAGATAAAAGTTATCAAGAAGAATTTCAACAAAAAAAACAACTTGTAAAGAAATTCGATTTAGGTTATACTCACGCTACCAAAGACACTCGTTAAAAATAACGAGTGTTTTTTAACTTTAAAATTATTACCATCCTACTTCCCTATTCCCCTAATCAAATTAATTTGGTAAAAATAATTGTTTATTATTAGGGGTAAATTTAAAATAATGTGTGATATTAATTTGAAAAATCAAGAATACTTTGAGTCGCTTAATAATTTTATAAACAGCGATAAAAAAATATTGTTGTTGGATTCACAAAGTTTAAGAAATGCGATAAATTTATTGCACTTATTGGAAAATGAATATTCTTTAAGTGAAATATTCGAAAACACAAATAGTGTTTCGGAATTTTTGTTTTTGTTAAAACAACAATATAACCCCAAAAAACAAAAATACGAGTTAAATGCTTATTTTAATCATCAAGTTTCTGAACATTTCAGTTTTAATTTTTTGTTAAAAACGACTGCGAATTTATTCCGTCCGGATATTGTTTCTTACACAAATCAAATTGAAAAAATAATAAAAAAAATGAATTATTCCAAAATCGCAATAATAATGAATATGAAAGAAAATTTTTGCGATGAAATGATTGAATTATTACAAACATTGTGTAAAAACGAAAGTTTGGAAATAAAATTTGTTGTGATTTACAATAGTAACAATGTTACATTTATTGATAACCTACTAGAATTGAATAATTATGTTGAAAAAATACATTTAGATTATCCTATTAGTTGTTTGCTTAATTCTTTTTCTAAACTTTCCAAAGATGAAATTAATCTTTTGATATCGCTAACAAATAACGATATATATGAGATGCAAAACATTTATACGTATTTAGTCGAGAGTGACGAATGTTCATTTGGCGATAAGGATTATTTAAAAAATAAAATAACGCAAAAAATAGCAGCAATTTGCACTGCGGAAGAAAAATATGTACTTGGAATTGCTTCTTATTTTATTGATAGATTTACTCAAGAGAAAATAAATACTATTATAAATATAGACGAAAGAATCAACAAAATTACCGATTTGGCAAGTATAATTAATATAGCTATACAAGATAAATTCCTTGAATATAAAGAACAAGATTATGGCTTTTACACAGAATTTATTCAAACTGTGTTTAGCGATTTAAACAAAGACAATAGAACTTTATTTAATAATGTTATAGAAAAATATTTGCAAAAATATCATCCTTTTGATTATGCAACCCGAAGAGCTCATTTAAGAATGAGTAATGATGACCGAGAAAAAGAGATGATTGCAATGCAAGTAATTCATTGTTTGCATTTTTATGAGAAAATCAACGAAGTGTTAAAAAATGAATTTATTGCTGTATTTGACGAAAATACATTTAATGTGCTTATTAGTACGTTCGATTGCATTGAAAAAGGAGAATATTTGAAAAATTACTATAGCTTGACAAACTTGGACGACTTTGGTAGTCAAGTTTTAAGTAATGAAATTGAATATTTACTTTTGTTTTTAGAATGGAAACTGTCAGACATAAAAAAATCGGAACATATTGAAACAGACTTAATAAGTTTACTAAATTCCGATTGTGAATTGGAACAAAAAATATTTGTTTTATTATTAAAGTTATCTATTGTCAGTAACGGTAAAGACAATATCTTTAAAAGTGAACGTCCTGTTACAATATTTAAGGAAATATATAGTATTTTAAGTAGTCATAAAAGTGTAGAATTTGATTACTTAATAAATATACTTTATAGAAAAAGTAATTCCGCTAAATTTAGAGTTCCATCAATAAGTCTTGTAAAGCAAAGTTTTAAATATTTTACTGAAAGAAAAGAATTGTATAGTAAACAATACTTTATGGCTGGTAATAATTATATAGCTTTATTATTGCAATCTGTAGGCGATAAAAATCAATCACTATATAAAACAAATAATGAAATATTTGAATGCGACGACCCATATTATATAGCCGATACATTATTAAATGAGTTATCTATTGATAGTTTCTCCGACTTATATGTCTATATAAAAAGCAATTATCTGCTAGCAAGTGAATTGCTGAATAAAGATAAATTCAACGAAAATGATTTGTTGCAATTTATTGATGTTTGTAAAAATACTAATATTAGTACACAAATTATGATATATATCAATGTGGGTACTTTATTTGCTATCCATGGCAATTTGCAACAAGCAAAACTATTATGGGAAAAAGCAAGCCAATTAAATATAACTAATGACACGTATTATGAATACATTTTGAAAAACAATTTGTTTATTGCAAATATCGTTTCGGAAAATTCAACAATTATGCCATTTAATAGTATTGATACTTCCATTTTTCAAGATGATAATGAAATTAATCAATATTATAATTTGAGAAATAAGCTTTTAAATAATCTATATGTTACTAACAAACATTATTCTTATATCGAAATATGCAGCTATTTTGAAAAGGAATTTTATGATAAATTGGAAAAGCCGCTGAAGTTGTTTTCAACCCCTTATTTGCTTTCCGATATTCAATTTTGGAGTGAAAATTAAGATAGCATTAATATTGTTTTAAAAATATCACTATCTGTTTTTCCTTCCTTTTTAAAAGCAAAATTTACACTACTATGATTAATAAAATGTGGATTTGTCGACACATCGGTTACAAAAAATTCTCCGTTTAATTTTAGTCTAAAGTCTACACGACACAAGCCCTTTAATCCCAATAATTCAGCTGTTTTTATTGCTGTTTCCTTTACCTCTTTGTCATTGATATTGTTAGGTAGAGAAGAGAATGTGTAATCATCGTTAAAAATCAGATTATAGTCCAAAATTTCGTCGCCGATAATTAATGAATTATTGTTTTTATGTAATACCACAGGCGAAAAAGCATAAAGAGATTGTTTGCCTACTAAAATTGGCACCTCTATTTCGTAGCCACTTATAAATTCTTGTATTAATAAAGGTTGTTTTAAATTTTTAATTAGTGTATTTAAATAAGCGTATGGTATATTATTTCCATTAAAAATATTGTTTTTACTTATACCAATGCTAGAAGATTCGTATAAAGGTTTTGCTATGTATTTTGTTGCTTCAAACAAACTTAAATCGTTATTTCCTTTATAAAGTTGAAATTTAGGGACTTTGATATTGTTTGCTTTTAAAATAGATGCAATAGCAAATTTGTCGCGACAAAGACAAACTCTATATGAATCCGAACCCGTATGCCTGATATTCAAATATTTGCATATACTCGGTATCAATGCTTTTCTGCCTGGGCCAACACCATTTTGAGCAGAATTATATACTATAAATCTATCTAAATTATTGGCATTTATTATATTATCTATAAAGTCTTTTTCATCGTAAAAGATACGGAAAGGTAAATCTAAAGATACTGCCATAGAAGTTATTTCTTGCAACTCATCATCGGATAAAAATTCTGTATTTATAGAAAAATTATCATAATTTCCATTTACTATAGTATTACTTTTTGTATTGCACACAATTAATAAAACACAATTATTTTTCAGTTCGTTGCTATTATTTTTTATAAATTCGTCTAAAGTCATAAATTTACCCCTAATAATAAACAATTATTTTTACCAAATTAATTTGATTAGGGGAATAGGGAAGTAGGATGGTAATAATTTTAAAGTTAAAAAACACTCGTTATTTTTAACGAGTGTCTTTGGTAGCGTGAGTATAACCTAAATCGAATTTCTTTACAAGTTGTTTTTTTTGTTGAAATTCTTCTTGATAACTTTTATCTAAACTAGTTTTTATTTCGCGTCATTTGATTGGGGGTATCAAAATTTTTCCATTTAAAAACAGTGTGCCTATTATATATTTATAATAATAAAATCTTATAAAACTCCTTTAAAAATATAATTTAATATTTCTGATATTATTTGTATGTCGGGTTCTTGTGTCATTCCATATATTCTTATTCCATGATATCCCTTATATTTTCCAGAATTTACTGGTGTTATAGCAATATCAATATTATTTTTTAATTTAATATAATTTTCTAGTTTAGTAAAATTTTTCTTTATATCAACGACTATACTCCACATTTTTGACATGTAATTATGAATAGGATCTTTTGTCCATTTGTTTGATGATGCAATTCTCAATACTGAAATATATTCATTATTGTAACTATATTGTTCATCTTTTTTAGTCCAATGCCTAGATGTATCTTTAACCATATATAATTCTAAATTTTTTAATAATTGATTTAACGTAATATTTCTCCTTTTTTTATTTAATAATTTTAAAACTTGTATCTATATTGTTCACTGTTTTCAAATGAAAACCATCTGCTAATCTAATTGATTTCTTACTACGCTCAAAATAACCATTAAAATAAATTTTGACTTTCTTAAGATTATAATCACTGTCAATTACATAAGTTTCGTACAAGTCAATTATATTATCATTGCCATTTTCCATTTTAACACTTCCACAGCTGCCCAACCTAACCAAATGTCCATAAAGACCAAATCTGCCAACTTTTGCAACAATTATTTCTCCGTTATCGCCTTCCATGTTAGAAATAATTTCATTAGCATATTGAGAAATTAAAATTGTTCCACCACAAGACCCCATTGGATTGTCTTTAGAAAAACCACAGCCTTTATATTCAGCAGTTTCTTCTACCCAATCATCCAATTTTGACAAAACATATTGTATAAACTCACAATAATGCCTATTTAACGTAATGGACTCTGATTTTAACCCCTTGATAAAATAATATGAAGAATTTATGTATTCGCCCATATACGCATAAATTGTGCCATATAAAATTTGAATTTTAGCATTCAAAATATGCAACCATGCAAATTTTTTATTTTCTAAATCTTCTTTGATATTCATTTTTATTTTTTCAATTTCATCAAACAACCAATTTGTTGTGCTTAATGCTTCATTCAAATCAATTTTGCAAGAAAAAATACCAAATATTAATGCAAATATATAATCAATAATATTGTTTATAGATACATCTCTATGTTCTGAAAAATCTTTAATAAAACTATCTAATTCTTCTTTATCACTAAAGCTATACTCTTCTAACAATGGATGAAAACCATGTGCAATTTTCTGCCAACCTGCAAAAGTTTGCTCATTCATTTCTTTCCCTAGTAAATCAAAAACATTTTCCATTTATTTCCCCTTTATTATTCTTCGCAAATGATTTGATGATATCTTTTTATATTAAATTCTGATTTTAAGTATTTACATATTTGTTCTGGATTTAATGTGTTTCCATTCGCAATTATTTTTTCTAATAATAACAATTTTAAATCATTTTCCAAATTTGAATCTTCTACTAATTTAATCAACATTTCATTTTCTTGTTTTGTAAATTTATTGCTTTCAAGATAACAACCTTTCCCTTTTATACTAACTATCTTATAGCCAGCAGCTGATAAAGTTCTTAAGTGCCTACCAACTGTTTTTCTATCACACCACAAATTTAAATTTAATATTCCACCTAATTCGTTTATTGTATTTGCAAGTGTTTGTTGCTTTATTGGGTTTTCTTTATCACTCATAAGTTCTAGTGATCTTAAAACTAAAAATATTGATAGTCTTTTGTTTCCTTTTCGATTATTTGACACTTCTACACCTCCTTTCTAAATTTGATTTATTAAATTCCTTTCAATTATATTATACCATTTAGCATGTCCCAAAACTTGTCCACTAAAGCAATTATACTAAAAAATTGCAAAAACCATGTAAAAATCAATCAAATTTAGTCTTTTTTTAATTTTATTATATTAGAAATCTGAACTATATCAAATTTTAACATTATTAAAAATAAAAAAAGTGCGTCCCAATATGGAACGCACTCCCACAGCACACTCCATGGTTGTTGCGACACAATATTAACATTTTGTCAAGGTTTTTTAATGGCACTATGCTGGGGGCTTAATAAAACGAGAGCGGTGCTGTCGCACCGCTTTAATCCTACACCTTAAATTAAAAAACCTAAAGCAAACGATTTGTCCGATTTAGGTTTCTTATGGCAGAGAGGAAGGGATTCGAACCCTCGAATGCTATTAACATTACACGATTTCCAATCGTGCGCCATAAACCGAGCTAGGCGACCTCTCTATATTTAAAGTACTTTTATAGTTTAACCTATTTTTTTATAAAAATCAAATATTTTACAGTGATTTTTTTATTTTATGTTCATTTTTATGCTTAAATTTGTTAGGTATTTACTTTTTTGTTATCGTATGGTATAATTTAATTGTAAAAAGTTTATGGAGGTAAGGTTGATGCCTGTTTGGGGATATGTTTTAATTGGGTTAGCGATATTTATCGCTTTGTTGGTTTTAGGTAACTATTTATTTTGGCGAAAAATAAATGTGGTTTGCGAAAATTGCGGACATAGCTATAAACCAAAATTCATCAAATTTTTATTTGGTTGGCAAATAGGTTGCTTTATAAGACTTAATTGCCCTGAATGTAAGAAATCCGGCACGCATGAAATAGAATTTAACAAATAAAAAGCTTTAATAATCTATTTATTATTTTACTTGACAAATTAATTGCCTTATATTATAATTATGAGGCAAAGTAATTTTGGTACATTTACAATTTGTAAAACTATAATATTTGCTACTATGGCTCAGGAGGTAGAGCACTTCCTTGGTAAGGAAGAGGTCACCGGTTCAAATCCGGTTAGTAGCTCCATATAAGGCACTCTTTGAATAAAGAGTGCCGTTTTAGTCGCACTAACACGG
>CAJUOU010000017.1 GCA_910588545.1 uncultured Christensenellaceae bacterium
TAAGCGAGGAAAAGAAGCTGGCAAGTATGGTAATAAACAAAGGCAATGTGACAAGCGCGGATGCGGAAATAGTAAGAAATGTTGTGGATAAATTATTTGCAATGGACTTATTCTTTTAATAAAAATATGAATAATACGAAACACAAAAAGTCGGGCAACCGACTTTTTGTGTTATAATCATAATAACATTTTTTAAATTTTAAAGGTAAATGAATCGTTAAATGATTAATGCTATTTATATAATTAACTAATATTAAAAAAAATATTGCAGTTTTGTCAAAAAAGTGGTAAACTATTAATAGTTATATTAAACATATAATTATTTTGGAGGGTGGATGAAAAAGTTTGATTATTATTATGCATGTGCCGTAGGCAAAATGCTGACTGCTTCCGAGTTCTTGTTAAAAGCAGTTACGCCTGTTAATGCCAAAGGTTTATCTAAGGAATATGGCGTAGCATACGGTAATAATAAAAGTCAAAAAATTGATATTTTTTATCCACGTGTAACGGATACCTCAAAACGCCCTATAATGTTTTATATTCATGGCGGAGGGTTTATATCGGGTACAACTGCACTTCGCAGGACATATTGCAGTACAATGGCAAAGCAAGGTTTTTTCGTAGTAAATGTAGGATATCAGCTTGCGCCAAAAAGTCATTTTCCAAATCAATTACAAGATATTTTCAAAGCGATAGATTTTGTGCTTGATAGAGCGGAACAATACAATTTGGATACGGATAAAATAGTGATAGCAGGGGAATCTGCGGGAGCATATTTTGCAAGTTTTATTGCAACAATCACATGTGATAAAAGCTTGTACAGTCAAAATAGTATCGATTTTCAGCATATTAATGATTTTAAAGTTGGGTGTACCGTACTTATTAACGGTGCTTATAGCATAAATGAAATACTAAAAGCAAAAGCACCTTTTTGCAAGACTTATGTAAAAGCATTTTTTGACCTTACAAACAAAGACCTTAAGGACAAACAAGTGATTTGCAAACAAGATTTTAGCCCGCTAGGATTTATTAAAAATGATTATCCGCCCACAGTAGTGATAAGGGGTAAGTATGATGCTTTTGACTTGGGTACCAAAACTCTTTTAAATGTTTTGGATAGTGCGGGTGCAAACTATTCATTATACAGAACAAAAGGTATTGCAGGATTGCACGCGGTTTGCATTATTCCAATATCAAAGGACGCCGTAAGGTCACAAAAGTTTACTGTAGGAAAAATTAAGGAATATTTGAACATTGGCGATTAATATTTTTTGGAATAAATACCAAATTAAAAACAAATTTTTAAAATAGCTATTTTAAGGACAAGGAGATAGATATGAAAAGCATGATGGATACTTTGGGGAATACTCCCTTGGTTTTGGTTGACGAAATCAATGGTAACAAGCTTTTTGCAAAGCTAGAGTATTACAACCCGACAGGGAGTATTAAGGACAGACCTGCTTACTATATGATTAAAAAGGCATTGGAGCGGGGCGATATAAAAGAGGGCGCGACAATTATCGAGCCAACTTCGGGGAACACAGGTATCGGTCTTGCGTTTATGTGTGCACGCATGGGTATGAAAGCGATTTTGACATTGCCAGATAATATGAGTTTGGAGCGCAGACAAATTTTGCAGGCTTTAGGTGCACAATTAGTTTTAACTCCAAAAGCTTTGGGTATGCAAGGTGCTATCGATAAAGCACAGGAGTTGCATAAGTCTATTGACAATAGCTTTGTGCCAAATCAATTTGAAAATCCTGACAATGCTTTGGCTCATTACGAAACAACTGCACCGGAAATTTTTGCTCAAGTACAAGCGGATTTTATAGTTGACGGAATAGGCTCAGGCGGCACTTTGGTAGGTATAGGAAAGTATGTAAAAGACAACAAATACCCTGCGAAAATCGTGGGTATTGAGCCGTATGAAAGTCCGCTTATAACAAAAGGAGTGGCAGGAAGTCACGGTATACAAGGCATTGGGGCAAACTTTATCCCCAAACTTTTAAATTTATCTTTGATAGATAAAATGATGCTTGTAAAGTCGGAAGATGCCGTAAAAGGCGCTAAGGACTTGGCTTTAAAATATGGTATTATGGGTGGCATAAGTGCGGGGGCAAATTATGCGGCGGCAGTAAATTTGTGTAAGGAGAATACTGACAAAAACATTGTAATTATCGTGCCGGATAATGCAAATAAGTATTTGTCAACAAATATATATGGCTAAAATTGTTGTAGGTATGAGCGGTGGAGTGGATAGCTCGTTGACCGCCGCGCTTTTAAAGGAACAGGGACACGAAGTTATCGGACTTTTTATGCGTAATTGGAAAGAGACCGACGAAATGGGTTGCTGTACTGCGGACGAAGATTTTCAGGACGTAAAAGATGTTTGCAATAAAATAGGTATTCCTTATTATTCAGTTGATTTCAGTGAGGAGTATTATGACAGAGTGTTCAAACATTTTGTAGAGGAGTATAAAAAGGGCAGAACGCCTAATCCCGATGTGCTTTGCAATAAGGAGATTAAGTTTGATACCTTTTTAAAATATGCACTAAAAACAGGAGCGGATTATGTTGCAACGGGGCATTATTGCAATGTTGAACATAAAGACGGAAAAAGCTATTTGGTGCGTGCGGAAGACGATAATAAAGACCAAACATATTTTTTAAATCAATTAACTTCCGAGCAGCTTGACAAAGTGCTTTTCCCTATCGGGGATATTGATAAGCCTACGGTTAGGGAACTTGCGAAAAAATATAATTTATCCACTGCCGAAAAAAAAGATAGTACGGGCATTTGTTTTATAGGAGAAAGAAATTTTCGTAAATTTTTGTCCGAATACATACCTATGAAACCGGGGAAAATGATGACTGTCGACGGAGAGGTTGTCGGCGAACACCAAGGTGTTTTTTACTATACAATAGGTCAAAGGCGAGGACTTGGCATAGGCGGCAAGCAGGACGGTAACGGCTCTAGATGGTTTGTATTGGATAAGGATGTTGAAAAAAACATTTTATATGTTTCTCAAGGAGAAATGGATATTTTGTTCCATAATTGTTTGGAGACGGACGATTTTAATTTTATCCCCGAAAAACCGCTTGAGACAGAGTTTGATTGTCTAGTGCGTATTCGTCACAGACAATCACTACAAAAGGCAAAATGTATTGTCAAACCGAGTGGAGGGATAAAACTTATATTCGAACAAAAACAACGTGCAATAGCAGAGGGACAATATGCAGTAATTTATCAAGATAAATATTGCCTTGGCGGCGGAGTAATTGAAAGAAAATATAATATTGATTAAAATACATAATATTCACTGTTAAATTAATATTACTTTATAATATATAGAAAAGCTGTAAAAATAACAAAAAACGACATACAAAATAGGTAGGAAAACCCTTAAATACAGCTATTTTTACATCTTTTTTAATGTTTAAAAAATTTTTTAAAAAAATGGCGATTTTTTGTTGACATATCTTTAGGGATGTGGTATTATATACAAGCTGCGATAAATGAGTAGCGACAACAGTACCTTGACAAAAGAATAGATAGGATAAGGCGAAATTTTTGTGGAAGAACAAGAAAAAAGCCTTTAACAAAAGTAGAATTACACAAAAAGTCAATGATTTGTTAAAGAGCAAGAATATGAACTTAAGAGTTTGATTCTGGCTCAGGACGAACGCTGGCGGCATGCCTAACACATGCAAGTCGAACGGAAGTAGCAATACTTTAGTGGCGAACGGGTGAGTAACACGTGAGCAACCTGCCCTATACAACGGGATAACACAGAGAAATTTGTGCTAATACGGTATAAGACCACAGTATCGCATGATACAGGGGTAAAAGATTTATCGGTATAGGATGGGCTCGCGACCCATTAGCTAGTTGGTGAGGTAACGGCCCACCAAGGCAACGATGGGTAGCCGACCTGAGAGGGTGATCGGCCACACTGGGACTGAGACACGGCCCAGACTCCTACGGGAGGCAGCAGTGGGGAATATTGGGCAATGGGCGCAAGCCTGACCCAGCAACGCCGCGTGAAGGATGAAGGTTTTCGGATTGTAAACTTCTGTCGCGAGGGACGAAGAATGACGGTACCTCGTAAGAAAGCCCCGGCTAACTACGTGCCAGCAGCCGCGGTAATACGTAGGGGGCAAGCGTTGTTCGGAATGACTGGGCGTAAAGGGTGTGTAGGCGGTGTAGCAAGTTAGAAGTGAAATACCTAGAGCTTAACTCAGGTGCTGCTTCTAAAACTGCTATACTTGAGTGCAGTAGAGGAAAGTGGAATTCCTAGTGTAGCGGTGGAATGCGTAGATATTAGGAGGAACATCAGTGGCGAAGGCGACTTTCTGGACTGTAACTGACGCTGAGGCACGAAAGTGTGGGGAGCAAACAGGATTAGATACCCTGGTAGTCCACACTGTAAACGATGGATACTAGGTGTAGGAGGTATCGACTCCTTCTGCGCCGAAGCTAACGCATTAAGTATCCCGCCTGGGGAGTACGGCCGCAAGGTTGAAACTCAAAGAAATTGACGGGGACCCGCACAAGCAGCGGAGCATGTGGTTTAATTCGAAGCAACGCGAAGAACCTTACCAAGACTTGACATCGTATGACCGCCTAAGAGATTAGGAATTCCCTTCGGGGACATATAGACAGGTGGTGCATGGTTGTCGTCAGCTCGTGTCGTGAGATGTTGGGTTAAGTCCCGCAACGAGCGCAACCCTTATAACTAGTTGCCAATATTAAGTTAGGAACTCTAGTTAGACTGCCGTGGATAACACGGAGGAAGGTGGGGATGACGTCAAATCATCATGCCCCTTACGTCTTGGGCTACACACGTGCTACAATGGCTATTACAAAGAGCAGCGAGCTGGTAACAGTAAGCGAATCTCAAAAAGATAGTCTCAGTTCGGACTGTGGGCTGCAACCCGCCCACACGAAGTCGGAGTTGCTAGTAATCCCGAATCAGAATGTCGGGGTGAATGCGTTCTCGGGTCTTGTACACACCGCCCGTCACGCCATGGGAGTTGGGAGTACCCAAAGTCGGTGAGTTAACCCGCAAGGGAGACAGCCGCCTAAGGTAAGACCAATGACTGGGGTGAAGTCGTAACAAGGTAGCCGTATCGGAAGGTGCGGCTGGATCACCTCCTTTTAAGGAGTAGCGAGAGCTACTACTAGTCGAGATTAGCTTGTAGGAATACGAGATAATCACTTGCAAGGGATTGTAAGTATAAAAAACAATTATTGACACAAAAATTCTCGTCTTATCCTATCTGTT
>CAJUOU010000018.1 GCA_910588545.1 uncultured Christensenellaceae bacterium
TATCACTTGCTGCTATTGCTCTTAAATAGGATATATCTGCTGCCGTTATTCTTCCGTCTCCTGTCAAGTCGCCTAGTACGGATAAATATGTTTCCTCTCCGCCTACCTCTATCCTCCAGCCTGTTCCTACTATTGCACTATTGTCACTTACTGCCTCGCCTTTCCTGTTGTAGATTGTCATTGCGGATATGTTTATTCCCATCTCTGCTAGTTTACTTTTTAATGTCTCTACACTTGTATTTAATGATATATTTCCTATTACATTGGTTTTGCTTTCACTCACTTTACGTAGCATATTGTCCCTATCCAAGGTTAAATATGTGTAAGTATTATTTGTATTTGCTGTTTCACTTTCCATAAATTTATCTAAATCTATTTCCTTGCCGATATAGTTCCTCAGTATCTCACTGTCTACCTCGGTTATTCCGCCTTTGTTGTTTATCATACAAGCTAGTTTCTTTTCTATTGGCATATTTTCCAACAATGTACTGTCATTTGCTACTTGTCTTAAGTAGGATACGTCACTTGCGTTTATCATACCATCGCCGTTTATATCCCCTAATACGGATAGGTAGATTGTGTCAAGCACGGTTGTATCTTCGCTACTTTCGTAAAGTTCCACTTTAAAACCTGTTGCTAAAGTTTGACTTAAGTTACTCCTTGTACCTGACAAGCCGTCATATATAGGTGTTATATCACTTTCCTTTGCGTATATCTTTATTAAATTCCTGTCACTATACAAGTTTTGTAAAAATGTCTCTATGCTTGTATTTGCCGGTATATTGCCTAATACATATTTAGATACTCCGTTTACTAAGTTTAAGTTGTGGTCATCTATCCTATGAATATAACTATTTCCATAAGATTTTTTTATATTATTGCTATCTATATATAGGTAATCATATTTTACCCCGTCCTTTACAACAACTCCCGGAGGGAATATCCTATACTTAAACTCTATCGCTGTTGTTGTATTATCACTCCACTTATAGTTTGAGTTAGGCGTAACTTTTGCCGTATACTCGCCGACATCGGTATTTTTATTACCCGTTATTTCCATTTGCGATGCGTCAAAACCGTCAGGAAGAAATGTTATTTCTTGACCTGTATATATAAACTCATTATCTCCTAATATTGGTTTTTCGATTGGTTTTAGTAGTATTTCCATCATAAAGGTTATATCTGCCGTATCCGTTCCACTTGAACTACCTGTTGTAGTTTTCCAATAGCAATTCCCAGGAGATTTTATTGATATTTTAGTTTCATGCCATCCCGCATCGGTATATGATTGTAAACCGGTTAGGTAAGTTGTATTATAATTATTTAACTGCAGTTGATGTTGTGTACCGTCATAGGTAAATGTACTTCCCGTACCACTTTTTATCGTTGGTCTATCCAAATATCTAGGAGTTATAGTAAATGTTTTTACTCTATTCCACAATGGCATTCTGTAATTACTATCAACCCTACCAGTACTACTTTTAATTATACCATCTGTAAAGTTAATGCCTGTACCAACATTTGTTCCTCCCAAAAGTGTTTGTATGTTGGTATCATAATATCTTCCAGCGTAAGATAATGTTAACGAAACTTTATGAAATTGTGCATCATAAACACAGGTATCTGTCCCCCATTTCATTGTTGGCATTACTTTTGGTACAATTCTTAATGTAAAAGTGCCCCTGTTTGTGTACCAATTATTATTATTATCTAGTTGTATATCAGCTGTAACCACATATACACCTGCACTTCTACCATAAGTTCCTCCACTATCCTCTTCACCAAAATACGCACTATACATTTGACAATTTATAGGTTCATAATCTGTCCTACTGCAAAAATCTATTTCATAATCAGATCCTGTATAAGGCACTTCAATATAATTTGTATCGGTGTAGTAATTTACACCCCCCCCCATCGCAGCTTTTTACGCGCCATACTGCATTAGCAATTGTATTCTCTCCAATAAATCTATAAGATTGACCTGGACCATAAGCTTGTATTGTACTACCATTAAAATAATCCGATGCGTTATTAAAAATTGATATTATAGTTTTTACATTGTTTTTAGAGTCATGAATATTGCCAAACGATAAAAATTCAACGGGCCTACTATTTGAGTAAGGCTCTGTAGAAATATTAATACGACTACCCGGTGCATATTCAAATAATTCTATATCGTGTCTATAAATTTCTATCCAAACATTTTTTTCAACAATTCCAGAACTACCCCTATTATCTAATATTATAACATTATTTCCGCAAGATAGGTACACCCCATTGTCTGCATAATCATGTAATTGTACGGCATATCCATCGGAAGTAGTTGCTTTATTGTTAGTTATTGTACAGTTTTTTAGAGTAATTTTATTACTAACATTACCTATTGCGGAGCCTGAATCTGCTTCATTATTTTTTATTTCCACTCCGTCCAAATCGACTGTCGCAGCATTTGCATCGATTGCACCACCAATAGTCTTAACCGTTGAACCAGAATATGCCTTGTTATGACTAAATATGCAATTATTTATAATTGCCTTTTTGCTGCTATTAGCAGAATTAACTAAGCCAACTCCTCCACCTGCAACCCCTGCTTTGTTATAAGAAATTTTACCACCGTAAATTCTTATACATTCCTCATATCCATAAATACCGCCACCGCTATGTGTCGCAGTATTTTGGAATAGATGTCCTCCATACACATTAATCTTAGAACTATTTAAACTACATATACCGCCACCAGTACGAGAAGCGATATTTTTTAGTATTATACCATCGTAGATATTAACTTCTCCGCTATTTGTAACAAACACACCTGCGGCATCTGTTGCCTTATTTAAAAAAATAGCACTTTGATACATATAAAATTTACCGCCGTCAATATAAATTCCTCCACCATAAGTACTATAACCGCCTGTTATTTGTCCACTTTTAAGATTAAGAGCCATTGCATCGTCTAAATCGTAAATTGTATTAGAAGCAAAACCACTGTCAATGATTCTTAAATTTCCGTGCACATAAATTACTGACCCATTAGCATTGGACGAAGTTAAATTTCTATTTATTGTTTTTCCATTTATATCTAAAATTACATTTGCTTTTTTAGG
>CAJUOU010000019.1 GCA_910588545.1 uncultured Christensenellaceae bacterium
GTAAAGATAGTATAAAGGTTGAAAAACAGGTAGTAATATGTTAAAATAGAGGAAGGAATATAGGTATACAGAAGAGAAAGAGATGCAAAAGAAAAAGGTAATAAATTTCAGGCTAATGCCCACAATGATGTTAGTAGGTATAGTAGGGATATTGAGTATATCCCTATTTCATTTTATAACAGCAATAGTAGTGGGAGTTGTGGGGATAGTGGTTACCATAGTTATAGCAAGTATGCCTAAGTATAGGAAGTATCTAGTAAGAGCAGTAGTATTGTTGTTAACGTATATAATATTCACAACAGCAGGCGGAGTAGTAATGTTAAAGGCAACAAGGTATGTGCCTGTAATAGAAAATGCTGTGGTAAGCGGAGTAGTTAATTCGGAAAGCGATTTAAATGGGGAAGTACAGTCAGATAAAAAGACTGTAAGATATAACTTAATATTGACAAACGGAGAGTATACTAAGGAAAATAACAGGGAAAAGCTTAGCGGTAAGATAAGTGCATATTTGTATGCGGATATAAATAGGAGAATACAAGTCGGGGATACAGTGGTGTTGACAGCAGATATATTGCCAATTAAATTAAACTTGACAAATACAGTAAGTGTGTATGACTATGTGGGGGTAGTAAGGTATACTTTAGAAAATGTTAAATGCACGGATGTAATAGAAGGAAAGGCAAGTTTTAGAGAAAGTATAAAGATAATGTGCAGAGAAACAATGTCAAAGTACCCGGGCGGGGGAATGATGTACAGCATGGTATTCGGAGACAAATCGGAAATGGATAACATGTTTGTAAGCTCGGGCAGAAAGACGGGAATAGCACATATATTTGTAGTAAGCGGCTTGCATTTGGGCTTAGTAGCAGGTATAGTAGGTTGGATAAGCAAAAAGCTAAGGATAAATAAAGTATTAGACTTTATATTAGTAATGTTGCTATGCGGGATATATGCCTACTTAGTGGGATTTGGAGCATCGGTATTAAGAGCATATTTAATGCTAGCAGTGTACAAACTAGGTAAAATGTTAGGGCTAAGATATTGCGGAATGACATCTTTGTCACTAAGTGTAATGGTAATATTGATGATAAACCCGCTGACGTTATACAGTGTGTCCATGCAACTATCCGTAATGGCAATGGTAGGAATACTGTTTTTCCAAACTCCAATACAAAGACTGATTAAAACAAGGTGGGAAAAATTCAATAAGTTTGCAGCAATAAATATAAGCGTAAACATAGCAGTGTTACCAATAACATTACATTACTTTGGGAAAGTGTCTTTAATATTTTTTATAGCCAACATGTTGGTAGTACCAATAATAACAATATTGTATCCATTGATATTCGGAATAGTAATATCTACAGCAGTAACACCATATATAGCGTACGGACTAAATCCCGTAGGGTATATAATGGAACTTATAGAGAAAATGATAAACGGATTGGCAACAGTGCCGTTTTTAAGTATAAAGGTGCAGATAAATATATACATAGTGATAGTGTATATATTGGTAATGGTGCTGATAAGTAGTTATAGCATGTTAAACAAAAGACCAAAGCGGATAATAGCAACGGTAATGGGAGTAGTGGTACTGAGCGTAGGTGTAATAAGCGGATTGGGCAGGATGGATAACAGCATAAAAGTGCAAACGGTAACGGCAAATAGCAACTACGATATTGTAATGTTGGATATACAGAATAGGCATTATATGGTAGTAAACGGAAAGCTGGATTTGTATAAGATGTACGTGTGTAGGAAATATATGAGTGAAAAGGGTATAGATAAACTAGAGGGTATAGTAAAAGCAGAGATAGAGGGAGCAGAAGCAGATATATTAAAAGAGTATATGGAAGTACTAAACATACAAAGCATAATAATGAATGGGGAGAATAAGGTAGTAGCAGACATATTTAATGGTGAAGTTAAGTATATGGAAAGTATAGGTGGCTGGGAGATAGCAGCAACAAGCGATAGAGTAATCCAAATAAACAATGAGGAAAGCAAGATAGTGTTTGCGAACAACTTGCAAGGCGAATTGACAAGCCTGCCCAAGGATATAGACTTGCTATACATAGTAGGAAACAAAGGAGTAGTAAGGACAAGCCCGCCGAAATACCTCATAAGTGACGATGCAGTGATAAATAATATTAGTCAATCTGTCCACTCCTACTTTACTTTTGTTCTTAAAAATGATAAAATAAAAGT